>CAZPOR010000006.1:0-210513 GCA_964588325.1 uncultured Desulfurivibrio sp.
CAAGGCTACGATACTATCAGATGGCCAGCATGGTATTTCTTTGGTTCGTTTCTTTTGGCAAGCAAAGAAATGAACAGAAGGATAAAGTCTATCGCTGGGTAAGTAGATTTTTATTCGAGGCGGAAGTTATGGCGGACATTCCCACGCACCACATGATCTACGGCAACCTCGCCGACTTCGTCACCGGCGAACCGCTGGTGGACACCGACGACGAGCGCTACCGCCAGAAGCTGGCCCGGCTGCTCGTGGAAGAACGGGGTTTTGCCAAAAACGAATTGGAGATGCGGCGCAGGATCGAAACCCTGTTCGCCCATCAGTTCGTGGCCTCGAAGATCGACATCGTGGTGAGCATCGCGGACCAACGGGTGCTGGTGCTCCGCTACGGCCCCGGCTCGCTGGTGACCCGCGAACGCCCGGCCATTGCTGCGGCCAGGGTGCTGGAAGAAGGCCAGATGATTCCCCTGGCGGTGGTGACCAACGGCGAGGACGGAGAACTGCTCGATGCGAGAACCGGCAAGGTGCTGGCCACCGGGCTTGCAGCCATCCCGACCAGAGAGAAGATTTTGACCATGCTGCCCGGCTTTGATTTTACCCCTGTTGCCCCGGAACGGCGGGAACCGGAGCTGCGTATTTTGAACGCCTTTGACGTGGAGGTCTGCTGCGCCGGCGGGCCCTGCGCCCTGCCCGGGGCCAAGGAAGGCTGATCATCAAACGCAAAGGCGCGAAGGCCGCAAAGGAAGCACATTATTTAACCGCGCTTGTCTTTCTTTTTGCGCCATTGCGCCTCTGCGTTGATTTTTTTTAACAAACGGAGACCTCATTCATGCCGACACACCCCTGGAGCAAGACAAGCTGGCAGAAATTCACCGCCCTGCAGCAGCCCAACTGGCCGGATACAAACGAGTTTGCCGAGACGGTGCAAACCATCTCCAAGCTGCCCCCCCTGGTCTTTGCCGGGGAGATCCGCACCCTGAAAAAACAACTGGCCATGGCCGCCGAGGGCAATGCCTTTTTGCTCCAGGGCGGCGACTGCGCCGAAGAGTTCTCCATGTGCACCGCCCCTTCCATCCGGGAGCTCTTGAAGGTCATCCTCCAGATGGCGGTAATCATGAGCTACGCAGGCGGCAAGCCGGTGATCAAGGTGGGCCGCATGGCCGGGCAGTACGCCAAGCCCCGCTCCGCGGACACCGAGATGGTAAACGGCGTGGAGCTCCCCAGCTACCGGGGCGACATGGTCAACGGGATCGATCCCACCCCCGAGGCCCGGCGGCCGGACCCGCAGCGGATGCTCAAGGGCTACCATCTGGCCTGCGCCACCATGAACATCCTGCGCGCCTTTACCATGGGCGGCTATGCCTCCCTTGAACGGGTGCACTCCTGGAACAACGAGTTCGTGGGCCGCTCCCCCCAGGGGCAGCTCTACGACAAGCTGGCCCGCCAGATCGACCAGGCCATCAACTTCATGCGCATCGTGGGCATCGACACCGATATCCCCCAGCTCAACCAGGCCAGCTTTTTTACCTCCCACGAGGCGCTGCTCCTGGGCTACGAGCAGGCCCTGACCCGTCAGGACTCCACCTCCGGCGACTGGTACGACTGCTCGGCCCACATGCTCTGGATCGGCGAACGCACCCGGCAGATCGACGGGGCGCATGTGGAGTTCTTCCGGGGGGTGCATAACCCCATCGGGGTCAAGATCGGCCCCAACCACGACATCGACGATGTGAAAAAGCTGGTCAGTATTCTCAACCCGGACAACGAGCCGGGCCGCTTGACCCTCATCACCCGGTTCGGCGCGAAGAAGATCACCGACGGCTTGCCGAATCTGGCACGGGAGATGAAAAAAGAAGGCTTCAAACTGGTCTGGAGCTGCGACCCCATGCACGGCAACACCTACACCGCCGAGTGCGGCCACAAGACCAGGAATTTCGACGAGATCATGAGCGAGATCCGCTCGTTCTTCGAGATCCACTGGAGCGAGGGCACAGTGCCCGGCGGGGTGCATTTCGAGATGACCGGGGACAACGTCACCGAATGCACCGGCGGCGGGAGAAAAATTCTCGATCATCACTTGGCCGAGAACTATCTCACCAACTGCGACCCGCGCCTCAACGCCGAACAGAGCCTGGAGCTGGCCTTCCAGATCGCCGAGCTGATGCGGGAGAAATAACCGTTTCCTTGCCCAAACAAAAAGCCCGGCGCATTCTCCATGCGCCGGGCTTTTTTGTTTTTCACCATCCGGACAATCCTACAATCGGGGCGGCCCCAAAAGGATCATCTCGGCAATGGTCTTGTTGACCTTGGGCAATTGGCCCTGCTGCGCGCCGAGCAACTCCTGCTCCAAGGCAACCAGCTCCCGGAAGAGAGGGGCCCGCTCCACCGCCGGGGTGGCCTGCCGGTCCCCCACGATCTCCTGGCACCGGAAACAGCCGGGAAATTTTTTGCTCTGGCCATTGGGAAAGGTGAGGCTGGAGGGCACCCCGTGCATCCGGCAGATCATCAGTCTATGCCGGTACAAGCCGCAACGCCCCTCTTCGTTGAGCGGACACATGAGCTGCGGCCGTTCGCCCCTGGCCAACGCCCTTTCGCAGGCCGCAACATATTCGGCCGCCCGGTTTTCGATTCCCTTGCGGCGCGCCGGATCAAGCCCTGCAAGCCCCTGCCAGAGGTACGCCCACTCCACATAGGTATGGTGCTGAAAATAGGAATCGCAGCAATTGTCCGGGCAGCCGTCGCAGGTAAAATCGAGCTGCCTGGCAACGATGTCGTAGGCCTTTTCCATGCGGTCGTACAGATCGGCGATTTTGGCGGCAAGTTGGGGTTGCAGAATCGAGGCTTCCATGATCAATTGTCCTTGTTGTCTTGAGAAAAAAGCAATCTACCAGAAAACAACCATTCCTTCAAAGACATCCGCCATGACCTCTTTGCTCCCCTGCTTCAAGGCCTACGACATCCGGGGCCGGGTTCCGGACGAACTCAACGAGAAACTGGCCTTCAACATCGGCCAGGCGTACTGCGCCCAATTCGCCCCGAAAAAGGTGGCCATCGGCCACGACATCCGGATCTCCAGCCCCGCGCTGGCCAAGGCCCTGGCCGACGGCTTTCTCGCGGCCGGGGTGGATGTGGTGGACCTGGGGATGGTCGGCACCGAGGAGATCTACTTCGCGGCCTTCCATCTCGCGGTGGACGGCGGGATCATCGTCACCGCCAGCCATAACCCGGCGGATTACAACGGCATGAAGCTGGTCCGCCAGGGGGCCAGGCCCATTTCCGGAGACACCGGATTGCGCGAGATCGAGCGGCTGGCCGCGGCAGGGCACCGGATTGCCGCAGACACGCCAGGGATTCTGACATGCCTGGATAACAAACCCGCCTACCTCGACCACTTGCTGGGCTATGTTGACAGCAACACCCTGAAGCCCCTCAAGATCGTGGCCAATGCGGGCAACGGCTGCGCCGGTCCGGTGATCGACCGGCTGGCCGCACACCTGCCCTTTGAGTTCATCCGGGTGCAGTGGCAGCCGGACGGCACCTTCCCCAATGGGGTGCCCAACCCGTTGCTTCCGGAAAACCGGGCCATCACCGCCCAGGCGGTGCGGGAACACGGGGCGGATTTCGGCATCGCCTGGGACGGCGACTTTGACCGCTGCTTTCTCTTTGACGAAACGGGCGAATTCATCGAGGGGTATTACATGGTCGGGTTGCTGGCCCAGGCCATCCTGGCGAAAAACCCCGGCGCCAGGATCATCCACGACCCGAGGCTGGTCTGGAACACCCGGGAGCTGGTGGAACAGTCCGGCGGGCTGCCGGTGCTGTGCAAGACCGGCCATGCCTTTATCAAGGAACGGATGCGGGCCGAGGATGCAGTGTACGGCGGCGAGATGAGCGCCCACCACTACTTCCGCGACTTTGCCTACTGCGACTCCGGCATGATCCCCTGGCTGCTGGTGGCCGAGATATTAAGCAGCTCGGGACACCCCCTTTCCCATCTGGTGCGGGAACGCCAGGCCGCCTTTCCGGTGAGCGGCGAGATCAACAGCCGCGTGGCTGATCCGGCTGCGGTGATTGCCAGGGTGGAGGCATTTTATGCCACAACGCCAGGGGAGAAGGATTACACCGATGGCTTGAGCTTTACTGCGGAAAATTTCCGCTTCAATATCCGCAGCTCCAACACCGAACCGGTGCTGCGCCTCAATGTGGAAACCCACGGAGACACAGCACTGATGGAAGCAAAAACCGCGGAACTGCTTACCCTGATTCGGGGCTGAGCCGGGATTATTCCGCGCCCAAGCCTACAAAGTTCACCCAGCTCCCCTCCTTTGCTTGACGAATATTTTTGCTTGCTGCTAACATGAGTGTATCGGCAAGCAAAACACATGCCTTCATAAGGAGACAGGATGCGGAAAACCCTACGCGGCGCTCTGTTGGTTGGAGTTTTCGCCTTTTCCCTGCCCGGACCGGCCCACGCCGTGAACTGGCTGATGCTGCAAGGGACAGAACCGGACAACGCCCCGCTGGCCCGGGTCTACGGCGATGTGACCGCCGACTACCAGTATACCGACGGTACCCGTGTCCCGACGGGCCCATGGCTCGACCAGAAGGCGGTGTATAACCAGATCGGCCCCCGGTTGGCCTCCTCCTCCCAGCTCACCCTGCGCAAGGTCCGGGTCGGCGTGCGCGGCGCCCTGCCCGACCCCCGTTTCAACTATCGGGTCATGGCCCTGGCCGGCGACAATGATGTCACCCGGATCGACTCCGAAGACCGGGTGCGGCTGCTTGATGCCAGCCTCACCGCAAACGTCATTCCCCACGCCCGGCTCCGCCTGGGCATGTTCAAATACCCCGGCGCCGAAGAGGGGCTCCAGTTCAATGCCCCCGGCCCCTACGTGAATTTAAGCAACATGGGCAGTCAGTTGCTCCAGGAGCGGTTTTACGACAACGACGGCGGGAATCCCCTCGATGCGAATATCCCCGGAGCGAGCAGCACCTTCCGGGAGATAGGGGGGATGCTCTTCGACTCCTTCCGCACCGCCGCATGGGAACACTCCTATGCCGCCATGCTCGGCAACGGCCGCGGCATCTCCACCGGCGGCGGCAGCCCCGGGCAGGATATCCACCTCTACTGGTCCTCCGAGTATATCTTTTCCGGCAAGGGCATGCAGCAGGAGGGGTTGAAGTTCTTCGCCTGGCTGCAGGACGGCGAGCGGACCATCAAGGCGGGCGCCCTGCAACAGGAAGAGGATTTTAACCGTTCCCGGGTCGGGACCGGCGGTGCGTACCGGCAGGGAAACCTCCGCGCCACCGTGGAACTGGTCAAGGCCGAGGGGATGATTCCCAACAGCACCGACTCCGGCGGCGTCCCCGGCGCCCTGAGCAACGCGGGCAACCAGGTTTCCTCCTACAATCTGCTCCCGGAAGAAGATGGTTTTGGCTGGTACATCGACCTCGGCTATCAGGTGCTGCCCGACTGGTGGCTCGATGTGCGCTACGACCGCTTGGACCGCGGCACCGAGATCAGCAGCAACGAGCGGCGGTTCACCACCCTCACCCTGGGCACCCATTACTATTTCAACCCCAAGACCAGGCTGATGTTCAACTATGAGATCCGAAAAAACGAGGCTCCCTCCCTGGCGGACAATGCCTCGCCCAATATCCTGCTCGACAGTTACGACGACCGCGTTTCGGTGCAACTGTTCCGGATGTTTTAACAGGTGATCCGTTAATGGATATCCGCGCCAAAGCCATCCTTTCGGTGATACTCACCATCACCATCCTGACCTCGGTCTTCGTTTTCATGTCCATTCAGCAACGGAATGGACACCTTGCGGACGCGATCCAGACCAAGAGGGAAACCGCCACTTTTCTGGCGGAAAACATGCAGGAACAGGTCTTTGCCGCCTACAAGTCGCGGATCGTCAGCCTTGCCACCACCAAACACGACGTGATCGACGCCTTTGCCAAGCGCGACCGGGAGGCCCTCTATCGGGCAACCCTGCCCTTTTACAAAGCGATCACGGGAGAAAACCCCTACTTCACCCTCATGCACTTCCATCTGCCGGACAGCTCCTCGTTTCTGCGCATGCATCTTCCGGAAATCCATGGCGACGAGCTGGCCGAGATCCGCCCCATTGTCCGCGAGGTGAACACCGTCCGCAAGCAGCGGACCGGCTATGAGGTCGGCAAGATGGGGCTTTTTTACCGGGTGATCCAGCCGGTGTTCAAGGAGGGGGAATACCTCGGCGCCCTGGAGTTCGGCATCAGCCATGGGCAGCTTGTCAGCCTGCTCCAGCAGCGCATCAGCCCCGAAATCGCCGTTGCCGTCAAAGCGGAGAGGTGGCAAAAAGCGACTCTGGTTCCCGGCCAAAAGATCGAGCAGGGGGAATATACCTTTCTGCCCAAGCAAAACGGTATTTTCGGAAAAATTGACGAATCGGTTCTTCTGGCGCAGGACGATACCCGCCGCTACACCGTCGACGGCAAGACCTATCTCCTCTTCTCCAATATCGAACTGAAAAATTTCCAGAAAGAACCCATTGCCAAGATCCTGGTCGCCCTGAATATCAGCGAAGAGCTGGCCGGGGCCAGGACTTTCATCAGCAAGGTTGTCCTGCTCGCCCTGTTTCTCCTGCTCATCTCCAGCCTGGTCCTCTACTTCAGTTTTGGCCAGTTGCTCTCCCGGATTCTGACCCTCAACACCTCGCTGCGCACGAACAATCAGGAGCTCACCATCGCCAAGGCCTATGTGGACAATATCCTTGCCTCCATGAGCGACGGCCTGCTGGTAACCACGGCCGACGGCACGATCAGCAAGGCCAATGAGGCGCTCTGCCGACTGCTTGGCTACCCGGCGGCGGAGCTTCTCAAAAAAAAGAGCTTTTCCTTTTTTGTAAATCCTGGGGAAGCCGCCGCGCATTTTATTCCCTGCGGAAGCGCCCCGTGCATCAGCAAGGCGGAGCACCAGCTCCTCACCAAAGACGGCGCGCGTGTCCCGGTCCTTTTTTCGGCAACCCCCCTTATCGATGAGACCGGCGCTCCCGCCGGGGTTGTCTGCATCTTCACCGACATCACCGAACGCAAAAATGCCGAAACCGCCTTGCGCGAAGCGCACGATCTGCTGGAACAACGGGTCGTCGAGCGCACCCGGGAGCTGGCCGAAGCCAACACCGCCCTGACCCGCGAGATGGCGGAACGCAAGCGCGCCGAGGCCGAGCTGCGGCAGGCCCAGAAGATGCGGGCCATCGGCACTCTGGCCGGCGGCATTGCCCACGATTTCAACAATATCCTCACCGCCATCCTCGGCTACACCCAACTGGCCATGCAGCGGGCAGTCTCGGACGCCACCTGCCGCTCCTTCCTTGGCGAGGTGTTTATCGCCGGCCAGCGGGCCCAGAAACTGGTCCAGCAGATCCTCACCTTCAGCAGGCAGAGCGAGCAGGAAAAAAGACCGGCCGAGATCCATCTGATTGTCAAGGAAGCCCTGAAATTGTTGCGCGCCTCTCTGCCTGCCAATATCGAAATCGTCCAGCAGCTCCCACGCTGCGGAGCCGTAATGGCCGATCCCACCCAGATCCATCAGGTGATTATGAACCTCTGCACCAACGCCTACCATGCCATGCAGGAAAAGGGCGGCACCCTCACGGTTTCTCTTGCCGAAACAGCGGCGGAAAATATCGCCCCGCCTCTGCCCGCCGGCGACTACCTGCAGCTCACGGTGAGCGATACCGGCTGCGGCATGGACACCGCAACCCTGGAGCGGATCTTTGAACCTTACTTCACCACCAAGGAAGTGGGCAAAGGCACCGGCCTCGGTCTGGCGGTGACCCACGGCATCGTCGAAGGGCACGGCGGCCATATCCGGGTGGTCAGCGCCGCGGGATTTGGCACCACCTTCAGCATCTACCTGCCCCTGCATACACAGCTTCAGGCCGAACCGGTGGAGGTTTTGGAGAAAAAGGAGATCCGGGGCGGAAACGAGCGGATCCTGGTGGTGGATGATGAAAAGGAACTGGCCCAACTCCTGGAGGTGTTTCTCAGCCATTACGGCTACAGGGTTACCAGCTTCTCGGACAGCGCCGCCGCCTCTGCGTGGTTCGACGCCAACCCGGGGTCGGTGGATCTGGTGATCACCGATATGGCCATGCCACGCCTTACCGGCAAGGACCTGGCCCAAAAAATACTGGCGAAACGGCCGGAGTTGCCCATCATCCTCTGCACCGGCTTCAGCGAGCAGATCAATGCCGAGAACGCAAGGCAACTGGGCATCCGCGCCTTCTTTCTCAAGCCCTTTCAGGAACTGGAGCTGGCCGGTTTGGTGCGCGAGGTGCTGGACGCAGGGTAAGGCTGGAAACAGCGGACTGAAGATGCGTGGCGGCCTAATTTTTCAACTGCCGGTCACCGTTGCCAACAATCCATGCAGGCTCGCACAGATAACAAGGGCGAGACCCGTTTTGCGGTGGGTGCCGGTCTTCACCTGTATCCACCGGAGGCCGGAAGAAAGCTGAAACAGGATCAGAATAAAATTGATGATCCCGAGGAGCTGCACCAGGGAGATTCCGCCGATCCGCATACCGTCACCCCTTTTGCACTAGTGAAAGCCGGCAGGAACTATCGCAGGCCAACGGTCGCCGTTGCCGTATTGGCGCTGCCATGGACATTGCAGATTGCGGAAGATTCGAGGGCAGTTGGCCCGGTCACCACATATTCAAAGGAACGGCTGAACTCGGCCGACTCCGGGAGGTTCATGGCGCTGAACTCCCAACTGGCAGCCTCCTGGCCGTTGATGGTGAGATTCAGCCGCTTGGTGTAATGCAAAAAATTATTGGCGCTGTGCCTGGCAAAAAGGGTGATGGTGATCTTCTCCCCTTGCCCCGCATGCGCCGGAGCTTCCAGACGGACAGCCGATTTGTCCGCCAAGGCGGAACCCGCATCAAAAAAGAGCAACGCGCCGACCACTGCCAGCATTATTTTTTTCATGGTGCCTCCTTTCGTACGCTGCGTTGAAACAACCCTTGGCTTGATTATACTTCACATGGCGTCGACAATGGCATTAAAGGTCGCGCTGGGCCGCATGGCCTGTCTGGTCTGTGCCGCATCGGGCCGGTAATAGCCGCCGATATCCACCGGCTGCCCCTGGGCGGAATTCAGCTCACCGACAATCTTCCCCTCGTTGCCGGAAAGCGCCTGCGCCACCTTGGCAAAGCGAGCCCGCGTCTCTGCATCCTTGCTCTGCCCGGCCAGGGCCTGGGCCCAGTAGAGGGCCAGGTAAAAATGGCTGCCCCGGGTATCCAGCTCCCCCACCTTGCGGGAGGGGGACTTCTCGTTTTCCAGAAACATGCCGATGGCTGCATCCAGCGTCTCCGCAAGCAATTGCGCCTTTTCGTTTTTGAAGGTGGCGTAAATATGCTCAAACGAGGGCACCAGGGCGCAAAACTCACCCAGCGAATCCCAGCGCAAATGGCCTTCCTTTAAAAACTGCTCCACATGTTTGGGCGCGGAACCACCCGCCCCGGTCTCGAACATGCCGCCGCCGTTCATCAACGGCACGATGGAGAGCATCTTGGCGCTGGTGCCCAGCTCCAGGATGGGGAAGAGATCGGTGAGATAGTCGCGCAGCACGTTGCCGGTCACGGAGATGGTGTCCTCGCCCTTGCGGATGCGCGCCAGGGAAAAACGCATCGCCTCCTCCGGCTGCATGATCCGGATATCCAGGCCGCTGGTGTCGTGGTTGGGCAGGTATGCCTTCACCTTGGCGATCAGTTGGGCGTCGTGGGCGCGATTGGCGTCGAGCCAGAAGATGGCCGGGGTGCCCGTGGCCCTGGCGCGGGTCACCGCCAGCTTGACCCAATCCTGAATGGGCGCATCCTTGGTCTGACAGCCGCGGAAGATGTCGCCCTCCTCCACCTCCTGCGCCAGCAGGGTCTTGCCGGAAGCGGTGTCCACCAACCGGATCGTGCCCTTGCCCGGCGCCATGAAGGTCTTGTCGTGGGAGCCGTACTCCTCGGCCTTTTGCGCCATCAGGCCGACATTGGCCACGGTGCCCATGGTGGCCGGGTCAAAGGCGCCATTGGCTTTGCAATCCACCACCACCTCCTGGTAGATCGTGGCATAGCAGCGGTCCGGCACCATGGCGATAGTGTCGTGCAACTGATCGTCCGCCCCCCACATCCTGCCGCCGTCGCGGATCACCACCGGCATGGAAGCGTCGACAATCACGTTGTTGGGAACATGCAGGTTGGTGATGCCCTTGGAGGAATCCACCATGGCCAGCGCGCAGTTTTTCGTGTAGACCGCCTGGATATCCGCCTCGATCTCAAGCCGCTTTGCCTCTGGCAGGGACTGGATCTTGGCGTAGAGGTCCCCCACGCCGTTGTTGACGTTGACCCCCAGCTCCTTGATAATCGCCGCGTGTTTCTCGAAAACATCCTGATAAAAGACCGAGACGCAGTGGCCGAACATCACCGGATCGGAGACCTTCATCATGGTCGCCTTGAGATGGAGCGAGAGGAGCGCCCCGTCCTTTTTCGCCGCCGCGATCTGCTCGGCGTAGAAGGCACGCAAGGATCGGACATTCATGGCCGAGGCGTCGAGGATCTCGCCTGCCAGCAGCGGGGTCTTCGCCTTGAGCACCGTGACCGCGCCATCCTCGCCAACAAACTCGATCCGCGCCTCGCACGGCTCCGCCACGGTCAGCGACCGTTCGCTGCCGTAGAAATCGCCCGCCATCATATGCGCCACCCTGGTCTTGGACCCGGCGGGCCACGGTTTCATCATCCGGTGCGGGTTTTTCTGGCCAAACCGCTTTACCGAGGCAGCGGCCCGCCGGTCGGAGTTTCCTTCCCGCAGCACCGGGTTCACCGCGCTGCCCAAGACCTTGGCGAATCGGGCCTGGAGTTCTTTCTCCGCCTCGGTTTTCGGGGCCTCGGGATAATCCGGGATGGCATAGCCCTTATCCTGCAGCTCCTTGATCGCCCTTTTCAATTGGGGGATGGAGGCGCTGATATTGGGCTGCTTGATGATATTGGCCTCGGGCTGCTTGACGAGGGTGCCCAGCTCGCCCAGATCATCGGGGATGCGCTGGCTCTCGCTGAGATTTTCCGGAAAGTTGGCGATGATTCGCCCGGCCAGGGAGATATCCTTGGTGGTCACGGAAATGCCCGAGCCCTTGGTGTAGGCCTGGAGGATCGGGAGCAGGGAATAGGTGGCCAGGGCGGGCGCTTCATCCACTTCGGTGTAGATAATCTTCTGGGTGGTCATATGGGTTCCTTCATTGGTATGTACAAGCGAGGCGATGGGTCTGTTTCGCAATCCGTAATCGAAGCCCACAGAATTAGCACATACCGTTCGGGATTGCAAATAGCATGTGCGGCAGCGCAGCCTGCCCCGCCCGCGCCGTTTCGTGGTTCGTTCTTTTTCCTCTTCCCGGTTGCTTTTTATCGTCCAAACACCGTAGAGTGTCTGTACAAATCCATTCACTCCCGGAGCACGCTGACTGCATGACCGAATTCACCTGGAAGGACGAATACAGCCTCGGCAACGCGCAGATCGATGCCGAACACCAACGGCTGCTCGAGCTGGCCAACGCTGTCGCCACCCTTGCCAACAGCGGGGAACGCATGGCGCGGATCAAGGAGAACATCGTCGCCCTCTACGACTATGTGCAAACCCATTTCCGGCACGAAGAAGAGTACATGCTCCAGCTCGGCTACCCGCAGTATGAGGAACACAGAAAACTGCACGAAGGGATCATCGCCGAGATGAACACCATCATGAAACACAGCGGCAACCTGGATGCGCTGGTGTACAAATTCAAGCGGCTCATGCACGTCTGGGTGCTGGAGCATATCCTGACCGAGGATTCGCGAATAGCCCACGCCAAAAAACAGAAAGAGGCTCCGGATGAACCAGCAAGCACGGCCGGTTGAACCCATGGCCGCCATCCCCAAAACAGTGCCGCCCTATGTCATCTACCTTTTTTTGGTGATCGGCCTGCTCTCCGCCGTGGCCTTCAGGCTGTTGACCATCATCAACACCTTTGCCCCGGCCCTGATGCGGCCGGTCTGGTATTTCGGGGTCATCGGCTACATCTTCTTTTTCGCCTACCGCTACCATATCTCCGAGAAACGGAAAAACGCCATCCGCGCCAACCGGCTGCTGGAAAAAATCCGGGGCCAGGGCGAAATCACCGCCGAAGACCGGGCGCTCATCGCCTACGTGCTCTCCTCCATTATCAAGTCCAAGGAGAACCTCAACTACCTGTTCATCTTTGTTCTCTCCATTGCCGC
Source organism: uncultured Desulfurivibrio sp. (assembly GCA_964588325.1). Lineage (GTDB taxonomy): Bacteria > Desulfobacterota > Desulfobulbia > Desulfobulbales > Desulfurivibrionaceae > Thiovibrio. The sequence goes on from CAZPOR010000006.1 coordinate 12,282, forward strand.
GGTTGGCGTGGACATCCTGCTCGCCCTCCAGGGCCGTTAAGAGAATACGGAGTACTCTGTATTCTGTGTCCCCATGCGGCCACCCCCTTGTATTTTACGGTTTTTCCTTTATAAACAGGTTGCTTCCTGCAGATAAACCTTACAGATACTGGATACCGAAACGCCATGAAAACGATTCTGGTGGTGGACAACCACCCTGTTGTCTTGAAACTTCTGGTGGAATTCCTGAAAAAACAGGGGCACGAGGTGATCACCGCCGAGGACGGGCTCGCAGCCCTGGAAATTCTCAAGAAGGTGCGGCCGGACATCGTTTTTACCGATCTGATCATGCCCAACATCAACGGGGAAAAGCTTTGCCAGGTTATCCGCAGCCGTCCCGAGCTGAAAAATCTCCACATCATCATCTACTCGGCCACGGTGCTGGAGGATGCAACCAATATCCTCCAGCTCGGGGCCGATGCCTGCATCGCCAAGGGGCCATTCAAGAATACCGAGGCGCATATCGTCACGGTCATCGAGCATATCGACAATGGCACCCTCCATGAACTGAAGGGCACGATCCTCGGCGGAGAAGACCTGTACAAACGGCATATCACCTCGGAACTGCTCTTTTCCAAGCGGCATTACGAGAGTATCTTCAACTCCATGCCCGAGGGGGTGATGGAGTTCACCCTGGACGGCAAAATCTTCCGTGCCAACGCCGCGGCCCTTTCCCTGTGCGGCCTGCGGGAGGAAGACTTGCTGGCCTCCGGTTTTCCCGAACTTTTCACCGGCACCCACCGGGAACGGTTGCACACCCTGTTGCACACCCTTGGCCACGCTCCGGTGGTCATCGACGAGACCGATCCCCTCCTGCTCAACGGCAAAATGGTCACCATCCATTTCCTTCCCAGCCGGGATGAATCCCATGCCTTCATCATCGCCATCCTGCGGGATCTCACCGAAAAGATCGCAACCACCCGGGAGCTTGAGATGATGCGCCGCCAGCAGGAACGCATCCTCAACGCCGTGGGCGAAGGGATCTTCGGCCTGGACACCACGGGGTGCATCACCTTTGCCAACCCGGCCGCCCTGGCTCTGCTGGATTATGAACACTATGAGCTGGTGGGCGCCAGCTTGCGGGAGATTGTCCATGCCTGCACACCGGAGAAAAACTGCCCGATCTGCTCGGTCTGCCAGGACGGCTTTATCCGCAAGGGAACAGAAACCTTTTCGCGCAAGAACGGCGCAAGTTTTCCGGTTCGCTTCACCAGCAGCCCGATTGTGGAAGATTATGAAATTCTGGGCGCGGTGGTGGCCTTCGCCGATATCACCGAACGCCAGAAAATGGAAGAACGGCTGCGGGAATCGGCCATGACCGATGAACTCACCTGCCTTTTCAACCGCCGCGGCTTCATGACCCTGGCGGACAAGCTGATCAAGATCAGCGTGCGGGACAAAACCGACCTGCTGCTCATCTACGTCGATTTCGACAACCTGAAATGGATCAACGACTCCCTGGGGCACTCCGTGGGCGATCAGGCTCTCATCGAAGCGGCCACCCTGCTCCGGGATACCTTCCGGCTGGCGGATGTTGTCGCCCGGCTGGGCGGGGACGAATTTGTCATCCTCTGCACCGACAACTCGGCGCTGGGCAACGAGGAAACCATTCTCAACCGGTTGAGTGAAAACATCGAAAAAACCAACAGGCTGACAACCCGGCAATACCGGCTGTCCCTCAGTGTCGGGGTGGGCCGCTACGAGCATCATGCCCCCTGCTCCATTGACGAGCTGCTCCGCCGGGCAGACCAGGCCATGTATCAGAACAAGGAAGACAAGAAGGCCCGCCGCCAGGATGGCTACGAACAATAACGCCGCGGGGCTGATCCTGCTTGTTCCCTCTCCTGTGCCCGGAAAAAATATCCCTTTTTCCCCTGGATTTTTTCGCGGGAGCAGTTATAGTAACAATTATCATTAACCCTCAATCAGGTGAATCATGGAAATCAGTGTTGATAGAAATGTCGTGGAATTCAAGCCGGGCAGCGCCCAGGAAACCGCCGCCATGGAGCTGCTGTGGCGGGTCATCGTGGACTGCGTGCGGGAAAACAAAAAGCTGGTGCCCATCGGCGAGTACATCCCGGCCAAGGAAAACCTGGCCCGTTTTGTCATCGAGGGGATTGCCGGGGGCATAACCCAGTGGTCGGACCGGAAGGCCCCGGCGGACAGCACCTATTACTGTTCGGTCTGCAACAAGTACATGAATGTGAAAAAGAGCAGCGAGATTCCGAAATGCTGCGGCAGGGACATGGAAACCATGGACTGATCCGCCCGCAAACTATCCAGCCTCACAAGGAGAGCCATCATGGACAAGTATGAATGCCCCTGCGGTTATGTGTACGACCCGGCCGAAGGCGACTACGAACACGGCATCGAGCCCGGCACCGCTTTTGCCGACCTGCCCGATGACTGGGTCTGCCCCAAGTGCGGCGCGGAAAAGGAAAATTTCTATAAGGTATAACCGGACAAAACGCACGGCCTGCTCCACCCATCCCCCCTGGAAACCCCATCCCTCCCCGGTTTTCAGGGGGGATTTTTTTCGCCCCTTGCCAATCATGCCGTTTCTTTCCATACTCTTTATGGCCCCATGCCGTTTTCGGCCCATTTCAAATCGCGCCGCCAGCGAGGTGTTGCCCCATGCCCAAAAAAACCATCACGATTCTCGGCGCTGGCCCGGCAGGGCTCACCGCGGCCATCGTCCTGCAAAAAGCGGGGTATCAGGCCCAGGTCTATGAGAAAAACCGGGATGTGGGCCGCGTTTTTTACGGCGACCTGCAAGGGCTGGAAAACTGGTCGGAGGAGCGCGATGTGCTTGAGGAGTTCCAGGCGCTCGGGCTTGCCGTCAACTTCGACTGTACCCCTTTTTCCGCGCTCACCGTGTTCAATGGCGAAAAAACCTGGCCCTTCACCTCCTCCCGGCCGGGATTTTATCTGATCCGGCGCGGGGCCATGGCGGGCAGCCTGGACCAGGGCCTCAAGGAGCAAGCCCTGGCTGCCGGAGCCGCTATTTTTTTTGAGCGCAGCCTTGCCGGGCACGAGGCGGATATCGTCGCCACCGGCCCCCTGGTGCGCCACCGCTTTGCCATCGACAAGGGCATCGTCTTCAAGACCAGCCTGCCCGATGCGGCCTACGGCCTGGTCAATGACCGGGCAGCGTACAAGGGGTATGCCTACCTGCTTTTCGCCAAGGGATATGGCTGCCTCTGCACCGTGCTCTTCGACCGTTTTTCCGAGGTGAACCGCTGTCTGGCCGAAACGGAACGGATCTTCAGGAAGCATGTCGATTTCCGCCTGGAGGATCCCAAGCCGGTGGGCGGCATGGGCGGTTTTCTCCTGCCCCCGGTTTTTGCGCAGGACCATGGCCTGCTGGTGGGTGAGGCCGCGGGGCTCCAGGACATGCTCTGGGGATTCGGCATCCGCTCCGCCGTGATTTCAGGGGCTCTGGCCGCACACAGCATCATCAGCGGCACCAGCTATCCGGAAGCTGCCCGGCGCCGCTTTCTCGGCACCCAGAAAGCGGGCCTGGTCAACCGCTACCTCTGGGAACGGTTGGGGTGCAACAACTACAGCCTGATCATGGACCGCATCGGCCGCAGCGGGGACCATCGCACATTTTTTCAGGATTTCTACAACCTGAACCTGCTGCACCGCCTCGTCTATCCTTTTGCTTTTCATTCCCTAAAAAAAAGGTACAATCTCGTTGCCGGGGATGCGCGCTAACCCCGGAACAACTTTTCTGACACTCTCAGCCGCACAACGCGGCAGCAGGAATCCTGCCATGAACATCAACAACGAAGATCAGGCCCGGGAAGCCATCGCCCTCTGGCGGACAGAACCAGCCGGGGCGCAGCTTAAAAACCTGCGCTTTGCCTTGGAATCCCTGGAGCTCAGCCAGATGTACTATGAACAGAAGGGCAACGAACAGGGCGCGGCGCGGGTTGTCGCCTGCCAGACCATCATCGCCGGCCGCATCGCCGAAATCGAAGCCGAATAACCCGGGGAGCCGCCATGCACACCATATTCGCCACCATCGGCATGATCCTCGCCGTTGCCGGGCTTGTCGTCTCCGTGGCCTTCTGGATTCCGGGTCTCTGCAACCGGACCCGGCTGAAAGAGATCCTCGGCTCCAGATATCCGCTGGTCTATGTGGTCTATGTCGCCAACGGCCCCATGCTCCTGCTGCTTGGCGTCATCCTGCTGATCTCCTTCCGCTGAACACCCAAAAAAGAGGAAACAATAATGAGCACTGACACACAATACGGCTGGAACGCCGCCTTGGGCATGACCCTGCTGGCCAAACTGAAAAGCGACCTCAAAGCCGCCATGCTGAGCAAAAACGAGACGGTCAAGGGCGCGCTGCGCATCATCATCAGCGAATTCCCCACCAAGATCACCACCCCCATCACCCTGGAGAGCGGCAAGAAGAGCACCCGGGCCAAGCGGGACGACGAGATCACCGACGACGACATCATCAGCCTGATCATGGGGCTGTGCAAGTCGGAGCGGCAGACCCTGGAGTACAAAAAAGAAACGACCTCAGAATACCTGGAGATCCTGGAATCATACCTGCCCAAAATGGCCACGGAAGAAGAGATCGCCGCCTGGGCCAAGGAAAACATCGACCTCTCCCAGTTCAAGAGCGCCATGCAGGCCATGGGCCCGATCATGAAGCATTTCGGCAAGGCAGCGGACGGCAATATGGTGAAGAAGGTGCTCGGCACCTTGGGGTGAGTGGCACTATTTTCCGTTGAATTGGCGACACCTGAATTTTACACCGGGGACCGAATATGAAAACGGACATCATCCATACCCTAATCGACACCTTCAGGCATACTGTGTCCGACCATTTTGCCGACGTCGGGAAAATGGTCGATCTCAAAAAAATTTGGGGTGGTCCCTCATTTTCCAAGGCCTTTCGGGGACCGTTCTAGCCATGGGACAGAAAATCATTCCGATTCCCACCCTGAATGACAGCCCAACCGACTTCCGCCATCTTTTCGAAATCTGGAGCCAAATCAACGGTTATTTCGAGAATGTGTGCTTCGACTTTTCTCGTTGTACATTTCTGCGCCCCAACGCAGTGGCGTTTCTTGGCGGCCTTACCCGCTTGATCGAATCGCGGCAGGGGATGGCTGTCTTTGACTGGAACAGCCTTAACGATTCATGGATCAGAACAACCATCCGTCAGAACGGTTTTGCTGGCGTCTTTGGCGATGCGTCCGCTTCATGGGATGGGACATCTATCCCCTATAGAGAAGACAAGTCCCTCGATATGAACAGTATCATGGACTACCTGACCTACAACTGGATCGGTAAAAGTTGGGGTTCCGTGCATATCAGTGACCGGTTACGCGATGCCATTGCAGGCCGAATGTGGGAGATTTACAGTAACGCATTCGAACACAGCAGCACAGAGATCGGTGTCTTTTCCTGCGGACAACATTACTGGCGACAAAACGATTTGATCCTTTCGGTGGCCGATTTTGGGCGGGGCATTCCGGCGAATGTCCGGACATTTCTACGCCAGCACGTTGATGAAGCCTTGGTATCGAAACTTTCCGGAGCCGGTTGCCTGAAATGGGCCTTCGAAAGGGGCAACAGTACCTGCATGGGGGGCATCGCCCGAGGGCTTGGTCTTGATTTGCTCAAGGAATTCGTCCGGCTCAATCAGGGCAAGTTAGAAATCTACAGCAACGATGGCTATGCCATTGTGGATAAAGACGGCGAACGGTATGAGAACCGCGATATCTCGTTTGAAGGCACGGTGGTGCATATCACCCTGCGCTGCGACGAGAAACTTTACCGGTTCCACGATGAGGCCGAACAGCCGTTTTAACAGGAGAACCGAATCATGAAACTATCCATCAAGGACCAAATCGGCCCGCGTTGCATCATCAAGGAAGACGGGCAGAAGATTTACGACGCAATCCACGGAGTGCTTAAAAACGGTGAAACCGTCACTCTTGATTTTGAAGGCGTAAGCCAATTCGCCTCGCCATTTTTCAACTTCGCTATCGGGCAACTGCTGAAGGATATCCCGGAAGCTGACTTGCGCCTCCTATTGCAGGTTGAACATCTCAACGAAACTGGCAAAATGGTGGTCGAGCGGGTTATCGAAAACGCCACCAAATATCACGGTGATAAGGACTACCGCAAAATCGTCGATGACATTCTGGAACAGCAGGCCAAGGAGTCGGACTGATGGCGATCAATTATACGGTCCGGGCCGAGGTGATCGATATCACCGCCGACACACCCAAGGCGGAAGATACGTTTCTGGTCGATACTAATGTTTGGTATTGGCTGACTTACACACGAGCCAGTCAAAGCGCACGTCCCCCTCTACATTATCAGACCTCAAATTATCCCAACTATACAAACGCAGCCCTTGGCGCGGGTGCCAGAATATTCCAGTCAGGTCTCAGTCTGGCTGAATTGACACATCTGATTGAAAAGGCTGAATACGAGATTTTTGCTCAAGCCAACCCTGCCATTTTTCCGAACCCGAATAAGTTCGACAAAAACTTCAGACATGATCGCAATAACGAACGGAGACAAACGGTCTCAGAAATTCAGGCCGCCTGGGCGCAAGTCTCCAGCCTTGCCGAACCGCTAACCGTTACCATCGACACCACCAAGACAACCGCTGCGCTGACCCGTCTTCAGACCGAAAAAATGGACGGCTATGATTTATTCATCCTCGAATCCATGAAGAATAATGGCGTGATACAAGTCATCACCGATGATGGCGATTTCGGCACCGTGCCCGACATACGGGTCTTTACCGCCAACCGAACCCTCATTCGGGCGGCCAACGCCCAAGGGAGGTTGATAGCACGATGACAATAGCCTTCCTGCCCGAAGAGATTTAGCAGACGGTGTTTATTCGTTGATTAACAGTGGTAAAACTAGAAATCTCGGCGCCGCAATACCGGATTCCTCATAACCACCAATGGCACACAGGACACTGTCTACCGTAGAGTGGTTATCGAAAGAAAACTGTCATGACCGAAATCATCGGAGCGGACTCTGATATGAATTCCTTAACCCAAAAATTACCATCACCACTCCACCCTTTGGCGACCCGGACGAACTGATGCAGGAGTATCTGGAGATTGCCCGTCGGCTCAACGCGGCGCAAATCGCGCACAAACGAAAAGTTATGGCAGCCTTGACAAGCGGAGATGCGCCATGAGTCAACCTTATGCCCCGCCATACACCCTCACCTCCGCCATCGTCTCTCTGGTTACCGAAATCGGTGAAGCGGTCGGACACCTTACTGCGCTGGGGACCACTGCGAAATCAGTGCGCCTGCGACGTATCAATCGCATCCGCACCATTCGGGGCTCGCTGGCAATTGAGGGCAGCACTTTGAGCGAAGCGCAGATCACCGCCATCCTTGAAGGCAAGCGGGTCATAGCCCCGCCCAGGGAAATTCAAGAGGCACGCAACGCCATCAAGGCCTATGATCTCTTCACCAAGTGGCAACCCTCGGCAGAAGCAGACCTGCTGACCGCGCACAGCATCATTATGGGCGGACTGCTTGACGCCCCCGGACATTACCGTAGCGGCGGGGTCGGCGTCATGGCCGGTCAACAGGTCATTCACATGGCCCCGCCCGCCGATCGGGTACCGCTGCTAATGCGCGACCTTTTGCACTGGCTGCAAACCACCAGCGAACACCCGCTCATCGCCAGCTCGGTGTTTCACTACGAGTTTGAATTCATTCACCCCTTCGAGGACGGCAACGGCCGGATGGGGCGGCTCTGGCAGACCATGATCCTCAGCCGCTGGAATCCGCTGTTCGCCAATATCCCGGTGGAGAGCATCGTCCACGAACATCAGCAGGACTACTACGCCGCTCTCAACGCCAGCACGCAGCAAGGCGATTCGACCCCATTCATCGAGTTCATCCTACAGATGATTCTCCGCGCCGTGCCACGGGCCCAGTCAAAGGCCCAGTTTGGGGCCCAGTCGGAGTCGATCCTGGATGCGCTTGCTCCGGAGCCGCTCCCGGCGAATGAACTAATCGTTCACCTCAACCTGCGCAGCAAGACCGGGGCCTTCAAACGCACCATGAAATATCTGCTGGAAAAAGGGCTTGTCGAATACACACTTCCCGAAAAACCCAACAGCCGCTTGCAGAAATACCGGCTGACCGAAACCGGGCAGGCATGGCTAAAAGGCCTGGAAGGCCGCAATGCCTGATCTTAACCTCTTGCCACTTGGGAAATCCATTATCAGGGGTAAAGAAGGGGGAAAGAGGGCTGTACCATCAACCATTTTGTTGACACTAACAAAATGGTTGATGGTACAGCCAACAAAACCAGATTCAGGATCGGTACCGGCTTCAGTGCCGCACAACGCCGCAACCTGCCGCCGCTCGAGACGGAGGTCACTTTCCACAGCCGCTGCCGTTCCGGTCTGCCCGCATTTCCGGTGTTCCTGAGAATTCGACGCGGCCTGGGGCTGTAAACCGCAGGCGGGCTTGTCTCCAGCACCTCCAAATTACACAGCCGGAGCCCCTTCCGTCAGCAGCGCCTTGAACTCCTCATCGTCCAGGGCCTCTTTTTCAAGCAGGGTTTGCGCTATCTTTTCCAGCAACGGCCGCTGTTCGTTCAGGGTTTTCTCCACCCCGGCCATGCGCTCATCAATGATCTTGCGCACCTCCTCGTCGATGAGCAAGGCGGTCTGGTCGCTGAATTCCTTTTGCTGGAACATCCCCTGCTGCAAAAACTGATTGGCTTGTTGCAGGTAGGTGACCTGGCCGAGTTTTTCGTTCATCCCGTACATGGCCACCATGCTGCGGGCGATGTCCGTGGCGCGCTGCAGATCGTTCTGGGCGCCGGTGGTGATCTCGTTGAAGATGATTTTTTCCGCGCCCCTGCCCCCCAGCAGCACGTCGATCTTTTCCAGCAACTCGGTCTTGGACATCAAAAACCTATCCTCGGTGGGCAGTTGCATGGTGTAGCCCAAGGCGCCGATGCCGCGAGGCACGATGCTGATCTTGTGCACCTTTTCCGCGCTCTTGCGGAAGGTGGCCACCAGGGCGTGGCCGGTTTCGTGGTAGGCCACGGTCTTTTTTTCCGTTTCGTTCAGCACCCGGTTTTTCTTCTCCAGCCCGGCGACGATCCGGTCGATGGCCGCTTCAAACTCCGTCGCCTCCACCTGCTCCTTGCCCTTGCGCACCGCCAGCAGGGTCGCCTCGTTGACCAGATTGGCCAGGTCCGCCCCGGTAAAACCAGGGGTGCGGCGGGCGATGATCTCCAGATCAACCCCCACAGCAAGTTTGATCCCCTTGGCGTGCACCGCCAAAATGGCCACCCGCTCCTTGAGGTCCGGCCGGTCCACCAGGATATGCCGGTCGAAACGGCCCGGCCTGAGCAGGGCCGGGTCCAGGATTTCTGGCCGGTTGGTGGCGGCGAGGATCACCACCCCCTTGTTCACCTCAAAGCCGTCCATCTCGGCGAGCAACTGGTTCAGGGTCTGCTCCCGCTCGTCGTGGCCCCCCATCATGCCGCTGCCCCGCGCCTTGCCCAGGGAATCCAGCTCGTCGATGAACACGATGCAGGGCGCCTTGGCGTTGGCCTGCTCAAAGAGATCGCGCACCCGGGCCGCGCCCAGGCCCACGAACATCTCGATGAAATCCGAGCCGCTGATGGAGAAAAACGGCACCCCGGATTCCCCGGCCACCGCCTTGGCGAGCAAGGTTTTGCCCGTGCCCGGAGGCCCGACCAGGAGGATGCCCTTGGGGATCTTGGCGCCCAGCCGGGTGAATTTCTCCGGGGTCTTCAAAAACTCGATCACCTCGGCCAGCTCCACCTTGGCCTCCTCCTGCCCGGCCACCGAGTTGAAATCAACGCCAAGGTCGGTCTGGGCGATGATCTTGGCCTTGGACTTGCCAAGGGTCATCATCCCCCCGGCCCCGCCCTGGCCCATGCGTTTCATCATGAACATCCAGATTCCGACGAAAAAGAGGGTGGGCAGAACCCAGGAGAGCAGGGTGCGCAAAAAGGTGTTCTCGTTGGCCGCGATAATATCTACCCCGTTTTTTTCCAAAAAATCCACGAGGTTGCGGTCGTCTATCCGAGGGGTTACAAAGAGGGCCTTGGGAAACATGGGCTCCTTCTTGTTGCTCTCGATTTTTTCATACCCCTTGAGCAGGGTGGAGGAAATGACCACGGAATTGATCTTTTTTTCCGCCACATGCGCCTTGAACTGGCTGTAGGAAACATTGTTGATCTGCGGCGAAAGCCAGTTCTGCAGGAGGATGAAGATGGCCAGGGCGATGAACAGATAGCTGAGAGAAAACTGGAATTTTTTTTCCATTGCCAATATATCCTTTGGATTACGGTCCGCTCAGGCGGGGAACGCACGATCTTCCCTGCCCGGACCTTGCTTTCATGGTATAAGAGAATTGTTTTTTTTGCAAAGCCGCAGAATGGAGCCCGTGGAAAATGAATCCCGCCGATGAAATCGTTTTGATCGTTGATGAGCAGAACCACGAGGTGGCACAGGTTTCCCGGCGGGTGATGCGGGAGGGCGGCCTGATCCACCGGGCCTGCTACATCCTGGTCTTTAACCGGCAACGGGAAATATTTGTCCAAAAACGAACCATGACCAAGGATATCTATCCCGGTTACCTGGATGTGGCCACCGGCGGCGTGGTCCTGGCCGGGGAATCCTACGAGGTTTCCGCCAAGCGCGAACTGGCCGAAGAGCTTGGGGTGCGCAAGGCTTCCCTTACCAGCCATTTCGATTTTTACCATGCGGCGGACAACAACCGGGTCTGGGGCAGGGTTTTTTCCTGCACCGCCGAGGGACCGTTCGTGCTCCAGCCCGAAGAGGTGGAGGATGGATTTTTTCTCGGGATGGATGAATTGCAATCCCTTGCCGCGGCCGAACAATTTACCCCGGATGGCCTTATGGTCCTGAAGAGATTCATGGCCGGATGAGACGTTTTTTTACAGCCCTCCTCGACCTCCTGCTGCCCTCGTTCTGCCTGGCCTGTGAAAAGCCGCTGGGCCCGGCGCCGGAGTTCTTGTTCTGCCCGGATTGCCTCAAAAGGCTTAGGTTCATCCACAGCCCGCTCTGCCCCTGCTGCGGCAGGGTCTATCTCGCTGCCGCCGGCGGCGACCACCTGTGCGGAGCCTGCCTTGCCGCCCCCCGTCATTTCACGCGGGCCAGGGCGCTGTTTCTCTACGAAGAACCGCTGAAAGAGGTGGTCCGCCGCTTCAAATACCAGGGCAAGACCGCCTGCTTGCCAAGCTTTGCCCGCTTTGCCAAAAACCATCCCCTGCTGGCTGATCTGGCAGGGGCTGACTGGATCGTCCCCGTGCCCTTGCATCCAAAGCGCTTGCGGGAACGCGGCTTCAACCAGGCCCTGCTCCTGGCCCGCGCCTTGTTTCCCAAAGACCGCCGGATCGCTCCCGAGCTTCTGTCCCGTACCCGGCCGACCGAACCGCAGACCAGCCTCAACGGGACAGCACGCCGCGCCAATCTGAAAAACGCCTTTGCGGTTGTGAAACCGCAAAGGCTTGCAGGAAAAAATATTCTCCTTATCGACGATGTGTTCACCACCGGCACCACGGTGAACGAATGCGCCCGGGTTCTCAAAAAGGCGGGCGCTGCCGGAGTGATGGTGCTGACCCTGGCCAGGGTCAGGGAAGACTATTAAATTCTTGGCAGGGTAAAAAATCCGGATTACCCTGTGCCATCAACCCATAAGGATACACGCCCATGAGCCCACATGCCCTTGCCAGCCTTGCCGCCCTTGTTGTTGCCGGTCTGACCTTTGCCTTCATGCTCAAGAAGCAGCGGGAGATCGACTGTCCGTCCTGACTGCTGATCTACGCCACTATTGGTATGGGTCTCATATCATATTATCTTTTCACTTTTTTTCTCTGATCTCCCGGGGCGGACATGCGCGTTTTTGGAAAACCCTATCGAACCATCTGGCCGTCTGAGACAGACAGCGCCATCATACACATCATCGACCAGCGGCATCTTCCCCACCGCTTCGTGGTTGAGGAGCTGCGCACGGTTGGTGAGGTGTGCACGGCCATCCGGGAGATGCATGTGCGCGGGGCCGGGCTCATCGGCGCCGCGGCCGGTTTCGGCATGCACCTTGCCGCCCTTGCCGCGCCGGAGCATGACTTTGCCGGATTCATGCGGCAGGCGGCCGACGATCTGGTGCGCACCCGCCCCACTGCCAGCAATCTGGCCTGGGCCGTAAAACGGCAGCTTGAGGCGATCACGGAGGAAACCACCCTGGCGGCACAACGCGCCAGAGCCTTTGCCGTCGCCTGCGAGATCGCGGACGAGGACGCGGAGTTCTGCCGAAGGATCGGGGAGCACGGCAAGGCGATCATCGCCGGACTGAGCCGGAAGAAAAACGGCGGGGTGGTGAATATCCTCACCCACTGCAATGCGGGCTGGCTGGCTTTTGTGGATTACGGCTCCGCCACCGCTCCCATCTATGCCGCCCATGCCGAGGGAATCAAGCTGCATGTCTGGGTCGATGAAACCCGCCCCTGGCTGCAGGGGGCCAAGCTCACCGCCTGGGAACTCAAAGAGGAAGGGATCCCCCACACCCTGATCGCCGACAACACCGGAGGCCATCTCATGCAGCACGGGTTGGTGGACATGGTCATCGTCGGCACCGACCGCACCACCCGGTGCGGCGACGTGGCAAACAAGATCGGCACTTATCTCAAGGCTCTGGCCGCTCGCGACAACGGAGTTCCTTTTTATGTGGCCCTGCCCTCCTCCACTTTTGACTGGACAATTCGGGACGGCCTGGGCGGGATAGCCATCGAACAGCGGAGCGGCGAAGAGATCACCCATATCAGGGGCTTGAACGAGGCGGCGGAAATGACCACCATCGCCATTGCCCCGCCGGATACCCCGTGCGCGAACTACGGCTTTGACGTCACCCCGGCCAGGTTGATTACCGGGCTGATCAGCGAGCGGGGAGTCATGCAGGCCAGCGAAGAGGATATCCTGCGGCTATACCCGGAGCAGAAGTGAAAACCTCTCTCATTAGTCAACTCCTTTGGCCTCACAGCGGTTAAAATCCCATTGGCCCGCAGCCGAGCACCGGAGAGGCTGCCGAAAAAGGGCTTTGCACTGTTTGAGGCGAAGCCGAGTTTGCAAAGCCCCGGCAGCATCGAGGAGTACCCCTGCGGGGCATAAACTCCGGGCATCCCGCCCGCGGCGGGACAAGGGACACAGGGTGCCCTTTCTTCGCCGCTTCGCTGCTGGTTCGTTTCTTTGGGCAAGCAAAGAAATGAACAGACGGCGGATGAGGCACGACTGGAGCGATACTGTGCCCGCTAAGCTCAAACCGGCCCCAGGCTTTCGATCACGGCATCGTGAAACAGGGGACGGAACTGTTTGATCCGGGTATTCTCCCGGCTGGGATGGACACGGTTGCTTAGCAAAACCATGACCAGATCGCGGGTCGGGTCGATCCAGAAAGAGGTCCCGGTGAAGCCGAGATGGCCCACGCTGGTCGGATCCAGATATCTGCCACCGCTGGAACCGGCGGCGGAAGGGGTGTCGAAGCCCAAGGCCCAGGTGGAGCCGGGAACTTCCTGCCGGATCAAAAAACGGCGCAGATCGCTCGCCAGGTAATTAGGGTGCTCCTCCCTGCCCTGCCATTGATCCAACAGATGTTCTCCCATCTCCAGCACCCCCTGGATGGTGCCGAACAGACCGGCATGCCCGGCCACCCCTCCCAGGGCATGGCAGTTTTCATCGCTCACCTCGCCGCAGAGGACCCGTTTGCGAAAGGCACACTCTTCCGTGGGGGCGAGGCGTTTCTTTTGCATGGCCGCCCCTGCCGGACCATAGAATATCCTTTCCGCAATCCCAAGGGGCTCGGCGATCTTTTCCCTGAAAAACCGGTCCAGCTCCCAATCGCTTTTCTTTTCCACAATCAGGCCGAGCAATAGAAAGCCAAGATCGCTGTACACCGAGGCGCTGCCCGGTTCATAGGCTGGGGTTTCCGCGAGAAGCAGGTTGAGAAGCGCTTTTTTTCGTTTTGCCTCGGGCAGGTGAAGCAATTCCAGATAATAGGGTGTATGGGCCGAAAACCCGGCGGAATGACAGAGAATATCCTTGATCGAGACCCTGTGCAGGAATGAATCCCTCGCCAGGGGAAAAATATCCGGGATCCGCTCGGCGCATTGCAGCCTTTTTTCTTTCAACAGGACGAGCAGCGCCAGGGTTGTGGCCAGTGGCTTGGTCAGCGAGGCGAGATCGTACACCGTGGCTTCATCAACCCTGTTTTCCCTGCTGTAGGTGGTGTGTCCGTATGTCTGAAGTATCCGCTCTCGCTTCTCCGGCGCTCCCCACACAACACCCATTGCGGCCCCGGGAAAAGCACGGCGCTGAATCGCCTCGTTGAAAATATTATAACAGTTTGATATTACTGTTTTTTTATTATTTTTATTCATACACTGAAAAAATATTCTGCTCCCTGAATGGGTTGGTCACTAAAATTGGTGTTCCGGCGGCTCGAAAATTACCATAATACAGTATCTTTTTATTTATTATCATTGAATTTTTTTTGATTTTACACTATCTTTTTGTAGCTGTTTTTTCAAAAGTGCAACCGCCGACGCAGTTTTTATTATTTTATAATAAAATCAATATATTGAATGGATTTTATCATCTTGATCCGCTTAATGCCTGTACACAATTTTTTCAACACCTTCTCAACCGTGAATGTCGAAACTCTGTTCACTCTGTTTGCACAACCTGTTGATAACTTTTTTTGTAACCTTTTCCCATTTTTTCCAGTCTGCATTCAGTTAAAAAATATTTAAAATTTTCAGGAGGTTAATTTCTTTTTAAACATATCAACACCTGTAATAACCATAATCTTTTAAATATACATAAAACTACTACTACTCTATGGAGTGCCCCTTATGTCCCTTATTTTCAATATCTCCCGTGATGATTTTTTGACAGGTCTTGCTTCCCTGCAAAATGTAACCGGTAAAAAGGGAAATATAGCCATTCTCTCCAATATCCTGATTGAGTCCAAAACAGACTCCCTCCTGTTGACCGGCACGGATCTGGAAATAGGCATCCGGAACAGTATGCCCGCGGAAATACTCTCCCCCGGCTCCATCACCCTGCCTGCCAAGAAGCTTTTTGAGATAGTCAGAGAGTCAGGAGCGGATCAGATCCACCTGGAGATAATGGAAAATAATTGGGCAAAAATCACAGCGGACTCCACGGATTACAAGCTGGCCGGCATGCCCAGCGAGGAATATCCCGCCTTTCCCGAATACGATGAAAAAAATCTTGTTACCCTGGCCAGCGACAGGATAAAGGATCTTATTGATAAAACGATATTTTCCGTTGCCCCGGAAGGGGAATCCCAATTCAATCTCACCGGGGTTCTGGTGGAAAAGGATGTTGCGGACGGCAAGAACATGCTCCGCATGGTTTCCTCCGACGGTCACCGGCTTTCGTTGTGCGAAACGAACGTGGATACTGATTTGAGCGGGTTGAAGATGGAAAAGATCATCCTTATTCCCCGCAAGGGCATGCAGGAGATACGGAAATTCGCGGAAAATTCAGCGGAAATACACATATCGTTTGAAGAAAAACAAGCGGTTATAAAAACCGAACATTCCATCATCGTTGTTCGTTTGATGAATGGTGATTTTCCGGATTATAAAAATATCATCAATATGATCAAAAAAGAAAAATGCATAGAGCTGAAAAGGGTTCAGTTCATGAACTCGATGAAGAAAATGAATCTTTTCACCGAAGATCGTTACAACGCCGTGCAGTTTCAAATAAAACCCGGCAAACTGGTGCTTTCCTCGCAGAGCATGGATATAGGCAGCGCCAAGGATGAAATAGCGATCACCTTTGAAGATACCCCTTTAAAGCTCGGTTTCAACGGGAAATATTTTATTGAAACCATGCAGGTCATGTCCAGCGAGACCATCAAGGCCTATATCAATTCGGAAGAAAGCCCCTGTATGATCCAAGGCGACGACGATCCGGGTTTTGCCAGCATCATCATGCCCATGAAAATATAACAGATCCTAGGCAACACCCTGTAGTGTGTTGCCTAGCGCGGCGCAGCGTTTTTTTGCGATATAAAAACAGACAATTCAAAGAAAATACAAGACGAGGGCTCATACTTTGACTGAAGGACAGAACAACTACGGAGCGGATCAGATCAAGGTTCTTTCCGGCCTTGAGGGCGTCCGGATGCGGCCGGCCATGTACATCGGCAACACGGCGGAAGAGGGGCTGCACCATCTCATCTACGAGGTGGTGGACAACAGTATAGACGAGGCCCTGGCCGGGCATTGCACGGACATCAAAGTAATATTTCACCGCGACGGCAGTTGCAGCGTCGAGGACAACGGGCGCGGCATCCCGGTGGAGATGCATCCCACTGAGGGCGTTTCCGCCCTGGAGCTGGTCATGTGCACCCTGCATGCCGGCGGCAAATTCGACCACTCCACCTACAAGGTTTCCGGCGGCCTGCACGGCGTCGGCGTCTCGGTGGTCAACGCGCTTTCCAAATGGACCACGGCCGAGGTGAAAAGAAACGGTAAGATCCACCGCCAAACCTATCACTACGGCATCCGCCAAGGAGATATGGAGATTTTCGGCGAATCGGACAAAACCGGCACCAAGATCACCTTCATGCCGGATCCGGAGATTTTCAAGGAAACCACGGAGTTCAAGTACGACATTATCCAGGCCAGGATGCGGGAAATTGCCTTTCTGAACAAGGAGGTTAAGATACTCCTCCATGACGAGCGCACCGGCGCTGAGGATGTCTTTCATTTCGAAGGCGGCATCGTCTCCTACATCGAATACCTCAACCGCAACCGGACCCATATCCACCCCGACCCGGTCTTTATCGCGGGCGAACGGGAAAATGTCCAGGTGGAGATAGCGTTTCAGTATTTCGACGGCTATTCCGAGCGGCTCTTTTCCTTTGTCAACAACATAAACACCAAGGAAGGCGGCACCCATGTCGCCGGGTTCCGCGGCGCGCTGACCCGCTGCATCAACAAGTACGCCAGCGATGACGTGGTGCCCAAGAACATGAAGGAGAAGATGGGCGGCGACGATGTGCGCGAGGGGTTGACCTGCGTGGTTTCCGTCCGCGTTCCCGACCCGCAGTTCGAAGGGCAGACCAAGACCAAGCTGGGCAACAGCGAGGTCAAATCCATCGTGGAGACGGTCTGCCACGAAAAGCTCTCCATCTATCTTGAGCAGAATCCCCAGGTGGCCCGGAAGATCCTCACCAAGGTGGTGGACGCGGCCCGCGCCCGCGAGGCAGCCCGCCGCGCCAAGGAACTCTCCCGCAAGAAGGGATCCGGCCTCGATCTGCTCATGGCGGGCAAGCTGGCCGAATGCCAGTCCAAGGACCCCAAGGACCGCGAGATCTTCCTGGTGGAGGGCGATTCCGCGGGCGGCTCGGCCAAACAGGGGCGGGACCGCTCCGTGCAGGCCATTCTGCCGTTGCGCGGCAAGATCATGAACGTGGAAAAGGCCCGCTTCGACAAGATCCTTTCCAGCGAGGAGATCAAGCAAATCATCTCCGCACTCGGCACCGGCATCGGCCGCGATGAGTTCGATCTCGACAAGCTCCGCTACCACAAGATCATCATCATGACCGATGCGGACGTGGACGGGGCGCATATCCGCACCCTGCTGCTCACCTTTTTCTACCGGCAGATGCTGCCCCTGGTGGAAAACGGCAACATCTACATCGGCCAACCGCCCCTGTTCCGCCTTGGACGCGGCAAGAAGGAGCAGTATTTTTCCGACGAGGAAGAACTCAACCAGTACCTCTTCGCCCAGGCCAGCACCAGTGTCCAGGTGACGGTGGGCGACAGCGCTGGGAAGATGGCGGGCGAGGATCTCATCGACCTGCTGAAAAACCTTTCCGGCTACCAGAAGATCATCGAATACCTGACCCGCATCAACCTCTGGGAGGAGATGGTCCATTTCCTCCTCGACAACGACATCACCTCGGCGGATCAGTTTGAAGATCAGAATCTGGTGGAGCACCTCCGGGAGCAGTTGCACAGCAAGGACCTGATCCTCGGCGCCATCCGGCCCTGCCGCTGGCGGCCGAGCTGCTGGGAGTTCGACGCGGCCATCAAGGACAAGGCCCACATGATGATCACCGTGGGCCCGCAGATTCCGCTGATCAGCGAATACCGCTCCGCCATCCGCCAGTACGGCCAGATCAAGCAGTATCTTACCTCCCCCTTCACCGTGGAGACCGCCAACAAGGAGATAGTGGCGCCCAATTGGCAGGAGCTCTTGACCATTGTCCGCCAAGAGTCCTTCCGGGGCAGCAATCTCCAGCGCTATAAGGGTCTCGGTGAAATGAATCCCGAGCAGCTCTGGGATACCACGATGAATCCGGAAAAGCGGACCCTGCTGCGGGTATCCATCGACGATGCGGCCCTGGCCGACGATATGTTCACCTGCCTGATGGGCGACAAGGTGGAGCCGAGGCGCGATTTCATCCAGAACCATGCCCTTGAGGTGGCTGATCTCGATATTTAATATCGCGAGTGTCTTGTTTTCTCGCTAAGACGCAGAGGCCGCAAAGAAAAATAACAAGTCAAAATGTTTCTTTGCGCTCCCCGCGCCTTTGCGAGATTTTAGATTTTTAAATTGTTCGAGATCACCAATTTTAAGACGTTTACCAGCCCCGCTGCTAACTCTGCTGAACAAGGATTTTCAATATGTCGGAAGAAATGACCCAAAATTTGCCGATCTCCTCGATCTCCATCGAGAAGGAACTCAAGAAATCCTACCTCGATTACGCCATGAGCGTTATCATCGGTCGGGCCCTGCCCGATGTGCGCGACGGCCTCAAGCCCGTGCATCGCCGCGCCCTGTTCGCCATGCGGGAGCTGAGCAACTTCCATAACCGGCCCCACCTCAAGTCGGCCCGTATCGTCGGTGACGTTATCGGTAAGTACCACCCCCACGGCGACACCGCGGCCTACGACACCATCGTCCGCATGGCCCAGGATTTTTCCATGCGCTACCCCCTGGTGGACGGTCAGGGCAACTTCGGTTCGGTGGACGGCGATTCTCCGGCGGCCATGCGGTACACCGAGGCGCGCATGACCAAGATCGACCAGGAGATCATAGCGGACCTTGAAAAGGAAACCGTTGATTTCGTGCCCACCTACGACAACTCCCATCAGGAGCCGGTGGTTTTCCCCTCCAAAATTCCCAACTTATTGATCAACGGCTCCTCCGGTATCGCCGTGGGCATGGCCACCAACATCCCGCCCCACAATCTGGTGGAGGTAATGAACGGCCTGATCGCCATGATCGACGATCCGAACATCACGGTCAACCAGTTGATGGACCATATCTCCGGCCCGGATTTCCCCACAGGCGCCTATATCTGCGGCAGGGCCGGCATCCGGGAGGCGTATGAAACCGGGCGCGGCTCCATCCTCATGCGCTCGAAAACCGATGTGGAAAAGAGCAAGAGCGGCCGGGAATCCATCATCATCACCGAGATTCCCTACCAGCAGAACAAGGCGTTTCTCATCGAGAAGATCGCCCTGCTGGTCAAGGAAAAGCGGATCGAGACCATCGCCGAGGTGCGCGACGAATCCGACCGCCACGGGATGCGCATCGTGCTCGACCTGAAAAAGGATGCCATCGCCGAGGTGGTGATCAACCAGTTGTATAAGCTGACCCCGTTGCAGCGGAGCATGGGCATCATTTTGCTGTCCATCGTCAACAACCGGCCCGAGATTTTGAACCTGCGGCAGATTCTGGAATACTTCCTCCTGCACCGCAAGACCATCGTCTACCGGCGCACCGCCTACGACCTCAAGAAGGCCGAGGAAAAGGCCCATATCCTGGAAGGCCTCAAGATCGCCATCACCAACCTCGACGAGGTGGTGGAGCTGATCAAGAAATCCGCCAACCCGCAGGAGGCCAAGATAGGCTTGATCGCCCGTTTCTCCCTCTCCGAGATCCAGGCCCAGTCGATTTTGGAGATGCGCTTGCACCGGCTCACCGGGTTGGAGCGGGAGAAAATAGTTAATGAATACGAAGAGTTGATGAAACAGATCGCCTGGTTCAAGCAGGTGCTGGCCGACCAGAACCTGGTGATGAAGATCATCCGCGACGAGTGCACCGAGATCATCGAGCAGTACGGCGACGAGCGCCGCACCGAGATCATCGAGGCCCCGGACGAGATTTTGCCCGAAGACATGATCATGCAGGAAGAGATGGTGGTAACGGTCACGCACGAGGGCTACATCAAGCGCAACCCGGTGGACCTCTACCGCTCGCAGCGCCGGGGCGGCAAGGGCATCAAGGGGGCCAACACCATCGAGGAGGATTTCGTCTCCCACATGTACACGGCCTCCACCCACGACACCTTCCTCTTCTTTACCAACCACGGCAAGGTCTTCTGGCGCAAGGTGTACGAGATTCCGCAGGCGGGCCGCATCGCCCGAGGCAAGGCAGTGGTCAATCTGCTGGAGCTCACCGAGGGCGAGAAGGTCATGGCCATCCTGCCGGTGAAAACCTTCGATATCCCAGAGGGCGAAGAGTGCCACGTGATGATGATCACCAAGAAGGGCATCGTCAAGAAGACGGTGCTCGACGAGTTCCGCCGCCCCATCCGGCGCGGCAAGATTGCGCTGACCATCCGCGAGGATGACGAGATCCTGGGCGCGGTGCTGACCAACGGCTCCAACGATATTCTGGTGGTCACCCGAGGCGGCATGTCGGTGCGCTTCAACGAGCAGAACGTCCGCAGCATGGGCCGCACCGCAACCGGGGTCAAGGGCATCAACCTGGCCGAAGGCGACGAGGTGGTCTCCGTGGATGTGGTGCACGAGGGCTCCTCGGTGGTTGTGGTCACTGAAAACGGCTACGGCAAGCGCAGCGAGGTGGATGAGTACCGGCTGATCAAACGCGGCGGCAAGGGGGTCTTCGCCATCAAGGCCAGCGAGCGCAACGGCCAGGTGGTCGGGGCCCTGCAGGTGACCGACGAAGACGAACTGATGATGATCACCAACGGCGGCAAGATCATCCGCATCTCCATGCGCGATCTGCGGGTTATTGGTCGTAACACCCAGGGGGTAAGACTCTTCAAGCTGGATGAGGGCGAGAAGGTTATGGCGGTGGATCGCATGGCCGAGATTATTTCCGAGGATGAGGAAGGCGAGGATGAAGAGGGAGGGGTGGCTGAGGAGTAAAACCGGTCTGACGCAGCCTATGGTTCCGGCTTTCATGATTTTTAGGTATGATAGCTAGAGCTGTGGCATAACTTGTTGGGTGTCATCATCAGCTATCGGTATGTGAAAGAATTATGTGAGGGGCGGTGTATTAAGGTTCTTAACCAATCCTCGCTTGATACGGTTATAGGCAGCGGTGGTCTTGCCAGTGCGATTCGCAAGATGGAAGAAGATCGTCAGGTATGGGCACAAAGTCTTCAACCTATGAGCTTCATTGCGGAGAAGCTCACTGAGCCCAGTTCGTATGCTGTTCAGATGACGAAGCAGTTGCATAATATGGAGTGGCAACGAGCCGAGAGCATCAGAACAATGTTTGACCCTATTGCAGACATTCGCAAGAGCTTAATGATGGATTCAGGTGTCAGTATGATGCTTGAAGACTTCGCAAGGCCAATGTTTTTAAGTAATGAGCTCGCCAAGATGGCGAAGGAGGCTAGTGGTTTTGGCAGTGCCATAAAGGCCATGCAAGAGAGCATGCAAGCATCCCTTGTACACGCTCAACAGACTATTGCAGCCTCCTCCATTTCAAGCACTTTTTGTCAGGTCATGAAGACCTACGAAGAAGCTCAAAAGTTTTGGACAGTTCCATCTGGGTTGATTGAATCTGTTGGTGCTTTGAAGGCCATGCAAGACCAAATCGGGAGGCTCACTCTTCCCGTGATGGACTGGAATTCTGCTGCAACCTTGGCAATGATGCTTGGCCCTGAAGGGATCGAAGCCCAACTCGAAGCTCTTGGTATTGGCCTTGATGGGACGATCACGGAAGAGGGATTACAGGGAGACGCACAGGGCATTGGCCTAAGTCGTAAGACGTTAGAGCTTATGACACTGCTTAGCTTCATCCTTGCCATTCTTATTCCCATCTATCAACATATTTCCTCCCGTGAATCGCAGCATCAAACAGACAAGAAATTTGATGCCCAAGAGCAACTACTTAAAGTTCAGGCCAGAAAGCTTGAAGCTCTCTCATTGTTAGTGGAGAAAGCTTTTGAGCGGGAGGCAAAACGTATTGATGAGCGTTTTGTCGTGCTGGATCGTGTTGCCACTGTTCGTGTGAAACCAAAGCATGGCTCCACTGTGGTGGGAAATCTTCTACCTCGTGAAACGGTGAAGCCTATTGCTGCCCAAGGGAAGTGGATCCAGATTGAGTACTACCATTGGTTAAGACAGGAGTATCAAACAGGTTGGGTGTTGAAGAAATATTTCAAAAGAGTTCCAGCGTCCTACAGGCAATTCGGGGGACAGCATACCGAACTCTGCTCACCCTCCTGCCTCGAATAGCAGGTGTATTAACGAGGTTGTCTTGACAACTGTAAACATTTTGTTTATCATCTAGATGATTCAAACATTTGCCGATCCCGAAACAGAACGTTTTTTTGCCACGGGGAAATCGCGCCGCTTGCCCCCGGAGATTCTCAAGCGTGCGGCGATGCGGTTGATGCAACTGGATGGGGCGACGCGCATAGAGGATTTGCGTTTTCCTCTTTCAAACAGGCTTGAGGCGCTGGCTCAAGGCCGCGCCGGACAATGGAGCATCCGCATCAACGATCAGTGGCGTGTGTGCTTTCGGTTCGAGAGTGGCGATGCCTACGATGTTGAAATCGTCGATGACCATTGAGGAAAAAGGACATGATCAAAAACGGGTTGCCCGCAATTCATCCAGGGGAATTCCTTGGTGAAATTCTGGGCGAGATGGGCATTTCGCAAGCCGAGTTCGCTCGCGCCATCGGGGTATCTCCCATGCGGATTTCGCATGTTCTCAAGGGTTCCCGTCCGGTGACCGCCGAGCTGGCGCTGTTGTTTGGCCGCGCCTTTGAGCAGACGCCGCAATATTGGCTTAATCTGCAAGCGGCCTACGACCTGAAAAATGCGGAAAAAGCAATAGGCGTACGCCTTTCCGGTGTGCATTCGTTTGCGCATGCCTAACCCCATGATATTTGAGTATCGCTCCATGACCGGCCAAATTGAGCATTGGACCAGAATCGGCAAATGTGCCAAAGAAAATTCTGATTTGACCTTTGATCTCATCAAGGAAATCTTGATTGGGATTGAAGAGTTGGATCATAATGAGAAAACAGAATATACGTTTGGCTGAAGGCTGGAAAGCAGAAAAAAACACGCAGTCAACCACCCCGAGGGAACCTTGCAAAATTCGTCACACCGGTGAAAACCGGTGTCCAGTTTTTTTAGAACCTCCCGAAATTACTGGATACCGGCTTTCGCCGGTATGACGGAAAACATATTCGATACGATTTTTTCAAGGCTCCCCCAATTGTTACAGGTCCGAAAACCCATGACCCCTCCTGAAAATATCGCGGTAATCGGCGCTGGTAGCTGGGGCACCGCCCTGGCCAAGCTCCTTGGCGACAAGGGGTTTACCGTGGATCTCTGGGCCCACCGCTCGGACCATGTGGACACGCTCCTGCGGGATCGGGAGAACACCACCTATCTGCCCGGCTTTCCTCTGCCCACAACGGTGCGCCCCACCGCTGATCTATCTCAAGCTGTTTCCGGGAAATCGGTGGTGGTCATGGTGGTGCCCTCCCATGTCTACCGGGAGGTGTTCACCCTTCTGGCCCCCCATCTTGCTCCCAATGCCGCGATCATCTCCGCCACCAAGGGCGTTGAGAACGAGACCCTGCTCACCATGAACCAGGTGATGGCAGAGGTGTTGGCCTCCCTGCGGGCCGATTTCAAGGGGCAGCTCGGGGTGCTGGCCGGGCCGAGTTTTGCCAAGGAGGTGGCCGCCGGAATCCCTACGGCAGTGACGGTCGGGGCTCCCACCATCGAGGGGGCTCGTTTTTTTCAGGATATCTTTCACACCGCGCGGTTCCGGGTCTATGCGGGCACCGATGTGATCGGCATGGAGCTGGGCGGGGCGCTCAAGAACATCGTCGCCATAGCCGCTGGCATCTGCGACGGCTTGGGTTACGGCACCAACACCCGCGCCGCCCTCATCACCCGGGGGCTGGCCGAGATCACCCGGCTGGGGGTGGCCATGGGCGCCAAGCCCCTCACCTTTTCCGGGTTGGCGGGCATGGGCGATCTGGTCCTTACCTGCACCGGCGATTTGAGCCGCAACCGGCAGGTTGGCCTCAAGCTTGGCCAGGGCAAGACCTTGCAGCAAATCCTTGCCGAGATGAAGATGGTTGCCGAGGGGATCAAAACCACCCGTTCCGCCATGGCCCTGGCCAAAAAGATCGGGGTGGAGATGCCCATTCTGGAGCAGGTGTACGCCATGATCTACGAGGATAAGCCGTGTGGCGAGGCGGTTCAGGCGTTGCTTGGCCGGGATTCGAAAGAGGAGATGGCGGAGGTTTGATGTATCTGCCTCTGGATTTTCAGCTATGAAAGCAGCAAGTCAGAATGCGTGTCACCCGACCGGATCGTATGTGGCTATTTTTTTTTCCATCCACTACGTGCTCAAGGCGGAGCAGTTGCTGAAGGCAGGCGGCATCCCCCTGGATGTGGTGCCGGTGCCCAGGGAAATCAGCGGGGATTGCGGCATGGCCATCACCTTTGCTGCTGTGCAACTCGGTGAGGTGCAGGGTATTCTTGGTGCAGCCGGGATCGCCATTGCCCGGATTTTTTGTAAGGAAGCGGAAGGGGTGTATCGCGAGATACCTTGGAAGTTGGATTCGTAATAATCTACAATGTGCTTTAAAGCGGTGCTTCGACAGGCTCAGCACGAACGGATGTTTTCTTATCATATTGATTTCCGTTCGTGCTGAGCCTGTCGAAGCACTGTTGTTATCTTACCAAACTGGAATAAATAATGACCAAACCAAAACTGACCAGCACCGTCAAAGCCGCCGGTTGAGCCGCCAAATTGAGTCCGGGGGACCTGGACCAATTATTGTGCGGCCTTGACTTGCCCACCGATGCGAACCTGATCGCGGGCGCGGCAACGGGCGAGGATGCCGGGGTGTACCGTCTCAACGACGACACCGCCCTGATCCAGACGGTGGATTTTTTCACCCCCATTGTCGACGATCCCTACCAGTTCGGGCAGGTGGCCGCGGCCAATGCGCTCTCCGACGTCTACGCCATGGGCGGCAAGCCGCTTCTGGCCATGAACCTGGTGGCCTTTCCCATCAAGAAGCTGGACCGCTCTATCCTGCAAGAGATCTTGCGCGGCGGCCTTGATAAAATCAAGGAGGCCGGGGCCTTGCTGGTGGGCGGGCATTCCATCGAAGACGACGAGCTGAAATACGGGCTCTCCGTAACCGGGGTGGTGCATCCCAGCCGGGTCCTCCTCAATTCCGGCGCCCGGGTGGGAGACCGGCTCCTGCTCACTAAGCCCCTGGGCACCGGCATCCTTTCCACCGCCCTCAAGGGCGGCGTGGCCGCACGGGGCACCGAGGCCATGCTCACCCGGGTCATGGCCACCCTGAACCGGGAGGCGGCGAGCCTCATGCAAACCGTGGGCCCGCATGCCTGCACCGACATCACCGGCTTCGGGCTGGTGGGGCATCTCTACGAAATGGCTATTGCCTCTGGCGTGGCCATCCGCATCGATTCGCGGGCCGTGCCGATTCTGCCCGAGACCCTGCACCATGCCTCCATGGGCATAATCCCGGAGGGAGCCCACAAGAACAAGGCCTTTTACGCGCCCTTCATGCAGAGCGCGTTGGAGGAGCTGGACCCCATGGAGATGGTTCTCTGCGATCCGCAAACCTCCGGTGGCCTGCTCATTGCCGCTTCCGCCGAGGGGGCCAACTCCATTGCCGAACGGTTGGGCAAACGGGATTATCCCCTGGATTTTGGCATTATCGGCGAAGTGGTGGCGGGCAAACCAGGAACCATTGAAATCATGTGATGGACAGGATATAGCATCAAGTATGCTCAAATTTTTTCTCGATCGCAGCCATAAGGAAAAAGGGAACAGCGGGCCGGTGGCGGACGAACTGATCCGGCTGGTGCTCGATTCCGGGTTTTCCAGCAGCACCGCGGCCTATGTTCTCACCTGGGCCCTTTTTCTCATGGTGCGGGCAGTTGCCTCGCCAAGTCTGCTGACCGCCTGGCTGTTCGGAATGACGCTCGTTTTCCTGCTGCGGCTTGCGGCCACCCGTTGTTACCGGAAAAAGGCCAAGGATCATGGGCTGATATCCTATCCCTGTGTGAACACCTATGTGGGGTTGGTTTTTCTCACCGGCGTGTTGTGGGGGGTGGGGATATTCTGTTTTTTTCAAACCGGATCGATGCTGGAGCAGATGGGGCTTGTTTTTATTGCCGCCGGTCTCACCGCCGGGGCAATTCCCCTTCTCTCTCCCCTGCGCAAGCTCTATTACTGGTATATCTGCCTGCCGCTCCTGCCCTTGTCCTACAGGCTTTTCGAGCAGGGCGGCACCCAATACCTGGTCATGGGGGTCATCATCCTGTTTTACATCCTGGTGTTGGTTAATTCCGCCACCATCATGCAGAAATCCTTGGTCTCCGCCCTGGAGACGCGGTATGCCAACGAGGCCCTGGTGGCGCATCTGAGGCAGGCCAGCGAGGAAAGCGAATCCCTCAACCTGGAGTTGATTGCCGAGAACGACAGGCGCAAGGCCACGGAGAACGAGTTGGTTCTGGCCCGCGACGCCGCCGAGGCGGCGAGCCGGGCCAAGGATGAGTTTCTCGCCAACATGAGCCATGAGATCCGGACGCCGATGAACGGCATTCTCGGCACCCTGCAGCTTTTGCAGGACACCAGGATGGATGCGGCCCAGATCGATTATGTCAAGACCGCCTACTCCTCGGCCGAGGGGCTGCTGTCCATCCTGAACGACATCCTGGATTTTTCCAAAATCGCCGCCCGCAAGCTGGTGCTGGAGGACATTCCTTTCAGCCTGCGGGCGTTGGTGGAAGAATTGGTCACTCTGCTCTCCCATTCGGCACAGGCCAAGAATGTGGCCCTGATGGCTGAGATCGATCCGCACCTGCCGGAAATGTTCATCGGCGACCCGACCCGGGTGCGGCAGGTGTTGCTCAATTTCATGACCAACGCCATCAAGTTCACCGAGCAGGGCGAGGTGAGGGTTCGGGTTCTGTGTCTTTCCGCCTTTGCCTCCCGGGTGATGCTGCGGCTTGAGGTCCGCGACACCGGCATCGGCATCCCGGAGGAAAAACAGAAGGATCTGTTCCAGAGCTTTACCCAGGGCGACGGCTCCACCACCCGGAAATACGGCGGCACCGGTCTGGGTCTGGCCATTGTCCGGCAGCTTGTTTTGATGATGGGCGGGAAGATCGGGGTTGAGAGCGAGCCGGGCCACGGCTCGGTCTTCTGGTGCGAGCTGGATTTTCCCGTGGCGGCAATGGGACGGCAGGGCGAGGAGCAGAAAACGAAGGGGGCGCAGGCGGAGATGGGCGCCTTGCAGGGCCATATTCTGCTGGTGGAGGACAACAAGGTCAACCAGATGGTGGCCGCGAAAATGCTGGCCAGCATGGGTTTGAGCGTCGATCTTGCCGAGAATGGGGAAAAGGCGCTGGCCGCCCTTGCCGGGAAGCACTACGATCTGGTGCTGATGGATTGCCAGATGCCGGTGCTGGACGGCTACCAGGCAACGCGGGTCTTTCGCGGGCAAGAGCCCAAGGGAAAAAGACGGCTGCCGATTATCGCCATGACCGCCAACGCCATGCAGGGGGACCGGGAAAAATGCCTGGATGCCGGGATGGATGATTATCTGGCCAAACCGGTGAAAAAAGAGCTGTTGCGCAAGCTCCTGGGGCACTGGCTTGCCATTTCTTCCTAGCCGGTTCCGGCTTGAATGTGACCCCCTTTCCTTGCCCAGCACCCGAAACGCTCCATCACATATCGGCCGGCGAGATTGCGGCCTCCCCTTCCGGAAGCATTGAAATCATTTGATGGACAGGGTATAGCATCAGGCATGCTCACATTTTTTCTGGATCACAGCGGTAAGGAAAAAGACAGCCGCAGGCTGGTGACGAACGAACTGATCAGGCTGGTTCTTGATTCCGGATATTCCAGCAATATTACGGTCTTTATCCTGAGTATTGCTTTGTGCATGCTGGTGCAGTCGGCGCTTGCATCTTCTGTTTGGCAAGGCTGGCTGGCTGGCATGGCCGTGTTGTTTCTCGCCAAACTGGGCGCCAGCTTCTGTTACCACAGGAAGGTGAAAACCAGCGAGCCCATTGTGCTGCGCTGTGTGCAGGCTTACATCTATCTGCTATTTTTCACCGGCATCATGTGGGGACTGGCGGTGATTTTCTTTTTCCCCTCGGCGACCATCATGGGGCAGATGGCGTTATTTTTCATCATTGCCGGCCTCACCGCCGGAGCCATCCCCATCCTTTCCCCGTTGCGCAATCTCTATTTTGTCTATATGGCCTGCCCCCTGTTGCCCTTTGCCTATTTGCTCCTCGTTCACGGCGGCCAGTTTTATAACCTTATGGTTGCGGTTGTTATTTTGTATGCCCTGATGTTGATCAAATCGGCAACCCGCATGCAGGGCGCCCTTGTTTCCGCTCTGGAGATGCGGTTTGCCAACGAAGCCCTGGTCGGGAGCCTCCGCCTGGCCAACGAAGAAGCCGAGGCCGCGAGCCGGGCCAAGGATGAGTTTCTCGCCAACATGAGCCATGAGATTCGAACGCCCATGAACGGCATCCTTGGCACCCTGCAGCTTTTGCAGGACACCAAGCTGGAGGGGGCCCAGGTTGATTATGTGAAAACAGCCTATTCCTCGGGCGAGGCGTTGCTGTCCATCCTGAACGACATCCTCGATTTCTCCAAGATTGCCGCCGGCAAACTTGTTCTTGAAAATATCCCCTTCAGCCTGCGGAAACTGGCGGAGGATCTTGTGACCCTGTTCCACGGGCAGGCCCAGGCCAAAAGTGTCGCCCTGGTCGCGGAGATCGACCCGCAGTTGCCGGAGATGCTGCTGGGCGAGCCCACCCGGATGCGGCAGGTGCTGATCAATTTCATGACCAACGCTATCAAGTTCACCGAGCGGGGCGAGGTGCGGCTTCGGATGCGGTGCCTGTCCGTGGTTGCTTCCCGGGTATTGCTGCGCATCGAAGTCCGTGACACCGGCATCGGCATCGCGGAGGAAAAACAGAAAGACCTGTTCCAGAGCTTTACCCAGGCCGACGGCTCCACCACCAGAAAGTACGGCGGCACCGGTTTGGGGCTGGCCATTGTCCGCCAACTTGTCCTGCTGATGGGGGGCAAGATCGGGCTGGAAAGCGAGCCGGGCCAAGGTTCTACCTTCTGGTGCGAGCTTGAGTTTCCCGTGGTGGCAGCGCAGAGCCAAGATCAGAAAGAGGATCCGGGCAAGACGGAAGATGCCGCCTTGCAGGGGCATGTTCTGCTGGTGGAAGACAACAAGGTCAACCAGATGGTGGCCGGCAAGATGCTCGCCGCCATGGGCCTCACCGTCGATCTGGCCGATGACGGGGAAAAGGCTCTGGCCGCGCTGGCGGAGAAGCGCTACGACTTGGTGTTCATGGATTGCCAGATGCCGGTGCTGGACGGTTACGAGGCGACGCGAACCTTCCGGAGCCGGGAAACTCAGAGCGGCAAACGGCTGCCGATCATCGCCATGACCGCCAACGCCATGGAAGGCGACCGGCAGAAATGCCTGGAGGCCGGCATGGACGACTACATCGCCAAGCCGGTGAAAAAAGAGCTGCTGCGCAAGCTTTTGGGGCAGTGGCTGACCGCAGCATCCTCTTAACTGCTTGTCATTATGTGAAAAATCGCGAAATAGCTTGAGTAGTTGCCCCAATCCGTGCTATATAATGGACTCGATTCTGGTTTTTTTCCCGTCGTGGGAGGCGCCGGAATCCCCTGTGAGATTACCTGAAGATGTGTAAAGAGGGGCCGCGGACCGGTCCCTTAATTTTTTTACACCTCTGCAGATGGGCCAATTGTTGGCCGTTGCGCTATCCGCCAATTCTGTGCGTTGGGTTTTTTGATAGCGGTTGTTATGCATGCACATGAGGGAGGATGTATCAATGAATATGTATATCGGCAATCTTGCTTTTGGGGTCACCGAAGAAGAGCTGAAGGAACTTTTTTCCCAATACGGCGAGGTCGCCAGCATCAGTCTGGTCAAGGACCGGTTCTCCGGGCAGTCCAAGGGCTTCGGTTTTATCGAGATGCCCAGCAACTCCGAGGCGGACAAGGCGATCAAGGCCCTGAACAAGATGATGCTCAAGAACCGCGAACTGAAGGTGAATCAGGCCGAGGTTAAGAAAAAAGACAAGAAGCGCCGCCGTCCCAGCTATTGATCGGGATGCCGCACGCAGCACGATGGGTATTGCAGAAAGCAGGTTGGTCCGGTTGGCCAACCTGCTTTTTTTATAGGGAACGGCCAGTAGCGGGCTTGTCCCCGGCCACGGCAACGAACAGCGCACCGCAGGCAAGGCGCACGGGAGAGCGATGGATACCAGAATAGAAGCCTTGCTTGAGGCGATGAAGAAGCTTGAGCAAGAGGTCCTGGAGGAGATAGAGAAGAAGGAGGCGGAGTTTTATTACCGCGTGACCGGCCGCAAGGTCCGTTTCGAGGCAGAGGTCAAAAAGCAGCATCGGGCTCTGATGCAGCGGGTGTCCCGCTACCTGTCCGAGGCCCCCCTGCTCAATATTCTCACCGCGCCGTTCATCTGGTTCATTCTTCTCCCGGCCCTGTTTCTGGACCTGTCAGTCACGGTCTTCCAGGCGGTTTGCTTCCGGGCTTACGGCATCCCCAGGGTCAAAAGGCGGCGCTACATCGTCATCGACCGTCAGGCCCTGGCCTATCTCAACCTGATCGAGAAGCTCAATTGCATGTACTGCGGTTATGTCAACGGGTTGATCGCCTATGTCCGGGAGATTGCCGGCCGCACCGAACAGTATTGGTGTCCGATCAAGCATGCCCGGCGGATTGCCTCCATGCACAGCCGTTACGGAAAATTCCTGGAATACGGCGATGCCGAGGGTTACCGGAGCCGCCTGGAGAAGATCCGCCGGGATTTCAGAGACCTGGAGGGGAAATAATGAGCAGGGGCGCGGTGAGCTGGGCAGCGATCTATCTGACGGCCTTGGTCTGGTCCGCCATTGAGCCGAAGGATTTCTACATTTGGTTCCTGGAGGTGCTCCCAGCCCTGATCGGGGGTGGAGTGCTCGTTGCCACCCGCCGCCGCTTCCCGCTGACCCCTCTGGTCTACATCCTGATCCTGATCCATTGCCTGATTCTGATGCAAGGCGGGCATCACACCTACGCAGAGGAGCCTTTTTTCAATTGGCTCAAGGAGGTGTTCGGCTGGCCGCGCAACAACTACGACAAGGTGGGTCATTTTGCCCAGGGCTTTATCCCGGCCATGGTGGCCAGGGAGATTCTGCTCCGCAAGGCGGTGGTCAACGGGCGCGGCTGGCTCAATTTTCTGGTGGTCTGCGTCTGTTTGGCGATCAGCGCCTTCTACGAATTGCTGGAATGGTGGGTGGCAGTGCTTTCCGGGACCGGAGCCGATGCTTTTCTCGCCACCCAGGGGTATATTTGGGATACCCAGTCGGATATGGGGCTGGCCTTGCTGGGGGCGATCATGGCCCTGATTCTGCTGGGAAAAGCGCATGACCGGCAGCTTGGGCGATTGATGCGAAATACAGACTGAAGAGAGGAGAGGAAATGGTTACAGCGATTATATTGATGAATGTTGAACGGGGAAAGATCAACGAAGTGGCGGAAAAGCTCGCCGACGTGGAGGGCATTTCCGAGGTGTATTCCGTCAGCGGCAGCCACGATCTGGTGGCCATTGCCAGGGTGGCGAACAACGAAATGCTCTCGGCCCTGGTGACCGGGCGGATGCAGCAATTGGAGGCCATCCGGAAAACCGAAACCATGCTTGCCCTCCAGACTTACTCCCGCCATGCCCTGGAGAGCATGTTTTCCATCGGACTCGACGGCGCCTGAGCCACTAGAGCTGAAGGGGGCGCCACTCTTTTCCCTGTGACTCGGCCACCAGCCGGTTGGTGAGCACGCCCTGGTATGTGGTTATCCCCCGGAAAAGAGCGGAATCGTCCCTGGCGGCCTTGGCAAACCCCTTGCTGGCCATGGCCAGGGCATAGGGCAGCGTGGCGTTGGTCAGGGCAAAGGTGGAGGTGCGCGGCACCGCGCCGGGCATGTTGGCCACACAGTAGTGGATGATTCCGTCCACCGTATAGACCGGATCGGAATGATAGGTGGGATGCGAAGTTTCGGCGCAGCCGCCCTGGTCGATGGCCACATCGACGATGACCGATCCGGGCCGCATCAGGCCGAGCATCTCCCGGGTAATCAATTTCGGTGCCCGGCCTCCCACCACCAGCACCGCTCCCACCACCAGATCGGCCTTGGCAAGTTCCTCCTCGATGGCCTGCCGGCTGCTGGCCAAGGTTGTGACCCTGCCCCGGAACAGGGCGTCAAGCTCCGCCAGCCTGGGCAGATTGCGGCCCAGCATGACAACCTCCGCGCCGAGCCCCACCGCCATTTGCGCCGCATTGACCCCCACGGTGCCGCTGCCCAGGATGGTCACATGCCCCGGCGGTACGCCCGGCACCCCGGCCAGCAACACCCCGCGGCCGCCCGCCTCTTTTTCCAGAAAATGGGCGCCCGCCTGGATGGCCATGCGTCCGGCCACCTGGCTCATGGGAGCGAGAAGCGGCAAAAAACCGTTGTCGAGCTGCACGGTTTCGTAGGCCACCCCGGTCACCCGGGCATCGAGCAGCGCCTGGGTCAGCTCCGGAAGCGGGGCCAGGTGCAGATAGGTGTAGAGGATCAACCCCGGCCGCAGCAGCGGATATTCCGGCACCAGCGGTTCCTTGACCTTCATGACCAGATCGGCTGTGGCCCAGACCTCGGCTGCCGTGGCCGCGATCCCGGCTCCGGCCGCGCGGTACTGCTCGTCTGTTATGCCGCTGCCCTCCCCCGCTCCCTGCTCGACCAGCACCGTATGCCCACCCTGCACCAGCCCCTTGACCCCGGAGGGCACGATCCCAACCCGGAACTCCTTTTCCTTGATCTCCTTGGGAACGCCTACGATCATGGGGATTTCTCCTCAGACATGGTTTCTCAGCTTCAGCTCCACGGGATGCGGCTGTAGATAATATTGATCGGCCAGATACGCTTCGTTGTATTTGCGCACGTAATGGTTGAGCAGGGTAAGCGGCACCAGCAGGGGCACATATTCCCGGTGGTACTGGTCGATCAGTTCGAGAAGCTCGGCTTTTTCCGCGGGGGAGAGCACCTTTTTGAAGTAGCCCATCAGGTGGAGAAGCACGTTGACCTGCTTTTTCACCGTGGGTTTGCAGGCCAGCGCGGTCATCAACCCCTTTTCATAGTCGGCAAAGAGCGCTTCGGCGGGGTATTGCCTGGCCTGGGCCACGAATCTGCCCAAGGCGCGGTAGTGCGTTTCGCTGTGGGAAAAGAGCAGGAGCTTGTGGCGGGTATGGAACTCGATCAGGGAGCCCAGCCGCTTGTGGGGGGCAATTTCCCGCCAGCGACGGAGGACGAAGATCCGGGTGATGAAGTTTTCCCGCAAGGCCGGGTCGTGGAGGCGCCCTTCATCCTCTACCGGCAGCAGGGGAAAATGGTCCATGAAGGCCCGGGCAAAGAGACCGACCCCCTTGTGTTGAGGGGCGCCGGTGGAGGATTCGCTGTAGACCTTGACCCGCTCCATGCCGCTGGTGGGCGAACGGCTTTTGAAGATGAAGCCGCAGAGGTTCTCCGTTTCCAACTCGTGGACCCGTTTTTGGCACCAGGCGCGCATCCGTTCGGTAAGGTCTATTTTGCTCTGGATGGTGACCAGCCTCGGTCTGGCCGGATCACCCACCAAGCGCATGGGTTCGCGGGGCACGCCCAGGCCGCATTCCGCCTCCGGGCAGACCGGCAGGAACTCGACGAACCGGGCCAGGGTTTCCATGAGAAAGGGGTCGCGGGTATGGCCGCCGTCGTAGCGGACCTTCCGGCCGGTGAGGCAGGCGCTGATTCCGATTGTGATTGGGGTGTCCATGGAGGTATTGTAGCATGAAAAAAATAAGGAGAACAAACGATGTCTCAGAAATTCAGGCTCGGCGAATTGAGCATCCGCTGGCTGCAGGGCGGGGAGTTCGAGATCGACGGCGGTTCCATGTTCGGGGTGGTGCCCCGGGTGCTCTGGGAAAAGAAATGCGCCTCCACTCCGGACAATCATGTGCTGCTGGCAAATTCGCCCATGCTGCTGCAAACACCCCAAGGAAACGTGCTCATTGATACGGGTCTGGGCAACACGCTGACACCCAAGCAGAAAAGCATCTTCCGGGTGCGGCGGGAGTGGGACATTCCGGCTGGCCTGGCCCGGCTGGGGCTCTGCCGCGAAGCGATCAGCCATGTCATCCTCACCCACGGCGATTTCGACCATGCCGGAGGGGTCACCATGCTCAACGGCAGCGGCGGGTTGGAGCTGACCTTTCCCGCGGCCACGCACTACCTGCAGCGCCAGGAATGGGAGGATGTGCTGGCCCCAAACATTCGTTCGGCCAGCGCCTACTGGCCGGAGAACTTCGCGGGGTTGGTCGAGGGAAAGAATCTGCATCTGGTCGAGGGCGAGGAGGAAATTCTGCCGGGGGTGCGGTTGGCGCTAACCGGCGGCCATACCAGGGGGCACCAGGCGATCTGGCTCGAATCAGGAGGGCAAATCGCTCTGCATCTGGGGGATCTGCTGCCCATGCCCTGCAACAGCAACCCGCTCTGGATCACGGCCTACGACAATTTTCCCCTTGATTCCGTCGCGGCCAAGGAGCGGTTTTTGGGCCAGGCGGGCGCCAAGGATGCCTGGTTTCTCTTCTATCATGATCCGAAAATCCTGGCCTGCAAGCTCGACGAGAAAGGCGCGGTACGGGAACCCTTGTGCGCGCAATGAGCAATTCACTCGATACGCTGTGGCCTGGCTGCGCGGCTTGCCAGGGAGAGGGCTTGGGCGCGGAGGAGTTCCTCCGCGGTGACGGGCAAGGGGATCCTGCCCTGCTCTTTGTGGGCGTACTTCCCGGCGAGCAGTGCAAATTGGCGGTCCGGCGCGTCGATGAACACGCTGGGCCAGATGATCTCCGTCCGGGGAGCGGGAAGCGGGCTGAAATGGTTAAAGCCGCGCAGGCGCATCTCGGCAACCACCTGTTCGTGGCGAAGCCACAGGGCGGGAAGGTGGTCTTGCCAACGGAGGGTTTCCGGGTGGCGCGAATACCCCTTTTTGTGTTGGCTGAGAACGGTGTGGATGGCATGGATTTCCCGGTGTTCGCCCAACAGGCTTTGTCTGTTGAGAAATCCGGGGTGAATATCCCAAACCCGCATGCCTTGCTCCAATGAATTTTTTCTTGTTGATCCTGCCAAAAGAGGGTAACACATCAACTCTTTTTGCCACAGGATATCGAGCATTGGAGTTGCAGGAGCATGGCTGAAAAACTGAAGATTCTGATTGCCGAAGACGAGGAGGTAACCCGTCATCTTTTCCAGATCGCCTTCCGGGACGAGGAACAGTTTGAATCCCGGCAGGTCACCAACGGCGAGGAGGCCCTGGTTGCCTACAAGGCTTGGCGCCCGGACATCATCCTGATGGACATCATGATGCCGCACATGAACGGCTTTGAAACCCTCCAGACCATCCGGCAGACCCTGCACGACACAACCACCACGGTGATCATGGTCAGCGCTGTCACCGACAAGCAGGACATCGTGGCCTGCGCCAAGCTCGGCATCCAGGGCTATGTGCTCAAACCTTTTCAGGCAAAGACCCTGGCCGAGACCGTGGTCGGGTATCACCGCCAGCACAAAAAAGTCAAAAAATTTTCCTAGAGCGGCAGGATCTGCACCTCTTCCCGCACGGGATGGGCGCCCTGTAAAAACAGACCCTTGCGCCCGTCGATGCTGATCGCGTCGCCGAAACGGATCTCGCGGCCATTGATCTCGCAGCGTTCTTCCGCCTCGTACACCTTCAGGTCGTTGCACCCCACCACGCAGGTTTTTTCAAGCCGGATGGTGACCACCGCCGCATGCGAGGTCTGACCGCCGCGCGCGGTGAGCAGCCCCTCGGCCATGGCGATCTCCTTGATATCCTCGGGCACGGTGTCCTGGCGGATGAGGATCAGCGGGGTGGCGGGGTCTTCCTCTTTGAGCTGCCGGATGTTGGCCGCGCTGAACACGGCGCGGCCTGAAAGGGCGCTGCCGGAAACGCCGATGCCAAAACCGAGCAACGCCTTGTCCAGCGCCTTGCCCCCGGTGAACACCGTGAATTTTTCCCGTTTCTTGATGGTGATCATGTCCCTGGTCTGGAGGAGAAAGAGGTTCTCTTCCTCCGGCCCTTCAAAGGTGAACTCGATCTCCTGGGGGTTCCAGCGTTTTTCATAGACCAGCTCCCGGGCAATGCCGAGCAGCCGCTCGTACACCTTGGGGAATCGCCTTTCCAGGCTGTTTTCCTCGGGCCGTCCGTCCAGCTCCGCCTGTTCCACCGAGATGGGCTGGGTTGCGACCAGGCCGCTGACGATGTCCTCACCCTGATCGCCCGTGGCATAATCCCCCCACAGGGCCACCCGGCTCACCTTGCGGTAGGGATGGGCGGTGAAGAGCACGCCGCTGCCCGATTCCGGCCCCAGGTTGCCGTAGACCATGGCCTGGACGATGACCGCCGTGCCCCATGCCTCGGAAACATCCATCAACCCCCGGTATTCCTTGGTTTTCTGCGCATACCACGAGTTGAGCACCAGCTCCACCGCGCCGGTGAGCTGCTGCCACGGCTCCGCCGGGATGCAGATGCCCTTCTCGCGGATCTTCTCCTGGTATTCCAGGGCCAGCTCCCGCATCTGGGCGGCGGAAAAATCCTTTTTCACCGCGATGCCGTAACGGTTCTTGGCCTCGTTCATCACGGTCTGGAACACCTCGCGCTCCATGCCCTC
This sequence comes from uncultured Desulfurivibrio sp., assembly GCA_964588325.1. GTDB lineage: Bacteria > Desulfobacterota > Desulfobulbia > Desulfobulbales > Desulfurivibrionaceae > Thiovibrio. The sequence continues at coordinate 49,482 of CAZPOR010000006.1, forward strand.
GGCCATGGCCCAGGACTGGAGAAAGCGCCGGTAGTTGTCCCAGGCCAGATAGTCGATCTGACAAGACGGCGGATACCCCGGGCCGGACGATCCGGCAAAGCCCTGGCTGATCTCCTCGTTGAGCCCCACGTTGTGGATGGTGGCCATCATCCCCGGCATGGAGATGGCCGCGCCGCTGCGCACCGAAAGAAGCAGCGGATTGGCCGGATCGCCGAAGCGCCGGCCGCTCTTTTTTTCCATCTCGGCCAGGGATTTTTTGATCTGGCCCATGAACTCGTCGCGGGCCTTGTAAAACCCCTTGACCACCGGCCAGCAGCGGAAGATCTCCGTGGTGATGATGAAACCTGGCGGCACGGGTTTGTCGTCCGTGGCCAAAACGGTGAGGTTGAAGCCCTTGTTGCCCAGGAGGATCAGGTTGTTGGTGTGGTGGTTCTTGAGGTGCAGGTTGCTCACCGCCCGGTCCGGGTTGTAGGTCATCAGCAGGTCGAGATCCTCCTCGCTTAAGATCTCCTTCTGGTGCTCCAGGGTCTGGTAGATGCGGGTGATGAAGTTGTCCAGATGCTGGAGGCCGAAAGTGGTGGCGATGAGATCCCGCATGAAGGTTTCCGAAAGCCTCAGGATGCTGGCCGGCAGATCGTCGGCCTCCCAGAGCGAGCGGTGTTTGGGCAGCAGGTTGGCCTCGCCGATCTTGGGAATGATGATGGAGAGGTTGTTTTCGTGGATGTTGGTGTAATAGGTGTAGATGATGTCCTTCACCCCCTCGGTGAACCCCCGGAAGATGTCGAGATACTGGGTGTAGGAGAACCGCTTGATGTTGAACGAGCTGGTCAGCAGCGACATGTAGGTTTCCAGCCGCCGGCTGGTGATGCCGTCGATCTTCAGGGCGCGCAGGTAAAGGCGCAAACATTTGATGATCCGGATGAAGGTGGCCCGGGTGATGAAGGCGAGGTTGACGGTCTCGGGCAGCTTTTCCAGATAGACGTTGGCCAGATTTTCCAACCGGAAGGTGAGGCCGAGGGCGTCGAATTTTCTTTCCCGGTAGCGGCCGTACACCGAGGGGATGTCCACGGCGATGTGCCGTTTGTAGTAGATATCCTCCTTGGCCTCGAATTTCTCCGGGCTCAGGATGGTCTCCTTCAGGCTCTCCAGGGTGTCGAGCAGCGCCTCCAGGCACTGGAAGGTGTCGCAGATCTCCAGATCGCCCAGCAACTGCTCCATTTCCGGAAAACCGCTTTTGGCCGCGAGATGGAGCTGTTGCCGGATCTCCTGCACGCCGAGGTTGTACTTCTGGTGGCAGAGCTGGTACATCTCGACCATCAGGGTGAAGCGGCGGACCTCTTCCGGCTTGAGGTCCTGCTGTCCGGCCAGCCAGGTGTCGCGGCGGCGGTCGTCCCAGGTCAGCAGCTCCTCGATCCGGGTGATGGGGCTGAGGTTCAGCACCCGGTTCATCAGGGTGTGGAGATCGTCGACAAATACTCCCTGGTTCGAGACCTCCGCGAGCACCTCCTCGGGCAGATAGGGCGCCAGGGTGGCTTTGTCCAGGGTCTGCCAGAACCTAAAAATCGCCTCGATGAAATCGACGATCAGGTTGCTCGACTCCACATGGCTCTGCTTGCGCAGGAAATGGATGAGCCGGTCCTTGCGGCGGTGCATCTCGTCGAGCTCGGTGGAGACATCGCGCAGTTGCCCTTCCGCCCCGATTTCATTGAAAAAAACCGGCATCAGCTTGGTGAACTGCTTGGCCAGGTTGTAGATGGGCTCGATGGGGTGGTTCAAAAGCTGGGTGATGTCGCGCTGGAAGAGGTCGGTATCCTTGACGCAGGTGCCCGAGAGCTTGAGGTTGATGATCAGGGCGGAAAACAGGGTGGAGCACCATTTGGGCTCCTGCATGATCAGGCTGAGCCAGACCCGGATGTTGTCCAGGTGGGCCGGGTTGGTGATGGGCTGCCAGTCGTCGTTGAGCCCCTGGAAGTTGGCGTACTGGAAGCCGAAGCGCACCGTCTCGAAAAGAAAGGTTTCCACCAGCCGGCTGTTGCCGCGATGGAACACCTCGCTGCCCAGAACCTGGATGCATTGCAGCGAGGTGTGCGGATATTTTTTGACATTGGCCTTGAGGAGCTGGAGGGTGGTGAGCAGGAAGCGCTCGATCTCCTCGAAGGTCTGCTGGCGGATGAGCTGGACCAGGCTGCGGTTGATCTCCCGCAGGGTTTCCTCGTGGATCAGCCCCAGCCCCGCAGTGTCCATGATCCGGAAAAGAAAGAGCAGCTTGCGGTTTTCGGCAAAGCGGTCCACGGGCAGGCTTTCGGAGGCGATCTCCTCTCCGAGCCGGTCCGGCGCCTCTTTGTAGAGGCGGATGATGTCCATGTGGTTGGGCAGGGCAAGCATGGCGCCCAAGGCGCCGGGGGCGGCCGGATCAAGCTGGGTGACGGCGGCGAGATGTTCGTTCAGCCGCTGATGGGAAATGGCGTTGAACAGGGTGCCGGAGCGCCAGCCCATGCAGAGATCGCCGCATTGCGCGGTAAACCAGGCGAGGGGGTCTTCTTCTTTCAGCCAGTAGCGGTAGTTGAGGGTCAGAACCCGCTGCAGAAGCCGGGCACCGCTTGTCTCGCCGCTGCAGCCAGGAGCGGCAAGGCATAATCCGTTCAGCCGGGCCAGGATCTTGCCCAGGGGATGGTGGCCTTGGACCAAAAAGAGCAGAATCTCGTCGTCCAGCGCGTGGAGTCGCTCAAAACACGCAGCCAGGGCGGTTTGATAGCGCGGCAGGCTGTCGGCGGCAAGCAGGGAGGTCTGTTTGTCCAGGTAGGCCAGCAACCCTTCCATGGCCGTGGCCAGCAACGGTTCGTTCTTGCGGCAATCCTCCACCGCCTTGAGGAATATTCCGCAGAAGAGGGGGAAGGCCCGGGGCCCCTGCTCGTGCCGGAAATAATGGTCGATATTTTTAAGGACAAAGGAGCGGAGCCGGGGCAGGATCATCTTCCAGTTGCGGAACGGATGGCTGACCTCATAGAGCAGGGTTTCCAGGGTCGTGCTTATCCCCCGGTAGCTGTTGACGATCTCAAGGAGCGGCAGCAGCGCCTCATCGATGGTCACCGAATCCACCGCGGTTTCAAGGAGGTTGGCCTTGAGCGCGTCCGATTCGAGTTCCGGCGGGGTGTGGTCGGTGGTCATGGGGAATCCTGCCTGCTCTGAAGAGGCGCTCTATTTACAGTCACAATTCCACTGGCAGGTGCGGATCCAGGGTACGCACCGCTGGCCCGCCGAGACAGCAGCGGACACAGCCCTGCATTCGCCGTTGTTGCGGCGTGAACACCCGGCAGCGTGCAAGGCATGATTTTCTCCTTTGGGATTACAACGGTTTCTGGCTCTCCATCAGCAAGATCAAGTCCAGCACCCGGTTGGAGTAGCCCCATTCGTTGTCGTACCAGGACAACACCTTGACCGAAGTGCCGATCACCTTGGTGGACAGCGCGTCCACCACCGAGGAGTGCGGGTTGCCTTGGTAGTCGATGGAGACCAGGGGCTCTTCCGAATAGCCCAGATACCGGTTGGCGGCTTCTTTAAGGGCCTGGTTCACCTCCGGCACCGTGGTCGGCCGCTCCACCTCCATGACCGCGTCCACCAGGGAGACGTTGGGGGTGGGCACCCGCACGGCCAAGCCGTCGAACTTGCCTTTCAGCTCGGGGATCACCAGGGAGACGGCGGCCGCTGCCCCGGTTTTGGTGGGGATCATGGAGAGCGCCCCGGCCCGGGCGCGGCGCAGGTCGCTGTGCGGAAAATCCAGGATGCACTGGTCGTTGGTATAGGAGTGGACCGTGGTCATCAGCCCGGTTTTGATGCCGAAGCGGTCGAGGATGACCTTGACCATGGGGGCCAGGCAGTTGGTGGTGCAGGAGGCGTTGGAGATAATGTGGTCTTCCGTGGGGTTGTATTCGTCCTCGTTGACCCCCATGACGATGGTCTTGACCTTGCCCTTGGCCGGGGCTGAGATCACCACCTTCTTGGCGCCCGCCTCAAGGTGCATGGCCGCCTTGTCCCCATCGGTGAAAAGACCGGTGGATTCGACCACATACTCGACTCCAAGCGCGCCCCAGGGAATGTCGGCGGGATTGCGGTGATTGAAGATTTTAACCAGGCGGCCGTTGACCACAATGCCGTCCTCGGAGGGGACCACGCTTTTATCATACACGCCCATGATCGAGTCGTATTTGAGCAGGTGGGCCAGGGTGGCGTTGTTGGTCAGGTCGTTGATGGCGACGACTTCGATATCGCCAAAGAGGGGATCTTTATCGATGGCCCGAAAGATGTTGCGGCCGATGCGGCCAAAACCGTTGATGCCTATGCGTATCGTCATGCCGTCTCCTTTCCGTGTTATTTGCTGAGGATCGCTGTCGTATGTGCTGAAAAAGCGGAGTACGCCTCCAGTTTTGTTTTCTCGCCAAGGCGCAGAGACGCAAAGAGAAAACACTTGTATGCCGGCGTGTTAGTCTCGCGTTCTCTGCGCCTTGGCGAGAGATTCCGTCTTTCCTGTGTTGCTATTGTACCTGCGAAACCGCCTCGCGATAAAGCGCTAAATAATGGACCAGCACTTTATCCCAGGTGCAGTTGTCGTGGATGGCCTTGACGGCGCCCTGCTGCATGGCCAGGATTTTTTGGGGATTGTCCCGGAAGGTCTGCATCGCCTTCTGCATTGCGCCCATCAGGGCGGCGGATTTGTGCTCCGGATAGGCAAACCCGGTTTCTCCGTCCTTCACCTTGACCAAGCCGCCGATGTGGTGGACGATGGGCAGGTTGCCGAAGAGCTGGGCGATATAGTCGGTAAGGCCGCAGGGCTCGTAGCGGGAGGGGATGAGAAAGAAGTCGCCCGCCGCGTAGATGCGGTTGGCAAGCTGCTGGTCGTAGCCCCGCAGCAGGCAGATGCGCCCCTGGTTTTTGCGGGAAGCGGCCAGCCCGGCCAGGGCCGTCTCGATTTCCTTGCTGCCCGATCCCTGGATCAGGACCTGGAAGTTCTGGTCCAGGGGCAGCAGGGTTTCCAGCGCCCCCAGCAGCTTGTCCACCCCTTTTTGGGCGGACAAGCGGCCGACAAAGGTGAACAGGGGGATGGAGGGACGATCGTCCAGGGAGCCGGTCTGACGGACCGTCTTGAGGGTGCGTTGGGCCAGATCCTTGATCAGGCTCTGGCGGCATTTCGCCTTGCCGGCCAGGTCGCCGGTCGCCGGGTTGAACGGGGCGGCAAGGCCCAGAGGTTTAGGTTTGGTCGGGTCAAAGTCCGCCGGGTTGATGCCGTTGGTCACGCCCTTGAGCACCACGCCCCGGGCGAGAAGCCGGTGGCCGAGCCAGCCGGTCAGCGCATCGTCGTCGGTTTCCCGCAGCTCCCGGGCATAGTTTTCGCTCACCGTGTTCATGGCCGCGTAGGGCGAGGCAACGAGAAAAGGGTCGAAGCTGCCGTCCAGCAGGTTGTTGGTGATCAGCGCGTGGGGCAGCCCGGTGATCGCCTCGGCAAAGGGCAGGTCGCCCACCTCCTGATGGTAGCCGGTCCCGGCGTTGTGGATGGTCACCACGCAGCCGGTTTTGGCAAAGTAATGGCGGAAGCCCTCACTCTCGCGGAGCATGGCCGGGAGGATGGCGGTGTGGCCGTCGTGGCAGTGGATTATTTCGGGCCGTTCGCCCAAGCGGATCATCAGGGCGGCCGCCGCCTTCTGCAGCAGGACGTTCATGGCGAAGTAGTCGAAATGGCCGGAGCCCTGGCGGTGAAACGGGTCCAGGGCCTCGTCCTCGGCGGTGTAGGTGTAGACGCTCTTTTTTTCCAGATAGCGGGCCGCGTCGATCAGGTAGATGGCCAGCGTCCCTTTTTTTGCCGCGGGCTTTTCCGTTTTGGTGAAGATCCGCACATACTCCCGGCGCGGTTCCCCGGCATAGTCCATGTCGATGTCAAACCCCAGATCCAGAGGGATAAAACCGAGCTGTTTCGGGTCCATGAAGCCGTAAAGCGGCAGGACCACGCTGACCTTGCACCCCGAGCGGGCCAGGGCCTCGGCCAGTTGCCGGACCACATCCTTGACCCCGCCGGCCCCGGCCAGACCGTCGTATTCGCGGGTCAGCATCCAGACGGTGTTGATGGCGGTTTTTGGGGGAGAGGCTGGACTCATGTGTGGTTCCTGTCATCGTTGTTCCCGTTTACACGGCTGGCGGGAGGGGGCGGTGGGGAGGGAATTTTCTCCCTGTGTGTGTTTCAGGCAATGGCCTTCTGCCGGAGCAGATGATCGGCCAGGGTCAATGCCATCATGGCCTCGCAGACCGGGATGATCCGGGGAATGGCGGAGATGTCGTGGCGGCCGCCGATGCTGACCGTGACCGGCTCGCGGGCCAGGGTGATGGTCTGCTGTTCCCGACTGATGGAGGGGATGGGCTTGACCGCCACCCGGGCCACGATGGCGTCGCCATTGGATATCCCGGCCAGGATGCCGCCGCTGTTGTTGCTGGCAAACCCCTCGGGCAGGATGACATCGTTGTTCTGGGATCCCCGCATAGCGGCGGCCGCAAAGCCCGCGCCGATCTCCACCCCCTTGACCGCGCCAATGGACATCAGCGCGCCTGCCAGGGCCGCGTCGAGTTTCTCGAACACCGGTTCCCCCAACCCAGCGGGGCAGCCGGTGGCGAGAATCTCGACAATGCCGCCCAGGGTGTCTCCCTCCTTGCGCACCGTTTCGATGTGGGTGATCATTGTGGCGGCGGCTTCGTTGTCCGGGCAGAAGAGCGGGTTGTCGTTGATTTCGCCCAGTTTGCGTTTGTCGGTGGCGATTTCGCCCAGGGCCACGGTGTAGGCTGTAACCGTGATGCCCTGCAGGGCGAGGAGTTTTTTGGCCACTGCCCCGGCGGCCACCCTGCCCGCGGTTTCCCGGGCTGAGGCCCGGCCGCCGCCCCGGTGATCGCGGATCCCGTATTTGGCGAGATAGCTGATGTCGCCATGCCCCGGCCGGAAGATATCCTTGAGATTGTCGTAGGATTTGCTGTGGGCGTCCTTGTTGAAGATGGCCAGAGCAATGGGGGTGCCGGTGGTTTTCCCTTCAAAGATCCCGGAGAGGATCTCCACCGCATCCGGTTCCTTTCTGGGGCTTGCGGCAGGCCCGCCCTTGCCGGGCCGTCTGCGGTCCAGCTCCGCCTGGATATCCTGGGCGGTGAGCGGCAGCCCGGGGGGGCAGCCGTCGATGGTGGCGCCCACAGCGGTGCCGTGGGATTCGCCCCAGGTGGTTACGCGAAAAAGAGAGCCAAAGGTATTTCCAGCCATTATTTACACCTAACAGAATATGGGGTCCTTGGGGAGCGAGGCTTCGACATCGCGCAGAAACGCATCGTCTCCCAGGGCCGTTTCAATGATATGCACGATTTCGCCCGCGGTTTTGTTGCTGGTGTCCACGGCAAGGTGCGAACCTTTTTCATAGAGCGGATCCCGCTCGGCCAGCACCTGGGCCACCTCGACATAGAGGTCCGAGTCGGTGAGCGTCGGCCGCTGTTCCGTACTGTTTGCATCCTCGGCCAGCCTGCGGCAGATGGTGTCGATATCCGCCGTGAGCCAGACGGTAAGGCCGGTCTGCCGCAAGAGGTTCCAGATATCCTGATGGAGGATCGCCCCGCCGCCGGTGGAAATGACCGCGTCCTTGCGGCAGATCATTTCGGCCAGCAGGTCGCGCTCCAGGAGGCGGAACTGTCCCCAGCCGTGCTGGGCGACGATCTGCCGGATGGACTGCCCTGCCCTGGCCACGAGCATCTCATCCATGTCGATGAAATCGAGGTGCAGGTGTTCGGCCAGCGTCAAACCCACCAGGGTCTTGCCGGTGGCCCGGTAGCCGGTCAGGATTATTTTTCTCCGCGGTGTAAACATGTGACAAGTCTTCTTCCGGCCAGGGTGAAAAGCCCGAGGGTGCTCCTCGATCTGTAACTGTTCAGCAGCGGTGCAGATGCAGTGCCGAGCAGTTGCCGCACATATAGTGAATTTACGGGAAAGAGAGGGGGGGTGTCAAGCGCGGCCGCTCTTTCTTTTCCGTGATAGACCGCGAAGCAGGAAAAAGCACAAGGGTTTTATCGGGCATGGCTTTCAAGGCCAGGGCAATGCGGAGACCGTGTTTTTAGGTAATCTGTTGAAATGTAACGATATTTTAATTTTTTCACGAAATAGGACAAAAAAGGTTTGACAGCTACCAGTGCAAATGATAACTTTTATCAAACAGGAAATGATCGTCCTTATGGATTCCTTTTACGATGGAGATATGTCATGGGTGAAAACTGCTGCGGTTGTTTACAGGTTGGTCAGAATGTCCCCGATTTTACCATGGAAACCTACGAGCCGACCGATTACGGATTCGGCGCCACTTCCCTGGAAAAACTGAAAAAGGCTGGCAAGTGGACCGTGCTGGTTTTCTACCCCGCTGATTTTACCTTTGTCTGCTCCACCGAATTGGGTGATCTGGCCGACGAGTACGACAATATCCGGGCAGCGGGCGGTGAGGTGATCACGGTGAGCACCGACACCGTTTACACCCATCTCGCCTGGAAACGGGAAGAGAAATTCCTGGAAAACGCCAAATACCCCATGGCCGCAGACCCCACAGGCGCCGTGGCCAAGTTGTTCGGAGTGTATGACTACACCACGGGTCTTGCCCTGCGCGGCACCTTTATCATCAGTCCGGAGGGCAAGCTGGTTGCCTCCGAGGTGAATTTTTACAACGTCGGCCGCAGCGCCAAGGAACTGTTGCGGAAACTCAAGGCCAGCGTCTATGTGGCCGCCCATCCCGACGAGGCGTGCCCGGCCCGCTGGGAAGCAGGCGACAAGACCCTCACCCCCGGCCCGAAACTGGTTGGGCAGGTGTACGACGCCCTGAAGTAAGCCCGGCGCAATAGCGGGTCGCGCGATTGCGCAAACACGGAACACCCTCTCCTCCGCAGCGCTCCCAGCAGAGGAGGAGAGTTGCTTTCTTCCTCCCCTCCCCTTGAAGCCCCCTTTCCCCCCTCTCTGGGAAAGGGGGCTTCCTTTGTAAGATACCCTCCGTACGGCCTGAACCCTGTCGAAGGGCGGTTGGTGCAAGACGATAAAACGTCTGAAGGAATAATCTGTACCATCAGGGGGGGAGCGGTTTCAACAAACGGGCTCACAACTCCTTAAGGTAGACGACCTTGTCGTCGCCGGCCCGGTAAAAATCATGGAGCACGCAGGCCACATGGTAGCCGTTTTTCTCGTAAAAGCTGCGAGCCCGATCATAGCCCGGCGTGGAAGAAGTATCCACATAGACCTTGCCCTTTCCCCGGGCGGAGAGTTCGCTTTCCATCCGGACAAGCAGCATCCGGCCCACCCCTTGCCTGCCCAGGGAGGGATCCACCGCGATCCAGTAGAGATCGAAGCGGCGTTCGGTCATGGGGATTTCGCCGTAGCAGATAAAACCCACCACCCCCTGCCCTTCGCTTATTGCCACAAGGATGGCATAATCGTTTTTGGCCGGGTCCAGGGTGTCGTCGATGACCTCGATGGCCACCTCGACCTCCTGGGCATTGAAATTTTTTTGCAGACGCACCAAGGCAAGAAGCTGGCCGCGGTCTTTGTCCTCAATGGGCCGGATGGTGATCATAGGGCGACCCGCAGGGAAACCAGCCGGAGGAATTCTCCGATCATCTCCGCGTAGCCCATCCCGCTGCGGTCCACGGCGGCGGGAAACCCGGCGTCCGGGCTCAGGCAGGGATTGGCGTTGATTTCCAGGATGGCGAGGTGTCCCTGCGCATCAAGGCGCAGATCCACCCTGGCGTAATCGCGCAGGCCGAAAAGCCCAAAGCATTCCTGGGCCATGTGGCGCATGGCGTGCTGCAAGGATTCTGGCAGGGTGTCCGGAAAAATTCGGGGGCAATGGTGGTACTCGAAGGAAGCTTCGTCCCATTTGGCCTTGTAGCTCACGATCCGGTGGAGACCGGCGGGAAATGCGGAAAAATCGATCTCCGCCAGGGGCATGATCCGGGGCTGGGGATAGCCGAAGAGCGAGACATTGAACTCCCGTCCCGCCATATACTCCTCCACCAGAATGGCGCCGTACCGGCCGTAGAGTTCTTCCAGCCGGGGCAGCAGGTCAATGCTGTTTTCCACCACTGATTCCTGCTCGATGCCGATGGAGGCGTCCTGGAAGCGGGGCTTGAGGATCACCGGGAAATTGAGCCCCGCTGGCCGGAGCACCTCGGCGCCCTCGTAGAGGAAAAAGGGCGGAGTGCGCAGGCCGGAGGCGGAAAGCAGCCGTTTCACCGTGAGCTTGTCCGTGGAGAGCAGCAGCGCCATGGCCGAGGAGCCGGTGAAGGGGATTCCCAGCAGCTCAAGGACTGCGGCCGGATGGCCGATCAGGAGCGGGTCTTCGTCCACCGATTCGCAAAGGTTGAAGGCGATGTCGATCCGTGCCGCCTGCACCTGGCTGACAAAGCGGGACAGATCGCGGGTAAAGGGGATGCGCACCCGGGGCTGGTCCAGCTCAACGAGCGCAGCCTCGACGGCTTCCACCTGGGCCAGGACATCGGCGGAGGATTCCCAGTTCGGCTCGCCTTGTGGGATCGGCTCGTTGTGGATGATCCCGACCGTGAGGTGCTTCATGGTTCAAGCCCGAGCCTGGTAATGGCGGCGGTCACGATTTCGCTGAGCAGCTCCTGGTAGGAGATCCCGTACTTGGTGGCGATGATGCAGAGGTCGGAATGCTCGGGGTGCAGTCCGGCCAGGGGGTTGACCTCGATGAAATTCGGGATGCCGTTGGCGTCTGAGCGCAGATCGACCCTCCCGCCGTCCCGGCATGCCAGCCCCTGCCAGGCGGCCAGGGCGGTTGCTTCCGCCTGCCGGGCCTCCGCATCGTCCACTTTGCGGTATTCCACCAGCTCTTCGCAGAATTCCTTGTTGTGGTACGAATAGACCTCCGGCTCGGAGTGCGGCAGCAGGAGTACCTCCATGATCCCGATGGAGCGGGCCGCCGGGCCGTTGCCCACGATGCCCACGGTAAACTCCCTTCCCGGCAGGAACGCCTCCACCAGCACCGGCTGACGATAGGTTTCCAAAAGCTCCGCGCAGACCGTGTGCAATTGCCCGCTGTTGCTGATCTTGGAGGCCGGGGTAACACCCTTGCCGGTGCCTTCGGCCACGGGTTTGGCAAAGACCGGATAGGGCAGAGCCACCGCAGCCACGTCCGCCATGGATTGCACCACCGCAAAGGCCGGGGTGGGGATGCCGAGATCCCGGACCACATGTTTGCTCATTCCCTTGTGCAGGGTAAGAGCCAGGACCAAGGGGTCGGAAAAGACGTAGGGAATCCGGTGCGCCTCCAGCAGGGCCGGCACCAGGGCTTCCCGGCCAAAGCCGTACAACCCTTCGCAGATATTGAAGACCAGATCCCACCGCTCGCCGGCCACAAGCCGGGGCATGAGGCCCATGAAATTGCCGATGGGCACGGTCTCGTGGCCCATGTTCCGCAGGGCGGCGTCAATGGCCTTGATGGTCGATTCCCGGTCGAACTCGGCGGTTTCCTCTTCCCCGTAGCCTGCGGCCAGATAGTCGCTCCGCAGGTCGTAGGTCATTCCAATCAGCATATGGGTTTTTCCTTGGTTACAGGGCAGTTAGCAAAAGGCAAGCAAGTTCCCTCCCCCCCGTCGAGGGTGGGGTATTCGATCCGGGCATAGCTTCATCAGCTTGCCCGGCTGGCCGCGCCGATCAGATCGGGATAGCGGTAGATCGTGCCCTCGTAGTTGCGGAGCAAAAGGTCGTTGCCCTCGCGGCCGACCACGGTTTCCGGGATGAGCGGAATCTTGCCCCCGCCTCCCGGCGCGTCGATGACATAATTGGGCACGGCATAGCCAGAGGTATGGCCGCGCAGCCCTTGGTATATTTCCAGTCCCTTGGAAACCGGGGTGCGGAAATGGGCCGAGCCGATAATCGGGTCGCACTGGTACAGGTAATAGGGCTTGACCCGGATCTTGACCAGCCCGTGCATGAGCTGCCGCATGGTGTCCAGGGAATCGTTGATTCCGGAAAGGAGTACGGTCTGGCTGCCCAGGGGAATGCCCGCATCGGCGAGCATGGCGCAGGCCCTGGTCGCTTCCTCGGTCAGTTCGTCGGGATGGGTGCAGTGGATGCTCATCCACAGCGGGTGATATTTTTTCAGCGTACCCACCAATTCGGAGGTGATGCGCTGGGGCAGCACCATGGGTGCCTTCGTGCCGATGCGGATCATCTCCACGTGCGGGATCTGCCGCAGCCGGCTCAGCAGCCAATCCAACTGTTCGTCGGGCATGGTCAGCGGATCGCCGCCGGAAAGGAGCACGTCGCGGATCCCCGGATTGGCTGCGATGTAGGCGATGGCCTTCTGCCAGCGGGCCGGGCTGTACCCCTTGCGGCGGCCGACCATCCGGGAGCGGGTGCAGTAGCGGCAGTAACTCGAACAGTAGTCGGTGACCAAAAAGAGAACCCGGTCGGGATAGCGGTGCACCAGGCCGGGTACGGGGCTGTGATTCTCTTCGCCCAGGGGATCGTGTTCCTCGCCTTGGGAAACCAGGAGCTCGCTGACCGTCGGCACCATGGTGCGGCGGAGGGGCTGCTTCGGATCGTCAGGGGAGATGAGGCTCGCGTAATAGGGGGTAATGGCCAGGGGCAGGGTGGCGCCATTGAAGGCCATGGCCTGCCGTTCACTGTCCGAGAGGTCTATGAGCTTGCCGAGTTTTTTGAGGCTGGTGATACGATTGCGAAGCTGCCAGCGCCAGTCGTGCCATTCATCGTCCGTGGCGAAGGAAAAATGGCGTTGGCGGAAGGTACGTGAGGGTGGTTGGCTGGAAAAGGGAAAGGGAAAGGGAAAGGCGCTGGGGCGACACCCTGGAGGTTCCTCTTGCTCTTCAAGATCTACAACCTTGTGCTGCATCGTTTTTCTCCTTGCTGGATGTTCGGTGGATCTCGGAAAAAGAACAAATAATTTCAAAACGATACCGCCGATATCCGCAAGCGGTTCAGCATATTTGACTGAACCAGTTTATGCTTATTGCACGGAAAAGTGTCAAGAAAAAAAAGAGGGGGGGTTGTTTTTTTAACTCATTGTTTTTTCGTTGTTTTTCGCCTTGTTGTATGGCGAGGTTGTCGAGGGTGCGGGAGAGGGAATTGAAGGATGGATCTAACTATTTAAAATAATTAATAATAATTTGAAGAGATCCTGGAGGCCACAGAGCTTTGCGGCCGCGCCGCAAAAGCCGTATTCGCCGAAAGTGGCCATGATCGGGTCGTTGGCGTCGCTGCGAGCGACGGTATTTCAGGAACTCTGGCCGGTCCGGGCGGACGGGATCTCTTCAAGGATTTTCCTGAACTCGCCAATGATGATCGGCTTGGAGATATAGGCGTCCATGCCGGCGGCCACGCATTTTTCGCTGTACCCCTTCATGGCATGGGCGGTCAGGGCAACGATGGGGATATGCCTCTCTGTTCCCTGCTCCAGGGAACGAATTTTCGCGGTTGCCTCAAAGCCGTCCATCTCCGGCATCTGCACATCCATCAGGATCACATCGAAGTGTTCCGCCCTGTATTTTTCGAGGGCTTCCAGGCCATTGTTGGCGACGACCACGGAATGCCCTTCTTTTTTGAGCAACCCTTGCGCCACTTTTTGATTCACCAGATTGTCCTCGGCCAGCAGGATATGGAGCGTTTTCTGTATCTCCTCCCCCTGAGGCATTTCGGCGGCAGGCGCAAGACGTTCCTCCCGGACAAAAACGGTGGAGATGTTCTTGAGCAGATCCTTGTGCCGGCACGGCTTGAGCAGATAGGCATGCACCCCGAGACGGCGGCTTCGCTCCTTGTCCTCCGGCAACCCCGCGGAGGTGAGAATGATCACCGGCAGTTGGGTCAGCCGAGGGTGCTGCCGGATTTTTTCAATCAGGGTGAAGCCGTCCATGTCCGGCATCTGGATGTCGATGATGGCCAGGGCGAAGGGCGTTCCTGCGTCCAGGTGTTCCTGCAACACCTGCAATGCCTCCGCGCCGCCGGAAACAGCCCGCGCCCGCATGGCAAGGTGCGTAAGTTTTTGCAGCAGAATCTTCTGGTTGATGGGGTTGTCGTCCACGACCAAAATGGATTTTCCCTCCAGGAAGGCAGGAGATGCCTGCGGAATGCTTTTTTCCCCGGACTGCTTTTGGCAGAGGATGGTGAAGAAAAAGGTGGAGCCGGCATTTGGGGTGCTTTCCAGCCAGATGCGGCCCCCCATGAGCTGGACCAGGCGGGAGGAGATGGAGAGCCCCAGGCCGGTGCCGCCGAATTTTCTGGCCATGGTGCTGTCCACCTGGCTGAAGGCTTCGAAAATCTTTTGCTGCTTTTCTTCGGGGATGCCGAGGCCTTTGTCGGAAACGGAAAACAGCAATTCAACGGCGCCATCGTATTCGCCTTTAAGCTGCACATCCAAGAGGATTTGGCCGGATTCGGTGAACTTGATGCTGTTGCCCAGGAGGTTGGTCAACACCTGCTGGAGGCGGAAGGCATCGCCAATGAGGAATTCAGGAACATCCTCCTCGATATGGCACACCAGTTCCAGTTTTTTCTCATGCGCCCGGACCGCCAGTTCCTGGGTGGTATCCTCGATGGTTTCCCGAAGATTGAAGTCGCCCGTGGTAATGTCCAGCTTGTGCGCCTCGATCTTGGAGAAATCGAGAATATCGTTGATCACCTGGATGAGGCGGCTGGCCGAAAGGTCGATGGTTTCCAGATAATCCCGTTGTTCATCGGTCAATTCGGTTTGCAGGGCCAGTTGGGTCATGCCGATGACGCCGTTCATGGGGGTGCGGATTTCATGGCTCATATTGGCAAGAAATTCCGACTTTGCCTGGCTTGCCGCCTCCGCCGCCTCCTTGGCCAGGACAAGATCGCGGGTCCGCTCCTCGACCTTCAGTTCAAGATCGCTGTGCGCCAGGGTGAGTGCCTGATCCCGGATTTCAATTTCATTGAGCATTTCATTAAATCCCATGGTCAGCGCGCCGATCTCGTCCTTGTTTTTCACCGGAGCCCGCAAGGAATAATCCTGATCCCGAGTAACCCCGCGAATCGTTGCGGCAAGCTGTTCTATGGGTTTGGTGAAAATCCGCTGGAGCTTTCCCGTGATGATCCAGACCAGGAAAAAAGTTGTCCCCATGACCAGGAGGGCGACCAGAAAATACCGCTTGAGCAGGATCTGTTCATGGTGGAGATCGGAGCGGACAAAGATCTGGCCGACGGTTTTGCCCCCAAGCTCTATCTCCGTAAGGAAATCGACGGAGTTTTTGCCAAAGACCGGTGTATTGACGGGGATCGCCGGCGGTTGAAAAACGGCCGCATCCTTGCCGTAGATGGCAAAGACCCGCTGGTCCGGGGTGAGGATGACGGCATACCGGATGCTGGGTTCGGCGCGCAGCGCCAGCAGCGTTTCCGTGGCGGCATCCTGATCGGAAAAAACCACGGTGGACTTTGCGTTTTCCGCGGTTGCTTTTGCCAATACGGCCAGATTATTGGCCAGGACATGCCGAAAGGCGAAAAACTCGTAGGAAAACATGACGATATTGACAAAAAACAGCACTCCCCCGGTGACGAGCATGATGATGAGCAGAAGTTTTTTTCTGATCGGGAGGGGGTTAAAGTATTCCATGGGCCCTCGCCGTTTCCTGATTTAGGCGGAGGTTCGAGGTGATGGTGCTGGGGGAGGTGGCGCGGAGGGGTCTGTCGTAATCTATTGCCGACTGTTCCGGGCCAACGGCAAGCATGAGCAGACGCGAACTGATTTTAAGCTCGGCTTTTTCCGCTGAGGCCGGATTGATCTGGAACTTGATTTTGGCGCCCTTTTGCACAAAGTTGATGTCGCCGCCCAGGGCGATGAAATTTTTCTCCTCGCCCACGGTTATCACCGGTTTTCCCTTGAGCTGGGCCAGCACCTTGGGCAGGTCGGGACTGTTATAGGATTCCAGGAAAAAAACCATGTGCGCCTTGTCAAGATCCGCGACGGAGCTGGTCGTGATTATCTTCATAGGCCGCGCGCCGACGGTGCTGTTGTGCAGGGCATGTTCAATGGTGCGGTTTTTCTCTCCGCTGCCGACAATCACCAAAACATACGGGCTTTTCGGGGAATCAAAAGAGCGGTCCGGCCACTTGATGAAGTTGAAGAAATTGTAAAGAAAGCCAGCCTTGAGCTCATACTCTTCGTAGCCCGCCCCGTGTGCCCCGCCAAACGGCAGGCACAGGAAAAACAGGAGCGCGAACACCGCGAGGAACCGCTTGCCGGCCGGGATCGTCTTGGGCTGTGAAGGGTTCGACGCCATGGTTTCCTAACCTAGAAGGTCATGCGTGCTTGCGCATAGACGCTGCGCTCAATTTCCGAAGGAATGGTGTTGATGAACAAATAACCGAATTCGGGTTGGGCGTCATCCAGCAGGTTCCGGCCCACCAGGGAGAGTTCGACCGTGGGGTTGACCTGCCAGGCGACCCGGGCGTCCAGCGCGACATAATTGTCGATGCCGTAGGTCGGCAGGTTGTCCACATAGCGCAGCCAGGTGTCCAGGGTGATGTCGGCGCGGAGGTTCATCATGGACCGCAGCGAAATCTGGTTGCGGGGGCTTTCCCCTTCGGCATCCTCGCTGGCAAAAAGACCCCGGCCTGTCTCCTGCAGGTCCAGGCGCAGGAAGGTGTAGGCCAATTGCAGCCGCCACCAGTCCAGGGGCTTGGCGTCGGCCACCAGCTCGAAGCCGTAAGTGTTGCCTTCCATGGTGTTGCCGGCCTCATAATTGAGCTGATAGAACAAGGCCGGGTCGCCGCTGTTGTTCGCGGTAATAAAGTTTGCCGAGGCAGGGGTTGTCCGCAATCGGCTGTAGTCGTTGAGAAAAGCGGTCAGGTCGAAGGCAAGCGCGTCATGGATCTGGGTTCGGTAGCCGATTTCGTAGGCAATGAGTTTTTCGGATTTGAAATCCTCATTGCCGTTAATGACAATCTCCGCCAATCCAGGGGGAAGCAGGGAAATGGGGGCCGGAAGCGCCGCATTCGGAGCAATGGCGCTGCTGATGCGGATATCGTGGTCGGCCTGGGAGGGGGTCCGCACCGCCTGGCTCACCGCACCCCAGAAGGTATGATGCTTGTGCGGGGTATAGAGCAACCTGCCGTTGGGCTGGACCTCATAGCCGGTGAAGTCGTTGTGCTCAAACTTGGAGCCCAGGGTGAGGCGGAGCAGATCGTCGACCAGGGTGATTTCGTCCTGGACAAAACCGCTGAACAGCATATCGGTTCGGTTGGCCGGAGCAAAGGAGAAGGTTTGGCTGTTTTCCAAGGAGTCGCGGGTATAACGGTAGCCCAACCCCCAGGTAAGCTCCTGTTTCGTGGTGGCCTGAAAACGGTGCTGGAACTCGAGATCAGCCGTGCGCCGCTCGTCGCCCAGCAGCCGGTCGTTGCTTCTGGCCAGATCATAATAGGCCTGGAGGGTCATTTCCGAATTGCCTTTCCCTTTTCTGGTCAGCCGGGTCAGGAGATCTCCGCCCCGTATGTTGCTGGGGTTGCTGATGTTGGTTGTGTAGGGCGGGTTTGTGGCGGGAATGTTCGTTGTGGCGTCCGCATTGCCGTTATACGCGTCCCCCTGGATGGTGAACGAGTACGGGGACTCGGGGGCTTCGCCGTCCACCCGGAAGCCGCCGCGCCACTGGTACCAATCGTCATCGGCCTTGGTGCCGTCGGCAAAGGCCAGATCGTCGCGGTAGAAATTTTTTCCGTATACCCGATAGGTGGTGTGGTCATTGATTGTGCCGCCATACCGGGCGGCGCCGAACCCTTTTTCCTCGGAGCCGGTTC
The DNA here is from genome assembly GCA_964588325.1 of uncultured Desulfurivibrio sp. Classification (GTDB taxonomy): domain Bacteria; phylum Desulfobacterota; class Desulfobulbia; order Desulfobulbales; family Desulfurivibrionaceae; genus Thiovibrio. The sequence goes on from CAZPOR010000006.1 coordinate 67,312, forward strand.
CCGCGGTGAGCAGGGTGCCCCGGGTGTCCGCCGAGTGCTTGCTGATGATGTTGATGACGCCGTTGACCGCGTTGGCCCCCCACAGGCTGGCCCCCGGCCCCCGGATCACCTCGATCCGTTCTATATCTTCAAGAACGGTGTCCTGAGCGTTCCACAGGACTCCGGAAAAAAGCGGGTTGTACACGGTGCGGCCATCCATGAGCACCAACAGTTTGTTGGCGGAAAAGGCATTGAACCCCCGGCTGGTGACGGCCCATTTGTTGGCGTCTATCCGCGCCACCTGGAGGCCGGGCACCATGCGCAGGATTTCCGGGATGCTGGTGGCGCCGGAGCGCTTTATGTCTTCCTGGCTGACCACAAAAACAGCGGCCGCAGCCTCGCTGGCCTTTTCGGTTTTTTTGGAAACCGAGGTGATTTCCACGGCAAGCAGCTCTTCAAGGGAAAGCGCGGTGATATTGGGGCGGGCCGCCCAGCAGGGCTGACTGCCGGCAATGAGCATGGAGATTGCCGCAAGGGTGGTTGCCTTGCGGGAAAGGAGCCGTTTTTTTCCGTGGAATAAGCGGATGCCTGGCATCGTTGCGCCTCATGTGTTGTGCCCTGCGGCAGAGGGAAGGTGCGACCATGTTTTGAGAATGGAGTGACAATTCTACTCTTTTCCCGTTGTCCCTGCAAGCGGGAGCGTCGATCGCGCCCATGGAAAGATGGGCATCGACAGCCGTATGCCCATAAGTGTATCAGAAGCTGTGTGAAAATGGAAAAATAAAGCCTGGCTTTTTGGCCCGGGTTTTGATTACCTTGGGGTGCTCTTTTTTTCACCCAGAGCAGACAGGGGAAGGCATGAAACAAAAAGCTTCGGTTATCAATATTATCTGGCTGTCCATGGTTGTGCTGGCCACGGTGACCGCCAGCTACACCAACCGGATGGACGCCCTCACCAGCGCCTCGTTCGAATCGGCCAAGGATGCGGTTACGCTGGCCATCGGCCTGATCGGGCCCATGGCCCTCTGGCTGGGGATCATGAAGGTGGCCGAGGCCGGGGGGCTGATGCGCATCGTGGCCCACCGGGTGCGGCCGTTGATGGTCCGGTTGTTTCCCGACGTGCCCCACGATCATCCGGCCATGAGCGCCATGATCATGAACATGGCGGCCAACGCCCTGGGCTTGGGCAACGCGGCTACGCCCATGGGGATCAAGGCCATGCAGGAGCTGGAGAAGCTCGCCCCGGAAAAGGGCACGGCCACCAACGCCATGTGTCTGTTCCTGGCGATCAACACCTCCAGCGTCACCCTGCTGCCCCTGGGGGTGATCACCATCCGGGCCGCCGCGGGGGCAGCGAGCCCGGCCGCCATCTTCATCCCTTCGCTTATCGCCACCACCTGTTCCACCATCGCGGCCATCGTGGCGGCCAAGATGCTGGCCCGCAACAATAGCGCGGTGGAGTTCCCTGCGCAGGCCACCCAGGAGACAGCACCAATCGAGGCAGAGGCCGGCGGTGAGCCGGAGCTGTATCCGCCCGGCGCGGCAGGGAAATGGTTCGTCTGGTTGCTGGTTGCCGCCTTTGCCGGAGGCGCGGTGTATCAATTGAGCAGCGCCGAGGCGCCGCTGGCCTTTTCCGCGGCCGGCCTCAACAGCCTGTCGAGCTGGCTGATTCCGGCCCTGATCTCCGGGCTGCTCATCTTCGGCTATCTGCGGGGGGTGCGGATCTATGAAACCCTCACCGACGGGGCCAAGGAGGGTTTCACCACCGCCATGCGGATCATCCCCTTCATGGTGGCGATCTTTGTCGCCATCGGCATGTTCCGGGCCAGCGGGGCCATGGATATCCTGGTTGGTGTCCTCTCGCCCGTGACCTCCGCGGTGGGCATGCCGGCCGAGGCCCTGGCCATGGGGCTGCTGCGTCCCCTTTCCGGCAGTGGCTCCTTCGCCTTCATGAGCGAGATCGTCCAACAGTCGCCGGACAGCATCGTTGCCGCCATGGTTTCGGTGATCCAGGGCTCCAGCGAAACCACTCTCTATGTGCTCGCCGTGTACTTCGGGGCAATCGGCATCCGGCGCACCCGCCACGCCCTGCCCGCCGCGCTCTGCGGCGAAACCGTGGGGCTCATCGCCGCGGTGACCGTCTGCAACCTCTGGTTCTAGGTAACTGGCCGGCAGCACCGCATCTGCGTCGGAGTCTCGCGGGCTCGCTTACCTGTCATCGGCCTGCTCGTGTGCACCAGCACACGTCGCCGGCCTCTTCCTAGCATCTGGGGCACTGCCGGCCAGTTACCGGTCTGGGTATCTCACCACCAGAATTCCGGATATCGCCTCGTTTTCGGGATATTGTTCACCACAAGCGCGATCGCCAGCATGATGCACGCCCCTGCCCCGGCGGGAACAAGCGCGTAGAGATAGCCCAGGGCGTAGATCTTCTCGCTGCCGAGCACGGCGATGAGGGCGGTGGCGCCGCCCGGCGGGTGCAGGGTTTTGGTGAGGTGCATCACCGCGATGGCCGTGGCCACCGCCACCGCCGCCGCCAGCCACATGTGCGGGGCCAGCATCTTGTAGCTGGCCACCCCGATCAGCGCCGAAAGCACATGGCCGCCAAGCAGATTGCGCGGCTGGGCCAAGGGGCTTTTTATGGCGCCGTAGATCAAGACCGCCGAGGCGCCGAACGAGCCGATCAGCATGAGCAGGTCGGATTGGGGCAAGAGATTGTAGTTGATGAACGCCACCGCGCCAATGCCCAAAAAAGCGCCGGTCCAGGACCAGAAAATCTCGGACAGGCTGACCCGGGGCGGGCTGGTGGTTGTGCCGCGCATCTTGTCGAAATAGTTCATGGGGTCCCCCTTTCCGGAAAGGCGTGCATGAGATCGCTGCGGGTGAGAATGCCGAGCAGCCGGTTCTTGTTGTCCGTCACCACCATCCGGTTGATGCCTTTTTCCCGCATCAGTGTGCCTGCCTCGTGCAGCGGGGCGGTCTCCGGAACCGTGATCACGGGGGTGGTCATGATTTCGCCCGCGGTCCTCCCGCGCATGCAGAGCGCTGGGCAGCCTCCCGAGGCAAGGCTGTCGGCGATCAGCGCCATGCAGGAGGCTTGGCTGCCGTCGCCCATGTTCCGGAAAAAATCCCGCTCCGAGAGGATGCCTGCCACGGTGCCATCCTCATGCACCACGGGCAGGCCGGTGATGTGGTGTTTGGCCATGCGCGCCGCCGCCTCGGCCAGGGGGGTGGCGGGGAGGACCGTTATGACTTGCCGGGTCATGATCTCGGCAACGCGCACGCTGTTGTACAACCGCGTTTCCGCATGCTCATAGGCGAGGAGATAGAGTTCCTTGAAATCCCCGGCCGAGATGTCGAGATAGCCGGGGATTTTTTTCATCGCCGCGTAAACATCCTCGTCCGAGAGCAGTTTCGCAGGGTCAAGCCTGGGTGTGTTTGTTTCCGGCATCGCGGGTCTCCCTTCTTACTGAATGGATAGATGCGCCTGGGTGTGCATGGAATAGACCGTAGTGCACAATCCGGCTCCCATCATTGACCTAGGTCAAGCGGCTGCAATATTGTATCACGGAGTCAGGGGGTGTTGTCGTATTTGACTTCCGGCACCAATACGGGTAAATGATCATTTCCGCCCCGAGATATCCGCGACCCAAAGGAGAAAAATCATGTTCAATATATTGGTGCTGGCCACGACAAATAAGGGGAAGCTCAAGGAGTTCCAGGAGCTGCTCAAGGATTTTCCGGTGGAGATCCGCAGTCTGGCCGATTTCGGCCCCATCCCCGCAGTGGTTGAGGACGGCGAAACCTTTGACGACAACGCCTATAAAAAGGCGCATTTCACCGCCAAGGTTCTGGGGCTGCCGTGCATTGCCGATGATTCCGGGCTGGCGGTGGAGGCGCTGCATGGCGCGCCCGGCGTGTATTCGGCCCGCTATGCCGGGGAGAATGCCAGCGATGCGGAGAACACCGCCAAGCTGCTCAAGGAGATGGAAGGGGTGGCCAACCGCAAGGCGGCGTTTCATTGCGTCATCTCCATTGCCGTGCCTTCCGGCCCGGCCCTTACCTACGAGGGAACCTGCGAAGGCGAGCTGCTCACCGCGCCCCGGGGCGAGGATGGTTTTGGCTATGACCCGATTTTCTACTATCCCGAGCTGGGCAAGAGTTTTGCCGAACTGAGCATGGCGGAAAAAAATCGGGTGAGCCACCGGGGCCGCGCCCTGGCCGAAATGGCCGCGGAGTTCGAGCAGGTGCTCAAGTGGGTGAAGCAAAGGCTAACCGAGGAAAAACCGGCCAAGCCGGATCACGAGCAGTTCGAGCACAACGACTGGTCCGAAGAGATCATGGTGCGCGAGGTGAAGTAAGGGCTTGGTTGCCCGGAGCGTGGCTCTACTCCCCTCGCCCACTTGTGGGAGAGGGGAGTTTCCGCAAGCGGATCTCCCCTCCCTCCTCGACACACTCTATCCCCGACCCTGTCATCTGCTTGAACAGCGGTCTGCCAAAGAGAAAAAACTCCATCTCCAGCGAAAGCCCAATCTTTTGGGCAATCTCACCCCGGATGGCCAGGTCGGCGCGCACCATTTCGGTGAGCCGGGCCAGGGAGTCCGGCCTCTCTGCATCCGCAAGCAAATCGGTAAACACCTTACCCGGACATGCCCGTTCGTGGCGCTCGATCTCGGCCAGGATCGGGTCGTTGGCGTTGATCAGGTCGGCGCGGCGCAGGGTGTTGTGGTAGATGGTGGCCAGGAGCGCTTCCGGCTGCCAGCACTGGAGAATCCTGCAAGTTGCCGGGCGGTGCGCATAGATGGTGCAACCGTTGTCCTCCTCGGCAAAGAAGAGGCAGGTCCAGCCGCTCCCCTGGCCCCGGATCTTGAGCAGCTCCACGGGCACCGGTTCAAGCCTTCCGGTGGCCGGGTTATAGCCCATTTCCCCGTGCCGGATGGTGATCAGTTGGTCGTGGCGGATATACCCTTGCCGGACAAGGTCGATATCCTCCCGGCTCAGGGCTGGCCCGCCTTTCCGGCAGCAGGTTCCGCATTGTTTGCAGTGTATGGTATTTGTCATGTCTCAGCCGCGAAGTGGCACAGGGTATTTTGGGCGCAATATGATCAGTCTCAGCCCTAACAAGGAATCATTTTTAGCCTGTTTGCTGGCAATAAATTTCGCCACCTTGACACATGGTTCCATATAAATAATTTTTTTAATGACATGTAGCTACTTGTTTTTATTTTAAAAAAATCTCCAGTGCTTTTTTGTGTTCCTTCCTCGCCTTCATCCTTGGCATACCCCTTGCGTATATCTACAAGCAAAGCGGTGCACGAAATCATTCTGCGCCGCCCAGGACACACGAGAAAGGAGGCCGGTCATGAAGAACACACTCTGCAGCGAAAAAAAAGGCGCAGCCCCGGTCGTTATTCAGACCACTGCCAAGCTAGCCGAAACCTTCTGGTTTGTCAGCTCCTTTGTCATGTCCCTGCTCATGGGTCCTTTCGCAGCCCTGCCTGCCATCATCGCGGTTTTTTCCCTGAAGATCGATGGCCCCATGCCTTTGGAACTGCCCCGTTAAGGAGGATTCGCCATGAATGCACCGTGCCACGCCCCTGAAACCTCCGTTGCCGGCTTTTGTCTCAAGCCCTTGCTGGCCGATGACCAGGCCGTGTTCACCATCAGCGCCGCCGCCGAGATGCTGGCCGTTACTCCGCGTACCCTGCGGATGTACGAACGCGACGGGTTGTTGTCCCCGGTCCGTCACGGCAAATGGCGCTATTACAGCCTGGACAACCTGAAATGGGTTTCCTGCCTGCGAAGCATGATCCACGAGCACGGGATCAGCCTGGCCGCCATCCATAAGCTGCTGCAATACACGCCCTGCTGGAACATCGCCGGCTGCCCCTTTGAAAAACGCAAGCTCTGCACGGCCTTCATGTCCAGCGGGCTGGTGCCGAAAAAGATCGTCCGGCTCACCGGCTTGCCCGGAGACCAGTCCATGTCCGCCTGATTGCTTGCAACCTCTCCCCTGCATCGTGTACAACAGTGTAAAATCCAACCTGGAGGTCTGCCTTGAACCAATTCTACAAAAATCTGTCCATCTGGCTGGTCATCGCCCTGGTGGGCCTGGTGTTGGTCAATCTTTTCAATCCCGCCGGCGAGCCGGTCAACCAGATCAGCTACAACGATTTTCTGGAAAGCGTCAACTCGGGCAAGGTGAGCACGGTCACCATCCTGGAAAATGTGGCCGAGGCCCAGGATCTGGTGGGCAACCGCTTCAAGACCGTGCTGCCGGACAGTCTGGAGCAGGTGCAGCCCTTTATGAAGGAGGGGATCACCCTCCGGGTGGAAAAGAAGAAAGAGCCCCATTGGCTGCTTGCCATTCTCGGTTCCTGGCTGCCCATGATTGTCCTGGTGGGCCTTGGCCTCTATTTCATGCGCCAGCAACAGGGCGGGGGCGGCAAGGGGTTGATGACCTTCGGCAAGAGCCGGGCCCGCCTCATCGAGGGCGAGGAGTCCAAGATCACCTTTGCCGATGTGGCAGGCATCGAAGAGGCCAGCGACGAGCTGGGTGAGATCGTTGATTTTCTCCGCGACCCCTCCATCTTCACCAGGGTGGGGGCCAAGATTCCCAAGGGCGTGCTCCTTTCCGGCGAACCGGGCACGGGCAAGACCCTCCTGGCCCGGGCCATTGCCGGGGAGGCCCGGGTGCCGTTTTTCTCCATCAGCGGCTCGGATTTCGTCGAGATGTATGTGGGCGTCGGCGCCAGCCGTGTCCGGGATCTGTTCAAGGAGGCCAAGAAAAAGGCGCCCTGCATCATCTTCATCGATGAGATCGACGCGGTGGGCCGCCAGCGCGGAGTCGGAGCCGGAGGCGGCAACGACGAGCGCGAGCAGACCCTGAACCAGTTGCTGGTCGAGATGGACGGCTTCGAGGCCAATGCCGGCATCATCATCATCGCGGCCACCAACCGGCCCGATATCCTGGACCCGGCCCTCAAGCGGCCCGGCCGGTTCGACCGGCAGATCGTGGTGCCCCTGCCCGATGTGCGGGGGAGGGAGAAGATCCTCAAGGTCCATGCCGCCAAGGTCCAGTTGGGCAGCGATGTGGATATGTCCATCATCGCCAAGGGCACCCCCGGGTTTTCCGGGGCCGAGCTGGCCAATATGGTCAACGAGGCGGCCCTGATGGCGGCCCGTTCCGACGTGGGCAAGATCAACATGGCCCTCATGGAAAAGGCCAAGGACAAGGTGATGATGGGGGCCGAGCGCACCAGCATGATCCTCACCGCCAAGGACAAGGAGCTCACCGCCTATCACGAGGCGGGCCATGCCCTGGTCGCTCGGTTGCTGCCCGGCACCGATCCGGTGCACAAGGTGACCATCATCCCCCGGGGCCGCGCCCTGGGGCTGACCATGCAGTTGCCCACCGACGAGAAGCATTCCCAGTCCCGTTCCTGGCTGATGAACAACCTCTGCATCCTCCTGGGCGGGAGGGTGGCCGAGGAGATCGTCTTCGGCGATGTCACCACCGGGGCAGGCAACGACATCGAACGCGCCTCGAACATCGCCCGGAAGATGGTGTGCGAATGGGGGATGAGCAAGGAGATCGGCCTGTTGAACGTGGCCGGACCCGATGAAATGGGGCGGAGCAGGCAACCCTACAGCGGGGAGACCGCGGTGCGCATCGACCAGGCCGTGACCGGGCTGGTGAGCGAGGCCAGAGATACTGCAAACCGGCTGCTCACCGAGAACCGGCCCATCATGGAGGCCATGGCCAAGGCGTTGCTGGAGAAGGAAACCATCGGCAGCGAGGATATCGATAGGTTGATGGCGGCTGGCTGATAATTGAATGCTGTTCTTAACGCGTTCGGCGGCAGGGGAAAACTCCTGCCGCCTTTTTTGTTCGTTCGGGAGTTATGAGAAGTCAGTTTGTTCATTTCTTTGCTTGCCCAAAGAAACGAACCAGAGAAAGGGCCCCCAGGCACTTGTCCCGCCGCAGGCGGGATGCCCTGTGCTCCTCGATGCTGCCGGGGCTTTGCAAACTCGGCTGCGCCTCAAACAGTGCAAATCCCTTTTTCGGCAGCCTCTCCGGTGCTCGGCTGCGTGCCAATGGGAGTTTTTTCTCCCCCATTTGTCCTGCCGCGCCTCGCAGACGAGGGCGGAAAAGACCCGGGAGGTAAGCGAAGACTCCGACTGTCTGAGGGCGAAGCCCGAGTTTTTCCGCGTCCCGCCCTCGTCGAGAAGTAAGGGAAGCCCGCAGGGCCAGGACTGGCTGGGGTGCCTTTTTCTTGTTTCTTCTTTTGGGTACGCAAAAGAAGAAAGAAAAACAGCAGAACGGCTCATCTCCGGCACTCCCGGATGTCTGTGCCCGACCCTCATGTTCTTCTTGACAGGTCGCGTCCGGCAAGGGTAGGAATCTGGTTTGAAAAAAACACCGGGCTGCCCCGGTTTCCTATTATGCAAGGAGGTCCTACCCATGCTTGAGGCGTATCAAAAACATGTTGCCGAGCGGGCTGCTCTTGGCCTGCCCCCCCTTCCCCTTTCCGCCGGCCAGACCACCGCTCTGGTTGCGCTGCTGCAAAAACCGGCGGCCGGAACGGAAGCCACCCTGGTGGAGCTGATCAGCAATCAGGTGGTTCCTGGGGTGGACGACGCCTCCAAGGTCAAGGCCGGGTTTCTGGCCGGAGTGGCGCAGGGGAAGCTCACCTCCCCGCTCATCGACAGGAAGGCGGCGGTGCGGCTGCTGGGCACCATGCTGGGCGGCTACAACGTGCAGCCGCTCATCGATCTGCTGGACGATGCTGCCCTGGCTGCGGAGGCGGTGGCCGCCCTTTCCGCCACCCTCCTGGTCTATGATTCCTTTGGCGAAGTGGCTGCCAAGGCACAGTCCAATCCCCATGCCAAGCAGGTCCTCACCAACTGGGCGGAGGCGACCTGGTTCACCAGCCGTGAGCCCATGCCCGAGGAGCTCACCGTCACCGTGTTCAAGGTTGCTGGCGAGACCAACACCGATGATCTTTCCCCTGCCTCCGAGGCGTGGAGCCGCCCGGACATCCCCCTGCACGCCCAGTCCATGTTGATCAACCGCTTGCCCGGCTCGCTGCCGGTCATCGAGGAGCTGAAGAAAAAGGGCCACCCCATTGCCTATGTGGGCGACGTGGTGGGCACCGGCTCCTCCCGCAAGTCCGGGGTCAACTCCATGCTCTGGCACATGGGCCGCGACATCCCCCATGTCCCGGCCAAGCGCACCGGCGGGGTGGTCATGGGCTCCACCATCGCGCCGATCTACTTCAACACCGCCGAGGATTCGGGGATGCTGCCCATCCAGTGCGATGTGACCAATCTTGAAACCGGGGACGTCATCACCATCAACACCCGCACCGGCACGATCAGCCGGGATGGCCAGCAGGTTTGCGCCTTCAGCCTCTCCCCCGCCACCCTGCCCGACGAGGTGCAGGCCGGGGGGAGGGTGAACCTCATCATCGGCAGGGGCTTGACCGCCAAGGCCCGCGAGGCGTTGGGGCTGCCGCCTTCCACCCTGTTCCAGGAGCCGGAGGTTCCCAAGGACAGCGGCAAGGGGTACACCCTGGCCCAGAAGATGGTGGGCAAGGCTTGCGGATTGCCTGGAGTGCGTCCCGGCATGTACTGCGAGCCCAGGATGACCTCCGTTGGTTCCCAGGACACCACCGGCCCCATGACCCGCGACGAGATCAAGGAGCTGGCCTGCCTCAAATTCTCCGCCCCCCTGGTGATGCAGTCCTTCTGCCACACCGCCGCCTATCCCAAGCCGGTGGATGTGAAGACCCACCAAACCCTGCCCTCCTTTTTCAGCGAACGGGGCGGCATTGCCCTGCGCCCCGGCGACGGGGTGGTCCATTCCTGGCTCAACCGCATGGTTCTCCCCGATACCGTGGGCACCGGCGGCGATTCCCACACCCGCTTTCCCATCGGCATCTCCTTTCCGGCGGGCTCCGGTCTGGTGGCCTTTGCCGCGGCCACCGGCTCCATGCCCCTGGTCATGCCGGAATCGGTGCTGATCCGCTTCTCCGGCACGATGCAGCCCGGCATCACCCTGCGGGATCTGGTCAACGCCATCCCCTGGGTGGCCATCCAGAAGGGTTTGCTCACCGTGGAAAAAAAGGGCAAGAAGAACCTTTTTGCCGGCACGGTGCTGGAGATAGAAGGATTGCCCGATCTGGCCGTGGAACAGGCCTTCGAATTGGCCGACGCCTCGGCGGAGCGCTCAGCCGCAGCCTGCACCGTGCGGCTCAACCAGGAGCCGGTGGCCGAGTTCCTCCGCTCCAACGTGGCGCTGTTGAAAAATCTGCTGACCAAGGGTTACCAGGACGCAGAGGCCATCCGCAACCGGATCGCGGCCATGGAGGCGTGGCTGGGTGCGCCCGAACTGCTGTCCCCGGACGCGGATGCCGAATACAAGGCGGTGCTTGAGATCGATCTCAACGCGATCATCGAGCCGGTGCTGGCCTGCCCCAACGACCCGGACGATGTGAAATTGCTCTCCCAGGTGGCGGGTACTGCCATCGACGAGGTCTTTGTCGGCTCCTGCATGACCAACATCGGCCATTTCCGGGCCCTGGCCAGAATCCTCGACGGCAAGCCCCAGGTTCCGGGCCGCCTCTGGGTGGCGCCGCCCACCCGCATGGACGAGGAGCAGCTCAAATCCGAAGGCGTCTACAGCATCCTCGGCCGCGCCGGGGCGCGCACCGAAATCCCCGGCTGCTCGCTCTGCATGGGCAACCAGGCCCGAACCCGCGACAACGCCGTGGTCTTCTCCACCTCTACCCGCAACTTCGACAACCGCATCGGCACCGGGGCCAAAGTCTTTTTGGGTTCGGCGGAGCTGGCCGCGGTCTGCGCCGTGCTGGGGCGCATCCCCACCGTGGCGGAATACCACGCCATCCTTGCCGAAAGGGTCACCCCCAAGGCGGAGGAGGTGCACCGTTACCTCAATTTCCACAAAATCGAGGGGTATGCGGAGAAAGGCTGGTAGATACTTCTGTCGGCTCCCGCCGGAGGTTTCCGGCAGGGAGCCGCGACAATGGAAAGCCAAGTGAATCCGACCCCCGCAAGCGCGCAAACACCCGCCGAAAAAACAGCCTTCGCCATCCTGATCATGATCAGCGCGTGTCATCTGCTCAATGACATGATGCAGACCATGTTGTCGGCGATCTATCCGCTGCTCCAGAGCAATTACGGCTTGAGCTTCGCCCAGATCGGCGCCATCACCCTCACCTTCCAGGGCACGGCGTCGATCCTTCAGCCCATGGTCGGTTTGTATATCGACCGGAATCCCCGTCCCTACTCCCTGGCCATGGGCATGGGCCTTACCCTCTTTGGGCTGGTGCTCTTTTCCCAGGCGGGCAGTTACCCGGTGCTGTTGCTGGCCGCCGCCCTGGTGGGGTCGGGTTCGTCGGTGTTCCATCCGGAATCGTCCCGGGTGGCGCGGATGGCGTCTGGGGGGCGGCATGGCCTGGCGCAGTCGCTGTTTCAGGTGGGGGGCAATGCCGGTTCGGCCATCGGCCCGCTGCTTGCCGCGCTCATCGTCTTGCGCCATGGACAGACAAGCCTGGCCTGGTTTTCTCTCGCGGCCCTGCTGGGCATGTATCTGTTGATCAAGGTTGGCCACTGGTACAAGCGGCACGGGCTGATGCGGCTGCAATCGCGGGCAAGCGGCCCTGTGGCCGCAACGCTGCCCCGCGGCAAGGTGGCGCTGACCCTGGCGGTGCTGCTGGCCTTGATGTTTTCCAAATTTTTCTACCTGGCCAGCATGTCCAGCTACTATCTTTTTTATCTGATGGACAAGTTCGACCTCCCGGTGCGGAGCGCGCAGATGCATCTTTTTATCTTTTTCGGCGCGGTGGCGGTCGGCACTTTTGCCGGAGGGCCGCTGGGGGATCGTTTTGGCCGCAAGGGGGTGATCTGGGGCTCGATCTTGGGGGTGCTTCCCTTCACCCTGGCCCTGCCCCATGCCAATCTATTCTGGACCGGGGTGCTCAGCGTGCCCATCGGGGTGATTCTGGCCTCGGCATTTCCGGCCATTGTGGTCTATGCCCAGGAGCTCCTTCCTGCCAGGGTCGGCACGGTGGCCGGGATGTCCTTTGGTTTCGCCTTTGGCATGGGCGGGATCGGCGCGGCGGTGCTCGGCCATCTCGCCGACCTGACCAGCCTCGCCTATGTGTACCGCCTCTGCTCGTTTCTGCCCGCCATCGGGCTGCTGGCCATCTTCCTGCCGGACCTGGAAACGGAATCCAGGCGGCGGCGATCGGCCAAGACCAGCTCTTGATGATCTTTCACCGCAGCACGTATTGCCGCCCCCGAAATCTGCCTTGCATTATTGTAGTGCAAAACGTATATTTATTTTGAACTACAAAAAATGAGGCATAATATGGGTACAATATCCCTGCGCATCGAAGATGAGCTGCTTGATGCAGCAACCAATCAGGCAAAGGCGCTGCATCTGAGCCGGACGGAATACCTCCGGCGGGCGATAGCCGAGATGAACGACAAGGTGGCCCACGATCTGCGACGCCATCGCCTCCAGGAGGCCTCGCGGAAGGTGCGTGCGGAAAGCATGCTGGTCAACCGGGAATTTGCCGACATCGAGGAGGCCCCGGATGCGTGAACGCGGCGAGATCTGGCTGGCCAACCTCAACCCCGGCCGGGGAACGGAGCCCGGCAAAACCAGGCCGGTCCTCATCGTGCAGTGCCAACCCCTCCTCGACGTGGACCACCCCTCCACCCTGGTGGTGCCGCTCACCACCAAACTGATCGACGATGCCGCCCCGCTGCGCTTGCGCATCTTGGCTGGAGGCGATCTGGCCCAGGATTCGGACCTGCTCCTCGACCAGCTCCGGGCCATCGACAACAACCGCCTGGTCAAAGGCCCGTTGCTGCGCTGCACGGAAATATTGCTGGCGGAGGTGGATCAGGCCTTGCGGGAGGTGCTTGATTTGGGGTAACAAGACAAAAAAATAACCTTGATATTATTTTTATCACCAGATTATATAATGAATAAGTTATAATAAATCCGGATAAAAATAATATAAAGGCTATTGCAATGATGCAGAAATACAAACAGATCGCCCGGCGGCAGCTCGACGCAACCCTGGCGCTGTTCGCTCCAACAAAGGATGTGCAGCCACCGGCAAAGGGATGGATTCGAGCGGTGCGCGAGGCGCTGGGCATGTCCGGCCGGCAACTGGCCCGGAGGCTCAAGGTTTCCCAGCCCCGCGTTCACAGGCTGGAGCAGGACGAACCCTCCGGCGCGCTGACGCTCCGGACCATGCGCCAGGTGGCCGAGGCCCTGGATTGCACCTTTGTGTACGCCCTTGTCCCCCGCTCTTCGCTGGAGGAGACCGTAAAAATCCAGGCCCGGCTGGTGGCCGAAGAGCGGCTCAAGCGGGTATCCCACACCATGCTCCTTGAGGCGCAGACCCTTTCCGCCGAGGAGCAACAAGCCTCCCTGGCTGACGCGATTGAGGAGCTGGCGCGCGAGACGCCCAAGGATCTCTGGGATGCGAAGGCATGAAGATGGCGTGGCTTCTATAATTTTTTGACAATAATAACAAACAGGTAAACCCCCGGCTCTGCCGGGGGACTCGCAAAGTTTGACAGTTCCGGGAATAAAAGGAAGTCTCACAATTCTGAACCGCTCAAAGTTCAAGAAGAGGAGACTTCCCATGTACGACAGTCAAAGCCTAAGCCATACGATGTAGGAATGCAAGTATCACATCGTGTGGATCCCGAAGTATCGGAAGAAGACAATATTTGGAGACCTCCGGAAATATCTGGGAGAAATATTCCGGGAGCTGGCAAGGCAAAAAGAGAGCAAGATTCTGGAAGGGCATCTTATGTCCGACCATGTTCACATTTTGCTTTCCATTCCCCCCAAGTATTCGGTGTCTCAGGTCGTTGGTTTTATCAAAGGCAAAAGTGCGATTCAGATCGCCCGGAATTTTCAGGGACGAAAGAAGAATTTTGTAGGGCAGCACTTTTGGGCCAGAGGCTACTATGTCTCGACGGTTGGCAAGGACGAAGACGCCGTGTGAGAATATATCCAAAAACAGGAGCACGAAGATCAGCGCCTCGACCAACTGAATTTGTTTGAATAGCCACCTTAAGGTGGCCCCAGGTTTTCAACCGCTTTGAGCGGTTCAGGGTTTTTCAAGCCACCGGCTTTGCCGGTGGTGGCTGACTAAGCAAGGTGTCGCTGGAAATCGCCCGGAATCGGCCCCTCTTGGGTGAAGGCGAGCATTGACCTTGTGGGGCATATATTGTATCAAAATTTGTCAAACAGCCAGAATAGGAGTGATCGATGCGGACACAAAATGAACTCACAATGATCGACCTTTTTGCAGGGGCAGGGGGGCTTTCAGAGGGTTTGCGTGAAGCTGGTTTCCATGGCCTTTATGCCAACGAGATAAAGCGGTGCTACTCTGAAACCTACGAAACTAATCATCCGAATACAATTATCGATCAGCGGGACATTCGTAAAGTTGACGCAAAAGCAATACGCAAGCGCCTCGGGATTAAACGGGGTGAGCTGGACCTAATAGCTGGTGGCCCGCCTTGCCAAGGCTTTTCAATCAATGCCCCAATCCGCTCCACGGATGATGAAAGAAATCATCTGTTTAAGGAATTTCTCCGGTTCGTGGATGAATTTTTTCCCCGTGCAGTTCTCATCGAGAATGTACCAGGACTTGTCTCATTTGAGGGAGGCATGACACTTCAAGCAATCCTGACAACGCTTGAAAATCACGGCTACCAGTCAGATGTAAAAATACTATATGCGCCCCACTATGGTGTTCCCCAGACTCGGTGGAGAACGATTATTATTGGTTTGCGTGAGGGACAGGCTCCTGACCTGGCCTTCCCAGAACCTATCCACCAAGCGCCAATTCGCGTGAACTTCACATCGCGATTTGAAGGGCGGAACATCATCGCTCTTCCTGGAAAAGTGGAGTTGCCCACGTTCATTTCGGTGAAAGATGCTATAAACGACTTACCTGTACTCGAAAATGGCCAATCAGGAGATGAAATAAAGAAGTATCGCACAAAGCCGGTGAATGATTTCCAACGTGCAATGCGTGCTGGTTCGAGTGGTGTAATTAATCATGAGGCTGCACGGCTAAGTAAAATCAACTTGGAACGGCTGGCATACATACCGCCAGGTGGGAATTGGACCAATATCCCTGAAAATCTACTCCCGAAGGGTATGCAACGCGCCCGACGCTCAGATCATACGAAACGTTATGGGCGCGTTGAACCTAACGGATTAGCTTCCACAATTCTAACCAAATGTGATCCACACTGGGGTGCTTATTTCCATTATGACCAAGATCGTGCTTTTACTGTTCGTGAAGCTGCACGGATTCAGACGTTCCCTGACACTTTTCATTTCATTGGGTCGCGTGTTGAGCAATATGAGCAGGTGGGGAATGCCGTGCCACCTTTACTTGCTGCGGCTATTGGCCGTTCGCTTGCATGCGCATTAGGTTGCGAAACCACAGAACTGACAAGGGTACTGTAATGGCGGGAACTATATGGGAATTCTTTGGGTATCGCGCTGATGACAAGTCTAATAAGGCCCAGAAAGCAGTAGCGCATGAACTATGCCCAATTATCAAAGAGAGGTGCGAGAAAACATTTAACGACGGGGTAATTTCTGGTGTCTGCACTTTAAAGCCAATAACATCAGGCCCTGTTATCTGCTGTCCGATACGACTTTACGCCGAAAATTATAAGA
The DNA here is from genome assembly GCA_964588325.1 of uncultured Desulfurivibrio sp. Classification (GTDB taxonomy): domain Bacteria; phylum Desulfobacterota; class Desulfobulbia; order Desulfobulbales; family Desulfurivibrionaceae; genus Thiovibrio. The sequence goes on from CAZPOR010000006.1 coordinate 83,045, forward strand.
TTCTTCGCGATGTATCGTTGAAAGCATTTGGTGAAAATCTTGATCTGATACCTGGACGTGAAGCAGTTTCTTGCGCCAAGATTGAAAATAAATCCTGCATTGCTGTTTTCGGGAAGCGCTGGGGCGGAGAGTTGCGCCTACCGCAAAAGGCTGGAAGCGGTGGCTATTTCGTGGATTGGGTGTTGGCTAAACTGGATACGACAGGAAAATTGTTGGAATTTGTCGCCGTAGAAGTTCAAACCATCGATACCACAGGCAACTATCGCAATGGATTTTCAGCGCTCAAAAGTGATCGTAGAGTTGTAAAGACAACTGCGGGACTGAACTGGGAAAATGTGTCAAAACGAATACTCCCTCAGCTTATATATAAAGGCCAAGTCCTACAGCGTGAAGAAATGTGCAAAAAAGGGCTGTTTTTCGTTTGTCCAGAACCTGTTTTTGAGCGCATCGCAAACAGGCTTGGCGGGCAGCAGGGACTTATTCGCTACGCATTGCAACCGGCTTCGATCACATTTGTTGCCTATAGTCACGATCCGGAAAAAGCATCAAATGATGGCGAGCTGTTTCCGCTGAAAGAAACACTTTCCCACTCAACTACTGTTTATAAGGTACAAGAGGCATTCAATAACGTTACTCTCCCTGAAGAAAATGTTTACCGAAACGCCATTCTCAAAGCGCTCGGGAAGGAATAGGCACATTACGGACAAGGTGGTGCCGGAAATTCGTAGCAAAACTATGAGCCGTATTCGTAGCAAGGATATGGCACCAGAAATGTTTGTGAGGCGCCTTGTTTACGGGTTAGGATACCGCTATCGCCTGCACCGAAGTGATTTGCCGGGGAAACCCGATCTTGTATTTCCAGGCCGCAAAAAAATTATTTTCGTTCATGGCTGTTTTTGGCATCAACACACAGAATGCAAAGATGGACATGTGCCAAAGACAAACATCCAATATTGGGTTCCCAAGCTTGAACGAAACATCCAGAGAGACAAAAAGGTACTGGAAGCGCTTACAGATATGGGGTGGAATGTTCTGGTTATATGGGAGTGCGAAATAACAGACCGTGACCGATTGGCAACTAAAGTAAATCAATTCCTTTCAATCCAGGGTGATGGGGAAAAAGCCCTGCGGCGTTGAGGGGGTACAGGTTCCGGGAAAGCATACTTATCTCTTTAACCGCCGCCTCGCGCACTGAGTCGAACCGGCCTCAACTAAAAACCGCCACTGAACCCCGAACCGTGCCGCCAGGGCCTTGGCCTGTCTGGCGTTGATCTCGCGCTTACCCGCCAGTATCTCGCTCACAACGGACTGCCCGCCGATCTCCGCGGAAAGATCGCTCTGCTTGAGTCCTTGCCGCTCCATGAGGAAACGCAGGACGGTCCGTGGTTCCGCCTCCGGGATGGGATGGTGTTCCGTCTCGTCATCCTCGACCAATTGCCCGACCAGATCCAGAAAGTCAGCCAGCTCATGGTGTTCATCGTCGCCAACGAGATCGACGAGGCTGTGCATCAGCGCAGTCAGTTCCTCAAGCTGCGCCTCGGTGCGGATCGGCGTCAGCGGAACCGGCAACGCTTTTTGCAATGAACGCCACGCCGGCGCGATCACGGCCGGATCAATGGAAAGCTCTGCGGTCGTCATTTTCCTTGGAGTAATTTTGGGAAAAGAATACTTATTTCCTTCCAAACCGGAAAACGCAAAGAGCAACAGGGTCTTGAAAAGTTAGTGTTTCCCGACCCCATGCTCCCGAAGCATATGGTTTGTAGCGTGCGCGCCGACAAACGGATTGCCCGGAAAAACCTCTTCCCGTGCGTTACGACTCAAACTCACTCTTTGGGATACCCGTCTGGCGGATGATGGACTGAAGGGTGCCGATGCGCAGTTCGGCATGGTTGGGCACCGGCACGGTGATTGTTGTGTCTGGCAACCGCTTCTGCATCACAATGTGGCTGCCGCGCTGCCGGACCTCTTGAAACCCGTGCTGGGCAAGGATGGCGCAGACCTCTTTGCCGGAGAGGATGCGGAGTTTACCCAACGGCAACCTCCAGGCGGGTCACATAGACCTCCTCGTGCAGGCGGGTCTGGATTTCCTCGGGCGAGGCGGTTTCGAAAAAAAGCTCCAGGGCCTCGCGGAGATTCTCGCGAGCCTCCTCGATGGTATCGCCTTGGCTGGCAATGTCGAGTTCCGGGCAGAGCGATACATACCCGCTTCCTTCGCGTTCGATAAGTGCGGTCATTTGCTTGCGCATAGTATTTTCTCCATTGGCGCCGGGTCGAATTTCAGCATGTACCGTACCCCGCTAACCGTCTGATTGTCCAGAAAAACCTACGCAGGCGACTTCAAGCAGCTCAAGGGCCGCGAGGGATGGCGGTTGCGGTTGGGCAAGCACCGAGTTCTCTGCCATATCGACAGTGGCGAGTTGCTCATCCTGGTTGTGGACGCCGGACTACGAGGAGACATCTCAAAATGAACATCCAGATTATTGAACGCGAAGGGACTCCGGAATACGTCGTCATCCCGTATGCTGAATTCGAGCGGTTGTGCGAGGCCGCCGAGACCCTGGACGACATCCAGCGCTATTCGCCGGGAGGGAGGAGGAAACCTTTCCGGCGGAATTCGTCAACCGGCTCCTTGCCGGGGAATACGCGTTGCGCGTTTGGCGGGAGTACCGGGGCTTCACCCTGGCCGCCCTGGGAAAAGTCTGCCGGGTCTCAGCCGCCGCCCTCTCCCGGATCGAAAAAGGCAAGCGTAAGCCATCCGCCGCCCTGCAGCGCAAGCTCGCCGTTGCCTTGCGCTGCGACATGGACGACCTGCTTTCCCCATGAGTCCTTGCCGCAATCACATCTTCAACTCCCGTAAAAAATCCAGCGCTCGGCGGATGGTGATCTTCCCCGCCATCCTCTCCTGGCGAAGATGGCGCACCACCTGCACTGCCGGGAGATCGTATTTCTCGTGGAAATACCGCAGCGACGGGCTCACTTCGCTGTCGCTGAGTTTGGCCTCGATGATGGTGGTGGGCTGGTCCTCAACCGCCAGGGCAAAATCCACCTCTTTTTTTTCCTTGGTGCGCAGGTAGTGGAGCGCGGCGCGTTTGCCCTCGTAATCCTCGATGGCGTTGACATGCTTCAAGAGGCTTACGGCCATTAGGTTTTCAAAGCGGAGGCCGTCGTCGCCCTTGACCAGGCCGGTGTCGTAGAAATAGAGCTTCGGCTCTTTTAACAGCGAGCGGGCGATGTTGTGGTGATAGGGGGTGACCCGGAAGACGATGAAGAGCGCTTCGAGGATCTCCAGGTATTTTTTGATGGTGTTGGGCGAACAGGCCACGTCCTGAGCCAGGGAGGCGATGGAGATGGGCGAGCCGATCCGGCGGCGCAGGAGTTCCAGGGTAAGCTGCATGGCCCTGAGGTCGTGGATGCGTTCGAAATCGAGGATGTCGGTGCGGATGAGGCCGTCGACATACTGCATCCGCCAGCGGTCCGCATCCTGACCGGTTTCGGCGAGAAACGGCTCGGGGAAGCCGCCGCGCGTCATGAGCGTGTCGAGGGTGTTCTCCGAGGCGTCGGGAATCTCGGCTGCGGAAAGCGGGTTGAGCCGGTGGCGGAAATAGCGGCCGGCCAGGGAATCGCCGGTGGAGCGGAAGGTGTCCAGCCGGGCGCTGCCGGTGACCAGGATCTTGAGGTGCGGTGGGCGGGTGTCGAAGATGCCTTTGAGAAAGTTTTTCCATTCCGCCATCTTGTGCAGCTCGTCCAGCACCAGGAGTTCGGTGCTGGGCAGCCAGGCCGCCTTGGTGATGATGGCGCGGTCTTCTAGGTTGTCGTAGTTGAGATAGACCCCATTGGCGGACTTTTTGAGCAGGACCAGGGCGAGATGGGTTTTGCCCACCTGGCGGGGGCCGGTGAGGAAGACCAGTTTCTGGTCCAGGTCTTTTTCGATGAGGGGAAGCTGAATCCGGTCCATGCTGACTATTGTGCAGTTATTTGCAGAATAGTCAAGACTTTTATGCATTATCGTGCAGAAAAGTCAATGTCGGAGCGTCCAATCCGGTCCAACAAAAGAAAAGCCCGCAACCTTACGGGTGCGGGCTCTATGAGTACCGGATTTTCCGGGTGATGTCGTGGTGGAGCTGAGGGGGATCGAACCCCTGGCCTACGCATTGCGAACGCGTCGCTCTCCCATCTGAGCTACAGCCCCATATCTTTTTTTCATAAACCACGCAGGCCGGTTTCGTAAACGGCAAGTTGCCGGAAACAGCGCCTTTTTGCCTTATTTCCAGTTCTTTCAGCTTAGATTCCGTACAGCTCCTTGACCAGGGCCAGTACCCCTGGCCGCCGCTGGAAGGTTGCCTCGGCCTCCCGCTCCACCCTCGGGGAGCAGGTGCGGTTGTTGGGCAACCCCTTGCGGTCGTCCCTCGCGTGGATAAGCTCGTGCAGCAGGGTCATGTCCCGGTCGTGTTCCGAGATCAGATGGTGGGTGTAGATGTTGACCTCAAATCCCGCCGGATCATACTCCCCCTTGAGTTGCTGGGGGTGTTTTTTCCGGTGTCAGCGGATGACGAGGCCGTCGTTGTAGAGCTGGATCACGTTGTTTTTGGTCAGCATGGCGGATGTCCGGATGGTGGTGCGTGGCGGTTACACATCATTGTGCGTGGAAAACGGAAAAATGGCGATTCTTTTTTGCGGAGTCGAGCACCCCCTCACCCCTCACCGCTCCCCGGCGATCTCCCAGAAGGCCTGGATCTTCGGGTTGCGCAGATTTTTTTTCACGGTGCAGACCCCCAGGGAAAACGGGGCTAACCGGGGGAAGACATCGAGCACCGCGATCTGCTCTTGAAGCGGGCTTTTTTCCAGCACCAAAAGGGGCACCACCCCGACCCCGCAGCCCAGGCTGACCATGGCGATGATCGCCTCGTTGCCCGCCACCTGGGCATAGATGGTGGGCAGGATTTTTTTCGCGGCACACCAGCGGTCGAGCCGCTCCCGGCTCAGTCCCTGCTCGGCCACGATCAAGGGGGTTTTGCGCCAGTCGATCTCCGGGCCGTCGTGGATCACCGTTTCGGGGAAGGCCAGGGGCGCGATGAAGACCAGGGGCGTTTCGGTGAGCGGCATGAACTCCAGGCCGCTGCCCTGCTTGTCCGGCAGGGCGTCGATGATCACCTCCACCTCGTTGTTGCGCAGCCGGGCCACCCCCTGGGCCGCGTCGCCGGTCTGGAGCTTGATGTGCACCTCGGGGCAGGCTGTGCGGAATCTGCCCAGGATGCCCGGCAGGATGGAATAGGCCGCGGTGACCGAGCAGTAGAGGGAGATGTCTCCGTGCAGGGTTGCATCGCTGGCAAGGCTGTTTTTCAATTCCTTCCAGCGCTCGATGGACTCCTCGGCATACTGCTTCAGACCCTCGCCCGCCCGGGTCAGCCGCACCGTCCGGTTGTCCCGGTCAAAAAGAAGTTCCCCCACCTCCGCCTCGATGCGCTGGATGGCGCGGGTCAGGGCCGAGGGCGTCACATGGCAGGCGCGGCTGGTGCGGCCAAAGTGCAGGGTTTCGGCAAGGTGGCGAAAGAGTTTGAGCTCCTCCATGTCCATGGGGATGGGTTCCTTTTCTGGACCCCGGCTTTCGCCGGGGTGACGGGGTAAGGCAGTCACGATTGTTGCAATTATTGCAACACAATATCGCGAACAAGTCACTTGACGCAACAGAAAATGGGGCTATGATGGAGCGAGGCGTACGAAAAAAACATATTTCCAATACGATAAGGAGAAACACCATGGGTCAGAACTACTTCAACAGCCTGCCGCTGCGCTTGCAGCTTGAGGAGCTTGGCCAGTGCCGCTTCATGGACTCCTCCGAGTTCAACGGGGTCAAGGCGCTCAAGGGCAAGAAGATCGTCATCGTCGGCTGCGGCGCCCAGGGGCTGCACCAGGGGCTCAACCTCCGCGACAGTGGCCTGGATGTGTCCTACGCCCTGCGCGAAGAGGCGATCAAGACCAAGCGGCAGTCCTACAAGAACGCGCACGGCAACGGCTTTGCCGTGGACACCTTCGAGAAGCTGATCCCCAAGGCGGACCTGGTCATCAACCTCACCCCGGACAAGCAGCACACCAAGGTGATCAAGGCGGTCATGCCGCTGATGAAAAAGGGCGCGACGCTCTCTTACTCCCACGGCTTCAACATCGTGGAAGAAGGCATGCAGATCCGCAAGGATCTGACGGTGATCATGGTTGCGCCCAAATCCCCCGGCACCGAGGTGCGGGAGGAGTACAAGCGCGGCTTCGGCGTGCCGACGCTCATCGCGGTGCACCGCGCCAACGACCCCCAGGGCAAGGGCTGGGATCTGGCCAAGGCATACGCCTGCGGCACCGGCGGCGACCGGGCCGGGGTTTTGGAGTCCTCCTTTGTGGCCGAGGTCAAGTCCGACCTGATGGGCGAGCAGACCATTCTCTGCGGCATGCTCCAGGCTGGCTCGCTTCTCTGCTATGACAAGATGATCGAGAAGGGCATCGAAAGCGGTTACGCCTCCAAGCTCGTCCAGTACGGCTGGGAGACCATCACCGAGGCGCTCAAGCACGGCGGCATCACCAATATGATGGACCGTCTCTCCAACCCGGCCAAGATCAAGGCGTTCTACCTTGCCGAGGATCTCAAAGAGATTTTGGCCCCGCTCTTTGCCAAGCACATGGACGACATCATGAGCGGGCACTTCTCCAAGACCATGATGGAGGATTGGGCCAACAACGACAAGAACCTCCTCAAGTGGCGGGGCGCCACGGCGAAAACCGCCTTCGAGAAGTCCACCTCCACCAAGAAGAAGATCGGCGAGCAGGAGTACTTCGACAACGGCATCCTGATGGTGGCCATGGTCAAGGCCGGGGTGGAGCTGGCCTTCGACACCATGGTTTCGGCCGGGATCAAGGAGGAGTCCGCCTATTACGAGTCGCTGCACGAGGTGCCGCTCATCGCCAACACCATCGCGCGCAAGAAGCTCTACGAGATGAACGTGGTCATCTCCGACACCGCCGAGTACGGCTGTTACCTCTTTGCCCACGCCGCGGTGCCCATGCTGGCCAAGTTCATGAAGAAGATCGACACCGACGTGATCGGCAAGGGTCTGGCCGCCAAGGACAACGGAGTGAACAATATCGAGCTGGTCCGGGTCAATGAGGCGATCCGCTACACCGGGGTCGAGGAGATCGGCGCCGAGCTGCGCTCCTATATGGGGGCGATGAAGGCCATCCTGTAGCCCTGGATTGAGAAAAATGGCGTATCTAAGGGGGGCCCGCACGGGTTCCCCTTTTTTGTCGCGCACCAGCTCCCGGGTTCAGCCCGGCAAAAATTGCCTTGACCTGCTTCAAGTTCTCCGTGCTATACTTTCTATATCACTGGAGTGTTTTTTTCTAAAATCACCCACATAGAGGAGGCGCGGAGCATGAAGAAGCGGAGATGGATAGGCTCGATCATGGCCCTGACCCTGGTCTGGGCAACCCCTGGTCTGGCGGCGACCAAAGCGGCCAAGCCCGGCAAGGGCGTGGATGAGGCCACCTGTTTTTCCTGCCATGAAGAGGTCAAGGAGCTGAAGAAAAGCGGGAAGCACGCAAGCCTTGCCTGCACCACCTGCCATTCCCAGTTGGACGCCCATCTGGCCAACTCCGAGACCAAACCGGTGACCAGTCTCGATCTTGCCACCTGCGGCGGTTGCCACAAGGATCAGTTCAAGAGTTTCTACCGGGTCAACTACGATGCCCAGGCCCGCAAGGAAAAAGGCATGCCCACCGGCCGCTCTCCCATGCAGGACAAGCTGCTCGCCCCCCACGGCTTCACCAAGGAGCATAATGAACCCCGCTCCCATCCCTTCATGGTCGTGGATCAGCTCACGGTGGACCGTTTTGCCGGGGGCCGCTACCAGTTCAAGAACATGTTCGGCATGACCCAGCCCGGGAAGACCTGGGATGTGCTGGAGGATACGGGAAAATTGCTGCCCTACACGGCCAAGGCCGGGAACTCCGTCTGCCTGCAGTGCAAAACCTCCGACTTGGTTCTGAAATGGAAGTACATGGGCGACAAGGACGAACAGGCCAAATGGGACAGATCCTCCGATGTCAACGCGCTCATCAAGGATGTGCATAACCCGGTGGGCTGTATCGAGTGCCACGACCCCCACGCCACCAAGCCGCGCATCATCCGTGACGCGCTCATCGACGCCATCGAACGGGAGGGCGGCGCCCGCCCCTATGATGCCGACAAGGGCAAAGGAAAGGTCAAAGTTGTGGATTTCCGTGGTTTTCGCAAGATCGGCCTGCTCGACAAAATGGACTCCACGCTGTTGTGCGGCCAGTGCCATGTGGAGTACAACTGCAACCCCGGATTTGAGCCGGAAAGCGGGGCCAAGGTCGGGATGGACGACCGCCGGACCAACCATTTCCCCATGAAGAATGCCTTGGATATTCTTGCCCACTACGACAAGCTCAAGTTCCGCGATTTCAAGCATGCGGTGACCGGCGCCAACCTGATCAAACTCCAGCATCCGGAGATGGAAACCTACTGGGGCAGCGTCCACGACAAGGCAGGAGTGCAGTGCCACAACTGCCATATGCCCAAGGAAAAGAACGCGGCGGGCAAAGCCTACACCTCCCATCAGGTGGTGCGGCCCAAGGATCATGTCAAGCAAGCCTGTTTGACATGCCACCCCAAGTCCACGGTGGAGGAGAAGCTCTACCAGATCCAGGCGGTGCAGAACTACACCCGCGGCAAGATGCGCAAGTCCGAAGCCGTGCTGGGTGAATTGATCGACACCTTTGCCGCCGCCCAGAAGGCCGGAGTGCCGGAATCGGTGTTGGCCGAGGCCCGCAAGCAGCATGAGATTGCCCATGTGCTCTGGGAATGGTGGACCGCCGAAAACAGTGACGGCTGGCATAATCCCGGCCTGGCCCGGGAGAGTCTGACCGCTTCCATGGCTGCCTCCCAGAAGGGGATCGACCTGCTCAAGGAAGCGATGAAGAAGAAATAAGCAAAGAAAGGAGAGATAAAAAAAGGAACGGCGGGCTTAGCCCGCCGTTCCTTTTTTTATGCCTTGTTTTTCTGCCGCAGCGTGGGGCGGTGTCCTTTCAGTTACCCCCCCGCACCAATGCGATCAGCATCTTCACCGTTTCCCGCATCTGTTCGGCTTGGGCGCTCAGCTCCTCGGAGGCGCTGGCCGCTTCCTCGGCGGTGGCTGCGTTCTGCTGGGTCACTGTGTCCAACTCGGTAACCGCCAGATTGACCTGGCCTACACCCGATGCCTGTTCCCGGGAGGCTATGGCGATCTCCCCCATCAGCATGGCGACCTTGGCGGTGCTCTCGGCCACCTCCCGAAAGGATTGGTTGGTGGAGGTCACCAGATGTTCGCCGGTCTGCACCTTGCGCACCGTCCCTTCGATGAGCCCGGCGGTGTTCTTTGCGGCCTCGGAAGCCCGCATGGCCAGGTTGCGCACCTCGTCGGCCACCACGGCGAATCCGGCTCCGGCCTCACCGGCCCGGGCCGCTTCCACCGCCGCGTTCAGGGCCAGCAGGTTGGTCTGGAAGGCAATCTCGTCAATGGTCTTGATGATCTTGGAGGTTTCCTCGCTGGCCTGCGAAATTTCCGCCATGGATTGGGTGAGCTGGCCCATGGAGGTGTTTGCCGTGTCGATCACCCTCCGCGCCTCGCTGGTCAGGGACTCGGCCTGTTCGACATTGTCGGCGTTTTGTTTGGTCACGGCGGCAATTTCTTCCAGGGAGGCGGAGGTTTCCTCAATGGCTGCGGCCTGATTGCTGGCTCCGTCGGCCAGGGACTGGCTCACCGAAGAAACCTGGCCTGCCGCCGAGGTCACTTCCTCGGCGCCGCTGTCCAGCTCAAGGCTGATCCTCTCCAGCGCGCCGCCGATCAGAGAGGAGAGATAGGCGGCCAGGAAGATGCTGGCCAGGATAACGCTCGCGGCTATCGCCGTGGTGATGATCAGCGAGGTCCGCGCCGCCTGGAGGCCATTCTCAGCCTGAGTCACGAGCCCTTCCGCAAGATGGGTCTCAATCTCCTTCATCAGGTCGATCTTGCCGGTCATCGCTCCGAACCAGCTTTCCGGATTGATGCCGAAGCCCTCCTCCGCCTCGTCCTTGAGTTTGCCAAGCACGGCTTGCTCCATGCCGTTCACCTCGGCTACCACGGGGGTTTTCATTTTTTCTTCATAAAAGGCAAGGGTCTGAGAATCGGAAAACACCTTGAAATTATTCAGGAAAGAAGACTGCTCGGAGAGGATCTGCACGAATTTCCTCCGCATCCCCGGGGCAAAGCGGTCGTTGGCAAAGGTATTGTTCAGCACCGCCCGTTCGATGCCCATGCGCTCCTTGGCTTCGACAAAGTTGTAGTAGGCGGTGAGGGCCCGCATGGTTGCGGCATTGGGAGTGCTCCTGGCGATGAGGGGAATTGTGCCCAGGAACCGTTGGATTGCTTCGGTGTAAAAGACAATGGCCTCCGGCCCTGCGATGGCCATGCCATCCGCCTGTTGCCGGATGGCAGAGATTGTGTCGATTCCGGACACCGCCCCGTGTATTTTTTCCGTCAAGACTGGGTCTGTCTTGTCAGCCTTGGAATGGCCGAGAAAATCTTTGAGAGCGGTGATCCGCTTGTCGGTTTCTCCGCGCTGGGCCGGGAGCCGGTCGCCGAATTTCTTTCCTTGGCTTCCGAGAAATCCCGCGGTCATCCCCCGCTCTTTCTGCGCTTCGTGGGCGATCTCGGTGATCAGCCCGGCCATGGCGGCAAGTTCCTTGACCGCGGTGGCCTGGGTAATGGTCCGGTAGCGTTCCACCCCATTGGCGACCAGAATCACGGCCAGAAAAAAAACCGGGATAGAAACCAGAAGCCGCATCTGGCTTTTGATGGACAGTTGTTTGATGAAATTCATGAGCGTGGAATCCTCCTGGCCAGATGTGCATTTCCCCTCAACGTGGTTACAGTAGCATGCCCGCAAGACAGCAGACTTGACTTATGTCAAGTGTATGTATTTTTACCTGGAAGAGGCAAGAAGATTATCGCGGCACCAGAGGCAGTCCGGCGCCCTTCCAGGCGCTGATGCCGCCATCCAGGTTGTAGATCTCCCCATACCCCTTGCCGGAAAAATAGCGGCCCACCATATAGCTGCGCCCGCCCACGGCGCAAATCAACAGAAGGGGGCGGCCCGCGGGCAAGGTTGCCGCGCCCGTGGCGAGCTCGCCCATGGGCATGAGGAGCGAGCCGGGAATGGACCCTTCGCGCAGCTCTTCCGGCGAGCGGACATCCACCAGCGCCAAATCCTTGCGGCTGTTGATGAGGGTATTGGCCTCCTGCGGAGACAGGGAGCGAAAGATCGGAGATGTTCCCGGGGCGGCGGAAATCTGCCCCTTTTCCACGGATTCAGGGTCGGAGCAGGCGACAAAGACAGAGAGCAGCATCAAAGCGGCTATACGGTGCAGGTATCGTTGCATGGGGTTCCAACGGTTATCGGGGTGTGTTGATCTGGTCCAGGGCGGCGAGCACGGTGCGGATATCATCCTCGGTGTTGAAAAAGCCGGGGGAGAAACGCAGAGTGCCCTGGGGAAAGGTTCCGATGCTGCGGTGGGCCGCGGGCGCGCAGTGGAGCCCTGCCCTGGCCATGATGCCGAAATTGCGGTCGAGGAGAAAGGCGAGATCGGCCACGCTTTTGCCGTCCATGGTCAGGGAGACCGCCGCGCCTCTGTTGATTCCGGGTGGCGGCCCGTGCACGGTGACGCGAGGTATCCGGCGTAATCCTTCCAGCAGCATCCGGGTGAGGCGCTCTTCGTGAAGCCGGATCGTTTCCCGCCCTGTTTTCTGGATAAACTCCACCCCTGCGGCCAATCCGCCGATGCCCAGGGTGTTGGGCGTTCCCGATTCAAAGCAGTCCGGCATGAGTTGCGGCTGCTCTTCGAGTTCCGAATTGCTGCCCGTGCCGCCCATGGTCAGGGGGGGGAGCATGAGCCCCTGGCGGAGCAGAAAGCCGCCGGTGCCGGTGGGGCCGAACAGCCCCTTGTGTCCGGTAAAGGCGAGAAAATCGATGCCACAGGCTTCCATCTCCAGGGGGAAAACCCCGGCGGACTGGGCAGCATCCACCATCAGCAGCGCCCCGCCCTTGCGGGCTCCGATGGCGGCAAGATCGGCCACCGCGCCGGTGACGTTGGAAACATGGTTGATAATGATCAGCCGGGTCTTGGCGTTCAACCGCCTGGGGATATCGTCCGGGTCGATCCCGCCGGTGGGGCTGGTGGGCAGAATCGTCAGGGCAATCCCCCGGGTTTTTTCCAGGTACCGCAGGGGGCGCATCACCGAGTTGTGTTCCATGCCCGTGGTCAGCACGCGGTCGCCGGGCTGGAGCAAGCCGAAGATGCCAACGTTCAGCGCCTCGGTGACATTGCAGGTGAACACCACCCGGCTGGAGTCCGGGCAACCGAAGAAACCGGCAATCCGTTCGCGGGCCTCAAAGATCACCCGGCTGGCAGCCAGGGAAAAACGGTGCGCCGAGCGGCCGGGGCTTAAGGAGATTTCCTGGATCAGCCGGCGCATGGTCTCCCCCACCTCCGGGGGCTTTGGAAAGGAGGTGGCGGCGTTGTCGAGATAGATGGGAGGAGAGGAATCGGGCATAGTTATAAGGAGAGGCGATCGCCTTCAGTAGGGGCTGACCACCTTGCCGGCCTGGGCCATGGCGTCCATGATCTCGAACATGTTGGTGACCTGGCCTACCAGCAGTGCGTCCTTGAGATTGAGAAAATCCAGGCAGGTGCCGCAGGAGTATATTTCCACCCCCTGAGCGGCCAGCTCCCTGAGTGGCGCGATCAAGTCGGACTCGGTGGCGGTGATTTTCACCCCGGTGTTGTAAAAGAAGATCTTTGCGGGCAGGGGGGAGAGGTTCTTGATCGTCTTGATGTAGGCCCGCATCAACACTCCGCCCAAGGCATCGTCGCCGCGTCCCATGGTGTCGGCCGGAATGACCATGACCAGGGAGGCGCCGGGCAGATCGCAGCGGTAGTCCCCCGGCGCCGGAGCTGCGCCCGTATCCTTGGCGGAGGTGTCCTTGCTGAGCGTGATGTGGCGGGTGTCGCCGGAAGCGCGGCTTTCCACCCCGTAGCCCTGGCTTGTGCCGAAGCGGGTCAGATTGCTTTGTGCCGCCTCGTTGTCCACCAGCACCTCCACCGAGCCCTGGGCCATGGAGTCGAGCAATTCCTTGGCCCTGATCACGGGTTGCGGACAGGCCAGACCCCGGCAGTCAAGCACCGTAGGCATATTTTCCCCCTGTTTCGTTTCAGTCATTGAAGCTTATCTGGTTCACCAGGTCGCGGATGATGTCCTGGGTTTTTGCGTTGAGCTTGGGCGCGGCAAACCCGGTGTCGTAAAAATCAGGGTTGATGTCGTTGGAGCTCCACATGCTCTGCGCCTCGAAATAGAGGTCCTTTTGCGAAAAATATCCCTCCGGCAGCATCATCCGCAGCCGGTAGTTCCGGTTGGTGGGAATCCGCTGCTTGCTCACCAGCTTGAGGCCGCTGGTGGTCACATCGACGAGGTGGCCCAGGAGTTCGTTGGCTTCATCATCGTAGACTTCAAGGTAATAGACAAGGTGTCTGCGTTTCAGGGCTCTGGTCTCGTCGGTCATGACTTTTTCTCCTGTTGGCCGGTGGATCAAGGGGCGGACTTGGCAATGCACTCCAGCATGAAGGCAATGACCGCTTCGGGGTCCATGCTGGAAGAATCGACAAGAATTGCGTCATCCGCGGCCTTGAGCGGGGCAAGCGCGCGCCTGGAATCATCATAGTCACGTTTGCTGATCTGGTCCAGAATTTCCTGAAAAGCGACGATCTGTCCTTTTTCCGCCAGTTGGTTCTGGCGGCGGCGCGCCCGTTCCTCGGCCGAGGCGTTGAGGAAAAACTTGCAGGAGGCCTTGGGGAAGACCACCGTCCCCATGTCGCGGCCCTCGGCGACGATCCCGCCCTTTTCTCCCAGTTGCCGCTGCAAAGCGGTGAGTTTTTCCCGCACCCGCGGGTTGGCGGAAACCCGGGAGGCGACCATGCCCATCTCCGGGGTGCGGATGGCCAGGGAAACGTCCTCGCCATTCAGCAGCACCCGCACATCGTCATTGCCGTTGGGGAGAAAGGTCAGTTCGATTCCGGCCAAGCATCTTTCCAGCGCGCCGGAGTCGGCCAGGTCTATCCCCTGCCGTGTAAGCGCCAGCCCAACGGCCCGGTACATGGCGCCGGTGTCCAGGTAGGTAAAATGGAGTTTCGCGGCCAGCCCCCGGCTGATCGTGCTTTTGCCCGCGCCCGAGGGGCCGTCGATGGTGACGATGCCATTGGGATCACGCACGGTCCACCTCGGCAAGCGCCGTGGCCAAAGCCTTGACGAAACGCTGGTTTTCCGCGGGCAGCCCCACGGTGATGCGGATATAGGTGGGATAGCCGTAGGCGTTCATGGGCCGGACGATGACCCCCTGGTGGAGCAGGGCTTCGTAGAGCTTCTTGCCGTCTGCCTTGACATCGATGAGAAAAAAGTTGGTCTGGGTGGGAAAGGGTGTGCAGCCCAGCTTTTCCACCTCGCCGCTCAACCAGGCGATCCCCTCCCTGGTGAAGGCGATGGTTTTCTCGTAATGCTCGTCATCGCCCAGGGCGGCAAGAGCCCCCGCCTGAGCGGGCAGATTGACGTTGAAGGGCTGCCGGACCCGGTGCAGGTAGTCGGCGATGTCGGCGTGCATCAGGCCGTAGCCCACGCGCAGTCCGGCCAGGCCATAGGCCTTGGAAAAGGTGCGCAGGGCCACCACCGGCACCCGGTGCTTGAGATAATCCCTGGCGTCGATGCGCAGACTCGGCTCGACAAAGTCCACATACGCCTCGTCGAGGGCCACGATCACCCCATCCGGCACCGTCTCGAGGAAAGCGGAAAAAGCCGCGTTGCTGAACACCGTGCCGCAGGGGTTGTTGGGGTTGTCGAGAAAGATGAGCCGGGTTTTTCCGGTAATCTGCCCGGCGATTGCGCCCAGGTCATGGTGCATGTTTACCAGGGGCACCACCCGGTTGACGCCGCCCTGGGCCTGGACCGCCTTCTGGTAGACGAGAAAGGTGGGCTGGCTGGTGATCACCTCTTCGCCGGGCCCGAGAAAGGCCGCGATGAGCAACTGGATGACCTCGTTGGAGCCGTTGCCGAAGACCAGTTGGTTCGGGGAGACGCCGATCTTTTCGGCCAGGGCCTGGGCCAGGTAATAGCAACTGCCGTCGGGGTAGCGGTGCAGGTTCTTCAGGCTGTCCGCCGCCGCCGCCACGGCCTTGGGCGAGGGGCCCAGGGCGTTTTCGTTGGAGGCCAGCTTGATGGAGCCGGTGATGCCGTACTCGCGCTCCAGCTCTTCTAAGGGCTTGCCCGGCGGATAGGGGATAAGGCTTGCGATGTTGTCGCGCACAGGGAGTTTCATGGGTTTCAATCCTCAAAGATGGCATCCCGTCATTCCGGCGCACGCCGGAATCCAGTATCCGCGAACAGGGCAGGAAGGCTGGACACCGGTTTTCACCGGTGTGACGACCAGTTGTCTGAACACACCTTCTACAGTTTCGGCTTGCTGCCTGCCAGGTCGAGCCGTTGTTCCAGGGTATAGGCTGCCCGGAAGATTGTTTCCTCACCAAAATGCGCGGCCTGGAGCTGGATGCCGATGGGCAAACCGGAGGAGCTTATCCCGCAGGGCAGCGACATGCCGGGCAAACCTGCCAGGTTGGTGCAAATGGTAAGGATATCGGAGAGATAGACAGAGAGCGGGTCGTCGATCTTTGCCCCGATCTTCCAGGCCGGGGCCGGGGTGACCGGGGAGACCAGCAGGTCGCACTGGGCAAAAGCCTTGGCGTAATCCTGGACGATCAGGGTGCGGACCTGGGAGGCCTTTTTGTAATAGGCATCGTAGTAGCCGGAGGAAAGGGCGTAGGTGCCGATGATGATCCGCCGTTTCACCTCCTCGCCGAACCCCTGGGAGCGGCTGTGGCGGTACATCTCCAGCAGTTCGTGCTGGTCGTGGTCGCGGAAGCCGTACCGCACCCCGTCGTAGCGGGCCAGGTTGGAGCTGGCCTCGGCCGGGGCGATGATGTAGTAGGCCGCCACCCCGTACTCGGTGTGGGGCAGGGAGATTTCCACGGTCTTGGCCCCGGCTTCTTCGAGCAGGGCAATACCCGTGCGCACCGCCTGCTCCACCTCCGGGTCGAGCCCGGCGCCGAAGTACTCCTTGGGGATGCCGATGGTCAACCCCTTGCAATCCGGGATAAGGGCGGCGGTGTAGTCCGGCGTCGACCGGTTGACCGAGGTGGAATCCCGCGGATCGTAGCCGCTGATGGCTTTGAGCATGATGGCGGCGTCGCGCACATCCTTGGTGAGGGGGCCGACCTGATCCAGCGA
Source organism: uncultured Desulfurivibrio sp. (assembly GCA_964588325.1). GTDB lineage: Bacteria > Desulfobacterota > Desulfobulbia > Desulfobulbales > Desulfurivibrionaceae > Thiovibrio. The sequence continues at coordinate 99,451 of CAZPOR010000006.1, forward strand.
CGAGGCGTAGGCCAGCAACCCGAAGCGCGAGACCCTCCCATAGGTGGGTTTGATCCCCACGATGCCGCAGTGGGAGGCGGGCTGGCGGATGGAGCCGCCGGTGTCCGAGCCCAGGGAGGCGATGCATTCGTCCGCCGCCACCGAGGCCGCCGAGCCGCCGCTGGAACCGCCGCAGACATGGGCCAGGTTCCAGGGATTCTTCGGCACCCCGTAGGCGCAGTTTTCGTTGGCCGAGCCCATGGCGAACTCGTCCATGCTCACCTTGCCGAGGATCACCGCGCCCTCATTCCGGAGCTTTTCGATGACCGTGGCGTCGTAGGGGGGGATAAAGGGCTCGAGGATCTTGGAGCCGGCCGTGGTGCGCAAGCCCTTGGTGCAGAGGACATCCTTGATGGAGAGCGGGATGCCGCAGAGGCTGCCGCCCTCGCCCCTTTTGCGCTGTCCGTCCGCAGCCTCGGCTTGGGCCAAGGCCCCGTTGCGGTCCAGGGTGATATAGGCGTTGACCTTGTCCTCCACCCCGTCGATCCGGGCGAGCACCGCACGGGTCAGCTCCAGGGAGGAGATTTCGCCCTTGGCGAGGAGATCCTGCAGGGCATGAATGGTGAAGGCGTGGAGTTCCATAATGTGTACCGCGTGATTTTCCTTATGATGTCTGCCTTTGGCGCGGGGAGCGCCAACAAAAACGGACCTCGGCAAGGAGGTCCGCAGCGAAACGGGCAGGCAACTTCTTAATTGTGCTCTAACTCCCAATAAAGACTAAATAACCCTCGGCACCACGAAGGCCTCGCCGTTCTGCAACGGGCCATTGGCCAGCGCCTCCTGCTGGGGCAGGGATTCCCTGGCCGCATCTTCGCGGAAGGCATTGCGGAGGGCCAGGGCATGGGTCGTGGGCTGAACGGAGCTGGTGTCCAGCTCGTCCAGCTTTTCCACATAGCTCAGGATGGTGTCCAGTTGGAGGGTGGTTTTTTCCACCTCCGCCTCCGACAGCGAAAGCCTTGCCAGCGTGGCGACATATCGTACTTCTTCCGGGGTGATTTTCATGCCTTGTTTTGTAACGTATTCGGGCGGGCAAGTCAATGCCTGATGGTCTTCGTAAAAGCTGGGGTCAGCCTGCCGCACTTTTCGTCTGGGTTTCGAGAACCTCGACAAAAACCTCCACCACCTCCGGGTCAAACTGGCTTCCAGCGCAACGGCGCAGTTCGGCAATGGCATCGTTGAGCTCCAGGTTCTGCCTGTAGCTGCGCTTGGAGGTCATGGCGTCATAGCTGTCCGCCGCGGTGATGATCTTGGTCAGCAGATTGAGGTCATTTCCGCCCAGGCCGTCGGGGTAGCCCTTGCCGTCCATGCGTTCGTGGTGGTGGCGGACAAGGAACAGCTCCTGCTGCATGAAGGCCAGGGGCTTGATGATGTTGGCCCCGACCTCCGGATGTTTTTTCATCAGGATCCACTCCTCATCGGAAAGCGGCCCGGGTTTTCGGATGTAGTTGACATCCACCACCAGCTTGCCGATGTCATGCACCTTGCAGGCCCGCTCCAGCACGGTGAGATCCTCCTGGCCCAACCGCATGGCCCGGGCGATGTTCATGGCGTGGAAGGTGACCCGGTTGGTGTGGCCTGCGGTGTACATGTCCTTTTCTTCGAGGGCCGTTTGCAGGGTGAGCATGGTGTTCAGGGCGGAGACTTCCAGGTTTTCGTTGTATTCTTCCAGCAAGCGATTTTTTTCCGCCAGCTCCCTGGTTTTGTTGCGCACCTCGACTTCCAGGTTTTCCTTGTAGGCCTTTTCCTGGAGGACGTACATCCGTTTCTCGATGGCCCGCTTGACCTTGATGTTGAAGATGTCCAGATCTTCGATGGGCTTGGGGATGAAGTCGTAGGCCCCGAGGTTGATGGCCTTGACCGCATACTCCATGGAACCCGCGCCGGTGAGGAAGATCACCGGAATCCCGTAGTTGCGGTCATTGATGAGCTTGAGGGTTTCAAACCCGTCCAGACCGGGCATGTTGATGTCGAGGATGACGAGGTCAAAGTCCCCATTGAGGGCGGCCAGCGCCTCTTCGCCGCTGGCGCAGGGCACCACTGCGTGGCCGAACATGGTGAGGATTTTGTAGACGGCTTCCCGAACCAGGGTGTCGTCGTCCGCGATGAGAATTTTTGCTTGAGCCATGGTGAATAGGATCCTTAAGGGTATGCGCGGTCATGGTCCGCGCTGGCCGCAACTGCTCTCTTCATTTTTTTATAACACCGAGTTTCCCTTAAAAAGTCCAGTGTTTTTTTGCCACAGCCAGGGCCGCATCCAGGGCGGGCAGGGGCTTTTTTGCTTGGGTCATGGCGGTGAATGCCTCGGCGGGCGCCCCTCCCTTCCCGGCCATTTCGTGGAGGCTCGCCAGCACGCCATCGGCAAGCCCTTGCAGGAAGTACCCCCCCTCCAGCACCAGCACCAGCCGTCCTTCGCAAAGTTCCGTCGCCAGATCGACCAAAACCCTGGTCATACAGGCAAACCCGGCCGTGGTAACCGCCATGGCGCCCAAGGGGTCGGAGACATGGGTGTCGTACCCGGCCGAGACCATGATGCAGTCAGGCCTGTACCGGCGGGCTACCGGCGCAATCAGTTCGGTCATGATCCGGGCGAAGTCCTGGTCGGTCTGGCCTCCGGGCAGCGGCACGTTGAGGGTGTACCCCTCGCCCTTGCCCGCGCCGGTTTCCGTGAGGGCGCCGGTGCCGGGATAATGCGGGTACTGGTGGGTGGAGCAGTAGAGCACCTGGTCGGTGTCGTAAAAGGCGTTTTGGGTGCCGTTGCCGTGGTGCAGATCCCAGTCGAGGATCAAAATCCGCTCCATGCCGAGATGTTTCAGCCCATAGCGGGCGCCGATGGCGATATTGTTGAACAGGCAGAAGCCCATGGCGCGGTCCGCCTCGGCGTGGTGCCCGGGCGGGCGCACCAGGGCCGCGGCATTGTTGGCCCGGCCCTCGGCTACCAGTTTGAGGCCGGTGATCACCGCCCCCGCGGCGAGAACCGCCGCCTCGTAGGAACGGGGCGAGGTGTGGGTGTCCGGGTCAAGCACGTCGAACTGCTTGCCCGCTGTTTCAGCCACCCGCTCGATATGGGCGGCGGTATGGTTTGCGGCCAGGTCCGCATAGCTCGCCGGCTCGCATTCTGGAAAGAGATAGGAGCCGCTATCTTCCCGGGCAAGGGCCTGGTAGATGGCGCTCAGGCGCTCCGGGCTTTCCACATGATCGTAGCCCGGATCGTGTTCCAGAAAGAGCGGGTCTTTCAGGATCGCGGTTTTTCGGAGCATGGTGTTTTTCTCCCAAATGTGATGGTGCGGGTTTCGGTGATAAGATAATCGAGCTGTTCATCGTGGCTTTCAAGGGGCACGGCTTCAACGACCTGCAGATCAAAGGCCAGCCCGACCCGCAGGGCATGCGGCGCCGCGGTGTGCAAAAAACGGTCATAATAGCCGCCGCCGTATCCCAGCCGCCCTCCCTGGGCGTCAAAGACGCTGCCAGGCACCACCACCACCTCGATGGAGGCGGGGTCCACCAGGGGCAGGGTTTGCAAGGGCTCCGGAATTGAGCAATAGCCCGGAACAAGATCCCGGCTCGGATCGGTGATGGCGTAGGGGCGCAGCCGGCGTTCTTGAACCAGGGTCAGAGGCACGCTTACGGTCACGCCCTTGTCGAGGCAATGCGCGATGAGCGCCATGGTTTTCACCTCGCTGCGGAAGCTGACATAGGCAAAAACATGGCGGGCGCGGGCAAACTCCGGCAGAGCCAGGAGGTGTTCGGTAACGGCCAGGCTTTTTTGTTGCCTTTCCTCCGGGGAAAGGCAATCGCGGGCGGCCATAATTCTTGCGCGCAGGGCGGTTCGTGTTTCAATCATTGCTGGTCCTTTTTGCCGGCTTGCTGAGCAAGCAAAGGTATACCCCACTGTCTCCAGTACGCTAAGCGTTTTTCTTAAGAATTGACCGGCAACCGATAATGGCGTACATATTTTAAATGCTCCGGCCGGTTATTGTAAGTGTTGGGCGGACATCTGGCGGATACCGGCTTCGGCCCCACGGTTCTTGCAATGATTTGACCGGAAGGCCACGCTCTCCTTTTACAAAAATCTTCCCATTGCGACCAAACTTTTTCTGAGCAACCGTGTTTTTCCTCTTCCCGCAGCCGCGCTGATTTTCTTTCTGAACATCAGCTTCCCCTGCGGCATCAAACGAAATGCAAGCGTTAAAAAATGAGGCACGGCATGGCGAACTATGAGTATGACCTCGGCATCATCGGGGGCGGCGCGGCAGGACTCACGGTCGCTTCCGGGGCGGCCCAGCTTGGGGCGAAAACCCTGCTTATCGAAAAAGAGGCGGCCCTGGGCGGCGATTGTCTCCATTTCGGCTGCGTGCCGAGCAAAACCCTGATCAAGACGGCCCATGTCTATCATCTCATGAAAAACGGGCCTCATTTTGGCCTTCCTGCCGCAACCCCGCCGCCGGTGGATTTCAGGGAGGTTTCCGCCCGGATCAAAGCCGTGATCGGCGTTATCCAGAAGCATGACTCGGTGGAGCGATTCTGTTCACTGGGCGCCAAGGTTGCCTTCGGCAGCGCGGAATTCGCCGACGAACATACGATTACCCTGGACGGCAAGAGAATTTCCGCCCGCGCCTGGGTGATCGCCACCGGCTCCTCTGCCCTGATTCCGCCGATTGCTGGCCTCGACAGAACACCCTACCTGACCAACCGGGAGATCTTTTCTTTGGAGAAACTCCCCGGCTCCATGATCATTCTGGGCGCCGGCCCCATCGCCGTTGAAATGGCCCAGGCCTTCTGCCGGCTTGGCTCCCAGGTGACGGTGATCCAGCGCAGCGGCCAGATCCTGAGCAAGGAAGACAAGGAGATGGCGGACCTTGTTCAGCAGGAGCTCGAAAAAGAAGGGGTTGCCTGTGTCCTGAACGCTGCGGTGGTCCGGGTCGGCGATCTGGGTCGTGAGCGGGAAGTGGTGATCAAGAATGAGGCCGGCGAGACCCGGACCCTCAAGGCCGAGGCGCTGCTGGTGGCCCTTGGCCGTTCGCCCAATGTGGCAGGGCTTGGGCTCGGAAAAATCGACATCCCGTTTGATCAGCAAGGGATCAAGGTGAACAGCCATCTGCGGACCAGCCACAAACATATCTATGCGGCGGGAGATGTCATCGGCGGCTACCAGTTCACCCATGTGGCCGGCTATGAAGGCGGGGTGGTCCTGAGTAACGCCATCTTTCATCTGCCCAGAAAAGCCGATTACACCCATGTGCCCTGGTGCACCTATACCCATCCCGAATTGGCCAGCATCGGCATGAACGAAAAAAGCGCCCGCAAAGCCGGGATCGAGTATTCGGTGTGGCGAGAAGAATTCAGCGGCAACGACCGCGCTCTTGCCGAAGGCGAGGGTGTCGGCCGGATCAAACTGCTGCTGGACAAAAAGGAAAAGCCCCTGGGCATCCAGATCCTGGGGCCCCAGGCCGGCGATCTTTTGAGCGAATGGGTGGCGATCATGAACGGCGGGGTGGGGCTGTCGAAAATCGCCTCGGCCATACACCCCTACCCAACCTTTGGCGAGATCAACAAAAAGGTAGTGGGCTCGGTTTTTGCCCCGAAGATATTTTCCAGCACGGTCAGGAAAGGGCTGAAATTTTTCTTCAGCCTCAAGGGGCGGGCCTGTGGCGAGGACGTCGCCTGCGAGGAGGAAAAATAGCGGGAACGGCTAGCCATGGCGCCGTTTGCTGGATGCACCCAGTGAGGGATTGCACTCCTTGCCTGGGCGGAGTATATTGAAGGAAATCATTAAATTGCAAAAGGTGTCAGGAGAGTATTGCATGCTTGAAGAATGGCAACGCTTGGAGCAGGATGGAACCCCGGTCTATGTGCAGCCGGAAAAGCCGGACTGGTTCGTGCCGGATCACGAGGCTGATTGCCTGTTGCAGGAGTTGCAATGCCACGGTATCGGCGCCGCGCCGTTAGAAAAAGACCTCGGCGGGCGAACGTTGACGGCCCGACGCCTTGTCTCCCAGCTTGCCGACGGGCCGGTTTCTCCGTACCCGGGCCGTTATCCGCTGCTCTCTCTGCACAGCCTGAAGGAGTGCTGGTTTCATCTCACCGACCGCTGCAATCTCGCCTGCCGACACTGTCTCTTCGCCTCCTCCCCTGCCCAGGGGGCGACCCTGGCCCCGGAAGCCCTGGCCCAGGGTATTGCCGAGGCCAGGGGGCTGGGCTGCACCCTCTTTTATTTCACCGGCGGTGAGCCCTTTGTTTACCCCGGCTTTGTCGCCATGGTGTCCGAGCTGCTTGGTGATCCAAAGGTCCATGTGGTGGTGCTCAGCAATGGCCTGTTGGTCAAGGAGCATTTGCCCGGGCTTTTAGCCCTGCCCAGGGACCGGTTTCATCTCCAGCTCAGCCTGGATGGCTTGGCGGCGCAGCATGAGGCCTTGCGGGGGAAAACCACCTTTGCCGGGCTGTTGGAAAGCGTGGGGTTGCTCAAGGAGGCGGGCTTCCCCCTCACCCTGTCCGTGGCGGTGAACCGGGCCAATGTGCGGGAACTGGCCGAGCTCGTCGCCCTTGCCGCCGGCCTGGGGATAGGCAACATCCACCTGCTCTGGCATTTTGTCCGGGGCAAGGGCAGCTCAGCGCAGTTTGTCGCGCCGGCCGAGATTCTTCCCGAGTTGATCCGGGCCCAGGAGATGGCCGAGAAGATGGGGGTACGCATCGACAATGTGGAAACCATGCGCAGCCAGGTGTTCAGCACCCCGGGCACCCGGCACGACCTGTCCAACGCGGGATGGGAGTCGCTTGCCGTGGGGCCGGACGGGGTGATCTACCCCTCACCTGCCCTGGTCGGCATTGCGGATCTGGCCTGCGGCCCCCTGGCCGACGGGCTGGAAACGGTCTGGCGGCGGAGCCCGGTGCTGGAGAAGATCCGCAAGGCAACCCTGGCTGTCAGCGAGACCTATCGGGCCAACCCTTTGCGTTTTCTGGTGGGCGGCGGCGACCTGGACCACAGCTATCTGGCCGGCAACGAGCTGGTGGGGCACGATCCCTATGTGGAGCTGTACAACGGGATGGCCCTCTGGCTGATCAGCCGGCAGGCCCGCCGGTATCCCGTCCGGACGAAGGGGGAAATCCTGTTGCGGATGGGCGAGGTGCGCCACGATTGCCCGGATGGCGGGGAAGTGGCTCTCACCCATTGCAACTGCGTGATTTCCCTGGCCGATGACCAGGGGCACGCCACGGTGCGTGAGTTTTACGGCCGGGCCGCGCTCATCTGCAACGAAGAGATCGTCAACCCCTTTGCCCCGGATCAGGCGCTGGCCAATTTCATCCCGGCGGACTCCCGGAAAAAATCCTACGGCTGCGGCAGCCCGGTCAAGGATGCCGAGCCGCAACCCGGAGAGGTGCTGGTGGATCTGGGGAGCGGCAGCGGGGTCGAGTGCTTCATGGCCGCCCCCCAGGTGGGGGTGTCGGGGAGGGTGATCGGCATCGACATGACCGAGGAGATGCTTCATCTGGCCGCGGTGGCCAAAGCCAAGGTGGCGAGCCGGCTGGGTTTTGACAATGTGGAGTTCAAGAAGGGCTTTCTCGAAGACATTCCCCTGGGGGAGGACACGGCCGATGTGGTGATCTCCAACTGCGTGATCAACCTGAGTCCGGACAAGCGGCAAACCCTGCACGAGATTTTCCGGATTCTCAAACCCGGCGGCAGGCTGGTGGTATCGGACATTGTCACCGATGATCCCATTCCGGTGACCATCAAGAACAACGAGCAGTTCCGGGGCGAATGTTTGGGCGGGGCGCTGCGGCAGGAGAATCTGCTGGCCATGCTCCGGACTGCCGGTTTTGCCGGAATCAGCCTGATCAAGCGGTTCCCTTACCGGGTTGAAGGGGATACCCGGTTCTATTCCCTCACCTTCCGGGCGTATAAGCCGAAAGATCCGCGCCGGGTGGAGGTCATCTACCGGGGGCCGTTTGCAGCGGTATGGACGGAAAGCGGGGAGATGCTCCTCAAGGGGCGCCGAGCGGCCGTTACCGTAAGCGAGGCGGAAAGCCTGGGCGATTCCCTGTTTGTCCTCGATACGCACGGGGCGGTCTCCAACCTGACCCAGGAAAACAGTTGCTGCGCCTCTCCGGTCGAACTCCCCCCGCCCAGCGGCTGCGGCCCCCCCGTCCATACGGAGGAGACGGGCAAGATTTTCGCCCTCCCCTCCCTGCGCCGGCCGGAGAACGTCCGTCATCCCTCGGGCTGCATGGTCTGCGGCAAGGAGATCGGTTATCTCGCCCGCGAGCAGGAAGTTGCCTGCCACTACTGCGGCGGGGTCAAGAAAACCAACGCCCTCTGCGTCGAGGGGCATTACATCTGCGACGCCTGCCACCAACAGGACGGCCTCTCCGCCATCCGGCTGCTCTGCGCCGAAACGAAAGAGCAGGACATGCTTCTTCTTCTCGCCGCCATCCGCCGCCATCCCGCCATCCCTCTGCATGGGCCCGAGCATCACGCCATGGTGCCGGGCATCATCCTGGCCACCTACCGGAACCTGGGCGGCAGGATCAGCCGGGAGGCGATCCTCACCGGCATCGAGCGGGGCAGCAAGGTGCCGGGCGGGGTCTGCGGCTTCTGGGGCAACTGCGGCGCCGCCGTGGGGGTGGGCATCGCCTTCAGCGTCCTGCTTGAGGCCACGCCTCTTACCCCCAAAGCCCGGCAGCAGGTGCAGGAGATCACCTCCCGGGTGCTGGGCGAGATCGCCCTGACCCAAGGGGCGCGCTGCTGCCAGCGGGAAACGGTGACGGCCCTGCGGGAAGCCGCGCTTCTCTCCCATCATCTGCTGCCGATATCCCTCCAGGCAGAAGCTGATTTTGTCTGCAACCAGTTTGCCGCCAACCGGGAATGTATTGGCAGCCGGTGTTCCCTGTGGAGCAAGGCGGCATTACGGATTGGCGGTGTACAATGAGGTCGGGAGAGACCCCCGGAAAAGGGCTGGGCAAGGCGGTTGTTTTCGTCCTGTTTCTTGCCGCCATGATCGTCCTGTTCCGCTTTACCCCGGTGCGGGAATATATCTCCCCGGAGTATTTGCAATCCCTGGTGAATTCTTTCGGCCCCTGGGGGCCGCTGGTCTTCGTGCTCCTCTACGCGGGGGGCATCTGCCTTTTTCTGCCCGCCACACTGTTCACCGGGCTCGGCGCCCTGCTTTTCGGCACCTTGCACGGTTTTTTGTACAATGAGCTGGGCGCCATGCTCGGCGCCTCCCTGGCCTTTTTCATCGGCCGCTACCTGGGGCGGGATTTTGCCGCGGGGTTGATCGGCGACCGGTTGAAGCAATACGATGACCGGATCGCGGCCAACGGCTTTGCCACGGTGCTCTACCTGCGGCTGATTTTTTTCCCCTTCACCCCCCTCAACTTCGGCATGGGTTTGACCAGGGTGACATTCAAGGACTATTTCTTCGGCACCCTGTTCGGCATCCTCGCCGGCGGTTTTGTCCTCACCTTTTTCTTCGCCACCCTGGCCGAGGTCTGGAGATCCGGCGACTGGTGGCAGTTGGTGAGCTGGAAGGCTCTTTTTTCCCTGGCGCTTTTTGCCGGTTCCTTCTTTATTCCCGCGCTGATCCGGAAATTCACGCCCGAGAGCGCAGGCTGAGAAAGGAGTCGCGCCATGCCCGAACTGCCGGAAGTGGAAGTGGTCTGCCAAGGGCTTGGACCCCTGGTGCGCACGCGTAAAATCCTCTCGGTTTCCTTCAGCAACAAGAAGCTGCGCAAGCCTTTCCCCAGAGCCAAAATGTACAGCCGGGTCGAGGGCGCCTTTATCCTGGAGGTGGAGCGCCGCGCCAAATACATCGTGCTGCGGTTGACCGGCAAGAGCGTCATGCTCTTCCACCTGGGCATGACCGGCAAGATCGGTCTCTTTGACTGCGATGTCCCCCGCCGCAAGCATGATCATCTCCGCTTTTTGCTGGATAACGGCAAGGAGATGCGCTTCAACGATGTGCGCAGATTCGGCTGCGTCGAGGTCTATTCGGAAAAAGAGCTGCGCGAGAACGATCCCTTTGGAGGGCTGGGCCCGGAGCCTTTTGCCGAGGATTTCTCCGCCGACTATTTATTGGAAAAGGCACGGGGCAAGCGGGCGCCGGTGAAAAGCTTTCTCATGGACAACCGGGTGGTGGTGGGGTTGGGCAATATCTACGCCAACGAGACCCTCTTTGCCGCCTGCACCCATCCACACACGCCGGTCAACCGGTTGTCCAGGCTCGACTGGCAGCGCATCGTCACAAAGAGCCGGCTTATTTTGGAAAAAGCCATTGCCATGGGCGGCTCCACCATCTCCGATTACGAGAACGTCAGCGGCGCGGCCGGATATTTCCAGTTGGAGCTTGCGGTGTACGGCAGGCAGGGCCAACCCTGCCCCCGCTGCGGACAGCCGGTAGTGCGCAGCGTTTTGGCAGGCAGGGCCACGTTCTGCTGTCCCGTGTGTCAAAAGTAAGGGAAGGGGGGATTTTTTTGGGGGGAACGGATATTTTTTCTTTACTCGGGCGAGGAGCGGAGGTATAAAGCGAATATTTGTCACTCCTGACCGAGGGAAGAGTTGTCTGGGTGATCCAGGCGTGATCACTACCAAAGTGTACTGCGCATTGTCGCAATTATTAAAACACAAAGAGAGGAAGAGAACCATGAAATCAGTAAAAACCACCGTTGCCCTTGCCCTGATGCTGCTTCTGTCCACCGGCATGATCGCCTGCAAGAAAGCTGAAGAAGCCGAAGTAGCCGCTCCTGCTGTTGAGCAGGCCGCTCCCGCTGTTGAGCCTGCGGCTCCCATGGCTCCGGCTCCCGAGGCTGCTCCTGCCGAGGCTGCTCCTGCTGACGCTGCTGCTCCTGCTGCTGACGCTGCTGCTCCTGCTGAGGCTCCTGCTGCAAAGTAAGTCGCTGTTTCATTTCCGGGCTGGGTGTGTCCCAGCCCGGAAATTTTCCCTCCTGCTTTTTTCTTTCTTTTCCTCTGGAAATACCGGCTATCTCTCCATGATCTTCAGCAGCGTTTTGGCTGCCTGGGATAGATCCGTCGTGCTGTGGTGGCGGGTGATGGAGAACCTGAGCCGTGCCGTGCCTTGTGGTACGGTGGGTGGCCGGACGGCCGTGACGAAGATCCCCTGTTTCCGGAGGAGCTCTGCGATGTGCAGCGCCGCTTCGCTTTCCCCGACCACAATGGGGATGATCTGCGAGGGGCCAAGGTCCGCGGGGTATCCGCCATTGCGTAACAACGATTTGAAATACCCGATTTTTTCCTGCAGTTCGCGGCGCAGGCCAGGCTCGCGCCGGATGAGGCGCACCGCCGCCAGGGAAGCTGCGGCAACCGCCGCCGGCAGGGCGGTGGAAAAGATAAAACTTCTGGCCCGGTTGACCAGATACTCGATCATCTCCCTGTTTCCAGCCACAAAAGCGCCATAGCTGCCAAGTCCCTTGCCGAAGGTGCCCACGGCCAGATCCACCGCGCCGCTCATTCCATCTTCTTCAATCACCCCGCCGCCGTTGGGACCAAAAACCCCGGTGGCATGGGCTTCGTCCACCATGAGCAGGCAGCCGAACCGCTCCTTGAGCGCCGCCAGTTCACGCAATGGGCAGCGGTCGCCGTCCATGCTGTAAATGGATTCCACCACGATCAAGGGGGTGGTTGTCCCCCGTTTTTTTGTGAGCAGCTCTTCGAGATGATTGAGGTCGTTGTGGCGGAAGCGTATTACCTTGGCGCCGGAGAGGCGGCAGCCGTCATGGATGCTGGCATGGTTCAGCCGGTCGCTGAAGATCAGGTCGTGGCGACCCATGAGGGCGGGGATGATGCCGGTGTTGGCCATGTAGCCGGAGCCGAAGGTGAGGGCGCTTTCCTGGCCCTTGAGCTGGGCCACGGCTTGCTCCAGATCATGGTGCACCGCAAGGTCGCCGCTCATCAAGCGCGAGGCGCCGGAACCGGCGCCGAACCGGCTCAGGGCCTCTTGGGCGGCAGCGATGAGGGCTGGATGTTCGGCAAGGGCCAGGTAGTCATTGGAGGAAAAATCGAGAAGCGTGCGGCTGTCGTCCCCGGCAAGGATGAGCCGTCCTTTTTCCCGGGCGATGACGGGGCGCAGGCTGCGCAGCCTGCCCTTTTCCCGCTGCTGGCTGAGCCACGCCTTCAGATCGACCATAATTGCCTGATCTCTTCGGCAAAATGGCGATCTGCCAGAGGGGAACGGCCCCGCTGGGTGAGATAGCCGCCGATCATCATGCCGTCGGCGCCGCCCAGGAAAGCGGAGCTTAAGAAATCTGCCAGGGCGGATTCTCGCCCTGCAGCCAACCGAATGGCGGCCTGGGGCAGAATCAACCGGTAGAGGGCGATGGTCCGGAGAATTTCCGCGATGGGCAGGGGGGGGATATCCGCGCAAGGGGTGCCGGGCAGGGGGATGAGGATGTTGATGGGCACCGAATCAATCCCGCATTCGACAAGGCTCATGGCCATGGACAGCCGGTCCGTTTCGGTTTCGCCCAACCCGAAGATGCCGCCGCTGCACACCGAAAGCCCGGCCTCCTGGGCGGCCTTGATGGTGGCGATCCGGTCAGCAAAGCTGTGGGTGGTGCAGACCTGCGGGAAAAACTCCCTGGAGGTCTCCAGATTGTGGTGATAGCGGGAAACCCCCGCCTCTTTCAGCGCAGCGAGTTCACCCTTGCCCAAAATACCGAGGGAGGCGCAGACCTTGATTCCCACTTCTTCGCGGATGGTGCGGATGATAGCGAGCATCTGGGGCAGGTCGGCTGCGGCCAACCCCCTGCCGCTGGTCACCAGCGAAAAACGGCTGGCCCCGTTTTCTTGGGCTTCCCGGGCAGCGGCAAGGATCTGGGCGGTGTCCAAAAGCGGATACACCGGCGCCTCGGTCCGGTAATGGGCGGATTGTGCGCAAAAATGGCAATCCTCGCTGCATGTGCCGGATTTGGCGTTGATGATGCTGCACAGAGAAAAGGAGGTTCCTCGCCGCGCCAGCTTTGTCGCCAGCGCCTGGTGCATGAGTTCGGCCAGGGGCATTGCCTGGAGTTCGGTGATGTCGGGGGGGTGGGTCATGGTCGTATTCTCTGAAATCAGCCACGGGTCAATTACCGGCAGTAGTGCCGATAAAGCCACGAACTCCACAAAAAAAGTAACAAATTTCGTGTTCTTTCGTGGGGTTCGTGGCTAAAAAAACTATTTGAGGCCGAAGATCCCGCCCTTCTTGCCGGAAAACGCCGGGGTGCGGCTTTCTGCCCGGGGCTGCCGGGGCTTGCCGGTCCTGGATTTGGTGCTTCTGGGAGGAGCGGTAGACTCGGCCCGTGGTGCAAGATCGGCGGGCGAGCCGCCAAGGGCTTCCTGGTAGAGCTGAAAAAAGAGCAAGCCGTCCGGGAAATAGCTCTTGCGTTTCAGCCAGCCGGGCCAGGCCTGTTCCGCGCCGTGCCGGACAAAAACCGGGAGATTGACCAGCAGGGAGGTGATCTCCTCCCTGGAGGCCCGTTTGACATTGAGATGCTCCAACTGGGCATCAATCTGGGAGCGGAGGGTGCGGGAAAAGGCAAAGGTTTCCCGGCCTTCGGTCGACAGATGCAAAAGGTCGAAGCGCGCTTGGGCCCAGGGCAGCAGAAGAGCCGCAAGCAGGAGGTGTTCCGGCAGAGGGCTGCCGCTGGCATGCAAGCGGTCAATTACCCGGCACAGGGCAAAGAGGAGGCGGGTTTCGTCTGAGGGCTCTTCCACCTCCCGGCTGATGATCCCATCATAGCACGGCAGGAGGAGAAAAAACATGCCGCTGGCAACGGCGAGCCGGCACCAGGGGGCGCAGGCGCCGCTGTTCAGATCCTTGAAGAATTCGTCCCGTACCCGGGAATCCGGACAAAGGCGGAGCGTGTCCAGGTTGGCGATAATGGCCTGCCAGGTGCGCGCCTCGATGGTAAAACCGCTTCGGGCCGCGTGGCGGATGGCCCGCATCATGCGGACGGGATCCCGGACAATCCGGCGGTCCGGCTCCCCGACTATGCGGATAATCCGGTTGTTGAGGTCCGACACCCCGCCCGTGTAATCGATGATGGTGAAGTTTTCTATCTCGTAGAACAGGGCGTTGATCGTGAGATCCCGCCGGAAGGCATCTTCCGCCTCGGAGCCGAAGGTGTTGTTGTGGGCCAGCACCTCGTCCTCTTCCCGGTCGCCCTCTTCAAACTCGCTGCGGCAGCGCAGGGTGGAGACCTCGACGATCTTGCCGCCGAAGAAAAAGACCTGCACCAGACGGAAGCGGCGGCCGATGATCCGGCTGTTGCGGAACAGGGTGCGCAGCTCTCCGGGCCGGGCGTTGGTGCTGATGTCGAAATCCTTGGGTTTTTTGCCCAGGTAGAGATCGCGCACCGCGCCGCCCACCAGGTAGGCGGAAAAACCCGCATCCCGGAGGCGGTGCATTACCTTCAGGGCCTCGCGGTCGATGTCCTTGCGGGAGATGGGGTGCTCGGCCCGTGGGATGATGAGGGGTTCCGGCAGTTCAGCCAGGTCAGCGGATGGGGCCATGAGATTTTCCGGGCAGGAGCGCAAGGTGTGAGGACTCCTCCTCAGCCGTTGTAACAAAATAGTATCGTCATCGGGATAGCCAAAACGGCATAAAACGCCGCAGCGAAAAGGGCATGAAAATAGAGATTATTGCGCAACGGTTCCTGGATACGTTACTCCGGGTTCCTTGTACATGGACTCGGCCTGCGAAACAAACTGGTCGAACACCTCGCGGACAGTGAGGATTTCCTTCATTTTAAAGACGTTTTCGCCGGAAAAAACCAGGCCATCCTCGATGTTGCCCTCGCAAGCCGCGGTGAGCCGGTCGCTGATGCAGTATACATGGTCGCATTTTTTCAGGCATTTGTATTTGCACTCCTTGGCCTTGAGGTCGCTCTTGCTCAGCAGTTTTTCCACAAAGGGGGTCTTGATGGCCCGGCCAGGCAACCCCACCGGGGACTTGATCAGGGCGATGTCTTCCTTGTTGGCGTGGAGCATGGCCTGCTTGAAGCTTTCCGCCACCGAGCATTCCTTGGTGAGGACAAAGCGGGTCGCGATCTGGACGCCGTCGGCGCCGTATTTGTCCATCATTTCCGCCATTTCAAAGCCGTTGGTAATGCCGCCGGCCGCAATCAGGGGCACTTTTTTCACCACCTTGCGGATTTCGGGAAACAGTTCGCGCAAGGCCACGGTGGTGCCCAGATGGCCGCCCGCTTCCTTGGCCTCGACCACGATGGCCGAAGCGCCGAGTTTCTCGGCCAGCATGGCAAAGGAGGGCGAGGAGACAATGGAGACAATGGGGGTGTTGGTCTCTTTGCCGATCTTGAAGATGTCCCGCGAAAATCCGGCGCCGGTGACGATCATGTCGACCCCGGCCTCAATGGAGCCCTGCACCAGATTGTAGAAGTTTTTCATGGCGAACATGATGTTCACCGCGATGATTCCCTTGGTCGCGGCCTTGGCCTTGCGGATGTCGGCTTTGAGCTCCTCCACCGGAATGGCGGAGCCGCCGATGGTGCCGATGCCGCCGCACTCGGCAACGGGAACGGCCAGGGCCGAGGTGGAAACGCGGATGGACATGCCTCCCTGAACAAGGGGTACCTGGGCGGTGAACTTGCCGATGGTAAGCGGGGGTAGCTTCATGAAATTCTGGTGCTCCGTTTAGTTTGAGGACGAATGAGCAACTATGCTTTTTTTCGTTTTTTTTGTCAAGGAAACCTGATGGCTTCCGGCAAATAAGGAAAAAAGTCGCCTGTCCGTGACGCAAAATTAAAAAAACCGCAGCAGCGCAGCGCCTTCTGTCGCCGGTCGCGTTCGCTTGCTGCTGACATCGCATCGTGCTGCTTTGTCAGCAACCCTTCCGGGGGCCAACAAGGGATTTTTTCTCGTCCGGAGAGAAGAGTTTTTGCCTTTTTCGCCGGGTTTTGGTTTAAACTAACGAATATAGGCACGCTGTGGCGCGAAGATGTACCCGATTTTGATTCTTCTTCGCAACATATATATGCGCGATACAGGGAGTGCTGCATGCATATTCACCCAAGCCGCATCGGCTTTGACATAGACGGCGTGGTCGCCGATACCATGGAGGCCTTTATCCGTCTGGCGCGGAGCGGCTATGGGGCCAGGGTGCGGCCGGAGGAGATCACCGAATTTCAGGTGGAGGAGTGCCTCGACCTCGACCCGGCCATGATCGAGGAAATTTTCCGGCGTCTGCTGGAAGAGCCTGTTGCCTGCGGACTGCGGCTTATGCGTAACGCCCGGCAGGTGTTGACCCGCTTCGCTGGGCATGGCCCCCTCACCTTCATCACGGCCCGGCCGCACAAAAAACCCATTGCCCGCTGGCTGAAAAAAGAACTGGGCCCGCAGGTCTATGGCCGGGTGCGCCTGGTCGCCACCGGCGAGCACGACAGCAAGGCTGCCCATATCAAGGAGATGGGCTTGGATTTTTTTGTGGATGACCGGGCCCAGACCTGCCTGCAACTGGCCCAGGAAGAGGGTATTCAGCCCATTGTCTACCGCCAGCCCTGGAACCAGGGCAAGCATGACCTGCCGGAGGTGGAGAGCTGGCGCACCATTCATGCCCTGTGTTATGGAGAGGGTGGATGGTGAGCCATTGTCCCGCCTGCGGCAAGGCGATACCACCCCATAGAAATCCGGCGCCCACGGTGGATATCATCATCGCCATGGGCGGTGGCGTTATCCTGGTGAAGCGGAAAAATCCGCCGGTGGCTTGGGCCTTGCCCGGCGGCTTTGTGGATTACGGCGAGTCGCTGGAGCAGGCGGCGGTGCGGGAGGCATGCGAGGAAACCGGGCTTTCGATCCGGCTCGGCCGCCAGTTTCACACCTATTCCGACCCGGATCGCGACCCCCGCCAGCATACGGTGAGCACGGTTTTTCTTGCCACGGCGGAGGGAACGCCCGTGGCCGGCGATGATGCGGCCGAGGTTGCCATCTTTCAGGAAGGAGCGCTGCCGCCTCTGGCCTTTGACCACGCAAGGATTCTGGGTGACTATTTTGCCGCACAACGAGCAGTTGCCTGAAATGAATACCCGCATCCTGCTGGTGGATGATGATCCGTTCATCCTTGAGATGCTCAAGGCCTCCATGGCCGCCCTGGGGCACGCCTTTGACACGGCCATGGACGGCGAAGCGGCGAAGGAGAAGCTTCGGCAGCGCGAGTTCTCCATGGTTCTCACGGACTTGACCATGCCCCGGTGTGACGGGATGCAGCTTTTAAAGCATGTCAAGGAGGGATATCCCGGCGTCGAGGTTATCGTCATCACCGGTCATGCCGAGCGCCATGGCTATACCGATGTCATCCGGGCCGGCGCCAGCGATTTCATCATCAAGCCCTTCGGCATGGATGAGCTGGAGGCCAAGGTCAGCAGGGTCATTCGCGAGCAGACCCTGATCCGAAAGCTTGAGCATCTCTCCATGTGTGACATGCTCACCGATCTCTACAACCGGCGCTGTTTTGAGATGAAGCTGCACGAAGAGGTGCCGCGGGCCCATCGGCAGGGATATCCGGTTTTTCTCTCTCTGCTCGACGTGGACCGTTTCAAGGAGTACAACGACCAGTACGGGCATCCGGCCGGAGACCGGGTGTTGCAGGACATCGGCAGAATCCTCGTGCAGTGCACCCGGGAAAACGTGGACTGGTGTTTCCGGTTCGGCGGCGACGAGTTCGCCATTATCATTCCGTACGCCACCGCCGGCCAGGCCGGGCTGGTTGCCGGCCGCATCCTGGAGCGGTACAACCATGATTCCCGGTACGCCTCGACCAGCCTCAGCGTCGGTTTGGCCCAGTTTGTCCGCCACCCCGGCCAGACCTGGGACGAGGATATCGCCGAGCTGGTGGCTCGCGCCGACAAGGCGCTGTATGCGGGCAAGGCGCAAGGAGGGAACCGGGTGGTTGTCGATTCTTCCCCTCCGGGTTCCGGCGAATTGCCCTCCGGAACAGATCCCGAAACGCCCAAAAAATAGGGTTGCGGGAAACAGTTTCTCTCGCAAACCCTCCGCCCTCGTTTCCTGTCTCTGTTGTATCCCCCTTTTATTTTACATAGTTAGGCGGTGTTTATCGCCGGAGGTCCTCCTCCCTCCTCCGCCGATAAAAAGTTTGTATTTGGTCATATTCTCTGGTATATAGGCTCGATCTATCAAAGGAGGATTGTTTCCATGGCAACTAGCACAACAGCAACCAAAACGAAGTCCGATGACAATGTAGGGGAAATGAGCTTTGCTCAGCTTTTCGAGGAAAGCCTCAAGGTGGCGGAGGTAGGTGAAGTCGTGCCCGGCACCGTCATCGCCCTGGCCAACGATTTTATCGTGGTCGATATCGGCGACAAGTCGGAGAGTGAGATCCACTGTTCCGAGTTCAAAAACGAAAATGGCGAGATCGACGTCAAGGTGGGCGACATCTTCGACGTCTTCGTGGAGAAGCGGGAGGCCGAAGGCGGCCTGAAGCTCTCGCGCGAAAAAGCCATCGGCATCAAGGTGTGGGAAGACATCGCCAAGATCCAGGAAGCGGACGGCACCATCTCGGGCCGCATCGACAACCGGGTCAAGGGCGGCCTGTCCGTCGATATCGGCGTTCCCGCCTTCCTGCCCTACTCGCAGATCGATCTCAGACCGGTCAAGGATCTGGACAGCCTCATCGGCCAGACCTTTGAGTTCAAGGTCTTGAAATATAACCGCAAGCGCAACAACGTGGTGATCTCCCGCCGTGCCATCCTTGAGGACGAGCGCAAGAAGCTGCGGGAAGATATGCAGTCCAACCTGGTCGAAGGCCAGGTGGTCACCGGCACCATCACCAATATCACCGATTACGGTGTGTTCATCGACCTGGGCGGCATGGACGGTCTCTGCCACATCACCGATCTCTCCTGGGGCCGTGTTTCCCACCCCTCCAAGTTGTTCAAGGTGGGTGAGGATATCCAGGTCAAGATCCTCAAGTACGACCGCGAAAACGACAAGGTTTCCCTCGGCGTCAAGCAGCTCAAGGAAGATCCCTGGGCCACCGTGCAGGAGCGTTACCCCATCGGCGCCAAGGCCAAGGGCAAGGTGGTCTCCATCACCGACTACGGCGTGTTCGCCGAGCTGGAAGAGGGCGTGGAAGGTCTGATCCATGTTTCCGAGATGTCCTGGTCCAAGAAGACCCGGCATCCCTCCAAGATCGTCGGGGTTGGCGAAGAGGCCGAGGTGGTCATCCTCAACATCGACGTGGACGCCAAGCGCATCTCGCTGGGCATGAAGCAGTTGCAGCCCAACCCCTGGGATCTGGTCAGCGAGAATTATCCGGTGGGCTCCATCATCGAGGGCAAGATCAAGAACATCACCGACTTCGGCGTGTTCATCGGCATCGAGGAAGGCATCGACGGTCTGATCCATGTCTCCGACCTTTCCTGGACCGAACGGATCAAGCATCCCTCCGAGAAGTACGCCAAGGGGGAAACCATCCAGGCCGTGGTGCTGAAGATCGACCGCGAAAACGAGCGGTTCTCTCTGGGCGTCAAGCAGTTGGAGCCGGATCCCTGGCAGGCAGCCATCGAGAAGTATCCGGTGGGCGCCACCGTGCAGGGCAAGATCACCAATGTGACCGAGTTCGGCATCTTTGTTGAGGTGGAAGAGGGCATCGAAGGATTGATCCATGTTTCCGAGATCAGCAAGGACAAGGTTGCCACCCCGGTTGGTCTGTACAATGCCGGTGACTCCGTGGAAGCCAAGGTGATCAATGTTTCCGCCAAGGACCGGAAGATCGGCCTCTCCATCAAGGCGCTGACCGATGACTCCGGCGAAGGCAACTACGAGGAGTTCAAGCAGAAACAGGCCAAGAGCGGTGGCCCGTCCACCATCGGCGACCTGTTGAAGGAAGAGATGGACAATAAGGCCCAGGAATAATCAGGGCCGGAGTCGTTGTCCATCGTCGGCATAAAGGAGCCGAGGCGAAAGAGCAAGAGTGTGCAGGTTGTTTCGTTTCGGCTCTAACTTTTTATTCAGAGTTTGTCATGTCACAAGGGTTATTCCGCCACAGGCATCCGGTTCTCACGGGAGTATTGATCCTGGGAGGAATCATGCTGTTCTTCTGGGGCGGAATAACCTTTTTTGTTACCAGCCTCACCGGGCCGTCCAAGTCCGAGCTCTTCCTGAAGGAGGGGCTCGGGGTCATTGATGTGAAGGGAGTTATCCTCGAATCCGAGGAGATTCTCGCGAATCTGGCGGCCTTTCGGGAAGAGCCCAAGATCAAGGGCATTGTGTTGCGGATCGACAGCCCCGGCGGGGCCGTGGGCGCTTCCCAGGAAATCTATGACGAGGTCCGGCGAACCAGCAAGATCAAGCCGGTGGTCGCCTCCATGGGTTCGGTGGCGGCATCGGGCGGCTTGTATGTTTCCTTGGGCGCAGGCAAGATTGTCGCCAACCCCGGCACCCTGACCGGTTCCATGGGGGTGATTCTCAAGTTTGCCAATCTGGAAGGGTTGTTTGACAAGATCGGCTACAAGAACGAGGTGGTCAAAAGCGGCAGGCTGAAGGATATCGGTTCTCCTTCGCGGCCCATGACCGTGGAGGAGAGGCAGATGCTCCAAGGCATGATCGACAACGTCCAGGAGCAGTTTGTCCAGGCCGTGTCGGAAAGCCGTTCCTTGCCGGTGGCCGAGGTGAGAAAAATCGCCGATGGGCGGATTTTCTCCGGGCAGCAGGCCAAGGAATACGGCCTGGTCGATCAGTTGGGCAATTTCAGCGACGCGGTCATGCTGGCCGCCGAGCTGGCCGGGATCAAGAGCGACAAGATGCCGGAACTCATCTATCCCCGGGAAGAGAATTTTTCCATCCTGGGGCTGTTGACCGGCAAAAAAAGCGAATCGCTGTTACAGCAGACAGGTTTATCTGGTCCCCTTCTGGCCTATGAATGGACAGGGACCTTGCGATAGGAGTGTATCAAACGATGTTGAAACGGGATTTGGTAAATGCGGTGGCCGAGGAGATGGGCGCGTATCTGAAAAAGGATGTGAGCCAGGCCGTTGATATCATGCTGGACACCATAGTGGAGGCCCTGGCCGAGGACCGGCGCGTCGAGATCCGCGGCTTTGGCAGTTTTTCCGTGCGTCAGCGCAAGGCGCGGACCACCAAGAACCCCAGGACCGGCAAGGTCATGAAGATCACCTCCCGCAAGAATCTGCACTTCACCATGAGCAAATCGCTGAAAGACGCTCTGATCCAGAACGGGAAATAAGCTCGGGCAAGCGCTCACATGGCACCGCATCTGCTTTGTCATCGGCCTGCCCGCATACCAAATGTATAGCGAACAGGCCTCTTGGTCGGACACTTCTGCCGACAATTGACACGCGCATCTGCGGCACCCTGTGAGCGCTTAGTTCTGGGATCAAAAATGGCTGGTGTCACCCTTGCCCTGCCGCAGCACCTCCGGCGCATCGCCGATAAGCGAGACCACCGATGACGGCTCCGGGTAGACCGTGCCGCCGTCGATGATGATATCCACCTGCTTGCCGAACCGCTCCTCGATCTCGAAGGCTTCGCATATGGGCGGATCATCCGGGTTCAGGATGGCGCTGGTGTTGAGCATCGGGTTGCCCAGCGCCTCGATGAGCGCCAGGCAGATACCGTTATCCGGCACCCTGATCCCCACGGTTTTCTGGCGGCTGAGCATGATTTTCGGCACCAGCTTTGCGGCCTGCAGAATAAAGGTGTAGGGCCCGGGCAGATCTTTTTTCATGATCCTGTAGCTCATGTTGGACACATGGCAATAGGCGCTGACGTTTTTGAGGCTTGAGCACATGAAGCTGAAAGGCTGGTGTATCGGCCTCTTTTTTATTTGATGGATCCGCTTGATCGCCTTCTGGTTGAACATGTCGCAGCCGATGCCGTAGACGGTGTCGGTGGGGTAGCAGATCACCGCCCCCTTGCGCAGGGCCTCCGCCGCCTGCTGGATCAGGCGGGGCTGCGGGTTGTCCGGATTGATGGCAAGTATCACGGGGCGATCCTTTTTTCTGGGCTATGTGCAGGGGCGGCGTGCTAACCCCCATGAGTATTGGGTTATTGTACGGTACCCCCCAACAAAAGGCAACAGCGAAGCGGTGACAGCGAAGCGGTGACAGCGAAGCGGTGACAGCAGGGTACGGACCGATGAGCATAGCCTGTGGTGTGGATATCGGGAGCAACAGCTTTCGGTTGCTGGTGGCAGAGTTTGCGGATGGCCGTCTGCGTCCCCTGGCCCATGATCTGGTTACGGTCCGTTTGGGCGAGGGGCTTGGCGCCACCGGCCTAATAGCTCCTGCTTCCATGCTCCGGGCCGAGGCGGCTCTCTCCAGGTTTGCCGTGCTGATGGCCCCCTACCCCGTGCCCCGCGTCCGGGCCTGCGCCACCCATGCCGTGCGCATGGCTGCCAACCGGGACGAATTTCTTCAGGTGGCCGAGAACCTGCTCGGTGTGCGGATTGAGGTGCTTTCCGGCGAGGAGGAGGCCCGCCTCGCCTTGTTGGGGACACTCTCTGCCCTGCCGGAAGCACAACGGCGTTACCCCCTGTTCTTGGTGGATGTGGGCGGTGGCAGCACCGAAATCATCCTCCAGGCCGCAACCGGGAGCGTACCCAGGGTGATCAGCCTGCCCTTGGGCGCGGTGGGCTTGACCGAGGAATTCGGTGCGGATTTGGTGGCCATGCGTGAAAAGATCCAGACGATCTTGGCCCCGGCCCTGCGGAGTGTTGTGGGGGGGGAAGTGGCTGGGCAAGGCTCCCTGCTGGTGGCATCCGGCGGCACCGCCACCACCCTGGCCGCTCTCGCCTTGGGGCTTGAACGCTACGATGCCCAACAGGTCCAGAATTACCGTTTGAGCCAGGACGCGGTGCCTCGGCTGGTGGACTGGTTGGCCGTCCTTTCGCCTGGAGAGCGCAACGGTCTTGCCGCCTTGGCCGATGGCCGAGGGGAGATCATCGTGGCCGGCGCGGCACTCTTGGCTGCGATCCAGCAGGCCTTGGCAAGTCCGGTGCTGGTGAGCGATGCCGGGTTGCTGGAGGGTATTCTTCTGAGCGGGGCAACGGGCTGCTGAAAGAGGGAGATGGGCTTCTCGGCAAACTCGCCATTGACCTTCGGATTGAAAGTTTTTTATAGTGAAGATTCATATGTTTTTCCCACCCGTTTTTGGGGTGGCGTTCTGGTATTTCAGATCGCCTTGGCACACGAGGCGCATCACCCGCCACATTTTTTTGAGGGAGTCCGCTGATGTCACTCGATACGATCGAACACGCCTATACCTTTGACGACCTGCTCCTGGTGCCTGCCGCATCGGAGGTGCTGCCCAACGAGGTGAGCCTGGCCACGATGCTGACCAAGTCCATTACCTTGAATATTCCCCTGGTCAGCGCGGCCATGGACACGGTCACCGAGCACCGGGCCGCCATTACCATGGCCAGGGAGGGCGGCATCGGGATCATCCATAAGAATATGAGCGTGGAAGAACAGATCCGCGAGGTGCGCAAGGTCAAGAAATCCGAGTCGGGCATGGTCATCGACCCGATCACGGTGAACGACGGCCAGACCGTGCGCGAGGTCAACGAGATCATGCGCACCTACCGGATCTCCGGGGTGCCGGTCCTGCATGGCACCAAGCTGGTGGGTATTGTCACCAACCGCGATCTGCGCTTTGTTTCCGACGAGGATCTGCTGGTCCGCGAGGTCATGACCAGCAAGGATCTGGTCACCGCCAAGGCAGGCATCACCCTGGAGCAATCCAAGGCGCTGCTCCATGAGCATCGGATCGAAAAACTCCTGGTGGTGGACGACGAGGGCAATCTCCAGGGCCTGATCACCATCAAGGATATCGAAAAGGTGCGCAAGTATCCCAACGCCGCCAAGGACGACCTGGGGCGGCTGCGGGTGGGCGCGGCCATCGGCGTCAATTCCTCCCTGGACCATGTGGAAAAGTTGATCGGCGTGGGCGTGGATGTGGTGGTGCTCGACTCGGCCCACGGCCATTCCCGCAATATCTTGAACGCCCTGGTCCGGATCAAGGACGCCTTTCCCGATCTGCAGGTCATCGCCGGCAACGTGGCCACCGGGGAAGGGGCCGAGGCCTTGATCCGGGCTGGGGCAGACTGCGTCAAGGTCGGGGTCGGGCCGGGCTCCATCTGCACCACCCGCATCGTGGCCGGGGTCGGGGTGCCGCAGATGACCGCGATCCACAACTGCTCCAAGGCCGCGGAGAAATTCGGCGTGCCGGTGATCGCCGACGGCGGCATCAAGTACTCCGGCGAGATCGCCAAGGCCATCGGCATCGGCGCCAGGGTGGTGATGATCGGCAGCCTCTTTGCCGGCACCGACGAATCTCCCGGCGAGACCTTTTTGTACCAGGGGCGCACCTACAAGGGCTACCGGGGCATGGGCTCGCTCGGCGCCATGAAGCAGGGCTCCAGCGACCGCTACTTCCAGGAAGGGGTGGAGTCCCAGGCCAAATTCGTGCCCGAGGGCATCGAAGGCAAGGTGCCCTACCGGGGTCCGCTTTCCGACATGATCTACCAGCTCATGGGGGGCTTGCGTTCCGGCATGGGCTATCTGGGCGCGGCCACCATCGAGGAGCTGCGCGCCAAGGCGAAGTTTGTCAAGATCACCGCCGCGGGCCTCAAGGAAAGCCATGTCCACGACGTGATCATTACCAAGGAAGCCCCGAATTATAGGTTGGGATGAAGAGAGTGAAAGATGAAAAGTGCATAATGAAAAGGTATGAATGCAAAGCGCCACGCATGGCGGGGAAATCCCCTTCATTTTTCATTATGCATTTTTAACTTTTAATTATTTTCACCAAAGGTGAAAAATGGATATCCACGGCGAAAAGATACTGATTCTTGATTTCGGCTCCCAGTACACCCAGCTCATTGCCCGGCGGGTGCGGGAGGCCGGGGTGTATTGCGAGCTCCATCCCTGGGACATGACCGCGGACGAGATCCGCGCCTTCGGCCCCAATGGGATCATCCTCTCCGGCGGGCCGCAGTCGGTGCATGAGGCCGAGACCCCCCGCGCTGCGGAGGTGGTTTTCAGCCTTGGGGTGCCGGTGCTCGGCATCTGCTACGGCCAGCAGACCATGGCGGCCCAACTGGGCGGCGAGGTGGAGCCTTCCGCCCACCGCGAGTACGGCTATGCCCAGGTGCGGGCCCGCAACCACTCCAGGCTGCTGGCCGATATCGAGGACCACGCCAGCCCCGAGGGATACGGGCTGCTCGATGTGTGGATGAGCCATGGCGACCGGGTCAACAAGCTGCCCCAGGGCTTCGTGGCCATCTGCGAGACCGACAGCGCCCCCCTGGCCGGCATGGCCGACGAGTCCCGCCGCTTCTACGGTCTCCAGTTTCACCCGGAGGTGACCCACACCCGTCAGGGCAAACGGATCATCGAGCGCTTTGTCCACGACATCTGCGGCTGCGGCCGCCTCTGGACCCCGGACAACATCATCAACGATTCCCTTGCACAGATCCGCGCCAGGGTTGGCAGCGACGAGGTGCTGCTGGGGCTTTCCGGCGGCGTTGATTCCTCGGTGGTCGCCGCTCTGCTGCACCGCGCGATCGGCGCCCAGCTCACCTGCGTTTTCGTGGACAACGGCCTGTTGCGTCTGGACGAAGGCGAACAGGTGATGGCCACCTTTGCCAGGCACATGGGGGTCAAGGTGATCCGGGTCAACGCCGAGGAGCGGTTTTTGAGCAAGCTTGCAGGCGTGGAAGATCCGGAGCAGAAACGCAAGATCATCGGCAACACCTTCATCGAGGTTTTCGAGGAGGAGGCGGCCAAACTCAGCAACGTCAAGTGGCTGGCCCAGGGCACCATCTACCCGGATGTCATCGAGTCGGCCGGGGCCAAGACCGGCAAGGCCAAGGTGATCAAGAGCCACCACAACGTGGGCGGTCTTCCCGAGCATATGAAACTGGGGCTGGTGGAGCCCCTGCGCGAGCTGTTCAAGGACGAGGTGCGCACCATCGGCGTCGAGCTGGGGCTGCCCAGCGAGATGGTCTACCGCCATCCCTTCCCCGGCCCGGGCCTTGGGGTGCGCATCCTGGGCGAGGTGCGCAAGGATTACGCCGATACCCTGCGGCTGGCAGACGACATTTTTATCGCCGAGCTGCGCAAGAACGAACTCTATGACAAGGTTTCCCAGGCCTTCACCGTCTTCCTGCCCGTGCGCTCGGTGGGCGTGGTGGGCGACAACCGCCAGTACGCGCATGTCATAGCCTTGCGCGCCGTGGAGACCGTGGATTTCATGACCGCCCGCTGGGCTCACCTGCCTTACGAATTTCTCGACCACGTCACCCGGCGCATCTGCAATGAGGTGCGCGGCGTCTCCCGGGTGGTCTACGATATCACCGGCAAGCCGCCGGGAACCATCGAATGGGAGTAACTGTCCAGCAGCACACTTCGCCGACCTTTTCCGCGCATCTGCGGCAGCAGCGGAGCGGCGCTGCTGAACAGTTCCTTTCGCAGGGTCTGCCAAACGAGATGATCATGAGTGGGAATAGTCTCAGTTGCCGCTTTACCACGCCGTTTTTTTTGTGATACCATGGGGGCGGAATAATTTTTTGAGGGGCACCGGATTGTTGCCGACAAATCCTAGGAGGAAAGGGGCTGCTGTGAAGGGTGGAGAGAAAAATGTGCGGGATCTGGAGCTGGCCAATCGGCTTCTGGACAGTTTTTCCCGGATTGCCGGGGTGATCAATACCCCACGCCTTGATTATCCAAGGCGTCTGGGCCGGATTCTTGCGGTTATTCTGGAGTATCTGGGAGTGGAGCAAGGCTCCCTCATGGTGCTTGAACGCAAGAAATATCTGGTGGTCCGGGCGGCAAGCCGCGCCGAACTCATCGGTCATGAGCAGACCATTGAAGATGAGCGGTCCGTGGCCTCCTGGGTGGCCAGGCACCAGGAGCCCCTGTTTATCAAGGATATTTGCAAGGACAAGCGCTTTGGCGGGCAATGCCGCGGCAATTACCGGCGCAATTCGCTGCTCTCCATGCCGATCCTTCATAAGGGTAAGGTGTTGGGGGTCATCAATGTCACCGACAAGATCGGGGACAAGGATCTGCTCAAGGAGGACATCACCCGTCTTTTCGACTTCAGCAGCGTCATTCTCTCCCTGCTTGTTCAGGAAAATCTGCAGCAGGATCTCCGCCGGCAACAGGGCATTCTCCGTGAGCGCAACAAGGAACTGCGGCATCAGGAAACCTTGCGGGCCGATCTTTCCCGCATGCTGATCCACGATCTCAAGGGGCCGTTGTCCGAGGTGGTGGCCAATCTGGACATTCTCTCCTACACCGTTTCCGGGGAAAACCGCGAGTTTTTGGAATCCGCCCAAATGGGGTGCGACCGGGCGGTGCGCATGGTTTCGAATTTGGTGAGCATCGGCAAGATTGAGGACGGCAAACTCACGCCCATCAAGGAGGTGGTTGCGGTCCGCCCCATGCTGGCCGAATGCCTGTGCAGCATCAAGGGCATGGCCAGGATCAAGGATATTGACCTGATCCTTGAGGCAGACGAGGATTTGCCGCGGATTGCCCTGGACCGGATCCTCATCCTGCGGGTGTTGCAGAACCTGCTCACCAATGCCTTGGGGTATTGCGCCAGCAACACCGCCATCCGTTTCGGCTGTCGGCTGGTCCCGGGTAAAAAGCAGCTTGAATTTTATGTGCAGGACCAAGGTCCCGGCATCCCCGCCGCCAAGCACCGCACCATTTTTGAAAAATATGCCAGAATTTCCGACAAGCAGGATGCCTTGGTCGGCACCGGCTTGGGCCTCTATTTCTGCCGGCTGGCCGTGGAGATTCACCGGGGCCGCATCGGAGTCGAGAGCGAACCGGGGAAAGGGTCTCGTTTTTATTTCAGGCTGCCCCTGTAACGGAAAGCTGACGGTTTTCAGCAAAGGGAAAGAAGTCGGATGAAGCTTAAAGCGCCAAAAGACATGGTTTTTCTTGTCGTGGACGACATCGACAACATGCGCCGCTCGGTCAAGGCCATGCTGAAGCTGGTCCATTTCGGCAAGGAATTTTACGAGGCGGCCAATGGGAGGGATGCCTGGAAGCTTCTGCAGACCGAGAATATCGTCATCGATTTCATCATCTGTGATTACAACATGCCCTATATGTCGGGCACCGAGCTGCTGGGGTTGATCCGTTCCACCAAGAAATGGCGCGATATCCCCTTTCTCATGGTCACCGCGGAAGCCAACATGGATATTGTCGCCGAAGCGGCGGAGCATGATGTTGATGCCTACATGACCAAGCCCTTTGTCACCGCGACCCTGGAACAGAAGGTCATGGAGCTGCTGGGCCAGATCAACAATCCCTCGCCCTTCAACCAGTTGTTGCTCCAGGCGCGCACCCTTGATGAAAAGGGCGATCTTGACGGCGCCATTGCCAAGGCCACGGAGGCGGCCAAGATCAATGACCGCTCCTCCAAGCCCTACCGGGAGCTTGGGCGTCTCTTCGGGAAAAAGGGCGACCTGAAAAAAGCCCAGCTCTGCTTTGAAAAGGCGGTGGAGATCAACCGGCTCGATGTCAGTTCCTACCATGCCCTGGGCCAGATTTACTACCGTCAGGGCAAGATGGAAATGGCCATGGAAAATTTCAATCGGGCCATGGAGATCAGCCCCAGGCATGCGGACCGGGCCATGAATTTCGCCAAGCTGCTCATCAAGAAAAATCAGTTGCCCGAGGCGGAAAAGGTTCTGCGGTTGGTCCTGAAAACAAAGAGCAACGATATCGACTTCAAGGAGGATATTGCCGAGACCTGCATTGGCTGCGGCCTGGGGGATTTGGCGGTCAAATGCTATCGCGAGGTGCTCAAGGCGGACCCGGAGCGCATCTATCTGAATAAAAAAATCGGCATGGCCCTGTTTGCCGCGGGCGATGCCAACGAAGCAGTCAAGGTGCTTGAAAAGGCGGCGGAGAAAGCCTCCGACGACATCGAGCTGTTCCTGGTCTTGGGCAAGGCCTATTATGCCATGAAACAACTGGTTCGGGCCGACCAGTGGGTTTCGAAGGTTCTCCGGCTCGATCCCGGCCATAAGGAAGCCCGCTCCATCCTGGATAAATGTCTGTGAGCCAGGGTTGGGCGTTCTCCGACAAGAAACAGGCTGATTAATCCAATGGCAGCAGAATTCACCACTGTCCTCGCCCTCCATGCCCTGAACTATCAGGGGCAGAACATCCTGGGAGAAAACTGGGCGGATTTTCTTTTGGATCTGCGCCAGGGTCTTGCCGTAAAAGGGAAGGAAGATCCCGCCAGCACAGAATCCCTGCTCCTTTTCTCCTTCGCGCAGCCGGATGCCGCCTGTATCGCGCTTTTGGAAAATCTGCCCAGGCTGAAAAAGGTGTACGAGTGGAAGGAGAGCTTCGGCCCTCTGCCCCTGCACATTGTCCTGCACCTCGACAAAGAGGGCGAGCCGCCCGGCCCGGTGCATGACCCGGCGGCAACCTTCTGGGATCTTCTCCACTACGAGCAGCCCTATGCCACCTCCTCCCTGAAACAGCAGTGGGCCGAGGGGCAGGCCGGGGAAAATGCATTGTCCCACACCTTTGCCGAGGTCGGCAACGGTTTATATCTGCTCTCCTTGTCCATTCCGGAAGTTCCCCGGGTGGAAATTTTTCCCCATCGCGCCCTGCCCATTGCCGGCTCCTTTTCGTCCTGTTTCTACTGCGGGATGACCACCCACCGCCCGGCGGACTGCCCTGGGAAGATGCTGACCATGGCCACGCAGGGAATCTCCCTGGCCGGCTATCTGCCTCTTGAAAAATTGAGCGAACTCTTTGGCAAGGCCATGTCCGCCCAAGAGAAATTGGCCAATACCATGGCGGCCGGTCTCACCGTGTCCCAGGTCAGACAGAGCCCCCTTCTTCAGGTGTATCTGGCCTATTTTGACCTGAACCTGGTCTATCAGCCCAGGTTTTTGTGGAACATAGCCTTTAACAGCACTTCCAAATGGGAGGAATTGACCAAGCCGGACATGGTTTCGGTGGACAGTCACAGCCTGCATCTGGGGCTTGATTGTTTGCGGGTGGGCCAGCACGCCCAGGCCGAGGATCTTTTTGTCGAGGAAAGCAGGCGGCCCAAGGGAAAGCAGTTTTATGCCACAATCGGTCGCGCCTTTATCGCCCTGGAACTCGACCGCGACAACGATCTGGAGCATTTTCTGGAACATGCCGCGATCATGGCGAACTCGGACAAGGAAAAGATATATATCGCCCTGTTGCAGTCCAGATACTATGCCCTTCGCAAGGATCACTGGAAGGCGGGTCATGCCCTGGACACTGTTTTCAGTGTGCGCCGGGATCTGTCCGAGGCTCTGTATCGTCAGGTTCAGCTTATGGTTCAGGGCGATATGTCGGAAAAAAGCCTCCGGCAGCTCCGAGCCCTGGTTGCCGATCGCAAAGAGCTGTTTATTGCCGCGCTCATGGATCCGCAACTGCTTGCTGTTGCCGGGCCGGTTGAGGATCTTCTTTCCGTCCGGCTGCAGGTCCAGCGGCAGGAGGCCGAAGAAAACCTGGTGAAGGCCCAGGAGGTGTGTCAGGATCTCCAGGCCTGGTTTGCCGAGGAGGCAAGCCCGGCAACCCTGTTTGCCGATCTCTCCGACCTGGAAAAGCAGTTTGCCCAGGGAAGCTACTACGACCTGCTGGAAGTGGCGCATAAGGCGCAGGCTTTGTTGCGCGCCTGCTACCGTCTCCAGGAAAACACCCTCGATGCCATGCAAGCCGATATTGCCGGAATGGCGGCCACCTGGGACTCCTTCCGGCGGTACTGGCAGGAGTATCCCTACCAGTCTTTTTTTATGAACTTCCAGGGGATACTCGAGGCCGCTCGGCAAAAGCTCAACGAAATAGAAGGGTTGGCCAAGCAGAACATGCATGGCCAACTGTACCAGGTTATCCAGGAAAGGCTGGCGCAGGTCCGGGAGAATTGCGACGCTTTGAAGCCGCTTGCGGCGAGGATGGCCTGGGTGCGAATTGTATGTGACGGAGCAAAGCTCTTTGGCCGGAAATTGCTCATCACCGAGATGGTCTTGCTGGGGCTGGGGGCCTTGCTCTTTCCCCTTCTGGCTTTCTGGCTGGGCGGCGACTCCGGCGGGATGATCGAACTGCTCACAAATTCCTGGTTGCAGAGGCAGGCGCTGCTTATTGTCACCCTGTTTGTCGCGCCGCTCTTTGCCTTGGCGCAGACGCTCTGGGAGATGATGGACACCTAGCGGGGGAGGGCTTTCAAGCCGATGTATGCAGTGTGGTGCGCCCGAGAGGATTCGAACCTCTGACCTACGGCTTAGAAGGCCGGTGCTCTATCCGGCTGAGCTACGGGCGCCCCATGTGCGACAGATATTAGAACGATCGGGCCAAGAAAGCAATACCGTTTTCGCCCTGCATTGCGGGCCGCTTCCTACTCTTGTTTCTCCACCTCTTTCCAGACCGGCCCCTTGGCGGTGTCGACCACTTCGATGCCTTTTTTCGCCAATTCCTGGCGCACCCCGTCCGCCTTCTGCCAATCCTTTTGTTTCCTCGCCTCTTCCCGGTCCCGGATCAGCTTGTTGATCTCCGGCGCCAGGGGACACTCCTCAAGCCGCATGATTCCCAGCACGGAATTGACCCGCCGCAGGGCCTCCAGAATATAATCCTTCTGCTCGCGGTCAAGGAGTCCCTGGCTCAGGATCGGGTTGGTCTTTTTAATAAAATCGAACAGCGCGGCAAAGGCTTTGGAAACATTGAGATCATCGTCCAGGGCTTTGAAAAAGCGGTCCTCCATGTCGGAGAGATAGGCGGCAACCTCGGCGTGGGGCAGTCCCGGCGGCAGGCAGAGCAGTTTGCCGATAAAGCCGTCCAGGCGCCGCAGGTTCTTGCGGGCCGCGTCCAGGCTGCGGAAGGAGAAATTGATCGGCTTGCGGTAATGGGTCCGGATCAGGAAATAACGCATCTCCCGGCCGGTATAGCCCTTGTCCAGAACATCGCGCAGGGTGATGAGGTTCCGGTTGTCCGCGGACATTTTCTTGCCATCCAGCAGCAGCAGTTCGCTGTGTAGCCAGAAATTGGCCAGGGGCTTGCCGGTGAGCGCCTCGGCGATGGCGTTCTCGTTTTCGTGGTGGGGGAAGAGCAGGTCGCGGCCGCTGGTATGGATATCCATGGTTTCCCCGAGCAGGTCCAGGGTCATGGCCGCGCATTCGATATGCCAGCCGGGGCGCATGTTGCCCCACTCGGTCTGGAAAAAGATGCCGCTTTTCAGCTCGCTTAAGGTCGAACGCTTGAGCAGGGTGAAATCAACCGGGTTTTCCTTTTCATAGTCGTCCAGATCAACGGTTTTTCCCACCTGGATCTTGCTCAGGTCCACGCCGGAGAGCCTGCCGTATTTGGCGAATTTCGAGATGTCAAAATAGATGGAGCCGTGTTTTTCGTAGGCATACCCCTTTGCCACCAACTGCTGGGCCAGAGCGATCATGCCCGGTACATGTTCGGAGGCCAGAGGGTATCCTGCGGCATCGAGCATCTCCAGCGCAGCCATGTCCTGTTTGAAGTCCTGGATGTATCTGCCGGTGAATGCGGCGAGGCTCTCTTTCTTGTTGCCCGCGCCCTGGATGGTGTTGTCGTCCAGGTCGGTGAAATTCATATAGAATTTCACCTGATACCCTTTCAGCACCAGCACCCGGTGCACGAGATCGGCAACCATGAAGCGGCGGCAATGGGCCAGGTGGGCCAGTTCGTGGGCCGTGGGACCGCAGGCGTAAAAAGTCACGGTATCCGGGACAATGGGCCGAAACACCTCTTTTTTCCGGGAGAGGGTATTGAAAAAACGCAGTTCCGCCTGCTGGGACTCTTCCGTTTCCTGCTTGCTGAAAAGCTCGGTGGACAGATACTTCTCGCCGCCATCGGGGAAGATGGCCACGAGCACGCCTTCCTTCAACTGGGCGGCGCGGGTCAGGGCCGCGGACATGGCGGCGCCGGAGCTCATGCCGGCGAAAATCCCCTCTCTGCGGGCCAAGAGACGAACGGAAGAGAACGCCTCCTCATCCGGGATGTTGATGATCTGAAAGGGGAGTTTTTTGTCAAATATTCCTGGAGTGTAGGACTCCTTCATGTTTTTGAGCCCTTGCAATTTATGGCCGAGAAAGGGCTCCACCGCGGTGATGCGCACTTCGGGATGGTGCTCGCTGAAATAGCGGCACAACCCCATGACCGTGCCCGAGGTGCCCAGGGTGGCGACGATATCCGTCACCCTGCCCCCGGTCTGTTCCCAGATCTCGGGCCCGGTTGTCTTGTAGTGGGTCAGCCAGTTTGCCGTATTGTTGAATTGGTCGGTGAGGAAATAGCGATCCGGATACTGGCGGGCCAGGGCATAGGCCTGTTCGATGGCCCCATCGGTGCCGCGTTTGCCGGGGGTGAGCAGGATTTCCGCGCCAAAGGCCTCCATGATCTTGCGCCGTTCGATGGACGCTGATTCAGGCATGATCAACTGGCATTTATAGCCCTTGACCGCACAGACCATGGCCAGCCCGATACCGGTGTTGCCGCTGGTGGCCTCCAGCACGATCTTGTCCGGGGTCAATTCGCCCTCGGCCTCGGCGGTTTCAATCATGTTCAGGGCAACCCGGTCCTTGACCGAGCCACCGGGATTGAAGGCCTCAAGCTTGGCGTAGATAGCCACCTTTTTCAAAGGATTCAAGCGTTTGATCGGGATCAGCGGGGTATTGCCGATCTTGTCGAGGATGGAGTGTATTGCCGGTCTTTTGGGCGTATGTGATGGCGTCATGGCAGGGACTCGGTTGTATGGGTCTTCATCCCGGGAAACGGGAAACCAGCAGGGTCAATTTTCAACGATATCGGCAGAATACAACATAACCACCGGGCAAACCACCCATATTATCGGTCGTGACGCTCCTCGGGCGCTGCCGGGCAGGCATAAAAAAAGGCAAGCCCCGGAAGGAGCTTGCCTTGAAACAACCATGCAGCAGGAAAAAACGGTTTAGGCTTCCTTCTCCAGCTTGACGCTGATCGCCACCTTGTAGAGGATGGAGAGAATGAAGAAGCCCGTAGCCCAGATGGCGGCGGTAATGCCGAGTTCCTGGACGCTGGGAACATACTCGGTTACATACTCAAGCGGGCTCGGGACAAAGCCGCCGAGAACCAGGCCGAGACCCTTGTCGATCCAGAAAGCAATGAAGATGAGGAGGCAGGAAACCACCAGCAGCCCATCGGATTGCTTGGCCCGGGAGACAAAGATCAGCGCGATGCCGGCCAGACCCATGATCACCGAGGCGCGCATGAAGGGCACCAGGTTGTTGTATACCTGGTCGCCATGGCCAAGGCCCCAGAAGAGATAGTCCAGGGTATGCATGTGGCCGGGGATCTGGCTGTAATAGGCAACAAAAAATTCACAGCCCAGGAAGAAAAAGTTGAGCATGGCGGCATAGCCGATGATGGTCACCAGCTTGTCCTGCGCCTCGCGGCCCACGTCGAACTTGGTGGTCTTCTTGAGGATCATGGCGATGACCATCAGCAGGGCCGGCCCGGCGGCAAAGGCCGAGGCCAGAAAGCGCGGGGCGAGAATGGCGGTGAGCCAGAAATGGCGGCCCGGCAGACCGCAGTACAGAAAAGCGGTAACGGTGTGGATGCTGATCGCCCAGGGGATGGAAAGGTAGATAAAAGGCTTGATCCACTTGGGATACTTGATCCCCTTGTATTCGGATTGCAATACCACCCAGCCGCAGAGGATGTTGAGGAACAGATAGCCGTTCAAGACGATCATATCCCAGAACAGCATGGAGTTGGGGGTGGGATGGAGCAGAACGTTCAAGGCCCGCATGGGCTGACCCAGGTCGGCAATAATGAACATCAGGCACATGGCGATGGCGGCAATAGCCATGAACTCGCCGAGGATGACGATGCGGCCGAAGGCCTTGTAGTTATGGATGTAATACGGCAGCACCAGCATCAGGCCGCCGGCTGCCACACCGACCAGAAAGGTGAACTGGGAGATGTATACCCCCCAGGTCACATCCCGGCTCATGCCGGTAATGCCCAAACCGTAGTTGAATTGCTGGACATAGCAGAGACCGCCCACACCCATTATGGAGAGCAGGAAGAGCATCCATACCCAGTACCCCGTGCTTCCTTTTAATGCTTTCTCAATCATGATCTTTCACCTCAAATAATATAGAAGAGGGATGGATGTGTCCCTATTGCAGGATTCCGCTGGATGGTAAAGGATGTCTTCAGAACCTGGCTGATCTCGGAGTTGGGATCATTCATGTCGCCGAAGACAATGGCCTTGGTTTGGGCTGCGACTTCAACACAGGCCGGAATCTGGCCGATGGCCAGCCGCTCGGTGCAGAAATTGCATTTTTCCACAACCCCGCGCATCCGGGTGGGGTATTTGGGGTTTTCCGCCTTGATAAAGGGCTGGCCATTCGCATCCTTGCCTCGGGGGTCGCGCCAGTTGAAGCTTCTGGCGCCATAGGGGCAGGCAGCCATGCAGAACCGGCAGCCGATGCAGCGATGGTAGTCCATGCCCACGATGCCGTCTTTTTTCTTATAGGTGGCCTTGGTGGGGCAGGCCCGGACGCAGGGCGGGTTGTCGCAGTGGTTGCACAGGGTCAGGATGGGCATGTCCTTGAGCGCATCCGGCCGTTTGTACTGGCTCTCCGTCGGAAAGGTGTGTTCGTAGGATTCGATCCAGATCCACTTGACCTCATCCTTCCTGTTTCCGAAATCCGGCACATTGTGGATGGTGTGGCAGGCAGAGACGCATTGTTCCGCCAGCCCGGGATTTTCGGTGAATTTCTTCACATCAATGACCATGCCATAGCGCTTGCCGGTTGGGGCCGCAGCCCCATGCCCGCCTGCGGCGGCTTGCCCGGCGGAGGCGAGGGCTTCGCCCTTGAGCAGGGTGTTGAAAGCCGAGGGGGCGGCAATGCCGGCAATGGCGGTGAGCCCGGCGATTTTCAAAAAATCTCTTCTCTTGCTGTCCATGTTACATCGCCTCCTTCGGCTGGAGATGACAATCCCAACAATACGGTTTCACGGAGGTATAGTTGTGGCAGGCGTCACAGAACTTCTTCTTGTCGCTGTGACATTTCATGCAGCCATTCTGCAGGCTCCGTACATATTCGGTGCCGTTGGGGGTTTTCCCGGTGCGGGCGCCGCCTTCACGCAGGATGTCATCGCGCCACTCATTGAGCAGCACCATGTGCGAGGTGCGCATCTCCTGAGTCGGCGCAACACACTCCGTGTAGTCCTTTGGTTTTTCAGGCTTGGGAATTTTGCTCGCTTCCCCGGATTTATACCAGATCGGGGATGTCATGAGGCCCAAGAACAGTATCAACGCAGGTATGATTCTTCCTTTCCCGTACATGGCTATCAGCCCTCCATTCCTGCAAGTGGCTCAAAACGGAGACCCGTTTCACGCTCTTTTTCTCCCTCCATGACCAGGGCGTTGCCGACCAGCTCGGACACGCCGCAGACCTCCACATCGGGATTCCAGTAGTTGTTCAGGCTCGTCAAGGTGGCGCGGTCGATGGCGCAGACACAGGAGAGCATATTGACCGCATGCTTCTCATGCACATATTTGACCGCGTTGGCCCTTGGCAGACCTGCCCGCATTCTCAGTTCCATGATCTCATCGGTGTTCAAGCCGGTGCCGCTGCCGCAGCAGAAGGTTGATTCCCGGATGGTGTTTTCCGGCATCTCATGGAAATTATTGCACACGCTCTGCAAGACATACCGTGGCTCATCCAACAAGCCCATGGCGCGGGCCGGGTTGCAGGAGTCATGGTAGGTTGCGATCCGGTGATCGTTGCGTTTCGGGTCAAGCTTCAGCTTGCCGTGCTTGATCAGATCGGCGGTGAATTCGCTGATATGGACCATCTTGGTGGAGGCCGCGTTGTCGAAGCGGGTTCCGGTGATCGGCGAGGTCGGGACTTCCAGGAAGTCGGCCGGGCCGTTCATGGTGTCCATGTACTGATGGAGCACCCGCCACATGTGGCCACATTCGCCGCCCAGGATCCACTTGACCCCCAACCGCTTGGCCTCGGCGTACATCTTTGCGTTCAACTTCTTCATCAACTCGTTGTTGGTGAAAAGGCCGAAGTTGCCGCCCTCGGAAGCGTATGTGCTGAAGGTGTAATCCAGGCCGATGTGGTGGAAGAGCAACAGGTAGCCCATGGCCGTGTAGATGCCCGGCTCGGCAAAGACGTCCGCAGAGGGGGTGATGAACAGCACTTCTGCGCCTTTGCGATTGAAGGTCGGCTCAACCCGGATACCGGTGATCTCCTCAATATCATCGCAGAGATACATGATGTTGTCTTTAAAGGTATGGGGTTGCAATCCCATGTGGTTTCCGGTGCGGTTTGAGTTGGCTGCCGGTTCCAGAATCCAGTTGGTGTTGACCCCCACCAGATGCAGCAGCTCGCGGCCGATCATGGTGATCTCGGCGGTGTCGATGCCGTAGGGGCAGAAGACCGAGCAACGGCGGCACTCGGTGCACTGGTAGTAGTACATGAACCACTCTTTCAGCACCCCGAAGGTCATGGGCCGACCGCCGGCCATCTTGCCGAGGATCTTGCCGCCCAGAGTGAAGTCGTTCCGGTACACGGAGCGCATCAGCTCGGCACGGAGAACCGGCATGTTTTTCGGATCACCGGTACCCAGAAAGAAGTGGCACTTGTCCGCGCAGGCACCGCAGCGGACACAGCAATCCATGAAGATTTTCAGGGAGCGGAATTTGTCCAGCCGTTCCTTCAGGCCTGTGAGGATAATCGTCTCCCAGCCCTCCGGCAGGAGCCAGTTGTCACTCTCCGGATCCCATACCCGAGGCTGGCCGCCTAATTCCTTCGGCAGGCTTTTCTGATGGTATTCGTGAATCTCTTGTTTGGCGGGATAGCAATATTTGCCGGGCTTGAATTCAGCCGGAACATCCCACCAGTCGTTTTTTGGAATGGCCCCGGTCATCATGGACGGACCCTTCGCAACGCTTACACCGAGTTTATCTGCTTTCATGATTGCCATTGTTCTTATTCCTTCTCAACGGGTATTCCGCCTTCCTTCATGAACTCCCTGAACTCGTCCTCGTAGGCAGCGTAAGAATGCGGCTTGATGTTGGGATCATTCCACGGATTGATGTGCCGGACCATCCGGCTGTTGTTGATCATGTTCCGGGTGGGGCTCATGAAGACACCGGCCATGTGCATCAGCTTGCTGAAGGGGAAGTAGATCAGCAGGGCGCAGACCAGGAAAACATGGATGAAAAAGATCGGGCTGATCTGCCCGGCGGCAATGGCCGGAGCAAAGGTGGTCAGGCCGTGGGTCAATTGTTTGATCGCCACCACATCGGCCCGGAAGACATAGCGCATCAGGATGCCGGTGACGGCGATGCCGAAGATCAGGAACAGGGGAAAGTAATCGGCGGGCAGCGAGATGTAGCGGATGTTGCTCAGCATCACCCTGCGGAGGAACAAAAAGGCGATGGCGCCGAGGAAGATGGCGTCGGTCTGGTAGAACACCGGAGCGCCGATCTGCAAAAAGCCGTCGCCGAACTCAAGGGCGGCGACAAAGCCGGGCACCGGGTCCATAAACAGCCGCATATGCCTCAGAACGATGACCAGAAAACAGTAGTGGAACAGCAGGGCGAACAGCCAGAGAAACTTGCTGGAGCCGTAGACCAGCTTGGGGCCCTCATGCACCTCCGCCTTGGTGTTGCGGAACAGGGAGCGGAACAGGAAAACCTCCAGGATCATTCTGGCGATGACTCCGAGCTTGGTGGAGGGGCAGTCGATCTTGTTCTGCTTGATCCAGGGCAGGGAGTTGGCCTGACCACAGGTGGTCGGAATCCGGAAGGGAACAGGAGATTTGGCCCATTGCATTATGCGATAGGCAAATCCTCCCAAGAAGAGGGCAAAGGCGAGATAGGGCAAGATGATCCCCATCAAAGCCTGCCCACCCGGCACCTGGGCGGCCACCAGACCAACCGCGATAAGCGCCAACACTGCGATGAATGGATTCAGGATTCTCATGTACTGTTACCTCGCATCATGTTTAGGAGCCGTTACGGAATATCCCTTGTTGTTAAACGGCTGTTCGGGCTATTCCGTCACGGCTCTTTATGCCGGCCTTGCCGGGAAAACGGCAAGGCAGTTTTTGTTACAACGGCTTACACGGTAATGGTTTTCAGCTCCGCCTCGGGAGCCATTTCGTCCATCAGCTTCGAAGGGCAACCGGAGTCCGTGGTGATATGATTTCCACTTTTAATCTCCGCGATCCGGGTTTGATAGAGCCTTTCCCGGCTGGCGGCATACAGGTCGAACATGGTGTAGGCCAGAATGTCGGCCTTTTCTTCAAAGGCATGCCAGCCTTCAAGGTCGGCGACATTGTCCTTCCGGCAGAAATCCTTTACGACCCTCTTCAAGATGTATGCCATGGAAACAGCTTCGGAAGGATTAAATGTCTGCACCGCCCGGATCCGGACCATCTGATCGAGGCACGCGACGATCCCTTCCGGCTCGTTTTTTTCGAAGAGCAGGGCATACACCGCCCACAGACTGCTTTTCACCGCATACCCCACCGGGTTGGCAAACTGGTCCTTCTCTTTTTTAAAGAACCGGGAGCCATCCTCCGGGTAGGTGGTCAGAACCTGATCGACCCAACTGTCCAGAATCTCGCCTTTTCGGTCGACAAGCAGCTCTGCAAGCAGCATCCTTCACCTCGCGATTTCCCTATTGTGTAGGGGGAAACACCTACATCCTGAATGACCATTCAGAATATGAAAGGCATTGGTAGCATGTTTCAATCCAGATTTCAACAAGAAAAACATCAGGAGAATTGGAGAAGAATATAAGGAGAATTGGGCGGATTACGAGATGGTGTCGAGGAGAATACCGGCTTCCTGCTGGAGATTTTTCAGGAGCACCGGCAGGTCGTTTAAGTCGATGACCACGTCGCCGATAATGGCGCATTGCTCATTGCCGGTGCAGTCATAGACATCAAGGGAATAGCCGTTTTGGTTCTTGATGAGTACGAGATGGATGAGGATGTTCTGGTTTTCAAGATGGGTGTTGACCTGTTGCACCAGATGCCGCACCGAGGCTTCCTCGGGCGTGGGCGGAGCATGACTCCGGCCGCGGCGGT
This sequence comes from uncultured Desulfurivibrio sp., assembly GCA_964588325.1. Classification (GTDB taxonomy): domain Bacteria; phylum Desulfobacterota; class Desulfobulbia; order Desulfobulbales; family Desulfurivibrionaceae; genus Thiovibrio. The sequence continues at coordinate 139,606 of CAZPOR010000006.1, forward strand.
CTTCGCGGTTGCGCTGCCAGTCCCGGGTGAAGGCGCCGATCCGCGCCACAGCGGAAAGATTGTCGATGGGTTCGACCTTTTTTTCCCTGCGATACGGATCGATCCGTATCGGCCGTGGAAATTTGATCTCTTCGGAAATAACCATTGTTTCCCCCCTGCGGTGGTTGTTTCCTTGTTGTGCGGTATTGCTTCTCCTTGTTGTTGCGTCACAATACCCATCGACATTTTTGCCTGGTCCCTTAAATTTCTCTTTCCGCTCCTTCCGTGGCAAAGAAGATTTCCGTGCCGCCCTCCCCTGCCCGGACGCAATATTTTTCCGAAAGGGTGTCGATCTGGTCATCGGTGCGCGCCGGATCGTGGTGGAACAGGGCCAGGGCTTTTACCCCGGCGCGCGTGGCCGCGGCAACGGCATGTTCGAACGAGGAGTGGCCCCAGCCAACGAATTTAGCCAGATATTCATCCTGGGTGTACTGGGTATCGTGCACCAGGAGATCCACTCCGGAAAAAAACTGTTCCAAAATCCCATTCTGTTCCTGGGCCACCATTTCGCCCTCGGCGGCCATGCCTTCGTCATAGGATGGATCTTCCGGATCCGTGCAGAAAACATTGCGGAACGGCTCGGTGTCATAGGCGGTGCAAAAGGTCTTCCCCTGGTAGGCAAAACGGTAGCCCAGGCAGAGGAGGGGGTGGTTGAGGTATTTCGCGGTCACGGTAATGCCGTCGCCCAGGTCGAGTTCTCCTTCCTTGAGATCGATATACTCGATCCGGGCGGCAAGTTCGGCCTGGCGAACCGGGAAATACCGGTAGGTGAGCTGGCCGCCCACGATTTTTTCCAGGGTGTCGCCCTCAAAACTGACCGGGCCGTGGACCCTGAGGGTGCTGCCCGGCACATAGATGGGGGTGAAGAAGGGAAACCCCATGATGTGATCCCAGTGGGTGTGGGTCAGGAAGATATCCGTGTTGATCGGACCCTGCTTGAAATCGTTGGCCATCATGAAATTGCCCAGCTCCCGGATGCCGGAGCCGGCGTCGATGATGATGAGCCGGTTGATTTCCGGGAAGCGCAGTTCGATGCAGGCCGTGTTTCCGCCATACTTCATGGTTTTTGGCCCGGGACAGGGGATGGAGCCCCGGACCCCCCAGAATTTGATTTTCATGCTCATGCTGCCTCCCTGGCGATCTGGAGAAAAACCTGGGCCTTTTCGATTTCCTGTTCCACAACCGTGTGCAGACTTGAAAGGTCATGCCATTTCAGGCCGACCAGGAGGAGCAGCTCCTCGACCCTGGACGTGTCCGGGAAACGGTCCCCGGCCGAGCCGACGTCAAAGAGATTGGCGTAGGTGTTGGCAAGGGCCACCACACTGACCAACTGGCGGTTGTTCGGGGAGGCTTTTTCCGGGGCGTGGTGGAAGCGGAGCAGTTCGGTGAGCGCCGGACTGAGCTGCCATTTGTCGGCGATCATCTTTCCTGCGTGGCCATGATCGAAGCCCAGCAGTATCTCCTCGGCCTTGGGCAAGGATCCCTGCTCAATGGTGGACAACTCCAGGGCCTGGCGGTATTCCTCGGCAAAACAGTTGTTCAGCGGGATTTTCCCCAGATCGTGGAGGAGTCCCGCAACAAAGAATTCTTCCTGCATCATGCCGGGGATTCCCTTGCGTCCAGCCAGGGCCTTGGCCAGCACCCCGACGCAGAGGGAATGGGTCCAGAAGGCATCCATGGACAGCGAGCGAAAGGAGTCTTGCCGGCCCATGCTGCCCAGCACCGCGGTGCTTAGGGCTAGGTTTTTCACGGTGTTGATCCCGAGCATGATGATCGCCCGGGTAAGGGAGCTGATCTGATTGGGCAGGGAATAATAGGCCGAGTTGATGAGCTTGAGCACCTGTCCGGTCAGGACCGGGTCCAGGGCGATGACCCGGTTCAGGTCGTTGGCCGAGGTGCTGGGGCGATTGCAGACCTCCAGAACCTTTGTCACCGTGGTGGAGAGGCTCGGCATCCGCTCGATGTATTTCTGGATCAGCGCGAAGCGCTGTTCGTTGGTCAGGGGAACCCCGGGCATCGGCGGACCTATTCTCGTCGTTTTGGAGCCGTCATCAAACAACCATCGCTGTGTGCACTGCTGCCGTCCGGTTCGTCGGGATGGAAATATTTTTTGTTCTAACGGCCTAGCCCATAGTAGCTGAGGCTGACCCCGTGGTCAAGGAGGGGTTGCTCAACAGCCGTGCTTTATCAGAAAATCGCGGACCATCTCGTTCATGATCTCCAGCCTGGATCTGCCGGTTTCATGGGCAATGATCCAGGTGCAGCGTTGAAAGGCGCGGAAAAGGTCGCGGTCCACCTGGAGGGTCAGGCGTTCGGTTTCTCCGCCGGTGTCGGCGGCCGGGGGCGGGAAGGCGGTGTCCTGGGTCATGCTCGGCATTCTTCCCGTCGGTTAAAGGCCACGGCCTCGGCATAGGTGATGCCGGCGCCGCCGAAGATGTCCAGGGCGCTGCCGATGGTGGCGTCCAGGCGATTCAGCCCCAGCTCCTTGACCCGGTAGAGATCGGCAAGATTCTTCACCCCGCCGGCATAGGTGGTGGGGATTGGACTGAAGCGGCCGAGCAGCGAGGTGAGTTCTTCCTCGATGCCGCCGCATTTGCCCTCCACATCCACGGCGTGGATCAGGAATTCAGCGCAGTGGCCGGCGAAATACGCAAGGGATTGTTCGGAAACCGTCACCCGGGTGAACTTCTGCCAGCGGTCGGTAACGATATGGTAGGCATCCCCTTTTTTCCGGCAGCTCAGGTCAAGGACCAGCCGCTCCTTGCCCACAGCGCGAACCAGTTCGGCAAGGCGGTCCTCATGCACCACCCCGTCCCTGAACACCGCCGAGGTGACGATCACCGCGCTGGCCCCCTGATCCAGCCAATACGCGGCATTGTCCGCCGTGATTCCGCCGCCCACCTGCAATCCTTGGGGAAAGGTTTGCAGGGCCTCGGACGCAGCGGCTTCGTTGCCTGGTCCCAGCATGATGACATGGCCGCCGAAGAGCTGATCCGCCTTGTACATCGCGGCATAGTGGGAGGCCGGCAGGTCCGAGGCAAAGTTGGTGGTCAGGCTTTCCTGTTTTTGGTCGGAGAGGGAGGAGCCGACAATCTGTTTTACCCTGCCTTGGTGGAGGTCGATGCACGGGCGGAATTTCATGGGGTGTCACCTGTCCTGGGCTGTGGGCTGGATTTCCGGCAAGGGTAGCCCTTTCTCCGGAAAAAGGTCAACAAAAAAGGTGGGCAGCTTGCGCCGTCCACCTTGTGTTGCCTCGTTTTGTTACCGCAAACGCTTATTTGCAGTTTTCCCTGATCATGAAGCTTTTGGTGTCAAGCTTGAGGAGTTTGCCGCATTTGCTGACCGCCGCCGTTCCTTTGAGGATCTTCAGGTCGATGCAGTCGCTTTGCGATACCGGCTGAAGCAGAACAATGGTATTGAAAAGATCTTCCATGCCTTTGCAGGGGGCGGGAATTCCGGAGGCGCACTGGCAATCGGCCTCCTCGTCGCACACGGCGGAAAACCAGATCTGCAGGTTCATGGCCTTGGCCAGATCCCGCATCCCTTCCAGCACCGCGCGGTCGGTTTTGGCAAAATCAAAGCCGTCAACCACCATGCAGCTCGGTTTGATGACGTTCTGCTGCACCAGGTCGTGCAGCCGCTCTTCCAGTTTGGCCCGGCTGAACTTGGACTCGTTGAAGGTGATGATCATGCGGTTATGCATGATCGAATCATGGATTTCCCCAGCGTTCTCAAGCGTGCAGAACTCGGCGATATCCTTGAACATGTCGTCGTACCAGAGCTTGGTTTTGTCCAGGCTCTGCCCAACGCTGACGTGGACCACCTGCTTGTCGTTCAACAGGGAGTCCAAGGCGATCTGCACCAGCAGCGCGGTTTTGCCCACGCCGGCCCGCGCCATGACCAACCCCATCCGGCTGGATTCCTTGGCGTCGCTTTCGCCCTTCAGGTGACGGATGGGGTTCTTTTCAATCAGCTCTTGTTTCAGCATGGCGGTATCCTATTTTTTGTAATTATTCAGCTTGACGCCGACATTGAACAAAATCCAGAAAGTAACTGTTCAGCAGTGCCGCAGATGCGCGAAAGAGGTCGATTCGCTATACTCCAGTATGCGAATCGACCGATGACAAAGCAGATGCGGTGCAGCTGGGCAGTTACTATTTTTTGTCTTTTTTCTGGGCCTTGGCGACCAACTCTTCGGCAACGCTCTTGGGCACCGGACGGTAGGTGGCAAATTCCATGGTAAACTCTGCCTTGCCCTGCGTCAAGGAACGAAGATCGGTGGAGTAGCCGAACATCTCGGAAAGCGGCACCTCGGCCTCGATGACCGTGTAGGCGTCTTCCTCGTTGGTGCCGATGATCATGCCGCGCCGCTGGTTCAGGCTGCCCATGATGGAGCCCTGGAACTCGGTGGGGCCCTCGACCGCGACCTTCATGATCGGCTCCATGATCACCGGCTTGGCCTTCATGTATGCTTCCTTGAAGCCGCCCATGGCAGCGAGCTGGAAGGCGATATCCGAGGAGTCCACGGCATGGGAGGCGCCGTCGTTGATGGCGCAGCGCACCCCGGTGACATGGGCGCCCACCAGGGAGCCTTTTTCCAGGCATTTCTGGAAGCCCTTGTCGCAGGAGGGGATATATTCGCGGGGGATGGAGCCGCCGACGATCTGGTCGACGAATTCGTACTCGCCCTCTTCCATGGGCTCGATGTAGCCTGCAACGCGGCCGAACTGGCCGGAGCCGCCGGTCTGTTTCTTGTGGGTGTAGTTGAACTCGGCCCGCTGGGTGATGGTCTCGCGGTAGGCGACCTGGGGCGCGCCCACGGTGACCTCGGCCTTGTATTCGCGCTTCATCCGCTCGACGTAGACGTCAAGGTGCAGCTCGCCCATGCCGGAGATGATGGTCTCCAGGGTTTCCTGGTCCACATAGGTCTTGAAGGTGGGGTCTTCCTTGGTGAAACGGTTCAGGGCCTTGGACATGTTGTCCTGGGCCTTGTTGTCCACCGGGGTGATGGAAAGCGAGATAACCGGCTCCGGCACATGCATGGAGCTCATGGAGAAGTTGTAGTCGCCGCGGGTGAAGGTGTCGCCGGAGGCGCAGTCGATGCCGAACAGGGCGACGATGTCGCCGGAGCCGGACTCTTCGATCTCCTCCATCTCGTCGGAATGCATCCGCACCAGGCGGCCGACCTTGGCCTTCTTGCCGGTGCGGACATTGACGATGGAGTCGCCCTTCTTCAGGGTGCCCTGGTAGGTGCGCACGTAGGTGAGCTGCCCGTAGCGGCCGTCTTCAAGCTTGAAGGCCAGGGCCAGCAAGGGATCGCCCGGCTGGTTGGTGACCTTGACCTCGGCCTCGTTGTTGTCCAGATCCAGGGCGAAGTTGTCAACGTCGGTGGGGCACGGCAGGTAGTCGTTGACCGCATCGAGCAGGAGCTGCACGCCCTTGTTCTTGTAGGCGGAGCCCATCATGACCGGGGTGAATTCCAAGGAGAGCGTGCCCTTGCGGATCGCGTCCATGATCATCTCCTCGGTGGGGGCGCCTTCGAGCACCGCCTCCATCAATTCGTCGGAGAACATGGAAACCGCGTCCAGCAGCTCTTCCCGCTTGGCGTCGCATTCATCCTTGTATTGGGCCGGGATATCCTCGATGCGGATCTTGTCGCCGTTTTCGCCGTCGAAATACACAGCCTTCATCTTGACCAGGTCGATGAGCCCCTGCATGTCGCCCTCAAGGCCCATGGGCACCTGGATGGGCACGGCGTTGAGGCCCAGCTTGTCGCGCAACTGCTTGATGACCTTCTCGGGATTGGCGCCGGTGCGGTCGCATTTATTGATAAAGGCCACGCGGGGAACCCGGTAGCGGGTCATCTGCCGGTTAACCGTAATGGACTGGGACTGGACGCCGCCCACGGAGCAGAGGATCAGCACCGCGCCGTCGAGCACGCGCAGGGCCCGCTCAACCTCGATGGTGAAATCCACGTGGCCGGGGGTGTCGATGATGTTGATGGAATGGTCCTTCCAGTCGCAGTAGGTGGCGGCGGAACAGATGGTGATGCCGCGCTCCCGCTCCAGCTCCATGGAGTCCATCTTGGCGCCGACGCCGTCCTTGCCGCGCACCTCATGGATCGCATGAATACGCTGGGTATAGAAAAGGATGCGCTCGGTCAGGGTGGTTTTGCCTGAGTCGATATGGGCGCTGATACCGATATTGCGGACTTTCGAAAGGTCTTTCATGGTAAATCTTCCACTCCATTTATGCAGTTGCGCGGTTACGCCTGGCGCCGGTCAAGGCACCATACCTTGGGAAACCGGCATTAAAAAACGGCCCTGGTCTGGGGCCGCATGGACAGTCTTTTTAAGAACAGGCACATTTACCCCCAAGCCCGGTTGCTGTCAAGGGAAAAATTCGGCGCATTCGCACGCAGTTACTTGCGGCGGGATGGGGTAAAGACGAGGGGGCTATGGGCAAAGGCGGTTTCGGAGGAGACGATGGGCTGAAACTCGCGGTGACGGCAGGCTTTCCGTATTAAAGCTGCTCGGCAGCCTGAACATGGGGTTGACTGGAGACATGTTAAGGTACAAAAAGATGGGGGGAGAGGCATAGGCCCCTCCCCCCAAGGAGAACGTCGGCTCAAGCAGTTTCCGCCGGTTTGATTCCGGGGGAAACGCCTAACCGGTTAGAATTTGTACTTCGCGGTCAGGAAAAACACGTTGGCATTGTAGTTCGGGTCCATGCCCGCACCGGTGAGGTAGCTTTTGGTTGTGGCCCCCCACACATACGAGTAGCCGTCGGAGAATTGATCATTGTACTTGTAGTGTTCATAGGCGTAGCCGCCGACAAGGGTGATCTTCTCCGTCGTGTTGTAGGTTGCCTTCAACAGAAAGGAGTTCTTCCTGTAGTCATCCCAGTTTTGGGAATCCACCGTCTCGTTGGTGTAGCCGGCAGGGACTGACTCATAGTAGGTGAAGTCCGCGAGGCCATCGGATCGCACATGGTCGAACTGGGCGCGCAGGCTCAGAACTTTTGGGACCACGGCCATGTCGATCGCCAGACCATAATCCAGACTCTTGTTTTTCTGGTTCGCGGTCCAGGTATAGTTGCCATCGGTGGCGTTGGTATCAACGGGGTTGGCCGTAGTCGTGTTGACAGTCGTTGCCATAGCCCGTTCGGTCTGATCAATGGTCGCGACCTCGTAATCGACGTAGCCGGAGATCATGATCGCGTTGTTCACCGCGAAATCAGCGCTGATATTGAAACTGTCGCTCTTCTCCTCAAGGAGACCGTAGACGGTCTCGGTGTAGTCGGAGATTTTGTGCTTATAGCCCAGACCGATGTTCAGCCTGTCGTTGGGCGAGATGTCCAGGCCCAGCTTGAAGGTGTCCCTGTCCTGATCGGCGGCGTCAAACCGGCGAATATAGGGTTCGATGGCGTCGGCGCTGGCTTGGGTGCCGGTGACCAACTGGAGTTGCTCCCAGCGGGAATCGCGCTCCATTCTTTCGTAGCCAGCCTTGGCGGTCAACCACTCCAGCCCGCTCCACTTGGCATCGAGCCCGTAGATGTCGTCGTCGGTCTCGGGCAGGTCGCCGCGATGCCTTTCGACATTCACGAATTTGTAGTAGGGGGTGAGTTTGATAGCGGCCGGCAGCTTCAGGCCTGCCTCGACGCCATAGCTGGTCTTCTCGTAGTCGAAGAGATGGTTGGTGAAGGTGGTGGCGCCCACGGTGCTGATGATCCGGTCGGACTTGTTTTCTTTGTCGTAGTTGGAGTAAAAAACCTTGCCGTCAAGGAAGTTCAAGGGGCTGGAGGCCAGGACGATGTTGTAGCTCGTCGTCTCAACCTTGCCGTTGAACAAGGGGTCGGACAGGGTGTTGGTCCGGGCGTTGCCTGCGGTATTGTAGGTGGTTGCCAGGTTCGACTCGCTTTCAGCCTCGGACTTGCCGTAGCTGAGGGAAAGACTGCTGCTCAGAGGCAGTTTGACCCGCCCCTTGAACGCAAGTTTGGAATAGTCGTTGTCCGGCGGCAGGGTCAGGAATTCACTCGTATTTGCCGCGGTCAAACTTTGAAAATAGAGATAATCGTTGGCGTTGTCGAAGCTGCTGTTCAGGTAGGACATCGAAACGAAGAATGGATCCTCGCCGTAGCCGATTTCGGCCTTGAAGGTGTTGGTCTCGTAATCCACCGGCTCGGGAAGCTCGATGGAAACGCTGGAATAAACGCCCGCCGCCTTGATACCGGTCCGGTCTTCCTGGGACACGGAAAAATCGGCGAAGAAGGGTTTGAGCATGTTCAGCTTGATGCCCGCGCCGTACTGATCCCGGGAAATGGCATAGTCGAAGACGCTCGGCCAGGCGGCGGCGTTTGTGGGCAGGGAAGCCGAGGTTGCCGTGGTGGTCAGGTTGTTGGTGCCGACACCGGTGTAAAAAGATCTGGCGTCGAAGTCGAAGTTATGTTGAATCTCCTTATAGTAGGCGTCCAGTTTGAACTTTTCGTACTGGCCTGCCTCGATCTTGAAGCTCTGGGTGTCCCGGGCGATTTCGTCGGCGTTGAAATTCAGAAATCCCGACTCGGCGTCGTACTTCATTTCGACCCCGCCGGTGATGCCGCTGTCCGCATCGCCGTATTCGCTGAATTTTGCCTTGTTGCCGCGGACGTCAATGCTCTTGCCCGTGGCCTCGATATGGCCGGAGACTCCTTCCTCGGCCTGGACGCCTGCGACGCACAGCAAGGACAAGAGGGCGCTGCCTGATAGTACCAGTTTTCTTTTCATATATTCTCCCTCCTTATTTCACGTATCTCAGGCCCAGGGTATTGGGTCCGTTGCTGCCGTGGATGGTTGTGTGACAGTTCTGGCACGACCGCGCAACACCGCCTCTGCCCGCAGGAGCACTTGAAACAAAAGAGTTCGCCTGGGTGTACGGGGTGCCAGGATGTCGGCTCCAGTCGTGACAGCTCTGACAGATGTTCGGAACTTTTTGGGCCATCAGTTTGTTGTGGTTGCTGCCGTGGGCCGAATGGCAAGTCATGCAGTTTTCTTCCACCGGGGGATGCTCGTACATGAAGGGGCCGCGTTTTTCGGCGTGGCAATTGTAGCAGAGCTCGTTAATGGAGTCGGCCTTGATCATCTTGGTGCCGAACCCGCCATGGGGATCATGGCAGTCGGAACAGGAAACTTTGCCCTCCTTGATGGGATGATGGGACTGGCGGTTTGATTCAGAGCGAATATCCTTGTGGCAGGAGAAGCACAGCTCGGTTTGCGGCAGTTTCAGGTTCTTTGAAAGATTGGAATGGCCCGTATGGCAACTGTCGCAGGACATGCCTGCGGACTTGTGCTTGCTGGTTTCCCAGAAAGCCACATGGCTGGAGGATGAGTGGCAGCTCAGGCACTGGGCGGCGCGGTCCTTGGCCGAGCGACCGCCGTCCTTGGCATAGGAGAAGATGGTCTTTTTGGATTGTTCGGTGTCGAGATGCTGCGTGGTCTGCCCATGGCAGGCTTGGCAGCCGTTGGCGCCTTTCCAGGCCTTGCCGTGGAATGACGACTTGAAACTGGCCACCGATTGTTCATGGCAACTGGCGCAATCCGCCGCAATTTCCGCGGCTTGGGCTACATCTGGCGCAAGAAACTGCCCCAGCCCTCCCATTGTGATCATGGCCAACGACCACGCCGAGACAACGACTTTTGGCAAAAGCCTGTTTCGTTTCCGCATATCCTTCCTCCTCTCCTGTTTCCCTTTTTTTGGTTTTGAAAGAACCCATACAACCCGTCCTTTCAGGCATGCTTGTCCCGGTATCTGCGAAAAATATGCCAGAGGTGCAAATTAAATTGCATACTCGAAGATACAAGGAGATAGCCGGTGCCCGGCAGGGAGGCGCGCTGCGCCGTGGAGGCCGTTCTTGGTGAAATGCCCAAGCCGGTTTGGGCATTTCACCAAAATACTCCGGGCGGGGAGGCGGTGCCCCTGGATATGGCGAAAGAGCTCAATTATTGACTGGTCGAATTGCATCTTGCACAGATGCTGACCGGCTGGTAGTCTTTTTGCGAGGTCAACATCGTGAACAGGAGGGGATGATGCGGTTGTTTCTTGCCCGACATGCACGCAGGATTCTGCTGGGCTGTCTTTTTCCGCTTTTTCTGGCGGGGTGTGGCGACGGACAGAACGAAGTCCCTGCCTCGAAACCTCCTTCCCCTGCCCCGGCCACACGAATTGTCATCGGCCTCATCCCCGAGATGGACATCTTTGTCCAGAAAAAGCGCTATGCGCCCATTGCCCAGTATCTCTCCCAAAAAACCGGGGCGGTTGTTGAGCTCAAAATCCTTTCCCGCTACGGCAATATCCTGGATAATTTCCAGAGCGAGGGGCTGGACGGCGCTTTTTTCGGCAGCTTCACCGGCGCCCTGGCCATCAAGAAATTGGGGGTTGAGCCCCTGGCCAGGCCTGAATACGAAGGCGGGGCATCCACCTATTACGGCATGGTCTTCGCCAGAAAGGACAGTGGGATAAAAACGGCGCGGGACATGCAGGGCAAGGTCTTTGTCTTTGTGGACAAGGCCACCACGGCCGGCTGGCTTCTGCCCCTGTATTTCTTCCGGACGCACGGTATTGCGGATTACCGGTCCTGGTTCAGGGAGAGCTATTTCAGCGGCACCCATGAGGATGCCATCCAGGATGTTCTGGAGGGCACAGCGGACCTCGGCGCGGCCAAGGATCTCGTTTTTTCCCGGCTGGCCAAGGAAAACCCCAGGATCACCGCGGAACTGGAAATTCTCGCCACCTCCCCGAAAGTTCCGGCAAACACCCTGTCGGTGCGGCGCGATCTGGACCCCGCCCTGAAAACCATCATTACAAGCAGCCTGCTTTCCATGGACCAGGATGCGGAAGGACGCCGGGCGCTGGCTCAATTCGGGGCCAGCCGCTTTATTGCGACCGCGGCGGCGGAGTACGGACCTGTTATTGAGTATGCCGAACACATCGGCCTGGACCTGGCAACCTACGATTATGTCAATGATTGACGCCAGCCGGCCTGTGATATCTGCTCTCCCTGCAACGTCCGCCTCCGGCGCCGCGGTCCTGCCCCCATGCGCATAAAAGCGATACTCGGCTTCATACTGCTGGTTTTTTTCTTTGGGGTTGGCGGGGTGTATATTGCCGTTACCAATGCCCGGGTCGTTGACAACCTTGAGAAGGTGCTCGCTCTCCATCAAATGGATTTTCTCCGCGACACCCTGCGCAACAAGGTAAAAATCATTCAGTCGGATCTCTATCTCACCACCTCCCAGCATCGCACCAGCATCGGGGATTTTGTCGAGAATGGCGAGGCGTTGCATCTCGCCGGAGAAGGGTGCTTCAAATGCCACCATGCCGAGCTGACGGGGCAACGGTTGACCCGTTTGCGGCAAGGCATCGATGCGTATCTGAAAAAGGCGAGCCGGGTGTATATGCTCAGCGCAAACCACGAACGGCGGGACAGGGAAGAAAAAAACGCCTCTGCCTCGGCCGCCCAGCTTCTTGAAGAAATTGACAGTCTGATGCTTTTTTCTGCCGACAAAATTTCTCCGAAAATTGCCAGAACCCGGGAGGAAGTTGCCCGGGCGAAAAATATCCTGCTGGGAGTGGTGACTCTCGCGCCTGTGATTTTTCTTGTTTTCACCTTTCTTTTTGTCAAACGGTTTTCCTCGGCTCTGTCTACGCTCATCGGGGCAACGGAGAAAATCAAGGCCGGGGAATTGACCCACACCATTGATGCGCAGCTTCCCGACGAATTCAACACCCTGGCCGCCGCCTTCAATGCGATGGCTGTTTCGTTGAAAAAGCAGTGCGAGGCTGTTATTGCCGAGCAGAACCGCTACAAGGTGCTCTTCGAGTCGGCGGATGACGCCATCTTCATCATGGAGGGAGAGGGAGAAGCGGCAGGGAGAATCATCGCGGCCAATCAGTCCGCGGCAACCATGCACGGCTACACGGTTGACGAGCTCTGCGCCCTGTCCATTCAGGATATCGACACGGTTGAGAGCGCGGCGCAAGCCCCGGCCCGGATTCGAGACATCTTGACGGGCGGGCGGCTTGAGGCCTTGGTGGAGCACCGGAAGAAGGACGGCACGGTTTTTCCGGTGGAGGTCCGGGCCGGGTTAATGGAGGTTGAAGGACGCAAATATATCTTGGCCTTTGACCGGGATGTGACCGTGCGGAATCAGACCGAGGCTGCGTTGCAGCGCTCGCGGCAACTGGCCATGGTCGGCCAGATGGCGGCTGGTCTGGCCCATGAGATCAAAAACCCCCTGGCCGGGATCAAGGTCTCCATGGAAGTTTTACTGGACGAGCTACCGCTTTCCCCGGAAGACAAGGCGATTTTTACGCGTACTATCGGCGAGGTGCAGAGAATCGAATCCTTGCTGAAAAATCTCCTCAACTACGCCAGGGCGCCCAAACCGGTTTTTTCCCGGATCGACCTCAACCAGCAGCTTGAAAACGCCCTGCGGAATACGGCCATGCTGCTCAAATCCCCGGAATATGAAGCGACCAGCCGCAAGGGATTGCAATTGGTCCGCACCCTTGATCCGGCCCTGCCCATGATCCTGGCGGACCCCGGCCAGATGCAGCAGGTGATCCTGAATTTGCTGCTCAATGCCATGGAGGCGACGCCCGCGGGGGGCGCCATCACCGTGGGCACCAAACCGGGCCGGGGCGGGACCGTGGAGGTGGTGGTCGGCGATACGGGAAAGGGCATGAGTGAAGAGGCGTGCGCCAAGGCCTTTCAGCCGTTTTACACCACCAAGCCCAAGGGGAGCGGGCTGGGGCTGGCGATAACCCGGCGGCTTGTGGAGCAACACCACGGCGAGATCGAAATTGCCAGCGTTGTGGGCCAGGGGACGACCGTTACCATCACCCTGCCGGTAGAACAAAAAGAAGAGGATGAAAGCCCATGAAAATCAGGGGAAGAATTTTTGCCGTGGACGATGACGAGCTCATCGTCAGCATGCTTGCCAGGGCCTTGAAAAACGAAGGCTATGAAGTGCATTTTCAAACCACCCCGCAGGATGCTGTCGCCAATATCCTTGCCTGGCAGCCGGACATTGTTTTTCTCGATGTCGATCTGGCCGAGGAAATAACCGGCTTCGACATCCTTGCCGCGCTGAAAAAGGAAGAGGTTGGAGCCGAGGTGGTCATGCTCACCGCCGATGACTCGGCGGAATCAGCCATCCGGGCCATGAAGCTCGGGGCGGTTGAATATTTCACCAAGCCGTTCAATCTCGATGAGATAAAAATCATCACCAGCAACATCATCGAAAACATCCGGCGCAAAGCGGAGATCGACTATCACCGGGAAAGAATTTGTCCCTATTTTGAACACGGCTTGGTCGGCGAATCTCCCCAGATGAAGGAGATTCTCAAGACGGCGGAGAAATTGGTTCAGGTCAGGGCGGAGACCATCCTCGTCACCGGGGAGTCCGGCAGCGGCAAGGAGGTGTTGGCCCGTTATCTCCATTGCCGGCGGCAGAAGGCGGAAGGCAATGGCCAGGGGCCGTTTTTCGCGGTCAACTGCACGGCCTTGCCGGAAAACCTCATCGAGAGCGAGCTGTTCGGCCATGCAAAAGGCGCCTTCACCGACGCCCGCGCCGACAAGAAGGGGATTTTCGAGCTGGCGGCGGACGGCACCCTGCTGCTGGATGAAATCGGGGACATGCGTCTCGATCTCCAGGCAAAACTCCTGCGGGTTCTGGAGGAAAGAACGGTGCGGCGGCTGGGGGGCAGTGTGGATCTGCCCGTGCAGGCCACGGTGATCGTGACCACCAATAAGGATCTCAAGGGCGCCGCGGAACACGGAGACTTCCGCAAGGATCTGTTTTTCCGGCTGAGCGCCTTTGCCATGGAGCTGCCGCCCCTGCGGGATCGGGGGGATGACATCCTGTTGCTTGCCCGCCATTTTCTCCGCTATTTTGCCAACAAATATCTCAAGAAAGGGATCAAGGAATTCTCCGGCGAGGCGGAAAAAGCCCTGCTGGCCTATGGCTGGCCCGGAAATGTGCGGGAGTTGCGCAACATTATCGAGCGGTGCGTGGTGCTGGAGGAGATGGAAACCATCACCCGGGAGCAGCTTCTTCCGAATCTTGCCGGATTTGCAGGTCCTGCCGCGGTTGCCTCGGCGAGAATCATCCTGCCGGAAGAAGGGCTTTCCCTGGAGGAGCTGGAAAAGGATCTTATCCGGCAGGCCCTGGAAAGGACCAATGCCAACCAGACCAAGGCCGCCAAGCTGCTGAGTATTTCCTACGACACCCTGCGGTATCAGATGAAAAAATTTGGGCTGGGCTGAGGAGCGATTTCCGCCTCCGGCTAGAGAAACTCCTCGAAATAGTCCAGATCCTTGTGAAAGGTCTCCTCCAATCCGGCCAGGGCCAGGAAGGCCGCGGCCAGGCAGACGGCCCCGACCGCCAGCGCGCTCCCCTCCAGGGTGAGGTAGTTGCGCCCCAGTTGGAACAGCGTGGTGATCGGCACCACCATGCCCCGGACGAAGTTGGGCACCGTGGTGGCCACCGTGGCCCGCAGGTTGGTGCCGAACTGCTCCGCCGCCACGGTGACGAAGATCGCCCAGTAGCCTCCGGCAAAGCCGAGCAGGGCGCAGACCCCGTAGAAGAAGGCGGGGCTTTGCCCGGTCTGCAGAAAATAGAGACCGATCCCCGCCACGGTCATGAGCATGAAAAGACCGATGGCCTTTTTCCGGCTCTTGAGGAGCTGGCTCAGAAAGCCGCTGGAAAAATCCCCGAAGATCAAGCCCAGATAGCAGAACATCACCGCGTTCCCGGCCGAGACCGGGCCGCTGATGCCAAGCGCGACGGCAAACTCCGGGGAAAAGGTGATCAGCACCCCGACCACGAACCAGATGGGAATGCCGATCACAATGGAGTTGCAATAGCGGCGGAACCGTTCTCCATCGGTGAACAGGGCCAGGAAGTTCCCCCGCTGCATTCCAGCCTTGCCATCCATGGCCCGGAACATGCCCGACTCGGCCACCCTGATCCGGGTGACGAGCAGCAGCAAGCCAAGCACCCCGCCGATGATAAAGGCCGTGCGCCAGTCAAAGGTACTGGCCACCAGATTGGCCAGGATCGCCCCGGAAACGCCCACCGAGGCGACCAGCATGGTGCCGTATCCCCGGATGCTTGTGTGCAGGATCTCGGAGACCAGGGTGATGCCAGCGCCCAGCTCCCCGGCCAGGCCGATGCCCGCTATGAAACGCAGGGTCGCGTAGGCAGGCAGCGAGGTGGCGAAGCCGTTGGCCAGGTTGGCCAGGGAATAGATGCAGATCGAGGCGAACATGATCGTGAGCCGCCCCTTGCGGTCGCCGAGGACACCCCAGAGGATGCCGCCCACCAGCATCCCGGCCATCTGCATGTTGAGGAGAAAGACGCCGTTGTCGATCAGCGCCTGGCCGGAAAGCCCCAGGGATTTGAGGCTCGGCACCCGGACGATGCTGAAGAGCACCAGATCGTAGATATCAACGAAATAGCCGAGCGCGGCGACGATGACCGGCAGGCTGAAGATTTGGGAAAGAGTGGTTGTGTGTTGTGGCTTCATAGGGGGTGGTCCGCCTGTACGTTATGCGCAGGCACCATACCCCCTGCACCCTTCCCGCGCTAGAGAAAAAACTTCCACTGGAAGGTGTAGCCAGCGGCCTGGGCCGCGCTTTCCACCGCCTTGCGCACCGCAGCAAAATCGAAGGTGTAGGTGTATTGCTTGCCAAAAAGCGTTGATTGTTCCTCGATCGTCCCTTCCCGCGGCCCCAGCCCGGTTTTGTAGGTCTCTTTCTTGAAGCCGAAGCCGGGGCTCATCTCGGTGCCCACGCTGCCGGAGGAAAGCCCAAACCCGCTCTCCTTGAGCAGCTCGGTGAAGTGCACCTCCTTTTTCTCCTCCACAATGCGGAACTTGGCGCGGTAGAGGAGTTTTTTGCGGCAGAGAAAGCTCTTGCGTTCCGCCACCACCCGCTCCAGGGTATGGACCCCCTTCTTCTCGGTGAACGTGAGCCCCTGGGTTGCGGCGATTGTCTGGATGGTCTCGATCAGCATGGCGTCCTCCTATTTGAAGATCCCCTTAAAGGTCTTGCCCAGATCCTCGAAGGATTTCTGGAGATCCTCCACATTTTTTTTCAACTCGTCGCCGGTTTTCTTCAGGCTGTCGTCCGTGCTGCTGGGCGATGCAGGTGTCGTCGCGGGCGTGCTCCCGCTCCCGCTGCTGGTGCTGACTGATTCAGCGGGCGGCGGCAGAGGTTTTTCCGGCGGCGGGCTGGCCTTGCTCTCCCGCAGCCGCTTGCCTGCCTCGCCAAGCCACTTGTCCCGCTCCTCGCGCTGTTTGTACTCGTCGAGATCATCGTAGGCTTTCTTGGCCAGCTTGGCCGCCTCCTGCTGCTTGGGGGTCAGTTTTTTCAGGACATCCGGCTCGTTGAGATGGTCGAGATACTTGCCGCCCACGACCGTGCCCAGATCGTAGAAGAGCGATTCGTATTCGCCCTGGCCGAATTTGCACATCAGCCCGGTGGCCGTGGTCAGGGCATCTACCACATCGCCGCCCGGCAGCATCTTGGCGGTTTCCAGCATCAGATACTGCACCTCGTCCTGGGCCTCCAGCGAACAGGCCAGGCTGGTGAGCCAGTGCTCCGGGGTATCCCGCGCCACGACCGCCAGGGCCTGGCCCTGCTCCATCGCCTCCCGGATAAAGCCCGCCTCCTTGCCACTGGCATCCAAGAGCACGATGCCGCCGTTCACCCGGTAGACATGCTTGCCATCGCTCTGCATCACCACCGCCGGGTAGGCGACGCTGGTCTGATAGTATTGCGGCTCGCCCTCCGCCACGGACAAGGCATTGCCGTATTTCTTGTCGGTCACGATCTTGGTGGTGCCCTGAAACGAGGGTTCGGGCAACACCCCGACCGGCGGGTTGATCCAGGTGGTCCTGAGCTTGATGCCGATGCGGCGGTCGCCCCACAGACCGGACTGGTGCGCGCGATACAGATAATTGGCCAGGTCGAGCTTGGGATGGAAACGGCTCTTGACGCTCAGGGTAAAGGCATGGGTGTCGAGCCGGTCCGCCTTTACCGCCACGATGCGGTCAAAGGCCAAGCCGAGGCCGACCAGCACCTTGACGCTATCCTTATGCCCCGGGGTGGTGATGCGCACCTCATACTTCACGGGAGTCTTGATGGTTTCGCCGGTGTAGAAAAAAAACGCCTCGGCCATGCCCTTGCTGTCGGCCTTGGCGCTGACCCGGTCGCTCTTGCTCCCGCCCGCCCGCAGTTCCGCCGATTTGCCGCTGACAATCTCAAAGGTCACCATGGCGCCGGGCGCGGTTTTCGCGGTCAGCTTGGCCGGCAAAAATTCCGAGGCCGGGATCAGGGCGGTGCGCTCACTGCCCACTTGCGAAAAGGAGGGGGTCGCCTCCACCTCTAAGCCGGCGTCCTTGGGCGGAGCGGGCTGCTCCTCCTTAGGAGTGGGGGCCTGGTCATCAACCGCCTGCGCAACAACCTTGCCGGAGAGTTTCGACAGAACCGCATGGCCGATGGTGGCGGCATCAACGCTGCCGTCGGTCATCTTCACCTCGACCCTGACCGCCACGTTGCCGTAATGTCCGTAAAACCGCTGGTTGATGAGCGATTTGTCGTGGGAATAGTAATTATGGAGCGCGATATCGGCGTAGGAGGTCTGGGGCGCCGCTTTTGCCGCGACCATCTTGGCAACATCGCCGGTGCACGTTTGCAAAAAGGCCTTGTTGTCGATGCTGGTCCCGCGCAATGTCCAAACCTCATTACCCCTGTTTGAGTTGGGGCAGAGATCGTAGCGCGTGGCGCCTGTCACCTCAAGAAAGGCGGCCATGGTATTGGATTTGGTATAGTTGCCATAGCCATAACGCGTACTCATCGGCTCGTACACCGTGTAGCCGAGGATGACCAGTACCTCCGATCCCTTGCGGGTCTTCACCTTCCAGTCATAGCCATACCATGCAGCCGGCCCCTGGGAGGGGGCTTTGGGGCCTGGATGATGTCGCCGATTGACCGTGGGCGGAACGTTGTCCGGCAGCACCCGGTCAGGAGAGCCCTCGAAATAGAACTCCTGCGCGGCATTGCCCATGGCCGGCCATGCCAGGCAGATCAGCAACAGGAAACAGAGACCGAATTGTGGCAATCTGCACATGGTGCGCATGGCGCCCTCCCTTCTCAACAGTGATGGTATCTATGATTATGGGTGAATGCCGGGCTGTTCTTCCCGCCGTGCTGCAAGAGCTTCGGCCAGGGGCAGGCCCGGCTGTTTGCACATGTATTTCCAATGAAAAAGTATAGCATGGCGCAGCAGAGGGTGTCCATGCCTCTTCCCTGTCGTTTTTTCGCGGGGATGGAGCGCCAAACGAAAAAGGCTCGCAAGGAAAAATCCTTGCGAGCCTTTGATTTTCTGGTGCCGGGACCAGGATTCGAACCAGGGACACTCGGATTTTCAGTCCGATGCTCTACCGACTGAGCTATCCCGGCAAAAAAGTAGCTATCATATATTGAAATCTGTCCTGCTTGTCAACCTAATTTCACGAGGGCGCTTATTTCATAACCACCCGGGTGGCGGCCAGATGGTCGTGCCAGGCGCATTTTTCCCGGTCGATAAGGCTCCAGAAAATCCCGAGTCCCAAGGGCAAAAGAGAAAGGCTGTAGCCGGCAAAGCGGAGAAAGGCCAGGCCCGGTGTCACCTCCCCGCCATCGGCTCGCACCACCCGGAGGCCCAAAAACATCTTGCCCAGGGTCTGCCCCTGCCAACCATGGAGCGCCAGAAAATATACCGCCACGAACAGGGGAAAAGAAAGCAGGAACAGGAGCAGGCACATGAAGAGAGAGGGAATCAGGGCCAGCCAGTGAGGGGAATGCGCCCACAGGGCTGCGGTCACCGCGCACAGGCAGCAGAAATAGAGAAGGTGGATAAGGAGGATATCGATGCCCATGGCCATGCCGCGGGCCAGGAATCCTGCGTATTGGGGCGTGGGGGCGGGTTCTCCCGTCGTGGGCGTTGCGTTTGTCTTATTGATCATTGTTTTCCAGGGTCAGGCCAAGATCCGGGATATCGGCCAGCGTGCTGGCCGTTTTTTTGGGCGCCTCTGCCGGAGCCGGCGGCGGCTCGCCATCCTCCAGGCTTAAATGCAGTTCTTCAGGCTCATCGCCAAAGGAAAGATCCAGAACCTCGCGGTCTTCCGTGGCCGCCGCCGGGTTCGCCGGCGTTTCCTCAAAACCCATCAGGGAGGAGAGGTCGATAATCTCCTCGTCCTCCGTGGCGGATGAGGGCTCTGTTTCGTTGCCGCGATCGCCGGGGAGGGTTTCGTGTGCGTCAACCTCGAAAAGGTCTTCGGGTTCAAGGCTGGGAAGGTCCATCCCCATGAGGGAATCCTCTGCCCCTTGGGCCAGGCTCGCTTCCGTGTGTTCCTCCCCAAGAGAGAGCACCAGTTCTTCTTCCTCTTTCTCTTCCTGGGGCGGCACGAGGTCTGAAACATCGATATCTTCGAGACCGAGGGATGGCAGGGGTTGGTCTTGCAGGTCGTCCTCGTCCAGGGGGGCTCCTGCGAAATCGAGCTCTTCTTCGTCCGCGACCGGAGCTTCCGCCTCCAGCTCGTCCAAGACAAGAGCCTCTTCGTCCTCATCCTCGTGGAGGGCAGAGCTCTGTTCATTGTAAACGGGTGTTTGTTGCCCCAGGACCGCGGCAAGGAAAAACGGGGCCGCAGCCTTGCCCGCCGTGCCTTGGATCTGTTCCGCCACGGCAGTCAAGTCATTGCCGCACTTGCCGCAGGATTTTTGCCGGTCAAACGAGATATAGCCGCATTTTGGGCAACGCATGGTGGATCTCCCTTCTTTCAGTGGGGTCGGCGCTCAGACTGCTGGTACGTCAAGAAAAAAAGTGTGGATAACGCTACAACTTTATTATATATCTTCACGGATGGTCAAGACATTCTCCCGTATCCGTTGCAAAAAAGCAATTGCAGTGTGGCCGGCCGGATAAAACCCGGCGGACGGTTTCTTGCAAAATAGAGTCAATCGCGCCGCTTTTTCCCCGCCCGTGCGTTTGCGCCAACCCTTTTCTCGGAGGAGAGAAAAATGAGATGTGCTTTTCCCGTGCGTTGTGTCGTGTGCCTCTGTCTGCTGGGGTTTGCCGGTTCAGGCTGTTTTTACCGGGAACCAGTGCGCCATCTTTCCTCGGATATCTGTCTGATTACGCCCAACCTGACCCAGAAGGAGGTGCTTGCCACCCTTGGCGCCCCCGATCATAAACAGAAGGGGGAGCAAGGCGAGATCTGGGTCTATCGTGAGGTGAAGCAAAGCCTTCTGCGAAAAACCCCCTACATCGGGGCAAAACTGGGTTCGGAAAACTATGATGTGGTGACCATAACCTTTGCCGGGGACACGGTTTCCACCTGCCTCTATCGCGCCTACAGCGAAGAGGAGCTCAAGGAAAGCGGCATTGACCTTAGTGGACAGCGTGCGGATTAACAAGTACGAAAAATTCCGGACCCGCATGGTCGAAGAGCAGTTGCTCCCCCGGGGCATCGATGATCCGGCGGTGCTCCATGCCATGGAGGTGGTTCCCCGCCATCTTTTTGTCTCCGATGCCCTGCATGCCCAAGCCTATGGGGATTTTCCCCTGCCCATCGGCCATGGGCAGACCATTTCCCAGCCCTATGTGGTGGCGCTCATGACCCAGTTGCTCCAGCTCACCGGGAAGGAAAAGGTGCTTGAGATCGGCACCGGCTGCGGCTATCAGTCGGCCATTCTCGCCGCTCTTTGCGAGCGGGTGTATACGGTCGAGCGGATCAAGCCCCTGCTGGCTCGCGCCCGGCGCACCTTCGACCGGCTCCAGCTCTACAATATCATGAGCAAGGTGGCGGACGGCACCGAAGGCTGGCCGGAAAATGCCCCCTTTGCGGCGATCATCGTCACCGCCGCCGGGCCGCTGATTCCGCAACCGCTGGTGGATCAGTTGGCCGATCCGGGGATCATGGTTTTGCCGGTGGGCGATCTGGAGGGGCAAACCCTTATGGTTGTCAGAAAAGAAGGGGGGGCGGTGACAACCACCGAGGTGGAAAGCGTTCGCTTTGTCAAGCTGGTCGGCACCTACGGCTGGAAGGCGGCCTGAACCCGTAATCGGTCACAGGGCGCCGCATCTGCTTCGCAGTCTCGCTCCACGCTCGCTTAGCTGTCATCGGCCTGCTCGTGTGCAACAGCACACTTCATAGGCCTCTTTGTCGGACACTTCTGCCGACAATTGACACGCGCATCTGCGGCGCCCTGTGACCGATTATTTTTTATCCTGTGAAGTTTGCCCGCCCGAGTCGTGCCTAACTCTGCTTCACGGCACTCCCCCTGCCCTCACCCGTTTGGCCAGACGCCGGACTTCGCGTAGCACCTCCGCCAGATCAAAGGAAAGAAGCCGCCGATCCTGCATGACCACCTTGCCGTCAATGAGCACCGTGGCGACATCGCTGCCCCGCCCCGCGTAGACCAAGGTCTCGGGATTATGAAAGGGGGTCAGGTGGGGCTGGTTGCGGTCGATGATCAGGCAGTCCGCCCGCATCCCTTCGGCAAGACGGCCGGTCTGCTTGCCCAACCCCAGAACCTCGGCCCCCATGCCCGTGGCCATGCCCAGCACCACGGCGCCGGGCAGCCGGGTGGGTTCATGGGCGGCAACCTTGTGCAGCCTGGCGCAACTTGCCATCTCCTGGAACAGATCCAGATCGTTATTGCTGGCGCAGCCGTCCGTGCCCAAGCCCACCGGAACCCCGGCGGCGAGGAGCGCGGCCAGCGGGGCGATGCCAGAGCCGAGCTTCATGTTGCTCTCCGGGCAGGTGACCACCTTGGCTCCGCTCTCCCCCAGCAGTTCGATATCCTCCTGTTCCAGCCAGACAGAGTGCACGCAGATTGTCTGTTCATCCAGTAACCCGAGTGTGTGGAGCAATCCCGCCGGGGTGCGGCCGTGCTGTTCCGTGATTTGCGCCGCCTCCTCTCTGGTTTCGGCAAGATGGATGAAAAAAAGGCTTCCGGCCTTGCGGGCCAACTCCTTGGCCCGTTGCAGGGTGTCCGCGCTGCAGGTGTAAGGGGAGTGGCAGAACAAGGCCGGGGTGAGCAGGGGGTGTTTTCCCTGCCAGGCCGAGAGAAAATCCGCTGCCTGCGCGATGTTTTTTTTTGGGTCCGGGACACCGGGGGCCGGAAAATCGATGATCCCCTGGGCGGCCACCGCCCGCATCCCCGCCTCGCAAAAGGCTCGCGCCGCCGCATCCTCATGGAAATAGGCGTCCGCCACCGTGGTGACGCCGGACAGGATCATCTCGGCGGCGGCAAGCTTGCTGCACCAATAGACCATCTCCGCATCGGCCAGCCGCGCTTCGCTCGGGAAGATGTGCTCCGTGAGCCAGGTCATGAGCGGCAGGTCATCCGCCAGCCCCCGGAAGAGGGTCATGGCGCCATGGCAATGGCAGTTGATCAGCCCCGGCATGACCAGGTTGCCCGCGGCGTCAATGATCCGCTCCGCCATGGTTCGCACGGGCAGGCTGGCCATGGCCCCGATTCCGGCAATGACTCCGTCCCGCACGGCAAGATAGGCAGCCTCCTGCACGCGGCCGTCGGCCGGATTCGCCAGAAGCGTGGCATTGGTTATGAGCAGGTCATGGGTCGGCACAAAGAAAATTCCTGGTAATGGTCATGGCGATGGGGGCAAGGGGTGAAGGCGCCGGGAAGAAGGGATGCCGTGAAGCGATTCCGGTCCCGGAGAGCAGGCTATGGCATCAGGTAAAAACCCAGTTCCCTGTCGGTGCTGGCGGGTTCGTCAAAACGCAGTCCAAGGTAAGGCCCTTCGACCAGTTGCACCACGCCGGTTTTTTCTATCCAGGTTCTTTTTGGGTTATCCAAGGTAAAGCCCAGGATGAGCCGGGCCTGCGTCACGATCCTGTGCCGGCCCAGAATCGTGACCCCGGCGCCATGCATGGAGATGTTTTCAATCCGGCAGTTTATGGTTTTTTTGGCCTGGGAAAGGTCGGGGATATCCCTCTCGTCGAAAAGGACCTGGTAGGTTCCTTCAAGGTTGGTGGCCTTGCGGTAAAATTTCCGGTACTCGAACCGCACCGGAAAAACAGCGGCGCAGGCGCAGCGGATCCGGACCACGGACGCCAGGGAGGCAAGATTTTGCAGATACACCGTTTTTACCAGCCCGCAGGACTCGCAGTGTATTTTCGCGCTGTTATCCTCTTTCACGAAAATCTTTTGTGCGGGGTCCTCTGTCATGTCCGTGTCCCGAGGTAGTTGTAACGGAAAAAAACCTTTTTCATCGGCTTGGTTGCCGGCGAGCCAGAAAAGTCTATCACGTTCTCCCGCCGGAAAGAAAGGGGAATTAACAATTTAATGCCGCCGCACGGTTACGGATTTTTTTTCTCGTCTCGCAGGGTTTCTCGAACCGAGCGGGCCAGGTCGTCGATGGAAAAAGGCTTCTGGATAAAATGGATGCCCGGGTCCAACACGCCGTGATGGGCGATGACGTTTGCCGTATAACCGGACATGTAGAGGCAGCGCATTGCCGGGCGGAGGGCGGAAAGCCGCTGCACCAGCTCGCGGCCATTCATTTCGGGCATCACCACATCGGTGATGAGCAGGTGGATTTCCCCGGCGTATTCCGCGACCAGCTCAAGGGCCGCCGTGGGCGTGTTGGCGGCAAGCACCGTGTATCCCAAGCGTTGGAGGATCGTCTTGCCGAGATTCAGGATTGCACCATCGTCTTCCACCAGCAGCACCGTTTCCGTGCCCCCGCTGGCTTCTTCTTCCCGGAGAATCTCCGCTGTCACCATTTCGTTGGCGAAGCTGGGCAGATAGATGCGGAAGGTGGTGCCCTGGCCGGGCTCGCTGTACACATTGACAAAGCCGTTGTTCTGCCGGACGATGCCATAGACGGTGGCCAGCCCCAGGCCGGTTCCCTTGCCCTGCGTCTTGGTGGTGAAAAAAGGCTCGAAGATCTGGGCCAGGGTTTCCCTGCCCATGCCGCAGCCGTTGTCGCTCACCACCAACTGGACATATTCGCCGGGAATGGTTTCCGGGTGGTCGGCGCAATAGGCGGCATTCAGGGAGATGTTTTCCGTTTCGATGGTGATCTTGCCGGTGTCGGCAATGGCGTCACGGGCGTTGACCGCCAGGTTGGCCAGGATCTGATCGAGCTGGGAAGGGTCAATTTTCACGGGCCACAGGGAGTGGCCAGGCACCCAGGCAAGGTCGATGTCCTCGCCGATGAGCCGCTGGAGCATTTTCAGCATGCCGGCAACGGTGTCGTTCAGGTCGAGGATTTTAGGGCTCACCGCCTGCTTGCGGGCAAAGGCGAGGAGCTGACGGGTGAGATCGGCGGAACGCATGGCGGCCTTGCGGATTTCCAGAAGCCCATCGTGCACGGGGCTTGCCGCCTCAACCTGGGCGAGGGCGAGATCGCTGTAGCCGAGAATCGTCTGCAGCATGTTGTTGAAGTCATGGGCCACCCCCCCGGCCAGCCTGCCCACCAGCTCCATTTTTTGGGATTGGAGCAGTTGGGCCTGCAGTTTATCCCTTTCTTCTTCGCTTCGTTTGCGTTCGGTGAGGTCAATATCAATGCAGTACATCTCGGGTTCGCCGTGGATGTTGAGTTGCATGACATGGCTTGAGAATACGTTGACGGGTTGCCCGTCCTTTTTTTGCAGCACCAATTCTCCGGCCGGAATCGCGAGGCCCTGACTCTGCCAGGTGTTGATCGCCTCAATGACTCCGAGCCGCATCTCCGGGGGAATGATGAGCTCTTCAAGGAGCCGGCCCAGCGCTTCCTCCCGCGAAAAGCCATACAGCTTCTCGCTTGCCGTGTTCCAGAAAACGACGCGGCGGTGTCGGTCATATCCTTGCACCGCGATATTGGGAACATCCTCAAACAGTGAACGGAATCGTTTTTCACTTTCTTCAAGGGCTTTTTCAGCCTGCTTGCGCCCGGTGATATCGGTGTGGGTGCCGAGCATCCGCAGAGGGCGGCCGGAGGGGTCGTATTCCACCACCTTGCCGAGGGAGAGGATCCATTTCCACTCCCCCGTTTTGGTGTGTTGCCGGAACTCCACACGGTACTCCGGAGTCTTGCCCGCGATGTAATCGCGATATGCCGCGGCTACGGGTTCCCGGTCAGCGGGGTGCAGCCGTTCGATCCACCTGGCGTTGGTCTCATGAAATTCATCCGGATCGTATTCGAGCATGGTGGCGTATTCCGGGCTGACCGCGGCCTCGCCGGTCTGGACATTGAGATCGTAGAGTCCCTGGTTGGCGGCCATGAGCGCCAGACGAAGCTGCTCTTTTCCTGCTTGCAGTCGCGTGATGAAATCCTCCCGCCGCAGCCGGTTGACCATGAGGAGTCCCAGCAAGGCCGTGGCAAGAGGGTAGATTGTCAGCACCGGCAGGCTGATCTGGGCAAGCACCTGCCGGGCCGTGTCCCACGGCAGGGTAAGCATCATTGCCAGCATGTCCAGATGGACGAGGAATCCGAAGAGGTACAGTTCCTTCCAGGTAAGGTCTTTCAGCGGCCGGCGGCGGCGCTGCTGCCAGACGAGGCCGATGGCGCCGGTGCTCAGGATGACCGCCACCCCTGTCCAGGCTGCGGCGCCGCCTTGGAAGAGGCGAAAGGCTGCGGTCATCGCCATGGCCACGGCGGTTGGCGCCACGCCGAAAAAGAGGCCCGAGATGCCGAGCAGCACCGAGCGGGTGTCAAAGACAATCCCGGGCACATAGCGCCAGGGGGAGAGCATGATGATAATGCCGAGGAGTCCGAGGGCCATGCCGATGGAGAGTTGCATCGGCAAACCCGGCTGTTTCAACCTGTAGCGCGTGGTGGTTACGTCATAGATAAAGGCCATGGCCAGCAGCAGGGCGGCGTTTTGGATCAGCGCCGGAAAAACTTGGTCAAGCATGCGCGATTTTCCTCATCGGATTTCCTGGCCATATGGTGTGGCGGGGCCAGGGGAAGGTTCTTGAGCAGCGCTTGGTTTTCTCTCCTTTTTTATACCACATTTTGCCAAAGAACAGCGGTGGCCGCAAAAAAAAGGGTTTTCAGGTGAATCCCTGAAAACCCTTGTCGTGTTATGGTGCCGGAGGTCGGAATCGAACCGACATGGGGTTGCCCCCGCGGGATATGTCCATGCAACCGTATCACACCGGCGTTTTCTCCCGTAACGACTCATACAATTGCGCCGGTCCCAACAGAATATCTTTCAGCCCATCCCGCACCCGTTCCGAGTCCAAGGCCTGTTTGCTCATGGTGCTATGGGCGGCAAAGGCATCCATGATGGCGTTCATGATTTCATTTTTCAGGTCGGGGGAGTTGGAAAACTGCTCCTTGGTATTGTTTGCGGCCTGTTGCGCCAGCATCTCCGACTCCAGCAGCTTCCCTTTCAGGACGTTGTTCACATAGACCAAGCGGTCATCATCCGTCAGCTCCCCTTCAAACAGCTCGTTGACCCTGGCGATGATTTCGGCCAAGAGCGCCTTTTCCTTCTCATGCACCGAGCCGCCGCCCGTATCGGTGATTGGCTTGATCTTCGCCGGGTCGCCGTCCCCAAGGGTTATAGGGCTTTTCCCCTTGTTCTTCAGGTCGTGGTGGGTCAAGACCACCTTGGAGAAATCAATGGTATCCCGCTCGCGGCCAAACTCCAGCAACGGCAAGAGCCGCCGGTAGAAAATATACCGCTTCTCGATGTCGGTGTTGCCGTAGTCGAATATCTGGGACAGAAAGGCATAGATTCGCTGGAATGTTCCCATGTCCCGCTTGAACAGGCTCAGCACGTCGATCTCGTTTTGGGCTTCATCCGTTGCTTTCTTGTCTTTCCCGGCCTTGGCAGCCTTGAGCCGTTCGAGGGACGCCTTGTACTGTTTCAACAGGCGGTCTACCACCGGCTCCAGGGAGACAACAAGATCACTCTGCTTGGCCTTCGGGTTCAGCTCCACCGCCACTACCCGCTCAACCTCAAACTCGTCATAATGGCCAGCGCCGTCGAGCTTGGTCCGCAGATCATAGACCATATTCGGGTCGGTCACGCCGGAGAGTTCCGCCGTGGCATAGTACATGCGGAATGCGGCCAGCACCTCCTCGGGTTTGTTGACGAAGTCCACCACATAGGTCGTGTCCTTGCCGGGATGGGTGCGGTTGAGGCGTGAGAGCGTCTGCACCGCCTGAATCCCCGCCAGCCGTTTGTCCACATACATGGCGCACAGCAGGGGCTGGTCAAAGCCGGTCTGAAACTTGTTGGCCACCAGCAGGATGGAATACTCCTCGGTGCTGAAGGCCTGGCGGATGTCGCGCCCCCTCAAGTTGGGGTTCATGGCCTGGCTGGTTTCGGTAAATCCGTCCGGGCCGGAGTCCTTGTCATTCACCTCGCCGGAAAAAGCCACCAAGGCGCCGATCTTGTAGCCTTGAGACTTGATGTACTTCTCCATGGCCAGCTTCCAGCGCACCGCCTCAACCCGGCTGGCGACCACCACCATTGCCTTGGCCTTGCCATTCAGGAGCGGGGCGATGTTGTCGCGGAAATGCTCTACCACCATCTGCACCTTCTGGCTGATGTTGTAGGGGTGCAGCTTGACCCAGCGCATGATCCCCTTCATCGCCTCGTTTCGCTCCACCTCTTTCTGGTCATATTCAGCCCCGTTGTGGGCCAGCTTGAAGGCGGTTGAATAGGGGGTGTAGTTCTGGAGCACATCCAGGATAAACCCTTCCTCGATGGCCTGGCGCATGGAATAGACATGAAAGGGCGCGGGCAGGTTGTCTTTGCTTGCCGGAAGATCGGGATGGGGGCGGCGGCCAAACAGCTCCAGGGTCTTGGCCTTGGGGGTGGCGGTAAAGGCGACATAGGTGATGCCGCTGTCCGCCGAACGGGCCGCCATTTGCGCCGCCAGGATGTCTTCGGTGGAGACCTCGCCCCCGTCGTTCAACTCCTGCAACTCCTCGGCGGAAAGCACCTCCTTCAATTTGGCTGCTGCCTCGCCGGTCTGGGAGGAATGGGCCTCGTCGGCGATCACCGCAAAGCGCTTGCCCTGGGTGGCTGCCAGTTCCTGCACCGCCTTCAAGGCAAAGGGAAAGGTCTGGATGGTGCAGACCACGATCTTCTTGCCGCCCGACAGCGCCTTGGCCAGTTCGCCGCTCTTGCTGGCGCTCTCCCCGGTGATGGTCGCCACCACCCCGGCGGTGCGCTCAAAGGCGAAGATCGCTTCCTGCAACTGGCTGTCCAGCACCGTGCGGTCAGAGACCACCAGCACCGTGTCAAACATCTTCCGGTGTTCGGTGTCATGGAGATCGGCCAGAAAATTGGCGGTCCAGGCGATGGAGTTGGTCTTGCCCGAGCCTGCGGAATGCTGGATCAGATACTTGCCCCCGGCCCCTCCTCCAGCACCTTTGCCAAGAGTTCGCGGGTGGCGTCCAGTTGGTGAAAACGGGGGAAGATGATCTTGGCAACCTTCTTCTTGCTGTCCTTTTGCGTCACCAGATAGCGGCCCAGAATCTCCAGCCAGCTTTCCCGCTGCCAGACATTTTCCCATAGGTAGGCCGTGCGGTGGCCGCCCTTCTCGTTGATCGGGTTGCCAGCCGCGCCGTTGTCCCCCCGGTTAAAGGGGAGAAACGAGGTCACGGCCCCTGCCAGCTTCGTGCTCATCCGCACTTCGCTGTTACTGACGGCAAAATGGACCAGCGCCCCGTTGGGGAATGAGAGCAGCGGTTCTTCCGCCGCCTGCCCCTTGGGTTTGGGATTCCGGTCAAAGCGGTATTGATCCACCGCATCTTCAACCGATTGGGTGAAGTCTGTTTTCAGCTCCACCGTGGCCACCGGCAGGCCATTGACGAACAGCACCAGGTCGAGGCAGTTTTCGTTATGCAGCGAATAACGCACCTGCCGGACCACCCGTAGGCGGTTGGCCGCGTATTTCTTCAAGGTCTCCGGGTTCATGGCCAGGGCCGGTTTGAACTGGCTTAAAGAAATCGGCTGGCGCAGGCCGATCATCTCGAAGCCGTGGCGCAGCACCTCCAGGGTGCCCCGGTCATCCAGCGACTTGCGCAACCGGTCCAGGAGCACAGCTTCGGCAGCCGGGCCATGGTTCTTGCTCAGCGTCTCCCAGGCCTTGGGCTGGGTTGCCATGATCCAGGCGATGAGGTCCGCCGGATACAGAGCGTGCGCCCGGTCGTAGCCTTGGGCGTCCCCTTCGGCATAGAGCCAGCCGTGGGCAGCCAGATGGTCGCAGATGTCGGTCTCGAAGCTGATTTCTTTATGCAGGCTCATGCGGCCTCCCTTTCAGTCAGGCTTCTCACATCAATCTTCCCCGTTACTGCTGCCGAGATTAGGGCGGTGCGGCGCTCTTGCAGCAGGGCGATGGCGCGTTGGGCCTCGGCGGTCAGGGTGTTGAGTTTGGCGGTTTCCGTCTCTACAAAATCAACGATGAAAGACTGTTCGTCAATCGGAGGGAGAAGAATGGGCGCTTCCCTGACATTCTCCAAACTCAAGCCCTGTTTTAAACCGTATTGGGAAAGTTCAAAATGGTTTTGGCCGATTTCGCTCTTGAGCAACACCCCCAGAAAGACAGGCCGGACATCTTGGTTTGGACGCACCAAACACAAATGTTGATTTACATAAGCTGGCTCAGGGACGTTTGTACATACAGCAACGTTGCCGGTCTTGGCACCAGTGATACACACGACAATATCGCCACCGCAAAGCCGGGTTCGACTCGCTTCTGCGTCATCATACACCCGCACCCTTTTTGCATTGGCAAAGTTAATTTGAAGTGAATCGTTCAGATCTCCGCTTTGCACAAATAAATGCCCTTCTTCGCCAACCCGCTCCGACCATCCACGGGGTCCGCTCGTGGTGAAGGTGCTGACAGATTTCAAGCGACGTACATCCCAATGCTCCGGCACATCCCCCAGCCACTCAACCCCCGAACCCTTCATCGGCGCAGCCGGGTTCAGGCCTTTGGTGACAGCGTGGGAGATGGTAGCCTGGCGTTTTTCCGCCAGCAACGCAATCAACCGTTGTTGCTCGGCAATCAGGGCGTCGATCTTGGCGGTCTCGCGGTCAAGGAAACCAGCGATGGCGTGTTGTTCTGGGAGGGGAGGAACGGAGCAAAACAGACGACCGAAAGTGTCAGGATATATTCGAAGCCGCGAGTCAATCACGCCTGACGAAAATGCCTTGAAGTAAAGGGTATATTCGTCGGATCGAACGAGGTAGTTCAGAAACTTCGGCTTGCTGCCATCGATGACGAAAAAAACACAATAAGCTGGACTGACGATTCCATCGTATTCGGTAAAGGCGAGTCCACGATTCCAGGCGAGCATGATGTTCATCACCAAATCGTCCTTGAAACAAAGCTTATAACCTTCCAAGGTCTCGGCTCGGCTGAGGTGCTCTCCGTCGTCAATCATTTCAGATCGTGGTGAGACACCTGTGTATGCAGACACGGACAGAAGTAGTTCAGCCCCGTGAACAGACCGCGCTTCGCGCTCTTGAAAGATGCGCTTAAATCGCTTCGCATCCCAATGCTCCGGCACCTCCCCCAGCCACTCGACCCCGCTCTCCTTGTAGCGCTCATACCGCGGAAGGCTCATGCCGCACCCTCTTCCGGTGCTGGTAATGTTGCCTGTTCTCGTGCCGCGGCAATGGCCCGGTGCAGCCGTTCACGGAGCAGTTCAACCGGCGGCAATTCGGTCAGGTATTCGGCAACCCGGATCGATTTTTCATCGAGCTGCAACAATTCCACCTGCTCGACATCAGCCCCGGCGCAGAGGATGAGGCCAATGGGCGCTTCTTCGCCAGGTGCCCGCTCGTGCTTGTCCAGCCACCGCAGGTACAGTTCCATTTGGCCGGTGTGGGCCGGCTGGAACGGCTCCAGTTTCAGTTCTATCGCCACCAGACGGCGCAGCAGGCGGTGGTAGAAGAGAAGGTCAAGGTAAAAGTCATCCCTGCCGACAGTCATCCGCTTCTGGCGGGCAACAAAGCTGAAGCCGCTCCCCAGCTCAAGCAGGAAACGCTCCATCTCCCTCAGTATCGCAGATTCAAGGTCTTTTTCGCTGTAGGCCCCGGACAGCCCTAGAAAGTCAAGCAGGTACGGGTCACGGAAAACCAGCTCCGGTGTCATCCTGCCGTCATCCCGCAGGGTAGCCAGTTCCTGCCGAATCAGCTCCGCGCTGTTTTTTGACAGGGCAGTACGTTCAAACAGCATCCCGCCGATCTTCTGGCGCAGGGTGCGCACGCTCCAACGTTCAACCCGGCACATTTCGGCGTAGAACTCGCGGGCCAGCCCGTCCTTAATGGGGAGCAGCGCCAGGATATGGGTCCAGCTCAATGCTTGTACCAGTGATACAACAATTCGCTCATCAGGAAACAGCTCGGCGAAACGCACCATGCGGGTAAGGCCGGAGTAGCTGAAACCTTTGCCGAACTCCTCCTCCAATTGTTGCGACAACGAGGCAAGAATCTGCTGGCCGTAGTCGGCGCGGCCCTCATGAAGATTTTCCGCCAGCAGACGCTTGCCGATGCGCCAATGCAACATGGTAAGCTCGACATTGACCGCCGTGGCAACCCGAGTGCGGGCGGCCTGGATAAGGGCGCGGAGTTCGCCGAGCAGTTCAGGCCCCTGGCTATTTGGCAGTGGTGCCTTCTCCTTGCTCATGCCGACAGCCCCTTGATCATGGTCAGAATCCGGTCGGTGCATTCCTTCAGCTCGGCGTCAATCACTGCCAGCGGACGCGGCGGGGGGCAGCACCTCCCGCTTGAAGTAGGACTCCACGTCTTCGGCAAGCGGCACATTCTCGGTATCGCGCAGGCTGCTGTCAGCCAAGGGCTTACCCTTCAGCTTGCCCTTGCTCCCCAGGACGATTTTGCCCTGCTCATCGCGCTGCGGACGCTCGATGGTGATGGTGCGGTAGCCGAAGGCCTGATTCTTGAAGATGCGGGAGATCGGCTTGCCGTCGGCCTCGGCCTCTTTAAAGGTTCCAAAAATCCGGGTGATGCGGGCGATGTGCTCGTCGGACAGCTCCTTGCGCTTGCTGCCCAGGCTTTTCCGCATCTTCTGCCAAAAGGATGAGGCGTCGATCAGTTGCACCAGTCCCTTGCGGGTAGCGGGTTTTCGGTTGCTGAGAATCCAGATGTAGGTGCTGATGCCGGTGTTGTAGAACATATCCGTCGGCAAGCCGATGATCGCCTCCACCAGATCGTTCTCCAGCACATAGCGCCGGATTTCGCTCTCGCCGCTGCCAGCGCCGCCGGTAAAGAGCGGGGAGCCATTGAGGACGATGCCGAAGCGGCTGCCGCCGTCCACTGCCGGGCGCATCTTGCTGATGAGGTGCAGGAGAAAGAGCAGCGAGCCATCGGAGACGCGGGGCAGGCCTGGGCCGAAACGGCCATTGAAGCCCTGCTGCTCGTGCTCCTTGCGGATTTCCTTTTCGACCTTTTTCCACTCGACGCCAAAGGGGGGATTGGAGAGCATGTAGTCGAAGGTCTGGTGCGGATGGCCGTCGTCGGACAGGGTGTTGCCCGCCACGATGTTGTCCACGTCCTGCCCCTTGATCAGCATGTCGGCCTTGCAGATGGCGTAGGATTCGTCGTTGAGTTCCTGACCGAACATGGTCAACCGGGCCTGGGGGTTCAGCTCCTCCAGGTGCTCGCCAGCGGTTGACAGCATGCCGCCGGTGCCAGCGGTGGGGTCGTATATGGTGCGGACCACGCCGGGCTTGGCCAATACATCGTCATCCTCGATGAACAGCAGATTGACCATCAGGCGGATGACCTCGCGGGGGGTGAAATGCTCTCCGGCGGTCTCGTTGGAAATCTCGGCAAACTTGCGGATCAGCTCCTCGAACACCAGCCCCATCTGCGAGTTGCTGACCGCCTCCGGGTGGAGATCGACATTGGCGAATTTCTCCACGACCATATACAGCAGGCTGGCCTTGGCCAATCGCTCGACCTGGGTGTAGAAGTCGAAGCGCTCGAAGATGTCCCGCACCGCCGGGGAAAAGGCCTGGATGTAGGAGAACAGGTTTTCCTTGATATGGTCCTGGTCCCCCATGAGCTTCTTCATGTCCATGGGCGAGGTGTTGTAAAAGCTCTGCCCGGCCTTGCGCAGAAGGAAGGGCTCCGGGTTGATTCCGGCCTTCTGTTTGGCGGCATACTCGGCCAGCACCTTTTCCTTGGTGGCTTCAAGAACGCAATCAAGGCGGCGCAGCACGGTAAAGGGGAGGATCACCTTGCCGTATTCGGATTGTCGGTAATCCCCGCGCAGCAGGTCGGCGACCGACCAGATGAAGGAGGAAAGGGCTTGTTGGTTCATGTATTCCTTTGAAGGGGCATCCGGTCACAGAGATTTTCTGGCAGTAATACTCCGCATCGATTGGTTAAGAGCTTCTCTGAGTTGGGTTTCGCTCCATAATACAGGAAACCAAAACAAAGTAAAAAAAAATGGTTTTAAAATGGGGAGAGGATCGAGTCCAATAAAAAAGGGTTTCGAGGCAGAAGCCTGGAAACCCTTGAATTACTTGGTGCCGGAGGTCGGAATCGAACCGACATGGGGTCGCCCCCGCGGGATTTTGAGTCCCGTGCGTCTACCAGTTTCACCACTCCGGCTGAATGGTGATGCCGCCCGTAAAGGCGGCATCGGACGCACACTATAGAAGCCTTGCCGAGAGCTGTCAAGCCCTAAAGAACCAGTGCCCTCATTGCTGTTTCAGTGGGAGGTTTCCAGGAAAATCTTCTGGAACCGGTAGAAGTAATCCACCCCGGACCACACCGTCATGAAGGCGGAAACATAGAGGATTCCCTTGCCCAGTTCGTGCAGGAAAGGGATGGGCACGACGCCCAGGGGAAAGATCAGCACGCAGAGCGCGGTGTACTGCAAGATGCTCTTCAATTTTCCCATGCCGCTGGCCGCGATGACGATGCCCGAGGAGGCAGCCACCCCACGGAGCCCGGTGATCACCAGCTCCCGGGCGAGGATGATGAACACCAGCCAGGCCGGAATCTTGTCCATGGGGATCAGCATGATCAAGGCCGCGCAGACCAGCACCTTGTCGGCCACCGGATCCATCAATTTGCCCAGGACCGTTTCGATCTTGTGTTTTCTGGCGTAATAGCCGTCCGCAAGATCGGTGAGCGCCCCAGTGAGGAAAAGCAGAAAGGCGAACAGGCTGACTCCGACGCTGGGCTTGGGATAGAGAAAAAAAAGCAGGACCGGGGCCACCGCAAAGCGGTAGCCGGTGAGCATATTGGGAATGGTGAGGATCGCGTGCCGGTTCATGGTCTTAATTGGCCGCCCCCAGCCAGCGGGATGGCGAGGAGGACGCGGCTGACATCTGCCGGTAGTGCTGAAGAACTCGCGCCACATACTGCTGGGTTTCCGGGATCAAGGGAATTCCCTGGGCGGCCTCAACCCTGTTTGGCCCGGCGTTGTAAGCGGCCAGGGCAAGCCTGAGATTGCCGCCGAACCGGGACAGCATCTGGCGCAGGTAATTGGTGCCGCCAAAGATGTTTTCCTTGGGGTCGAAAGGGTTCCAGACATTCAGGTCGGCGGCGGTTCCCGGCATCAACTGCATGAGGCCCTGGGCTCCCTTGGAGGAAACGGCCATGCAGTCGAAATTGGATTCGGTCTTGATGACGGCCTTGATCAACAGGGGGTCCATTGCGTAGTGGCTGGCCGCCCTCTGGATATGCTCTTCGTAGAGGCGCGGATCACCGGGCCGAGGCGACCTGCTCCCCCGGAACTGCGGGCGGATCACCCCGGCCTTGTAGCGGGGGTCGTTGGGCACATTGGTGAAATGCACGGTGCCATGCTTATCGACAAAGGTATAGATCGTTGCCCGGGCGGAATCCGGCGCCAGCAGCATTGCCCAGACCAGCACGGCCAGGAATCGTCCTGCCGTACGGGTTTTCCCCTTGTGTCCGTCTGATTTCCGTGTCTGCGCCATGTTTTTGTCTCCGGGCAGATGCGCCTGCGCCAACAGTATACTACGCTTTTGCCCTTTTTTCCCAGTCGGCCAAAAATTGTTCCATGCCGAGATCGGTGAGCGGGTGCCGGGCAAGCTGGGCAATGACCTTGAAAGGGATCGTGGCGATATGGGCGCCCAGCAGGGCTGCGTCCACCACGTGGATGGGGTTGCGGATGCTGGCGACGATCACCTCGGTGGCATAGCCGTAGTTGTCGTAGATGTTCATGATGTCGCTGATCAGATCCATGCCGTTCTGGGAGATATCGTCCAACCGGCCGACAAAGGGGCTTGCGTAGCTGGCCCCGGCCTTGGCGGCCATCAGGGCCTGGCTGGCGGAAAAGATCAGGGTTACGTTGGTTCTAATCTTCTCATCGGCCAGCGTCTTGACCGCCTTGAGGCCTTCGGTGGTCATGGGGATCTTGATTACGATGTTGGAGTGGATGGCGGCAAGCTCGCGCCCTTCGCGGACCATGCCTTCGGCGTCCAGGGCGATTACCTCGGCGCTGATCGGGCCATCGACTATCTTGCAGATATCCTTGATGATTTCAACAAAGGGCTTATTCTCTCGGGCGATCAGCGAGGGGTTGGTGGTAACCCCGTCCACCATGCCCATGTCCACGGCTTTTTTGATTTCTTCCAGGTTGGCGGTATCAATGAAAAACTTCATCTATTCTCTCCTTGTAGGGGCAGGAAAAACGGCTCAGCCGTTCTTCCGCCGGTCTGATTCGTGGGCGTCACAATACATCTTCCGACATTGTTCACTGCAAAAATATACGACTGCATCCCCATCTTGTAACACAATTGCCTGCCGTTTGGGAATATAGATATGGCAGACCGGGTCTTCCACCAGTTGGTCATGGGCGGCCAGTTCGCCTGAGCCCGTGGTTTTCCGGCCGCCGCCGACGGTTTTTTTTCTCCGGCCGCCCGTCAGCAACCGGTACAGGACATAGAGCAAGAGCGCGTAGATGAAAAGCTTAAACATCGGACGGCCCCTTGTTTCGCCACTCCCGCCGTTCCACCCCTGCCTGTGTCCCGAGTGCCCGGCAGAGCTCCAGGCTGGTTCGGCCAAGGAGCGGGTGCACCTGCGCAGGGGCAATCTCCGCCAGGGGTGCCAGCACGAAAAGCCGGTCGGCGATTCGGGGATGGGGCACGGTCAGGGTTGGGCTGTGCAGCATCGCATCTCCGTAATACAGCAAATCCAGGTCAACGGGCCGGTCCTGGGTTAGGGTGCGATCGCGGCCCAGTTTGGTTTCGATGGCAAGCATGGCGGCCAAAAGCTCGGTGGGCGACAGGGTGGTGAAGATTTCGCCCACGGCATTGGTGAACCAGTGGTCCGTAGCCAGGCCGACAGGTTGTGTCCGGTACGGGCTGGAGAGCCGGATCAGGCTGATTCCCGCCATCTGGCCCAATTGTTGCCAGGCATTGAGCAGGTTGGTCTGGGTGTCGCCGAGATTGGAGCCCAGCCCGATAAAGGCGTGTTGCCGGTTTGCCATGGAGCCTCTTGCAATTCTTCCAAATTGACACCCCCTCCCCGAACAGGTGTAACCCATGTCTCCGGTCTATACAACCCCCAGGGGGAGGGGATTTTTGGGACTTTTGCAAGCAAACTCCTAAGCCGCCATTGGTCGGCATAAGGGGCCGCGCAACGAAATAATCATTTCGTACGGCCCCTAAATATCCTGCAAGCCCAGCACATCGAACATGGTGTAGAGGCCGTTGGGCTGGTTCGCCACCCAGGCGGCGGCAAGGGCCGCGCCCCGGGCGAAATTGTCCCGGCTGTGGGCGCGGTGGCTGAGTTCCAGCCT
The DNA here is from genome assembly GCA_964588325.1 of uncultured Desulfurivibrio sp. Taxonomy (GTDB): domain Bacteria; phylum Desulfobacterota; class Desulfobulbia; order Desulfobulbales; family Desulfurivibrionaceae; genus Thiovibrio. The sequence goes on from CAZPOR010000006.1 coordinate 176,452, forward strand.
CTCCCCTGCCCCGGCAAAATACACGGTGTGTTCGCCCACGATGTCCCCGGCCCGGATGGTCTGGATGCCGATCTCCTTGTCGGTGCGCTCGCCGATCATGCCGTGGCGGGAATACACCCCCACCTCGGCCAGGTTGCGGTTGACCCCTTCGGCCACCATCTCGCCAAGCTTCAGGGCCGTGCCGCTGGGCGCGTCCTTTTTCATCCGGTGGTGGGCCTCGACGATCTCGATATCGTAGGCATCGCCCAGCAGGGCCGCCATCTTCCGGGCGATCTTGAACAGGACGTTGACGCCCACCGCCATGTTGGGCGACTGGACGCAGGGGAAGTTTTTGCTCAACTCCTTGAGCTCCGCCAGATTGTCAGCGGTCAGGCCGGTGGTGCCGATGACCATGGCTTTTTTTGCCTGGGCAGCCTTGCGGGCCAGGGCCATGGTGGCCTCGTGGAAGGTGAAGTCGATAATCACCTCTCCCTGGTCCTTGACCGCCTCGAAGCTGTCCGCCACCGTAACGCCCAAGGCGCCCATCCCGGCCATCTCGCCGAGATCCTTGCCCAGCTCCGGGGTGCCGGGGCGTTCAAAGCCTCCGGCCAGAGTCAACCCTTCCTGCTGGTGCACCATATAGCTGATCCGGCGGCCCATACGGCCCGCGGCCCCGGCGACAATAACCTTGGTCATGCTGTTCTCCTTAGTGAACAAAAAAATGATTCAACGCAATGGCGCAGAGGCGCAAAAAATAGTTAAAAAACAATCTGTTACCTTTGCGTCTTGGCGTTTCGTTATTTCTTCACCAGCCCGCAGTCGGCAAGCACCTTCCTGAGCTTCTCGGTGTTTGCCTCGCTCATTTTGTACAGAGGCAGACGCGGGGCGCTGTTTTTGATCTTGCCCATCATGGCCAGGGAGGTCTTGGCCGGGGTCGGGTTGGTCTCGATGAACATCGCGCCCATGAGCGGAAGGAGCTTGTAGTGCAGCTTGCGAGCCTTGACAAAATCCCCGGCCAGGGCTGCGTCCATCATCTGGGCCATGCCCTTGGGGTCCACGTTGGAGGTGACGGAAATCACCCCGGAGCCGCCGATGGCCACAGTGGCCATGGAGGTGAAGTCGTCGCCGGACAGCACCGCGAAATCCTTGGGGCAGAGGCGGATCACCTGGCTGATCTGGTTGAGATCCGCGGTGGCCTCTTTCACCCCGACGATGTTCTTGATCTTGGCGCAGCGGGCCACGGTTTCGGGCAGCATGTTGACGCTGGTGCGGCTGGGCACGTTGTAGAGGATGATGGGGATGTTCACCGCCTCGGCCACTGCCTTGAAATGCTGAAAGAGCCCTTCCTGGGTGGGCTTGTTGTAATAGGGCGTGATCATCAGGGCGCCGTCGGCCCCGGCCTTCTTGGCGGCCCGGGTCAGCTCGATGGATTCGCTCGTGGAGTTGGAACCGGTTCCGGCCAGCACCGGCACCCTCCCCTTGACGGTCTTGATGGTCAGCTCCACCACCCGGTGGTGCTCCTCATGGGTCAAGGTGGCGGACTCGCCGGTGGTGCCGCAGGGCACGATGCCGTGGGTGCCGTTCTTGATCTGGAACTCGATGAGATCCTTCAAGCCCTTTTCATCGAGCTTGCCGTCCTTGGTAAAGGGCGTGACAATGGCCACATAGGCGCCGCGAAACTTGTTCATACCTTCCTCCTGCTTCCTTTTTTATCGCTCAAACACGAAAAGGGCGCGCAGCCCTATGATTTTCTGCGTATCGCTTCGGCGTTCAGCCGGCCGTGGTAGATGAAATTGGCCGGTCCTTCCAAGTATACGTCGGCAATCTCCTGCCCTGCCAAGGCGTAATGGATGATCAGTTGCTCGCCGCCTGAGGTGGTCACCGTCACCGGCGGCTGCACCTGACCGAGAATCCCCGCGATGATGGCCGAGGATACCGCCCCGGTGCCGCAGGCCAGGGTTTCCCCTTCGACCCCGCGCTCGTAGGTGCGGACGATCAGGCCGTTGCTCCCTTGCTTGTGCACGAAATTGACATTGGTCCCGGCGGGCTGGAAGTGCTCGTGGAAGCGGATCGTCCTCCCCCACTCCATGACCGGGGCCTGGTGGATGTCCTCCATGAAGAGCACGGCGTGGGGCACCCCGGTGTTGAGGCTGTGCACCGCCTGCTCCTCTCCGTTGACCATGAGCTTCTCGTGCAACCGCAGACCGTTGGGCGCGGTCATCTTGAGCTTGACCGACTGGCCCGCGACCTCGGCCTCGATGATTCCGGCCACGGTTTCAAAATGCATGCGCGAGGGAGCTATCCCCAAGGCAAAAGCAAAGCGCGCGGCGCAGCGGGCGCCGTTGCCGCACATCTCGGCCCAACTGCCGTCAGCGTTTAAAAACTGCCAGCGGAAATCCGCGGCCTCGCTGTTTTCGATCAGGATCAACCCGTCGGCGCCCACGGAAACGCGGCGTTCGCACACGGCCCTGGCAAAAGCGGGCATCTCTTCCCTGCTCAGAAACGGGGCGCGGTGGTCAATGAGGATGAAGTCATTGCCGGTGCCGCTCATCTTGGTGAATTCGATGGGAAACTGCATGGTCATGCGCCCTGTTGTGTAAGGAACTCAGGGATGCTTTCTCCCTGGATCAAGGTTTCATAGGTTTCCCTGGCCCGGATCACATGAAAACCCTCCCCATGCACCAGCACCTCGGCCACCCGGGGCCGGGAGTTGTAGTTGGAGGACATGGAAAAGCCGTACGCCCCGGCGCTCATCACTGCCAGGAGATCGCCGGCCTCCACATTGGGCATGGGTCGTTCCCGGGCAAGAAAATCGCCGGTTTCGCAGATCGGCCCCACCACGTCGGCCACGGCCTGTTCCCGGCCTGGGCGTTCCACGGCCTGGATGTGATGGAAGGCGTCGTAGAGGCTGGGCCGGGCCAGGTCGTTCATCCCGGCATCGACGATGATGAATTTCTTGAGCCCTTCCTTGGTGTAGAGCACCTTGGTCACCAAGGCGCCTGCGTTGCCCACCAGCACCCGGCCCGGTTCGAGGACCAGGGTGCAGTTCAGATCACCGAGCTCCTGCTTGATGGCCCGGGCATACTCCGCGGGCTCGGGCGGCTCTTCCGCGTTGTAGCGGATGCCGAGCCCGCCGCCCAGGTCGAGATGGGTGATCTGTATCCCCTGCTCGCCGAGCTGCCCGACGAAGCGTTTTACCTTGGCCAGGGATTCGACAAAGGGGGAGACTTGAGTGAGCTGGGAGCCGATATGGCAGCTCACCCCCTTGATTTCGATGTTGGGCAGGGCGCTGGCTGCAAGGTAGACCCGCAGCGCGTCCGTAATGGGGATGCCGAACTTGTTCTTGGCCAGGCCGGTGGAGATATAGGCATGGGTCTTGGGGTCCACATCCGGGTTCACCCGGAAGGAAACCGGGGCCTTGAGCCCCATCTCCGCCGCCACCGCTTGGATCTGGGCCAGTTCCTGCTCGGATTCCACGTTGAGCATGAGGATGCCTGCGGAAAGAGCCTCGCGGATCTCCGCCGCGCTCTTGCCCACCCCCGAATAGACGATCTTTGTGGGATCGACCCCGGCGGTGCGCGCCCGGAACAGCTCGCCGCCGGAGACGATGTCCGTGCCGCCGCCAAGGGAGGCGAACAGGCGGAGGATGGCGATGTTGGCGCAGGACTTGGCCGCGAAGCAGGTGATATGGGGGATGTCTGCAAAGGCGCGGTCAAAGGCGGCAAAATGGCGGCTCAGGGTGGCGGAACTGTACAGATAGAACGGGGTGCCCACCGCTGCGGCCACCGTTGGCACGGCGACATTCTCGCAATGCAGGGTCTCGTTTTTGTACTGAAAATCATGCATGGTTCGTTATCCTAAAAAAACACGGCAATAAACAGGTATTACTCCGCCACCTCGTAGGTCGCTTCCATGGAGTAAGTGCTTTCGTTGGCAGGCCTGGCCTGGTCAAAGGCGGTGACCGAGTAATACCAGAGTCCTCTTTCCTTGGGCGCTTGTGCATCCTCGAAGGAAAGGCCTGCCCCGTCCACCTGGCCGATGGGTGCCGGGATCGAGCTCTTGGCTGCGCGGCGGTAGATGCGAAAACCTGCCAGATCGGGTTCGGCAACCGTCTCCCAGAGAATCTTGACTCCGGCGCCTGTGGATACGACCCTTACCTTCTGGGGCGGCGCCGGAGGGGTGAGGTCGCGGGGCGTTCCGCTCAGGGGCTCACTGGTCATTCCTGCCGCCATGGTTCCCTCATGCAGCCGGATGGCGCGCACCTTGTAGACGTAGGCTTTGCCATTGCGCAGTCCTTTATCCGTAAAAGCCAAATCCTCGCTCAGCCCGCCCGGCATCTCGCGGAACGTCTCGCCGCCATCGGTCGAGCGGGAAACCTGATAGCGGAGGGGATCGGAAACCGGCGTCCCATCCAGCAGCCCTGCGGGCGCTTGCCAGCGCAGGGTAACGGCCTTGTCTCCTTCCTCGACCGTGAAATTTCCAGGCGCAAGGAGGGGGGTGTCCCAGACCACCGAAACGGTGTTGGAATCATCGCTGCTGACAAACCAGCCCGCTTTGCTGCGCACCCGGTACACATAGCGGTGATTAGGTCTGAGCAGGGTTTCCTCGTAGAAAACCTTGCCCTTGTCGCCGCTCTCCGCCCTGATCTCGATGGAAGGCCCAAAGGGGATGGGGCAGTCGGCGCAGTAATCCTTGACAGGGATAACTGCGCGCAACAGCTCGAATTTTTCAATACGGTACGGCAGCCGGTCGCCCTGTACGGTCGCCCGGGGATAGGACCAGTTGAGCGTTACCCCTTTTTCGTCAAGCTGATAGCTCAAGTCGCTGATGGGCGCTGGCATAACCGTGTCGGGCGGCACGGGCCGGGTCTTCTTGCCGCAGCCGGATATGCCGATGAGCGCCACGAGGGCCAGGGCAACAATTTGCATCCGGACAGTTTCAGGATTCATGCCGTAATCCCCAACGCTTTTTCCGCCCGCTTCAAGGCCTTGGCCACCATCTTGCCCGAGGTGCCGCCCAGGGAGACCCTGCTTGCAACCGAACCCTCGATGGAGAGCACCTTGAAGACATCCGCCTCGATGACCTCGGAGAATTTTTTTAACTCCGGAAGCTTCAACTCGGTAAGCTCCTTGCCCTTGCTTATGCAAAAGGCCACGGTGCGGCCGACAATGGCGTGGGCCTGTCGGAAGGGGATATTTTTGCGCACCAGGTAATCCGCCAGATCGGTGGCGGTCATGTAGCCGCCGCCAAGCCCCCGGGCCAGCCGCGCCTCGTTGAACTTCAGGTTGGCGAGCAACTGGGCCATGATGGCCACGGACCGGGAAACGGTGTCCACCGTGTCAAAGAGCGGCTCCTTGTCTTCCTGCAGGTCGCGGTTGTAGGTCATGGGCAGCCCTTTAAGCAGCATCAGCAGGCTCATGAGGTTGCCCACCACCCTCCCGCTCTTGCCCCGGATCAGCTCCGGGATGTCCGGGTTCTTCTTCTGGGGCATGATGGAGCTGCCGGTGCAGAAGCTGTCCGCCAGGGTCACGAAGGAAAACTCCTCGGTGGTCCACAGCACCAGCTCTTCGGACAACCGGCTGAGATGGATCTGCACCAGGCTGGCAGCGGACATGAACTCGATGATGAAATCGCGGTCCCCCACCGTGTCCATGCTGTTGGCGGTGACCTTGGGGAAATCCAGCTCCTTGGCGACAAACTCCCGGTCGATGGGCAAGCCGGTGCCCGCCAGGGCCGCGGCGCCCAGGGGCATGACATTGATCCGCTTCAAGGCATCGCTGAACCGCTCCCGGTCGCGGCCGAACATCTCGTAGTAGGCCAGCATATGGTGCGCCACCAGAACCGGCTGGGCCCGCTGCAGATGGGTGTAGCCGGGCATCACCGCATGCTGGTATTTTTTGGCCAGCACCACACAGGCTTTTTGCAGCCCGGCGAGCAGCTCGATGAGGTTGCGGCATTCCTCCCGAAGATAGAGGCGCACATCCAGGGCCACCTGGTCGTTGCGGCTGCGGGCGGTGTGCAGTTTTTCCCCGGCCGGGCCGATCTTTTCCACCAGGGATTTTTCGATATTCATGTGCACATCTTCAAGCTCGGGTCTGAAGACAAAGCTGCCAGCCTCGATCTCCCGCTCGATCTGGTCAAGGCCTTTCAGTATCTGGTCGCGCTCCTTGGCGCTGATCAAACCCTGCTTGGCAAGCATCTTGGCGTGCGCCCGGCTGCCGGCGATGTCATGCCTGTACAGCCTGGCATCGTAGTGGATGGAGGAAGTAAAGGCCGCCACCGCAGCAGCGGTCTTTTCCGCGGGCATGCCGCCCCACAGTGCCGGGTTATGGGTGTTTCCTGCCGAAGACATAAGGCGTTGCCTAGTTAGTTTTTAAAATTCTTTTCATAACTCTGGAAGGGAACTGTTCAGCAGTGCCACAGATGCGCGTGTCAATCGTCGGCAGAAGTGCCGACAAAGAGGCTGGCGAAGTGTGCTATTTGCACATGAGCCGGCCGATGACAAAGCAGATGTGGTGCTGCTGGGCAGTTACCTCTTCTTTTCCACCAGGGCCTGGATGGTCAACCGCAGGGCGTTGAGGCGGATAAAGCCGCCGGCATCCGACTGGGTGTAGACCTGGTCCTCTTCAAAGGTGGCAAAGCTTTCCTGGTAGAGCGACTGGTCGGATTTGCGGCCCACCGGGATGCAGTTGCCCTTGATCAGCTTGAGGCGCACCACGCCGTTCACGGTTTCCTGCGCATTGTCCATGGTCTTTTGCAGGAGCTTCATCTCCGGCGAGAACCAGAAGCCGTTGTAGACCAGCTCGGCATAGCGGGGGATCAGGCTGTCGCGGATCTTCATGACCTCGCGGTCCAGGGTGATGGTTTCCAGGTCGCGGTGCGCGCAGCGCAGGATGGTGCCCCCAGGGGTTTCGTACACCCCGCGGGATTTCATGCCCACGAAGCGGTTCTCCACCATGTCCAGCCGGCCGATGCCGTTGGCCCCGCCCAGTTCGTTCAACCGGGCCAGCATGGCCGCCGGGCTGAGTTTCTCGCCGTTGATGGCCACCGGGTTGCCGTTTGCGAATTCCAGCTCGATATAGGTCGGTGTGTCCGGGGCCTTTTCCGGGGAGACGGAGAGCTTGAACATGGACTCCTCCGGCTCGTTCCACGGGTCTTCCAAGATGCCGCCCTCAAAGCTGATATGCAGCAGGTTCTCGTCGGAGCTGTAGGGCTTCTCCTTGGTGACCGGCACGGGGATGGAGTGCTGTTCCGCATAGGCCATGAGCTTGGTCCGGGAGTTGAGATCCCAGATCCGCCAGGGCGCGATGATGGAGAGCCTGGGGTTCAAGGCCAGATAGGTCAGCTCGAAGCGGACCTGGTCGTTGCCCTTGCCCGTGGCGCCGTGGCTCACGGCATCGGCCCCTTCCGCCTCGGCGATGCGCACCTGTTCCCGGGCGATGACCGGCCGGGCCAGGGAGGTGCCCAGGAGGTAGGAGCCCTCATAGATGGCGTTGGCCCGGAAGGCCGGAAAGACATAGTCGCGGACAAACTCTTCGCGCAGGTCGGAGATGATCACCTTCTCGGCGCCGGTGGCCAACCCCTTGGCCCGCACCTTGTCCCAATCCTCCTCCTGGCCCACATCGGCGGCAAAGGCCACGACCGGAACCTGATACTCTTCCCGCAGCCACTTGAGGATAACCGAGGTGTCCAACCCGCCGGAATAGGCGAGAACGATCTTGTTTATGTTGGCAGTCACTGTGTTCCCCTTCATGTAAAGGACACAACGCAAAGGCGCAGAGACGCGAAGTTACGAAATCGATGGATGCCCTTTTTTTGCGTCATTGCGTCATTGCGTTATGTTTTTTGTTATTGGTTTTTTCCCAGATGCATGGCCAGAATGGCCTTGTGGATATGGAGCTTGTTTTCCGCCTGGTCAAAGGCCACGCATTGCGGTCCTTCGAGCACCTCTTCGGAGATCTCCTCGTCGCGGTGGGCAGGCAGGCAGTGGAGGACAATGGCCCCCGGCCTGGCTTGCGCCACCAGGACAGCATTCACCTGGTACGGCCGGAATACGCCGATCCGTTCTTCCTGCTCGGACTCCTGGCCCATGCTGGCCCAGACGTCGGTGTTGATTACGTCCGCCTCCCGCGCCGCTTCCACCGGGTCGCGCACCACCCGGATGGGCTTGCTCGCCACGGCTTGGGCCGCCGCGAGAATGGCGGGGTTGGGATCATAGCCCGCAGGACACGCCAGGGTCAGGGCAAAGCCGAAACGGGCCGCGGCCTGAATCCAAGAGTTGGCCATGTTGTTGCCGTCTCCCAGCCAGGCAATGTGGAGCTTTTCCACCGGACCCTTGTGTTCGATCACGGTCATGATGTCGCTCAACACCTGGCAGGGATGGTGCAGATCGGTGAGGGCGTTGATCACCGGCACCGAGGAATATCCGGCCAGCTCATCGACAATGGCCTGGCCGTAGGTGCGGACCACCATGCCGTCCACATAGCGGGACATGACCCGGGCCATGTCCTTGAGGGGCTCGTTGCGGGCCAGTTGGGTGTCCCGGCCGGAGAGGTAGATCACCTGGCCGCCCAACCCGTACATGGCCGATTCAAAGGAGACCCTGGTCCGGGTGGAGGGCTTTTCAAAGATGAGGGCCACGGTTTTTCCGGCCAACTGCTGGTGGCGGATACCTGCCTTGGCTTCTTTTTTAAGAAGCAGCCCCTGTTCGATGTAGGCGCCAAGCTGCTCCTTGCTGAAATCCTGTAGTGCCAGTAGATGCTGTGTCATGGTTTCGTTCTCTCTGCCAGCCTCCCCCGCTGTCTGCCGGGGGGAAAGTACCTCTCTCAGTTCATGCGTCCTGCCAACGCACGGCGCGGGGCAGGATCCAGGAGACCGGCTCAAAAAAATGTCAGCCCAACCATTGCCAGAGGGTGACGGACTTTTGCTTCCCTCTGGTTGGGCCAAACTACAAGTCATACAAAAAAACTTTTTTTTTGCAAAGGGATTTTTCGTCGAAAAAATATGGGTCTACCGGCTCAGCTCGGCAAAGACTTCGTCCAGGGCCTGGATCAGCCGGTCTATCTCGGCGTGGCTGATGATGAGCGGCGGCAGGCAGCGCAGCACCTTGCCGCCGGCAAAGTTCAGGAGCACCCTTTTTTCAAAGAGGCGGTTGACCATGGCCGGCCCCTTGTCAAGCCATGCCTCGGTAAGGGGCAGCCCCTGGATCAGGCCGAGCCCCCGGGAAGGGGTTGCCATGGCCGGATATTTTGCGGCCAGTGCGGTGAGCTGTTCGGCGAGATAGGTGCCTTTTGCCCGGACCTCGGCGAGAAAGCCGTCACCCAGCATGATCCGCAGGGTCGCCACTGCGGCGGCGCAGACCACCGGGTTGCCGCCGAAGGTCGAGGCGTGGCTGCCCGGCTCGAAGGCCTTGGCCACAGATTCCGTGGCCAGCATGGCGCCGATGGGCAAGCCGTTGCCCAGGGCCTTGGCCAGGGTGAGGATATCGGGGGTCACCCCGCACTGCTCGTAGGCAAAGAGGGTGCCGGTTCTCCCCATGCCCACCTGGATTTCATCAAAGATCAGGAGCAGGTTGTGCGTGTCGCAGAGCTGCCGGATACCGGCGAGATACTCCCGCTCCAAGGGCCGAACCCCGCCTTCCCCCTGCAAGGGCTCGCAGAGAATGGCGCAGGTCTCCGGGCCAATCATTGCCTCCAGGGCATTGAGATCGCCGAAGGGCGCATGGCGGAAGCCCTGGGGCAGGGGCTCGAACCCCTGGTGGAATTTTGCCTGCCCCGTGGCGGCCACGGTGGCCAGGGTACGGCCATGGAAAGAACCGGCCAGGGAGATGATTTCGTATTTTCCGGCAGGGCTTGCCTTGCGCGCCAGCTTGATCGCAGCCTCGTTGGCCTCGGCCCCGGAGTTACAGAGAAACACCCGGTCGGCAAAGGAATTGGCGATCAGCAGCCCGGCCAGCTCTGTTTGCGGCATGGTGTGGTAGAGGTTGGAAACATGCACCAGGGTGGCGGCCTGGCGGCAGATCGCCTCGGTGATCGCCGGATGGCAGTGGCCCAGGCTGCAGACCGCGATGCCGGCGAGGCAATCCAGGTACTCCCTGCCGTCACCGTCCTTGAGCAGGCACCCCTTCCCCTCCACCATCACTGCGGGATAGCGGCCATAGGTGGTCATGAACGAGGCCGTGCTTTTTGCAATCCATTCCGCGTTGGCCATCATATCACCTCGGTCCCCACGCCCTGCTGGGTGAACATCTCCAGCAGAATGGCGTGCTCCACCCTGCCGTCGATGATGTGCGCCTTGCCGACCCCGGCGCGGACCACGCCCTGGCAGCACTTGACCTTGGGGATCATGCCCCCGCCAATGATCCCGTTTGCAATGTACTGGTCGGCCTCCGCGCAGTTCATGGAGGAGATCAGCGCGCCCTCCTTGTCCAGGACCCCGGCCACGTCGGTGAGCAGGATCAGCTTTTCCGCCTTGAGATGGGTGGCGATGGCCCCGGCCACGAGATCGGCGTTGATGTTGTATGCCTGGCCGTCTTCTCCCACGCCCACCGGGGCGATGACCGGGATGAAGTCTTCGGCGTCCAGGGTGTGCAGGATCTGCGGGTTGACCGTGGTCACCTCCCCTACGCGGCCGATGTCGATGATTTCCGGCGGGGTGTTTTCGGCCTGGGGTTTCATGAGCTGCATCTTTTTGGCCTTGATCAGGTCGCCGTCCCGTCCGGACAGGCCCACCGCCTTGCCCCCGTGGAAATTGATCAGGCTGACGATCTCCTTGTTCACCTTGCCCACCAGGACCATCTCCACCACGTCCATGGTTTCGCCGTCGGTGATCCGCATGCCCTGCACGTAATCGCTCTTGATGTTCATCTTGTTCAGGAATTTGTTGATCTGCGGCCCGCCGCCGTGCACCACCACCGGGTTGATGCCGACGTACTTCATCAGGATGATGTCCAGGGCGAAGCTCTTTTTCAGCTCCTCGTCCACCATGGCATGGCCGCCGTATTTGATGACCACGGTTTTGCCGTAAAATTTCTTGATATACGGCAAGGACTCGATGAGGGTTTTGGCTTTTTCGATACCTGTGAGCATGGCAATCTGTCTGTAATGGTTGAGTGGTCTGGAGGCTGGGTTTTTCGGAAAAAATCAGCCGCATTGTCTTGATAGTACGCAAGATATATACCGCCGGCGGCAATCTGTAAAGAAGATAGGCGGGCAAAAAACAGTCGCTTGTTTCCGGTAAAGCGATTGCCGAGAACCCCTGATGCTGGTATCTTTATATCTTCTGAGTTCATCGGCACCATAAGGAAACTAAAAAATATGAAACCATTGTTGCGTTTTTTCTGCCGGATTTCGTTCCTGGCTCCCCTTCTGCTCGCTGCCCCCTGTTTGGCCGCCCCGGCTTCTGCCCCGGCAGGCAACAAGCCGCCGATTCATATCGAGGCGGACCGCATGGTTTCCATGAAGAATGACAATGCGGTTCTTTTTTCCGGAAACGTGGATGCCAAGCAGGGTCAGTTGGTGATCCGCGCTGCGGAAATGACGGTGTATTATCTCTCCAACGAGGAAAAAGCCAAGCTGCCCCAGAACGAGGAGCGCAGCCTCAAGAAGCTTTTTGCCTCGGGCAACGTGGAGATCCAGAATGACGGCATGACCGGCACCGGCGACAAAATGGAGTATTACGAGGCCGAGCGCAAGATGATCCTCATCGGCAACAGCAAGGTCTGGCAGGACAACAACCTCGTTACCGGCCACACGGTTGTCGTATTCCTCGACCAGGGCAAGAGCATCGTGGAGCGGGGCGAAAAGAAGGGCGAGCGGGTCAAGGCCTTTTTCTATCCAGGCGGCGAAGGGCCGCAGACAGAAGTGAAGAGTGAAAAGTGAAAAGTTAAGAATGAAAAGTTACAAGATGCGTTGAGGCGAAAAGGTGCGGCGAACATGATCGTCATGTATCAACTTTTCCCTCTCCATTGTTAATTTTTCATTATTTCTCCCGGAGGCTCCCTTGTCTGTTCTCGAAACACAGGATATTGTCAAACGCTATAAAAACCGGACGGTGGTCGACGGGATCAGCCTGCGGGTGGAGACCGGCACGGTGGTGGGGTTGCTCGGGCCGAATGGCGCCGGGAAAACCACCACCTTCTATGCCATCGCCGGTTTTGTCCGGCCGGACGCAGGCGTTGTCCTGCTCGATGGCGAGGACATCACCTCCCTGCCGATCCACCAGCGGGCGGTCAAGGGACTCTCCTATCTGCCCCAGGAAGCCTCGGTGTTCAAAAAGCTCACCGTGGAGGAAAACGCCCGCATTGTCCTTGAGCCACTGGGCCTTGCCAAGGCAGAGATCAACAGCCGGGTCGGCCAGCTCATGGAAGACCTGAAAATCTCCCATCTGGCGGGCAACCGGGGGCATTCGCTCTCCGGGGGCGAACGCCGCCGGGTGGAGATCATGCGGGCCCTGGCCACCAATCCGCATTTTATTCTGCTGGACGAGCCCTTTGCCGGGATCGATCCGCTCGCGGTTGCCGACCTCCAGCAGATCATCGGCAACCTGAAAAACCGCGGTCTGGGGGTGCTCATCTCCGACCACAACGTCCGGGAAACCCTTTCGGTCTGCGATCAGGCCTATATTGTCAGCCAGGGGAAGATCCTCATCCATGGCAATGCCGAAGAGATCGTGGGCAACGAGGAAGCACGCCGGATGTACCTCGGTGAAAACTTTACCCTGTAGAAACCTTCCAGCAGCACCACATCTGCCCCGCAGTCTCGCTACGCTCGCTTAGCTGTCATCGGTCGGCTCATGTGCAACAGCACACTTCGCCGGCCTCTTCCTAGCATCTGCGGCAGCAGCTAAGCGGCGCTGCTGGGCGGTTTCTTTCTGTAATCTTTCGCAACAAAATATCCCTTCTTTCGTCGTTTCTCGAAAATCTTCTTGCAAAAACCTTGCCGTCATGGAGTATTATACTGACACAAGGGGAGCGCAATCCCGCGCCGCACCCTGTGTATCTTTTGCAGCAAAGGATTTCGGCGAACATGGCCCTTGAACTGAGACAGCAACTGAAACTCAGCCAGCAATTGGTGATGACCCCCCAGTTGCAGCAGGCGATCAAGTTGCTGCAACTTTCCCGGCTTGAGCTTGCCGAAACGATCCAGCAGGAAATCGAGATCAATCCGGTGCTGGAAGAAATAACGGAAAGCCCGGACCACACCGAGGCAGAGCTGGAGGGGCATGGTCACGAGGCGCTTGACGCCCCCGTGCCCGAGCCGGAAAGGACCACCGAGGTCCAGATGGAAAGCGACTCCTCCCTGCGGGAAATCGATTGGGAAAACTACAGCAATGAGTATGAAAGCGGGTTCTCCTCCCGGGGCAAGGATGACAACGACCTGCCCTCGCGCCTTGACATCCTGACCGCCAAACCGGATCTCCATTCCCATCTTTCCTGGCAACTGACCCTTTCCCATCTCACCGACGAGGAAAAGGAGGTCGGGCATTTCGTCATCGGCAACCTTGACCGGGACGGGTTTTTGGAGGTGACGGAGGCGGAAATTATCCAGGGCACGGGCTGCGATGCGGAGCTGGCCCATCGGATGATCCGCGTGGTCCAGGAGATGGACCCGGCCGGGGTCGGCGCCCGGGATCTCAAGGATTGCCTGCTGTTGCAGCTCGCCCGTCTGGGGCTTGGAGGGTCCCTGCCCGCCATTATAGTGCGCGAGCATCTGCATACCCTGGAAAACCGTAATTTCGGCGCCATTGCCAGGGGGACTGGCCGCCCCATCGAGGAAATCCTCGCTGCGATCAAGGTGATCACCGAACTGGACCCGCATCCGGGCAGAATCTATTCCGAGGACGAGCCCCAGTACATCATCCCGGATGTCTATGTGCACAAGATCGGCGGGGAATATGTCATTCTCTTAAACGATGAAGGGCTGCCCCGCCTCAAGGTCAGCAACTATTACAAGGATATCCTGAAAAAGGATTCCGGCGCCCCGTCCGACACCAAGAATTATGTGCAGGACAAGCTCAAATCCGCCCTGTGGCTGATAAAAAGCATTCATCAGCGGCAGCGCACCATCTACCGGGTGGTGGAATCGCTGCTCAAGTTCCAGTACGATTTTTTTGAAAAAGGGATCGCCTTTCTCAAGCCCCTGGTCCTCCGGGACGTGGCCGAGGATCTCGGCATGCACGAATCCACGATCAGCCGGGTGACCAGCAACAAGTACGTGCACACCCCCCAGGGCACCTTCGAGCTGAAATACTTTTTCAACTCCTCCATCAGCCGCCACGACGGCGGCGACGCCATGGCCTCGGAATCCATCAAGGAGCGCATCCGCACCATCATTGCCGGTGAAGACCATCAAGATCCCTTGAGCGACAACGCCATCGCCGATATCTTCGCCAAGGAGGATATCAAGCTGGCCCGGCGCACCGTGGCCAAGTACCGGGAGCAGATGGGGATTCTTCCTTCCAAGTTCCGGAAAAAACCCAAGCTGAGCTGACCCCTCTTAGCCCTCTTTCAACGCCATGTCTGACGCCAACAATCACTCCCTTACCCTGACCATCATCACCGGCCTTTCCGGGGCAGGTAAGTCCACGGCCCTCAATGTGTTCGAGGACGCCGGGTTTCTGTGCATCGACAATCTTCCGGTTTTTCTCCTGTTGCCCCTGCTCGACGGCATGGCCCGGCGGGCGGATGGTCCGCACCGCTTGGCCCTGGTCATGGATGCCCGGGACGCCGAGCTTGCCCCGGCCCTGGCCGGGGTGCTCAAAGAGGTGAAACCCAAGACCGCCCTGGCGCAGATCATTTTTCTCGAAGCCAACGACACGGTCCTGCTCCGCCGGTACAGCCAGTTGCGGCGCGCCCATCCCCTGGCCCAGGTCGGTTTGGTTCAGGACGGGATCTTCTCGGAGAAGAAGCGGCTGGCCGGACTCCGCCAATTGGCCGACCGGGTGATCGACACCAGCACCCTGACCCCCACCGAGCTGCGGCACAAGCTCCTGCTGCACGATGCCTCCCCGGTTGCGGCCATGCGGGTCAACGTCCTTTCCTTTGGCCATAAGCATGGGCTGCCCAGCGAGGCGGATCTGCTCTTTGACGTCCGTTTCTTGCCAAACCCCTATTATGTGGCGGAGCTCAAGGAAAAAACCGGCCTGGACGCGCCGGTGGCGGCGCATGCCCTGGACAACGCCAGCGGCAGTCAATTTCTCGTTCACCTGCACGCCTTGCTCGATTTCCTGCTCCCCGAATTTGAACAGGCGGGCAAGGCCTACCTCACCATCGCCGTGGGCTGCACCGGCGGGAAACACCGCTCCGTGGCAGTGGCCGAAGAGCTCCACCGCCATCTGGCCGGTGGGAAATGGGTGGTGAAATTGTTTCATAGGGATATGGAAAAGTAGCATTGCACACTGTTTGCTTGCCCTTCGACAGGCTCAGGGCGAACGGAATGTCTCATTGATATCCGTGATATCCGTTCGCCCTGAGCCTGTCGAAGGGTGGTTCCACTGATGAATGTTTATGAACGTACACTTATGAGTCAAACCCCACTGCTTCTTGATTGGCAGGCCATAGACACAGTCCTGCTGGACATGGATGGCACCCTGCTGGACCGGCATTTCGACGATTATTTCTGGGAGCATTACGTGCCGGAGCATTATTCTCTGGTGCACGATCTTTCCATCGACGAGGCCAGGCAGGAGCTGCTGGGCCGGTACAAGGGAAGGGAAGGCACCCTGTCCTGGACCGATCTGGATTTCTGGTCCAATGAACTGGGGCTCGACATCCCGGCCCTCAAGATGAAGATCAACCATCTCATCGGGGTACATCCCCATGTGGTGGACTTTCTCAAGTTCTGCCGCGTGGCTGGCAAGAAGATCTATCTTGTGACCAACGCCCACTCCAAGACCCTGGCCATCAAGATGGAAAAAACCGCTCTGGCCGGTTATTTCGACCGGATCATCTGCGCGGAGGAGGTGGGGATGGCCAAGGAAGATCCCGTCTTCTGGCAAGGGCTGGAAGCGATGCTGGGCTATACCAAGGAAAGAACCATGCTGGCCGACGATACCGCAAAAGTCTTGGCCTCCGCCCGGATGTACGGCATGGGTTTTCTCATCTTTGTCGCCCGCCCCAGCAGCCGCAAGCCGGTTAGCCTCTCCGAGGATTACCCTTCGGTGGTCACCTTCAAGGAACTTATCCCCGAGACGGCCAAGGAGTAAGACGAAAGCTTAAAAATTGATGGATTTGTAGTCGCTCGGGATTTGTTTCAAGCAGGTGCTTCGACAGGCTCAGCACGAACGGAGCATCAATGCGCTAAGACATTCCGTTCGTGCTGAGCCTGTCGAAGGGCCGTTGTTACGATCCCATTTTTTCCAAAGGAACACCCATGCACGAAAAATTACAGGCGGAATTGATTCCGGTTATCGCCGATTTTCTGGAGATGGGCCATGTGGAGAACATCATGGCCATGTTCAAGCAGGATGCTTCGCTTTACGCCCTGAGCGGCGAGCTGTTGCGTGACGAGCGCTTCATGGTGCGCATGGGCATGGCGGTGCTGTTTGAAGAGCTGAAGATGATCCGGGAGCAGGAGGTGGCGCTGGCCATCCCTGCCCTGCTCCCGATCCTTGCGGAGGAAACCCCGTGGATGCGCGGCGAGGCCGTGAACCTGCTGGGCATCATCGGCACCCCCGAGGCGCTGGCGCATATCAAACCCCTGGCCGACGACCCGGAGCCGCAGATCCGGGAGATGGTGCGGGACATTTTGGAGGAGCAAGGGGCGAGGTGAAAGGAGCAAATCTTTTGCCGTTTTCATTGGACCTTAACCCTTGATGGGCTCGCACAAACAGGTGCTTCGACGGGCTCAGCACGAACGGAATATCAATACGTTAAACGTCCGTTCGTGCTGAGCCTGTCGAAGGGCTGTTGTCACGGGTCCATCAAGCCTTGCGCCTTCCTTCCTCTTCTATTCCTTCCAGTCCGGCCGCAACCCCAGCTCGGTGAGCTGTTTCCGTGACACTGCGGCCGGGGCCTCGGTGAGCGGGCAGGTTGCCTTCTGGGTTTTTGGGAAGGCGATGACATCGCGGATGGAGTCGCGGCCCAGCAGGATCATCATCAGGCGGTCCAGACCAAAGGCCATGCCGCCGTGGGGCGGCGCGCCAAGCTCAAGCGCCTTGACCAGAAAGTCGAACTTGTCCGTCACCTCTTCCTCCGAAATCCCCAATGCGGCAAAAACCCGCTCCTGCATCTCCTTCTGATGGATACGGATGGAGCCGCCGCCGATCTCGGTGCCGTTTAAGACCAGGTCGTAGGCGCGGCTGCGCATCTTGCCAGGCTCTGTCTCCATGAGGGGGATGTCTTCCTCGTTGGGCGCGGTGAATGGGTGATGCACGGCCGTATGCCGCTTCTGCTCGTGGTCGTACTCCAATAGCGGGAAGTCGCAGACCCAGAGGAAGTTGAACCGTTTCTTGTCGATGAGGTTGAGCCTGCGGCCCAGCTCAAGCCGCAGCTCGGACAAGGCCTGGTGCACCACATTGGGCTGGTCCGCGACAAAAAAGAGCAGGTCGTCGGTCTCGGCTCCCAGGGTTGTGGCCATGGAGTCCCGCTCCTCGTCGGAGAAGAACTTGGCAATGGGGGACTGCCATTCGCCCTCGGGCTTGACCTTGACCCAAGCCAGCCCCTTGGCCCCGAAGTTGGCCACATAGGCGGTGAGGTCGTCCAGATCCTTGCGGGAGAAATGGGCGCACCCCTTGGCGTTGATGGCCTTGACCATGCCGCCCTTTTCCACCACGGTGCGGAAGACCTGGAAGCCGCAGGTGCGCACCTCCTCGGTGAGGCTGATCAGCTCCAGGCCGAAGCGGGTATCCGGCTTGTCGCAGCCATAGCGGTTCATCGCCTCTTCATAGGTCATGCGCGGAAAGGGCAGGCTGAGTTCCAACCCGATGGTCTCCTTGAACAGAAGCTGCATCAACCCTTCGCCCACCGCGTAAATGTCCTCCTCCTCGACAAAGGAAAGCTCCATATCCACCTGGGTGAATTCGGGCTGCCGGTCGGCGCGGAGGTCCTCGTCGCGGAAGCAGCGGACGATCTGATAGTAGCGGTCCATGCCCGCCACCATCAGGAGCTGCTTGAAGAGCTGCGGCGACTGGGGCAGGGCGAAGAACTTGCCCTGGTTGACCCGGCTCGGCACCAGATAATCCCTGGCCCCTTCCGGGGTGGAGCGGGTGAGCACCGGGGTTTCGATCTCAAGGAAGTTTGCGTTGTTGAGATAGGTCCTGATGGCCTGGGCCGCACGGTGCCGCATGATGAGGCCCTCGGCCATGCTGGGACGGCGCAGGTCGATGTAGCGGTACTTGAGGCGCAGGGTGTCGGAGATCTCGGTTTCCTCGTCCAGCGGGAAGGGCGGGGTCTTGCTCTGGTTGAGGATGCGCAGCTCCAGAACCCGCACCTCGATTGCGCCGGTGGCCAGCTTTGGGTTGACCATGCCGTCGGGCCGGGCCTCGACCAGCCCTCGGATGGCAAGGACCCATTCGCTCCGGATGTTGTGCGCCTTGGCATGCACCTCGGCATTGATCTCGGGGTTGAAAACCACCTGGGTGAGGCCCCAGCGGTCCCGCAGGTCGATGAAAATAACCCCGCCATGGTCGCGGCGGCGCAATACCCAGCCCATGAGGACGATCTCCTTGCCGACATCGGCGTGGGTCAGGGCGTTACAGTGATGGGTGCGTTTGAGTCCTCCCATGGATTCCATAGGACTGCTCCTTTTTGGTAGTGAAAAGTGAAGAATTAAAAGTGAAAAAAGCCACCCTTCGACAGGCTCAGGGCGAACGGAAGTTATGCTGAATTTATTAGTCCTTTCCGTTCGTGCTGAGCCTGTCGAAGCACCTGCGTGTATATTTATTTTTCTCTTTTGCCGACCGCCGCAATCAACATCGCGCACAAGGCCTCTTGCGACCCCTCTAGTGCCACTTGCCGCTGCTCCTTGCTGATCATGTCGCGCAGCGCCGCTTCGCCCCTGGCGAGCTCTTCCTCGCCCACAATGAGCGCAAAGCGTGCTTTGGCCCGGTCTGCCTGCTTCATCTGGCTTTTCAGGCTCTTGCCTTCAAGGTCCATGGCCACGGTCATTCCTTTGCGCCGCAGCAGATGCACCAGGGGAAAGGCCTTTGCCGCGGCCTCCTCGCCCAGGGCGGCGACAAACAGGTCCGTGGCAGCCTCAGGGCAAGCGTTGGCGTTTTGCTGACTCAGCAGCAGGGCCAGCCGTTCCATGCCCATGGCAAAGCCGATGCCGGGCATATTCTTGGCCCCGCCCAACTGCTCCACCAACCCGTCGTAGCGGCCCCCCGCCCCCACCGCGCTCTGGGCGCCCAGGGCGTCGGTGATCAGCTCGAAGGTGGTGCGGGTGTAGTAATCCAGGCCGCGGACCATGAAGGGGTTCACCGCGTAGGGAACCGCCAGGAGATCAAGGCTCGCCTGTGTTTGCGTGAAATGCTCACCGCAGCCCGGGCAGAGATGGTCGATAATGGCTGGCGCGGCCACATACTGCTCCTGGCAATGGCTGCTCTTGCAGTCCAGCACCCGCAACGGATTGGTCTGGCTGCGCCGCTGGCAATCCTCGCAGATATGCGCCTTGCGTTCGGCCAGAAAGTTCACCAGGGCTTCTTTGTAGGCGGGGCGGCAGGCCGGGCAGCCCAGGGAGTTGATCTGCAGGCTTGTGGTCAGGCCAAGCTCTTCAAGGATCAGCCAGCCCATGGCGATCAACTCGGCGTCCAGCCGGGGATGATCCAGCCCGAGCACCTCGACGCTCATCTGGTGGAACTGGCGCAACCGCCCCTTCTGCGGCCGCTCGTGCCGGAACATGGGGCCGATGGTGTAGATCCGCTGCACCGGCAGTTTCGCCTGCAAGCCATGCTCGATAAAGGCCCGCAGCACCGAGGCGGTGCCCTCAGGCCGCATGGTGATCGAGTCGCCGTTGCGATCGGTAAAGGAGTACATCTCCTTTTCGACGATATCCGTGGCCTCGCCGATGGACCGGGCGAAGAGCTCGGTCTTTTCCAGGATCGGCACCCGGATCTCGGTGAAGCCGAAGCGGTGGAAGATATCCCTGGCTGTCGCCTCGATATGCTGCCAGACTCCAACCTCATCGGGGAGAATATCCTTAAAGCCTTTCAGGGCCTGAATGGTCATTGCGTGCCTCGCCTACACCGAAGATAAAAACACCCGTGCGTTTCCGCCGGGAAAATGTGTCGATCAGAGAAAAATGGCCGAAAAACAGGTATTCTTATCCGAATTGGCGTGAGAAGTCAAGGGAGGGAGAGTTTGTGGGGCGCTTGGGCATGCTGATGGACTATCGCTTCAAGTCCCGGTAGAAATTCTCATGCGAACCCAGCAACACGAGCAGCCGGGGAAATTAGAAATTAGTAGAAATTAGTAGGAAATTAGGGACACTCCCTAATTTCTAATTTGGAGTTTCCCTTACCCCCTCTCATAGTGCGACCACATGCGTAACACATGGATTATCCTGTTTTCTTGATCAACGGAATAGACAAGTCTGTGCTGAATATTGATTCGGCGCGAATATAATCCCTTGAGGTTGCCAACCAACTTTTCATATCTCGGAGGGGTCACCAATGGATCTGTTGCCAGCAGGTAGAGCAATTCCTTCGCTGAATCGGCGAGATGTGCCCGTTTCAGTTTTTCAATATCTTTGACCGCCTGTTTCGAGAGGATAATTGACCAACTCACCAGACGATCTCATGCAAGGGTGTTCCTTCGGAGAGTGGTTCGACTGCAGAAGATTGAATGCTTTCCACTAAACCGGGAATGCGGTTGAGGTAAAGAGTTTCTTCAATGGCGTACCAGTCTTCTTCGCCGAGAATGACAAAGTTCGCCCCATTTTTCCGTTTAACCTTCAGAGCTTCATGGTTTCTGATGCAGCTATCTACTTTATCTTTCAGCGTTTTTCTGAATTCATTGGCGGTGGTTTCAATCATGGTTCTCTCCTTCGTGGAACACTTTGTGTTTCTTACAGTACGGCACTCCGGTACTGTTGTCAAGGGGAGGGCAAGACCTGGCTGTTTCATGAAAACAAGGGAATTTTCCTAGTTTCTTTAAGGTAAACCCCCGGCTTTGCCGGGGGACTCGCAAGAGAAATTGGAGAAATTGGAGAAATTAGGGACACTCCCCAATTTCCTTTCGAGGGCGCCCTACTTTCTGTGGCTTTAACGATTGATTTAGCTGAAATTCCAGTCTTTCGATAAAGGTTTCTGATCCAAAAGGCCTTCCTGTGCGGGTCGCTTTGCGGATCGCATTATCCATTTCGTCATTCTCGGTCAGGACAAACTTGGCATAAGCGGCTTTTTCCGATGGGGGGAGCCAGGTGGTCGCGCTCAGCACCGCATCGTTCGCTTTTGTCAAATGCGCTTTGGCGCTGGACCATCGATAATCTGCGGGCCTTTTTGCTAGCCCCACCTTCAACGGATTGCGCTCGATATACCGCGCTACTGCCCAAAAATACTGCTCATTATCCACCACGCATGAGAAAAAGCGGTTTTGCCAGACGCGACCGGACTGGGTCCGCTTACGGTTAAGATACTGGGTATAGACTTGGTTGGTCAGGCCGATGCCCCTTGCCAGTGCTGTTTCTGTTTCCGGCACGGCGAGCAGATGGATGTGGTTGTCCATAAGGCAATAAGCCCAAATCTGGAGGGAATGCTTGTGCGCGTAACCGGACAGCAGTTTCAGGTATGTCCGTCGGTCTTCGTCATCGAAAAAGACTGTGGCGCGGTTGTTGCCCCGCTGGGTGATATGGTGTGGATAGCCGGGGGCGATGATGCGAGCGATTCTGGGCATGACGTTATGGTATCGCAGAGTGAAAGGCGTGGCAATGAAAAAATTGGGGAGTGTCCCTAGTTTCCCTAGGTGGTTGTGCTCAGCACCGCATCGTTTGTTTCTGTCAAATGCGCTTTGGCGCTGGACCATTGATAATCGTCGACTCTTTCCGCCAGCCCCACTTTTAAAGGATTGCGCTCGATATAGCGGGCCACGGCCCATAAATACTGTTCACTTCCAACCACGCATGAGAAGAAGCGGTTTTGCCAGACGCGACCGGATTGGGTCAGCTTGCGGTTGAGATACTGGGTATAAACTTGGTTGGTAAGGCCGATACCCCGCGCCAGAGCGGTTTCGGTTTCCGGCACGGCGAGCAGGTGGATGTGATTATCCATAAGGCAATAAGCCCAAATCTGTAAAGAATGTTTGTGCGCGTAAGCGGACAGCAGTTTCAGGTATGTCCGCCGGTCTTCGTCATCGAAAAAGACTGTGGCGCGGTTGTTGCCCCGCTGGGTGATATGGTGTGGATAGCCGGGGGCGATGATGCGAGCGATTCTGGGCATGACGTTATGGTATCGCAGAGTGAAAGGCGTGGCAATGAAAAAATTGGGGAGTGTCCCTAGTTTCCGCGGGATGGTTGTCAATGCGCGAAAAAAAAGCCCTGCCGGAATTTCCGGCAGGGCTTGATTGAACAGTTTCCAGCTAAATCGCTATGCGCAAGGCATAGGCGAAATTAGAAGGTCATGGTCAGAGAATGGGTCAGCAAGTAGACATTATCGGTGTCGTCGGTGGTGGCGGTAGACTTGAAGAAATCGCCGGTATCCAGATAACCGAAGTGTGCCTCGTAGGTGAGGTTGTCAAGCAACTTGTAAGCCGCGCCGATGTTGTACTCCCAACCGTACTCGTCATCGCGACCAGCATAGTTAGTTCCGCCAGTCTGCGTTGCTTCATCAGCCTGGGCATAGGCAACGGCGGCGTGGAGGGTCAACTGGTTGGAAACTGCGTAATCGGCACTCACGATAAAGGCGTGTACACCGGCGGTGGCCATATTGGCATTAGCGGTGTTTTGATCGGGATTCAGCAAGCCAGTGGTGCGACCGGTGAGGATGTACAGGGGCTCGAACTCAGTGCCGGTGCCGGTACCAGCAGCCTTGGTGGTGCCGAACAAGGCTTGGTTGTTGTCGCTATCAGTGGTAGAGTCATCACCTTCGGCGTAGAAATACATACCGCTAACGGTGAGGGCGTCGAATTTGCCACCGACTTCCAGCATGGCGGCCAATGAATCATAATCGACGGTGGCGGTTTGATCACCGAAGTTGTAGTGCAACTCGGTATTGACAAAGTAGTTGTCGAACTTCATCTTGGCATACGGGTTGATGACCTGACGCTCAGTAATCCCTGAGTTATCGTTGAGGAAAATGTAGCGAACGTTGAAGTCGTGGTCAGCGGTGGTATATCCCAGACGTGCTTCATAACGATCGGAGTCTGTTGCGCTGGTCGTTCC
This sequence comes from uncultured Desulfurivibrio sp., assembly GCA_964588325.1. Classification (GTDB taxonomy): domain Bacteria; phylum Desulfobacterota; class Desulfobulbia; order Desulfobulbales; family Desulfurivibrionaceae; genus Thiovibrio. The sequence continues at coordinate 199,743 of CAZPOR010000006.1, forward strand.
GACAACGTTTTCATTCTCGCTCAGTTTGGCGGTCAAGAGCAGGAGGTTCCAGGGTTTGGGCATGAAGGAGGGCCACCACATGATCCGGTCCTGACGGATGTCGGTGTTAAGAAAGTTGGTCCCGTATGGGCCAGCCGGAGCGCGACCGATGCGGATTTTACCGATCTCGGAAGCGTAATCCATAGACAATTGATGCACATAGACATCATTGGTGCCGGGAGAAAGTCCTTCAACGTCACCACCAGCCTGGCCGCCCCAAATGGTATTATCGGCAAGACGGATATTGGCATTCATGGTGATTTTGTCGTTGACCTTCATGGTCGGACGGATCTCAAAGGTGTGCTGGTACCAGGAGTCGGAAGTGTTGTCGGTGCCGGCAGTCTCGTTGACTGCCACTCCGCCACCGTCGCCACCGTTCATGTAGATACCTTCAACGAGGTACTGGCCGCTCATCTTGAACTCAACGGCGGAGGCAGTGGTGGCCAGTCCCGCGACCAGGCCCAGTGCTGCTACAGTAGATAATACTTTTTTCATCTCTTATCTCCTTGATAAGTGTTAATAAAAAAAAGAACTTAGTTCCCTTAGAGCAAATTTCGCAGGGGAATGTCAAGTTTTTTTTACCGGTGTGTAATTTTTTTTACCGGAAGCAGAATTGGTTATCAGCCTTATGTTGTGAGCTATCAGCTTTCTTTAACATCGAGCCAAGACTGTTGACATCTGGAACGTCACGCTATACAGTATGTGCATGATTCAGACATTTCGGCATAAGGGACTGCAAGAATTTTTTGAAACTGGCAGCAAGGCGGGTATCCAGCCCCATCATGCATCGAAATTGAATCGGCAACTGGCCCGGCTTGATCTTGCCAACAGTGCCGCCGATATGAATGTGCCGGGCTGGAGACTGCACCGATTATCAACCGGACACTGGTCGATATGGGTGAACGGTAACTGGCGCCTTATCTTCGATTTTGAGGGCGAGAATGCAGTGCTGGTCGATTATCAGGACTACCATTAGATGGCTTCTGAGCAACTCAGAATTTGTCTCAAATAGGTGCTTCGACAGGCTCAGCACGAACGGAAGACGCGATAATGATTTTAAGAAGGCTACCGTTCACCCTGAGCCCTTCGACTTTGCTCAGGAGAGCCCTGTCGAAGGGGAGTTGTTGTGAATTCATCACCATTAGGAGGAACACCATGACCAATATGCACAACCCTCCACACCCTGGAGAAACCCTGAGAGAGGATGTTTTGCCAGCGCTGGGGTTGACTGTCACCGCGGCTGCAAAACAGCTTTGCGTGACCCGCGCCGCCTTGTCCCGGGTGCTGAATGGGCGCGCTGCCATTTCCCCGGAAATGGCTTTACGGCTGGAAGGCTGGCTGGGCGTGGAGAACGGCGGCCGCGCTGACCTGTGGATTGCCCAGCAGGCGGCCTATGACTTATGGCAAGCACGCAATAATGGCGCGCCGAAGGTGCAGCGTGCCGTATTGATGGCAGCGTGAGGGTGCTTTATTTGGTCGGCAACCAGGCGATTTTCACTTCTCCGGCCAGGAGCTTAAACTCCGGGTCGCCGGTTATGACCACCGCTTTAAGCTGGCTGGCCAGGGCTGCGGCAAAACAATCGGCGTAGGCAATCCGATATTTCCCCTTGAGCTTCGCCGCCGCTTTGGTAAGTTCGTAGTCCGCAGGCACCACTGTAAGAGGGTATTGCTCAAGATGAGCGGCGATCTCTGCAGCCCTGGCCTCGCCTTGCTCACGCATTACGGAATAGTAGATTTCCCCCCAATTGATGATACAGAGAAATCCTTCGGCCCGACCGCGTATTACCTCGCGCAAGGCCTTTTCAACCTGGGCCGCGCCAGGTTCGTCTTCCAAAAAAGCCAGCAGGGCGTAGCTGTCGAAAACATAGCGTTTCACCTGTCAGCCTCGGATTTACGATCCGCCAGCAGGCGGTCGATAACGCGCCCTTGGCTGTGCAGCATGCCACGACCGGCTGTGACGATATCTTCCGACAATGGCTCCATGATGATTTTGCCGTTTTGCTCACGCACCGAAATTTTGGTGCCCTGATGGATGTTCAGCTTTTTCCGCAATAAGGCGGGAATCGTAACCTGGCCCTTGACCGTCGCTGTAGTCGTGTGCATCATCTCCTCCGCAATCATGGTATTACTTTACGTTATAAAAAGTAATACCATGATTGTTTCGCGGTGTCAAACGCCGCCAACCTTGTCGGTCCTTTTGCGGCAAGGTCTCTACTCCTGCTTCTTGCTGAAATCCAGTTGATAGATGAGCATGGTGGAGGTCTGCTCCGCGAACATATCAAGCGATCCGGTGTTCAGCGTGAGTCCCACCAGGAGTTCGGCGCCCTTCTTGTCCGCATTGGGCCGCAGCAGATAATCCACGATGTAGCCGTCGATCTTTCTGGTCCGCCACAGCTCGGACAGGGCGATGCCGTTCCAACTCAGGGCGTGGATCTCGCCGGAGGGATAGTTCTTCATGTTTTCAAAGAGGCGTGACGAGGTGGAGAGGTTCTTGTTGATGATGATGTCCTGCTGTCCGTCGCCGTTCACGTCGTAGGCAATGATCCGCGAGGGGATATAGATGCGGGTTGCGCTTTCTTGGTTGCTGGCCTTGCCTGCCCCGAAATCTCCCGCCCCGCCGATGAAACGGGTGGTGCCGCCGTAAAACTCATCGCTTTTCCAGAGGACGGTGCCGCCGGGACGCATCACTCGGAGCCGGTCGTACTGGTCGATGGAGATGATCTCCCTGCTGCCGTCGCTGTCCAGATCGGCAATGGTGAACTCAAACAGGTTGACGCTGTCCGGAACCTCCATGGGGCTGCCCGCTTTCACCGCGCCGCCGGCGTGCTCGAGCCGGTAGATGCCGGGGGCCACGGCCTTGTCGGAATCGGCCCGCTGGCCGGCCAGCACCAACCCTTCTCCGGGAACGGACATGGCCCGGAGATACCATCTGACATCCTGGAACAGGTAATTGGCCTTGTCTGTTCCAAGCCACTCGAAGGCAAAGGAGTTCGGTTGCTTGTTGTCCGCCGCGCTCACGTAGATTTCCGGCTTGCCGTTTTTATTGAGGTCCGCCACGGTGATGGCGTGGATGCGGTAGCCGATCTTGCCCGGGATTTGTCCGACCTTGCTCAACCGGGTGTTGTCGCGTTTGAAGATTTGAACCGATTCCCTGTCGGCGAAGATGACCTCTTCCTGGCCGTCGCCGTCAAGATCGGCGGTTTCCATGAACTGGAGGGAGAGCTTCATGTTCTGGGTTTTCTGGAATTCGCTGGTGATACCCTTGGGGTAGATAAAGGGCGAACCGCCGCCCGTGCCGGTGCGGTTGGCAAAGGCGCGTTCCGGATGGGCGGTGGCATATTGCGGCTGGGGTTGTGCGCCTGGCTGCCCGGCGGCTTGAGGCTGGACCAGCGCCGTGGCCGGGCGCTTGTGGGAAAATATTTTTTCGCTTATATCCCAGGCCAGGGAGTCGATGCTTTGGATGATTTCGCTTTCGTTTTTGGCTGTGGCGTAAAAATTCCGCGGCGCGCCCTTGGCCATCTCAAAAACCTTGGCGTCCAGCGAGAGACTGCTGCCCATGGCGGTGAGACTGCCGACCACCAGAAAATCGGCTTGGAGGGACTTGCCCAGCTTGATAAACGCCTCGGCCTGGGCCGGCGTCCCGGCAGCGGCCAGGGCCTTGTCCACTGCGGTTTTGTCGATCACGGTGAGACCGACCTCCGAGGCAAGGCGGCTGGCAAGCATGTCCCGGATGCCGGTGGTGAGATAGCTCATGTCCTGGGGGGCATTGGCCTTGAAGGGCAGAAAGGCTATGCGGCCCGCTTGGGCCGCCCCGATCGTCGGCAGCACAAGATGCATGGCGAATAGCAGTGCGGCGAGCAGGAACGGAACTGTGCGGTTGGTGTGTTTGAACATGACCGGTTTCCTTGTTGAAAAGAAGAGTGATTTTCCGTAGAGTTTAAAGCCTGGAGCTTACTCCGAAGAATCGCGGGAGGGCAAGAGTTTTTTGTGAACCCGCACGGTCGCGTTACGCGGCAATTTTGAAAGGACACTCATGAAAACCATCATCCATCTCATCCGCCATGGCCTGACTGCGGCAAACAAGAATGATGTTTTTGCCGGGCGTACCCAGGAGCCCCTGCACCCCGAAGGCGCAGCCCAGCTTGGGAAACTGGGGAGCATTCTCGCAGGACAGGGCGTCAACAGGATTTTCTGTGGTCCCTTGCCCAGGACCATGGAGTCGGCGTGGATTGTCGGGGATATGCTTGGTGTGCAGGTTGAGGCGGCGGAAGCCTTGAACGAGATCTCTATTCCCCACTGGGACGGGCTGACCAAGGAGGCAATTCGGGCGAGGTTCGGGCCGGAATATCCAACCTGGCTTGCCGATCCGGCAGGATTTTTCGTGCCTGGCTGCGAAACCATCGCCGAGGTGCAGAGGAGGGCGGTTGCGTGTGTTGAATCGCTTTTTCGTGAGTATCCCGGCCAAAACCTGCTGGTGGTAAGCCATTTGATCGTGGTCCGGGCGCTGCTGCTCCATTATTTGGCGCGGCCCATTGCGGATTTTCGGGCGATCAAGGTTGGCAATGCACAGGTGGCGAGGGTGGTTCGGGATGATTCGGGTGGGGTGACGGTGGAGATGTGAATTTTTTTGTTTTCTGTATTTTCTGGTGGGGTCTTATGGCAGCCCTTCGACAGGCTCAGGGCGAACGGGAAAAGCAATGAATTAGAAAACTTCCGTTCGCCCTGAGCCTGTCGAAGGGCTGGTTTTTCGAAGCACCCAAAGCATTTTTCAAGAGGCTTGAAATGTTTTGGGTGTACATCCTCCGTTGCGCTGATGGGAGTTATTACGCTGGGCATACAGATAATCTTGAACATCGCATCGCTCAACATCAGAACGGCGAATGCGAAGGATACACAGCGACCCGTTACCGATAGAGCTTGCTTGGTCTCAGGAGTTTGTCATGCGGGAAGAGGCTTTGTCGGCGGAACGGCAAATCAAGGGTTGGAATCGCAAGAAGAAAGAAGCCATGATGTGCGGTGATTGGCAGGAGGTTGCTCGTTCGGGGCGGCGAAGGAAAAAGGGCGATCCTTCGACAGGCTCAGGATGAACGGTTTTTTCTTTATCGATTGATTTTTCCGTTTGTGGTGAGCCCTTCGGCAAGCTCAGGATGAACTTTAAGTCAGTGATATTTCCGTTCGCCCTGAGCCTGTCGAAGGGTGCTTTTCCCCAAGCAGAAAATCAGCCCAGAACAAGCCCCCCAATCACCTCTCTGATTCCCTCAAGCCTATTCTCCAACACATAACGCCCAAGCCCTTCGACAATCTCTTCGCTGGCGCGGGGATTGACGAAATTCGCGGTGCCGACCTCGATGGCTGTGGCGCCTGCCAAGAGGAATTCAAGGGCGTCCTCCGTGGTGGTAATGCCGCCGATGCCGATCACCGGAATTTTCACCGCCTGGGCAACCTGCCAGACCATGCGCAGGGCGATGGGCTTGATGGCCGGGCCGGACAGGCCGCCCACGGTGTTGGCCAGTCGCGGCCTGCGGGTTTTGACATCAATGGCCATGCCCAGCAGGGTGTTGATCAGGGAAACCGCCTGCGCCCCGCCTGCCTCAACGGCCTTGGCGATGGCGGTGATGTCGGTGACATTGGGGGAGAGTTTGACGATAACCGGCAGGGCGGTATGCGCACATACCGCACGGGTCACGGCCTCGGCCATTGCCGGATCGGTGCCAAAGGCGACCCCGCCCTTTTTCACGTTGGGGCAGGAGATGTTGACCTCAAGTGCGCTGATCCCCTCTACTTCGCTGAGCCGATGGGCCAGGGTCTGATACTCTTCCAGGCTGTCGCCCAGGATGTTGACGATGACCCTGGCGCCGATTCCGCGCAAATAGTCCATCTTTTCGCTAACAAAGCGGTCAACCCCCACGTTTTCCAGGCCGATGGCATTGAGCATGCCTCCGGCGGTTTCCACAATGCGGGGCGGAGGATTCCCCCGGCGCGGTTCCAGGGAGATGCCCTTGACCACCACGCCGCCCAGATGATGGAGATTGACGTAGGGCGCGAACTCCTTGGCATAGCCAAAGGTGCCGGAGGCGGTGAGCACGGGATTTTTGAAAACGAGACCGCCAATGGTGACGCGGAGATCTGCTTCGCTCATAGCCAGGCTACCTCCTCGGCGTTGAAAACCGGGCCGTCCTTGCAGACGTGAAGATAGGAGCCGGAGAGGCCGGCCCGGGGAATCGCGCAGCCGAGGCAGGCCGAAATCCCGCAGGCCATCATGGTTTCCAGGGAAACCTGACACTGCCAGCCCTGTTGCCGGCACTGGCCAACCACCGCCTTCATCATCGGATGCGGGCCGCAGGTGCAGATCGACCAGTCATGGCCGGAATCCAGATGTTTTGGGAGGAGTTCCGCTACAAAACCATGGTGCCCAAGGCTTCCGTCGTCGGTGGCACTATGGATTTCCGTCATGCCGATCTCCTTGAAATCCCTTGGCAGGGAGCCAAGTTCCGCGGCTGTTCGCCCGCCGAGCAAAACGACACATTCCGGCGGCGTGGTTACGCGCAGAACCTCCCTGGCGAGAAAATAGAGGGGGGCAATCCCCATGCCGCCGCCAACCAGGCAGATCGCCGGCCGGTTCTTGAAAGCAAAACCGTGGCCAAGCGGCCCGGTCAGGTTCAGTGTGTGGCCAGGCCTCATTGCGGCGAGCATCCGAGTCCCCTTGCCCACAACCTTATAGAGGAGCTGAATCTGCTGGTTGCCAATGGTCTGGTGAATGGACAGGGGCCGCCGGAGAAGGGGGTCGTAGCAGGGAGCGGTTCGGACCATGACAAACTGGCCGGGAAGGGCGTGGCGTGCAATTTCCGGCGCGTTCACGGTGAGGCGGAATATTTCCGGGGTGATCTGTTCCTGCCGGATAATTTCGGCCTGTTCTTCAAATTGATTCATGCTTCTTCCAAATCGTTTTGTTTCCAAGAGGGGCGCTTTTCCATTGGCTTGCGTATTTGCCCTTCGACAAGCTCAGGGTGAACGGATGAAAATCTATCAGTTAACCGTTCACCCTGAGCTTGTCGAAGGGTTGCACTATGCTTTTAGGTCTTGATGAACGTTTAATAGCTTGAAAATAATGATTATTTTGTTTTTTCCCCGGGAAGGATAAGCGACAAAACCCGTTCAAGATCATCGTGGGAATAGTACTCGATTTCCACTTTTCCCCGCGTGCCGGTTTGGATGATCCGGGCTTTGGTGTCCAGATAGTTGATCAGACCGTTGGCCAGCGACTTGCAATAGGATTCCGGCAATTCATTGGCGGATTTTCGTGGTGGACGCTTTGTCCCACTTGCTGCGCCGGCCATTTTCTTTTTCTGTCTCTGGGCCAAGGCCTCCGCCTGCCGAACGTTCAGTCCCTGCTCGACAATCTCGTTTCTGACCTCGCGCATGGATGTTTCGTCGCCGACGCTGAGCAATACGCGTGCGTGTCCCATGCTCAAGGTGCCGCGTGCCAGATCCTCCTTGGCGAAATCGGGCAGTTGGTTTATCCGCAGGGCATTGGCCACGGTCGAGCGTTCCTTGCCCACCCGCTTTGCCACCTCTTCTTGGGTCAGATGGAATTCCTTTACCAGTCGCAGGTAGGCTTCCGCCTCTTCCAGAGGGTTCAAGTCCTGACGCTGGATATTTTCTATGAGCGCGAGCTCAAGGCGATCCAAGGGGGTGACATCTTTCACCAGAACCGGGACCTCGTCCAATCCCGCCATTTTTGCCGCCCGCCAGCGCCGCTCTCCGGCGATGATCTGGTAGCGCCCCTCTTCGCCATGCTCGCAGACGACCAGTGGCAGCAAGATGCCCTTTTCCTTGATGGAAGCGGAAAGCTGGGCCAGGGCCGCATCGTTGATATCTTTTCTCGGCTGATTCGGGTTGGCCTCGATGGCGTCAATGGGGCATAAAAAATATTCCCGGCCATCGGAACCGCTGGAAGGCAGCAGGGCGTCGAGTCCCTTGCCAAGAGCCGAGGCTGTTTTTTTCATCATGATTTCACTCCCTCTTTTGCCGCAGCCTTCGGCTGCTTGCGGAGAAACTCTTTCCCGAGCTGCAAATAACTCAGTGCCCCGGTTGAGCGTTTGTCGTAGACGATCGCCGCCTGGCCATGGCTCGGGGCTTCACTGAGCCGGACATTGCGGGGGATCACCGTGTCGTAGACCCGATCCTGAAAATGGTTTTTCACCTCGGTGACGACCTGGTGGGTCAGCTTGTTTCTGCCGTCGTACATGGTCAGAAGCAGCCCCTCAATGGCAAGGTTTCTGTTGTATGAGTTTTTCACCAACCGGATGGTCCGAACCAATTGGCTCAGACCTTCAAGGGCGAAATATTCGCATTGCAACGGGATGAGAACCGTATCCGCCGCAGTGAGGGCGTTGATGGTCAACAAGCCAAGGGAGGGGGGGCAGTCGATGAAGATGTAGTCATACTCGCCCCGGACAGGGGCAAGGAGATTGCCCAGGTAGCGTTCGCGCTTTACCGCGCTCATCAGCTCTACCTCGACCCCGATCAGGTCGATATGGGTGGGAAGAACCGAAAGTTTTTTCACCCCCGCTGACGGTTGAACAACCGCTGCCGTCTCGGCTTCCCCCATATAGCAATGGTACAGATGGGTTCCGCCTTCGGCGCGGCTCACCCCCAGCCCGCTTGAGGTGTTCCCTTGCGGGTCCGAATCCACCACCAGGACCTTTTTCCCCAACAGTGCCACTGAGGCTGCCAGGTTTATCGCGGTGGTTGTCTTCCCTACGCCCCCTTTTTGGTTGGCCAGGGCAACAATTTTTGCCTCATATCCCATGCTTGAAAACCTCCACCTGATGCGGGTTTCCGGCCGAATTTCGCCAGATTTTTCGTCGCGGACATGTTGCGTGGGGGAACGAAAAAAAATGTGTTCAGGCCCCATCTGATGGGCATAGTACCATACTCTGCATGAAGAGGTCGCTTACTTTTTGCGCTGGCGCGTTTATTTTTTTCGGGAGTGTTTCACGTGGAACAATTGCGAATTTATTCTTTAATCCTGAATAGTTAGAAGTGAAATTATCAGCTCGGCGGTGCGTTCCATGTCGCGCAGGTCAATGGTTTCATCGGTGCTGTGCACATGATCCATGCCGATGCCGATGATGGCGGTTTGCAGTCCTTTTCCGTTGAAGATGTTGGCATCGCTGCCGCCGCCGGCCCGTTCGTAGCGAATTTCTCGCTGCAGCAGGGCGGCGGCTTTGTCAACCCGTTTCAGGACCGAGGCGTTTCGGTCAAGGTGCATGGCCGGGTATTCCTGGCTGATGTGAAAATCGAGGCGGGGGCGGACGCCGGAAGCGATGTGCGCGCCGGGCCCAGGTGTCCATCTGTCTATGACGCCTTGGATGGTGTCTCGGAGCTGTTGGGAGTGCAGGAGGAGCTTTTCCGGAGAATGGCTTCGTATCTCTCCCTCTACCACAACGGTTTCCGGGATGATATTTGTTGCCGTGCCGCCGGAGATCCGGCCGATATTGGCGGTGCTTTCTTCGTCAATGCGCCCAAGAGGGAGGTCGGCAAGGCAGCGGGCTGCGAGTTGGATGGCGTTGATTCCCCGCTCCGGGTGCAAGCCGGCATGGGCTGCCGCGCCGGTTATGGTGAAGCGGAAATGATTTGCCGCGGGAGCGCCGATAATGAGCAGGTCGACCCCGGAGCTGTCCAGGGCATAGCCTTCCTTGGCGCGCAGCAGTGAAAGGTCCAGGGCTTTGGCGCCGCGCAGGCCGATCTCTTCGCTGGTGGTGAAAACAAAATCGAAGGGCAGATGGGAAAGCTTTGCCTCCTTGATGCACCGGATGGCCTCGATGAGTATCGCGATGCCGGCCTTGTCGTCACCGCCGAGGATGGTGTCCCCCGCGCTGGAGAAACGGGAGCCTTCCCGGATGACCCGGACTCCCCTGGCAGGCTCAACGGTGTCCAGGTGGCAATTGAAAAAAATCGCCTTTCCCGCAAGGGCGCCGGGGAAGTGGATCACCAGATTGTTGGCGTCGGAGCCCGTTGCTTGGGTCGAGTCGTCTTCGGCGATGGCGGCTTCGGGGAATTCCTGCGCAAAGAGGTTTTTCAGGAAGGCCGACATCGCGGCTTCTTCCCCGGAAGGGCTGTCTATGGAGCACATGGCCGTGAAGACCGTGGCGAGGCGTTCGCTGTTGATGTTCATGGGGCCCTCAATTTATTGTTGCATGGGTGCGGAAAACAGGCTATTAATGATAATTATTCCTATAAGCGGTGCGGAAGCAGGAAGCGCACAAAAAATCACTCACGCGCAGTGCCGGAATTTTCAGAAAAAGAATAATGCACCTGCCGCTCCCACGCGAGAAATTTATCTCCTGAAACGGCAGAGGGCGCAGTCCAGAGCACGACGCGGGGCAATTAAGGCATACTGCGGCAGGAAAAACGTCTTTTTCGCCGTAAACGATTAACACGGAACAGGAGGTGGCATCATGGCGACGTTTAAATGTGAAAAATGCGGGGCAATCAAGGAAGGCAGGTGCAAGCCAAAGAAATGCTCCGAATGCGGCGGCAACGAGTGCCTGATCAAGCAAGAAGAGAAATCAGCCGGAGGCGGCTGCGGTTGCGGTTGCAAGGCAAAAAAATAGTCGTCCCGTGGAAATGAAATGGTTTCTGCGAAGGCTCCCGCTGCCAATGGCGGGAGCCTTTTTTGTGTGCGCCCGGCACGGGCGCACTCTTGTGGGTGGAAGTCCCATCGTAA
>CAZPOR010000007.1:0-196161 GCA_964588325.1 uncultured Desulfurivibrio sp.
CCAGCATGGTATTTCTTTGGTTCGTTTCTTTGGGCAAGCAAAGAAATGAACAGAAAAAACTTCCAATAGCTACAACTCTACACCGTCTCTTTGCACCCTTCGGGCATAAATTTCGTTTGAGCAGGCAAGCTGCTCAACTCAGCTTTATACGGAAACTCCGGATGATCGATGAGTTTCACCATCCGCTGCTTGGTCTCGGTATGGGCGTCGTGGAACTCCACCAACTCGGCCACCGCGGCCACCACCCCCTGCTCGTCGAGATCCCGCAAAACCCTGCGCCCGACCTTGGGGCTGGGGCCACCCTTGCCGCCCACATAGAGATCAAACCCCTTGCGCGTTGCCATGATGCCGATGTCCGTGGTCAGTACCCCCGGACACCCCAAGGTGCACCCGGAGATGGCGATCTTGAACTTCTGCTTGGTTTTCTCCCGATCCTTGAATCTCGCAAGGATCAGGGCGGAGATGCGCTCCGGGTCGCCGATGCCCATGGTGCAATCGCGAACCCCGATGCAGACCCGGGGAACCGGGAACCTGCCCGGCCCCTTGAACTGAGCGCCCAACGCGGCCAGCTCCGTGCGGATCACCGGAAGATCCTCTTCCCGGATGCCCATGAGCCGCAGATTTTGCAGGGTGCTCAGATAGATTTCCAACTGGTATTTTTCGGCCAGCTCATGGGCCTTGGCCATGAGCGGCAGGGGCAAGCGGCCCGCAGGCAGCAAGATGGTCAACCGTGTTGCCGCAGTGATCTGTGTCATCTCTCACCTCAATGTTACGGTAGGAATCAGCGCGCAGCGCTGAAATGGAACAATCATATCCCCGCTGATTCATAAAACATTTTTTCCCGAATGCAAGAATTCTCTTATCTTTCCCCTTTCCCTTTATGGAATTTTCCGTTATTTAACTACAATTCATTCAATACTATATCGGGACAGGCGCGGGAGAATAAAGAAATGGGCAGCCACAGCAGACCTCACAACGACACGGCAGGTGGAGCGATCGACCGCAAGCGCGAACGCGAGCGGCGCTACATGATGCAGATGCTCTACAAGAACGCCGATGAACTGGCAACCAAAATGGTGCAGCGGCTGCTGGACAAAAAGATCCTCGAGATCACCGACGAGACTGCAATCCGAAAACTCTTCAACGAGCTGTTTGAAAAGCTCTCCAACATGGAAGAGTTCGACATGCTGTACAAGATCGCCCCGTTGCGGCAGTTGGTGGTGGACCCCAACTTCCTCAGCCTCTATGTGACCCAATACATCTGCGAGGATCTGGTGGAAAACGACAAAGTGCAGGACGTCTATGGCGACGATCTTGAGATCTACCAGGTCGTCGAATCCGTGCTCAAGGTTCTCCGCCCCAAGGATTGAAAAGACAGGTAAAAGGATAAAGGCGAAAGGTTAAAGGTAAAAAAATACCCCTCATCCCCAATGCCTGTCCTTTGACCTTTCTCCTTTAGCCTTTCTTCCTGACCTTCTTCAGGTCCAGGTAGGTATATCCCTTCAGTCCTTTCTCATACTCGCCCAGAAGCCGCATGGCCTCATTGGGCCGCAGCCTGTCTTCCTTGATGGCGCTGTCCACCTGACTCTTCATCTTCCGCTTCAGATCGGTGCCGGTGTACTGGACCAGGGCCAGCACCTTTTCCATGGTGGTGCCCTCGATGGTCTCCTCGATGTAATACCCGGAATCCTCATCCTCATCCAGAAAGACATGGGCCTCGTTCACCCGGCCGAAGAGGTTGTGCAGGTCTCCCATGATGTCCTGGTAGGCGCCGGTGAGAAAAACGCCGAGATAATAGGGCTTGCCGTTGAGGTCGTGGAGCGGCAGGGTGTCCACCCCTTCCTCGTAGAGATTGATGAATTTGGAGACCTTGCCGTCGGAATCGCAGGTGATGTCGGCCAGGGTCCCGCGCCGCTGGGGCTCCTCGTTCAGCCGGTGCAGGGGCATGATCGGGAAGAGCTGCCCGTAGCCCCAATGGTCGAGTAAAGACTGAAACACGCTGAAATTGCAGAGATACTGGTCGGAAAACTTGCTCTCCAGCTCGACGATATCGTCGGGCTTGTACTCGGCATCCTTGAAATGCTCCAGAACCCTGGCGCCGGTGAGCCAAAAAAGTTTCTCCACCTCCGCCTTGACCTCAAGGCCGACAAGCCCCAGCTCGAAATGGACCTGGGTCTCCTCCTTGTTGTGCAGGGCGTCGTGGTACGCCTCCAGCGGATTGCTGGGGTTGACGTGGGTGTAGTTGTACCAGGCATCGTCCACCAGTTTGTGATTTATCCCCGGCTTGACCGGATCCTTGGCATGCTCCATCTTCTTGATGTCGCCGAAGGTTTCCACCACCAGCACGGAATGGTGCGCCACCACGGCCCTCCCCGACTCGCTGATGATCACCGGGTGGGCAACCCCCTGGGAATCGCAGACATCCATAATGTTGTAGACGATGTCCCGGGCGTATTCGTTCAGGGAATAATTGATGGAGGAATGGAAGGTGGTGCGGCTGCCGTCGTAGTCCACCCCTAGGCCGCCGCCCACGTCGAGATACTCCAGGGCATGGCCGATCTGCCGGAGCTTGGCATAGAACATGGCCCCTTCCCGCACCGCCTTCTTGATCGTCAGGATGTCCGGAATCTGGGAGCCGCTGTGAAAATGCACGAGCTTGAGGCAGTCGGCCAGGTCGGCTTCCTTGAGCAGCTCGGAAACCTGGAGGATCTCCGGGGTGGAGAGGCCGAACTTGGCGTCCTCGCCGGTGGATTTCTCCCACTTGCCCTTGCCGCCACTCATCAACCGGACCCTGAGGCCGATCATCGGCTCTACCTTCAACTCCTTGGCATAGCGGATGATGTTGGTGACTTCCTCGACTTTCTCCACCACCAGGATGATCTTTTTGCCCAGCTTGCGGCCCAGGAGCGCGGTCTTGATATAAACGGCGTCCTTGTATCCGTTGCAGATGATCAGACTTTCCCGGTCTTCGTGGAAGGCCAGGGCCGCGTAAAGCTCCGGCTTGGAACCGACCTCAAGGCCGTGGTGGAAAGGTTTGCCCGCGTCGATGATCTCTTCGACCACCTCGCGCAACTGGTTGACCTTGATGGGATACACGCCCCGGTAGATGGATTTGTATTCCAGCTCGACAATGGCGTCGTTGAAAGCCTTGTTGATCCGCTCCACCCGGTTGCGCAGCAGATCATGAAACCGGATAAGCATGGGAAAATGCAAGCCCTGCTCCACCGCCTCCCTGATCACGTCCACGATGGCCACGGAGCCGCCCTGCTCCTTGAGCGGCGCAACGGTCACCTGCCCGCGGCCGTTGATATCGAAATAGCGCAATCCCCAACGGGCAATGCCATACAGCTCCCGGGCCTTGTCGATACTCCAGGCCTTTGTTTCCGCTGTTTGCTGCATCTGATATCCTCCTGGGGGAATTTAGGAGCCGTCACGAAAAAATCTATATCTGCCGTACCCTTTTCGTCGCCGTTAACACTGCTACGGCTCCTTATGCCGAAATCAAGAGGGACAAAATACACAATTATCGCAGAAACTCAACAGGTTTTTGCCTGATTATCCCCCGGTATGGACCCGGATGTCCATCGGAAAAGAGCGCGGAGGCAAGAACTCTGGTTGTTCATCGCTGAAAACTGTTCTAGGATAGGAAAAACAGCCAGCCAACCCAGAATAATTCCAGCCCGGCACACCATAAATGCCAAACACACACCCCGACAGAACCCCCAGCCTGGTCTTTGCCAACGGCGCAGGCGAGATCACGGATTATCCCGAGCTCGACATGGCAGGCCGCAGCGGCAGCCATTTTTCCCGGCCCGGGCTCGAAGACCTCATTCCCCTGCCGGAAGGCAGCGACATCTTCGTCCTGCCGGGACGCCTGCCGGTGGGCATCGACCCGGAAACCGGCGAGCCGCTTCTGGTTGCGGAAAACCCGCTGGACCCGGATGGCGGCATCCAGGCGGTGGCGGCCTTCATGTCCCCGGCCCACACCGCCATCCACTGGGCCGGATTTGAAAAACCACGGGAAGACCTGCCCCACCTGCCGCTGTTCGCTTACACCGCCGTGGGCTGGCTCGACGGGCGATTCTGGGTCAGCGCATTCAGAAGCGACCCGGACAAGCGCCAGGAGATGAACCGCTTCCAGCCGGAAAAACTTGTGCGCCGCACCGAGCAATGGCTGCGAAAGAACGAGCAGAACCGGCTTATTCAGCACTTGGGCACATGCTGCCTCACCTACCGCTGCCCGGCGGCGATCAACTACTTCCTCCGCCAGTTCGAGGCGCCCCTGCCCTGCTCGCCGGTATGCAACGCGCAATGCCTGGGCTGCATCTCGCTCCAGCCCTCGGGCTGCTGCCCCTCCACCCAGGACCGGATCACCTTTGTCCCCACGCCCAAGGAGATCGCCGAGATCGCCGTGCCCCATCTCAAGGCAGTCCAGGGCGGAGTGGCGAGCTTCGGCCAGGGCTGCGAGGGCGAACCCCTGCTCCAGGCCGATACCATCGAAGCCGCCATCCTCCTGATCCGCAAGGAAACCGGTCAGGGCACCATCAACCTCAACAGCAACGCCGGACTGCCCCTGGCCGTGGACCGTCTGGCCCATGCCGGGCTGGACAGCCTGCGGGTCAGCATGAACAGCGCGCAACCCCATTACCACCAGCGCTATTACCGGCCCAAGGGGTTCAGCTTCGATTCGGTCAGGCAGTCGATCCGGGTCATGAAGCAGCATGGCCGCTTTGTCTCGCTCAACTATTTCATCCTGCCCGGCTTCACCGACGATCCGGCGGAGTTTGCCGCCCTCTGCGAACTGATCAACGAATACCAGCCGGATTTCCTCCAGCTCCGCAACCTCAAC
Source organism: uncultured Desulfurivibrio sp. (assembly GCA_964588325.1). Classification (GTDB taxonomy): domain Bacteria; phylum Desulfobacterota; class Desulfobulbia; order Desulfobulbales; family Desulfurivibrionaceae; genus Thiovibrio. The sequence continues at coordinate 4,850 of CAZPOR010000007.1, forward strand.
ATGGACCCGGACTGGTATTTTGACGCCCTGGAATTCAAGGAGTCTGCCCCCCCCATGGGCATCCGCACCTGGCTGCGGGAGCTGAAACTTCGCTTCCCCCATCTGCGTTACGGTTACTTCAACCCGCCCCTGCGTTGAACCTGATCTCACAGGACACAGAAATGGGCACGCAAAAACTGCCCTTCGACAAGCTCAGGGCGAACGGCTGTTATCTTAACTATATTCCGTTCGTGCTGAGCCTGTCGAAGCACCTGCTTGAAACAAATTCTGAAATTACACGAGCGCATCACCAATGACCGCCGCCATCCAAATCCTTTTCTTCCTCTTCTGGGGCAACCTGCTGCCGCCCCTGGCCAGCCTGGCCCTGGGCGACCGCCTGGCCAGGCCCGTGGACCACGGGGCCTCCTGGTTCGACGGCCGACCTCTTTTCGGCCCCCATAAAACCATCCGGGGCATCCTGACCAGCCTGCTCGGCTCCACCCTGGTCTTTCCGCTGCTGGGGGTTTCCTGGCAGACGGCCTTGGGCGCCGGAGCCCTGCTCATGTTAGGCGATCTGCTCTCCAGCTTCATCAAGCGGAGGCTGCGCCTGGCCAGCGGCGAATCGGTCTTCGGGCTGGACCAGATTTTCGAAGCGCTGCTGCCCGCCCTCTATCTGGGAAGCCGGATGCAGGCCCCTCTCTGGTCACCACTCCTGGCCCTGGTCATCTTCGTGCCGGTGGCCCACGCCGGAGCCCGGTTCTGGAAGTATGTCCTGTTCAAGCCCCCGATGGAAAACTATCCGCGCTTTGTCCGCTCCACGGTGCGGCTGCGCGAATGGCGCTCATGCCACCAGCCCCTGGCGCGCTGGCATGTCTTGTTCAATCTTTCTTCCCTGATCTACAACCGGGTCGTCGTGTCCACTGTTTTCCGCCTTCTGGGGTTCTACAGGCAGGGGGTTGCCAATGCCCTGCATCTGGAGCTGAGCGAACACGACATTCCCTGCCCCAGCCTGCCCCACCCTTTTGACGGCTTTACCATCCTGCTGCTCACCGACCTGCACCTCGACGGTTTGCCGGGATTGGTTGATCAGGCCCTCGCCACGATCGGAGAGAGGAGCTTCGACCTCTGCCTGATCGGCGGCGACATCCGGATGGAAACTTACGGCCCCATCGCCCCAAGCCTCAGGGAGCTGCGCCGCCTGCTGCCCCATGTCACAGCGAAGCACGGGATCTTCGGGGTGCTGGGCAACCACGACTGCATCGAGATGGTTCCGGATTTCGAAGAGGCAGGGATGCTGATGCTGGTCAACGACGCGGCCCTGATCGAAAAAAACGGCGCGCATCTTTGGCTGGTCGGCATCGACGACCCCAACTACTACAAGACTCACGATCCGGCAAAAGCGTTCAGCGCCGTGCCGCCCAACGCTTTCAGCATCCTGCTCGCTCACTCACCCGAAGCCTATCGGGAAGCGGCCCGGCATCAGGCAGCCCTGTATCTCTGCGGCCATACCCACGGCGGCCAAATCTGCCTGTGCCCGGGCACGCCCATCTACACCAACAGCAGCGCCCCGCGCTTCACTGCCAGAGGACGCTGGCAATACCAGGGAATGCAGGGTTTCACCAGCCGGGGAGTCGGCGCCTCCGGCGCGCCGCTGCGTTTCAACTGCCCCGGCGAAATCGCCGTCCTGACCCTGCGCACCGCGGCAATGCACCCGGCCACAGACACCTTCTAGAATTTTTTCGCGGAGATCAGCCATGCCGAAACAGCCCACGGTGTGCATCGCCAACCGTTCGCTCACCATAACGGTCAACCCCGCCTTCAGTCTGCTCAACAACTACCTGATGCAGAACATCCCCATCCAAACCCTCTGCGGCGGCAAGGCTGCTTGCGGCCGCTGCCGGTTCCGGGTGCTTGCGGGCGCGCCCAACCTCAATCCGGTGCGGCCGGCCGAAAAAGCCCGCCTCGGGGAGGCGCTGATCGCCGCGGGCTGGCGGCTTTCCTGCCAAAGCCATGCCCTGCGGGATATAACCATCGAGCTGCCGGGCATGGAAGAGGAGCTTGACGACCACCCCCAAACCACAGATTGATTCCACTGCAAAAACAACAACTTGCCATTTCACAAAAGAATCTGTATGCTGACGGCAAAGTTTGTGTACCGCAACCATTCCAGGACATGACGCCATGCTCGCATGCTTTCGACAAATACTTACCCAACCCAGCATCGCCATTGATCTCGGCACGGCCAACACCAGAGTGTACGCCAGCCAGGGAGAAGACTTCCGCGAAGAGCCATCCCTGGTTCAGCACATCCGCCAGGATCAGGAAGTTCAAGCTCCGGACGACTACTTCTCCTACCTCAATACCCAGTTCACCTCCTCCCCGTTGCGCGGCGGGGTGATTGTTGATATCCACAATGCCGTTTCCCTGCTGAAGCCCCTGCTGAAACGGACGCGCACCGGCTTGCGGCACCCGGTTTCGCTCACCTGCGCCCCCACCGACACCACGGAGCTTGAACGGAAACTGCTCTCCAAGGCGGTCCGAGAAGCAGGCGCCGCCCAGGTGGCCATTATTCCGGAGGTCTGGGCCGCGGCCATCGGCGCGGGGATCGACGTGACCCTCCCCTCCGCCCAGATACTCATCGACATCGGCGAAGGCGTGACCGACATGGCCGTGATCCGCGACGGGCAATTGGCCTTTGCCACCGCGACGCGCACGGCCTGCAGCGACCTGCAGAAAGCGATACGCTCCGCGATCATCTCCCGGCACAAGGTCTGCCCCGCCCACGCGGAGACGGAACGCTTGACCCACGAAATTGCTGCCTTGCAGCAGGGCAATGATGCGAACGACCGGGATATCCCGGTGCTGGGGATGGATATTATTCGCCGCCGGGAGGTGAGCATCGCGGTGCATAACCGGGAGATCCTCGACGCCATGGCTCCGGTGCTGGCAAAAATCCTCAAGATGATCGACGCCGGGCTCAAAAAACTTCCGGAAAACATCTCCTGCGAGGTCGTGGAGTCGGGCATCTGTCTCACCGGGGGCGGCAGTTGCATCTTGGGAATGGACAGCCTGATCGAGGCGCACACCGGCCTTGAGGTACGGATTGCGCCGGACCCGATGCACTCGGTGATCAACGGGGCGATCCAGACCCTGGAGTACTGGAAGGAAAAAGAAAACTGGTGGGAGAATATCGCCTGGCCGTGCATCCCGGCCTGATGCGCGAAACAAATGAGTGCGCGAAGATGGCGCCAGCCGGCGCAACTACCAGGCGCTAGCGGATCTCAATGGCGCTGACCGGGCAGGAGGACGCAGCCTCTTCGCAATCGCAGGTATGGCATTGGTCCGGCCCGATCACCCACGATTTGTCGTCCCGCAATTCAAAAACCGCCGGGCATAATTCCACGCACACTCCGCACCCGATGCACAGATCCTGATCCACTGTTGGCGTTGCCATGGTTCTCTCCTTGGTATGGTACGAGCCGAACTATTTCCCCTGATCCCGGAACCCTTCCCGGATCATCCGATATGTGCCGCTTGATGTATCCAGATCATAAATATTGAAGTTGGTTCGCATATCGAGCCCCTCGTAATGCACGGCGAAATTCAGCGAGGCCGAGCCTTCCGGGCCGCTGACGATGCGGTGGAACACATGCCTCGGCCAGACCAGCATGGCGGGCTGATCGAGCAGCACCTTGCCGCCTTGCAGGATCTGGCTGGGGGTGACGGTGAAGCTCTCCATGCCGTGCGCCTGAATGTAGATATCCACCTGCCGCGTGCCGTACAGGACGATGAGATTGTCGTCCTGATGGGGATGCATGTACCAGGGGCGGGCCACCTCGTCCACCGGCCCGGGGGAAACCGCGCTCTTTTCGTGCAGTACCCGGTCGATGGCATCAATCCGGGGCAAACACCCCATGGGCACGTTGTCGAAAACCACCCCCGGGGTGCGGCGCAGCAACTGCAGGGGGATGATCCGGTAAAAATCCCGCACTTCCTTGAAAATCTCGAAATCAGCCATACCCTTTCTCCTTAGTCGTCTTTCTCCGGCTTTACCGAAACTCAAAAGCCGGGGATGGACTTTTTCAATATCCCTGCTATATTGTGACAGTTTTCGCGGCAGGCTGCAAGAGATCCTCGCATCGAGCCTCACCCCTTGCCTTTGCCTGCAATCCCCGAGGAGAGCACCATGGACAAACATAGCGGCGCGGGGTTCACCCGGATCATCAACGCCTTTGGCTGGTCCATGGCGGGTTTGAAAGCTACCATGAAGCACGAAAAAGCCTTCCAGCAGGAGCTTGGCCTCTGCCTTGTCCTTGCGCCCCTCGGACTCTGGCTGGGCGAAACCGGCATTGCAAAAGCGTTGCTCGTGGGTTCGCTCTTTCTGGTGCTGATCGCCGAGATCCTCAACAGCGCCATCGAAGCGGTGGTGGACCGTTTCGGCACCGAGCACCATCCCCTGTCCGGACGGGCCAAGGACATGGGCTCCGCCGCCGTGTTCCTCGCCCTGGCCAATGTGGCGCTGGTCTGGCTTTTGGTTCTCGTTTTCTAATCGCGAAAAATATCCCACATTGTGGCACACCCTTCCCTTGACAACCGCCCCCTTGTCGGGAATAATCTCCATCTGTCGATTCAGCATATTGTCTTGTTTTTACGAGCTTAGACACAGGGAACCCAATGAACAACACCCCCATCCGCCCCGCCGACTGCCTCAAACACTATACCGTGGACCAGGACAAGGTCTGTAGCCCCATCGAAACGGTGAACCGTTTCAAGGCGCGGCTCAAGGAAGTGAACCTGGACATCCTCCAAGAGGTGCGCCGCATCGACAACGGCAGGCTCGATATCCCCGTCTATTTCAGCGTCTGCGGCAAGGATGCCCAAGCGGTGATCGGCAACAAGAAGCAGATGGGCAAGGGCAGCTCGCCGGAGCAGTCCCAGGCCAGCGCCTGCATGGAACTGGCCGAGCGGTTCAGCTTCTTTTCCTTCAAGCAAAACGAAGCAAACTTCATCACCGACACCTACGCCAACCTCAAAAAATCCGGCCAGCCGCTGCTGCCCCTGGTGCGCCTCCTGCTCTCGGTGCATGACGAGAACACCGACATCGCCACCCTGGAGCGACTCATCGAGGACATCCCCATCCAGTGGACCTGGGCCACCAACCTCAACAGCGGCGAGGTGCTGCTGGTGCCCTTCAGTTGGTTTTACGCGATCAACGAATTCAACGGACCTTCGGCGGGCAACACCTTTGAGGAAGCGATCCTCCAGGGGATCAGCGAACTGGTGGAGCGGCATGTCTGCTCCCTGATCAACCACCACCACCTCCCTACCCCGGCCATTGACCCGGACTCCGTCACCGACCCGGTGGCCCGCGAGCTGCTGGACAAATTCCGCAAAAACAACATCGAGCTCTACCTCAACGATTTCACCCTGGACACCGGCATCCCCACGGTGGGGGCCTTGGCCATCGACCGCTCCACCTTCCCGGCCAGCAGCGAAATCGTCTATACCGCAGGCACCACTCCGGATCCGGAAAAGGCCCTGATCCGGGCGATCACCGAGGTGGCTCAGTTGGCCGGGGATTTCAACTCCCAGGCCAACTATGTGGCCAGCGGCTTGCCCAAGCCCCTGTCCATGGACGAGGTGCGTTACCTCACCGAAGCGGAGGCGGCCATCTCCATCCATGAGATGCCGCAATTGAGCGACAACAACATGCGGATCGAAATCGAGCGCTGCCTGGCAGCCTTGTCCCGCCTCGGCCTTGAAGTGCTGGTGGTCAACACCATGCACGAAAAGCTCCAGATCCCGGCCATCTACACCATCATCCCCGGCTGCCATTTCCGGGAGCGCTCCCGGATCAACACCGTGGGGCTGTTTGCGGCAAAGCTGGTGACCGAACGGGTTTGCGAAGCGGACGAACAGCTCGTCCAGCTCCTCAAGATGCAGCACTACCTGCCGGACGCCTATTATCTGGAGTATTACCTCGGCAAGAACATGCAGTCCCAAGGCGAACTTGCCGCGGCCGTGGCCCATCTGGAGCGGGCCCTGACCCTGCAGCCGGAGGAGGAGGATATCCCCTACATCTATTCCCACCTGGGCGACTGCCTGAAGGAGATGGGGGAATACGACCAGGCCATTGCTGCCCTGCGCAAGGGAATGGAACACGACGAGGAACGACCGGACATCCATAACCTGCTGGGGTTCTGCCATTTTAAACGGGAGGAGTACGAGGTGGCCATCGCTCATTTCCACCGGGCCGTGGAGCTGAATCCGGCCTCGGCCATCGATTACGCCAACCTCGGGGTCAACCACCGCAGGCTCGGCAACGGCGAGGAGGCGGCCCGCTACTTCGAGCTGGCCCTTGATCTGGATCCTGGCATCGAGTTTGCCCGCACCCATCTGGCCGAGTTGGCAGCAGGCGACTGATTAGAAAGATCACTCCGATAAAAGCGGGCCTCTCAACCACTCGGGATTTTCTTCAAGCAGGTGCTTCGACAGGCTCAGCACGAACGGAATATCAATAGATTAAGACGATATCCGTCGCCGCTAGCGGTACTCGGCGGCGTGCCAAGGGGATTTTCCCTTCCCTCACCCCGCATAGATTGCGGCCATCTCCACCGTATACGGACCGCCCTGCTCCTGACAGATACAAAACTCCGGCAGCACCTCCAGCCCCCCGCCGCCACCCTTCACCGCTACCGCCAGCACCAGACCGGCTTCCGCTCCGGGATACGGATGCACCCTCTGCAGCCGTTTCGGCGCAAGCCCGTTTTCCCGCAAGACACCAAGCAAAATTTCTTCCCGCGCCGCCGGATAGACAAAGGCCGCCCTGCCTCCGGTTTTCAGGGCACAGGATGCCGCCTGGGCCATCTCGCCGACGCCGCCCAGAATCTCATGCCGCGCCTGAGCCCGTTCTGTTTCCGGGTTATGGCGACCGCTGGTGGTCGGGTAGTAGGGGGGATTTGCCGCCGTCCAGTCAAAACTGTTTATGGGCAGCAGGGCCGCAATCCCACGGCAATCGCCTTCGACAACCGTAATCCGGCTTTCAAAGGAGTTGATGGCCACGTTCCGGCGGATGATCCCGGCCAGGCGGGGTTGCAGCTCAAGGGCGACAAGGCTGGTGGCGGGATAGCGGTGGGAAAGGATCAGAGAGACGATGCCGCAACCGGCGCCGAGATCGAGAATCCGGGCGTCCGGTTCCGGGGTAACGAAGTGGGCCAGAAGAACGGCATCCACGGAAAACCGGTAGCCCTGCCGGGGTTGCAGGCAGCGCAGCTTGCCCCCAAACAGACTCTCTTCGCTGAACTTCGCGGAAAAATCCATTCGACGAGAACCAATCTGTGTAGCCAAGTTAGTAAATTTTCTCGCCAAGGCGCAGAGACCGCAAAGAAAAACCTTGTTTTTCAATTGTTCTCTTTGCGCGCTCCGCGTCGCTGCGAGATGTATTAAATCAGGAAGGAATTTTCTCTTCGGGCACGATCTTATTGAGCAGCAGCCCGGTGAGCAGCTTGGGGTAAAAATAGGTGGACTTGTGCGGCATGACCAGCCCCTCGTCCGCCACCCGCTTCACCTGAGACACCAGGGTCGGATTCATCAAAAAAAGCAGCGGGCTGCGATCGGTGCTGCTCTCGCCTTCCTTGATCGCCACATCCAGGGCGGTATCCGGATCGCTGTAATAGTCCACCAGATTTTCCTGTACGCACCGGTCATGACTCAACTGGAGCAGCCGCTCGATGATGAGGTCGGACAGGATAACCACATCCAACTCGCGCAGGGAAGCGGGCTGCTTGGTGCCCAAGGCCTCGTCGATCACACCGTCGCGCAGGGTCAGGAGCAGACAGCGATCCTCCTGGGGATGGTACAGGCCAAACATCGTGGCTGCGCCAGAATTTTCCGCCATGCGGGAAAGCACCTCGGTCATCAGGGTCTCGCGGGAGCCGTCAATAATCTCGTCGATGATAAAGCTCTGCGCCAGCTTGGCCATCAACCCGTCCAGCGCTACGGACTCGGGCATCCGCACCAGCCGGTGGGTGGGGAGCACAGACAATCCAGGATCTTCCATGCCGCAAAGATACATCATCGTGTGATTGTAAGGGCTGTCGCTCGCCACCGCTCCCAGCCGCTCCCGCATCAGGGCGCGGAACTGGAGGGCCGTGGTGTAGCGGTGGTGGCCGTCGGCGATGTAGAGGGATTTTTCGCGAAACAGCTCCCGGACCTGGGCAAGAATCGCCGGATCGGTCACCCCCCAGATGGTATGGATGCAGCCATCATGGTCCGTGGCGCTGGCCAGGGGCTCGGCGGCGCGGCCGGATTCCAGCAGGGCCATGACCTGCCCCTGAGCATCAGGGTACAGAGAAAAGATCGGGCTGAACTGGGCATGGCAGGTATCCAGCAGGCTGAGCCGGTCGGAGGTGACGCCGGAAAAGGTCTTCTCGTGGGGTTTGACGATCCCCTCGGCAAACTCGGCCAGTTGCACCAGACAGAGCAAGCCTTTGCGGGTAAGCCGCTTGCCCGAAGGCAGGGAATACTCGGTATGGTAGAGATAGATGGCGGGCTCGTTATCCCGGGCCAGCACCCCTTCCTGCTGCCACTTGGCAAAGGTCTCCTTGGCCTGGTGGTATCTCGCCTCGGTCAACTGATCGGCGCTGAAATTCTTGCTCAGATCCAGATGGATCATGTTGTAGGGATTCTTGGCGGCAAAGGCGGCCTGGGCCTGGAGATCGATCACGTCATAGGGCGGAGTGACCACCTCTTCCAGGTGCTGGATCTTGGCCGGATTGTATCGAAGGGCGCGAAAGGGCGCGATCAAAGCCATTGTTGTGTCTCCTTGCCCGTCCAGGCAGAGCTTGCGCCCAAACCTGCCGGCAATTGCTCCCGGTGATCATGAACCGGTTGACTTCCCAAGGGGGAATATATATGTTTTGTTGAAATCGTAAAAAGTCCCGCATCCCGTCATTCCGTCGAAAGCCGGAGGTAAGCAAGCGAAGCGAGACTCCGATCCAGTGTTCTCGGAGAACAACGGAAAGGCTGGACACCGGTTTTCACCGGTGTGACGACTTTTAATGACGCCATCGTTACATAGTAAAAAAACACCCACATTTCAAGTGGACATTGTACCCGGACCGCAAACTTTTACAAACGAACTTTTCCCATACCCAAGAGGTGTTACCATGTACGATATCTTCACCCGCACCCATTTTTCCTCGGGCCACCACCTGCGCGACTATCCCGGCAACTGCGAGCGTCCCCACGGCCACAACTGGAAGGTGGAGGTGACGGTGCGCGCCACCGAGCTTGACGAACTGGGCATGGGCATCGACTTCAAGAACCTGAAAAAGGCGGTGAACGGGATCATGGAGGAGCTGGACCACCAGAATCTCAACGAACTTCCGGCCTTTCAGAAAAAAAATCCCTCTTCCGAGAACATCGCCGCCTACATCTTCGACCGCCTCAGGGAAACCCTCACCACCGAGCGCTACCGGCCTTACAGCGTCACGGTCTGCGAAACGGAGAACTGCTGCGTGACCTACCGTGAGGGATGAGCCCACCCTGCAAATCTCCGAGATTTTTTACAGCATTCAGGGGGAGTCTTCCTTTGCGGGCTACCCCTGTCTTTTCTTCCGGCTCGCAGGCTGCAACCTGCGCTGCACCTACTGCGACGCCAAATACGCCTACGAGGAACCGGCCAGCGCAACAACCATCGCGGCCCTGCTGGCCGAGGCGGCCAGACATCCCAACGCCCTCATCGAGATCACCGGCGGCGAGCCCCTGTTGCAGGAGGCGGTCTACCCGCTCATGGAGGCGCTGCTCGCGGCAGGCCGCACCGTATTGCTCGAAACCAACGGCAGTCTGAGCATTGAACGGGTGCCGCGCGAGGTGGTGAAGATCCTCGACCTCAAATGCCCGGACAGCGGCATGGCTGAAAAGATGGATCTTAGCAACCTCGCCTTGCTCGCGCCCCATGACGAGATCAAGTTTGTGCTCAGCTCCCGCAGTGATTACGACTGGGCCAGGACAATGATGGCAGAACACCGCTTGGCCGAAAAGGCCAAACTGATCCTCTCCCCGGTGATCGGCCGCCTTGCGCCCGCTCTGCTGGCCGAGTGGCTCATGGCCGATGCGCTCCCGGCCCGGCTCCAGCTCCAGCTTCACACCCTGCTCTGGCCGGGGATGCAGCGCGGGGTCTGATTGCCCGCCTCGTATGCAAACATCAACCAACAGGAGAAAACCGCATGGACATGAAAGAGTATCTTGAGAGCACCGCCGGCCGGGGGGTTCTGGCCACAGCCGGCGGCGATGGCCGGGTTGACGCCGCGCTCTACAGCGTCCCGCATGTTCTGGAGGATGGCGTTGTCGCATTTCTCATGCGTGACAGGCTCTCCCACCGCAATATCCAGGAAAACCCGCACGCCACCTTTCTCTTCATGGAAGAGGGGCCAGGCTCCCGCGGAGTGCGCCTTTTTCTCAAGAAAATCAAGGAAGAAACCGACCCCGCCGCAATCAAGAACCTGATGCGAAGACACCTCACCCCGGAGGAAGATCAGGCCCGGGGCCAGACCTTTCTGGTCTCCTTTGCGGTGGAGAAAATGCTGCCCCTGATCGGTGACGATCCGGCCAAAATTCCTTTTTGCTGAGCCCAAAAAATCAACGCTGCCCGCCGTGACCCCTTCAACCCGAGGAGTACCGCATGGCCGACCCCTGCAAGGTTTTGCTCACCGGCGCCACCGGCTACATCGGCCGGCGCCTGAAGGACCGACTGCTGAACCACCCGGAACTGACCCTTCGGCTGCTGGTGCGCAACCGGCACAAGGTGCGGCCCGAGGTGCTCGCCAGGGTTGAGGTGGTGGAGGGCGACACCTTCAGCCCCGAGGCCTTGGCCGCAGCCCTTTCCGGCATCGAGGTCGCCTTCTACCTCATCCACTCCATGGGCTCGGGCCAGGATTTTGCAGAGCGCGACCGGCAAAGCGCCGTCAACTTCCGCGACGCCTGCATCGCAGCCGGGGTGAAACGGCTCGTCTATCTGGGCGGCTTGGGGGTCAAGGAAAGCGCCAGCCGCCATCTCCTGAGCCGGATCGAAACCGGGGAAATCCTCAGTGCCCGTCCCGAAAGGCTGCAAACCATCTGGTTTCGGGCCGGGATCATCATCGGCGCGGGCAGCGCCAGTTTCGAGATCATCTACAACCTGCTCCAGAAACTCCCCCTCATGGTAACCCCGAAATGGGTCACCACCCGCACCCAGCCGGTGGCGGTGGACGACGTGCTCGCCTATCTGGAGGCGGCCATCGCCGTAAAAGTCCAGGGCGATCTGGTGGTGGACATCGGCGGCGAAGCCATGAGCTTTCGGGAGATGATGCTCCGGGCCGCCAAGGTCATGGGGCTGCGGAGGTTGCTGCTGCCGGTGCCGGTGCTGAGCCCGCGCCTCTCCTCCTTCTGGCTGATCCTCTTTACCCCCATCCCCTACCGCATGGCCGCAGCCCTGGTGGAGGGGCTCCGCTCGGAAACCATCGTCCAGAACGACCATGCCCAACGCCATTTCCCTAAGATAACGCCCCTCAGCTACGAAAGCGCAGTGAAGGCCGCCATAGGTGAACTGGAGCAGGATTTGGTCGTCAGCCGCTGGTGCGACAGCTCCACGGAGCCGTTTTGCGATATCCTGCACCAGGATGACCCCGGCGCCCCCATTCTGCGGGACCGGCGGGAGATCCCCCTGCGCGGGCTGGATCCGGCCCTGGTCTACGCGGCAATCAAGGGGATCGGCGGCGCCCACGGCTGGGGCGCCTACAATCTGCTCTGGCGGATCCGGGGTTTTTTGGACAAGCTGAGCGGAGGCTATGGCCTGAACCGCGGGAGGAGGCAGCAGAAGGACCTGCGCATGGGGGATGCCCTTGATTTCTGGAAGGTGGCCGACCTTAAGGAAAACAAACGGGTTCTGCTTGTGGCCCAGATGAAGGTGCCGGGCAAAGCCTGGCTTGAGTTCGACATCCAGGACAACCGGCTGGTGCAGACCGCCCATTTTCATCCGCGCGGGTTGCTGGGCAGACTGTACTGGTACGCGGTCCTGCCCTTTCACGAACTGGTGTTCAAGAATCTTGCCGAAAAAATCGTGGCGCACGCCGCCGAAGTCAGAGATGCGGGACGGCCATAAATTGAGAAGGACCCAGTTGCCTGGCATAGGATAGTATCCCTCAGGAAAAGACGGCCGCGGTCATCGCACTACTCAACGGGAGTGCTTCCCTTTTCTTCCTTCCTGCACAGCTCAGCTTCCTGATGCGCTTTTTCGAGCTCCGTTCTGAGTGTTTTCGTCAAGGCGCGGCTCCTGAAAAGACCGGGAAGGGCGGCCAGAAACATAGTCAGCAGGCCAATGGCAAAAGTCAGTAGCAGCACAAAAACCAGCGCCCCCTCGAAACGCCAGAACAGGAACTGAACCTGTACCGCCTGGGAATTCTGCAGTGAAAAGGCAACCACCAGCGCGGAAAAAACAACAGCAAAAAAAAGTCCGAATTTCATACGACCTCCTCATCTCACCCTGCCAAATTTATCTCCAGCAGAGACCCTCTACTCATTCCACCGCCTCTCCAGCGCGGGGATGACATCCCTCGCAGGTTTCATTTTGCAGACCTTCGTGATCGGAGGGTGCCGGATTGATCACATTCTTGGTATCGTGACAGGCTAGGCAGTCTTCCTGTCCCTTAACCGGATGGGGAATGAAAGATGCTTTCTCCCCCGCTGCCGGTCTGCCCCCTTCCAAGAGAGAGGCGGAAGAACTGCCTCCCCCGTTTTCAGGAACTGATTTCGCCTGGCTCCCAGAAAAATTTACGACGGGCGAGAACACCCCAAGGCCTGGGGAGGAGTGGCATTGAGGGCAACTGGCATTGTTCCACCCCACATGGCGGACAGGATAGGGCCTGATCCCGGTACGTCCGTGGCAGTAATCGCATTTTTGGCGCCCGGCGCTGGGGTGCGGTATCGCGCCCCCCTCTCGGACGGAAGTAAAGAAAATCTCGGGCGACTGCAGGAGAGCGAACACCAGTGTAACTAAAAATACAAGCCCCCCTGTTGCAACTGCCAGGTGCACGGAATATCTTTCTCGCATGACCGCTCCCCTATACGAAGTTGAAGCTTTCCGACTGTACTTGCTCTGGCGGGACCCCCAGTTTCTCCAGGGCCTCCTTTGCTTTCTGTTGCATGGGAATCGGCCCGCAAACAAAATACTCATAAGCCATTCGTTCTTCCGGGAGGTGGCGCCCCATCACCTCGGCATCGATATAGCCCTGCTCTCCGGTCCAACCAGCCGGCGGATTGGTCGGGACGTGGATAATCTTCAGCCTTAATCGCTCTTGCAACAAATCGAGCTCTTCGCGGAAGGTCAGCGCTTCCATCTCCCGTCCGGCATAAAAAAGAATGAGCGGCCGCAGATCATGCCGGTCGGCAAAGGTGCGCAGGATGCTCATGATCGGCGTAATGCCGACCCCTCCCGCGACAAAGACATACCCTGAAAAGGTATGCCGATCAGGGATAAAACTGCCGTATGGTCCGTCTACATAGGTGCGCGTCCCCGGAATCACGCTGCCGATCGTTGCCGTGAAATCCCCCAACTCCTTGATGGTGAAGGCCAGCCGCTCCGGATGCATGGCACTCGAGGAGAAGGAAAAGGGATGTTCCCGGATGGAAAACGGCGATCTGTTGATGGTGAGCCAGGCAAACTGACCGGGCCTGAACTCCATCCCCCCGTGTCCCTCGGGACGGAGCACCAATGTCCAGCTCTTGCCGCGCTCCCTGGTGACCGACTCGACGGTGTAGGGCTTGCTACACATCTGCAGCGGCTTGAGCAATCGGACATAGAGCAGGGCCATGCCCCAGGTAATGGCAATGGCAATCCAGAGTCCGCGTTTCACATATCCTTGCAGGTAGTAGTTGACACCGATCATGTGCCACAGAGCCAGGGCAACGGCGGTTACAGCCGCGCAACCGTGAATCATGCGCCACTGCTCATAGCCCAGCCCGAGTTTCAGGCGATACAGAGAAGAACCGACGATCAGGGCGAAGGCGAAAAGAGCAATGGTGCCGCCGGTCATCCACCCCGGTGCCGACAAAGGGTTCAGCAGACCGAAAGTGGCTGGGGCGGACAGGAGAAGAATAGCCGGGTGAAGGAGCAGGAAAAGGAAGGCCACCAGCGAGATCGCCCGGTGAAAGTAATAGACCACGTCGATGCCGTACGGGGAGGTAATTCCCTGAAAGCGACCTGTCAAAAAGAATTGCAGTCCCATCATCGACAGCCCCCCGAAACCGAGCCCCACCGAGAGTTCCCGCCAGAAGCCGCGCCCGTGGATATCATGCCCGGCCAGCAAAACAAGCAGGGGCGTCATTGCCAGGAACAGATAAACGCCAATCTGCAATATGCCGTAATAACGATACCGCATGCTTTTCTCCCTCCGGCTCAGAAATAGGCGTTCAGCACATATTCCTGCACCATTCGATGGGTATTGAAGAACGAGCCGTTGATGGCAATGCAGTAAACCATAATCTCGACGAACCGCTCCCGGTCATGATAGAAAAGGGGGATAATGACCCGCTCCAGTTTATCGTACAGCGAGGCGGCATCCTCAGCGCTGCTGTGCCCTTCTGCCTTGCCACGATTTCTTGCGCCGATGGCCCAGCCGGTCAGCCCTTCGATATGTCCCTCGATCCACCAACCGTCCAACACGCTCAGGTTGGGGACACCATTAAGGGACGCCTTCATGCCGCTGGTACCCGAAGCCTCCAGGGGAGGTTCGGGGGTATTCAGCCAGAGGTCAACGCCGGCGGTCATCATCGCCCCCAGTTTCATGTCATAGTCCTCCAGGAAAATGACCGGCACCTCTTTGCCAAGGGCCTCCCCGGCCTGAAAAACCCGCTTGATAAGCTCCTTTCCCCCCAGGTCGCGAGGATGAGCCTTGCCTGCAAAAATCACCTGCACTGCACCGGCTTCCACCGCGATTTTTCTGAGACGCTCCAAATCATGGAACAAAAGGTCGCCTCTTTTGTAGGTAGAGGCACGTCTGGCAAAGCCGATGGTCAGGACGTGCTCATCCAGCCCGGCGCCGGTTTCCCGGTTAATTCGTTCAAGCAGCGCCCGCTTGGCCGCCATATGGCTATTCCACACCTCTACTTTTGGCAGGCTTAGGGCATAACGAAGCCTGAAGTTGTCTTTTTGCCAGCCGGGAATATAGTGGTTGAAAAGAGCCCGAAACGGCTCCGACACCCAGGTGGCGGCATGAACTCCGTTGGTGATGGCCTCGATGGAATAGCCTGCAAACATGAGCCGCGAGACCTCCCCGTGCTTTTGGGCGACTCCGTTAACATAGCGGCTCGAATTGAGGGCGAGGAAGGTCATATTGAGGATGTCTCCTTCGAGAAAGACCCCCTCCAGGGAGAAGAAATCGTCCCGTTGCCCGACAATCCTTCGGGCCAATCCAGCAGGGAATTTGTCGTGCCCGGCAGGGACGGGCGTATGGGTGGTGAAAACGCATTTTTCCCTGACCGCCTCGATATCTTCGCCGACGATGACGCTTCGGCCTGCCTTTCTGGCCTCTTCATCAAGGAGCTCCAGGGTGAGAAGAGCGGCATGTCCTTCATTCATGTGGAATCGCAGGATATTGACATGTCCAAGAGCGCGGAGCATGCGGACCCCACCGACCCCAAGAATTACTTCCTGGCAAAGACGGTAGTGTTCGTCCCCGCCGTAAAGAAAATGGGTCAAGGCCCGATCGCCTTCGCTGTTTTCCGGCAGATCGGCATCAAGAAAATAGACCGGCACGGAAAAGCCCTCCACTCCGACGACCTCGTATTTCCAGCAGCGAAGATGAACTGTTCGCCCTTCCACACTGACCACAACTCTCGCTGCCGTCTCATGCAGAAAATCTTCAACGGGCCATTCCGCAAGATCCTCCCGCTGCCAGCCATCCGCTTCGAGCCGTTGGCGAAAATATCCCTTGCGGTAGAGGAGAGTGACCGCGACCATCGGCACCTTGAGGTCGGCAGCGGAGCGAATCGTGTCTCCCGCCAGAACGCCCAGGCCGCCGCTGTAAGTCAGGATTTCCGTGTTAAGGCCGATCTCCATCGAAAAATAAGCGATTCCGTGTTTGTTCATTCTTTTTTCACTCCCGCGGAACTGGCGTTCTTTCCCGGCAACCACATCTCCGCTGCCGTTCCGGCTCCTTGCTTGCTCTTCATCGCAAGGGTGCCGGAGTGCGCCTCAATAATTTTTCTTGAGATAGGCAGGCCAAGACCGGTGCCTTTCTTTTTGGTTGTGTAAAATGGCATGAAAATATTTGACAGGGTTTCGCCATCCATTCCGGCACCCTGGTCTTTGACGGTGATTGCAATTGTATTCCTTTCGATGGTTGCCGTTATGCTTACCGGCACCCCGTTCGGTGAAGCATCAACGGCATTATCGATAAGATTGATCAGAGCCCGTTCAAGGTGAAAACCGTCAATTGTGCTGATCATGGGGGTGGGCGGCAGATGCGTCGCCAGGAAGACGCCTTTTTCCTCTGCCTTTGTCCGGCACGATTCAGCGGCCTGCTGGATGAGTTCCCTTATATCTGCGTCTTTGCGATCAAGCTGCAGCGGCCTAACAAAATCCAGCACGGAATTGACTATCTTCTGCATGTTCTGCGCTGACATTTCAATGGCCCGGGCTCCTTGAGCAATATCTCCCTTCCTTTCCCGAATCCGTCGGGCGAAACCGAGGATGGAGATAAGGGGATTTTTCAGATCATGCACAATAACGGTGGCAACCTGACCAATTCCGGCGAGATACCGCTCCCGCTCTGCCTGATTGCTTTTTTTGCGCTCACGTTCCGCAAGAAAGTAGGCAACGGCGGCAAAAACTCCAGTAAACACCATGTGTAGAACCCTATCCATCAATTCCGGAAAGGTCGTTGCCCAATTGCCGAAAAAAAACGGCGAATACGCTGCCGACACGAACAGCCAGGTCATGAACGAACCTTTCAGGCCGAAACGGAGCACCCCAAGAAGCAGCGGGATATAGTACAGTTCTTCAAGAACAACACGCGGAGAAAACTGCCGCATTGCGCCATAATGCAGATAGGTGATCAACACCGTAACAGTGACGATCGTAAAGATATGATAATTTTTTCTGGGCATTGTTTGTGATGACCTCTGGGCTCAGGCCAATCTGCGAACGAACAGCTCCCCGTTTTTTTTGAAAAAAACTGAGTTCCCGCAATTACCCTCAAGCATGAAAGCCGTTATTCCGTGAGTTTTACGGGGGAAACAAACCCGGCAGGCTTGAGCACAAGCACGGAACACTGCACCTGCTCCAGAATGGCTTCGGCGGTATTGCCGATAAGCAACCCGGAAATGCCTGTCCGCGCAACCGTTCCCATGACAACCAGGTCCGCCTGCACTTCCCCGGCCAGGGCGGTTATCACCTTGCGCGCTTCCCCCTTGCGGAGGTGGAAGCGAGGGGCAAGGTAGTCATACGCTTCCGCGCCGATCCGATTCCGCAGCCACTCCCCCAGTTGGTACAACCCGCTTTCATGCTGCAAACGTTCATTTTCGACATAGGTGGCGGCAGCGGCGGGATCCCCGCCCCACACGCTGATTTTGCCTTCGGCAAAAGCCTCCCAGGCATGCGCCAGATGCAAGGCCGCAAAATCGGACAGCGCAAGGGAAGCGGACAAACCGATAATCTGCTCATTGAGGTCCGCCTCCTCGACCCCGGCCATCAGCGGGTCGAAATCGACCGCCGCGAGAATACTGCTGTAATTAGATTTCTCCCGGGGCTTCATCAGCCACACCGGAACGGGGCATTTGCGCAACAGATGCATATCGTCGCTGCCGAACAGCCTCGCCAGGAAGTCGGGATTTTCCGCGGGCTTGATTACCAGGTCATAGCCATGGCGCAGCACGGCGCGAATAATTTCGAGAAAAGCCGTGCCCGTGAACACCTTACGCGCAATGTTGATTCGTTGCCCATGGGGATCAATCAGCGACTCCAGCCTTTGCCTCTGTTCATCTTCCAGTCTCGCCTGCATCCCGGCGGAATCCGGCACGCCATCCGCCGCCCCTTTACTTCCCGGGATACGCGGAACAACGGCAATGACCGTCAGTTCGGCCTGATTGTTTTCCGCCAACGTCACCGCCCGCGCCAAAGCGGAGGCCTGGTCCACGCCCTCTTCTGATACATAGAGAATGTTCTTGAATCGTTTCATAAGGCGGCCTCCGTATTGGTTTTCAAACTCGATTCGGCATGGGGAAACAGGCGGTCCGCCGCTTCCCGTGCTGCGTCGGCATAAGGGACAAAAACAAGATCGACGCCCTCCCGCTCAAACTGTTGGGCCTCATGGCGGCTGGCGGCGGAGAGCGCCACCTTGCCGGGGTAGCCCTGCTGGTGAAGCCCGTGGAGCAGCATCCGGTTGATGGTGCGATCACGCATGGTGCTCACGACCCAGCGCACCTGCTCCAGCGGCAACGAAGCAATGAATTCCGGATCCTCGGCGTCACCATAATGGACTGCGTAGCCATCGCGGAGGTGGCGCCCCACCACCTCCGGATCAAAATCCACGGCGAGCAAACGGCAGCCCCGTTGGCGCAGATTCCCCGCCACCGCAGCGCCGTAGCGCCCCAGGCCGAAGAGGAGAACATCCATGTTCCGGTCATCCCCGGCCGAACCATCCAGCTCCCGGTGCGCCACCTTGCGCTCGAACACGCCAAGATAGGGGGCGAGCCGTTCATACAGGGAGTGCGAGTAGATGATCATATAGGTGGAAGCGCTGATGGTAATCAACCCCACCAAGGTAATAAGCCCCACTGTCTCCCGGTCGAGATGCCCCAGGCTGAGGCCCAGCGCGGCAAGGATAAGCGAGAATTCACTGATCTGAGCCACCGTGAGCCCGGCCAGAAAGCCGGTGCGTTTGCGATACCCCATGTAGCCCATGATCGCCATGACAATAAGAGGATTGCCCACCAGCACGAAAAGCGAAAACAGCATCGCCGGGCCCGCCTGTGCGCCAAGGGTGCTTATGTCCAACCCGGAACCCAACTCGATAAAGAAAAAAAGCAACAGGAAGTCGCGCAGGCTGACCAGGCGCGCGGCCACCTGCTCACGGTAGGGTGTGGACGCGACGGAAATACCTGCCAGGAAGGCCCCCACCTCTTTGCTGAAGCCCAGGGTGTCGCCGGCTGTGGCGCCCAGCACCGCCCAGGCAATGGCGAACAACATCAACAGCTCGGGCGAGTGGGCGAGACGATGGAGCAAGCCGGTCAAAACGTAGCGGATCAACAAGGCCACAACAAGCAGCATCGCGATCCCTTTGGCAAAAAGCAGCAGTGCTTCCATGCCCAGATGCATCTCACCGGCGGGCTGGCCAAAAGCGGTGAGCCCAATCATGACCAGCACCACCACAATATCCTGGACAATGAGAAAGCCCACCGCAATCCGCCCATGCAACGAATCCACCTCCCGTTTGTCCGAGAGGAGTTTCACGATGATGATGGTGCTGGAAAAAGTGAGCGCGACAGCCACATAGATGGCCATGACATGGGGCATGCCCAACGCCAGGGCGATCAGATACCCGATGAGCGAAGTGAAGACAACCTGCCCCAGACCGGAAGCCAGCGCAACCGGCCCCACAGTCCGGATGATGTGCAAGTCGAGCTTCAACCCAACCACGAACAGCAGCAGGGCAATGCCCAACCGGGCAAACAGCTCGATTTCGCTGCTGTGCGTCACCCATCCGAAAACCGAGGGGCCGAGCAGTATGCCCACCACGATGAAGGCAACGATCAGCGGCTGGCGCAGAAGTTGGGCAATGCCCCCGCCGACGACCGCCAGGCCCAGGATCAGGCCCATCTGTACAAAAACATTTTCAACCATTCGTTATCCCTCGGTCTCTGAGGCACCGCCGGTTCCCATGCGCGTATCGCCTTTTCCATGGATGCTTCGTCTCCTGGAAGGATTCTATGCAATGGAAGAAGGAAAGTCAAAAAAAACAGCCGCGCGTCCTAGCAACAAGTATCCCCAGGGGATGCCCGTTCTCGTGCTGTTTTTCCTTTGCCCAATGGCGCAACAGGATATTTTTTGTTTGCAAAAAGAGATTGCGGGGATAAGATTACCGGCACCGGCAACGTACGAGACCGGCGCCATACCTCCGCACCCAAACCCGACCGACAACAGACCTTGCCGCCAATGAACGAACATCGCTGTTCTTCCGAAACATCCCGGCAGTTGCGCTGCTCTCGGGCTGAAATCGAAACCCTGAGCAAAACCATCGGCAGCAACCGTCAACTGCTGGACGTTCTGGATGCCTTCCCCGGCTTTGTCCTGGTTCTCAACCATACCCGGCAGATCGTTTTTGCCAATCAGTCTTTTCTGCATTTTCTTGGCGCCGCATCCCTTGCCGAGGTGCTGGGGGAAAAGCCCGGAGACGCTCTGGCATGCGAGCATGCCGTGCAAAGCGTTCTGGGCTGCGGCACCACCGTCTTCTGCTCCACCTGCGGCGCGGACAAAGCCACTCCCCCTTCCCTCCTGCCCCAGCCGGGAAACGGTGATGCCCAAGAATGCCGGATCAGGCAGGAGGGCAGCGGCAAAGCCTTTGACTTCCGGGTGCAGACTGCGCCTTTTCCCGGCGGAAACGACAATCTCTACCTCTTCTTTCTCACCGATATCTCCCATGAAAAAAGGCGGCGGGCCCTGGAGCGCATCTTCTTCCACGACGTGGCCAATATTGCCACCGGCATGGTGGGCATGAGCCGGACCCTCTGCCAGAAAGAACTGAATGAGGAAAAGAAAAGACAGTTTCAGGATATCCTGCACCGCTATGCGCATCGGCTGGCCGATGAGGTCGAGGCGCAGTCCGCCCTGGCCGCGGCGGAGAACAACGACCTGCACCTGCAGGGCGAACCCTGCGCAAGCCTTGCCCTGCTCGAGGAGGTGGTTGCCTTTTACAACAATATCGACAACGGCCGGACCAGCAGGGTGGAAATTGCCGCCGATGCCGTGGCAACGGATTTTTTCACCGACCCGCGGCTGCTGCACCGCATCCTGATCAACATGACCAAGAATGCCATCGAGGCCTCCCCCCCGGAGGATATGGTCCGCATCGGCTGCGAGCAGGCTGAAAACGACCTGGACTTCTGGGTCCACAACCACGGCTGCATGTCCGAGGAAACCCAATTGCAGATCTTCCAACGCTCCTTCTCCACCAAGGGGGCGGGGCGGGGCTTGGGCACTTACAGCATCAAACTGCTGGGCGAACGCTACCTGAAAGGAAAGGTCAGCTTCACCTCCTCGCCGGAAAACGGCACCACCTTCCGCTTCCGCTGCCCCCGCGACATCGAGGCAGCCTCTCCCTGAGACTGGCCGCCCCTGGTTACTCCCTGCCTCCACCACCCCGTGCCGGACAATTCGGCCGGGAGAGGGATTGACACCCTGCTCACAAAAATGCGATGCTTCTTGAAGCTGTTTGCACCAATACTGGAAGGGCAGAGGGGAAAGCCATTGCGTGCTTACCCGCAGCCTACAGCGCACCAATAACCGAGGAGAAAAAATATGCAAATACTGAAGGAATTCAAAGAGTTTGCCATGCGCGGCAACGTGGTGGACATGGCGGTCGGCATCATCATCGGCAGCGCCTTCGGCAAGATCGTCAGCTCCCTGGTCCAGGACGTTATCATGCCGCACATCGGGTTGATCATGGGCAATGTCGATTTTTCCAATCTAGTCGTCACCCTTAAGGAGAAAACCGAGACCGCCGAGGCGATCACCCTCAAATACGGCGTGTTCATCAACACCATTTTGGATTTCGCCATCGTGGCCTTCGCCATCTTCATGCTCATCAAGCAGATCAATCGCCTGAAGAAAAAAGAGGAAGCGCCTGCCCCTGAACCCGCAACCAAGGAATGCCCCCAATGCTGCTCCATCATTCCGATCAAGGCGCTGCGTTGCCCGCACTGCACCTCGGAGCTTCAGGCGGCATAAAGGGGGAATGAAAATTTGGGAAATGGATAGGAGGGTTTTCCTGCCGACTTAACGCAAACATCCGCGGCTTGTCAGTAGAATGTGTGCGTTGGAATTAAGTATCCTGTCCCCTGAATTCCCCCTGAATTCCCCCCCCGGGCGTGGAGTGCAAGGCGAAGCGTAATAGTTATGCACAGTTCCTCAAGGCTTTCCGCCCATGATTTTCCACGCTTGATAGACCTCACGCAGTTGTGTCTGCTGACTCTGAGGAAGGGTAAAGTCGTTGTAATACTGGTCGCCGTTGAATCGCACTACTACGCGCTTGGCCGTCATCCAATGATTTAGCATCTCATGATTTTTGACCGGTATGTCGATCCACTCCCACACGGATCCGGAGGAATGATCGCGCTCGAAGTCCAGCTCGCCGAGTTCGTAGACCTTGTCATCGGCCTTCACGGTGACTGAACGGACAAAGAGCCAGTCATCGCCGTAATACTGAAGCTTGAGGCGGAGTGGATAGCCTGCGACGCTGCCCTTGCTTGAGCCGAAGTAGACGGAAATGTACTTAGCCAAGATCGGGGCATTACGATGGCTAACCCACGTAATGCCCTTTATTTCATCGGTACTCTTCTTCATGTTGCCGATTGCTCGCTCAAAAGCTAGGCGCTCCTCTTGCGCCTTTCGTTCTTCTTCTCGCTTGCGCTGCTTATCCGCAGCGGCGATACGAGAGTCAACTTGGGCAAGCAGCAATGAGGCTTCGCTACTTTCGGGTGAGGACGGATGCCGTTTCAAGAGGTCTGCAAAGAGTCTCTTCGCTTCGGCGTCGTTCTTTGCCTCGTAAGCCGACTTGGCTTGCGCGAGTAGCCGATTGGCGCCGAACTTGACTTCCTCCAACTCCGTGCGGAGGGCCTTAACCTGCGCTTCGAGTTCTGTGGCGCGCTTGCGCGCTTGTTCGTATTCTTGCTGCGACGGGCCGCAGCCGGAAAGGAGTGTAAGGGTAGCGGATAGCAGGAGAAGTTTTTTCATCGAAGAGGTCCTGAAGTTATCTGGTCAGTAGGGGCAAGCCCTGGGGACTTTGGTAAGTTGTGTGTAACTTATCCACCATATCTCCTTTCTTGCTCAGCTTTTGCAATATCAATCGCATCTTTACCGCGACATGACTTCTGTCGGCCAGCTACATGAATAACTCACACAACTTCCCAGCGTCCCTATTGGCACTTCAGGAGTATTTCAACCTAATTCCTTCCTCGCATCTTCATTAAGATATAACTTCACGAGTTCCAAGTTGCTCAGGCCAGAATTGCTAAGACCAATATCATCGCGGATAGCAAGATATAACGAGTTAACTGCACTAAACACTTTCTTTGTATTGCCACTTCCAGACACAGTCTCAAACTCGATCTGAGCTCTTATGACCTTTGGGGACCCCCACAACAAAATATCCGACTTAAACTTAAAAAGATATTGCACCAACTCCTGTGGATCTGGCTCTTTAACGGAAAGATTTTCGTTGGTGGCGCCAATGAGCCTAGAAACCATATCAATAAGGCCCTGATATATCTCTACTTTTCTTAGACGGTGCGCTTCTTCTGCCGCCCTCTTGCGCTCGTGCGCTTGGCTGAGTAGAACTGCCGATACGCCGACCAAGATCGTCGCCATAGCGCCAACAATGGCAGCAGATACTTCTGGACTAGCCGCCGAGATTGCGTCAACGAATGCGCGTGCGAGCAGCCATATCCCATACCCGATGACGCCTATGAGCGTGAGCCCTAGGACTATTTGGAGTATTTTTTGAATCTTGGTATTCATGTGACCTTACTATATAATTCCGGCTAAAATTAGCCAAGGGTGTTATATGTCTACCTGACACTATGGAGCAATTCAAGGATATTATCTCGGAATTGGCCTGGACAGATTTTCTATTATGACATGTTGCGGGAGCCATGATCCGCCCTGCTCTACCCCACCCCGGACAAAAAACCGGGCTCAACGCTTCACCCACTCCCATACACCATACGCATCAATGATTCCAGCCTCCTCATTCTTCCACACCTTTCTCAACCTAAACCACCTTGCCGATGAAGGCACCGGCTGGCTCTTCCTGCCCGGCATGCGCTTTGAGGAGACCCAGGCATGGTGGAAGGATACCCTCCGCCAAAACCCGCACGAAGGGATTGACCTGCTCTATCTTGCAGACAGTTCTGGACAGCGGCAAGAGCTACCGAAGCAGGCCCTGATCCCGCCGCTCTGGGATGGGGAGGTGATTGCGGTGTTCGAGGATTTTCTGGGCAGCACCGTGGTGGTGCGACATCCCATAATGGATGGGCAGGGCTGGAGGCTTGTTTCCCTCTATGGCCATGTCCGGCCCCTGGTGGAATGCGGAGCGCGGGTTTTTGCAGAAGAACCCTTGGCCAAGGTGGCATGCGGCACGGCGCGGGGCGCATCGGCCCCGCCGGATCATCTCCACCTCTCCCTTGGCTGGCTTGCGCCTGGGTGGTCGGTGGCGAAGCTAAACTGGCCCGGGTTGTGGAGCAACCCCGGCATCCGGCTTATCGATCCGCGGCCTTGGATTCAGCCCAAGCCCTGATCGGCTGAGGGCTGCAACTGCGCAGCAGTGTAGCGAAACACCACGGTCCGGAAGAAATCGATCATCGCCTGCCTGCGCCCCGCCACCCGCTGCTGTTCCGGGATCAGGCCGCAGGACATCATGCGGTTGATGGACATCTTGTATTCCACATGGCAAACATGGCGGTTATCCAGATACCAGGCATAGGTGAGGCCGAAGAGCAATCCTGGCGGGGTAAAGCCTTCCTCGCCGTTCACCAGCCGGGTGTAGAGGAGCGGGTTCTTGGCAGCCTGCCGCATCCGCACCAGCGCGAGAAATCGGGCCAGCTCCGTTGTGCTGAAGAAACAGCGCAGCTCCGCTTCCGGTCGCAGAACCAAGCGGAACTCGTAGCCCAGGGATTCGCCGTCCCGCTCCACGGGCAGCCTGCGTTTTTCCTCGGCGTAATTGCCCAAAAGCGATTGGCCCAGGGCGACCAGAAACCCCACCTCGAACTGCTCCGGTTCGGGGAAAATCTCTTTGCGGATCTTGATCAGCCGGTCGGCGGGATCGTAGAATGAGAAAATAGTGTCCCATTCCTGGGCACGGCTCCATTCCTCCCGGTCCAGGAGAACAACCCCGGCAACGCGATCCAGATGCTCAAGGGGAATATCCCCGTGACGCCAGAAGATCTCGGCCAGCGCAGGGTGCAGCTCTTCGGCAATGGCCAGGGTGCGGAGCCGTTCGCGGATCGCGCCGAAACGCTGGCTGGCCGTCTGGGCCAGGGGATCGAGCAGCACCTCCGCTCCACCGCCCGATCCGGCAAGCTGACATCCGCCCGTTTGGCCGAGGGAGTCGCGGATCGCCCACATCACCCGCACCGCCGCGGCCAGGGAGGCGGGATCATGCTGGATCACCCCGCGCTGTTCGATATCGGCCTGGGCATAGAGCCGGGCCTCGATGGGGGCAAAGCCCATGCCCCGGACCTTGTCGCGGTCGAGATAGATGGGCACCTTGTTTTCCAGGGCGTAGCTCTGGAGGATGGAGCCAGGGATATCGCGCAACCCGAGGACCAGAATCTGGGCAAAAAGATCCCGCACCCCGCCGGGGATATTGCGGTGATAGGCGGCCAGCAGATCGGAGACATGAAACCGCTGCGGATGGTCGGTGTTGCCGTTGCCATGGGCCATATCGGTTTCCCCGGCCTGGGCCCAGAGGTTGGCCACGAGCATCTTGAGCGCCCCTTGGTTGTCGCGGATCGCCTGGGCGATGCCCGGCACCTGCAAAATCGGCACGATGCTGGTGAACAGGCTGCCCGGAGCAAAGAGGATGATGTCGGCCTCGGCGATGGCGGCCAGCACCTGGGGCGGGGCCTGGGGCGGGGCGGCAAACTCCACGAAAACCCGGTCCACGGGATAGCCGCGCCGGGCGTGGCCGGATTTGTATTCCCCGCTCACCAATACCCCGTTGCCGTACAGCACCTTGAGCCGGGCCTGGGTGGTGGTGCAGGGCAAGACCGCCTCGGGATTGGCGCCGATGAGTTGGGCCAGCCGCGAGATTCCGGCCATCTCCTCCTGTTCGCTTAAAATAGCGGCGGCGAGCAGGAGATTGCCGAGGCAATGGGGGTGGGAGAGCTGCCTCCGCAGTTGCGGCTCGCGGAAAATCGCCTCGATCAGGCTGGCCAAACCGTGCCCCATACCCTCAGGCAGCGCAGCCAGATTGACGTCGGCATCGCCCAGCAGGGCATGGGGCGAGGAAGGCGGGGCTTCGAAACGGTGGTTAAACAGGCGGTGCAACGCCGCGATTACCCGCAACGCCTCCCGGCCCATGAGGCCATACTGCCCGTGCAGATGCTCCTGCCGGAGGGAGGAGAGCAGGACATGGCGGATATCGCCCAGGGCGATAAGGTCCAGCTCCTTGAGCAACTCGCCGCTGGAGCCACCGTCGTCGGTGACGCAGACCACGGCCTGGGTGTGCGGGAAAACCTCCTTGAGGCCCTGAAAAGGATCGTTGGGCCAGAGGGGATTGCGGCTGTCGCCGCCGATGAGATTGGAAAGCCCGGTGCCGCCCCCGAAAACAACCACCCGCACATCCCTGGTTTCCGCACCATTCAGGGCCATGGTCAGGCAAGCCAGCTCCGTGGCCATGCCTGCGGACGCAGACGGCGGGCCGGAAAGCGCCAAGCCGATGAGCTTCTCGGCCAGATCGCCCTCGGGCAGCAGATCGAGCAGGCCGAAGCGCGCCTCGGCCATTCGGGAAATCAGCTCGTTGGCGGACAGGGTTTCAGTCAAACAGGTTCTCCGTTAGAGAAATACACTCGTAAAAACAGAGCCAAAGCAAGTGCTTCGACAGGCTCAGCACGAACGGAATATCAATGCATTAAGAAAATATCCGTCGCCGCTTACACTGCTCGCCCTGAGCTTGTCGAAGGGCTCTTTTTAACAACTCAACGAGAAGAAAAAAATACCAGGCCTATTCTTTACCTTTATGGCCTTATAATCCAGTAGCCGCCATCTGCTTGCGCACCGCCGCCTCGGAATCGGCCATGGCCTCTTGTTCCTCAGCGGTGAGCTTGAACTGGATGATCCGCTCCACGCCCTTGTCGCCCAAAACCACGGGCACCCCGAGGAAACAGCCGGAAAAGCCGAACTCGCCTTCCACATAGGCGGCGCAGGGCAATACCCGTTTGCTGTCGGTGAGCACTGCCTCGGCCATCTCCACCGCGGCGAGACCCGGAGTGTAAAAGGCGCTGCCGGTTTTGAGGTGGTTGACGATCTCGGCCCCGCCGTGCTGGGTGCGGTGGACGATTCCGGCCAGTTCCTCGGCGGAAAGCAGGTCGGTGACCGGCACCCCTGCCACGTTGGCCAACCGGACCAGCGGCAGCATGTTGTCGCCGTGGATGCCCATGACCAAGGCGTTGACGTCACGCGGCGCCACGCCCAACGCCTCGGCCAGGAAGGTGCGGTAGCGGGCCGAGTCGAGCACCCCTGCCATGCCGATCACCCGCTCACGCGGGAAGCCGGTGACCTTGAAGGCCGTGTAGACCATGGCGTCGATGGGGTTGGTGACCACGATCAGGACGCAGTTGGGGGCATGCTTGGCCACCTGTTCGGCGCAGGATTTGACGATGGCCACGTTCTTGGCTAGCAGGTCGTCGCGGCTCATGCCAGGCTTGCGGGCCAGACCTGCGGTGATGATCACCACGTCGGAACCGGCCAGATCGGCGAAATCGTTGGAGCCGGTGATCCGGTTGTTGAAGCCGTCCACCGGGCCCGATTGCAGCAAATCAAGGGCCTTGCCCTGGGGCACCCCTTCCACCACGTCCAACAGCAGAATATCGCCCAAGTTGCGGCTGGCGGCCCAGTGGGCGGCGGTGGCACCGACATTGCCCGCGCCGATGATGGTGATCTTGTTTCTTCTCATAGGATGAACCTCTGTTTATGATTATCGAAAATTATGATGGTCTCACCAGAAGCGCCCTTCGACAGGCTCAGGGCGAGCGGTGTTAATGACAATGGGCATTTCTCGTAACGTATAAGCTTCCGCTCGTGCTGAGCTTGTCGAAGCACCCGCCTCTCCCCCCTCATTTTCCCCCGTCTTTGCGGATCAGTTCTTCCACCCGCTCCAGATCCTTGGGCGTATCCACCTCGATGGAATCGTGCGGTGTGAGCACCACCTTGATGCGGTAGCCGAACTCCAGGGCCCGCAACTGCTCCAGCTTCTCGAACCGCTCCCACTCCCCCTCGGGCAAGCCGACAAAGGTAAGCAAAAATCCCTTGCGGTAGGCGTAAAAACCAAGATGCTTGTAGTAGGTCGGAGTCTCCGGCTCCTCGGGGTTGCGCTGAAACGGGATGGAGGCGCGGGAAAAATAGAGGGCGTTGTTGTGCCGGTCGAACACGGTCTTGACGTGGTTGGGGTCGGTGATCTCCTCCTCGCGCACGATCTTGTAGATCAGGGTGGACATGGGCAGGGCCGGGTCTTCCAGCAATGGCGTGGCCACCTGAGAAACCACTTCCGCCTCGAAGAGCGGCTGGTCGCCCTGGATGTTCACCACCACATCCTGCTCGCCGATCCCCATGATGGAGGCGGCCTCTGCCAACCGGTCGGTGCCGGAAACATGATCCGAGCGGGTCATCACCGCTTCGCCGCCAAAGGAGCGAACGCATTCGGCGATCCGCTCGTCGTCGGTGGCCACGGCCACCCGGGAGAGCAGAGCCACCGCCTTGGCCCGTTCGTAGACATGCTGGATCATGGGCTTGCCCGCGATCAGAGCCAGGGGCTTGCCCTCGAAGCGGTTGGAATGGTAGCGGGCCGGGATGATGGCCACAACTTTGGCTTGTGCTTTGTGCGGGGTATCCATTATCTTCTCTGCTGTAAGTGGAGTGGTTTGGCCTATTGAGCATGGCGTATTCGCAAAAAGGCAAGATTTCCCCAAACAGGTGCTTCGACAAGGCGCTCCTGAGCTTGCCGAAGGGCACTTTCTGCGAACACTCACGTATGGCCTGTGAAAAAACCTCCTGAATATACCATGGACGGAAAATGATGCACCGGGAAAAAGTAGCCGTCAGCCATACTGCTCGGGCGCTGGCCGACAAAGCCCGCGAACTGGCAGCGCAACTGGGCTTACCGCTCCACAATCCGGAAGATCCCCTCCCTGCCCTGCTGCTGACCCTGACCCCGGCCCGCCTGGAGCTGCGCCAAACCATCAAGGGCGCGGAAGGGCCGCTGTTCGTTGATTTCATCGGCGGCCCCATCGAGTACCGCCGCAGGCAAACCACCAACCGCAAGGAAGCCATTGCCAGGGCCGTGGGGCTCAAGGGCGGAGCAACCCCTGTGGTGCTCGATCTCACCGCAGGCCTGGGACGGGACAGTTTCATCCTGGCCAGCCTTGGCTGCACGGTGCGCATGGTGGAACGCTCACCCGTGGTGGCGGCCCTGCTGGCGGATGCTCTGGAACGGGCAAAAGAGGAACCGACGCTGGCCGAGATCATGGCCCGGCTCAGCCTGATGGCCGGAGACAGCCTGAAAATCCTCCGCACCTGGCAGGGCGAGCACCCCGAGGTGATCTGCATCGACCCCATGTACCCGCACCGCAGCAAGAGCGCCCTGGTCAAAAAAGAGATGCGGCTTATCCGTCTGCTGGTCGGCGATGATGAGGACAGCGATGGTCTGCTGGCCGCGGCCCTTACCGTTGCCGGCCGCCGTGTGGTGGTGAAGCGGCCGCGCCTGGCCCCAGCCCTGGCCGGGCCTGCCCCCAACTTTGCCATCAACGGCAAGAACAGCCGCTTTGATGTGTACCTGATCGCTCCCTTAGCGTAACTGCTCCGGGGCCATAAGCATCACCAACCCCAGCGCCACCAGCACCACCCCTCCAGCCAATTTGCCGTACCGGACATAACCGCCGGCCATGGTTGTTTGCAGGGTGAAGGCGGCAAGACTGAAGATCAGCAGATCGTCGAGCATGAAGAACACGACATAGAGCAGAATATAACCGTAATACTGCAAGCCGGAGAGCTGCCGCAGGGAAAGGGTGTGGGTGAACACGGCGGGCAACCCGGCGGAGCAGGCGAATTCTATGGCGTTCACCGTAAAGGCCAGGGCGACAACCCCCAGAAAGGTGGTGAGGGTAAGCGGCGCGGCCACCAGCCGTTCCATCCTGCCCATGGTCCGCTTCTTGAACCCGGGGTTGCCCACCGCGCAGACCGGAGCCCCACGGGTCTGGATAAAGGCGCGCAGGTCCAGCACGCCGATGACCAGGGCGCCCAAACCGATGGCGATTGTGAGAGGCCGCAAATAGCCCAGCAGGAGAAAAACATTGAGCCAGGCGGTCATGAACAGGAAATAGAGCACCCCGGAGGCCAGGACAAAGGAGCCCACCAGCAGCCATATTTTGCGCCGGTCCCGGAGGGAGGCCAGCAGGGAAAGAAGATAGACCAGTGCCCACATGGCGCAAGGATTAAAGCCGTCCGCCAGGCCGAGGAGCACGGCCAGCGCGGGCAGAGAGAAATCGGCGAACCGGATTACCCCGAAAACCGGCAGCGATGCCGTTTCCGGCCGCCACGCCTCAAGCCCGTTCGGTTGCGCGACCTCGCCGGCCACAACCGGCGGTGGGTCAGGAGGCAATTGTCCGGCCTGCGCCAACTCCAGGGACGGCGTGCCCAGCAGACAACAGCACCACCCGAAAAACACCACAAAGCGTAGGACCCTGGCCATGCCAATCCTCCTGTTGCATGCTTCCATTCCCAGTATATCGCATCGACACGCCCCCAGGAGAAGAAAACACAAATATTGCGCTTGACGATGGAATGGAACAGGGATAAATTATACCAAACGGTCAGTTTATTTTAATTGAAAGAGAACAGCGATGTCCACAACCAGCAAAGGTGAAAAAACCCGCGACCACATCCTCAAAGCGACCAGGAAAATCCTTGTGGTCCAGGGATTTCACAACACCAGCATCAGCGCGGTCATCGAGGCCACCGGAGTCAAGAAAGGCAATCTGTACTACCACTTCGCCAGCAAGGAGGATCTTGGGCTTGCGGTGCTTGAGGATGCCAAGGAAGAATTTTTCCTTTTCCTGGACAACTCACTCGCGGGCGCTGACCCTGTCGCCAGGATTATCAACTCCTGCCGGGCGATTTTTAATGAACAGCAGAAAAACAATTTTGTCGGCGGCTGTCTGTTTGGAAATACCGCCTTGGAAATGACCGACAGCAACCCAGGGTTCGCTTCGGTTATCCAAGAAGTTTTTGACCGGTGGACCAAAAGGCTCGAGGAGCTGCTCATTGACGCGCAGGAAACCGGAAACGGCAAGCCGGAAATCCCGCCGGAGCTGCTGGCCAAGACCGTGGTGGCAACGGTGGAAGGGGCCATTATGATGTCGCGGGTCAGCAAGCGCGCAAACGATTTGCACGATTTTTTAGCCGCCGTCAAGATCCTGCTCGGACGGTAATTTCTTACGATACAATTGTACCAATCGGTTGGTACACACAGAGGATGGCGGACATGAAAATTCTTGGCATCTCAGGAAGCCCCCGCAAAGGAAAAACCACCGAACGGCTCGTCAAGGAAGTGCTGAGTGCGATAAACTGCGAGACAGAATTCATCTCTTTGTCCGGAAAAAAGATTGCGCCATGCACGGCCTGCCTTGCCTGCGTTCCGGACAATCGCTGCACAATACATGATGACATGGCCGGGCTGCGGGAAAAACTTCTCTCTGCCGATGCCTATGTCATCGGGGCACCAAACTATTTTTCCACCCTCAACAGCCTGACCCATTGCTTTCTGGAAAGACTCTGCCAGTTTCGCCACCGGAACGGCTCAGCCCTGGCAGGAAAATTAGCGGCAATCGTCAGCGTCGGCGGCATTGCCCCGGAGCTCCCCGCAAACGCAATAAAAGCCATGCTCCCCTACTATCACATCAAGCACGTTGGCACAGTAACCGCGCAGGGGGCTGCTTCCTGCTTCACCTGCGGCCACGGGGAGAACTGTTCTGCCGGAGCGGCAGCAATTCTTTTAGGGCCGGGGGAAAAAATCACCACAGAAAATACTCCGGATCTCTCCAGGCAACCGGAAAAAATACAAGAAGCGCACAGGTTGGGGGAAAAAATCGAAACGTGCCTCCTCGCAAAGGCATCCACGGACAAAAAAAAATCACGAGCGGGGAGAATGCGATGATCTTGTCCCCCAATACGACCGCAGGAGGTCTGGCATGAAACACACACATCTCGTTTTGGTTTCCCTGGCACTTGTTTTTCTCTCCCTCCAAGGCTGCGCAGGCAAGTCCTCCCGCCAGGCGCGCATGCAAAACCTGGGCAACGGCATCTGCCAGGACACGGTCTCCGGCCGGATGTGGCAGATCGAAAAAAGCGCAATGACCACCAGCCTGCAGGATGCGGAGCAGTATGTGCGAGCCCTGCGCTTGGGAGGATACAGCGACTGGCGCCTCCCCACCGTGGATGAACTCTACGACCTCAACTACCTCTTTGACCTGTTCCAGAACGGCGATTGCGCCCTGGATCGCAAGGGGAACTACTGGTCCGGCGAGAAAAACGGCGAGGGCAAGGCCGGGGCCTGGGAGATCTCCGACCAGTGCGACCCGGAACGGCAGTACGCGCCAGGAACCCAGGGATATATCAGGGCCGTGCGCCCCTGATTCCTCGCCCGCAAAAAAGCCCCAGCCTCCGGAACGCCGGAGGGCTGGGGCCTGGTATTTCGCGACACGGCAGGGGGTCAGGAAAGAGCGGCGCCCGCCTTTTCGATGGCAGCGGCAATCTGCCCAAGCCGCTCCGAGGAAAGCTCTTTGACCGGCACCGGATAGACGAGCAGACGGTCCATGATCGCCGCGGACTGCGGCAGAATCGTGGCATCGTACACCACCCGTTTTTTGCCGCCCGGCTCCGCGAAAGGCCAGCCCGACTTGGCAAGGGTCGCTCCGGCCAGCAGATGCTCCCACTTGGGATAATAATGCCAGGTGTTTTCGGCAAAGCAGATGGCTCCGGCCCCGTTTTCCGCCAGCACCTTTTTCACCGTCTGGGCCGTGTCCTTGTCCGGCAGGAAAAAAGCAAGAAAGGAGGCGTTGTCGCCCTTCTCGTCCAGGATGGTCCGAAAGGTCACCCCTGGCAGCTTGGCCACAATGCCCTTCATCGCCTTTTTGTTCTGCTGCTGGGAAGCGACGATGAAGTCGAGCTTGGCCAGTTGGGCCAGGCCGATGGCGCCCTGCAGCTCCATCATCCGGTAGTTGGAACCGATAAAACTGCGGCCTTCGCCGCCCCGGCCGCCGGGATTGACCGCATGGTCATGGCCGTGGTCGTGGTACTCGGACATGTTCCGCCAGAGCTTTTCATCGTTGGTGACGATCATCCCGCCCTCGCCCGTGGTCATGGTCTTGACCGGGTCGAAGGAAAAGGTGCCGCAGGCCCCGAAGGAGCCGAGGCGTCTGCCATGCAGACTGGCGCCGGCCGCCTGGGCCGTGTCTTCCAGCACCGGAATCCCGTGCTTGTCGGCGATACCCTTGATCTCTTCGATGCGGGCTGCGGCGCCCATCATGTGCACCGGGATAATCAGCCTGGTCTTGGAGGTGATCTTCCTTTCCAGGTCAGCCGGGTCCATGTTCAACGTTTCATCCACCTCGGCGAAAACCGGGATGGCCCCGGCCTCAAAAATCGCTTCCCAGGTGGCGACAAAGGTGAAGCCCTGGGTGATGACCTCATCCCCGGGCCCGATGCCGAGTGCGGCCATGGCGACTTTCAGCGCCGCAGTGCCGGAGGTGACGGCCTGGCCGTGTTTCACCCCGCAATAGGCAGCAAACTTCTCCTCAAAGGTGCGGACCTTGTACACTCCCTTGCGCTCGTTGGGGAACTCGTAGCGGAACAGCACCCCGGTGTCCAGCACCTCCAGAATCTCTTTTTTCTCTTCCTCGCCAAATATCTCAAAACCGGGCATAATGCGCTCCTCTGTCTGCAATCTGCATCTGTAATAACTTTACGTTTTTCACTCTGCTCTCTTCACTCACTCAACCCCACCCTTCCATGGCGGTCTCATAGACCCGGATCACATCCTCAAGGGAGGGCTTGCGCGGGTTGTTCTCCACTGGACGGGTCACGGTGAGGGCGATCTTGGCCATCTCCGGGATCTTCTTGGCCGGGATCTTCAACTCGGCAAGGCTTGCGGGAATGCCGAGATCCTGATTCATCCGGTAGACGAATTCCACCCCGGCCTCGGCCGCCTCACGCTCGGGCAGGCCATCGACCTTGGCGCCCATGACCTCGGCGAGCATGGCGAACCTGCCGGGATTGCCGATGAGGTTGTACGCCATCACATAGGGGAGCAGCACCGCGTTGGCCAACCCGTGCGGGATGCCGAACATGCCGCCCAGCGGGTAGGCCATGGCGTGCACCAGGCCGACGCCTGCGGTGGCCAGGGCCTTGCCTGCCAGCAGGCTGCCAAGGAGCATGTTGGAGCGGGCCTCCATGTTGCCGCCGTGGGCATACGCCTTGGTCAGGTTGGAGCTGATCAGCTCGATGGCCTCCAGGGCATACATGTCGGAGATGGCATGGGCCTGGGTGGAGACAAAGGCCTCCAGGGCATGGGTCAGGGCATCCACCCCGGTGGTCGCCGTGATGTGCGGGGGCAGGGAGACGGTGAGGGCCGGATCGAGGATGGCGGCCTCCGGATACAGCGGGTCGCCGTTCATCCCCCCCTTGGACTTGGTTTTCTCGTTGATGAACACGGCGGTGAAAGTGACCTCGGCCCCGGTTCCGGCGCTGGTGGGGATCATAATCTTCGGCACCCCGGCCTTCTTGATCTTGCCAAGGCCCAGATAATCCTCGGCCTTACCGCCGTTGGTGAGCAGGATGCTGACCGCCTTGGCCACATCCATGGCCGAGCCGCCGCCCGCGCCAACCACGCAGTCGCATTTGGCCTTCTTCGCCAGCTTGAGGCCGTTGTCGGCCAGTTTCAGACCCGGCTCGGGATCAATCTGGTCGTAGAGTTCAAAGCCGATCTTTGCCTTGGTCAGCGGCGCGGTGATCCGTTCCACCAGTCCGGCCTTGACAAGGCCCGGATCAACCACCAGGAAAACCTTGCTGCCGCCAAGCTCTTTTACCAGAGCAGGAAGGTCGTTGATCGCATCCACCCCGAAACGGATCCGGGTGGGTTGGGTGACGGTGAAGGATTGGGAATGCATGGTGGGTCCCCTTTTTTGTTTATAAAACTTGCGGGCAATGCTACTGTCCCAGAATATGATACAAGACGAATGATAACCGTCTGCAAACACGTAACTGCTCAACAGTGCCGCAGATGCGCGGAAGAGGCCTGCGAAGTGTGCTAGTGCACACGAGCAGGCCGATGACAGGTAAGCGAACCTGTGAGACTCCGAAGCAGATGCGGTGCT
Source organism: uncultured Desulfurivibrio sp. (assembly GCA_964588325.1). GTDB lineage: Bacteria > Desulfobacterota > Desulfobulbia > Desulfobulbales > Desulfurivibrionaceae > Thiovibrio. The sequence goes on from CAZPOR010000007.1 coordinate 40,226, forward strand.
GTTGAGCAGTTACGCGAAATACTACTGTAGCGGGAACTTGCATGGCAACTAAAAAATCAAGCAGCAGGGATACCGGCCCGCAGGAAATCTATGTGAGCCGCTCGGAAAAAAAACGGCAGGCCAAGAACATCGAAGAGATCGCCAAGGAACTGATGGCCTTGTCTCCGGCCCACATCAAGAAGCTGCCCGCCGACGATCCGCTGAAAACGGAATTGCACAACTCCCGCGACCTCAAAGGCCCCGCACTCAAACGGCAGATCAAATACATCGCCAGCATGCTGCGGGAGACCGGGTCCGATGCGGTCCTCGCCTTTCTCGCGGAACGCAAGGGCTCCCACCTGAAACAAACCGGGGAATTCCACGAGCTGGAACGGCTGCGGGAAGACATCATCACCGAGGTGCTGGCGGCGCGGGAGGAGGCGTGGCACAACCACGAACATCTCACCGAGAGTTGGCAGTCCGGCACCATTGCCGCTGCCTGCCGCAGGTTTCCGGCCTTGAGCCTCAATGCCCTGAAAAAATCGGCCCTGCGCTATGCCGCCACCCGCAAGCCGGTGCATCGCCGGGAAATATTCCGGCAACTCCACGCCGCCATGGAGCGGCAGCAGTTTGCCGAAACCACCCCGCCAACCACAGAAGAGTAGGAACCGCCCATGGAATACCGCACCGGCTCGATCAAACGGATCTTCACCGCACGCTTTGACGAGGGAGACGATTTCCTCGACGGGTTGCGGCAACTCATCATCGCCGAGAATATCCGCTGCGCCTGGTTCCATGTCTTGGGCGGCCTGCGGGAGGCCGGGGTGGTCACCGGCCCCAAGGAACCGGTCATGCCCCCGGAGCCGGTCTGGGCGCAGATCGACTCCGCCCGGGAAACCCTGGGCAGCGGCTCCATCTTCTGGGATGAAACCGAGCCGCGCATCCATCTCCATGCCGCCCTGGGCCACCACGGCGAAACCCTGACCGCCTGCGTGCGCAAGGGAACCAAGGTGTATCTCATCCTTGAGGTTCTGATCCTCGAGCTCGACGGCATCGACGCCACCCGCCCCTGGTTCGCCCAGGGAGGCTTCAATCGCCTCACCTTTGACGCCTGACCCTTGCCCGTTTGCGTTGCGGCCCTTGGCAAGGGGCGCCCCGGGAACCGGGACCGCTCGCGCCACCCTAACCGATCAAGAAAAAGGCCGGTGAACACCATGTGTTCACCGGCCTTTGCCGTTCTGAAACAATCGGTCCGGCTCAGGCCGAGGGCGTCACCTTTACCAACTCATCACCGGGCTGGACGGCATCACCGACCTTGGCGACAATCTTGGCAACCACTCCGTCCACCTCGCTGTTCACCGGGGTTTGCATCTTCATGGCCTCAAGAACCACCAGCTTCTCGCCGGCCTTTACTTCCTGGCCTTCCTTGACGGAAATCTCGCAGACATTGGCGGTAAAAGGCGTCCGCACATCGCCGGCCTTGGCCAGGTCTTCGATCTCCTTCTTGCTCAGTTTGGCTGCTTTTGCCTCGCCGGCCTGGGCCACCGCGTTTTCAAAAACAAAATTCCGCTGGTGGTGATCGATATTGAGGTAGACGTTGGTCTCGGTTCCGTCCTCACTTTCCTGCATGGGGCCCATCTCGATGATGTGCTCCTTGCCGCTATGGTCCTTAAAGGTAATGGACTCTCCCAGCTTGAATCCGCCCCGCCGGAAAAGAATGGACGGCGGCAGCACATAGACCTTGCCGAACTTCTCCTCGAAACGGAAGAAATTCACCGCGTCATTGGGATGCTGGAGATAGGTGACCAACTGCTGCTCGGTGGGCGCGTAGCCGAGCTTGTCGGCCAGGATCTTGCGTTCCTTCTCGATATCGATATCCTCGATGGCCTCCATGCCCCCCTGCTCTTTAAGCACCTTTTTCCACTCCGGGCCAAAGGCCTTCTCGTAGATCCAGTCGGGCGGCTGATAGAAGGGAAACGGCCCGTACTTGCCAAGCAGCAGATTCTTGAGGTCGCCGGAGCAGTTGCCGTAGCGATCCCCGCCCTGGACATTGCTCACCGCCGTGGTCCAGAGAATCTGGGACCCCGGGGTGACGCTCCAGTAGTTGCCCAGCTCGATCTGCACCTTTGGCAGTTCTTTGTGGAGGATCTCCGGCATCTTGTCGAGGAAGCCGCCCTTGGCCGCCTGCTCCAGGCTGCTGCCCATGGCGCCGCCGGGCAGCTTGTGGATCTGCACCGTGGGATCAAAGCCCTTGATCTGGGACTCGAAATACTCGTAGTACTTGCGCTCGGGCTGCAGCACCTCGGAGGTTTCCATGATGGCATCCTCGTTGATGCCCACGGCGTTGCGGCCATACTCCTTGAGGGTGTGGATCACGCTCAGGATCGGCGGCGGACCGTAAAAGCCGGTGAAGGCATGATCGGAGGCATCGACGATCTTGGCCCCGGCCATGGCTGCGGCGACAATGCGGCCGATGTCGTTGCCATCGGTGTTGTGCCCATGATAATGGATGATCATGTCGGGATATTTCTGGAGGATTGCGTCCACCAGATCCCCGGCACGCTTGGGCGAACCCAGGCCGCCGTGGTTCTTGATGCAGAGAACGATCTCGTTGCCGGTCACATCGAGGATCTCCTGGACCTTCTTCACATAAAATTCATTGGTGTGCTCCGGGCCGGTGGAAAAACAGATGCAGGGCTCCAGAATCTTGCCCGCGGCCTGCACCTCTTCAAAAACCGCCTGCATGTTGGGCACATGGTTCATGAAGTCGAACACCCGCCAGACATCCACATACTTGGCAAACTCCTTGACCACAAAACGGATGACGTTCTGCGGGTACGGCCGGTAGCCGAAGAGGTTGATGCCGCGGCACAGGGTCTGGAACATGGTCTTGGGCATCTTCTCCCGCAGCAGTTCCAGCTTGAGGAACGGGTCCACCTGCTTTCTGAGGATATCCACATGCACCGAGGCGCCGCCGGTGATCTCCAGGGAGAAATACCCTGCCTCCTCGCGGGAGGGGGCGGCCAGCAGGTCCGTGTGCAGCAGGATCCGGTTCTTGTAATCGGACTGCGACATATCGCGGGCGGTATTGGTGATATAATACCCATCCGCCTGCCGCATAATCTTGAGTACCTCGGTGATACCCATGCCTTGAACAATGCGTTCCATTTCAACTCCTTTTTAAAGAAGGATAAAGGCCCAAGGCACAAGGTGAAAGGTGAAAACAACCAAGGGTTTTACCCTATCACCTTGCGCCTGTATCCTTGTGCCTGTTTTTTTTCTAAACGGCGTAGGGGTTTTCCCCTTTGTAATGAATCTCGGCGATGAGGTGGGCGAGTTTGTTGCCTTCGCTGGCCTGTTCCTCGTAGTTGATCAGGTGCGAATGGGTTTCAATGAAGGAGGTGTCGAAATCGCCCCTCTTGAAATCCGGGTCCTGGACCAGATTCACATAGTAGGGGATCGTGGTCTTGGGGCCGGTGATGACAAAGTTGTTGAGGCAGCGGAGCAGCCGGTCCACGGTTTCGTTCCAGGAAAAGCCGAACACGGTCATCTTGACCAGCAGCGAGTCGTACACCTTGGGAATGGTGAAGCCCTGGTAAACGAAGCCGTCCAGCCGCACGCCATAACCGCCCGGCGAACGGTAGACGGAAACGGTCTTGCCGCCTTCGGGCATGAAGTTGTTCTGCGGGTCCTCGGCGTTGATCCGCATCTCCACGGCGTATCCGCGAATATGCACGTCATCCTGGGTGAATGAGAGTTTCTTGCCCAGGGCCAGCTTGATCTGGGTCCGGACGATATCGATGCCGGTGACCATCTCGGTGACGGTGTGCTCCACCTGCACCCGGGTGTTGATCTCCATGAAGTAATAGTTCCAGTCCCGGTCAACGAGAAACTCCACGGTGCCCGCGTTCACGTAATGGGAGGCCTTGGCCGCGGTCACTGCGGTTTCGCAGATCTTGTCAACCAGGGCTTTGTCCTGGATCAGCGAAGGGGCGATCTCCACCAGCTTCTGGTTGCGGCGCTGGATCGAGCAATCCCTGGAGCCGAGATGCACGGTATTGCCTTCCTTGTCGGCAATGATCTGCACCTCGACATGCTTGGGATTGATCACCACTTTCTCAAGGTAAACCGAGTCGTTGTTGAAAGCGGACTTTGCCTCCGCCCTGGCCATGGGCAGCTCCGCCCGCAACTGCTTCTCGTTTTCCACCCGCCTGATGCCGCGCCCGCCGCCGCCGGCCGTGGCTTTCAGCATGACCGGATAGCCGTATTTGTCGGCAAAATCAATGGCTTCCCTGAGGCCGTGGTCACCGGCGGACAGGTTGTCGGTGCCGGGCACCATGGGGATGCCGGCCTCCTTCATGATCCGCCGGGCCGTCACCTTGTCGCCCAGCGCCTGGATAACATCGGAAGGCGGACCGATAAAAATGATGCCGCTGTGTTCGCACGCCTTGGCAAAATCAGGGTTTTCCGCCAGAAAACCGTACCCCGGATGAATCGCGTCAACCTCTGCTTTTTTGGCGACCCCGATAACCTTGTCGATGTTCAGGTAATCGCAACGGGGGCCGTCCCCAATCCAAACCGCCTCGTCCGCCGTGCGGATGTGCAGGGCGTCTTTGTCCGGCGTTTCATAAATAGCCACGGCAATGTGCCCAAGCTCTTGCACCGCCCGGATGATCCGCAGGGCAATTTCACCTCGGTTGGCTATCAAGATCTTCTTTTTCAACGGATCACCTCATTATTCAGACAATTTTCAGGCCGCACCCGACACATCGGCCCGCATATTTAGGTAATATTTTTTTCGGCACGAGCAACGCAACACCGCAAAAAAACGCGAAAAACACCCCAGCGGCACCATTCCGGCCAAGACACTCAACTTTGCAAATTACCATACCGGATTTTCAAGGGCAACATTTTATGTCCACAAAAAAAGAAGGGGTCTCCATTCCTCGACCGGCAGGCAATCCCTTAACAACCGAGGGGCGAAAATCAGGCTGCACCAGCCCCTTTTTTTTCAAGGCCGGCCAGGACCTCCGGCAGATGAGCCCGGCAGGCCGCGGCAAAATCCTCGGGAAAATGACCGGTAACCCAACGCAACTGCGCCTCGCTGAAAGCGCCCATGGAGTATGGGAGCTTGGGCAAAAGCGCATACAGCAGCCGCTGCCCGGCGGGCGTGGCCCTTATCCGGCTGGAATATTCGATGCTGCTCACCAGCCGGGCGCCCATCCGGGCAAGAATCTTCTGGGCGATGAGCAGGGCGCGGTCCAACGCGGTGCGGGTGGCTGCATCCGCCTCCAGGATATTGCCCACCTCGCCCAAGGCCATGATCTGCAACTCCCACTGGGAGGTCTGCGCCTTGGGCACGAAGAGCATGACCCGAGCGTCCTCATGGACAATCAGGCTGGTGTTTTCGTTTTCCAGTCCGTCCATCCGTCGGTTGTGACGGATTGCCGCGAGGTAGGCGCTGAAAAAATCGCCGCCTGTTTCTTCCGTATACCGGTCACAAAAATCTGCCACGAGATCCCCGCAGGCATAGCTTGCAACCGGCTCATCCGCAGGCTGGCCGCCATGATGCCAGGCGGAAACCGTCTCCGGCAGCAGGGCATACTGCTGGTGGATCTGCTGATGCGAGGCATGGAGCCGATAGCCGCTGGGCGAGAAATCGAACCCGTAATTCCAGCCCCACAGGGTGGCGGTAAAGGACAAGGACGGAGCTTCTTCGCGCCGCAGGGCCTGGTGAATTGCGAGCCGCAGTTCTTCGAGCGCGCCCGGGGTCATGGTTTTCCTGCCCGGGGGCAGGGGCAAACCCAGTTCAGCGCCCAGACGGAGATAGGTGCGCTGATAGTAGAGGTGCCGCAATCCCTGCATGTCGGCCCCGGAGAGATCCTGTGTGCTGTAACGAACCGCATCGTCCGCCATGTTTGCGGCGTAATGCCCCCAGGGGATGTAGCTGTTGCTGCGCAGATACTCAAAAACGTGCCCCCCCGGCGATGCCCCGCCATATTCGCCCACGATTTCGCTGCCGCCCTGCACTCCGGGCCGCAGAACCATGCCCCTTCTGTAGGGTTCGGGGAGATGCGGGTTGTTGACCACCACCTCGAACAGCTCAGGCCGGAGAATCCGCGCCCGCGCCTGACCATTCCCTTCCTCTTCGTAGCGAAGGCCGGCCGGCGCACCTGATCCGTCATAACACAACTCACAGCTCATGCCGGCCAGCGCCACCAGATCTTCCGGGTCGGTGGAGGTGGCGGCCAGGGCCAGCAGCACGGGTTCCGGCAGGGCGGCAAAAATTTTTCGCAGATCCCGCGCGGCTCCGCCGGGCAGGATATTCTTCAGCGCCTCTGCCATGGAAACGGCCCGCGGCTCCGGCAACTTGATGGCGGCCGGGCTGAGAACACGGGGCGCGGCCCAGCCGCTGCTGATGTATGTCACTCCCCGAAAGGGAAAGGGGTTGGCTATCTCATAGATCACTTCCGCCTGCTTGACCTCGATATCGCCGCCAGGAAAATTCCCTTGGTTCAGATGGGGATTGCCGTCGGAAAATGCACCGAGCGGCTCGACAAAATCGTTTTCCCGCTGGTTGGCAACCCGATAGGTCGGCGCATGCACGCCATATACGAATTTTCCGGCGGGATGGACGCAGGAACGCACGGTCATAGAAAAACCTCCGATGGATCGCTTGGAGAGGAACACCACGATTGCATGGGGCAATATAACCGGGAACCATTCCCCGGCTCCATAAGAAAAAACGAAAAAATCCTAACCCCGCTTGCCTTTGCCTCGAAATCTGCTACCATGGTGAAAATCAACGCTCTTTTTCCTTCTGCCTTTATGGTGCATGCCCCTTGATAAAAGCCCTGTATCACCGGTTTCTGCCGAACAAAAACAACGCCCCCTCCCTGCCGGATGGGTCCTCCTGCAACTCCCCCTGCATTTTCACTGATGTTTTGCGGGATATCGATACCGGCCTCATCATTCTCGACACCACGGAAAAAAAAGTTTTCTTCAAGAATGGCCACGCAGTGAAAATCCTTGAGCCGCTCAAGGCGGCCCACGATTACGAGGGCCTCTCCGCCCTGCTCTGCAACGACCTGGATTCCCTGCAGCAGCCCGGCCGGACCAGAAGCCGGCAAACCATCATCCATTACGAACACCGGGTGCTTGGCTATACCGTGTATAAGATTCCCGGAGATCAGCGCCACATCTCGATTTTCATTCAGGACATCACCGACCGGCACCGGTTGGCCGCCATTGACGAGGCCACGGAGATGATGAACAACATCGGCTGCCTCTTTTCCGGCATCCGCCATGAAATCGGCAATCCGCTGAACTCCATCAAGATGGCCCTGACAGTTCTGCAAAACAACATCAATAAATACTCCCCCGAGGAAATAGATGTCTATTTCAACAGAATCTCCGGGGAAATCGGCAAGATGGAGACCCTCCTCAAATCGCTCAAGAATTTCAGCATGTTCGAGACGCCACGAACCAGCAATATCGATCTGGCCATGTTTTTCGACAACCTCATGCAATTGCTGGGAGCGGATATCCAGTCCAAAAAAATAGAGTTCCGGATCGACATCGCCCCGGACGCAAGGCAGATCATGGTGGATCCCAGAGCCCTGCAGCATGTCACCATGAACCTCCTGGCCAATGCCGTCGACGCCATGGCGGAGACCCCGAACCCGCTGCTGCAAGTGCGCAGCCAGAGCCGCGGCAATGTCATCCTCCTCTCCATCACCGACAACGGCTGCGGCATGTCGCACGAACTGGCGCGCGATGTCTTCAAGCCGTTTTTCACCACCAAGCCCCATGGCACCGGACTGGGACTGGTAATTTCCAAAAAGATGCTGAGCCAGATGCACTGCGGAATTGATCTGGTCAGCGAAAAAGGAGTCGGCACCACCTTCCACCTGACCTTGCCCAAGAGCGCAGGCAAGGCGCTGCGGGCAGATGCCCCATCCGGGAAATCACGAGAAAATCAGCGGCCTTCCGCTTTCGCCTGTTGAAAGCTTGGCGGCGATTACGCTATAAACCAATGGATTACCGGGGCAGTGTTTCCCTTTTCCAAACCTGCCCTTGCTGAACGATTACACTTTCGAGGAGACATAGATGGGGATTCGCTCGCGCTTCATGATCATCATGGCAATCATTTTCGGCATCGCAACCGTTGGCATCGGCACGGCCAGCTACATGTTCAGCAAGCGCAACGCCTTGCTGGAGGCAAAAAGCAAAGGGGAGCTGATTTTCAATTATATCCTGGCCACCCGGGATTTTTACTCGGAAAAACAACGCCCCCTCATCATGGAGGTTTTCGAAAAAGACCGTTTTTACCCCGAACTGATGTCCGGCTTTGTTCTCACCCGCGGCACCTTTGACATCTTCAAGAAAAACCTGAACGGCTACAATTTCAAGCAAGCAACCATTGACCCCCTCTATCCTCCGAACAAGGCGGACGAATGGGAGACCAAACTGATCGCCATGTTCGCCGGCCAACCCGAACTCAAGACGCACGAAGGCACCATGGAACGCGATGGAGAAACCTTCTTTTATCTGGCAAAACCCATCAAGATCACCGGCAAGGATTGCCTGCGTTGCCACGGCGATGTGAACGACGCACCCAAGGATCAGGTTGAGATCTACGGCTCAACCAACGGGTACAACTGGAAGGACGGCGACACGGTTGCCGCCTATGTGGTGTATGTCTCGGTGGAAACGGCCCTGGCCAACGCCCGAAAGGGGGCCATCACCCTCTACCTCATCGGGGCAGGCTGCCTGCTCATCGCGCTGATCGGCATATGGCTGTTCATGGACCGGTTCGTGGTGAATCCCATTGTCCGGCTGAGCATCAAAGCAGAGGAAATCAGCCTTGGCAAGAATATGGAAGAAAGCGTCAAAATCAAACAGAATGACGAGATCGGCGCCCTGGCCAGCGCCATCGAACGGCTGCGCATGAGCATGGTCCGCATTCTCAAACGGTGAGCATATGTCAATAGTGAGCGCAAACAAACAGTCATCCCCCGCAGCCTGGCAGACGGCGACACTCGGCCTTACGCTGTTCTGCGCCCTGGCGCTCCCCGCCCTGCTGCCTCTTCCCGCTTCGGCAGCCGATTGCAAAAAAATTGCCGAGGAGGCCAGTCGGGAGCGCGATCTCATTGCCCGGCGCGACCTGCTGGCAAAAGCCATCAAGCAATGCCCGAAAGACCCGGAAATCAATTTCATGCAAGGGTACAGCTTTGAGCGGTTGCGCGACTACAAGGAAGCGCAGCGGTATTATATCAACGCTTCGACCCTTGACCCGAAACACGCCAAGGCGTTTTTTGGCCTGGGCGATATCTGTCTGGTGACAAACAAGGCGCAGGATGCCGTGACCGCTTACGAAAAGGGGCTGGCTCTCGATCCGGGCAATAAGCGGGCGGCAAAATCCCTGGAATCGGCGCGGATCAAGCTGAAGGCCCAGCGCGGGGAATCGGTGAGTTCCGAGGAGGCTGTCACCGTTCTTTTCGAGGAAAAATCCAAGGACCGGGAGATCAGCCCCATCGAAGCCACGATCCTCAGACTGTTGATCCTTTTCCCGGACAAGTCAACGGAGCTTCCCGAAGAAGGCGCTGACCAGCTCAGCATCGTCGGGGCGCGCGCCTTTACGAGCCGCGATCTGCAAGGCGCCGTTTTCGAAGTAGCCGGCAACACCGACGACTCCGGCGACGCCAAAACCAATCTGGCTGTGTCCCGGAAAAGGGCTGAGGCTGTGCGCACGTACCTGATCAAAAACTGCAACATCGAGGCGAAAAAGCTGAAGGTGGCGGCAAAAGGCCATACCCAGCCCATTGTCCCCAACTCCACGGAACAGAACAAAAAGATAAACAACCGGGTTGAGTTCAGACGGTTGAAATAAAAAGAGGGGATAAAAAACCAAAGCCTTGCCTCCTCCTGCAGAACGGGGGAGCAAGGCCTTTTTTTTGCAATTCAGCGGAGAAGCAACCTGGCCGTGCCTGCCCGGAATTCCTTTTCAAGCGGCGCGTCTCCGATTTCCTGACAGAAAAGATCAACCAACTCCGGGAAACGCTCCTGATCGCACCCTCCTCCCTGCAGCCATTTCCCGACAATCTCCTTGACCAGCATCGCCGCGATGGGGCCGATGGCCCTGGCCAGCGCATCCTGAAAAACGGGGATGGCGCTTTTCAGCGGTTCTTCGTTCTGCGCCTGGGCAAAATCCATGCTGCCCGCTTTTTTGGCCGAAATTGCCCGCAGAGCGGCATCCGGGTCGGCCCGCACCTTTTCCACCCCCAGAGCAAGTTCGCCCAGAAGCATGTTGCTGGTCATGTTGATCAGGGAAAAATTCGCCTCGGTCTCGCAAAGCATGACCAGCAAGGCGCCTTCGCAGATATGCTTCACCAGGACCATCGCGTCCGGAAATCGCATCTCCACGGAATTGACGCTGAGCCGGCAGGAAGCGTTCATCTTGATGATCCGTTGCAGCGATCCTCCCACCAGCTTGAGCGTCTCATGGTCATACCCGTCCGGCACATAGGAAAAGATGATATCCGGTTTATCGACGGAGACAAAAACCCCGACAACGCCGGGAAGCACTTTTATTTCCTGTAAAAGCTCATCCATGCTGCACACTCCTCATTACACCGTCGTTCCAAAGATAAAACTGCGAGCATACACCTGCCGCCACCGGCAGAGGGAGCCGTAACGAAATGCTCACTGCACCGGTTGTTCCGTTCGGTTCCTAAGCCTGCGCCCCACGCTCCTGGGCTTCGGCAAGGGCCGGGCCGATGGCCGCGACAATCTTGAGGGGTGAAATCCCCGGCTGCACCTCGATCCCCACCGACAGCTCCGGCCCTGGAATAATCAGCATCTGTTCGCCTTTTTCCTGGGTGAGAATAATATGAGAGGGCAACTCGGCATAGCCGAGAATTCCCCGGATCTTATCCGCGGCCACGGCAACATAGGTGACAAAGGGCTTGAACTCCTTGTTGTCGATGTTTCGTTGCAGCTTGGCGGTTCCGTCCTTGGCGACAAGAACCATCCGGTTGACGCCCTGGGCACCGCTCAGTGTTTCCTCAAGAGTAGCCTTGCCCCCCTGGGACAGGGCCTGGGCCATGGCGGCAGTGGAGGGCGGCGCGGGCGCCGTGGCGAAATCCAGATCGTCCAGTTGGGCAAATTCATCGTCCGCCTCTTCCGGCAAGCCCGCGTCCTGAACCGGCTGATCGCCCCGTTCGTCGCTCAAGCGGGCGCCTTCGATGAGAATAAAGCCCAGGGGAGCGTCGATGGTCTGTTTCCGGTTCCGGCAGAAGTTGTGAATTTCGATCTCGGCCTGATCCCAACTGATGATCTCAAAGGCGGCGTCAAGTCCGGCAAGAGGCTCGGCATAGGCATTGATCAGGCTGCCGTTTTTGAAAAACAGCAGACCGACACGCTTTCCAGCCCTTGCCATGATGGTGCAGGTTTTCCGGTCAAGTTCAAGGAGCTGCAGGAAAGAGGACAGCGACACGCCGGACACTTGCCCCTTGGCGCCCGCGGCCAGGCCATCCTTGATTTTTTGCAGGAGCAGCTCGAAATCAACCGGTTTTTCGATGTACTGAAAGGCCCCCAGATCCATGAGCCGGTCTTCCATCTCCGGGGTGCCGAAGGCGGTCATGGCAATGATCGGCACGGAATTCTTCAGCCGGCTCATCCGGCTGACCAGCTCAAACCCGTCCATTTCCGGCATCTTCAGGTCGGTGACCACCAGATCAACCGGGTGCGCGGCAAGGACCGCCAACGCCTCCTTCCCATTGCCCGCGGTAACGACCTCGAACGAATCGGCCCGTTCCCGGCACATGTCCTGCAAACTGAGCAAAAACCCATGGTCGTCGTCAACAACCAGTACTTTTTTCATGGAACCCGCCTCTGTTGCAATACGATTAATGTTTCAGCACATCATTTGATGCAAGCCGCCCGAACCTGCAAAAGGTCGGTCTGCCCCGCCATCACCTTGCGGATGCCATCCTGCTTGAGGGTCAGCATGCCGGCCCGCATCGCCTCATCCCTGATTTCCACGATGGGGCTGTTTTTTACGATGAGAAGCTTCAGCGAATCGTTGACCGTGAGCAGCTCATGGATGGCAAGCCGCCCGAGATAGCCGCTTTTTTTGCACTTGTCGCAGCCCTTCGGCCTGTATAGAGTGGCCCGGTCGATTTCCGCCATGGTCAGCGGACTTAGGGGGTGCGCCCCGTATTCGGCAAGAATCAGCTCCTTTTCCGTCGCCTCGGGGACATACGCCTCCCGGCAATGGGGACACAACCGCCGCACCAGCCGCTGGGCCAGGATGCCGAGCAGCGAATCGGAAAAATTAAAGGGATCGATCCCCATGCCCAAAAGCCGGGTAACGGTTTCCGGGGCGGAGTTGGTATGGAGCGTCGAAAAAACCAGATGCCCGGTGAGCGCCGCTTCGATAACGGTTTCTGCGGTTTCCTGATCCCGGGTTTCGCCGACCATGATAATGTCGGGGTCGGCCCGCAAAAAGGCCTTCAATATCTTGGCGAAATCAAGGCCGATCTTGTTTTCCACCTGCACCTGCCGCAACCCGTCCTGGACGATTTCCACCGGATCCTCAACGGTCCAGATCTTTTTTTCCGGCCGGTTGACGTAGTTCAAGGCGCTATGCAGGGTGGTGGTCTTGCCGGAACCGGTGGGGCCGACCACCAGGATCAGGCCGTAGGGCAGATCGAGAAGCCGGCGCAGCTCCGTGAGATTTCCTGCGGACAGACCCATTTTTTCCAAAGGCAGGGCAGAGCCGGCGGCGAGAATACGCAGCACCATATCCTCATTGCCGCCGTGGGTGGGCAACGAGGCGACCCGAAGCTCGATCTTGCCCCGCCGGGTTTTGAACTTGATCTTGCCGTCCTGGGGCAGCCGCCTCTCGGAGATGTCGAGCTTGGCCAGAATCTTCAGCCGGGAAATCAGGGGCCGTTTATAGGTGAAGGGGATATTTTTATAATGCGAACAGACGCCGTCAACGCGGAAACGGACCGAGGTTCCCTTTTTGCCGGGCAGCGATTCGATGTGGATATCGGAAGCGTTGCGGGCCACGGCATCCTCGATGATCTTGTTGGCCATCTGCACCACAACCCCATCGGCGGCGCTGCCGACCTCGTCCTCGTCATCAGACTTCCCGTCTGATTCCTCGACAATCTCAAGTTCTTCGAAAACATTCTGCGAACCCTCTCCCAGGGCGTATTTCCCGTAAAAAAAATCGATGAACCTGTTGATATCGTCCTTGAGTCCCACGGCAAAGCGGAAGGCGGCGCCCTGGAGAACGGCGCGGATATTATCCTGCTTTCCGAGGTCGCGGGGATTGTCGGTCAGCACAACAATGCGGCCATTTTCCTGACCGATGGGGATAAAAACATTGGCCCGGAAATAGCTTTCCTTGGCGCCCTGGATACAGGCGGGCGCCTCCGGCGCTTCCGTTTCAACAAACTCCACAAACGGACAGCCGTAATATTCGCTAAGCGATGCGCCAAGCTGTTTTCGGTCAATGCCGAAATCACCCAACAAGGCGCTGTCCAATGTTTTATTGTGCTGCCGGGCCTTGACCCGGGCCGCATCAAACTGGTCCGGGGTCAGAAGCTTGTTGCGGATCAGACCGTAAAACTGGCCATATTTGGTCGCGCTCTGGGAGAGGGTCGCCAACCGCTGGGCGGCGTTGCGATAGGCCGGGTCAAGGGCGACCATTTCTTCCAGGGTTTTGATCGTGGAAGCGGTGGAACCGGTGCTTTCATAGGTAAGCGCAAGCTGGTCGAGAAGCTGAAGACGTTCGATCTTTCGTTCGAATCCGCCTTTCTTGCTCGCCGCGGCTTCAAAGTGCTCGATGGCTTCAAAGGGTTTATCAAGCTGGAGGCAGCACACCCCGATCCGGGCATGGACCGCCGCCGGCCTGTACCCGGCGGCAAGCAACCCCCGCAATTCCTCGCCGGCCTCGCGGTAAAACCCTGCCACCATCAACCCCTGGCAGTTTTCGAAACGATCCGCCTCGGACAACTTACTGGCGGAAGCGGACGAGGCGGCGCCGGATGCGGCCATACCCCTTTCGGTTTGCAGGACAACGAGCCTTTCCTCGATCAAATCCCGCAGAATCGGATCATTGTCGCCGATTTCCAACAACAGCGACTCGCAGAGAGCCAAGGCTTCATCCATGAGTCCTTGCCCTGCGTAGAGATCTGCCTCGGCAAGTTTTGCTTCAATGGCTTCCTTGGCGGCCATGGTTGTTGTCATGCTCATGCCGGCCGGTTACACGCTCCTCATGGTTATGACCGGCACGGAGTTCCCCTGCACCGTCAGAGTGCCGGCGACAAGGGTGCTGGGGTCGGCCAGAGGTTCCCAGCGGCCGGTGGAGGTGTCAAGCTGTTCGGTGGGTTTATCAAGCCAGAAGGCCATGCCGCTGTTCGCCTTGAAGACCACGAGCAGCGAATTGTCAGCCGTGGGCTCGCATGCTTCCTGACCCGAAAGGGTTGCCACCGGGATGGTCAACGTTTTCAGGATGGCCTCATCGAGAAAGCTTAACTCTCCTCTTACAACAAAACCGATCTTGCCAAAAAAACCGCGTTTGAGATTTTTTATGGGCAAAAAGGAACCGCATTTTCGGACCTTGCCTGCGGGTTTGTCCTCATAGACGATCTGGTCCGGAAGAAAAGCCACCATTCTCCCCCCCACATCGGCAAGCGCCACGGACGGCCAGGGGCAAGCCGTGGCCGTCACCGCCGGTTTTGCCGGCTCGGCCGGGACAACCGCGTCCGCCTGATAGTCATCGCCCAGCGCCTTGCGCAGATTTTGTTTTTGCCTTTCCAGCCGTTCGCGCAACTCGGTGTGGATGGCATGCAATTTTTCATAACCGGGCGTTTTGGCAAACAGGTTTTCAACCGGAACAATGCGCTTGGCAATGCACTTGCCCAGGACAACAAGATGGGCATTCACCGCCTCAACCAGCGCCGTTGAGGGTCTGCCGCCGGATGCGCCGAAAGCGGCGGGAAGTTCCGGCAAAAGGTCTTCGTCCATGGACGCGGACTGAGCCGGGGCGGGGGGAGCCTTGGCTGCGGAAGCTGAAGGGGCTGCCGCTGTTTTCGGCTCGATTCCGGCAACGCCTTGCGTCTTGGAGACAAGCTTGCTGTAATCCTTGGGAATGTTGGGAATGGCGGCGCGCAACTCGGAAAGGGTGGGATCCACCAGCGTTTGCTCGATAAGGGAGAGATCCTCGGCGCCTGCGGCGGCCCGCAAGGTTTGCAACCCTTCCTGCAAGGTTTTGGGGGCGGAGGTGGAAACATTGTGCGGGGCAATGGCCATGACCTCAAGCAGCCTGTCCATGAGCGCGAAAATTTCGGTCAAGGCGACAGCCTTGTCCACCTCGAAATTCCCCTGGATTTCCTTCAAGGCCTTCCGGGCTGTTTCTATATTGTCCGGAGAAATCTCCCAATCCAGCGAAAGCAGGGCTTCCTCGAAAGGGCTGAAGGCATCGGCGCCATCGGCCGTCAGCAGGCTGGCCGGCAAGGGCGCAACCTTTTCCGGAGACGGGGCGGCCGGACCCGGGGAAACAGCTTTATCGGAAACCGGCGCTGCGGAAGCTTCCGGGCCTGCCCCCGCATGCGGGGCAAAAAGGGTGTCAATGGCGTCATCTATCTCGGCGTGAAAATCACGCCCGGAGGGACTGTCAGTCATAAACTTCATTCTCCTTGAGAAATCGCCAGCCTCGGGACATCACGGCAGGCCTATTTTGTCTCATGCAGCAGATGCTTATTGGTGACATACCGCACGGTCTGTTTGCTGATTTCCCGCAAGGTTTCAAAAACCCCCATCCCCGTAACCGCCGAGGCCTCAAAGGTCTTCGCCTTGTAGACGCTGTTCAGGTCGGCGTCAAGCTCTTCCACGGTCAGGGTGGGGATCGGGGTGCCGACAAGGTCCCGCTTGTTATACTGGATAACCAGGGGAAGTTCTTCCAGGTTGAGGCCGTATTCCAAGAGGTTCGTCCGCAGGTCTTCCAGGCTTTCGATGTTTCTCTCCCTTCGCACCTGAAGCGGATCGGCCACGAACACCAGACCATCGGCCCCTTTGAGAACAAGCTTGCGGGTGGCGGCATACATGACCTGGCCCGGCACGGTATAGAGCTGAATGCGGATATTGAACCCCCGGATCTTCCCCAGATTCAGGGGGAGAAGATCGAAAAACAGGGTCCGGTCGCCCTTGGTTTCGATGGTCAGCATCTTGCCCCGGGCATTATCCGCCATGGAACTGTGCACCGTGAGCAAATTGGTCGTCTTCCCGCAGCGGCCCGGGCCGTAATAGACAATCTTGCAGTGAATTTCCTTCTTGCTGAGATCAATGAGCGCCATTGGTCATCCTTCAAAAATGTGCAGAAGGGTGTCGGTCAGATCGGTCACCCGGCAGCGCACCAGACCGAGCGAGACATCCTCCCCGAAGATGGTGATGAGAATAAGCTCGTCGCCAATCCGGCCGAAATGAATATTCCCGTTTTTCCCTTTATGAAAGAGCAGGGAAAAATCCTCCTCGCCGATCAATTTGGCGATCTGGGAGGTTGCCCCCAGATTGGCCGCGGCCAGCGCGGCCAGAGAAATGGCGTCGATCTCGTCGGAATCGTGCCCGCAATTGGACAGAATATTGCCTGCCCCATCAATGAGCAGGGCGGTGCGAACACCCGCCTGGATCAGCGACCCCTCTATGGCGTTCCTCGCTTTCTCCAGAATTTCCGCAGTCAGGATAAAATCTTGCATATCCCGTTTTCTCCCATGGTGAGGGTTTGGGTGCTCCATCACAGCAAACAGGATAAGGTTGCCGCACACAGAGGGGCGAATCCCCTGCCGAGAGGGGCTTCAAAACCGGCTGAAACGCTGTGTTTCTGCTGAATTTCCGACACAACACGCTTCTATCGTCTACATGGAAAAAAAATCCGTGTCAAGCGGAAAAGGTGAATAAATCGGAAAGGAAGCCCCCTTGAACCCGCTGCCGTTTTTTTAGGCCGGCGCCCCCTTCTCTCCTTGTCGAACCTGCCGAAGATGGAGTATCGTATCGTTTTCGGAACGAGCAAGAAAGAATTTACAGGTTAGGCAACAAGGATATTCACATGGACAAACCCGGATATTTTGGACAATGGGGCGGCGCCTATATCCCGGAAGTGTTGTACGAAACCTTCCGGGAGCTGCGGGAAGTCTACGCCAAGGCCAAGGCGGACCCGGCCTTCTGGCAGGAATACGTCACGCTCATGGGCTCGTACTCCTGCCGGCCCACTCCCCTCACCCATGCCGAAAACCTGAGCCGCCACTTCGGCGGGGCACGGATCTTCATCAAGCGTGAGGATCTCAACCACACCGGGGCGCACAAGGCCAACAACGTCATGGGCCAGGGGTTGCTGGTCAAGCGCATGGGCAAGACCCGGGTGATCGCCGAAACCGGCGCCGGACAGCACGGGGTGGCCTGCGCCACCATGGCCGCCAAATTCGGCTTTGCCTGCACCATCTACATGGGCGAGGAAGATGTCCACCGCCAGCGGCCCAATGTTTTCTGGATGGAAAAACTCGGCGCCACCGTGGTGCCGGTGACCACCGGCAGCCGCACCCTCAAGGACGCCATCAACGAGGCCTTCCGCGACTGGGTTTCCAACATGGACACCACCCATTATGTGATGGGCACGGTCTGCGGGCCGCATCCCTTTCCGGAGATGGTGGCCTGGTTCCAGTCCATCATCGGCCAGGAAGCGCGCACACAGATCCTCGCGGCCCACGGCACACTCCCGGCCCGGGTCTATGCCTGCGTGGGCGGCGGCTCCAACGCCATGGGCATTTTCCAGGGCTTTCTTGAAGATGCTGGGGTGGAACTGATCGGGGTGGAAGCGGGCGGCCTTGGTGTTGACACCGGCCAGCACGCGGCCCGGCTCGCCAGCCAGGATGCCTCGCCCGGCGTGGCCCAAGGGTACAAAACCATGTTTCTCCAGAATTCCGACGGCCAGATGCTCGATACCCATTCGGTGGCTGCCGGGCTTGATTACATCGGGGTCTCTCCCCTGCTCGCGGACCTGTGGGAAAAAGGACGGGTCCGCTTTGCCGCGGCCACCGACCAGGAGGTCATGGCCGCCTTGGATCTGACCATCAAAAAGGAAGGGATCATCCCGGCGCTCGAATCGACCCACGCCTTTGTCCAGGCCTTCAAGGAGGCGGAAGAGATGGAACGCGACCAGGCCATCATCATCAACCAGTCCGGCCGGGGCGACAAGGACATCTTCACCATTGCCCATGCCTTTAATGACCCGTCATGGAAGGAGTTCATCCGGCAGAAGGGAGAAGAATATGCAACTCGCTGACCAACTGAGGCACGCCCGGAGCACAAAAGAGATTCTGCTCATGACCCATCTGGTCCTGGGCTATCCCTCCTTTGGGGTGAACCGCGAGGTGATCCGCCAGATGGTGGAAAACGGGGTGGAGGTGATCGAACTCCAGATCCCCTTTTCCGAGCCCATGGCCGACGGCCCCATGATCATCAAGGCCAACCAGGAAGCCCTCGCGGGCGGGACCACGGTTGCGGACTGCCTCGCCTTTGCCGCGGAGATGGCCGCACAATACGATATCCCCTTCCTGTTCATGACCTACTACAACATCCTCTTCAAATACGGGGTGGAGGAATTCCTGCGCAAGGCCAAGGAAATCGGGATCAGGGGATTCATCATCCCCGATCTGCCGCCCGAGGAGGGCGCGGAGTATCTCCGGCTGGCCAAGGAATTTGGCCTTGCCCCGATCCAGATCTTCGCCCCCACCTCCACCGGGGAACGGATGCGGGAGCTGGCCGGGCATGGAGATGGATTCATTTACTGCGTGGCCCGGAGGGGCGTCACCGGCAGCAAGACCGAATTCGACGCCTCCTTCGATGAGTACCTGGCCCGCTGCCGCAGAGCCACGGGCCTGCCGCTCGCCGTGGGCTTCGGCATCAGCAACAGGGACGACGTACGCATCCTGACCGGCAAGGCGGACCTGGCGGTGATCGGCACCGCCACCATCAGGCTGGTGGAAGAAAAAGGTCCGGAGGCAGTGGGGCCTTTTATTGCAGGGCTCCGCTAAATGACGAAGGCAGAAGCGCCATCCGGCGCGGGGCTGGCCGATGAGACCGCGCGCTTCCATGAACTTGCCACCCAAAGCCTCGAATGGGTTTGGGAGACAGACACCCAGGGAAATTTGACCTATTGCGCGCCAAGCTGCAAGGCCCTCTATGGCTATGAACCCCATGAACTTGCGGGCCGCGACATCATCGAAACCCTCATTCTTCCGGAGGACCGGGAAGAACAGCGGAAAATCATCGAAGAGATCCGCCTGAGCAAAAAACCCAGCAAGGGAATCCGGGGACGGGCGACGCGCAACAACGGGACGGTTATCCCCATCGAAACCCATTACCTGCCCGTGCTGGCAGGAAAAAAAGTGACGGGCTTCCGCGGCATGAGCCGGGACATCAGCGAAGTGTTGCTCCTGGAGCTTCGCCTCAAACAGAAGGCCAGGGAGCTCACCGAGGTCAACAACGCCCTCAGCCTTCTCCTGCACCAAAGCGCCGAGGCCAGCGCCGAGCATGAACGGAGGATCCACGACAATTTGCAGCGCCTGGTCCTGCCCTATCTGGAAAAAATCCAAGACCGCTGCAAGGACGAGGAACTCGCCCTCTACCTCCGGGTGGCCGCGGCAAATCTGGAAAAAATAACCTCCACCTTCTGCTTGACACTCTCGGCCAGACTCAAGGGACTCACCCCCCGGGAACTGGAGGTCGCGGAGCTCATCAAACAAGGGCGATCAACCAAGCAAGTCGCTGCCATCCTTGATCTCTCCTGCCGGACGGTGGAATTCTACCGCGACCAGCTCCGGGTCAAACTCGGCATAAAAAGCAAAAAAACCAACCTGCGCTCCTATCTTTCCTCCCTTGCCTGAAGGGCCTCCACCCAAACCCCGTATTTTTTCCGTATTGCCATTGGCGCCCAACTCCATTATTAGCAAACTTCCAGTACGCTTAATTTATGCTATTCTCTGTGATATACGCTGTATTGATCTGCCACTTTACCGGGGGGAACGGTGTCAGAAAAAACGCGGATCTTGCCTGTTTTTTTCTCTCGCATGCCGCCTTTTTCTCAACTTTCCCGCCGTGCATGCCACGGTACGCAGAAAAACAACAGGAGCGTATAGTTTGCATACCCCAGGAAGCTTTCCCCTGAACCTTCTCCAACAGATTTTCATCCCGATCTGTAACGACTTTCGTTGCGCCTTGGGCGTTATTGAAGTCCTCCGGGACAAATCGGGCTCTCCCCGGGGTTTTGTGACCAGAGTTGCCAATCAGCTCTTTTGCGAGCTGCTTTCGGCGCAAGAAGAGGATCTCCTGGAAAAAGAGCTGCCGGAAGCCCTCAGCCATATCCTGACCCTGCCCGCCCTGCTGCACGAACTCGCCGCCTCAGGAACAACACAGATACGCAAAACTCTTTCTTTGGGACCAGACCGGTCCTGCTTCCTCCAGGGGCATCTCCCTTGCCCGGAACTGCTGACCATCGCCATCCGGGACGCGCAACCCGGCCAGACAATGATCAGCTCCCAGGCCGAGGTGATTCTTGCCAGCCTGGGGGATCCCTGCACCATTATCGGCAGGAATTTTTCCGTTCTTTACGAAAACGAAGCCGCCAAGGACCTCTGGGGAACCAACCTCGGGAAAAAATGCTACACCGCCTACCATGACCGGCCTGCGCCCTGCGAGGATTGTCACGCCGAAAAGGTTTTTGCTGACGGGCAGATCCACAAAACCGAACAGGTGACCCGCATCAAGGAAAGTGAACTCCATCTGGAGGTCACCTCCGCGCCGCTCAGGGATGCAACGGGTACGATCACCGCCGTGGTCAATATCACCCGCGATGTGACCATCCGCAAGATGGTGGAAAAGGGCAAGGAACATCTCATCCGGGAACTGCAAGGCTCCCTGGCCAAGACAAAAAGGCTCAACGGCTTGTTGCCCATCTGCTCCTATTGCAAAAAGATCAAGGACAGCAGCGGGGCGTGGCAGCAACTGGAAAGCTATCTCCGCAGCCACGCGGAGGTGGAGTTCAGCCACGGCATCTGCCAGGAATGCAGCGAAAAGCACCATCCCCAGATCTTCAAGAACCGTTGACAAACGGGCAGATCCTTCCTGTCCGCTTGGTTATCGGCAACAGCGGCGCGGACGGCGAACCCTGCCAGGAAAAAAACTCGCGCCCGATTCCGCTCCCGCCCCGCATTCCCGCACATTTTGTTTTACACTTCCTCGGCAGACAGGGTAGAAAGTAGAGAGACAAGACGTCCGCCAACCCGGCGCGCGCAAACGGCTACCCCCGACCGAAGACACCAAAGAGATCATGGGCTCAGATAAAACACTCAGAGAAATATTCAGCAAGGTCAACATGAGCGAGTTGCCGGCCATGTCCGACCATGTCGAGGAACTGCTCCGCCTCCTGAACAACGACGACTCCAGCGCCGAGGAAATCGCCGGGGTCATCCTCAAGGACGCCTCCCTGACCACCAAACTGCTGCAGGTGGTCAACTCGGCCTTTTACAGCCGGTCGGCGCCGATTTCCAACATCAGCCGGGCCATCACCACCCTCGGCCTCACCACCCTGAAGGAACTTGCCGTCAGCCTGGCCCTGTTTGAAGATTTTATCAAGGCCGGGGTCGAAAAGGAAGAAATCAGCAAGCTCCTGGCCCTCTGTTTTGTCAGCGCCTCCCAGGCAAAGATTCTCTGTAAGGCCAAAAAAATCAATGTGCCCGAGGAAGAGGTGTTCATCTGCACCCTGCTTCATCAACTGGGCAAGCTCATCATCCTGGTCTATCTGCCGGAGCTGTACCGCAAGGCGCAGGAACTCATCGACCGGGGATATTCCGATGAGTTTGCCGCCAAAACCGTATTGAACGACCTCACTTTTTCCTCGGTGGGCATGGAAATCGCCCGCTTCTGGAATTTTTCCGAAAAGATCGTCCTGAGCATGGGGCAGAATCCGCCCCAGCCGACGAGCAAGTTCGACTCCCAGCTCTATCTCCTCAATGTTTCCGCCTTCTGCAACCGCCTCACCTGGATCATCTGCTTCGGGTCAAGCCTGGAACTTGGCGAATTGCTTCTGCACTACGGACCGATCATGGGGCTCAGCAAAAAGGAGGCTTTCGGCCTGGTCAACAGAAGCCTGGAAGTGGCCGAAGGGATGTCGGACAACATCATCCGTTTCGGCCTGGCCAAACTGAAAATCCGCACCAAAATCACCCAGAAGGCAACGGCAAGCCGCTGAAGCCGCCTCCCGGAAAAGGAGGCAGCGGGACAGACTCCGGGCAGGGCAGGCAGAGTGCCGCCTTGCCCGGCAAATCAGATGGTTTCTCCGGTGACGATGCGCAGCGAAGGGAAATCCTCCTTCTTACGCAAGGGCGCCACCACGCAGTTGCGTCCGATCACGGCCTGGGAAGGCACCTCCGCTTCCTTGCCGATCATGGTGATCCCGGTGTAGAGATGCTTGGGACAAGCCGCATTGGGCGTGGACTTATCCTCGCCCTGCCCCACCACCGCCCCCTGGCCGACCCGAACCCGCTTGTCGAGGATGGCCAGATCCACCACCGCGCCTTCCTCCAGAACGCAGTCGTGCAAAATGATGGAATCCCTGACCCGCACATTCTTCCCCACCCGCACCCCGGGCGAAAGCACCGAGTTGATCACCTCGCCCTCTATGACGCAGCCGGCGGAAATCAGGGACCCCTCCACCACGCAGCCCGAGGCAAAACGGGCAGGGCAACGGTCCACCACCAGACGGTCCGCATAGGGGTTTGGCCGGATGGACCACGCCTGCGGAGAAATCTCGGAGTCGATTTTGAGCAGATCCATGTTCGCCTCCCAGTACGCCTGCACCGTGCCCACATCCCGCCAGTAGCCGTGAAAGGGATAGGCAAAGACGTTGTCCCGCTCAATGGCCTTGGGGATGAGATGCATGCCGAAGTCCACCTCATCGCGGTCTTCCTCCAGAAGCCGGAGCAGGTATTCGGTATCGAAGACATAGATCCCCATGGAGGCGAGATCGGTGCGGGGCACCTTCGGCTTCTCCTCCCATTCGACGATACGCCCCTCCGCATTGGTGATGCCCGCGCCGAACTGGTGGATCTCGGAGAGCGGCACCACCATCATGGCGATGGTCACCTGGGCCTGCTTCCGCCGATGGAAGCGGAGCATGTCGTCGAGATCCATGCGGTAGATGTGGTCCCCGGAAAGAATGACCGTCTCCTTGGCGGGATGCGCCCGGATAAAGTCGATATTCTGGCGCACCGCGTCGGCGGTGCCCTTGTACCAGTCGGAATCCTGAAACCCGGTGCGGGGGGGGAGGATCTTCACTCCCCGGGTGCGGCCCGTGAAATCCCAAGCCTCGCCGGTGCCGAGATGGCGCATCAGGGAAAGGGGCTTGTACTGGGTGAGCACCCCGACCTGGCTGAGCCCCGAGTTCATCACGTTGCTCAGGGAAAAATCGATGATCCGGTAGAACCCGGCAAAGGGCACGGCGGGCTTGGCCCTGGTTTGCACCAGGACATTGAGGCGGCTGCCGACCCCGCCGGCCAGCAGGAGAACCAGGGTGTTGTCGCCGTGGATCATCGAACCACCTCGTTATTCTTGATTTCCCCAACCAGTTGCTCCGGGCGCAGGTTGGGGTGCAGGGTGCAGCCGGAGCCGATCACCATGCCGTCCAGCAGATGATTGTTCCAGCCGACCACCGTCACCTTGCCGGCCTGCGGCTCTCCCGGCTCGCCGATCCGCACCCTGGCTCCGAAGGTCACGTTGACGTCGCTCACCACCGTGTCGAGACTGGCGCCGTGCCCCACCACATTATCGTAAAAGAGCACCGAGTTTCTCACCTGGGCCCCGGACTTGACATGCACCCCGGGGAAGAGGATGGAATTTTCCACCCGCCCCTCCACGACGCAGCCGTTGTAGACCAGGCTGTTCTCGATGCTCGCCCCGGAGCCGGCCTTGAGGGGCTGGCAGTCCCGGACTGCCCGGTGTTCCAGGTTGGTGCGGATGCCCCACTCCTCAAAGGGAATCTTCGGCGCCTCCCCCAGCAGGTCCATGTTGGTCTGCCAGTATTCGGCAACGGTCCGGGTATATCCCCAGTAACCGCGGAACTTGAAACCGTAGACCCGGTACTGGCCGGCCATGATCCGAGGCAGGATATCCCGGCCGAACTCAAAGGACTCATCCTCGCGGGCATTGGCCTCCAGCACCTCATAGAGCACCGAGGGCCTGAAGCAATACACGGTGAGCGAGGCCCAATTGAACCTGGGGTCCGAGGGTTTCTCCTGGTACTGCAGGATGCGGCCGCCGCGCTCGCCGTCCTCGTCGTCGATCTCCGCCACCCCGAACCGGCTCGCCTCGGCCATGGGCACCTGAATACAGGCGATGGTCAGATCGGCGTCCTTGTCGCGATGGTATTGGAGGATCTCCCGGTAATCCATGTGATAGACATGGTCGCCGGAGAGGACCAGAATGGTTTCCGGGTCGTGGTACTGGACAAAATCGAGATTCTGATGGATGGCGTCGGCCGAACCCCGGTACCAACTGCTCTGGCCCGAACCCTGGGAAGGAGGGAGGATGGAAACCCCGCGGTAGCGGCCGGTCATGTCCCAGGCCGCCCCCACCCCGATATGGCTGATCAGGGAAAAGCTCCGGTACTGGCTGAGGATGGCCACCCGTTCCAGACCGGAATGCATGAGATTGCTCAGGGCAAAGTCGATCACCCTGGCAAAGCCGCCAAAGGGGACCGCCGATTTGGGCCGGTAGGCGGTGAGCACGTTCAGCTCGTCAACGCGGCCCCCGGCAAGGATCATGGCCAGAACCTTCGGTTTCAGTTTCATGGAATGCCTGAAGGGAAAGGGGAATCTGCTTCGCTTCCTCGTGTAAAATTCATTATGGGAAGGGTTGCGCCAAAAAGCAAGCACAGGAAGGGCGGAGGGAGGAAAAAGATTTTTTTTTGCAGGGTGATGGAACCCATCTCGGCGGCAGGCGATGCCAGGGTGGCGCAGATGCACGGAAGAGGCCTGCGAAGTGTGCTATTGCACATGAGCGGGCCGATGACAACGCAGATGCGCCGCCCTGACATCGCCTACTATTGCAGGTGTTTGGTGGTGAGCCGCATCAGGGTCATGGTTGAAAAGTCCTGCATCTCCGCAGGCAGATTCCTGAGCGGCACCTCGGCCCGGGCCGCTTCCCGGTGCCCGCCGGCCGAACCGATCGCATTGAACATCTTCTCCGCCAGCCGGCCGGCATTTTTCTTGTAGCCGTCGCAGCGGAAGATGACCACCAGCTTGTCGTTGTGCATGCCGGAAACAAACACCCAGGCGACATCGTGGACCTGATTGAGAAAGTCGGCGATAAGCACCAGCATGTCCGGGCTGGGAACCTTGCCGAGATGGGCATAGAGCCGCTGCTTACTCACCTTCATCTCGTTCAGGGCGGTCTTGAAATAGTTCAACTCGGAACGGCGGAAGGAGGAAAGCTCGATCTTGCGCACCAGGTTCTGGTTGGCGATATTGAAAAGGTAGCGGAAGGAAATGGCGTCCGCCAGGGTGGCCTTTTTCTCAAAATTCCGGGTATCCACCTTGATCGCGTAAAACAGGGCGGTGGCCAGGGCCACCGAGGGCTTCAGGTTGGCGGCGCGCAGGTACTCGACCAGCATGGAGGCGGTGGCGCCGAAATCCTTGCGGATATCGACAAAGGGCGCCACCCATCCTTTGGTGGCGGGATGGTGGTCAATGACCACATCAAAGGTAATATTCTCGAAGCTGGGCAGATGGGTGGGCTGGGAATCCAGCATCACCTTCTTGGTGAAACTCCCGAGCTTGACCGTGTGCAGACGCTCCATGGGGACCTTCAGCAGATCGACCATGACCACGTTATTGAGCCGCCTGATTTCGTTGGGATAGGCGATGGTCACGCTTTTAACCCGGTAGCGGAGCAGACGCTTCACCGCCATGGCGCTGGCTATGGCGTCCGGGTCGGCATTGATGACCACAAGAACCTGGTCTTCCTTGCCGAAAAGACCGCAGAACTCGAGCAGACGCTCCTTGGCGGTCTTCTTTTTGTTGGAAATCGGTTTCTTGGGAATTTCAAGACTTCCGTTCACGCCCACGCCATCATCCCCGTTGTCCATGCATCCCAGACCGAAAACCGGCCGTTGAGATCCTTGCTTCGTCAAATAACCGATGCCCTATACCATATCCTTGCACAAATTTCAAAGGGGTTGCCCCGGGGGACTATTCCCCGTCAAAAAAAGGAACCGAAGGAAACAAAGCGTGATCGGTGTGAGGAATAAAACGGGAACCGGAAAACCGGAGCATGAACTCCTGGTTCACGTTCAATTCGATGTAGGTGATTTTTCCGGCCAGGGCGAGGCTGCGCTCCCGGGCCTGGCGCTCAAGAAGTATCCGCTGGGCCCCGGCCAGGGAGCTGTTGCCCACGGGCTCGTAGGTGGCAAGGGGCAGATCGGGCAACATCCCCAGGACAATGGCCTGCCGAGGCGAGATATGCCGGCCAAATGCCCCGGCCACATAGATGCGGTGCAGATCCTCAAAGGCAATCCCCACCTGATTGGTCAGGGTGGTGAGGATGGCGTACATGGCCGCCTTGGAGCGCATGAGCGCGTCGAGATCCACCTGGTCCAGCACCACGGGCTGGCCATCCGCCGCATTCTTGCCCTCCACCACCACGAACCGGTAGCCTTCGCTTCCCGCAATCAGACGTTCTCCGGCGGCCTGGGGCCGAAACTTGCCCCGGATATCGATCTGCCGGGTCAGGTAGAGCTCGGCCACCAGATCGATGAGCCCGGAGCCGCAGAGCCCCTTGGGCTTGCCCTTGCCGATGGTTTCATACCCGATTTCGCCTGTGGCCGGATCGATCCGCACATGTTCGATGGCGCCGGGGCCCGCCCGCATGCCCATCCGGGCCACGCCGCCCTCCAGGGCCGGACCTGCCGCCCCGGCGCAGGCGATGAGCCATTCGCGGTTGCCGACAATCACCTCGGCATTGGTGCCCACGTCGATGAGCATGCAGGTTTCCGGTTGCCGGTCAAGCCCGCTGGCCAGCACGCCGGAGATCAGATCGCCGCCGAAATAACTGCCCACGCTGGGCAGAAGCCAAACCACCGCGGCCGGGTGGATGGCCAGCTTCAATTCTCCGGCCAGACAGGGATCCGGGGCATTGACCATGGGAATGTATGGCTCGCGGCAGAGATGGCAGGGATTGAGGTTAAGGAAAAAATGCACCATGCTGGTGTTGCCGGACACCGACAGCGCCCGGATCTCGGAGACCGCCGCAAGGCCGGCACGCCCGGCCAGCTCCGTCGCCAGTTGATTGACCGAATCGATGATCGCCGCGTGCAGCTCTGCAAGCCCTTCGTCCTTGGCCGCATGATGGATCCGGGTAAGGATATCCGCCCCGAAACGGATCTGGCCGTTTTCCAGGTCGGCTCGGGCCAGGACTGCGCCGGTGCTCAGGTCAAGCAGGGTTGCCTCGAGATGGGTGGTCCCCAGGTCAAGGGCCATCCCGGCCAAAACCTTTGGCGGCTGGGAAAGGAAATCAACCAGCAACGGGGCGCCGCCCATGTCATTGACAATGGCGACGCCGGCAAAGCCCGCGGCGCGGAACCGGACGGCCACCTTGCTCAACCGCGAGTAGGGCACCATCGGCATGGCCCCATCCAACTGCGGGGCAAGCGCCTTTTTCAACCGGTCGAGATCGCCGGTGTTGTCGCCAAGGCTGGGAAGAGGCGCGGCAACCGCAATGCCGCGCACCAGGGGGGTCAACATAAACGGACAACTCCGTAAAGATTCGGGATGGATATCTGCGTCATGCCCACCATACTAGGCCTCCAGCCCCAAAAAGTCCCTAAAAAAATGTAATCCCCATCGAACTTCAGCCAATGTCGCGGATGACATGATAACCAGCTATAATCCACAGGAGTAATTGATGCCTCCGCTACCGTCACCCCGGCGAAAGCCGGGGTCCAGAAATCCTTGCATACTGGATACTGGATTCCGGCTTCCGCCGGAATGACGAAAAAATATGCCAGCTCCCGCTCTGACACCGGCGGGCTTGACGTCCGGGATGGCCAATGGTAAAGAGCCAGGAAGGCATTGCGTCACAAAAAGAAACGGACCGCCACGGGAACACGAAAGAACATGCCCTTATTGCTCTACATCTATATCGCCACCGAGATTTTGGCCCCGTTCTTCGCCAGCTTTCTCATCATCAACGCCATCCTCTTTCTGGGCAGGCTTGTCCCCCTGCTCAACGTAATCTTCGATTTCGGCGTCGGCGCGGGCGACTTCCTGCGCCTCTGCGCCTACATGCTGCCCAAGCTGATGATGTTTTCCATCCCCATGGCCGGCATGACCGCGGTCATCGTCGCCATGAGCCGGATGGTGAACGACAACGAGATCATGGCCCTCAAGGCCACGGGCATCGGCCTGCTCCGCCTGCTGCCCCCGGTGATCGTCATCGCCCTGTCCACCTCCCTGCTCACCTATTTTTCCGCGGTTACCCTGATCCCCCAGGGCACCCTGGCCATGAAATCGCTTTTTTTGCAGATGGCCACGGAAAAAATCGACAAGGGCATCCAGCCCGGGCAGTTCAGCGAAGGCATCTCCAATGTGGTGCTGTATATCGATGCAGTGGACCACGAAACCCGGCAATGGCAGGGAGTGTATGTCTCGGACATGCGGCACGGCGACACGCCACTCACCATTGTCGCCAAAACCGGCAGCCTCGCCGCCCAGCCGGAAAACATGCTGATCAGCCTCACCCTGGCGGACGGCACCCTGCACCGGGCCAGCAAAGATATCACCCAAACCATCCGCTTTGACCGCTATCAGGTCTACCTGCCCATCAAGACGCCGACGGAAATCGGCGGCACCTCCGTTACCGAGGTCGGCAAGAACGGCCTGAACCAGAAACAGTTGCTGGAACAGGTGGCAACCCATGGTCCGAAAAGCCCCCTCGGCCTGAGCATGCTCATCGAGTATCATACCCGCATGGCCCTGCCGGTGGGCGGCTTCATCCTGACCA
Source organism: uncultured Desulfurivibrio sp. (assembly GCA_964588325.1). Lineage (GTDB taxonomy): Bacteria > Desulfobacterota > Desulfobulbia > Desulfobulbales > Desulfurivibrionaceae > Thiovibrio. The sequence continues at coordinate 69,326 of CAZPOR010000007.1, forward strand.
TCCTGGGACTGCCCCTTGCCATGCTGGCCAGGCCCGGACGCAGGCCGTTGGGCGTGCCCCTTGGCCTGCTGCTTTTTGTCATCTACTACATCCTGTTCACCGCGGGCCGGACCATTGCCGAAAGCGGCCATCTGCCCGTGGCGGCCGGCATCTGGCTCTCCAATATCCTGATCGCCGGTTTTACCATTATGCTCACCCGGCAGGTGGCGCAGGAAATCACCCCGCTCTTCCTTGCCCGGCTGAGCGATACGGCCCTTGCCCTGCTGGCCAGGCTGCCGGGAATCACAACCGGAGAAAAACGGCCATGAAGCTGCTGGACCGCTACCTCATGGCCCAGTTCGCCAAGAACCTGGCCCTGGTCATCTGCTCCCTGATCGCCATCTACCTGCTGGTCGATTTTTTCGAGCGGGTGGACAATTTCCTGGAAGCGAAACAGAGCGTCGGCCTGGCAATCAAGTACCTGCTGCTCAAGCTGCCGTTCATGTATGTCCAATTGATCCCGGTCTGTATCCTGCTGGCCGGGGTCATCACCCTGGGCATCCTCAACCAGCATTTTGAATTCATGGCCCTCATGGCCAGCGGGATCGGCGTTCTCCGCATCATCCGGCCCCTGCTGGCGGCAGCAGCCCTGTTCACCCTGCTGACCCTGGCCATCGGCCAATGGGTCCTGCCCGCCACCACCGCGGCCACCAACCGGATCTGGTACGAAGAGGTCAACAAGCAGATCCCCAAGGGCATCATCCGGGACGGACGCACCTATTTTCGCGGCGCCGAGGGAATCTTTTCCTTTGTCCGCCCCTCTCCCGGAAAAAACGAGTTCCTCAACTTCTCCTTTGCCGCCTATGACGGAGAGCACGGCCTGACTACCCTGCTCACCGCGGAAAGCGCCACCTGGGCAGACGGAGCCTGGCAGCTCACAAACGGCCAGCAGAAAACCCGCACCGGCAATGGCGCCTTTTCCGTAACCCTTTTCCAGACCCTCACCCCTGCCTTTGCCGAAGCGCCGGAAGAATTCTTTGTTCCCCCATACAAAATAGAGGAAATCTCATACAGCAAGCTTCTGCGGCAGGCCATGGACAGCAAGGTTTCCCACCATGAATCGCGGGTGGAATTCCACCGCCGCTTCTCCTACGCCTTCCTGGGCATCCCCCTGCTTCTGCTGGGGATTCCGGTACTGCTCGCGGTGCATAAAACCAAGGGCCGCGATCTGGCCCTGGCCATCCCGGTGAGCTGCGGCCTGGCCTTTGCCGCCTGGGGCGGCTGGAGCGCCACCCAGTCCCTGGCCAAGACCGCCACCCTGCCGCCGGGCATCGCCTCCTGGTCCATCCATCTGCTGACCATCGGGATTGGCTGCTTTCTGCTCAAACGGTATAACCAGTAATATCCCAAAATGGCCCTCGAACCTGCATCCTTAACCGCCACCATCAGCCGCCTCCGCACGATCGGCATCATCGGCGTTCCGCCCCTGGAGGTGATCCGGGCGGCCAACGAACACCATCTTGTCATCCACGATCTGGACGAGCCCCTGGTCCGGGAGGATCTTGAAACCGCCAGTCCCTACCTGCCCCGGGTGTACTGCGCCATCCTCCGCACCGCCGTGGTCAACGCCCTGCACCTTGATCTGGACGCCATCTACGCAGACACCGGCCCGGGCAAATGCGATTGCGCCCTGCACACCGCCACGATCCTGGCCGAAGCCCTGCCCATCCCGGTGATCTGCACGAAGAACACGGACACCGCAGGCTTCGGCGCCCCACTGTGCCACGCCCGGCTCCCTCTCATCGACCGGATGCTGGCCATCACCGCCGGAGTCAAATCCGCGGCCCCCTATCACAATCCGGAGCCTCCCTGCCCCCCCACCGCCGGCTTCTGGGGGGTGCCGCCCAGGGATTTCTCCATCCTCGGACTGTTCCCGGACACCACCCATATTTACGGCTGGGCCCGCTGCATGGAGAACAAAACCCCGGCCGACCACATTCTCGAGGCCCAGTGCAATCCCGAGGTGCCCACGGTGTTCTTTGCCCAATCCTTTTGCGCGAAAACCGCGCTGGCCCGGTACCTGGCCAAAAAACATCCCCACGCCCTCTACCTGGATGTGGATGTGCACACCACCAGTAGCGCCCGGGCCAAGGTTCAGGCCTTTCTCGAACTTTCCGGGGTCAGGCCATGATCCTGGGCGACTTCGGCACCTCCTACTGCAAATTCCTCGACCTCGACGCGCCACAGGCCGAGCCCACCATCATCGCCACCAAGGAGCTGCCCAGGGAGACGCGGGTGGCTCTGGCCACCGGCCACAACGGCAAACGGTTCGCCAACCGCTACGTCAACGAGCTCATCGCCCTGGCCAGGGGCGGCGAGGCCATGATCGCGGAGGACGAGTATGTCCTGCTGGACTGCGGCAGCCGGGACATCAAGTTCATCAGGTATCAAAACGGCACGCTGGCGGACATGGGATGGAACGCGGAATGCGGGGCCTCGATGGGCTTCACCATCGAGCTCTTGGAGCGGTATTACGATCTGGACTACCTCCACCTGAGGGTGCCGGAGCAGACCTTTTCCGTAACCTGCGGGGTGTTGGGGATGAGCGACATCTTCGACGCGGTGATCTCGGGGGTGGAGGTGGCCGAGGCGGTGGCCCGCTTTGTCAAGGGGATCGCCATCAACGCCTACCGCTTTGCCGGTTCGCCAGCCAAGCTCTACCTCTCGGGCGGGCTGTGCGACAACCCTCTTTTCGTGGGCAGCTTCCCCTGTCAGGTAACGCCGCTGGGCCGCTTCGTTCTGTTGCGCGGCCTGGAAATCGAGGCGCGTCACCCCGACCCCCCGATCATTTTCTGAGGTGAACCCGGTGCCCGCGTCTGCCACAGAACGGCCAAACTGCCTGGCCTGCCGCCATTTCTACATCACCTACGAACCGGCGCACCCTTACGGCTGCAGGGCCTTGGAGTTCAAATCCCTGCAATATCCGGCCATGGTGGTGTTCGCCAGCTCCGGCATCCATTGCCAGGCGTTCTCAGCCAAGGAAAAAACCGGCCAGGGCTGAGAAACCGTCGGAAGAATCAGGGGCGTTCCTTCCACACCCGCTGCAAAAAGACAGCCGCGACAACGCCCCAGACCAGGGTGAAAAACAGGGCCCAGGCCGGTGCGCCCGCACCCAGGGCAAGGCCGAACATCCCGGCCTGCATCTTCATGGGAAAAATGACCAGCAGCATGACCGCCCAGAGCGGCAGGCTCAGCACCAATCCCTTTCGCAGCAACGTATTCCCCCAGAAGGGCAGCAGAAACAGCAGCCCCCAAAGCGCGCTCATCACGATACGCGGCATGAGCCAGGGTATGTCGAACTCCGGCGCCAGCGCAAAGCCCAGCGCCGGGGTAATGCCCAGCACCCCGAAGCCCCAAAGCGCCACACTGTTGACCAGTCCGCCCAAGGCGCCGGCAATCAGCACCCGCGCCACATTCCTCACCATCTTCATCGTCATCTCCTTCGTGTTTTCGTTGTGCACACAGTGCCGGAAACGATAGTAACCAAGGTGCGACAATTTGTCCAATTGATGTTCGAGGGCTTGCGGCGGCGCGGTGTTCAGGAATCCGCCGCAACGAGACGCAGGGTGTGGCGGGGCTGGCTGGCGCTGAACACCGTTTCCACGCCATCGAGAAGCCCCAAGGCAGCGAGCCGCTTGACGTTGGCGTTGTTACGTCCCCGGTAGATGGACTCGTCCGCCTTGGCAAGGCACAAACGGTGAGGCTGATGAGGCACACGGGCGGCAAGCGCGGCGCGGACCTGATTGAAGAAAAGCCGGGACAGCGCCAGCTCGCCAAAGGCCGGGTGATACGGCCCGGCGAGCACGGTTTTTTCCAGGGCCGCCGAGGGCTGCAACCCCATGCGCACCACGGGAATCCCCTGCGCCGCAAAAATCCGCCAGAGCCGCCCGGCCAGGGCCACGGCCCGGGGCAGGCTCAGGGGCTGATACTGCCCTTGCCGGTAGAGTTCGGCCAACGGACTGCCGGAGATAACCAGACAGGGGTAGAGCCGGACCAGATCCGGGCCAAGCGCTGCCGCCTGCCGTGCGCTGGCCAGGGTTGTGACTGTGCTGTCGCCGGGAAGTCCCAGCATGAGCTGAAGCCCCACCCGCATCCCCGCCTCCTTGAGACAGGCAACCGCCTGCCGCGCCTGGGCCGCGGTGTGCCCCCTCCCGCTGGCCGCCAGCACCCCGTCATCCAACGACTGGGCGCCCAGCTCCACGATTCCCACCCCCTGTTCCCGCAGAAACCCGGCGATCTGGGGGGTTACATAGTCCGGCCGGGTGGAGAGCCGCAGTTCCCGCACTTGGCCCGCGGCCAGAAACGGCTGGGCCGCGCCAAGCAATTCCCGCTGCCGCGCACGATCGAGGCCGGTGAAGCTGCCCCCGTAAAAGGCCACCTGCACCGGAGCCTCGGGATGGCGGCGGGGCCAGGCCAACTGGATGCGGATGGTCTCCTCCACCTCGCGGGAGGTGACCGCACCCGCCGCAGCGCCGGTGATGCCGCGCTGGTTGCAGAACAGGCATTGATGGGGACAGCCCTGATGGGCGATGAAGATGGGGATGACAAAGGGGGATGGCATTATTGCTGGTTACATACCGAAAGAGTTTTCGCGGCTGAAGCCGCTCCTACAGGCCGGAAAGACGGCAAAAAACAAGATCGTGCTTGTAAGCGGTTGCGGTCAGGGCCCGGCAAGATGCTTCAGCGCCATGGCGGCGGCCTCCTGCTCCGCTTCCTTCTTGCTGCGGGCGCTGCCCTGGCCGAGGATTTCCTCCCGGAAGCGGACCGAGACATGGAAGGTCTTGTTATGGTCCGGCCCTTCATCCCCCTCCAGCACATAGCGGGGCCCCTCGTTGAACCGCTCCTGCAAAAGCTCCTGGAGCGAGCTCTTGGCGTCGGCCAGGAATATGGTCTGCTGGCGGTCATCAAACCAGGGCCTGAAATGGCGCTCGGCAAATTCGGCCGCCGCAGCATACCCGCCATCGAGAAAAATCGCCCCGGCCACCGCCTCAAAGGCGCAGGAAAGGATGGAAGCCTTTTCCCTGCCGAGGTTGACCTCTTCTCCCTTGCCCAGCAACAGATAGCGGCCAAGATCGAGATCCTTTGCCATCCGGGCCAGGTGCCGCTCGTTGACCAGGGCCGCCCGCAGCCGGGTGAGATCGCCCTCCCGCATCTGCGGAAAATACCGGAACAGCGCGTGGCCCACCGCGAGATCGAGAACCGCATCCCCCAAAAATTCCAAGGTCTCGTTGTCCTTCAGCGTCTGCCTGCCCTGTTCAAAGGCGTGGGAGCTGTGGATCATGGCCTTGTGCAGATGGGCGCGGTCCAGAAACCGGTAGCCGAGGCTCTCTTCAAGCAGGTGCAGATCCGGCTGCGATGTTTGGGCAAGGGGAGTGATGGTCACGGTCAAGGTACGGGTAAGGGGTAATCTATAAAGGGCATGGCCCTCGTGCCGAGAAATCACCATACCCCAGCCGCTGAAAAAGGGCAACGGATCACCAGCCCGGCGCGGGCTATGCCCCCTTTTTCCTTGCCAGGCAGGGCCTGGTACGGCAGACACATTTTCCCTTGTCAAAAAACCGATCTGCGTTTAAGATTGCGCCCACCAAAAAGGCGGCGTAGCCAAGTGGTAAGGCAGTGGTCTGCAAAACCATTATTCAGCGGTTCAAATCCGCTCGCCGCCTCCAATGAAAATCAAAAAGGGTCAGCCGTATTCGGCTGACCCTTTTTTTGTGTTTTTTCTGGACAACCCGCCTGGCAAAAAGATAGGCTCTAAAAAAGTGCCGCGAGGAGGAAGAGGATGAAAGCAAAAATTGGGTGATGTCCCTAGTTTTAAAGCCAAATACAATCTGTTTTAAGAAATTCTTCCCAATAAAAAGCTGCTTTTTTAGACCTGATTCCGTTTTTTTGTGTGTCCATTCAACCCGCGGCCAACCAGGTGTTATGTCTCCGGAATTACCGCAAATAATTCGTTCTAGAATTTTTTACTCTCACATTTCCGCTGCTTGATCCTTAAAACGTAAAGCCTCCAGAAATCCCCTCTGAAGAGCTATCGTTTCGATTTTTTCGTGGGCATGCCGCTTGATTGCCTTGCGGACATCATCCCTGGTGAAAATATCGTTGCAGAGGTGACAGTGATTGACGTACTGATCTTGAAAAGTAATCTCCGGAGCCTTTTCCCGGATGAAGCTCATGATACCGTAAGGCCCTTCAAGGGCCAGCCAGTTGGCAATCAGATCGGTGTTCCCTTCGCAAACAATCTCCGCCAAGGTCTGGGTTTCAAGATTGCCGATGGTGAGTTCCGGAACCCGTTGATCGATCATGCCGCAGCAAATCCGGACATCCTTTGTGGGAGAAACAATAATGGAACTGAGAATGCTGCTGCACGGAGAACGGTATGCCGACAGGCTTGCGGGGTAGATAATGCGGTCATCCGGATCAAGCGAATTGGCGCCGTGGCCAACTGGTATTGTCAGCGATGAGCTGTAGAGGTCGGTCTTCTGATTTTTCCCTCCGTCCTTGAATTCGGTCAACTGGACTCCCAGAAAGTCGGAGATGGATTCGGGGGTGATCTGTCCGTTCTTCACCCGCTTATGGGCGACAAGAATCGGCAGATCAAGTTTTTTCGCGGCCTGATAGGCATTACGGACCCGCTCCAAGGGAATATGCTCCTGGTGAAGGTCATCGCAGCTCAAGTTGAGTTCAGACAGCCCAGCCTCCTTGAGATTGCCCAGCGTACGCAGGGCAATCTCTGGCGTTGTGGCCCAGAAGGAGTTGCTGACGATGCGGGTCCACAACCGGTGCTGGCGCGCATGGCCGATGGCCCGCAACACATCGTGCAGCTTGAGTAGTGGCTCGCCTCCGGTGAAAACAACGGAGAGGAGACTCCCCAATTCCACAGCCTCGTCAATTACGCTGCCCATGAAATCGGCATCAAGTGCGGGGCCATTCCACGGCCCCGATTCGGTCACGCAATATTTGCAACTGATGGGGCAATCATAGGTCACGGAAAATACCACGCGTGAAATCATCCCGGCCTCCTGTTATTTTCCAAGCTCCTTAAGCTGACTGTCTATTTTGGCGATAAGCATGCCAAGGGTGACGGCGTCCAGCAGGGGAACATGAATGAAACGCTCTTCCGGGCGGGCGATTTCCTTGCCGCCCCACTTGGTCGTGCTCCAATGATCGGTGCGACTCTCGGTAAGAGCATCCTGGTTCTTGAATTCCGTGTTTGCTCCCCGATGACTCTCGGTTTGTTTTTCAGAATAATACACATCCACGGAAGCTTCTGCCTTTGCCATGACACCGACCTTAAGGGAGACATCCTTCAGTTTTTGGTTCACAACCGCGATGCCGAATATCTCCTCAAACTTGGCCGAATTGATTTTTCCCTTGGTAACGAAATCGTGGGCGCGGGCCACCAGAAACCTGAGCCGCATCAGAGCATCCTCGGAAACGCTTGAATCCAGCTCTATTCCGTTATTTTTAAGAACCCCGGCCGAGTTTTCCATGAACAGAGAAAAGGACTCCTCGTCAAAAACCGCCTTGCGCAGAAACGTGCTGAGCGCGCAAGAGGGAAGGACAATTTTGTGGGTGATCCGACTTTTGCTTGCAACCATTTGGGGCCTCCATGAATGCGATGGTTATCAAAGATTTCAACCTGCAAAACACCTCCGGACTTCATCCAGCCTTCCGATCACCCTATCAAACACAGTGATCGTGTTCTTTTGTATTCCATGAAAAAATCCCTGACAAGTTTTTTCCGTGACGCATTAGAAAATCTTTTTTCTGTGTGTTGAGAGGAAAACCGGAAAGTGCGGAGGAGGCCAGGATCTGCGGATGAAATCCTGGGAGCATTGGCATTGCATTTCTTGTGTTTCGCATTGGCAATGGGGAGGAGGAATTCTGAGGAAAGGACCCTGACTCTGGCGCACAAATCCCGGGAACATCTATTTCATTCCTGTCACGCCGTCTTGACCGGATTTTTCCGATACTCGCTGCTGGGTGCGCCGTCAACATAGATGCCTTCCAGATAGGAGAGCTTTCTTGCCAACTGTTGCACCGTGCCCCTGGCAATGAGGAAGGTTGCTTTCCGCCCCACCGTCAGCCTTCCCAGCTTCTCCATGCCGAAAAACCCGGCGCCGTTTTCCGATCCGCACCGGATGGTCTCTTCCAGTGAATAGCCGGTTTTGAGAAACAACTTCATCTCCTCGGCCATGGACTCGCCATGGAGGATGCCGAGACTCCCTGCCCCGGTTCCCACCGCCGTTTTCACGCCCAATTCTCTGGCACTACGCAGTTGCGCCAGTTGTTCGGCGAGCATTTTCCGCCAAAAAGCCTCCGCCCCGGGGACCGGTTTTCCCGGGGCCACATAGCGCGTGGAAAAACGGCAACACACCTCCCCGCCGGAGCTGGCGCCGTCCAACCCATTTTTGGCACGCAGGACGCTGGGAATCCACAGCACCCCCTGCTCCGCCATGGTGCGAAGATTGTCCTCGCCCATGCCGTATCCCTGTTCGATGGCATCGCACCCCGCCGCCAGCGCCTCCGCGACCTGCTGCCGGCCATTGGCCACCACCACCGCCTTTCTGTCGCCTCGGCGCTGGAGAAGGCGGGCCAGGTCTTCTGGGGTAAGCAGGGGAGGTGGGGATTCTTCGTCTTCGATGGAGTTGGAGTATCCGATCTTGAGAAAATCGCGCCCTGGCGGGTCAGCGGCGGCACTGTGCCTGCTCCGGCAGAGAGGTCCGGAGGAACGAATATCAATGATGCCCCCCTGCGCCACCCCCTTGCGATACTGCGCCACCAGGCCGGTTTCATCATCGCTGTCCGCCACGCCCAGCACTCCGTGTGCGTGGCAATCACGGAGATGCCGCGCCAGCATGGCGTTCCTTTCCGCCGGGGCGGCCTCTTCGGCGGCGAGCCGCACCTGCCTGTCCACGGAGGGCGAGCGCGACAGGGAGACGCTGCAATCAACCAGGGGGGGCAAAACGATGCAGTGCGAGAAGTCGTCGATTGCCTCCCGGTCATGACGGGAAAGGTCCGCGGCGGAGCCAATGGCGGTAATGATGGTATCCGTGACCTGCAAAAAGACGTTTTTGCGCACCTCACCGCCGTTGCCGTCGATAAAGCTTCCCGCCACGATGAATCGTGTTCCGCCCATATTGCGTGTTTCCTTCTCCATGCGATCGCAGCATTACGGGGCCGCCCCCCGCTTTTTTTGCCGCGGCAAAGTTCGGTTGTTAACGACGGCGGGATGGATTATTATTCAAGAAACCATCAGGGCGATTAGCTCAGCGGGAGAGCACTGCCTTCACACGGCAGGGGTCACTGGTTCGATCCCAGTATCGCCCACCATGGCACACAACGGGAGCCTTCGCTCGCGGTTCCCTCTCATGCCTTTTCATGAAAAACCACCACCGCCTCCTTGTCCCGGCTGGCTATCTGGCGGGCAACCTTGGCCGGGACCACCTCGTAGCCGGCGCCGAGCTTGACGATGGCGAGCTGGCCGCGGCTGAGCTGGTCGGTCATCTCTTCAGAGACAAAGATCCGCTTGATCTTGTTTTGCTCGACGAAGTTGTACGGCTCGCCCCGGTCATCCTTGGACAACCGGTTGGTCTCGATGAGCTGTTTCACCTGGGCCTTGAGCTCCCTTAGCCGGGTCTCCTCGGCGCGCTCACGGTTGAGATCCCGGTTGCGCTGATCCTTGGCCGCCTGCTCCTCCCGCGCCTTGTTGGCGAGATCGGGGCTTTTGCCGTCGTTTTGCTTGCGGCTGATCCGTTTTTCGTGCTCGGCCTTCTTGGCCTGTTTTTTACTGGCCAGCCCGGCCTTGAGAAGCTGTTCCTGCAACGGGTTTCCCATGCGCTTTTCCTTGCGAGTGTATACAACGGTCTGTAAAAGTGTGCTGCTTTTTCCCGCCCACAAAAGATCGAATTGCTGCAGGGTATTTGACCATATTCACCAGGGGGATGCAAAGTGATATGATGGATTCGCAACAACTCGGGAAAAGCTCTATTCCGTCATTCCGGCGGAGGCCGGAGGTAAGGGAGCAAAGCGAGACTCCGATCCAGTCTTTTCGGTCAATTGCAGCAAGGCTGGACCCCGGCCTCCGCCGGGGTGACGAGCTGTTGCAATTCCGGCAATTCCTCGGCAAGCAAAAAACAATTGGCGCTGCGGCTAAAATATGAATACACAAGCAACCATGAGCCCACACCTGCAACGCATCCAGACGGTACGAGATGATGACTGAAACGAAACCAGCGCCGCACGATCCGGCAAACCCCGGCGGGCTTTTCTTCAGCCTGCTGGAGGATTGCCTGGCCCGCAACGCCTTTATCAAACTCGTGCTGGGGAAATACCATGGTCCGGAACCGGGGCTGGGCCGCGTCTTTGTCCGCCGGCTTACCCTGAAGGAGGGGGAAAGCCTCTCTTTTCTCTATCGCTACCAGACCAGGGACGTGACCAAAAACCTGCCCCTTGCGGCGGGGATTGCGGCCATCCGCGATATGTTTGCCACCTCGTTCAACAACCTGCACCTGCAGACCCTGACCGAGGATATCCAGCTCTCGATCAACAAGAAGGGAAAATGCACTCTGCAACGGGGCAAGGCCGCAGGACGGAGTGTCTCCCCCCAGGAGCATGACCGCGAGAAAGAGCGCTTTCTCGATCTTGCCACCCCCTTTCTCAAGGAGCTGGGGGTCACCAGCGCGCAACGGCAGCTCATCCCCGCCATGTCGCGCAAGTGGAAGCAGATCAATAAGTTCATCGAGGTGCTGGACCATGCCATTGGCGCCTCGAAGCTGAAAGAGAAAGAGCGGGTGCGGGTGGTTGATTTCGGCTCGGGCAAGGGATACCTGACCTTTGCCATGGAGGAATACCTGCGCGCCGGCCTGGGCCTCAAACCACAGGTGACGGGGGTGGAATTGCGGGAGGATTTGGTCAGCCTCTGCGCCAAGGCTGCGCACAAGCTGAACCTGGACGGACTCTCTTTCATGCAGGGCGATATCCGCAGCTTCCCGCCGGAGAGTATCGATATCATGATCGCCCTGCACGCCTGCGACGTGGCAACGGACTACGCCATCCACCTGGGCATCCGCTCGGGAGCTGCGATCATCATGTGCGCGCCCTGCTGCCACAAGCAGATCAGGCCCCAGATGCAGATCCCCACGCTGCTGCACCCCATGCTCAAGCACGGCATCCATCTGGGCCAGGAGGCGGAGATGGTCACCGACTCCCTGCGCGGGCTACTCCTTGAGGCTTCCGGTTACGAGACCCAGATCTTCGAATTCGTCTCCCTGGAACATACGAGCAAAAACAAGATGATCCTTGGGGTGAAGGGGGGCGGCTCTGGCAAACAGGCGGAACTGCTGGCCCAGATCCGGGAGATCAAGGAGCTTTACGGAATCCGGGAGCATTGCCTCGAATCCTTGCTGCAGGCGGACGGCATGGGGCAAGGGGGATGAGGGCAGACTCCCTCGCCAGCAGTTTTTTCCTCTCCCCTGTGGCCACAAGAAGCAAAGCGGCATATTGTGGAGAGAAGATCCTTGGGCATTGCAAAAGAACCTGCACCTCCTGACCCGAACGAAACACGAACACGCAAAGGACGCAGCATGACCACACGTCAGGAAAACAACCCGCTGCACGGCATCACCCTGGAGCTGATCCTCACCCGCCTGGTGGAACACTACGGCTGGGAAAAGCTGGGGGAAAAGATCGCGATCAACTGCTTTACAAAAGATCCCAGCATCAAGTCGAGCCTCAAGTTTTTGCGCAAAACCCCATGGGCCAGAGCAAAGCTGGAAAGCCTCTATCTGCATACCAGGCTCCGCAAGGAGATTCTCTAGCCGAGAGGGAAAATTTGACCTTTGGCCGATTTTCCAATTGCCTTTAATCGCCACATGCCATGGAGGTGTTTTATGACCATGCTCGAGATCAAAGACGTCCTTCTCTGGTGCGCAGGGCTCAACTACGCAGTCCTACTCCTCTGGTCCGGGGCCTTTATCTTTGCCCATGACTGGATGTACACGTTGCATGGCCGCTGGTTCACGCTTTCGATTGAGACCTTTGACGCTGTTCATTATGCGGGTCTCGCTGTGTACAAGGTTGGCATAATCCTGCTCAACCTTGTGCCATGGCTTGCACTCTGTGTAATTTCTTGACGCGGGAAATGGCGACCGGCCACCAATGGCCGAACCTACTCGCAGTTGCCCGCCACGCAGGAATATTCCCCGCCTTCCAAAACAAGGCGCGCCTTGCCGCCCTTGTCCCAGAGCATGATATTTTCCCCTTCATATCTGGCGCCGGAAGCGGAAAGAGCCCGCGCCAAACGGTACCTTTTGCCTTGCGCCAGAATGGACGCACCATCGCCGGGGGAATACTCGATCATGATTTTTCCGAGCCCGGAACAGTCATAGCAGACCGTGATCGTCTTCTCTGGGGGACACGGTTCTTCCCATGCCCGGATGCATTTTTGCTTTGCTTCGCACCAGGTATACCCCGCCGAACCGATACAGCCATGGGCATCCCTGTCGCTGCCGAGAAGCCCTGCCGTGCTTCCGGCGCAGCCACCCAACACGAGGACAACGAAAAACAAGAGGGGGAAAATCCGTAGTTCCATCACAAACACCTTTCCCGGAAAATTATGGTTAATCGCCTGATTTCATGAGACAAGAGGCAAGACGCGGCAAAAACGAGAAGACATGCTTCCATCATTACACGCACGCACCTTGCCTCCCGCGCACCCTGCGCACCCTGCGCTCCTCATCCTCTCTCCTCGCCGTTCTTTTCCTCGACAACAGGGGGCTCGGGCTTGAGGCTGCCAAAAGCCAAGGCATACTGCCGGGTGAACTCCGCGCCCAGAAAAAAAATCTGCGCCGAATAATAGACCCAAAGCAGCAGGGCGATCAACGATCCTGCCGCGCCAAAGCTGGAAGCCACGCCGGTCTTGCTCAGATACACGCCGACCGCGTACTTGCCGATGCCGAACAAAACCGCCGTGACCACCGCGCCGACCCAGACATCGCGCCAGGAAGGGGGTTCTTCCGGCAGCATCTTGTAGATCACCGCGAACAGCGAGGCGGTGATGCCGAAGGAAAAAAACGCGGCCAAAAGGGAAAAAACCGGGGCGGACCTGCTCCAGACCCCCCCCACGAAATTGGCAAGCACGGCAAGCGCCGCACCGACGACAAGGGCGGCAAGCAGCAAAAAAGTGAGAACCATCACCAGGCCGAAGGCGAGCAATCTGGTGCGCAGGAGAACGAGAAAAAAAGGATGCCGCGCCGGCGGCGCGCCCCATATTTCATCCAGGCTCTCTTTGAGTTCGGCAAAGACGCTGGTGGCGACGACCAGCAGAATGACACTGGCCGCAATGCTTGCAAGCCGCCCGGAAACAGGATCCCGGGCCGCGGACAAAAACGCCTGGATCGCCCTGGTGCCATTGGGACCGACCGTTTTCGGAAGCTGGGCGATGATTTCTCCCTGGGCCGCTTCGGCGCCGAAGAAATACCCGGCCACCGCGATGGCCAGCATCAGGATGGGGGCCATGGAGAACAGGGCGTAAAAAGCCAGGGCCGCGCCCTTGCTGGCGCCGCGGTGGTCGAGCCAGGCCTTGAGCGATGCGAGCAGAATTTTTTTCATGCGGCTTTGCGTCCTTGCCTTATGTGTTTTGTTCATTTCTTTGTCGGATGTCATGCCCTTCGGGGGTACAGAGAAACAATATATTCCCGCACCGTCACCCCGGCGAAAGCCGGGGCCCAGAAGTTTTTGAATACTGACTGGCTCGGAGTCTCGCTTCGCTCTCTTACCTCCGGCTTCCGCCGGAATGACGAACGCTCCAAGATCAACGGCCATCAAAAATTAGATGCCCGGCACGCCGGTCTTGCGGTATGATACCCATCCTGAAACGCAGCCCCACCCTATCACAACGGACAGAAAAAAAATGACCGACAACAACATCATCGCACTCACCCCTTTCCGCGCCGATCTGGCCCGCGCCCTGACCCGCCGGGGCGAACGGCTTCTCGCCGCAACCGACCTGGCCGAGGAGGTCGCCGCCCTGGAACCCCTGGAGGCATACTACCTTATCAGGGAGTTGGGAATGGATCAAGCCCTGCCCATCCTCCGGGAGCTGAACCAGGAGCAGATGCAGGCCTGCCTCGATCTGGATTGCTGGAACCGCTACGATTTCTCCGTCGAGAGTCTTGAGGAATGGCTCGCGCCCTTTGCGGCCGTGGACGCGGAAACCCTGGCCCAGACCTTTCTCTCCCTGGAGTATGTGCTCCAGCTCCTTTTTTTGACCACACAGGTCATCGTCTATGATCCGGATGCGGATGACATCCCGCCCGCGGACGAGGAGCAGGGGATAGTCCGGGCCATGACCCCGGACGGCTTCTACCTGCTTGAGCTGAAGAACCCCGATCAGGCGTTCAAGGTCCACCCCTTTGCCCTGCTGGACGGATTGTACCAGTACGACCCCGAAGCGGCGCACCGGCTGCTGACCGAGGTCCGCGTGGACCTGCCCACCCAGACCGAGGAAGAAGCCCTGCGCTTCCGCACCGGGCGCATGGAGGATCTTGGTTTTGCCAGCCCGGCCGAGGCAAGCGCGCTTTTCTCCCGGCCGCCCAGCCGCCAGCCGCTGCCCCGCCCCCAGGAACCGCTGGACAGCCCGGTCTCCCGGTTGCCCTCGGTGTATGCCGCGCCCTTGACCGAGGCCACCCTGTTGCAGCAGGGACTCTCCCTGATCACGGACTCAAAACATCTCTCCCGCATGGAACAGGAGCTGGTCTGGACCATCAACAGCGCGATCCTCGCCTATGGCGAAAAACCGCAGAATATCGAGCACATCACCGCCATTGTCAGCCGGGTGCGGGACACCATCTCGCTGGGGTTGGAAGCCCTGCTGGCGCAAGAAACCCCGCCCTGCATGCCGGACGCGACTGGAGCCCCGGCACAAGCCTCAAAGCTGCTGGAGCTCTGGCCCATGAACGATCTGTTCCGGCACGGCTATGGTGCGACGTTGATTATGCAGGAGCAGGTGCGAAAGGCATTGGCGGAGGAGCGGAGCTTTGCGGATTGGTACAATCTGGCGGACACCGAACAATCGGACGAACCGGCGGACCGGCTGGAGCGCGCCTTTGTCGCCGGACTGCTCAATCGTCACCCCCTGCGCGGCGGCTTTGATCCGGGCAACGCCGAGACGATCCGGGCCTTTGCCAGCCTGGCAGAAGTCGCCGAGGCTCAGGCCCGGTTGAAACGGCTTGTGGAGCATTTCAGCAGGAAGGAAGAGGTGTTAAAAAGTAGCAAATGATTCAGGCAGGTGCTTCGACAGGCTCAGCACGAACGGAACTTCGCAACCGTATCAGATTATCCGTTCACCCTGAGCCTGTCGAAGGGCTGTTGTTATAAGTTCCCCAGCACCGGCCTCAACGCCTCGGCAATCTCCCGGCACAAACTCCCCAGCGCCTGGTTCAGGGCCGCAACCTGCCCTTCCAGGTCATGGCTAGCCGCGGGTATCCGATAGCTGCTCCGCCTTTCCGGCAGCACGAATTTGCCGTCCTGCCCCTTGACCGACCAACGAACAACTAGATTGGCTGCCCTGTCGCTCTCGTTTTCAAAGTGGAGCACTTCGACCAGAAGCTGGTAATCCGCAGGCCTGGAGGCTGAAGGGAGAAAGAGAATGTGCCCAGCACCCAACAAGGCCGAAAGATTTTCCCCCAGAACCCTGGGGATATTTTCGCTCAGCGGCTCGGCCCAGCGGTGGCTGTCCGCCAGCTCCAGCCGGTTTGCAGTCTGCCGAGTGACTATCTGAGGACGATCCAGGTATTCCGGCAGCCGCACCGGACCGATCCCGATCACCGTCTTCGTTGCCTCAATTCGGCTCGGGGAGGGTGCAGTTGCAGCAACTTCCTGAGCCGTAAGCTGATAATATCGAACCGAGGCCGTGCGGGCGCAGCTTGCCAGGAGCAGGGCGCAACACAGGAGCGCCAGCAAGCCGTTCTTCTTCGTGCCGGATATCTTTTTCATTGTCGCCCTCCTTCGATCCGTTTTCCCTGCACAACAGCCTCGGGCTGCTGCTCCAGGGTTTCCGCCAAAAGCCGCAGGGCGCGCGCCGCACGGCTGATTTCCTTAAGCGCCGTGTTGAGCTGCTGTACGGTGGGCGACTCTTCCCTGGCCAACCCCTGCAACGCCTGCGCCGCCTTGGCCAACTCCTCGCTGGCTTTGCCCACGCTGGCAACCGCAGGGGAACCGGCTTCGGCCACCCCGCCGATCTTGACCATCGCTGCCTGTGTTGCCTCAAGCGCCGTGCGCATCTCGGCCAGCATCGGGCCGCCAGCGCGGTCGAGCTTGGCGCTTAACGATTGCAGATGCGCCAGCGTCGCCTCCAGCCGCACCGGGATCATCCTCGTTGCCTCCGAGGAAAGAATTGCGTTCAGCGATTGGCTGATAGCGGCAAGGTCGGCGAGGAACTCCTCCATGGGAAACCCCTCCAGCGTGGTGGCGAACTCTTCCACCGCCGTCGGAATGGTGGGAATTTCGCTCTCCTCCGATTCACCGGCGATGAAGCGGGCCGGTTTGTCGGGATGAAAATCCAAATCGACGTAGAGCTGACCGGTGAGCAGACTCTGCATCCTGAGCTGGGCGCGCAACCCCTGCTCCACCAACTGCCGGAGGATGTCGCGGTCCTGCAGATCGACCTGATCACCACGAAGGGATTGGATCATGTTGGCTTCGACCTCGATGATGACCGGCACCATGAAACGGCGGCTTTCCGCATCCAACCCGAGCTGGATGCGCCTGACCGTGCCCACCTTTACCCCGAGAAAAACCACCGGCGCCCCTACTTGCAGCCCTTGGGCCGCGCCTTCAAAATAAAGGACATGCTGGCGCCGCTCCTGAAACCACTGCCCCCCGGCCAAAAGCATGGTGGTCACTGCGCCAAGGATGACGGCGCCAAAGACAAAGGCCCCGATAAGCGTTGGATTTGCCTGCCTGCTCATGCCGTACCCCTGGTGAGAAAATGGCGCACTTTGGGATCTCCGGAGACGACCGCCTCCTCGGGATTGCCGGTGTTGATCATGGTGTGGGTCTCGGTGTCCAGAAACACCGAGTTGTTGCCGATGCCAAGGATGCTGGCCAACTCATGGGTTATCACCACGACGGTGGTTTCCAGGCTGTCGCGCAATTCGAGGATCAGGTCGTCGAGCCGCCTGGCGGTAAGCGGATCGAGACCGGAAGAGGGCTCGTCAATCACCAGGATGTCCGGGTCCAGAGCCATGGCCCGTGCCAGCCCCGCCCGTTTTTTCATGCCGCCGCTCAGCTCGGCCGGATAAAAATCTTCAAATCCGGCCAGCCCCACCAGGGCTAGCTTAAAGGAAACGATCTCGGCAAGCTGGCGCGGCGAGAGCGCGGTGTACTCTTTGAGCGGCAGGGCGACATTTTCCGCCAGGGTCAGGGAACTCCACAGGGCTCCACCCTGAAACATGATCCCCAGCCGCCGCTTGAGCCGCTCCTGCTCCTGAGGCCCCACGCCCCAGAAATCCTCGCCCCCATAGAAGACGGTGCCCTTGGCCGGGCGTTGCAACCCGATCAGAGCCCGCATCAGGGTGGTCTTGCCGCAGCCGTTGCCGCCCATGATCACAAAGATGTCGCCCTTGTTGACCACGAAATTGAGATCGCGCTGGATCACAAACTCGCCATAGGCCATGGTCAGGTCGCGGATCTCGATGTGGGGCGCGGTATTCATGCTTCAAATCCCCAGCCGGTAGTAGATGATGGTCATCAGCGAGGCCGCGATGGTGATCAGCAGAATGCCGGTCACCACCGCCGAGGTCGCCGCCTCGCCCACGGACTCGGCGCTTCTGCCGCACTGCATCCCGCGCAGGCATCCGGCATAGGCGACCATCCCCCCGTAGACGCTGCCCTTGGAAAGCCCTACCAGGAAATGCTTGAGTTCCAAGGCCCGCAGGGTTTCGGTGTAATATTCAAACATGCCGATATCAAAGATGGTGACCGAAACCAGCAACCCGGCCAGCATGCCGACAAAACCCGCGTACAGGGTAAGAAGCGGCACCATCAGCATCAGGGCCAGCATCCGGGGCAGCACCAGAAAATCCACCGGCGAGATGCCGAGGGTCTTGAAGGCGTCGATCTCCTCATTGACCTGCATGGTGCCCAGTTGAGCCGCGAAAGCCGCGCCGGTGCGGCCGGCGATGATGATCCCGGTCATCAGCGCCCCCACCTCGCGCACCATGCCGATGGCCACCAGGTCGGCGATGAAGATCTGGGCCCCGACCAGACGGAGCTGATCCGCGCCCAGATAGGCGAGGATCAGGCCGACGAGAAAGCTGATCACCGAGACAATGATCAGGGCCCGGGGCCCGACCTCTTCGATCTCCCACCAGAGATCGCTCAACCGGAACCGGGCCCGCCCGCGAAACAGCCTGCCGAAGGAGAGGATGATTTCGCCAAGGAAATGGAGCATCTCCGGAGCGGTGCGAAAAAAAGCGACCGTTGCCGTGCCCACCTGGAAGAACAGACTCTGCCTGGCGCCGGGCCGCTTGACCGCCTTCTGTTCGGGAACGGCCGCGGCCATGGCAAGGAGATGGCGGACACCCTTGGGCAATCCCTCCTGGTCGATGCTGACCCCGCGCTCACCGCAGAGGGCGAACAAGGCGCGGAGGAAGGCGAGAAACCCGGTGTCCCAGGCAGAGAGCTGCGCGGTGTCGAAGCAAAGGCGGCGGAGGGAATTTCCCACCTCGGCCAGGATCACCGTGGCCGCGGGCAGATCCTGGTCCATGCACCAGCGGCCGCCGCACGACACCTCCAGCAGATCGTCGCCGGCTCGGCGCATATCGAGCTGCCATTGTTTTTCGTTGCCGGTGTTAGGTCGGGTGATGGCCACATTCGCACCATTGACAGTCATCGTGTTGCGGGCAGTCGTCGAAAATTCCGCAGCACAACAGAGCATCCTCCCATCATCATGGAGAATCGCCTCCTCGCTGTCAACGGGAAAACAGGGGGAATCCAGGCTCGCCCTTTGGCACAGAAGCCCCCTGCCGGTCGGCGCACGACCATAGAAAAATCTGATTACCACTGATCTTGAGCCGTTTTTTGGGCGTCATTCCCTCGCAGGCGGAAATGACCTGCCGTGCCAGAAGAACAGCCAAAAATCGTCTTTTATCAAGATGTTGCCAGCCAGCATGAATGCTGGCTGAAGTCCGATGGCAATCAGCGAATAAAAAAGGCCGTCCCCGCAGGGCCAGCCTTTTTTCTCCATTTTTTTCTCCGACGTACGCCAGCCCGCAACACTCCCTAAAATCCCAAGCCCTTCAAGAGATCGTTCACCGCATCCTGGTCCAGGGCTCCCTCGCCGCCGACCTCTCCGGTGGTCATGGAGCTCAGATACTTATCCACATCCTCCTGGGCGATGCGCTTGCTCTCTTCCACGGTAATCCCGGCATTCTGCTCCTTGATCTTCAACTGCGAGCCGAAGGACACCACGATGGCCAGGAGCTGCACCTGGAAATCGGTGAGCAGCTTGATGATCTTCAAGATCTGCTGGCCGGAGAGATCCTGAAAACTCAACGCCTCCGTAATCCGCGAAATATCGTCGGTGATGGAGGAGGCGACCTGGAAGGCATCCTCGATCTTCTGGAAGATATCGTTCTGGTCTTCAATGGTCATCAAGCTCATGCCGGGAACATCCCCGGCACGCATCTGCGCCAGATTCTCCGCCAGCTCCCCGGCCAGGGCAACACTTTCCCCCAGCATGACCGCGACCTCGGCAACTCGCGGGTCACTTCCTTGAACCACACCGGCCGGCACGGCGGCAACCGCCTCGGGCTGGGCAGCGGCAGGCGCAGGAACGGCCTCCTCGATCTCCTCAACGGGCGGCACCTCCAGGGGCAGACTTTGGTCCAAAAAGATCTCGGCCTGATTGAGATCCATTTTTTTCAGCAGATTCTGGGTCTTCTGGTCGGAACAAGCGGCCAACAGGGCAGAGAGAACATCGCTCAGGGGAACGGTAAAAAAATTATCGCTGTCCGGGGCGAGGTCCTTGATCTTCTCCCCCAGGACATCGACAAAGCCATTATGGTCAAAGATCTCCCCGGCTTTCTTGCGGGCCGCGGTGATGTGCGTTTTCACTGTTTCGTTGGTGCACAACTCGTACATGGTCTGAAAAATCGTATCAAGCGCAAAAAGATAGCGGGTCCGCGTCACCATTTCCGGCGCGGCCGCCGCCAAATCAAGCACCTCGCCCGCGGGAAGCTCCTCGGCTCCGGAGCCAGCGCTTTCTTCCTGCAAGGCAACAATCAACGCGTTGGCCTGGTCGATCTTCTCCTGAAGGTTGGCCAATGTAGCGGTGGCCGACTGCGCCCCCTCCTCTCCGGCCGCAACAGCGGCGGCCTGGAAAGCGCTATGGGTTTTAAGCGAAAGCAGCAACTCTTTCACGCCGTCGGTTTGATTCTGGACCTTTTCCACCTGGTCCATGATCTCCATGGTGGCCCGTTCGGTCATGGAAACGATGTCGTGCAACTGGTTCTTGGCGTCCTCGATCTTTTCCCCGGCCTCGTCGAGCTCCACCCGTTTCATGCGCCGGTCTTCCATGGGAATTTCCCCCATGGTCGAGCTGAGACTTTTTGCCAGCTTCCCGATATCGTTAAATATATCTGTGGATACTTTTTTGTAGTAATCGTCATCCAGGGCCTCGCCTGCCACCCGGGCAAGGTCAAAATCCCCAGCTTCCGGCGCGGGCGCTGCAAGGGAGGGAACCGGCGGTTTTTCCTCGGCCAGGATATGCCGCACCACCTGGGTGGCCCCGCTCTCCTGCCCGCCGAGAACCGTGATGTTGTACACCACCGTATCCGTGGATATTCTGAAAAAACCGGCACTTATCTCAAGATTGACTTCCGACTTTCCCGCTGTGGACATGCTCAGCCTCCTGCTGCCGCTCGTTGCCTGCTTCCCTGCCTGCCCCACACGGGGCGTACTCCTTCCCCATCGGCAACCTGTCAATTTTCTTAAATATTTTGCGGATTAAAAAATATTCGCTCAGGCCGTGACCCTGCCGGAAAAACAGACCCCGGTTTCATACTTGTCCGGCCTGGCCCGGCTGATAGCCACCCAGGAGACCATGCCGACCGCGCGCAACACCCCGACATCCTCCTCCTGCTTGGTGGCGAGCCATTTACCCTCCGCCACCGCCTGCCAGCCGGGAAACTCCAGCACCATCACCAGTTGGCTGCCCAAGGGCAGCGCGTCGTCCGTCAAAAAGCAGAGGCCGCCCCCGCTGATATCCAGCAATTGCCCATCCCGGTAAGGAATGTCGGACAGGAGATCTTCAAGCCTGGTGAAACGGACAACCAGATTTTTGGCAACCCGCTCCTCACGACGCCGTTCCTCACCGGAATCCTCTTGCTTCATCATGGCGTGCCCTTTTCTTTGCGCTGCGATTCCCGATCAACCAAAGCCATTTATTGTGTTCTACCTGTTTTTTCCGGAAAGAAGCAAGATCATTTGATAAAGGGCAGGATGGCCTTGAACGCCGGGGTGCCTGCCTTGTGCAGCCATTCGTAGATGACCATCTCCGTATTGGCGACAATACCGCCGGCCTCGCTGATCCGGGCAAGACCGGTCTGGTAGTTCTTCTCCGCCCGTGAGGCCACACCGTCGGCGGGCACCCACATCCGATACCCCTGCATCAGGCCGCCCAACACCGTCTGGTAGATGCAGATGTGGGTTTCCACCCCGCAGGCCACGATGGTATTGATCGTTTTCGGCAATTGTTTCGCCGCTGCGGCAATGGCGCCGTTGTCAAAACAGCCGAATTCCAGCTTATCGAGCGGCACAACCCCATTAAGCTCTGCCTGAATCTCAGGAAGCAGGGCGCCGATCCGCGCCGCATACTGGGTGGTGGCAAGCACCGGAACCTGGAGGATATTGGCCGCCTTCATCAGCAGCACCGCATTTTTGACCACCTCGTCCCTGGCCGGGATGGCCTGCATCATCCTCTCCTGGATATCCACCACCAACAGGGCGCACTGTTCCGGCGCCAGACGGTACATTTTTTGGCTCATGGCCTTCTCCTTTCTCAACCGCAAATCACTCTGTGTATTTCCTTGTACCTGGAAAAATGTATTGCCAAGAACCATTATTTATCGATACTTAGAAAAATTCTCAACAACTCTTCAGCGCACCCACCGGAGCAATATACCCCATGAGTCACATCCGTATCGCCCAAATCCTCAAAACACAACCCATCGGCCAGTCCGTGGAAATACGCGGCTGGGTCCGCACCCGCCGGGACAGCAAAGGGTTTTCCTTTCTTGAGGTCAATGACGGCTCCTGCGTGGCCAACCTCCAGATTATTGCCCAGGAAAGCCTGCCCAGGTATGCGGAGGAGATCCTCCGTCTCACCACCGGCTGTTCGGTGCGGATCAGCGGCGAACTTGCCGCCTCGCCCGCCAAGGGCCAGGCTGTGGAACTCAAGGCGACCGAGATCGAGATCCATGGCTGGGCCGATCCGGAAACCTATCCCCTGCAAAAGAAGCGGCACTCCTTCGAGTTTTTGCGCGAAATCGGTCATCTGCGGCCGCGCACCAACAGCCTGGGCGCGGTGGCCCGGGTACGCAGCGCCCTTTCCTTTGCCGTGCACCGCTTTTTCCAGGAACAGGACTTCCAGTACATCCACACCCCGATCATCACCACCAGCGACTGCGAGGGCGCGGGCGAAATGTTCACCGTCACCACCCTGGACCTGAACAACGTGCCCCGCAAGGATGGCCGGACTGATTTTGGCGCGGATTTCTTCGGCCGCCAGGCGAACCTCACGGTGAGCGGCCAGCTTGAAGCGGAGATCTACTGCCTGGCCCTGGGCAACGTCTACACCTTCGGCCCAACCTTTAGGGCGGAAAACTCCAACACCAGCAGGCATCTGGCCGAGTTCTGGATGATCGAGCCGGAGATGGCCTTCTGCGATCTTAACCAGGACATGCAGGTGGCGGAATCCTTCATCAAATACCTGGTGCGGTATGCGCTGGACCATTGCCCGGAGGAGATCGAGCTGTTCAACAATTTCGTGGACAAGGGGCTCAAAGCGAGACTGGACGCGGTGCTTGCGGAGGATTTCGCCCGGATCACATACACCGAGGCCATCGACCGCCTCGCCGCCTGCGGCAAGGCGTTCAATTTCCCGGTGGCCTGGGGCGCGGATCTCCAGTCGGAACACGAACGCTACCTCTGCGAGGAGGTTTTCAAGCGGCCGCTGATTGTCACCAACTATCCCAAATCCATCAAGCCCTTCTACATGCGGGTCAATGACGACAACGCCACCGTGGCCGCCATGGATATTCTGGTCCCTGGCATCGGCGAAATCATCGGCGGCAGCCAGCGCGAAGAGCGCTACGACATGCTGCTCAACCGCATGGCAGACCAGGGACTCAACCCGGAGGAGTACGAATGGTACCTGGACCTGCGGCGGTACGGCACAGTGCCCCACGCCGGTTTCGGCCTGGGTTTTGAACGGCTGATCCAATTCGTCAGCGGCATGGCCAACATCCGCGAGGTGATCCCTTTTCCGCGCACTCCGGGCTCAGCCGCCCTCTAAGGCCGAAAACATGCCCCAGGATCTCCAGTCCGGCCGCATTTACGGCCACGCCCGCTACACCGCCCTCTATGATCTGGAGCTGGGCGATTTCTCCGCGGACCTCCCCTTTTATCGCAAACACCTGCCCGGACAGCCCTGCGCCATTCTGGATCTGGGCTGCGGCACCGGGAGGGTCAGCCGGGCCCTGGCTGCGGACGGCTACCACCTGACCGGCATCGACCTCTCCTTTCCCATGCTTGCCGTTGCAGGCCGCGCCGCATCAACCGCTGCGCCGCGCTACGCCTGCATGGACATGACCTCCCTGGCCTTTCGCACTCCCTTTGGAGCAATCATCGCCCCGTACAACACCTTGAATCTCCTGACCGGCGCAGAGGATCTTCACGCCTGCCTGCGCCAGGTCCACCATCTTCTTGCCCGGGAGGGGGTTCTGCTGCTGCAACTCTATATCCCGGACCAAGACCTCCGAGCCCTGGCAGGCAAAAAACGCTTCCAGTTCCAGATCTTCGACCAGGCGGACGGCTCCAAGGTCATCAAGGAAATCCTGAAAAGCGCCGCGCCGCACTCGGACGTAGTGGAAATCACGGAACGATACCGCCTGCGCTTCAGGAAAGACTTGCCCAACGAAGACTGGGAGTACGCCTATCACATCCTTGGCCACGGTTTTACGCGATGGCTGGAGATTTTCTCCGCGCAGGGCTTTCGCCTGGATACGGCCTACGGCGGCTACGATCTTGCCCCCTTTGTTCCCGGAACGCATACCACCCTGCTGCTGGCGCTCAAAAAGGGCGCCTGTGGCCCCAAATAATTTATTTGCTATTCCAAATCCTTTTTGGTATCAAAAAATCAGTAGGTATTGTGCAGTATTTCTTTAGCTTTGTTAAAAAGTTTACCGCACAAACCCGAGGATGGGTGTGCGGTATTTTTTTTACAGATCAAAAAATACTGCGAGTTTCAAGTTAGGGTTCCAAGCAAGGAACGGAGGAATGACATGTTTGAAGGCACAGTGAAGTGGTTTAACGAATCAAAGGGTTTTGGTTTTATCGCACAGGATAATGGCAAGGATGTTTTTGTGCATTACTCCGCGATCAACAAGACCGGTTTCAAAACCTTGCAGGAAGGTGAACGCGTCCGCTTCGACATTGTAGACGGCCAGAAAGGCCCTGCCGCGGCCAATGTGGAACCGCTGTAAAATCTAACTCCGACGTCTGACCATCCAAGGGCCCCCGCGAAAGCGAGGGCCCTTTTTTTTGGTTCATCCGGGAATTCCCCTTGGCACGCAACCGAGTACCGGAAAAATTGCCGGAATGTGATATCCGCCCCCTCTTCGCGCCGGGCTGGGCACATCAACAAATTGGATATCATAGCGTCTGTTTCTTCGTAATATTCGATTTGACTTTAGGCCTGCGCTTCGCTAGTTTCTGGAGTTCACACGTTCCATCCCTTTTCAAGGAGAGCTGTTTTGAAGCGTATATTGCAGCACATTTGAGCAATACCCCGGCGTAAGCCGGCCGGCCCGGTTCGGGCTGGACGATATTGCGGCTCCTCCTGCCTTCACGGTCCAAGGCGTCAACACGGGTAGTTTCCCCTTGTTCGCTGACGTTGTCCGTGCCCGGTTGCAGAGAGCCGCGGCATTTCCGGAACGATTTTTCCGGCAACGTACAGTGAAGGAGGAACTATGCACGCCCCCGTTTCCAATCCGTCCGCCCCGCAGACGGCCGGTTCTGTTCTGGTGGTCGGCGGCGGGGTGGCCGGCGTCCAGGCCGCCCTTGATCTCACCGAACTCGGATACAAGGTCCATCTGGTCGAAAAGTCCGGCGCCATCGGCGGCGTCATGGCCCGGCTGGACAAGACCTTTCCCACCAACGATTGTTCCCTCTGCATTCTGGCCCCCAAGCTGGTGGAGGCGGGACGCGACCCCAACATCGAGATCCTGACCCTGTCCGAACTCGTCGATCTTAAGGGCGGGCCGGGCAATTTCACGGCCACGGTCCGCAGGCAGCCCCGCTACATCGACGAGGATATCTGCACCGGCTGCGGCCAGTGCACCCTCTATTGCCTCAAGCAGATCGGCAACGATTTCAACGAAAATCTCGAACACAGCCAAGCGGCCCATATCGATTATGCCCAGGCCGTGCCCACCTCCTATTATATCGACGCCAAGGCATGCCTCAGGCTCAACCATGATACCTGCGGCCTCTGCGCCGTGGCCTGTCAAGCCAAGGCCATTCGTTTCGACGACACGGAAAAGGTGATCGACATTCCGGTGGGCGCGGTGGTTCTGGCCCCGGGCTTCGGCCGGATCAGCGACGAGGTCATGGCCCGCTACGGCCTGGGGCAATTCGAGGATGTGGTCACCGCCTTCGAGCACGAGCGGCTGATGTGCGCCTCCGGTCCCACCGGCGGCGAGATTGTGCGGCTCTCCGACCGCAAGCATCCCAAGAAGATCGCCTTTTTGCAGTGCATCGGCTCCCGCGATGAGAACTGCGGCAACAACTACTGCTCCTCGGTCTGCTGCATGTACGCCATCAAGCAGGCAACCCTGGCTCGCGAGCATGACCCGGAATGCGAGATCACCCTCTTCTATATGGATGTCCGCACCCACGGCAAGGGGTTCGACGCAGCCCGTGAGCGGGCGGTACGCGAAGGCAACTTCCGGGTAATCTACGCCAGGCCGCCGCAAGTGGAGGATGTTTTCAACGGCGGGTTGCTGCTCACCTGGGCTGACGAGTCCGGCAAGCACCACAGCGAAAAATTCGATCTGGTGGTGCTCTCCCAGGGCTTGGAGGCGCCGGATGGCGCGGAGGATTTGGCCAGGGCCGCAGGCATAGATCTCAATGGATACCAGTTTGCGCAAATCGACACCTACGCGCCGCTGGCCACCAGCCGACCCGGTGTCTACGTGATCGGCGCCTTTCAGGGGCCAAAGGACATCCCGGATTCGGTCACCCAGGCGGGCGGGGCGGCCGCTCTCTGCGCGGGCCAGCTTGCCCCGGCCCGGGGCACGGCCACCATCAAGGCGAGCTTCCCCGAGGAGCGGGATATCGCGGGCGAGGAGGTGCGCATCGGCGTGTTTGTCTGCCATTGCGGCATCAACATCGGCGGGGTGGTCAAGGTGCCTTCCGTTGCCGAATATGCCAAAACCCTGCCCAATGTGGTCTATGCCACCGACAATCTCTACTCCTGTTCCCAGGACACCCAGCGGCTGCTGGTGGAGACCATCCACAAGCACCGGCTCAACCGGCTGGTGGTGGCGGCCTGCACCCCGCGCACCCATGAGCCGCTCTTCCAGGCCACCTTGCGCGAGGCAGGGCTGAACCGTTCGCTCTTCGAGATGGCCAATATCCGGGACCAATGCTCCTGGGTGCACATGCACGAGCCCGAGGCTGCCACCGCAAAGGCCAAGGACGCAGTGCGCATGGCAGTAGCCAAGGCCGCGCACCTCACTTCCCTGGCCGAGCAGCAGTTGCCGGTGACTCCCTCGGCCCTGGTGGTGGGCGGCGGGCTGGCCGGGATGACCGCCGCCATGGCCATCGCGGAGCAGGGCTTCGAGGTGACTCTGGTGGAGAGGGGAAAGGAACTGGGCGGCAGGGCCAAGCTACTCACACGGGACCGCTTTGGTCTTGATCCGCGCAAGGCCGTGGCGGAGCTGACCGCCAAGGTCAAGACGCATCCGAAGATCACCGTGCACACTAAAGGAGCGGTGGCAGCGGTTTCGGGCTATGTGGGCAATTTCACCACCACCCTGGACACCGGCAATGGCAGCGTGGTGGTCAACCACGGCGTCGCGGTCATATCCACCGGCGGCAGGCCCTACGAGCCGAAGCAGTATCATTACGGCGAGTCTCCGAAGATCGTCACCCAGTTGGAGCTGGAAAAAAAACTGGCTGGAAGCCAACCGCTGGCCAAAAACGCCAAACAGGTGGTGATGATCCAGTGCGTGGGCTCGCGCGGCGAGGATCTTTCCTATTGCAGCCGGGTCTGCTGCGGCCAGGCGCTCAAGAACAGCCTGCGCCTCAAGAAACTCAGGCCGGAGCTCGGCATCACCGTGCTCTACCGGGACATGCGGGCCTACGGCTTTCTGGAGGACGATTACCGGGCCGCCCGCGAGGCCGGGGTGATCTTTGTCCGCTATCACGAAGAGAGGAAACCCGAGGTGAGCGTGGGCAAGTCCGGCGCGGTGACGGTGCGCTACCACGACCCGCTGCTCTCGGACGATGTGGAGCTTGCCGCCGATCTGCTGGCGCTCTCGGTGGGCATCGTGCCGGAAGACCCCACCCAGTTGGCCCGGATGCTCAAGGTGCCGGTGACCAGCGACAAGTTCTTTCTCGAAGCACATGTGAAACTCCAGCCGGTGGACCTGCCGGTGGATGGCACTTACGTTTGCGGCTTGGCCCATTCGCCCCGCTCCATGGACGAGACCATCGCCCAGGCCCAGGCCGCGGCCGGACGCGCCTGCCATCCCCTGGCCCGGGGCTCGATAACGCCTGCGCCCATCGTCTCCAAGGTCGATCCGGAGTTGTGCATCGGCTGCGGCGCCTGCGAGTCCTTCTGCCCCTACAAGGCCATCGAGATATACAAGGAAGAGAAGACCCGCAAGGCCCGCACCCTCACCGCCTCCTGCAAGGGCTGCGGGGTCTGCGCGGCCCGCTGCCCCACCATGGCCATCGACATGGGCCGCTTCACCCTGAACGGCATCATGGCCCAGATCAAGGCGTTTGGCGAAGGGGTTAGCTGACATGCTCAGGAAAGACTGGAATCCCGTACTGGTGTGCGGCGCGGACTTCAAACCCGTGATGCTCCACCGCCTGATAAACGGGGAGTTGTGGGTTCGATTCCCACTCCAGTCTCCATGAGTCATCGCGCCGAAAAAACGAAATAATAACCACGTGTCCCGTGGTGAAGCTGCTTACATATTGGAGTGCAACATGTCCCAGACCTACAGCCCCAAGATCCTCGGTTTTCTTTGCAACTGGTGCTGCTACACCGCCGCCGATTCGGCCGGGGTGGGCCGCTACCAGTACCCCCCCAATCTGCGGGTCATCCGCATGATGTGCACCGGCCGGCTCGACCCCTCCTTTCCCCTGGAAGGATTGGCGCATGGCGCCGACGGCATCTTCGTGGGCGGCTGCCATCCCGGCGAGTGCCATTACATCGACGGCAATTACCATGCCCTGGTTTCCGCCTCCCTGGTCCATGAGATGCTGGACAAACTCGGCATCAAGCGTGAGCGTTTCCTGATCGAATGGGCCTCGGCGGCCGAAGGCCCCAACTTCGTGAAGATCATCACCGCCTTTACCAAAAAAATCAGCGCGCTCGGTCCACTGGGCCAGGCCGAAGGCAAGGACGGCGATAAATTACGGCTTCAGCTCGCCGCTGCGGCCGAATCGGCTCGGGGCCGAAAGATCAGAACCGGCCTGATCAACGCCAGCAAAGAGATGATGAAGACCGGTGATTTTTCGAGAACGGCCATTGCCGGGCTGGTGCATGACAAATGCGATAAGGCCTTGACCGAGTTGCCGGGAGATTCCGCCCCATGAATGATGTGCTGATAACCCTCACCATCAACGGGCAACCAGTCAGCGTTTCGAAGAACAGTACGATCATGGAAGCCGCCGCAACGGCCGGCGTGGAGATCCCCCATCTCTGCCACCTCCCCGGCCGCCCGGATGCAAAGCGCCCCTGTCTTCTTTGCCTGGTGGATGTGGACGACAAGCAAGTCCGCGCCTGCCAAACCCTGGTTCGGGACGGCATGACGGTTGAAACCGAAAATCCGGCATTACGCGAACATCGCAAAAAGAGGCTGCAGCAACTTGCCTCGGTCCATTACGGCGATTGCAAGGCGCCCTGCAATCTTACCTGCCCCGGCGGGATCAATGTGCAGGGCTATGTCAATCTCATCGGCCAGGGCCGGTACGAGGCGGCCCTGCGCCTGATCAGGGAACAAAATCCCCTGCCCGGCATCGTCTGCCGGGTCTGTCCCCGTTTTTGCGAAACCCGCTGCCGGAGGGTGTTACTCGACGAACCCATCGCCATCAATCATCTCAAACGGTTTGTCGTCGAATATGGCCGGAAGAGCGGGTTGCCGATCGAGCCGGCACCGCTGGCCACCGGGAAAAACGTGGCCGTGATCGGCGGCGGCCCGGCTGGATTGTCCGCCGCCTGTTTCTTGAGGAAACAGGGCCACAGCGTCACCGTCTTTGAGGCGGAAACGGAACTGGGCGGCATGACCCGTTATGCCATTCCCTCCTTCAAGCTCCCAAAAAAAGAACTGGCCTTGGAGATTGAGACTATCCTGGCCATGGGGGTGCATGTCCGCACCGGCAAAAAATGGGGGCGGGATTTTGTGCTCCGCGATTTGCAGGATCAAGGGTTCAAGGCGATTTTCATCGCCATTGGCATGAACCGGCAAAAAGCACTCACCGTGCCGGGAACGGAACCGGTCTTGGACGGCCTTGTCTTCCTGCGTCAGGTCGCGACCGGGGGTATGCGGGATCTACCTGGCAAGGTTCTGATCGTCGGGGGCAGCAAGGTGGCGGTGGAAGTGGCGCGTTGCGCGATCCGCCTCGGCGCGGCCGAGGTCACCGTGATCCATGACCGTTCCCGGACGGAAATGGCCGCCCATCAACGGGATATCGTCGAGGCGGAACAGGAAGGAGTGAAATTTTTCCTGATGGCCGCCCCCCTTGCCATCCACACGGGGGCGGATGGACGCGTCGAGGTGGAGATGGCCAGAACCGTGCTTTCCGAGCCCGATGGCGCGGGAAGCCGCAGGCCGGTGCCGGTTGCGGGCTCATGCTTGACCTGGAGCGGGGAGACCGTGATCAATGCCCTGGGGCAGGAGGCGGACGATGGGTTCCGCAGCCACGGGGAACTGGAAGCACAACTTGCCGTGACGCCCAGGCAAACGATCAAGTCCGATCCCTCCACCATGCGGACCAATCTGCCTGGTATTTACGCGGGCGGCGAGGTGGTCAGCGGTCCGCGTTCCGTCATACAGGCGGTTGATGCCGGGCGCAGGGCAGCGGAGGCGATTCACCGGCAACTGGGCGGCGAGGCTGATCGATTGACCGATGGCCGTTTCAACTTCAGCCGGGGCAAAAAGTTTGAAGAAGTGGACATGCGCAACTTCAACGGCTTTCCGGTGCGCCTGAGCGAACAGATGCCGGTCCGCTCCCCGGAGCGGCGCATCACCGATTTTGCCGAGGTGGAATTGGGATTCACCGAAGAGATGGCGACGCGGGAAGCAAAGCGCTGTCTGGCCTGCGGTTGCCTGGGGTTGGCGAAATGCCGCCTGCGGCCGCTCTGCCGGGAGCACAAGGGCGTGAATTCCAGCGCGCCGGAAAAACGGCTCCAGGCGCCGGAAGACTCGCATCGCTTCATCGCCGTTGACGCGAACCGCTGCGTTGCCTGCTCACGGTGCGAGCGGGTCTGCGAGTTTGAGGCTATTTCCGTTTCCTGCGAAGAGAAAAACGGGCAATTGGCTGATATCCGTCTGGCCATCGGGAACAATTGCGTCTCCTGCGGGGCCTGCGTCGATGCCTGTCCCACCGGGGCTCTGACCAAAAAGCAGCTTATTCTGCCGCTCCTGCCCGGCGAGGCCGAGGAGGTGCGGAGTGTCTGCACTTACTGCGGCACCGGCTGTGAGATCGACCTCCAGGTCAAGCAAGGGGTGCTCCTTGAGGTCAAGGCCAGACGCGACGCTCCGCCAAACCATGGCGATCTCTGCGTCAAGGGCCGTTTCGGGTTTGATTTTCACCGTCATCCCGAACGGTTGACCCATCCCCTGGTCCGGGAGCGGTTGGACGAGCCCTTCCGCCGCGCCACCTGGGAAGAGGCTCTTGATTTCGCGGCGCGCCGTTTCGCCCATATCCGCGAGAACCATGGCCCAGAAGCCCTTGGGGTGCTCTCTTCCTCCCGCTGCGAGAACGAGGTCAACTATCTGGCCCAGAAATTCTGCCGCCTGGTATTCAAGACCAACTCGGTGGACAACTGCGCCAGGGTCTGCCACGCCCCGTCGGTGAGCGGCCTGCGCATCGCCTTGGGCAGCGGAGCGGCCACCAATTCGTTGGCCGACATCGAAGGCGCGGAGGTTATTCTGATCTGCGGCTCCAACACCAGTGAGGCCCATCCGGTGGTGGGCATGAAGGTGCGGCGTGCCGTGCGCAATGGCGCAAAGCTCATCGTCATCGACCCCAGGCGCACCGAGATGGCGGTCATGGCCGATCTCTGGTTGCGGCTGGTGCCTGGCACCAATGTTCTGCTCCTGAATTCGTTGCTCCACGCTATCTTGGACGAAAGCTTGGAAAATCAGGATTTCATCGCCGCCCGGACCGAGAACCTGGAGGTGGTACGGGCACATGTAGCGGCCTACAGCCCCGAGACCATGACGGACCGGACCGGGGTCGCCCCGAATTTGGTGCGCCAAGCGGCCCGTCTTTACTGCGCCACGCAAAAGGGCATGATCCTCTATGGCCTGGGGGTCACCGAACACCGCAACGGCACCCAGGGCGTCATGGGGCTGGCCAATATCGCGCTCGCCTCCGGCAACGTGGGCCGCCCCCATGCGGGGATTTGTCCCCTGCGGGGCCAGAACAATGTCCAGGGCTCCTGCGACATGGGCGCCTTGCCTTACGTTTTGCCGGGGTATCAGGATGTGGCGGATGTTGCGGCCAGGGAGCGGTTGAGCCAGGCCTGGGGCGCGGAGCTGCCGGCCAATCAGGGGCTCACCGAACCGGAGATGTACGAAGCCGCCAGGGAGGGACGCTTCAAGGGGATGTATTGCATCGGCTACGATCCGCTCCACACCCAGGCCGACCTCAACAAGATCAGAGGCGCCTATGCGGCGATGGAAATGGTGGTGGTTCAGGACATCTTTCTCACCAAAAGCGCGGAAATGGCCCATGTGGTGCTGCCAGCCGCCTGTTTTTATGAAAAGGACGGAACCTTTACCAATGCCGAACGCCGCGTCCGCCGAATCAGGAAGGCGGTGGAGCCGCCCGGCGAGGCCCTGCCCGACTGGGAGATCACCTGCCGGCTGGCCGGGGCCATGGGCTACCCCATGCGTTATGACGGCCCGGCCAGAATCATGGAGGAAATCGCCCGCTGCACCCCGATCCTGGGAGGAATCCGCTATGAGCGGCTGGAAGGCGAGGGGCTGATTTGGCCCTGCCCGAACCGGGAACACCCCGGCACCACTATTCTTCATCAAGAAAGTTTTACCAGGGGCAAGGGGCGATTTTCCCTGTTGGGCAATGTGGAAACCCTGGAACGCCCGGATGACCAGTACCCCCTCATCCTGGTCACCGGCCGGAGGCTGACCCATTACAACAACGGTTCCATGACCCGCCGGTGTAGAGGGCTTGCCGCCCTTGAACCCGAGGAGGTGGTGGAGGTTCATCCGGATGACGCAACGAGGTTCGGGATAGAGGATGGGTGCCGGATCATGGTTGTTTCCCGGCGCGGCGCCCTGGAAATTCTGGCCCGGGTCACGGAGCGCAGCCGGCCAGGCTCGGTGTTCATGGCCTTCCACCATGATGAACCTCTGGTCAATATCCTGACCAGCCCGGGGGTGGATGAGGTTGCCGGAACCCCGGAATACAAGGCGTGCGCTGTGCGGCTTATGCCGGTTACGACTCCGTGAGATAAACGGCGAGGATGTGGATTCAATTCGGCGACGGCATCCGCCATCGCCTTAACAACACAGAACAAGGAGAAAACCATGCTTGAAGTAACGGAATCAGCGATCACCAACCTCAAGGATTATCTGGCAAAAAACAACATCGACTCGGCCATCCGGGTGGTCATGCAGAGCGGCTGCGCCGGGGTGGGGTTGGGCCTTGGATTGGATGAGAAAAAGGACTCGGACAAGGTGTTTGCGGAAGGGGGCATCACCTTTCTCGTGGATGGCGGGATGTTCGCCACCACCGGGGCCATCAAGGTCGATTTCATCAAATCCTCCTCGGGCTGCGGTTGCGGTGGAAGCGGCGGCTTCAGCGTCACCTCGGAAAAGAAATTGGGCGGTGGCGGTTGCGGCGGGGGGTCCTGTTCCACTGGCTCCTGCGGCTGCTGAAGGGAGGCGAGACCATGAACAAAGAGCCTGTTGAACCGCCGCGCTGTTCCTGCTCTTGTGGCTGCCCGTCCGGCAAATGGGTCTTGTACCTCATCGCGTTCGCGGCCATCGGCTTCCTTGCGGCCTATTTCCTGCTGTAAAGCTGGTTGAGCGATAACGGAGTTCCCCGCGCCATCCGCCGGAGACCCGACCGGATGGCGTATTCATTGTTCACTTTATGGAGACCGAAATGACCACCGAATTTGAAATCAAGCCCTATCCCGAACTGTGGGCCAGCCTGGACATGGACGTGCCTCGTTTCGACAAAGCGCGTCAGATGTTGGGCGAGGCGTACGCAAAAACCTATCTCTCCCAGAAGAACCGCCCAGCGGGCATGGCCTATTTCGACAACATGATCGCCGAAATCCACGGCGGCAGGGTCAAGGAGCTGGTGGCGGCCAAGGCCGAGGGCAGACCGGTAATCGGCACCTTCTGCGTCTATATTCCAGAAGAGATCGTGCTTGCGGCGGGCGGCATCTGCGTGGGTCTCTGCGGCGGCTCCCAAGGCTCGGTGCCGGACGCGGAGAAGACCCTGCCCCGGAACATCTGCCCCATGGTCAAATCCGCCTTCGGTTTCAAGGTCGGACGCATCTGTCCCTATTTCCAGGCGGTGGATTTCGTCTACGGCGAGACCACCTGCGACGCGAAGAAAAAAACCTGGGAGATCCTCGACCGGCTGGTGCCCACCTATGTCATGGAGATCCCGCAGCTCAAGAGGGAGCGCGACCTCGTTCTGTGGCGCGAAGAGGTGAAAGACTTCAAGACCAAGGTGGAGGAAGTGGCGGGCCGCGCCATCAGCGAAGACGATCTGGCTGCCGCCATCCGGGTGATGAACGCCAAACGCAGGGCACTCCAGCGGCTTAACCGGCTGCGCCACCAGGACCCGGCGCCGATTTCCGGCAAGGACGGCCTGCTCATCGAACAGATTGCCTTCTACGACGAGCCAGTGCGCTTTACCGAAAAGGTCAACGCCCTGTGCGACGAGCTGGACGAGCGGGTAAAGAACGGCGTCACCGTCCAAGCCAAGGGCGCGGTGCGGGTGATGGTGGCAGGCACCCCCATGGCCCTGCCCAACTGGAAAATCCATAACCTGGTGGAGGGTGCGGGCGCGGTGATCGTCAACGAGGAGTCGTGCATCGGCACCCGCTACTTCAAGGATCTCATCGACGAAAACGCCGCCACCATGGACACCATGCTCGTGGCGCTCACCGACCGTTACAAGGAGATCGACTGCTCCTGCTTCACCCCCAACGACGAGCGGATCACCCAGGTGATCAAGGAGTTCCGTGATTCCAAGGCCCAAGGCATCATCAACTACTCCCTCCAGTTTTGTCATACCTACAATATCGAGGAAATCCGCATCCGCCAGGCGTGCGAGCGGGAGAACATCCCCTACCTGTTCATCGAATCGGATTATTCCGCCGAGGATATCGGCCAGCTCCAGACCCGGATCGAGGCCTTCCTTGAGCAGATCGGGGAGTAACCATGTATATCGGGGTTGATCTGGGCTCCCGCACCGTCAAGATGGCGGTCTGGGACGGGGAGCGACTGGTGGAGCATCGCATCGAGCCGTCGGGCTTCGAACCGCATCGCCAGGCGAAGAAGATAATCGGCAGGTACCGCGCCAAAACGGTGGTAGCCACCGGCTACGGCAGGCATCTGGCTGCCGAGCATTTCGCCGATGCGGTGATCACCGAGATCAAGGCGCACGCCCGAGGCATTTCCCATGAGTTTCCCGGCTGCGCCACCATTGTCGATGTGGGCGGCCAGGATTCCAAGGTGATCAGTCTGGATGCGGCGGGCCGGGTGAGCAATTTCCAGATGAACGACAAATGCGCCGCGGGCACCGGACGATTTCTGGAGATCATGGCCGCCTCCCTCGCATACACCCTGGAGGAATTCGGCCTGGCTGCGCTTACCGCCGAGCGGGAGGTGCAGATCAACTCCATGTGCACGGTCTTCGCCGAATCCGAGGTGATCTCCATGAAGAACCGGGGCATTGCCCGGGAGGAGATCGCCAGAGCCGTCCATTCCTCGGTGGCCGACCGTTTGGCCGGAATGCTGGCCCGGCTCGGACATGGCGAGGCGGTCGCCTTCTCCGGCGGGGTGGCGCGCAACCCCTGCATGGTGGACCTGCTCGAAAAAAGAATGCCGGGCGTGCGGATTCTGGTGCCGGAGCTGCCCGACATCACCGGCGCTCTGGGTGCGGCCCTGCATGGGACAGGGATATGAGCATGGAAAAGATTCTCTTGAAGATTCATCAAACCCGGAAGTTTGCCAAACGGCTGGTGGCCATGGCCAAGGCCGGCAAGAACGAACGCATCGTGGCCGAACGGGCACAACGGATCATCGCCGATCTGCAAACCAATCCCCTGCACGAGGAGGCTGAATGCAAACGCACCCGCCACGGCGAATTGCGCCTCAATGATTGCCGCAAGTACGATCTTTCCTGCGGCTTCCGGCTCATCGCCCTGAAGAGGGAAAGGCGGCTGATCTTCTCCTATATCGGCAGCCACGACGACTGCCAGCGCTGGATAGAAAACAACC
This sequence comes from uncultured Desulfurivibrio sp., assembly GCA_964588325.1. Lineage (GTDB taxonomy): Bacteria > Desulfobacterota > Desulfobulbia > Desulfobulbales > Desulfurivibrionaceae > Thiovibrio. Next base: position 105,598 of record CAZPOR010000007.1, read on the forward strand.
GGGACTATCAGGACGAAATCGAATCCGTGCCCGTGCCCCTGGCGGAAGTGGAAAATCATCTCCAACCGGAACCGTCCCTTGAGGCGGAACCGGGACATGATGCGCCGGAAAAAGATGAATACGAAGAACAGTTGATGGCAAAAATCGATGAACGATTATTGCGCGAAATCTTCGCAGGGCTCTATAAAAATACCGACGGCCAGAAAGGCCCTGCCGCGGCCAATGTGGAACCCCTATAATATTCCACTCCTACATTTGACCACGCCGAGGGCTCTCGCGAAAGCGGGGGCCCTTTTTTTTGTGCGCGTTCAGCCGCAAGGCAACGCTGCTGAACGCGCAGCCCCTTTTTCCACCAAAACCATCTCCCTGTTTGCACTGAACCTCTTTCCCCTATACAATACAAAAAAGCCTCCCGGCTTCCTCCACCACGGGCGAAGACTGAAAAACACGATCCACACAGGTTCGGCGCCATGTTCGATTTTTCAGAACACATAAAGTTCATCATCTCCCTTTTGGCCATCGTCAATCCCATCGGCGCCATTCCCATCTATATCAGCCTCACCGACGGCTACCGGCCGGAAGACCGGGCCAGAATCGTCCGGATCACTCCGGTGGCCGTGTCCGCCATTCTCCTCACCACCCTGGTCAGCGGCGAATTCATCCTCCGTTTTTTCGGGATCTCCATCGACTCCTTCCGGGTGGGCGGCGGCATTCTCCTGCTGCTCATGGCCACCTCCATGCTCCAGGCCAGAACAAGCCGCACCGCCCATACCAGCGACGAAGCCGAAGAAACCGCGGACCGCGAAACCATCGCCGTAGTGCCCCTGGCCATCCCCCTGCTCTCCGGGCCGGGCGCCATCAGCACGGTTATCGTTTACGCCTACACGGCAAAAGGGTCCATGGCCTATCTGATTACCAGCGCGGGCATTCTCCTCATCGGCCTGTCCATTTATCTTTCCCTGCTGGCCGCGCCCCACATCGCCAAAAAACTCGGCAAAACCGGAATCAACATCATCACCCGGATCATGGGGCTTATTCTGGCCGCCATATCCGTGGAATTCATCACCACCGGGCTGAAAAACATCTTCCAGACCCTGGGCTGATCCCGGGCCTCCCCCGGCCGCACACAGGAGAATCCGGCCATGAAAGTCATTGCCGCAATAAACGGCCTGGTTTCCTCGGATGTCGCGGCGCTCTATGCCCTGCGCTACGCGGCGCTCTTTGATCATACCCTCTGCCTGCTCCATGTGCTCAACCCCGCCGACCGGAAGGAGGAGGTGGAGGTAAGCATGGCCGCCGCCGAGGAGGCGGCCACCCGTTACGGAGTCAGGACCGAACGGGTTTTCCTGACCGGCGAACCGGCCCACGCCATCAGCGCATACCTTGCCGCCGCCAGAACCGACACCCTTTTCTGCGGCACCCGGCTGCACCGCCGGTTCTTCCAGGATTCGCTCAGCGAAAAACTGAGCCGGTTGTCCCTGCCCGCCAATCTGGCCGTGGTTCGGGTGGTCCATGTGCATGCGGTTTTCGTCACCGAAAACATCCTGCTCCCCATCCGGAAAGACCGGCTGTCGGTCCAGAAATTCGCCTTTTTCAGTTCCCTGGCCAAGGCCTTTGGCGCGGCAACGGAAATCTACAGCATCCATCCCGCGGGCAGACGCAGACTGGCCGCCCTGGACACCCACGCCGCCAGGATACTCTTCCAGAAGATCAACACCCGGTTGAGGCACTACGTCAACACCATGAAGCTCCTGGATATCCCCCTGACCATCAAGCACGCCCTGGCCGGCAGGGAGGTTGACCAGATCCTCCACCATGTGGCCCGCCATGATTTCCAGCTCATGATCATCGGAGGCAGAAGAGGCTCGCCCTTCGGGGGTTTCTTCCGGGAAAACCCCATGGAGCGTCTCTTCTGGCACACGCCGGTGAACACCATCGCCTTCTATGCCAGGGACAAAAAATGATCCAGCTTTTCGCCCTTGACCGCCAGACCCTGCTCCAACGGTTGAAGAGTTCGGAAAACGGCCTCTCCTCCGGTCAGGTGTCCCGGCGGCTCAAGGAGTTCGGCCCCAACCAACTGGCTGTCGCGGCCAGAAAAAACTACTTCCTTGCCTATCTGGGCCAGTATGCCGATTTTTTTTCCATCCTGCTCCAGGGCGCCGCCCTTCTCTCCTTTGTCGCCAGCCATTATGATCCGGGCCAGGGCTACGATGTTCTGGGCTATGCCATCCTCGGCGCGGTGATCATCAACGCCACCTTCACCTTCTGGCAGGAATACCGGGCCGACAAGGCCATGGAGGAGCTGCTCAAGCTGATGCCCGCCAAGGTTTCCCTGCGCCGGGAGGGAAAGATTGTCTCCGCCGCGGTCTTCGAAATCGTGCCCGGCGACATCATGCTTCTGGAAGAAGGCGACAAGGTGGCGGCGGACGGGATTCTCATCGAGGCCAATTCGCTCTATCTCAACCTCTCCTCCCTCACCGGCGAATCCGCTCCGGTGGCGAGAAACCTCCTGCCGGGCGAGGCAAAACGATCGCTGGACGCCAAAAACATGGTCTTTGCCGGAACCACCGTGCTTTCCGGCAGCGGGATGGCGGTGGCCAGCGCCACGGGCAATGCCACGGAGTTCGGCAAGATCGCCAGCCTGACCAAGAACGTGCGCAAGGCCGTCACCCCCATGCAGCGGGAGATCATCCATCTCACCCGCACCTTCACGGTTATCGCCCTGCTCATGGGCTGCGTCTTTTTCGCCCTGGGCCTCTTCTCCGGCAAGGGATTCATGCTGGCCTCGATCTTTGCCCTTGCCCTCATTGTCGCCAACATTCCGGAAGGATTGCTGCCGACCATCAGCCTGTCGCTCTCCCTGGCCAGCCAGCGCATGGCCCGGCGCAACGCCCTGATCAAGAACCTCGATTCCGTGGAAACCCTGGGCAGCGCCACGGTGATCTGCACCGATAAAACCGGCACCCTGACCAGAAACGAGATGACCCTGAAGCACCTCTGGCTGGCGGGCGGCGAGCAGGTGAGCATTTCCGGCGAGGGGTATCGCGAACCGGGGGAATTCTCCTCTGTCCACGGGAATGAAAGCACCGAGAGCCGCCTCGCCGCCCTGCTCACTGCGGGGTTGCTCAACTGCCGCGCCACCATCGATGCACAAGGGCTGCACGGCGACCCCACCGAACTGGCCATTGTCGCGGCGGCCCATAAAAGAGGCATTGCCCCGCCGGAGATGAAAAAGGTTCGGGAGTTCATCTTCACCAGCGAGCGCAAGATGATGTCCTCCGTGTATCAGGAGGGAACGACAACCTGGCTCTTTACCAAGGGCGCGGTGGAAGCGGTGCTGCCCAGATGCGCCTCCTATCTGGCCGATGACGGCTCGGAGCAGCCCCTGAACGAAATCACGCGACAAAAGGTAATGGCCCGGGCAAACGATTTCGAGGATCAGGCCTTCCGGGTCTTGATGATCGCTCGTACCGGCAAGGAGGAGGAAAACGGCCTGACCCTGCTGGGCCTTGCCGCCATCATGGACCTGCCGCGCCAGGGCGTGGCCGAGGCAATGGCGACCTGCAAGACCGCCGGCATCCGGACCATGATGATCACCGGCGACAACCCCCGCACCGCCGCAGCCATTGCCAACCAGATCGGCATGGCCCACCACCGGGTCATCACCGGCCCGGAGCTGGAAAGCATGGGGGATGAGCAGTTGGAGGAAATCCTGGCCCGCGAAACCGTCCTCTTTGCCCGCATGGCCAGCAGCCAGAAGCTGCGCATCGCCTCGGCTCTGCAAAACGCAGGCGAAGTGGTGGCCATGACCGGAGACGGGGTCAACGACGCGCCCGCCCTCAAGAAAGCGGATATCGGCATCGCCATGGGTCTTTCCGGCACCGAGGTGGCCAAGGAAGCGGCGGACATGGTGCTGCTGGACGACAACTTTGCCTCCATCGTCATTGCCATCGAGGAAGGGAGGACCGTCTATTTCAACGTCAAGAAGTTCGTCACCTATGTGCTCGCCTCGAACGTCCCGGAGATCGTGCCCTATATCCTGCAATTCTTTTTGAAGATTCCCCTGCCGCTTTCGGTGATCCAGATCCTCTTCATCGATCTGGGCACGGACATCCTCCCGGGCGTGGCCCTGGGCAGCGAACGGCCGGAAAAAAACATCATGAACCGGCCGCCGGTGGGGCGAAACGAAAAGATCCTCGACTGGGAGGTGTTCAAGCGGGGCTATTTCTTCCTGGGGATTATCGAGGCGACCGCGGCCATGACCGCCTTCCTCTCCTTTTTGCTGCTGCACGGCTGGCAATACGGCACCGTCACCCTGGCCGATCCCTTGCTGCACCGGCAGGCCATGACCATGACCCTGCTGGGCGCGGTCACCTGCCAGATGCTCAACGGGTTGACCATGCGGAGCTGGGAGTTCTCCGTCTTCAGCCTGGGGCTCTTCTCCAACCGTCTGATGGTGGCAGCCATGGCGCTGGAAGTGGTCTGGATCTGGACCCTGCTCAACGTGGCCCCGGTGCAAAAGGTATTCAACACCGCCCATGTGCCGCTGGCCGACCTCTGGGTTTTGCTGCCCTTTCCCGTGGCGCTTTTTCTAAGCCACGAAGGGTACAAATGGCTGCGCCGCAAAACAGCACATACCGAAATCGACAGCCCTTCCCATACTCTGGTCCGGAACTAGGGAGAGAAAACCCTTTTCTATTCCAGCCTGCTCACTTGGGCCCATAGGGCTGAAACTCGTCTTTCTTCTCAGGCACTGGTTTTGGTTTCGGGGAAGCTTTCTTTGGGGCAGCGCGCTCCTTGGCGCTGAAAGTGGCGAGGAATTCCTGGGGCATGCTTTTGTTGTTTTTCACCAACTCCAAAGGGATCAGGACCTGATCGCCCACAACAAGACGGTCGGCTGCGATGGTGGGGTTGGTTTTGGCCAAAACTTTCCCGTTATCCTTGTTGCCGGTATACCACTGCGCGATCATGGGCAGCGTCTCGCCCGGCCACTCCACCGTGTGGACATAGACATCCGGCTTGGCTTCTTCCGCCTGCCCGCCTGTATCGCCGAACAGTGCACAGCCCGTCAAACAGGCAAGGCAGAAAATCCCAGCACAAAGCAAAAACAGCGGGGGAAAAGAGAGTGCGCGCTTCATGGTTCCTTCTTCTTTTTTTGTAACTGCTCAAGCAGTTTTGCAGCTTGGACGTTGCTGGGATTTTTCTCCACAGCCAGTCGGGCATGCCGGATACTCTCCTCGGTTTGGCCAAGCCTTTTTTCAATGAGGGCCAGGTTGAACAACGCCTCGTCCACATAATCGGGGGCAAGCTCTATAACCTTGGCATACATGGCCTTGGCCTCTTTATACCCTTTTTTGTCGGCAAGAAGATAGCCCAAATTGAAAAACGCCTTGTCCATTGTGTTGTCCAGGGCCACGGCCTTTTGATAGGCAGCCATTGCCTTGTCCGTTTCCTTGCCCTGGGTATAAAGCCGGCCGAGCTGGAAATGCACCAGGGCGGTGTTGGGATAGATCTGGGCGAGTTTTTCAAAAGCGGTCTCTGCTTCACGGGGCGACTGCTCCATGAACACAGAGGCATGGCGGTCAAAATCCGCCAAATCCTTAGGCGGAAAACTTCTCCCCGATGCCTGGTCCTGCCCGGTCAAGAGCCGGGCAAAATAGCTCCGCGCCTCATCCTGCATCGTGATGGAATTCTCCTGGGCCGGGTTGGCAACGGAGACATCGCCCGCTTTCTCTTCAGGTTTGCCGAAAAACTTAACCGTTGCAGCAGCTCCCATCCCCAGGACCAGCACCACAACCGCCAGGAGAACGACCAGCCTGCGAGGGCGAGGTTCCCGCACCTTGAATTCCGGGGCGTGCTTCTCCCTTGCAAGTATGAGCGTTGGCTCCAAGGCAGAAGCTTCGGAATCCAGAACCTCATCGGCCGGAGGCAACGCAACGGAAGCGGCTTGACCCAGCGTTGCTTCCTCTTGCTCCATGTCCGCCTTGAAAAATTGTGCCATGCAGAGGGCCAGCTCCCTCGCCGTGGCAAACGCCCCTGTTTCCTTGGCGCATCTCTCAAGATCGGCCAACAACTCCCCGGCTGTCTGGTAGCGGTCATCGGGGGCCCGGGCCAGGGCTTTGTCGAGAATATCATGGAGCAATGGCGGCAGAGAGACATCCAGCTCCCTGGCAGGAACAAACCTGCCGTCCACCGCGAGGGCAAGCTGCTGCCCGCTATCCTCGGCGGTATACAGATGCCTTCCGGTCACCAGTTCATACAGGATAATGCCAACGGAAAAAATATCGGACCGGTGATCAATCTCCTTTCCGCTTGCCTGCTCCGGGGACATATAGGCAATCTTGCCCTTGAGCGAGCCAACGGTGGTGACGGTATTGTGACTGGTTGCCCGGGCGATGCCGAAATCGATGATCTTTACCTGCCCGTCATAGGTGATGAAGATGTTTTGCGGGCCGATATCGCGGTGGACAATACCAAGGGGCTCGCCGGAAAAATTTTTCAGATTATGGGCATAATCCAACCCGCCACAGATTTCCGCGACGATAAAAAGGGCCATGCCCAAGGGCAGCCGGGCCTCGCTTTTCCCCGCACAATTCATCAGAGTCCGCAACGGCTTACCGGAAAGATACTCCATGGAGATGAAATATCCTCCCGCCATTTCCCCGAAATCGAAAATCTGCACGATGTTGCGATGGTGCAGGAAAGCAGCGAGTCGCGCCTCATCGATGAAGGCGGAAACAAAATCCTCCTGGTCAGCCAGATGGGGCAGGATTTTTTTAATAGCGACGAGCTTCTCAAAGCCCTGGGAACCGATGATCTTGGCACGGCACAGCTCCGCCATTCCACCACGGGCGATGCGGTCCAGAAGGAGAAACTTCCCATACTGTATGGGCTGATAGGCGGGGGTGGCTTGCAAGATAGAGGTCCTTGTACTTCCTTTCATTCTTCCATTGCTCGGCTGAATTTGCCGAAATCATTATAACAAACTCACACAACAACACCATAGCAGGCTTTCAAAAAGCTAGGGAAACATTCGCGCCAGCGGCAATCTTCCCTAGCTGCTAAAACCAAATACGAGCAAAGCAAATCGACATTTTTTCCTTCGTAACCCTTTTGAAACATGCTACCATTGACGAGATAATATGATCGGCTCGCCCGCCCCTGCCTTTTTCCTTTGATCGCAACGGAGCGCACACCTTGACCACCATTGATTTCAACGCCCAACGCCTTGAGCATGCCAAGCAAATCGTCAGCAAGATCAAGCTGCCGGCCCAGCCCACCATCGTCATCGAGATCAACAAGGAAATGCGCGCCGAGCATCCCGATTTTCCGCGCATCGCCAATCTGGTGACCCAGGACGCCTCCATAAGCGCCAAGGTCATCAACGTGATCAACTCCCCGTTTTTCGGCCTGTCCAGCAAATGCGAATCCATTGTCAAGGCCCTCACCTACATGGGGCTGGAAAACTTCCGCAAGGTGGTGCTCACCGCCTGCCTGCAGGATGCCCTGGGCACCGGCACCGCCACGGACAAAATTTTCTGGGAGCATTCCCTGCACACCGCCGTGGCGGCGGAAGCCCTGGCCAAAACCATGCGCGGCATCCTGACCGCCGAGGACATCACCCCGGACATGGCCTACATGGCCGGGCTCTTCCATGACTGCGCCATCCCGATGCTGCTCAAGCGTACTCCGCCATACCAGGCCTTCACCCATGCCGCCCTCAGCCACAAGCGCGATATCATCCAGGAGGAAGATGCGCTGGTCGGCTCGGATCATTGCGTGGTTGGAGGGCTGCTGGCCAAAACCTGGTCTCTGCCCGACGCGGTGTGCAAGACCATCATCCACCACCACACCTCCAATCTCACAGGGCAAGGAGCCGTGCCGGCCAAGCTCATCGCCCTGATCAAGGTGGCCGACTACATCGCCTACAGCTTCGGCTATTCCATCGGTTTGATGGACAGAATCATCGACAACGAATGGGACCCGGAGGAATGGAGCGAACTCAACGAGGGTGTGCTGCAGGAACTGCATCTGGGGCCGGACGATCTCATCGACATGAAAGACACCATCTTCGAGCAGCTCTGCGCTCAGTGATCCCCGAAGGTGGCTTCGTTTTTTAAAAAGCAAGGATATGTACGATAAGTACCTACCCTTGCTTTTCAACCCGTGACGCAACGTCACAACTTCGCTTCCCCTCCGCCGTAAGACTTCTACTACAAAGGGTGGGGGCAATCTGCCTCCACCCTTTCCCGCCCAAGGCGCCCACACTCAATCTGTTTGACAGCGCTGGCCTGCCCCGGTATAACTGATCAATCTTACTTGAAATATTCCTGTTTTGAGGGGCGCGATTGTCCAATCTTCTAATTCAATGTATTCCCGTGCTGGTTATGTTTGTGTTGTTTGCGCTGGCGATAGGGATATTGGCCATTGTCAAAAGGCTTCACCGCCGGGGGCGGCGGAACCCCCTGACCCGTGATCTGTTGCGCAACCCTGGGGAAAGCCTGCGCGAACAGGTTGAGGATCTTGGCCAAGACCTTACCTCCCACCTGCTTTTTCTCCTGCTCATCCCTCTCCTTCTTGGCTCGCAATTTCTTCTCCAACAGCGCTTTGCCCCTCAGTCAACCACCCCCAGCCTGGGGTTTGTTTATGGCATAATGCTCTTGTTTTTCATCTTGTACTTCGCCGTCCAGATAGACCGGACCTGGCGGACACGGCAGCGCCTCCGCTTGGGCATGGAATGCGAAATGGCAGCCGGGCAGGAGCTGAACCAACTTATGCTGCTCGGCTGCCGGGTGTACCACGATTTCCCGGCCGAGGATTTCAATATAGACCATATCGTGATCGGCCCGGCCGGTGTGTACGCGGTGGAGACCAAGGGGCGGGCCAAGCCGGACAAGGGCCGGGGCAAGGAAGAGGCGCTGGTGGTCTATGACGGCAAGAGCCTGCAATTCCCCGGCTGGCAGGAAACCGAGCCGATTGCCCAGGCCAAGCGCCAGGCGCAATGGCTGGCCAACTGGCTGAAAAACGCGGTGGGCGAGCCGGTGCCGGTGCAACCGGCCCTGGCCTTGCCCGGTTGGTTTATCGAGCGCAAGGGGCGGGACATGGTGGTGTTCAATTCCAAGAATCCGGATTTCCTCGCGAAGCCCAGGGGGGAAAGGGTGTTGTCTGATGAAATGATTCAGCGGGTGGCGCATCAGGTGGAGCAACGCTGCCGCACGGTGGAACCGGTTTCGTATGGGAAGAAGAAGGGGAACTGATGTATCGCCGCGCAGCTACGATAACAGATAGATTCATAACAAGGATAACTCCCCATGCCCTTTCTTGATTGGGTGAACAAAACCCAGGCTGTGGCCAGCGCCGCCGAGGTGCCCTACCACCTGCTGCAATTTGCATCCACCCACGGCGACGCGAACGCGGAAAACCTGCTCATTCAAGGCGACAATCTCAAGACGTTGAAGGCGCTGTTGCCGTTCTACCGGGGCCGGGTGAAGTGCATTTACGCAGATCCCCCTTTCAACACCGAACAAGCCTTTCCTGACTACGACGACAAGCTGGAGCATTCACAGTGGCTAACGATGCTCTTTCCTACACTGGAACTGCAACGCGAATTGCTCGCACCGGACGGAGCCTTATTCATCCACATTGACGACAATGAACTCGGTTATCTAATTGCTATTGCGGATGAAGTGATGAATCGCAAAAATCGTGTGGCGATTGTGACCTTCAAGCAAGGTGCGGCAACCGGACACAAGGCCATTAACCCCGGCATGGTTAACACAACAAATTTTATTTTAGTCTATGCCAAGGACAAGCCACGCTGGAAACCAAACCGTCTTTTTACTGGCCGCGAACGCGACAAGCGATATGGCTCATTTCTGGTAAATCCTGGCGACCATTATTCTCAATGGCAATTAACTACTCTTTCTGCTGCATTTGCCTCCAACAAAGGAAAGAAAATAACGGAACTGAGAAAGGAGCTTGGCCCCCAGTTGCTTGAGGAAGAAGTCAATGAGTTTGTGATTGCCCACGCAAACCAAGTGATCCGTACTGCCAGACCCGACTATAACGCTGTCAGTGTGGCGGCTCAGGAGTTGATTGACCAATCGCAGGCAGAGCCAAACAAGATATTTTTGCTGGAGCGTGATGGATACTCGAACATGTATTTCAAGGGTGGCGAGCGCTGGATTTTCTACCGAGAAAAACTAAAGGAAATCGACGGAGTGTTGGTTGCAGGTGAACCTCTGACTACCCTCTGGGATGATCTTCTTTCAAACAACCTGCACAAAGAAGGCGGCGTTGAGTTCCCAAAGAGCAAAAAACCGGAAGCATTGCTCAAGCGTATTATTGAATTGAGTACCAATGTTGACGATTTGGTTCTGGATGCATTTCTTGGCTCCGGCACTACTGCCGCCGTTGCCCACAAGATGGGCCGCCGCTGGATCGGCATTGAGATGGGTGAACATGCCGTCACCAAATGTTTACCACGCATGATGGCAGTGATTGCAGGTGATCCCAACGGGGTTTCCCAATCGGTCAACTGGCAGGGCGGTGGCGGCTTTCGCTTCCATACTCTGGGCGAACCCGTGTTCGACGCCGACGGCTCCATCCATCCAGCGGTGCGCTTCCCGGCCCTGGCCGCGTATCTGTGGCTTTTTGAAACCGGCGAGCCAGCCGGGCGGGCATTCGACACTCCCCTGCTTGGGGTTCACGGCGATACGGCCTATTATCTGCTCTACAACGGCATTCTTGGCGACCGGCAGCCCCAGGGCGGCAATGTGCTGACCTCCGCCGTGCTGGCCCTTCTGGAAACGGAATTTCCCCACCAAGGCCCACGGGTAATCTACGGCGAAACCACCCGGCTGGGGGAAGCAAGGTTGCGCGAGGCCGGTATCACCTTTAAGCAAATCCCTTACGACATCAAGGCGCGTTGATCATGTTCAGACTGAAAGACTATCAGGAAAAGGCGCTCGTTGCCCTGGATGACTTCTTTCGCCAGGTGCGCATGCGGGGGGTAAGCGAGGCGTGGCGTGAGTGCGCGCCGGTGAAGGAGACGCAGGGACAAACCCGGCAAGCGCCATACAACGACGACGCCTTGGGCGAGGTGCCCGCCGTCTGTGTGCGCATCCCCACCGGCGGCGGCAAGACCTATCTGGCCGCCCACGCAGTGGCCCGCATCGGCAAATCGTTCTGCGACACCGACGCCCCTCTGGCCTTGTGGCTGGTGCCCTCCGATGCCATCCGCAGCCAGACCCTGGCCGCGCTCGCCACCCCCCGCCATCCATGCCGCGAGGCGCTGACCGAATACTTCGGCGAGCGGGTGCGGGTTTGCGCCCTGGATGACCTGGCCACGGTGGGGCCGCAGGAGGTGGGCCAATCGGCCATTGTCGTGGTGGCGACCATTCAATCCTTCAACGTGAAGGAAAGGAGCCAGCGCAACGTCTATTCCTTTGACGAGAACTTCGCCCGCCACTTTCAGGGGCTAACCCCGCAGCAGGAGGCGCGGCTCGACAAGGTGACCGAGGCGGATATCGAGGCCCAGCCCTATCTGACCGCCGCTGACCTGGGCCGGGTCAAGGCCTCAATGGCCAACTGGCTGGCCCTCCACCAGCCCATTGTGGTGGTGGATGAGGCGCACAACAACCGCACCGAGCAGGCATTCCGCACCCTGAAAAATCTGCTTCCCGCCTGCGTGGTGGAACTCACCGCCACCCCGGCCACGGGTAGCAACGTGCTGTACCACGTTGGCGCGCACGCCTTGCAGCGCGAGGACATGATCAAACTCCCCATTGTCTTGATGGAACACCCCACCGGCTGGAAGGATGCGGTGCAGGATGCAATCCTGACCCGTGACCGGTTGGAAACCCTGGCCGCCCAAGAGCCGGAGTATATCCGCCCGGTGTTGCTCTTCCAGGCCGAGGCGAAAAATGGAGAGGTCACCGTCGAAAAACTGCTGGAACATCTGACCAGTGATGACGGTGCAAAGCTGGACCGCAGGCAAATTGCCGTGGCCACCGGTGATCAGAAGGAACTGGACGGCATCATGCTGGCCGATCCCCTGTGCCCGATCCGTTACGTCATCACCGTTGAGGCTCTGAAAGAGGGCTGGGATTGCCCCTTTGCCTATGTGCTGTGCAGCCTGCAAGACGCCAAGAGCGCCAAGGACGTGGAGCAGTTGCTGGGCCGGGTCTTGCGCATGCCCTATGCCCGCCCGCGCCAGCAGGCGGAGCTTGCCAAGGCATACGCGCATATCGTGTCGCAAGACTTTGCACGGGTGGCGGACAAATTGGTTGACCGGCTGGTAAACAACATGGGCTTTGAGGCGTATGAGGCAGTAATGGCCATTGCGCCGGTGCAAAAGGATTTCCCGCTTTTCAACCTTGATGGGAACGCCACGCCAAAGACAGCCGAGGCCGTGCTGTCGCTGGATGCCGCACCCTCTTCCCCCGTGCCGGATGAGTTGAAGGATGTTGTCGAAATCCGGCCGACTTCCTCCGGGGCAACGGTTATCGTGCGCGGCGAGTTGTCCGGAGAGGTTGAGGATTTCCTGCTCGCCTCCTGCCCAGCAAAGCAGCAACACAAGGTACGGGAAGCCATCGACACCGCGCGCACCCGGCAGGCCGCTTTGTCGGCCCCGTCGGCCCGTGGTGAACGATTCGCTCCCTTGCCGCAACTCTGCCTTGATTGGGATGGCGACTTGCAGCCGGTGGAAAAACGGGTGCTTGCCGAATTGGGAGAGTTCGACCTCTTTGCCGAGCCAATCAGCCTGGCCGGGTTTTCCATCGTGGAGCGCGGCGCCACCTTTGAGATTGACGTTGCTGGCGGCAAGGTGGTGCTTCAGGAGGCGGACAGCCGCCAACTGCACCTGAATGAGATTGCCGCGCATGCCACAGAAAATGACTTGGTGCGCTGGCTCGACCGGGAATGCCGTCAGATTGATGTGGGGCAGTCGGCGATGATCAAGTGGTTATTGGCAGTGGCGCGTCACCTGATGGCTGACCGCGGCCTTACCCTCACCGCGTTGTTACGCGCAAAGAACCAGCTTGCCGAGGCCCTCCGCCGGGAGATTGAAAGACGGAGAAAGGGCGCGGTCAAGGCAGGCTTTCAGAAGAAGTTGCCCGGATTTTTTGCCGCGCCACGGCTGGCGGACAGCTTCCGATATTCCTTTAGCTTCCATCCGGCACATTATCCGGCCCGGCCACCGTTCTACTCGGGCCGGTATCGCTTCCGGAAACACTACTACCCGAATATCCACGACCTGCGGGCAAACCGAGCTGATGGTTCACCAGCCGAGGAATTTCTCTGTGCGCGGGCCATTGACGCACATCCGGCAGTGAAGCATTGGGTGCGCAACGTGGAGAAGGAGGAGCGGTTTTCCTTTTGGCTGCCAACAGCCGATGATTACTTTTACCCCGATTTTGTCTGCGAATTGACCGATGGCCGTATCTTGGTGGTGGAGTACAAGGGCGAGCCGTACAAGACCAATGACGATTCACGAGAAAAAGCGCAGATTGGCCACCAGTGGCAACAGTCCAGTGGTGGGCAGTGTTTGTTTCTTTTCGCGGTGAAGCAGGATGACCAAGGCCGCGATGTGGAGCGGCAACTTGATTATGTAATTAATCGAACGTAAGGATTTTTCGGGAACATAATACCTATTCCCCTTGCCGTGGGCATTTGGAAGCAGCAACATCGTCCCGGAAGATGATGTACATGCGGGCCTTCGCCGAGGCCTGGCCGGACAGCAAATTTGTGCGAGAGGCGACTGCACAATTGCCCTGGCATCATAACCCGCTGCGGCTCAACCGTCTCAAGCGAAAATCAATATGAACACCCAATCCACCTACCAGCCGCCATACGAAAAAATAAAGGTTGATGTCCGTTTGGGGGGCAAGGCATGAGCAAAAACAAAAAACCGCTGATTACCAGGAAAAACGAGACCTCCATCGTCCGCTCTTCGGCGGCGGAATATCTCACCTTCGTTGCCGCCACCGGCGACAGCGAAACCAACGTGGAGATGCGCTACGAGAACGAGAATATCTGGCTGACCCAGAAGATGATGGCGACCCTTTACGATGTTTCGGTGCCCGCCATCAATCAGCATCTGAAACGCATCTTTGCCGACAACGAACTCGAAGAAGCGGCAGTTATTAAGCAGTACTTAACAACTGCCGCCGACGGCAAGAACTACCGGGTCAAGCACTACAACCTGCAGGCCATCATCGCCGTCGGCTTTAAGATCGAGAACGAGCGGGCGGTGCAGTTCCGCAAGTGGGCCAACCGGATCGTCAAGGACTACACCATTCAGGGCTGGGCCATGGATGTGGACCGCCTCAAGCACGGCGGCAGCGTCCTCGACAACGAGTTCTTCGAGCGCCAACTGGAAAAGATCCGCGAGATCCGCCTTTCCGAGCGCAAGTTCTACCAGAAGATCACCGACATCTACGCCACCGCGCTGGACTACGACCCGACCGCCACCGCCACCAAACGCTTTTTCTCTGCCGTGCAGAACAAGCTGCATTACGCCATCCACGGCCAGACAGCGGCGGAAGTTATTGTGGACCGTGCCGACCACCGGAAGGAAAACATGGGGCTGACCCATTGGGAGGGTGCGCCCCACGAAAAAATCCACAAATACGATGTCGGCATCGCCAAGAACTACCTCAACGAGTACGAGCTGGCCCAGATGCAGCGCATTGTCTCCGCCTATCTCGATATGGCCGAGCTGCAGGCCATGCGCAAAATCCCCATGACCATGGAAGACTGGGAGAAACGGTTGGCGGGATTTCTGACCCTCTGGGACCGGGAGATTTTGCAAGACGCTGGAAAGGTGGCAGCAGAGCTGGCCAAGACCCACGCCGAAAGTGAATTCGAGAAATACCGCATCGTGCAGGACCGGCGATTTGAGAGCGACTTCGACCGGATGCTGAAGCAGTTGGGTTCCGACACTGCGGAGGGTGGTGAAACATGAGCGACATCAAGCTGTTCAGAATCCAGAAAGACGGCGTCCGGGAGCTTGAAGGACGTTCCGCCTCGGTGGAAAAATCCTTGCAGGCCCAGATGGAGATGCATCTTGAAGCCTTTCTCGGGATCCGCTTTTTGGCCTCGGAATACTCCACCGGCAAAACCCACGGCGGCCGGATCGACACCCTGGGCATCGACGAAAACGGCTGCCCGGTGATCATCGAATACAAACGGGCCATGAACGAAAACGTCATCAACCAGGGGCTTTTTTATCTGGACTGGCTCATGGACCACAAAGCGGAGTTCACCCTGCTGGTCATGGAGAGATTCGGCAAGGAGGCCTCGGCGGCCATCGAATGGCCCAGCCCGCGCCTGCTCTGCATTGCCGGGGATTTCACCAAGTACGACGAGCATGCCGTCCAGCAGATCAACCGCAACATTGAGTTGATCCGTTACCGCCGCTACGGCGATGACCTGTTGCTTCTGGAGCTGGTCAATGCCACCTCGGCAGCGGTTGCGCCAGAGGCGCAAACAGGGGAAAAGAGGCCGGGAAAGAGCGGGAAAAACCAGTACAAGACGGTGAGCGAATACCTGGCCCAAGCCAGGCCGGAGCTGCAAGGGCTTTACGAGGAGCTGAGGGCCTATCTCCTGGCCTTGGGCGATGACGTGCAGTTCAAGGTCTTAAAATTCTATTTTGCCTTCAAGCGAATCAAAAACTTCGCCTGCGTTGAGGTGCATCCGGGCAGCGGCAAGCTGCTCGTCTATCTCAAGATCGATCCCGCCACCATTGCCCTGGAAAAAGGGTTTACCCGCGATGTCGCCACAACCGGCCATTTCGGCACCGGCGACCTGGAGGTCACCCTTGGCACCATGGCTGATTTCGAAAAAGCCAAACCCTTGCTGATGAAAAGCTATGAGGCAAGCTGAAAACCTTTAGCGGCAACTATTGCATTTTTTGCAACAGATGCCCCGGTTTCCTGTGGCAGACGGCCCCCCGGCCAAATCCCGCCTTGCCAGGCAGTGGGTTTCGTCTTCGCTCATGGCGGATTCACCAGCATGTTCATGATCAGGCGAATCATCGTCTCCTTGTGGGACGGAGCGGATTCCGCCACCAGCAGCGAGAGGGCCGCCAGACCGATGTCGTTGATGATCGGCTGCCCGTTGGCGGCGAGCAGACGGCCATTGCGATTAAGGAAATCAACAAACAGGAAAGCGCCGCTTCGCTTGTTGCCATCGGAAAATGGGTGATTCTTGATGACGAAATAGAGCAGGTGGGCGGCCTTGGCCTCCACGCTGGGATAGGCCGGCGCGCCGAAGACCGTTTGTTCGAGGTTACCGAAAATTGCCGCAAAGGCGTCGCCGCGTTCACGGGCAAAGAGATCGGAGGCCTCTTTTCGCCGCATCAGTTCAGCCTTCAAATCGACCAAGGCCTCCCGCGCCTCATCCAGCGAGGGCAACCGGCCGCCGGCCACCATGGGCGGCTCGGTCAGCAAGCCCTCGTCGTAGCGTTGCAGCAGGAGAAAGGTCTGGGCATAGCGGGTAACAATCTGCAGCAAGCCGCGCCCGGTATCGGCCAGCAGCTCCGGGCTTTGCGCCGCCTTTTTCACCAGTTGCAGGGCGGCCTCCAGCTCACGGGCGTTGGTCTCGAAACGCTGGCGATTAAGGGTATAGCCCTGGGTCAGATGGTCGCGTAGCAGGCGGGTGGCCCATTGACGAAAACGGGTAGCACGGGCGGAATTCACCCGATATCCAACGGAAATCACGGCATCCAGATTAAAGTGCTCAATCCGCCTGGTCACCTTACGGTGGCCCTCCTGCTGAACCCTTTCCATTTTGGAAACAGTTGCCTCGCGCTCCAGCTCACCACTGGCGAAGATATTTTTCAGGTGCTTGGAAATCGCTGCCTTCTGCACATCGAACAGCGCCGCCATCTGCTCCTGCGATAGCCAAACCGTTTCCTGCTCAAGCCGCACCTCAACGGCGCCATTTTCCGCCTGATAGATCGTAATGTCGCTCATGAGCCACCTGAAAAGGTTTAAGGTTCAACTGTACCGTTATGCCAAACAATCTTGAAGAGGACCAGCCCTTCACAACCACCCGCCCGGCTGCCGGAGAAGGGCTGCACCATCTTCTCACGACATGAAATTTATGTCAGGCTCTGACGATATTAAAAACGGCTGCTTCCGGCAAGAAACAAATGGATCGCCACTATCTTTTGGGTATGCCGAAACCGTAAACTTTTCCGAGCATACTCAGAGCATATCACCCTACCTGGAACATATAGACTACCAGGTAGCGAAAAAATAATGATGGCCACAAAAAAATTTAAAAGAGACAGAATCGCTCAGACAAGAGACCTTCGGGGAGTCAGCTATTCAGGGAGGAAGAGGTTTCATTTTTGCTAAAAAAGGCCAAAGCCCGTTCCCTGGCCTGATCAACGGAGCCGCTGGATTGGATGGCCGAAGCGAGGCTATGGCCAAAGGGATAGTTATTGGCAAAATAATGGCTGAACTCCTTGAGGCGGCCCAAGCGCCGTTCCGGCAGGAAGCTTTCCTCAAGCAGTTCGATGAAGCGCAGGTAGAGGGCTGGTTTGTTCACCGTTCCAACCTCCGTGCCGATGCCATACACCCCATGGGCAAGCTCGGCGAAGATCCAGGGTCGGATCGCCGCGCCCCGGCCGATCATGAGGCCGTCCGCCCCTGATTGGGCCAGGCAGTTTTTGGCGTCCTCCACCGAAAAAATCCCGCCATTGGCCACCACCGGGATGTTCACCCAGCCCTTGACCTTGCCGACCCATGGCCAGCGCGGCTTGCGCACGAAGGGCTCGCCCCGCAGCCTGGCATGCACGTTCAACAGATCAATCCCCTCTCCCTCCAGCATCCGGCAGAAATCGCGCAGCTTTTCCTCATCCAGGGTCTCGCCCAGCCTGATCTTGGCGGTAAGGGGCAGGTCGGTCTGCTTTCTGGCCGCAGCCACCAGCTCCCGCACCAGCGCGGGTTCGTCCATGAGGCGGCTGCCCGCCCCCATGCGACGCACAGTCGGGGCTGGGCAACCCAGGTTGAGATCGATGGCCTCAGCCTGCAACGCATGGAGCTTGGCAATGGCAGGGGCCACCTCCTCCACCCGGCTGACCAGCAGTTGATACGACAGGGGGATTTCCTGGGGGGCACGGACCAGATAGGGGGAGAGGGCCGCGTTTTCCATGGGCAGCCGCTTGGCGGAGAGCATCTCGGTGGACAACAGGCCGATGCCGCCTTGCTCCAGAATGAGCCGCCGCAGGGCGGAATGGGTGAGTCCGGCCATGGGGGCCAGAAAGAGCGGGGGAGAAATTTTCAACCCCTTCAGCCTCAAGGATTGCATCTTATCCATGGAGAGCACGCAAGAAATCGTCACACCGGTGAAAACCGGTGTCCAGCCTTTCCATAACCAGCTAAAAATACTGGATTCCGGCCTTCGCCGGAATGACGGAATGCCACGTTTTTTTGACTTTTTGCAAGGACATCATCACACCTTGCCCTGCAAAGCTTTTTACAAAAACAAACCATATCTATTCCCTGCCCAGCAGCTTCTTGGCCAAGGCGCCCAGCTTTGATTCCCGGATGGCAAGAAAATCCAGATCAACCTTGGGTGCCAGCTCGGGCCGCTGCGCAAGAATCAACTCCGCCGCGATCTCGGCCCCGCCCACGGTCAGCTCCTTGCAGGCAGCGCCGTTTTTTTCCTTGCGCCGCCGGAGCAGCACCCGGCAGCAGGTGGCGGAGAAACGGGCCCGGAAACGGTCGTGCATCTCCTTGGCCACCTTCTCAAACTCCTTGCTCTTCATCCCCCCCGGTTGCCGAGGCCCGAGAAAAAGGCTGATGGCGACCTCACCCCCGGCCAGCGAGCCGCAGGTGCAACCGGCCCCGCCCATGCCGTGACAAAACCCGGAACCAAGGCGCACGGCCATCTCAGGGCTGAGATCGCCGCGAAAGGCCTGGTTGATGACGACAATCACCGTTTCGGAACAGCAGTAGCCCCGGGCCGTAAAGATATTAGCCGCCCGCTCCCCGACCAGGGCAACGAGGCGGGCTGTATTTTCTTGATTGTTCATGGTGTTTCCCTTATCGAAAAAAGAGCCCTTCGACAGGCTCAGGGCGAACGGATGGTCTTATGAGGTCTCTTGCAATCTCGTCTCCGTCAACACCGTTCGTGCTGAGCCTGTCGAAGCACCTGTTTGGAACAACGATCAGATCGCAAGCAAAACACCTGCTCCTTCTCACAGCACCCCATATACCACAAAAGGGTGGCCGGATCACCCACAATCCAGCCACCCTTTTGCCTTGCGCCTTCTGCCTTTTGCCTTTTTCTACCCCTTTCTAAAGGAAGCCTTGAAAAATTCAAGGCTCCTGTGCGGGGCAAGGACGCCCCGTCATTTTCAGCCACTTAAGTTGCTGAAAATGTGAGCAAAAGCAAAACTTGTTTTGGTTTTGCGGCTTGAAAAATCAACAGGAAGTTGATTTTTCAAGGTTCCCTAAAGACCAACCCTGCCTCGCCCCGGTCCACCACGATGGTGTCGCCCTCACCAAAGGTGCCGTCCAGGATCTTCATGGCCAGGCCGTCCTGCACATAGCGCTGGATCGCCCGCTTGAGGGGCCTGGCCCCGAAGCTGGGATCGTAGCCCACCTCGATCAGGTACTCCTTGGCCGCCTCGGTCAGGCTGATGCCGTACTTCTGCTCGGCCAGCCGCTGGGTAAGGAGGGCCACCTGAATGTCGATGATCCGGGCAAGATGCTCCTTGCCCAAGGCGTGGAAGATGATGATCTCGTCGATCCGGTTTAAAAATTCGGGCCGGAACTGGGCATGGAGGATGGCGTCGATCCGGGTCTGCATCTCGGCCCGCCTCCCCTCACCCATCTCCATGATCATCTGGCTGCCCAGGTTCGAGGTCATGATCAGGATGGTGTTCTTGAAATCCACGGTCCGCCCCTTGCCGTCGGTCATCCTGCCGTCGTCCAAAATCTGCAAGAGGACGTTGAACACATCCGGATGCGCCTTTTCGATCTCGTCAAAAAGGATGACCGAATACGGCCTGCGCCGCACCGCCTCGGTGAGATAGCCGCCCTCCTCGTAGCCCACGTAGCCCGGAGGCGCGCCGATCAACCGGGCCACCGAATGCTTCTCCATGAACTCGGACATGTCGATGCGGATCATGGCCTTTTCCGTGTCAAAGAGGAAATGGGCCAGGCTCCGGGCCAGCTCGGTCTTGCCCACCCCGGTGGGACCTAAAAAGATAAAGGAGCCCAGGGGCCGGTTGGGGTCCTGCAGCCCGGCCCTGGCGCGGCGCACCGCGTTGGCCACGGCGGTGATCGCCTCGGTCTGGCCCACCACCCGCCTGGCCAGCTCGGCGTCGGCATGGACCAGCTTTTCCTTTTCCCCGGAAAGCAACCGGTCCACCGGGATGCCGGTCCACTTGGCCACCACCTGGGCCACATCTTCCTCGTCCACCTCTTCCTTGAGCATCTGCCGGTCCTGCTGGATCTCTGCCAAGCGGGTGTTCTCGCTAGCCAACTGCTTTTCCAGCTCCACGATGGTCCCGTAACGAATCTCGGCCACCTTGCTCAAATCGCCCTGGCGCTCGGCCTGCTGCTCGGCGACCCTGGCCTCGTCGATGCCGCTCTTGATGGTGCGGATTTTCTGGATGATGTCCCGCTCCAGGGTCCAGTGGCCCTTCATGGAGGTCAAGGTTTCATTGAGCTCGGCCAGCTCCGCCTCAAGCTTGGCCAGCCGCTCCTTCGAGGCAGCGTCGCTTTCCTTCTTCAACGCCTCTTTCTCGATCTCCAGCATGATCTTCTTGCGCTCCACCTCGTCGATCTCGGTGGGCATGGAATCGATCTCGATCCGCAGCCGGGAGGCAGCCTCGTCGATGAGGTCGATGGCCTTGTCCGGCAAAAAGCGGTCGGTGATGTAGCGGTTGGACAGGGTCGCCGCCGCCACGGTGGCCGAATCCTTGATCCGCACCCCGTGGTGGACCTCGTATTTCTCCTTGATCCCGCGCAGGATGGCAATGGTGTCGTCCAGCGACGGCTCCTGCACCAGAACCTGCTGGAAGCGGCGCTCAAGGGCTGCGTCCTTTTCGATGTACTTGCGGTACTCATTCAGGGTGGTGGCGCCGACGCAGTGCAGCTCGCCCCGGGCCAGGGCGGGCTTGAGCATGTTGGAGGCGTCCATGGACCCTTCCGCTGCCCCGGCCCCGACCAGGGTATGGATCTCATCGATGAAGAGGATCACTTCCCCTTCCCGTTTCTGCACCTCTTTGAGCACCGCCTTGAGCCGGTCCTCGAACTCGCCCCGGTACTTGGCCCCGGCCACCAGCGCGCCCAAATCGAGGGAGAGCACCTGCTTGTTGCGCAGGGTTTCCGGCACGTCGCCGTTGACGATGCGCTGGGCCAGCCCCTCGACAATGGCGGTCTTGCCCACCCCAGGCTCGCCGATCAGGACCGGGTTATTCTTGGTCCGGCGGGAAAGCACCTGGACCACGCGGCGCACCTCGTCATCGCGGCCGATTACCGGATCGAGCTTGCCCTGCCGGGCAACATCGGTGAGGTTGCGGGCATATTTTTCCAGAGCCTGATACTTCTCCTCGGGGTTCGGGTCGGTGACCCGCTGGTTGCCGCGGATGGCGACCAGGGCCTGCAAAAAGGCCTCCCGGCTCACCCCTTTGCGCTGAAAAGCCTGGGCCGCTGGAGAGTCCTTGTCATCGAGCACGGCAAGGATGAGATGCTCCAGGCTGACGTACTCGTCCTGCATCTCGCCTGCCACCTTGAAGGCCCGGTCCAGCAGGGCCTGAAACCGTTTGCCCGCGTAGGCCTGGGTGTACCCGCCGCCGCTCACCTGGGGCAGCTTTTGTAAAAGCGCATCCATCTCCTGCCGCAGCAGACCAGGGTCCACCCCCAGCTTCTGGAGAATGGGCACCACGACCCCATCGGGCTGGTCCAACAGCACCCGCATAAGATGCTCGGGCTGGATCTCCTGATGCCCCTTGCCCTGGGCCAGATTCTGGGCGCCCTGCACCGCTTCCTGCGATTTCACCGTGAATTTATCAAACTGCATGTCCGTGGCTCCTTAAACAAAAGAAAATGATCAGCCAGGCACCCCCCCGGCCATGTTCTGCAACTACCGTAAGCTCGCCCCCAGCCGCTGTCAAGGGAAGTTACGTCAAACTTTTGACGGGCTTACAAGTGATATTGAATTGGTATGTTCATTTCTTTGCTTGCCCAAAGAAACGAACCAGCAGCGAAGCGGCGAAGAAAGGGCACCCTGTGCCTCTTGTCCCGCCTATGGCGGGATGCCCTGCGCTCCTCAAAACTGCCGGGACGTTGCAAACTCGCTGCGCTCAAACAATGCAACCTCCCTTTTCGGCAGTTTCTCCGCTGCTCGGCTGCGTGCCAATGGGGAACCCCCCATTTGTCCTGCCGAGCCTCACAGACGGGGGCGGGAAAAGACGCAGAAACTGTCTGAGGGCGAAGCCCGAGTTTTTCTGCGTCCCGCCCTCGTCGAGAAGTGAGGGAAGCCCGCAGGGCCAGGACTGGCTGGGGTGCCCTTTTCTTGTTTCTTCTTTTGGGCACGCAAAAGAAGAAAGAGGGAACAGCAGAGAGATCATCGCTATTCTTCCCGGACAAACCTTTTTCCCAGACCACCACACATACCCTTTGCCTTACCCAACCCCTCGGGGCTATATAGAACTTGTCCCGTTTTTCAACTCTATCTTCAGGATAGCACATGCCAGACCTTGCCGTTGTCATCTTTATCATAACCTATCTCGGCGTGGCCGTTGGCCGGATTCCCGGCCTGATGCTGGACCGGACCGGCATCGCCCTGCTGGGGGCGATCGCCATGATCGTCTGCGGCGTGGTGCCGCTCACCGAGGCCATGAATGCCATCGACCTGCCCACCATCATTCTGCTTTATGCCCTGATGGTGCTTTCCGCCCAGCTCAGGCTGGGCGGCTTCTACACCTGGGTCATCAACAGCACCACCGGGATACTGGATCACCCCCGGCTTTTTCTCCTCGCCTCCATGCTGGCGGCGGCCCTGCTTTCCGCCCTGCTGGCCAATGACATTGTCTGCCTGGCCTTTACCCCGGTCCTCTGTCTCGTCCTGCTCAAGAAAGGGCTCAACCCCCTGCCCTTTCTCCTGGGCCTTGCCGCAGCGAGCAACATCGGCTCCGCCGCCACCATCATCGGCAACCCCCAGAACATGCTGATCGGCCAGGTCGGCCAATTGCACTTCGGCAGCTTCCTGCTCTGGTGCGGACCGCCAACGCTCATCGCCCTGGGTGGCGCCTACGGTATTCTCTGCCGCACCTACACGGGCCGTTTTGCCATCGCCTCGGATCGCCAGGCAGCGGAACAAACACCCGGTTGGCCCGAGCTCGATCGCTGGCAAAGCGGTAAGGGACTCCTGGCCATGCTGATCCTGGTTGGGCTGTTCTTCACGCCCATCCCCAGGGAGCTTTCCGCCATCACCGTGGCCGGAATCCTGCTGTGCAGCCGGAAAATGCACTCCCGGCGGATCATGGAGCTGGTGGACTGGCACCTGATCACCCTGTTCTGCTCCCTGTTCATCGTGGTCCACGGCATAACCAGCCGCAATATCCCCGGTCTGCTCATGGAGGCCATGGCCGGATACGGCTTGAGCAGCGCCAACCTCTTTGCCCTCGCCGGGATCTCCACCCTGATGAGCAACCTGGTCAGCAATGTGCCCGCCGCCATGCTCCTGGTGAAGTTCCTCGACCACGGGGTTCCGGAACAATGGTACGTCCTGGCCCTGTCCAGCACCTTTGCCGGAAACCTGGTCATCATCGGCAGCATCGCCAATCTCATCGTCATCGAGCAGGCCAGGAAATTCCGGATAGAGATCAGCTTCAAGGAACACGCCAGGGCTGGGATCCCGATTACGCTTTTTTCTCTGCTCATCCTGGTTTTGCTGATATACTTGCGGTATTCCCCCGTGCTCCGGCAGGGATAACATCCACATCCTTACTCCTCTCTCCCACGGAACCATCCCGCATGAAAAGCCTCTGGCTTTCCGCAATCCGCGAAAAAAAGCTTACAATCGTTCACGATTGGCTGCTCCGGCATGTCCTGACCTACGACAACCTTGCCCAGGCGCTGCTTATCATCGCGGCCCTGCTCACCGCCTTTCTGATCGGCAACAGAATCAACCGGAAATTCTCCACCCCCGAGCTGCCCAAAAAACGTTTCGGCCAATTTTTCGTTGCCGTGCTGCCCTTGGCCACGCCTGCGCTCTGGCTTTTCCTGCAACTGGTTTCGCTGCTGGTCGCGGTGGAGGCCGAGTGGCCGCACAATCTGCTCGCCATTATCGTCCATCTGCTGGCTGCCTGGATTGTTATCCGGACCGCCTCCCTGTTTTTCGACAACACCGCCTGGATCAGACTGATTGCCCTCATCGCCTGGACCCTTGCCGCCCTCAACATTTTGGGTCTGCTGGGCCCGGCGGTCAAGCTGCTCGACCGTTTCGCCCTCACGTTCGGCGGACTGCGCATTTCGCTGCTCACCGTGCTCACCGGCCTCCTGACCCTGGCGCTGTTGCTCTGGGGAGCCCGTCTCCTTTCCCACCTGCTGGAAAAACGCATCCGGGAGAACTCGGCGCTCTCGCCTTCCATCCAGGTGCTGTTCATCAAGCTCTCCAAGATTACCCTCATCACCGCCGCCATCCTGGTGGGGCTGCGGATCGTCGGCCTCGACCTCACCGGCTTCACCATCTTCACCGGCGCGGTGGGCGTGGGCATCGGTTTCGGGTTGCAAAAGATCTTCTCCAACCTGATCAGCGGCATCATCCTCCTGCTGGACAAATCCATCAAGCCCGGCGACGTGATCACCGTGGGCGAGACCTATGGCTGGGTCAACTCCCTGGGCGCCCGCTACACCTCGCTCATTGCCCCGGACGGCAAGGAATTCCTGATCCCCAACGAGGATCTCATCACCCAGCAGGTGGAAAACTGGTCGTTCAGCAACAGCACGGTCTGTCTGAAAATCCCGGTGGGCATTGCCTACAGCGCGGACGTGCGCAAGGCCATGGCCCTTTGCGAGGAGGCAGCCCGGCAAACGGCGCGGATCATCCAGGATCCGCCGCCCAGGTGCCTGCTCGCCGGTTTTGGCGAAAGCTCCGTCGATCTGGAGCTGGGCGCCTGGATCAACGATCCGGTCAACGGGGTCAAGAATGTGAGGAGTGATGTTCTCTTGAAAATCTGGGAAACATTTCAGGAACATGGCGTGGATATCCCCTATCCGCAGCGGGATATCCACATCAAAAGCATGCCGCCCGGGACAGAAGGCATGGCAGTGGGAAGCGCCTGAGCCACCCCCTGCCGGCAATACCCTGCCCGGGGCTCAAGGGTCGAGACACCATCACGGGAGAGTCCCATGCACAAGAGTCTCAAGAACGCGCTGGTGGGAGCAATCGAGGCCGGCGGCACCAAATTCGTCTGCGCGGTGGGCACCTGCCCGCAGGACCTGGACCGGATCGAGTTTCCGTCCGGAGATAGTCCCGGACACGTCCTTTCCCAGGTCACGGACTGGTTGGGCAAGCAACAGCGCCAGCGCGGGAAGCTCCACGCCATCGGCATCGGCTCCTTCGGCCCAATCGATCTCCACCGGGATTCTCCGACCTACGGACACATCACCTCGACCCCCAAATCCGGCTGGCGGAACACCGACATTCTCGGCGCCGTGCGCAGGGTGTTCCCGGATATTCCCCTGGCCTTCGACACGGATGTGAACGGCGCCGCCCTCGGTGAATTCTATTGGGGCAACGGCGCAGGCCTGCACGATTTCATCTATATCACGATCGGCACGGGCATCGGCGGGGGCGTAATGGTGGGAGGAGAGCTCCTGCACGGGCTTGTCCATTCCGAAATGGGGCACCTGCGGCTCCCCCGCATACAGGGTGACGCCTTTGCCGGGGTGTGCCCGTTTCATGGCGATTGCTGGGAAGGCTTGTGCTCCGGCCCGGCGCTTCTGGCGCGGGCGAAAATTGCGGCGGAAGCGATTCCGCCGGAGCATGAGGCCTGGGACAGGGAGACGCAGTACATTGCCTACGCCGTTGCCAACCTGGTGTGTGTGTTATCCCCCCAACGGGTGATCATCGGCGGCAGCGTCAGAAAGGGCGGACAGCTTGGCCAGGACCGGTTTTTCGGGATGGTCCGCGCGCGGGTGCGAACCGCCCTGAACGATTACCTCGTTTCTCCACCGCTGCAAGAGGATATCGGCCGTTTCATCGTGCCGCCGTTTCTTGGGGATGACGCCGGCATCTGCGGAGCCATCGCCCTGGCCCGGCAGAAGATCGCCTAGTACCGTGCAACTTTTATTATTGCTGAAAAAAGACCCGCCCCTCGGAGTCTACGCTTACCCGCAGGGGGGAGTCAGCTACCACCGGCAAAGCCTTGTGCTCTCTGCCGTCCCCCCGGCCTGTACCGTCATTATTTCGGATTTCTTTCCAACCGGTCATCCAGTTCGCCGATGTAGGCGCTGAGCGTGTTTCCCGACTCGTCAATCGCGGAGCGCAGATCCCGTTCGAGCTGATCGAGCCTTGCCAGCACGACCGCCCTCGCCTCGGCGTCCGCATCGGCCTGCTTTTTCAACGCCTCCTCCAGAAACCCGCGCAGTTCCGTAAACCGCGAAGCCTCGGCCTGGCCGGCAAGCTCGTGACAGGCCTGCAATTCCCGTGCGTTCCGGCGGGTGTCGAACAGCAGCGAAGTCTGCAAATACACCACGAACACCAGGAACAGCGCCACGAGAAAGACCGTCATCCCAAGCATGACCAGGCCGAGCGGCGCCTGAATGTTCGCGATCCCCAAGGAAAGCGTGGCCGGCGCCATGAAGGCGCTCCAGTTGAGCGCGGCAAAAGCAGCAATTGCAACCAGAACAACCAGCAAAAACAGCGTACGCACCTTCATTGTGACCACTCTCCTTTTTTTACGTTGTTGCCAGGCCTCGATCTCTCCGGGTTTCCCCGGATTCAGGGGATGATATTTTTCCGCTGTGTTCCTCTCTCTTGTTCTGCCCAAGCAGATGCACCGCAAACGGCTTGCTTGCCTCGCCGAAGTAAATGGTCTGATGCGGAAAGGGAATCTCAATGCCCCTGGCGTCAAAAGCCTGCTTGACCCGGCGCAGGAACTCGCGGCCCACCGCCCATTGCCGGATGGGCACGGTTTTGATCCTGCCTTTGATAACCACGGCCGAATTATCCAGCTTGTCCACCCCGAAAATCTCGGGCTCCTCCAGGATCATCGGGCCGAAAACCGGATCCTGTTTCAGCTCCCTGCCCGCCTCCTCCAGAACCGTGACCACCGCATCGGTATTTTCCCTGTAGGCCACCCCGATCTCGAAGACATAGGCCGACCATTCCTTGGTGAGGTTGCTGAGGGTATTGATCGTGCCATTGGGAAAGATATGCACCACGCCGCCGAGATCCCGGAGAATGATGGTGCGAAAATTGATCTCTTCCACCAGGCCGCCGGTGCCGTTGATCATCGCCACGTCGCCCACCCGGATCTGGTCTTCCAGGATGATGAAAAACCCGGAAATAACATCCCGGACCAGATTCTGGCCGCCGAACCCCACGGCCAGGCCGACGATTCCGGCGCTTGCCAGAATGGGCGCGATTTCAACCCCCACTTCCTTCAGAATAACCAGGCCGACAACCAGCCAGAGGACAACGATACCCCCCTGCCGAACCAGGAGGATCAGGGTTTCGACCCGTTTCGTATACTCGGTCCGCGCTTCATGGGCGGCCTGGGCCCGCTCATCGAGGCGGTTTTTCAGCCTGCCCAGCAGCTTGTCGAGAAGCGAGCGGAAAAACCAGGCGACAACTACGATGAACAGCAGCCGGAAACTGGTCTGGGCAAGGAGTTTCCAGTCAAAAATTCCCAGATATTCGTTGAGTAAATCCATAACACCGTATCCGTTGGTCCGTTTGCCCCGAAGCAAAGAAGCATCCGGACGGGTTTACAGGCGCTCATTGCGACCCTCCCCTTTTCAGGGTTGGGCAATCGCGGCTGAGCGCTCCTTGATGTAGAGATGATAGAGATGATTCCAGCATTGCCGCATGCGCGCCTTGGCATGTTCCGACTGGGAATACCGCCAAAACCCATGCACCTTGGCAAGCCTGGTCAATTGTCGGCAATAGAGTTCCCAGGTGAAATTGGTCTGGGCTCTTTTTAACCCGGCCTTGGCGATGGTTTGCCAGTATTTGGGATTTTCCGCGCAGCCCACAAAAAAATCAGCCAGGGAAGCGGTCATTGCCTCAGGGTTGGTCGGGTTGACGAGAAAGCCCGACTTGCCGTGCTCGACGATCTCCACCGGCCCGCCGAACATGGTGACGAAAACCGGCAACCCCGAGTGCATGGCCTCCAGAATGGTCAGGCCGAAGGCCTCGAACAGGGCGGGCTGCACAAAAACCCCCCGGCGATCCGCCATGAGCCGGTAGGCTTCGCCGGTGGCTTCCTTGCCCAGCAGTTTGCCGATCCAGCGGACGCTGGAGTGGAGGTCGTACTGTTCGAGCAGCCGGTGCATCTTGCGGATCTCCTCCGCCTCTTCTCCGTCCCGGGAACGCTCCGGGTCCAGAACGCTGGCAATGACAATCAGATTGGCCCGCGCCCGCAGCTCCCGGTCCTTGCCGTAGGCCTCGACCAGGCCGGTCAGGTTCTTGATCCGGTCCAGCCGGGCAATGGAGAAGATGGGCGGCAGATCCGGGCGGGCCAGGCGCCCGAGGCACTCCGCATCCTCCCGGCTGAACAGGAGGGAATCGAGCTCCCGGCTCAGGTTCTTTTCCCTTCTTTTCTGCTGGGTATGGGGAAAGAAGGTTCCCGGATCAACCCCTGGAGGAATGACGTTGAAGCGGGGATGAAACAGGTTGATGCCGCTGGTCACATT
This sequence comes from uncultured Desulfurivibrio sp., assembly GCA_964588325.1. GTDB lineage: Bacteria > Desulfobacterota > Desulfobulbia > Desulfobulbales > Desulfurivibrionaceae > Thiovibrio. The sequence goes on from CAZPOR010000007.1 coordinate 134,487, forward strand.
GAGCAGGCCGGGCATGGTGAAAAACTGATACGACTCATATTGGCCGATGACCTGATCCGTGCCGATGATCTCCTGGGAGGTGCTGGAAATAATGAAGTCCGCGCAGTTCATGACCATGAGATCCGCCATGAATTGCACGGAAAAATGGTATTCCGCCTCGAAATTTTCCCAATGGAGATCGCTGAAGAGGTACTTGGATTTTTCCAGGGCATGGGCGATGTTGCCCTGGGTAACCCCCATGTTCCGGGAAAGCAGGGTGGCCACCAGATTGCCGTCCGAATAGTTGCCCACGATAAGATCGGGCCTGCCGCCGAACTCCCGGCGCAGCTCCGCTTCGACATCGATGGCGAACTGGTCCAGGTACGGCCACACCGTAAAGCGGGAAAGCCAGTGGCCCAGCACCTCGTTGTTTGCTTTTTTGAAAGGGACCCGCAGAATCCAGACATTCTTGGTTTGGTGCACCTTTTCCAGCCGCTGGTTTGAAGTAGTGCCATCGTTGTCCGGGATGAGCCTGGTAACAATGAGAATCATCGGATCGATATCCAGGCCGGCATGCCTCAGATCATCGGCAAGGAATCGCTCCAGGGCCTTGGCCTGATCGAGGACATAGACAACCTGCCCGCCGGTGTCCGGACGGCCGAGGACGTTTTCCTGGGCAAACCAGCCGTGCGGCGAGATCAGGGCCACCTTGGAAACCATGGGAATTCTGGCCAGAAACTCCTCCAGGGTTTCCTCATTGGGCTGCTCAAGAATATCCTGCAGCAGATTCATGGTCTCCAGAATCCTGGCCGGGCTGTTGCCCCAACCGTCCAAAAATCCGAGGGGCCGCAGCTTGTTCTTCAACCGGACCATGTCGTCGCGGCCGCTGGTTCGCTCCACCGCATCCATCGCGTATTCCAGGGCGGTTTCCAGCTCCCCGACGTTGCGGATGACACCGCCGTCCAGCAGGAGCTGCACCCCATGCAGTTGGTGGAGCTTGAGGAATTCATACAGGGCTTTTTGCCATTTTTCCGGCTGGCTGGCCAGATTGGCGGAAAGGTAGCGGTTGAGATGCCGGATGCCGTGCCCGATGGTATTCGGGTCCTTCAGGCTCGGCCCGTAATCGTAAAACGGCGCGAGATTCAATTCCATGGTTCTTTGCTGCGGTGGCAACCCCGGATTGACAAGCCGCTCCTTGACGGCGAGAAACTCCCGGGCGTTCAGGAGCGACAATGCCTCGCTCTCTTTTTTCATGACAAAAAACCTACAACTGGCTTTCCGGTGGCGGTAGACCACGATTCGCTCCTCCGGCAGACAGAGAATCTCCTGAACCTTGCGCAAAAACCGCCAGGAACCGGGGAGCGTTTCCGCCTTGCCCTGCTCCGTGCTCCAGGCCTCAAAAGCGAGCAGGACGTCGTTGCGGAGCAGGATGGAGGTTTCCGGCACGGGAATGGAAAAAATGAACTCCAGCAGAAAGGGCGCTTCCTGTTCATCGATGAAATTGCTCAGTGCATCAGCCATCGCTTTGTCCTCCGATAAAATCGTAATGAAGCATCCCGTCGATGATTCCGGCCGCATATTCTTTTTTGCTGAAAAAGATCCGCCGCATTCCCCTGAGTTCCTCCAATTCCTTGCTGTAATTGGCCACCACCAAGCCGTTGGTGTCCCCCCGGAGCATGGAGGCGTCGTTGCCGGAATCACCGCAGACCATGACAGCGGCCAGGGGGATATTCCATTTGTAGCTGAGATAGCGGATCGCCTTGCCCTTGGAAGCCCGGTAGGGAAGGGTATCGAGAAACTGGCCGTGGGAATAGACGAGATGGTAGCGGATTTTTTTGGTCTGGAGGGTCTGGTGCACCATGGCAAGCAATTCCGGGTCATCCTCCAGGTAGTAGCTGATTTTGAAAGGTTTTTGCTTTTCCGGTTCCTGTATTTCCAGAAAATCCAGGGTCTTCAATCTTTCCCTGATCTCCTCCGGCCGCCAGCGATAGGCGATATGGCGGTGCCAGCCCTTGTCCGGGGCCAGGGTTGCGCCATAATAGATTTCCGTTCCCACCGAACAGATGAGAATATCCGGCCGATCCACCGCATGCTCCTCAAGGATATGCATGGTTTTTGCCAGACAGCGGCCCGTGGCCACGCCCCAGCAGATATTTCCGGCATTGGCCTTGAGCAGGGCAAGAAGCTCCATCAGGGATTCGTCATCGCCGATCAGGGTATTGTCGATGTCGCTGATCAGCATGCGGTTTACCGCGGCGAGCCGTTTGCCGATGGCGGTTTTCCTCCCGCTCACTTCGGATTGCAGGACAGCCGGCATCTCGGTTCTCACTTTCGTAATGGCCGCAAGGGAACGCGTGCAATGCGAGGGCCAGGAATAATGGCGCTGCACCCGGTTGATGCCGTTTTGCGAATACCGCTGCCAGAGATCCTTGTCCACCAGGATGCTTTTGCAGGCGGAAGCAATCTCCGGGCTGTTGGTGGGGTCGATCAGAATTCCGTTGTCACAGTTGGCAATGATGTCGGTCGGCCCGCCATCCCGGGTGGCGACAATGGGCAGGCCGCAGGAAGCGGCCTCAATCAGGGTCAGGCCGAAGGGCTCCACCAGGGCGGAATTAACAAAAACCCCGTAGCTGTCGGCACAGAGCCGGTACAACTCGGGAACCTCGATGGAAAAATCGTGTTTTTTGGGAATAGCCAGCTTGCCGTACAGGTCGTAACGGTCCATGAGGAGCAACATTTCGGTGAGCACATTGCGCTCGTTCTCCTCCATCCCGGCAATATCTTTGCGGATGCCGGCAAAGATCGCCAGATTGGCAATGGCCTGCAGTTCCTTGTCCTCGCCGTAGGCCGTGACCAGCCCGGCAATATTCTTGCGCTGGTCCGGCCGGCAGAGGGCCAGGATAAAAGGTTTTTCCGGGGAAACCCAGAAACGGTGGAGTTCGCGGAGCAGCACCACCCTGGCCTGCCTGGTGATTTCATCCCCCGCATCCGCGTCCAACTGGGGGGCATAGTGGGGGTAGAAGGTTTCCACGTCGATGCCCGGCGGATTCACCTGATACCGGCCCGCCTTGAAATTGGCGTACAGGGAATACTGCTTGTCGATTTCGTGGTTGGTGCTGACGAAAATCTGCTCGGCATCCTTGATGATCCGATCTTCCACCTGAATACGGTGGTCGATATGGTAGCGATGGTTGATTTCCTCGCCGGACAGTCCTTCTTCAAGCAACGTCTTTTTCTTGTGGGCTCCCATGGAATGACCGGTGAAGATGAAGGGGGAGCCGAAGATCCGGGCCAATTCGCCGGCAACATAGCCCCCATCGGCGTAATGCCCGTGGAAAACATCGGGCACCCGGCCGGAAGCCTTGATGAACTTGAGGGTCTTGTCCACCATCTCGTCAAGATGGGGCCAGAGCAATTCCTTGCGGATGTATTTACGGCCACCGCACTGGATACGAACGATTCTCGCTTTTTCAGAAAGCGGCTCGATGGGACGGGAATAATCGGAAGAAACAGTCTTGTCGGCAATCAGGCGGGTTACAAGGTCAACCTGGGCAACCTCCGGGTGGGCGGCCAGGGAACGGGCCAGCTCCAGCACATATTTCACCTGGCCGCCCGTATCCGCATCGCGCCCAAGCTCCGGCGACGCTCCCCTGATCAAACCGTGGATGCTGAAGAGCTGGAGATACAATCCTGAAGAGTGCATGCATTACCTCCCAGTCATACATTTCGCAGCTATCCAGCAACCGGACAGATCCTCCATTTTTCACGTTACATTGGATAGCCGCATGAGTTGTTGCACAATGGACTCGTTGTGTCATGGAGCCTACAGGCTAACAGGAAAGAAAAAAAAATTCATGCAAGGGGGCAGGGAAGACGCGCGCTACTGCTTGATATTACAGGGGAAATAAAAATAATTTTTTTTCCAAAACCCCCTCTTTCGCCCACCTCTTTGGGCGTTATTCAGGTGCCGGAACGTTGCCCCCCACCGGGATTTCGGCAGGGGGGACGTTCCGGCACCGAAATGGGGCTATACCTCAAAGGCCTGGTGGGGCTCCGGGATCTCCACCAGCGGGAAACCGAGCTCCGTGCGCAACCCCTCGGCCAGGACGTTGGCGGCCTCCTCCTCACCATGCACCACAAAGGTGCGGGTTGGTTTCTTGCGCATGGCCCCGGCCCAAGCCAGCAGCCCATCCCGGTCGGCATGGCCGCTGAAGCCGGTCAGGGTTTCCACCTTGGCCTTGAGCGGAAATTCCTCGCCAAAGATCCGCACCGTTTCCTGCCCTTCGACAATCTTGCGCCCCAGGGTATTGGGCGCCTGCCAGCCGGTGACCAGAATGGTGTTTTTCTTGTCGCCGATGCGGCTGCGCAGATGATGCAGGATGCGGCCGCCCTCCATCATGCCGCTAGCGCTGATGATGATGGCCGGTTCCCGCAAAAAATTCAGCTCCTTGGAATCTTCCACGGTCTGGGTGTAGCGCAGGGTGTCAAAGCCGAAGGGATTGCTGTGGTTGTCCTTGAGGAGAAATTCCCGAATCTCGCTGTCGTAGGTCTCGGGATGCAGCCGGAAGATATCCGTTACCCGGGTGGCCAGCGGGCTGTCCACATAGATGGGGAGATTTGGGATATCGCGCTGCAAAAACAGCCGGTGCAGGGCATAGACCAGTTGCTGGGTCCGGCCCACGGCAAAGGCGGGAATCAAGAGCGTCCCGCCCCGCTTGTAGGTCTCATTGACAATCCGCTCCAATTCCTTTTCCGACTCCGGGTACGGCGGATGCTGACGGTTGCCGTAGGTGGACTCCATGATGAGGATATCCGCGCCCTCGCTCAACACGGCCGGATCATTGATGATGGGGATGCCGCTGCGCCCGATATCCCCGCTGAAAACAAGGCGGAGATCGCGATTCTTCTCCTGATCGTGGATATCGAGAATCACGTTGGCGCTGCCCATCATATGCCCCGCATCCACCAGGGTCAGATGCACACCGGGCAGGATCTCCCGCTTGCGGTTATAACTGATGCCAACGAACTGATCCATGGCCGCCACCACATCCTCCTTGGTGTAGAGGGGCTCAAACTCCTTTTGCCGGTTCTTTTTGCGAAACTTATTGACGAAAGCCACATCCTGCTCCTGGATGTGCGCGGCATCCATGAGCATCACCGCGCAGAGGTCGCGGGTGGCCGAGGTGCAGATGATGTCACCGCTGAACCCTTTCTTGACCAGACAGGGGATATTGCCGGAGTGGTCGATGTGGGCATGGGAAAGAATCAGGCAGTCAAGATCCTTGCCCGCGCAAAAGCCGGTGCGGTTGAGCTCGAAAGCCTCCTTGCGCTTGCCCTGGAACAGGCCGCAATCAAGGAGGATGCGCTTGCCGTTGACCTCAAGCAGGTGCTGCGAGCCGGTAACGGTTTTCGCCGCGCCGTGGAAGGTAATTTTCATGGTGGTGCTCCCTTGTTGATTGATGTGCTTTGATTTCAGCATACAAAACCGGCGGGGGAAACAGAAGAAAAGATTTGGCACGCATGGCCTTGGCGAGGCCCAGGCAACGAACCATTCCGCTCGTTACCCAAACCTGACTTTTCCCAGCCCGCCTGAAACGAACATAGTTCTTGAATTACTCCATGTTGTCAGGTAGACAGATACTATCCGGCTCTTCGTAGCAGGAATACCATGGCTTGCCCGACAATACCCCATATGGGGGCATAGTCCGCAAGCCGGACAGAAGAACGAAACCCGGCGTTTGAACGACAACATCTTCCACAACTCGACTGAAAATTGTTGGGTTTCGCAGGGCTCTGGCCAACGGACGGGCCCGAGGCCCCAGCCTCGGATTGCCCAATTTTCTTATACCGCAGAACGGAGGTGCTGACATGTTTGATTGCATGGTCAATTATTTGGTCAAACAATGGGGTGCGTGGCTGCTCTGGCTCATCATAGCGCTCGTCGTAGGATATCTTGCCGGGGGCTGGTGGGGAATTCTCTGCGGGTTTGGCGTGTGGGTGCTGAGCGCACTTGGCTTTGCGGCTTGGAATTGCTCAAAACAGGGTCCCACGCACTAATTTTATATACGGGGACATAATGCCTATTTCTCTTAAAAACAAACCGTAATGAGTATTATGTCCCCGGAATAGCCTGAACATTGGCCATAAAGAGAAGATATGCGTGGGTGACTTAAGAAAAAAATTTCAGCAAAACCTAGATGAAATTGCTGCAGACTTTATCAATCTCTACCGCCTTGAGTTCAAGCGTGAAGTCGATCATCTAAGTGACCCGTTGGCGCGATGGTTGGATTTTCGAATGCGCTATATCGATCCGGTGCCACGATACATATTGCTATCGAATAAGTTCCCGGAAAGCAACCTTCCACCCGCTGTTGCGAGCGGCCTCACTAAAAGGTCGGGTTCAAGCTCTCCCCGTCTCATGTGATGGTAGCTAACCACCACAACTTTTAAGATACAAGGTCGGGTAGAGGAACGAAACCCGACGTTTAAACGGCAACATCATCCACAGCTCGACTGAAAATTGTCGGGTTTCGCTTTGCTCTCCCCGACCTACGAAATACGACCTGCGAATCGTTACCCCATACCCATGTCAGAATACCCTCAACCCGCAAAGGAGATCGTCCTGGTCCGGATCACCCCCGAATGCGCTTCGATCTCCGCCACCAGCGCCTGCGGGATCTCCGACTCCAGGTCGATGATGTTGTAGCCGATGGCGCCGTTGGACTCGTTGAGATAGCTGGAGATATTGATGCCCCTGGCGCCGATGGCGTGGGAGGCAAAGCCGATCATACCCGGAATGTCGCGGTTGATCATGATGAAGCGGGTGTGCACGTTAGCGGCGGGCACCAGTTCGGCGGAGGGAAAATTGACGCTGTGGGTAATGGCGCCGTACTCCAGATAGCCGCGTAGCTCCAGGGCGGCCATGCAGGCGCATTGCTCCTCCGACTCCTCGGTGCTGGCCCCCAGATGCGGGGTGACGATGATCCGCGGATGCCCGAGGGTGGCGAGGGAGGGGAAATCAGTGATGTAGGCACCCAGCCGGCCGCTGGCCAGGGCGGCAAGCACCGCCTGTTCGTCGACAATGGGGCCCCGCGCATAGTTGATCAGGATCGCTCCCGCAGGCAGTCGCTTGAGCAGCTCTTCGTTCACCATCCCCCTGGTTTTCTCGTTGAGCGGGGTGTGCACCGTGAGGATCTCGCTCTTGCCCACCATTTCATACAGGGAACGAGACAGGGCGACCTCCGGGGAAAGATGGTGGATGTTCTCCAGGGCCGGGATGGGATCAAAACCGACCACCCGCATCTGCCGGGTGATGCCGCCATTGGCCACCCGGATGCCGATCTTCCCCAGACCCAGGACGCCCAGGGTTTTCCCGGCCAGCTCAAATCCCTTGAAGGCGGATTTCTCCTGCTCGATGCGGCTGGCAATCTCCTGGTCGGTCAGGCCGGCCAGCCCCTGGGCAAAGGCGAAGCTGCGATGGATATTGCGCGCCTGGATTCCCAGCATGACGAAGACCAGCTCGGCCACCGCGTTGGCATTGGCGCCGGGGGTGTTGAAGATGCAGATCCCCTGCTCGCTGGCCTTGGCCACCGTGATGGTGTTGACCCCGGCCCCAGCCCGGGCCACGGCGAGCAGCGAGGGATAGTCCGCCGTATCCACCTTGGCGCTGCGCACCAGGATGCCGTGCGGGTCCGGCTCGTCCGCGCTTACGGCAAACCGCTCCGCAAGAAGGGCCAACCCCTCCGGGGCAAGTTTATTGAGCACCTTGATCCGGTAACCTGCCATAACGCCCTCCTTGTCTGCCCGGTGAAACACCAATAAAAAAAGGCCATGGCTGATTGTAGCAGATTTCTCCTCTGCTCCAATCAGCCATGGCCTGATTTTTACAATTATTGTTCCGGTTTTTTGCAGAGCGTTACGCTTCCTCCACGCACACCCGGCAACGCCCGGCTTTTTTCGCCTGGTAGAGCACCTCGTCGGCCCGTTGCAGCCACTCGTCCTTGCTCATTTCCGGACTCCACTGGACAAGACCGATGCTCACTCCCAGCCTGCTGCCATCCGTGGCATTGAGCTCGAGGCCATCGACGGCGGCGCAGAGCCGCTCGGCCAACAACCTGGCCGGATCAAGGGCGGTATCCGGCAAGACCAGGACAAACTCGTCCCCGCCCATGCGCACCAGAAGATCGCTGTTGCGCACCATCCCAGTCAAGGTCTTGGCCACCATCTGCAAGGCGTTATCCCCGGCGGCATGTCCCAAAGTGTCATTGATCTGCTTGAAATGATCCAAATCCATGCTGGCCACGGTAATGGGCCGTCCATGGCGACGGGCGGTTTCCAGCATGGATCCGATGCGTTCCTCAAAGACCCTGCGGTTGTCAAGACCGGTGAGCATATCCCTCCTGGCCTGGGCAAACAGATCCTCATACATAAGGGCGCGCTGCAGGGGCTCCCCCAGAATCTCCAGCGCGTCCCGAAGGATCTTGGCCTCCTCTGCTTCAATGCAGGTTCCCCGGCGCAGCAGCATCAGGCATGCCTCGTTGGCGGCAGCAGGGTCAGCGCCGAAGGACATCTGCCATTGCTGCACGAAAAACGGCCCCCACTCGCAGCAGGTGCCATCCAACTGACAATCGATCTTCTCAAACACCTCTTCGGCGGTCTGCATGGCAAGACGCCGGTCCGGCCCGTGGCAGGAACAGATAATATGCACCCGGCTCCGGTCAAGGCTGCGATAGGCGATCAGATCGTGCTCGACCAAAGGCATCAACCACACGGAAAAAGCCTCGATCATGCCCTGCAGGTCGGTGGCGCCGGCCAGTCTGGCGTGCAACTCGTTGACCTGTTTCAGCCACTCCGATTGACGGCGGTAGCGATCAAGCTCCACCATCAGATGGTCGAGGTTCATCGGCCCTATGTTTTCCCGGTCGGAGAGAGAGATTGCGGTATTCATTGCAACGGCTCCTTTCATTGGAAATGATTGTTTGTCCAGAATCTATGCCATTTTCATGCCAGACCTTTACAACCTTTTCCCAAAGCGGTTTCCCAGACACCCCCCCTGCGGACAACACCATATATCTACTTGAAACAACAACAAAAAACAAAAAAACACAGCATGCCGTCCGGGCTCCGGCAAAAACTCACCCCCAAGCGCACACGGAATTTTTTTCCCTCCCACGCTGTCGGTTCGTTGACACCCGGCCGGCCTTGCCGCCATCTTCACGACACTTTGTTTCGCACCCGCGCAATCGTTTCCTTGCATCTGCACACCAAGGGGATATCATGCACAAAACAACCCCACCCGGTTCATGCCAGGGAGTACCCCCGCACCCATGCCGACCCCAGACAGCCGCCGCATCATCCATCTCGACATGGATGCCTTTTATGCCTCAGTCGAGATTCTCGACAATCCAGCCCTCCGGGGTCTGCCCGTGGTGGTGGGCGGCGACTGCAATCGCGGCGTGGTGTGCGCCGCCTCCTACGAAGCCAGGAAATTCGGGATCCATTCCGCCCTGCCCATGCTCACGGCCAAAAAACTCTGCCCGCACGGGGTGTTTCTCCCGGTCCGCATGGCCCGGTATCAGGAGATTTCCCGTCGCATCATGGAGATCTTCCTGCGCTTCACCCCGCTGGTGGAGCCGCTCTCCCTGGACGAGGCGTTTCTGGATGTCACGGCCAGTCAACGCCTGATGGGCAGGGCCGAGGATATTGCCATACAGATCAGGACGCTGGTCCGGGACAGCACCGGTCTCACCGTCTCGGCCGGGGTTGGAACCTCAAAACTGGTGGCCAAAATCGCCTCCGATCTCAACAAACCCGACGGCCTGACCATTGTGCCGCCAGGCCAGGAAGAAGTATTCCTGGCCCCCTTGCCCATCGGCCGTCTGTGGGGAGTGGGGAAAACCACCCGGGAAGCCTTGGCCCTGATCGGGGTCCGAACCATCGGCGACCTGAGCCGCATCCCCCCAGCCATTCTCACGGCAAAGTTCGGCAAAGCCGGGCTCTTGATGCACGAATCGGCCCGGGGCATCGATCTCCGTCCGGTTGAACCGAGACAGGAGGCCAAGTCCATCGGCCACGAGGAGACATTTGCGGAAGATCTGCGGGACAAAAAAATGATCGAACAGGAACTGCTGGCCCTGTGCCTCAAGGTGGGCAAACGGACGCGGGATAAAGGACTGGCAGGGAGAACCGTGACCATCAAGGTCAAATACCGGGATTTCGCGCAGGTGACCCGCTCGCTCACCCTGCCGGAACCGGTGGCTGACGACAAATCCCTCTACCAGACGGGGCGGATGCTGCTGGCCAAAACCGAGATCACCCTGCGCCCCATCCGCTTATTGGGGATATCGCTTTCCAACCTGATCCCGGCCGAGACGTCTGGCCAGTTGTCCCTGTTCGGCCAGAGCCGGACCAGGCTGAAGGATTGCCGCCTCTACAAGGCGATCGACACCATCAGCGACCGCTATGGCAGCGGCAGCATTGTGCCGGCTGCCTTGGTGGAAAAAAGGGAAGAAGAATCGTAAGGAGAAGCGTGCGATACCTGCGGGCATCACCCGGGGGAAAACAAGGGGCACGGAGGCCCATTGTTTTGGTGTTTTTTTATCTGATTACCATCGAACTTCAGCCGACACGCGGGTGCTATGCGTCGACCAGTTGATCATACGTGTTTTGTGTCAAAGGCCTGCTTTACGAATAAGTCATTCCGGCGGAGGCCGGAATGAGGAAAAAAACTGGCTGAAGATTCATGGCAATCAGATTTTGTTATGCCTTATCCGCGACCCAGCCGCAAAAAAGATAGGCCTGAAAAAACTTATGGATATTTTTGAACCCGGCCTCCCGCAACAAACTGTTCATCCTGTCTTCGGTGATGAACCGGATGTCTCGGACGATGTGCGCGAAGTCTTTTTCAACCTCCTCGACATCCTCCCCCAGGCGAAGCTGCCTTGCCTTCCAGGTTGCGAGAAACACCTCGAATTCCCTGGAGGTGTTGTCTCCGACCAAATCAATGATGATGAACTTCCCCCCTGGTTTCAGCCGGGAGGATATTTCCTGCAGGTATTCTTTCTTTGCCCCGTTGTCGGGGATGAACTGCATGACAAGGATCGAGGTGGCGGCATCAAAAGGCAGCTCGTTGTGCAGATCCTTAACCCAGCCCAGATGCAACTGGACCCGGTCATATAAATTCAGATCCTCGACATGGATCCTGGCGACGGCAAGCATCTTTTCCGTCGGATCCACCCCGGTAATCCGCCAGGAGGGGTTTGCCTGAGCACACGAAACAGCTTCCTGGCCTGTGCCGGCCCCGGCGACAAGGATCCTTGCCTGTGAAGGAAAATGACCATGGAGGAGGCTCAGGGAAAGATCATGCATCGCCTCATAACCAGGAACAATTCTCCTGATTTTTGCATCATAGACGTTTGCACGTTTTGCATCGAAATGTTTGGTGGCATCAAAATCACGATTGTTCTCCGCCATGCCAACTCCCCCTCAAGATGATTTGAGGACACCGGCGGCTCCCCCCTTACCGAGAGGCCGACCAACTGCTTGTATCCTGGTCAATTCCGGCGGAACTACACCTTCCCGTCAGTCAAAAGACGGAGGGCGCTGGAAAGGCAGGGAAATAAACGCCCTTGTTGCCCTCAATACCTCAAGCCAACTCGATCGCGGACCAAGTCCAGGGTGACGGTCGCCTTTTCCCTGGCCTTGACCGCGCCCCGGCGCAGGATATCCCGCACCTGCCCCGGATCGGCCAGCAACTGATCCCGCTTCTCCCGCGCCTCCCGGAAGTATTCCCAAAGCAGATCCAGCAGCTCCAGCTTGATCTTGCCGTACATGGCCCCGCCGTTCACATAGAGGCCATGCACCTCGGCCAGCCGGTTCACCGGGGCGAAGAGCGCATAGAGGCTGAAAAGGTTGCACTTTTCGGGATCCTTGGGTTCTTCCACCGGCGTGGCGTCGGTGACAATGGCCATGACCTTTTTTTTCAACTCCTTCGCGGTGGCGAAGATGGGAATGGTGTTGCCGTAGGATTTGGACATCTTCTGCCCGTCCAGACCGGGAATGATGGCCAGGTTGTCGTCAATGACCGGCTCGGGAACGACAAAGGTCTCGCCAAAGCTGTTGTTGAATTTGATCGCGATATCGCGGGCCACCTCCAGATGCTGCTTCTGGTCCTTGCCCACCGGCACCCTTTCCGCCTGAAAGAGCAGGATATCTGCGGCCATCAGCACCGGATAGGCAAACAGGCCGTGACTCGGAACAATACCCTTGGCAACCTTGTCTTTATACGAGTGACAGCGCTCCAGCAACCCCATGGGCGTGAGGGTGGACAGAATCCAGGCCAACTCCGTAACCTCCGGCACATCCGACTGCACCCAAAAAATGCACCGTTCCGGATCAAGACCCAGGGCAAGAAAATCCGTGGCCGCTTCCAGGGTGCCGCGCGACAGCCGCTCCCGGTCCTGCACCGAGGTAAGGGCGTGGAGATCCACGATAAAGGCATACAACTCGCTTGAATCCATGCTGTCGATCATGGAGCGCATCATGCCGAAATAGTTGCCGATGTGAAGCTGGCCAGAAGGCTGGATCCCGGATAGAATTCTCATTATGTTCTCGCTGGTGTCGGACGGATAAAGGAAGCGGCAAGAAACCGGTCACAAAAAGGAGAAACTTTCCCCCGCGATTCCTAAATCCGCTGGATTATCACTGCACGCCGTGTGCATGCTCGGAGGCAGTGGATGTTAAAAAAAAAAGACCGGGGGGGCAATCTTTTTCTGCCCCCAGCCCTCCCCTTCTTTTTTTGCGATTGACAGCTTCCGCACCCAACGGTACACCTTGGCATGTATTGCCACTCATTGAGCTTTTGGAGACTCCATGAAAAAAACCGCCGTAATCCCGGCCATACTCACCCTGCTCTTGCTTGCCGGCGGCTGTACGTTGCCCGCGGTGAAGGACCCGGCTCCCCAGCCCGGCAAAGAGGCGGCGGGCAAAAGCGCCCCGCCGGAAAAGCCAGCCGCTGCGGTGCCTCCCGAGACAAAGGGGAAACGGGTTTCTCTCATCCCCAAGGAAACAGCCGCGCACGCAGCCAAGGAAACACCACCGGCGCCGGCGCCGCCTCAGATCCAGCCGCCGCCTCTGCCGCAGAAGCAGGTGTTCACGGACTACAATACCGGCCTGACCTTCACCTACCAACGGCCCTGGCATCTGGTCTCCACCCACGGAGACGGCCCCATCCTTGGCCGGGACGGGCATTCCCAACTCACCGCCCGCTTTGTCACCCTGACCGCCGATAAAGATAAGGGCGGGCAAACAGGCCATTTTTATGTGCCGGAAGACAGCCTCACCGGCACAATCGGTAAAAAAATAAAATCCGTCCTTGGCCTTGACGATACGCGGCAAGCGCAGGGAAAAACGCCCCTTGACGTGCTGCTGACCAAAAAACAGTTTCCCAATCTCGTCATCGAAAAACGCTACCGGGGGAACAACGGCGGAGTTGTGGTCCAGAAATGCAGGCACAAACAGCTTCCGGGCCCGGTCCAGGTGTACCACATCTTCATCGGGGACACCGTTGCCTCGTACAGTCTCTCCGAGATAACAAACCGGCAATTGAAACTTGAGATGCAGCAGATCATGCTTTCCACCAAAAAACAGTAACCGTCCGGAGTAAACGCCACACTACAAAAAAAATCCTCTTCCCGGAAAGGAAAGAGGATTTTTTTTGTGGCGCACCCGCAAGGCTATGAATTCAGGTACTGCGTGATCCCATCGGCAATAATCTTGAAAATCTCGGTGAAGCGCTCCTCGTTGCGCTCAAGCAGGGTGATCCGGAAGCCCTGCAACTCGGTGGCAAAGGAGGAAAGCGGCACCACGCATACGCCGGTGGCCCCCAACAGGTAATAGACAAACCGCTTGTCATGGGCCACATTCGGCCCGTTCACCAGACTCTCCACCTGGGTGCGAACCTCCTTGCTGCCGATGGACAAGGTTTGCCGGCTGTTCAGTTTCCCTTCCTTGAAAACCACGCTCATGTAAAACGCGCCGTTGGTGCGGTTCACCAGAACACCGTCGATATCCTTCAAGGCCTCATAGGCGATGTTGGACAATTTCTCGTAGCGGCTGATCCTCTCCTGCAGATAGGGAACATACTGCGGATGGCTGAGGATGGCCGGGATCGCCCGTTGCGGCAGGGTGGTGGAACAGACTTCCACCATCTTGGCGTTCAAAATCGAGGTCACATACTTGGCGAACATGGGATCGCGGTCACCGTTGTAGACCTCGATCCAGCCGCAGCGCGAGCCGGGCCAGGGCATTTCCTTGGAGATGCCCCGCATGCAGATGGCCGGCACATCACCGATCACCTCGGCCAGGGGCAGGGTTTTCTGGCCGTTGTAGATGATGGCCTGGTACACCTCGTCGCAGATCACGAACAGGTCGTACTTCCGGGCCAGCGCCACCATGCCCCGCAGGATCTCCTCGGGATAGACCGCGCCGGTCGGGTTGTCCGGGTTGATGATCAGGATGCCGGCCACGGCCGGATTGTACTTGATCCGTTTTTCCAGATCATCGAGGTCCGGATACCAGTAATTGTTGGGATTCAGCCAGTAGGTTACCGGCCGGTCTCCGGCGTGGGCCGCCTCCGCCGAGGAATGGGTCGTGTAACTGGGCGAGGGCACCACCACCCGGGCGGTCGGCCGCAGAAGGCCGAAGACCTTGCTGATCGCGTCGCCCAGACCGTTGAAAAAGATGATGTCATCGGGGCCGATCTGCGCCCCCCCGCGCTTGTTGGTCTTGGCGGCAAGAAATTCCCTGGTGGCCAGCATGCCCCGGGTCGGACAATAGCCGTAGGTGGCATCCTCCATGACCAGATCGGAAACAACCTGCTTCATCCACTTGGGGATCTCTTCGCCCTTGGCAATGGGGTCGCCGATATTCTCCCAATAGACCTTGGTCCCCAGCTTCTGCAACTTCTCGCCCACATTGACGATGTTGCGGATTTCATAGGTCAGTTCCCCTGCTCCGACATGCAGGATATCAGTACGCATCTACGCAATCTCCCTTGAAAAAAACGTGGCTCTTTTTTGTTGCGACTGGATAATCTGCAATAAAATCAGGAGAATACACTCTACGGTGTGGCAGAGCACCTCGCCCAGACGCAAGGATAAAGGGTATTTATTAACACCAGCCCTTGCCAGAAGTCAATAAGTCCTTTATCCGGGGTGCCACATTGCCGATAGAGAGGGTAACAGGTGGGCGGAAAGGCCCATGATCAGCCCACACAGGCAGGAGGGCTCGGAATGGCAATCATTCGGTTTTCTATTCTCGGCGAGGTGGTGCGCTTCGGAGCCGGAAAGCGGCAAAAGATCACGCACTGCGGATGCAACGAACCATACAAGGACCGGTACTGGTGTCCGCGAAAAAAATGGTTCAACAAGGAGCCTTGCCCCTTCCTTTGCCTGCGGGAATGTGAAAATTACCAGGCCATGTGCGGCGTGATTTAATTCCCCGCGCCGGTCAGACGGCGATATGAAACCGGGAAGACGGCCGCATGAGTCCGGCCATGATGGCGGCGGCCGGATTGTAAGCCTTTGGAGACGGCTCGTTCCCAAAAGCGGGGTTCTTGCCGGACTGATCGCCGGACGCAGCGCCCGTTTCCTCTGTTGCTGACAGGGGCGCTCCTTCCAACCCAGCCTCGGGGCCCGCCTCGCTCTCCGCTTTCCCCTTGGTCTGCTCCAAACGGATCATCTGCAGTTCATGGCTGGCCTCGGTAATCACCAGGGAAGCCCTGGCCGCGACCTTCCGGTCCTGGGGAGAGGGATCGGCCGGCGCCAAGGCCGCGGCGCGCACCGTTTGCATCTTGCTGATGGTTGCCTCGGGAGTGGACTCCTTTCCGGTGTCAATCCCAACCTCTCCGCCCACGGCATATCGCTTCCCGTCCGGACCCTTGACATATTGGAAATTGGCGCCCCCGGTGGCATAGGATCCGGCCGCAGCCAGATGCGCCATTTCATGCGCCCGGACCTTGGTGTCAATCAACTCAAGCTCCGCGACCTGAAGCCGCTCCGCCTGGGTAAGCGCCTCGCCATCCGTGCCTTTTTGCCCGGTTGCAGCGCGGGCAGGCTCACCGCCTTCCTGCCCGGAGCCGCGTTGCGCCTCGGCGACAGGGGCGGATTGCACCCCTTCGCTTGCGCCTGAAAGTTCCGCTCCCTGTTCTTCTTTTTCCGCGGCAGCCGCGCCGGCAGCGGGAATGTCCTTTTTTACCCCGGCCTGGGCTGTGTAGGCCTGGATCGCACAGGCAGGACATGCCTTGCATCCGCAGGACTTCTCTCCAGCCACTGCGGCCTTTTTCGCGGCGGCCATGTTTTTCCAGGGTTGTCCCTGCACAAACACATCCGTCGGCCCGCTGCCTTGTCCTGCGCTTTTTGCCCCCTTCCCGGAAAACGGGAGCGGATTTTCCCCGCCCTTGACCGCGACAGGGCTAACACCTGAAAGAAGTGCGTTGATCCGCATACTGTCCCTCACACGGCAGTGTCAACTCTCAAAAAAATTGCCTGTATCTGTATCGACATCCTGTTCGCACAACTTGAGCGTTTTCTGCCTTGTCTCGTGCCGGACGCGGAACGCCTCCCAACTCCGCATCTTTGCGCAAAAAAAAACGGGTTGCCCACCGCCTGTGGCCAACCCGTTCGTACTCTGTGATCCTCGCCGCCGGTTCTTTTCAGGTCCGCTCGGCAAGAGCCACAAAGGGCCGCCGCTTCGGTCCGACATACACCTGCCTCGGCCGGCTGATCCGCCAATCGGGATCATCCCACATCTCCTTCCAATGGGCAATCCAGCCGGGCAGACGGCCAAGGGCGAACATCACCGTGAACATGTTGGTGGGGATGCCGATGGCGCGGTAGATGATGCCGCTGTAAAAATCCACGTTGGGGTAGAGGTTCCGCTCCACGAAATACTCGTCCCTGAGAGCGACCTCCTCCAACTCCTTGGCGATATCCAGCAGGGGGTCGGAGATATTCAAGGCCGTCAGCACATCGTCGCAGGCCTTCTTGATGATCCGCGACCGCGGGTCGTGGGTCTTGTACACCCGATGCCCAAAGCCGACCAAGCGGAAGGGGTCGGACGGATCCTTGGCCTTGGCGATATATTTTTTGTAGTCTCCGCCTTCCGCGTGGATCTGGGTGAGCATCTCCATCACCGCCTGGTTAGCCCCGCCGTGGAGCGGACCCCACAGGGCGTTGATTCCGGCGGAGATCGAAGCGTACAGATTGACCCGGGCGCTGCCTGCCACCCGCACCGTGGCGGTGGAGCAGTTCTGCTCATGGTCGCCGTGCAGAATCAGCAGCTTGTTCAGGGCCCGGACCACCGTATCGTTGATCTCGTAGGGCTTGACCGGCGAATCGAACATCATGTTCAAAAAGTTGGCGCAGTAACTCAGATCGTGGCGCGGATACACCAAGGGCTGGCCCATGGATTTCTTGTAGGAAAAAGCGGCGATGGTCCGCACCTTGGAGAGCAGCCGGGCCGCCATTTTATCGATGTTTTCCAGGGGGTTGTCCAGCATTTCCGGATAAAAGCTGCACAGGGAGTTGACCATGGAAGACAGAATGGCCATGGGCGGACTGTTGGGCGGATAGCCGTCGAAGAAGCGGATCATGTCCTCGTGGACCATGGCGTACTTGCCGAGCATCTGGCTGAACTTGCTCAGTTCCGCCTGGGTTGGCAGGCTGCCGTGATCCAGAAGATAGGCGACCTCGACAAAGGTGCAATGCTCGGCGAGATCCTCGATGGCATAGCCGCGGTAGCTGAGAATCCCCTGCTCCCCGTCGAGAAAGGTGATGCTGCTGCAACAGGAACCGGTATTCATGAAGCCGCTGTCCAGGGTGATGTATCCGGACTGGGCGCGCAAGGACCGGATGTCGATGGCCTTTTCCCCCTCGCTGCCGACGATGACCGGCAACCGGTAAACCGTGCCGTTAATCTTCAACTCTGCTGTTTCTTGACCGACAACCACATTTCCCATAAGTGCCCTTCGCTGCGCTGCCGCTCCTGCACAGGCGGTTCGCTTCTCTTTTCTAAAAACCGTAATGAAAGATCATCTCGAATCGATTAATATACTTGGATACCTTTTTTTTTCAACAAGTAAGAACCCAAGGATTCGTCGCCCGCAAGGAGAGCCGTGGCAATGCACAAAAAAACCGATGTGTACCGGCAGCGGCTCAGGAAATTCATTGAGGAAGTCACCCTGTATCCGGTCTCCTGCGAACGGCTGGCCAAGGGCCGCGATGATCTTGCCTGGCTTGATGCAGTGCTGGCCGGAGGGGCCAAGATCGTCCAGTTGCGGGACAAGGAATCCGACGGACTGCGCCTCTTTGAAAAGGCCCGGATCTTCCGGCAAAAAACCCTGGAGGCCGGCGCCCTGTTCATCGTCAATGACCGGGTGGATATTGCCCTTCTCAGCGGCGCCGACGGAGTCCATCTCGGCAACAGCGACATCCCGGCCCCGGAGGTCCGCGCCCTGGCCCCGGAGCTCATCATCGGCGTCTCCTGCAACACCGAAGAACAGGCGGCCACCGCCGAGAACCGCGGAGCCTCCTACTTCAACATCGGTCCGCTCTATGCCACCCAGACCAAGGACGGCCTCTCCGCCTTCCTCGGGCCTGCGGCGATAGCGAAATTCAGCGCCCGATGCCCCCTGCCTTTCACGGTCATGGGCGGCATCAAAAAAGAGCATATTCCGGAGCTGATCGCCATGGGCGCCAGACGATTGGCCGTGGTCACGGCTTTAACCTGCGCCGACGATATCGCCGCGGAAACCAGTGATTGGCTGGCCGCGATCAAACTTGCCCAAGGCAAGAATACGACAAAGGAATAGCCGTGCCCACCCTGAACCAGCGACTCGCCGACATCAAGCTGCTCATGCAATACGGAGTCCCCCCGGCTGACCTGGCCAAGGCCGTTGCCCTGGCGGAAAAATACGCCACGGACCGCGTGGGCCTGAACATCTTTCACGCCTTTTACAGCTATCTGCCCGAGGGGCTGGAAGACGCCATTACCGTTCTCCGGTTGCTTGACCGCAGACAGGGCGCCTTCCTGATCTGCGCCACCACGGCCCAAGCCGACTACCTCTACCTGGCCGCCACCGAACAGGCCGAATTTTTGGGATCTCTTGCGGAGGGCATCTGGGAGGAGGAAGTCCTGGCTTTTTTCAACCTTGAAAACCGCGAGGCCTTTCTCAAAAAATATGCGGACCTCGCGTCCTTTCCGGTTTATGTCCCGGCCCATCTCCACCGCGATCTCTGCCCGTTTTGCCATGTGGCGGACGGCGAGATCCACACCCTGGGATGCCCGGTGGAGATCTGCCCCTGGTGCGGCGGGCAGTTGACCTCCTGCCCCTGCCGCTTCACCCTGCTGGGCAAATCAGACCTGAGAAGCGAAGGCCAGCTTGAAGAACTGCTGACCCTGCTCAACACAAAGGGGAGGCTCCCCTTTTCCGCCGAGGAACACCGGCCCGCGTACCCGATCACTCCCCTCGACTTGGAGCCGCCGACTACTTGACGGTTTTCAGATACCGGTAAAACGGTGAGTCCGGAGAAATAACCAACCGGGTGTTTTCCCCCATGGTATGCCGGTAGGCGTCCAGGGTCTTGGAAAAGGCGTAGAACTCGGGATCCTGATTATAGGCATTCGCATAAATCCTGGCGGCTTCGCCATCGGCCTTGCCCTTGATCTCCTGGGTTTCGCGGACGGCCCGGGAGCTGACCTCCCTCAATTCGCGCTCGAGCTTACCGAGGATCTCGGATTTCTGCCCCTCGCCGGTGGAGCGCTTTTCCGCCGCGATGCGCTTGCGTTCAGAAATCATCCGCTCATACACCCGCTGCTGGACCGTGTCGATATAGTTGACCCGCTTGAACATCACATCCACCAGCTCGATGCCGTACTGGGGCGTGACCTTGGAGGCGGCGGCATGGATCAGGGCGGAAATCTTATCCCGCCCGTAGCGGATCTGCTCATCCGGGCCCACGGGGCCAAAGCCCATTTCTTCCGGTTTCCAATCCGAACTGCGGATGATCTCCACCAGATCGTTTTTGTTGACCAAATCCCGGACCGTGCCGTCGATGATATCATCAAGGATGGTCATGGCCCGGTTCTCGTTGTTGACCGCCTGCAGGAAGACCAGGGCGTTGGAGATCCGCCAGCGCGCCGTGATATCCAGATAGACAAAGGTTTTGTCGTTGGTGGGAATCTGGTTCGGATCCCCGTCCCAGATAAGAATCATCTTGTCGAAAAAAGTCACCTCCTGGATAAAAGGAGTCTTGAATTTCAAACCGGCCTGGGTAATGGGCTTGCCCACCGGACGACCGAACTGGGTGATCACCGCCTGTTTGCCCTCGGGCAGAACGAAAAACGCATTGGCCAGCACCACTCCCGCCACCACCACCGCCGCTATAACAACACCACGCAATATAGTATTCACTGGCTTCCCCTGTCTGTATTCTTAACCCGCGCCGCAGCCTGTACGAAGATGCCCGGCATTGTCATTGCGCCTTGGGCGTGGCCTTGGCTCCGCCCCTCACATCGAGAAACGGCAAAACTCCCCCCTTATCGCCTTCAACCACATAGATCTCGTTGACCTTGGGCAGAACCTCCTGCATGGTTTCCAGATACATCCGTCTCCGGGTGACGTCCTGTCCACCCTTGTATTCCTTGAGGATAGCCAGGAAACGGGAGGTCTCGCCCTTGGCCAGATTCACCCGTTCCACCGCATAGCCTTGCGCCTCTTCCAGCATCTTTTTCGCATCGCCCCGGGCCTTGGGCACCTCCCGGTTATAGGCCTCCTCCGCCTCGTTCACCAGCCGCTTCATATCCTGATCCGCCTCGTTGACCTCGTTGAAGGCAGGCTTGACATGCTCCGGGGGGTTAACATCCTGCAACTGGACGGTGACGATCCTTACCCCGGTCTGGTAGCGGTCCAGGGACTCCTGCACCTCGCGCTGGGTGGCGGCGGCGAGAATTTCCCGATTGCTGAGCACATAATCAAAGGTCATGTTGCCGACGATGCGGCGCAGGACCACTTCGGAGATATCGCGGACCGCCTGTTTGACATCCTTGACCTTAAAGGCAAAGAAAATGGGATCCTGCACCTTGTACTGGATGACCCACTCCAGATCGATGACATTGCGATCGCTGGTGAGCATGAGCGATTCGCCCTCGTAGCCGGTCTTCTCAAACTCGTTGCGCTGGCCAGCGACTTTGGTCCTGAAGCCGAACTCCTCCTTGCGGACGTTTTCCACATCCACCTTGATGACCTCGTCCATGAAGGGCAGCTTGAAATTCAAGCCCGAGGAGGTGGTTTTGACGTATTTGCCGAAACGCAGCACCACGCCTTTTTCGCCCGGAGCAATGGTGTAAAAGGCGGAGTAGGCGATATTGACCAGAAGAAAAACGCCGATGAGCAGTCCGGCCCGGCCGAAGCGGGCAAAGAGTCCACCCCTGGGGATATTCGGCTCCGGTCCACCGGATGCGCCGGTTGCTGGCTTCTCGCCGCCGTCGAAAAATTCCTTAATCTTGGTGAGCAAGAGGGCAATAACCTCTTCCGGTGTTTGCGGGCCTTTTTTCTTGCCCCAAGGTGGCTGCTGATCGTCCCAAGCCATCGATTCGACTCCTTTTTTTGAAAAAATTTCCACCGGTTTTTATACGGCCGGAGCTAGATTGCCCCATGCCCGTAGCACATCATTTGACAAACCACCACCCTTCCCAAGGATACAGGGCGTACAACCAGCAGCCGAGCACCGCCGCCAGGCTGCCAGCAAAAAGCAGCCATTGGCCAAGGGGAGCAAGAACCCGTTTTCCGGCAAATCCGAGCGCGCCAAGGAGCACTCCAACCAGCAGGCCGACCACAACCCCCCAAAAATGCGCGCCCAGATCGGTTCTCTCTCCGGAGGCCCCCATGAGCGCCAACAAGCTTGCCGCGCTGCCCAAGGCAAGCACCATCTCCTGCCAACCGCCGATCCTGCGCAAACGCATGCCGCTCAACATGCCGACCATGCCGAAAACCGCAGTGGAAAAACCAACGGAACGATAGGATTCGCCGTGCAGGAGTACATTGATGGCATTGGCAAGAACTCCGGCGAGCAACACCGAGAACCAGGCAATACCGCTGCCAAGATGCCGGCACAGGGAGTGGACCAGCAACCCGCCGAAGAAAATATTGCCCAGAAGATGCACGCTGTCGGCATGCAGGGTCAGGGCGGTGATCAGACGCCACCACTGGCCGTCGTCCATCACCCGAGCCCTGTCGAGGGCGCCAAGGTCAAACCAGTGGCCGCGCCCCTCCCCGCCGCCGGTGATGGCATGAAAAACAACCAGCGCCCCCATGACCGGCAGCACGGGCGGCGAATTCTCGACAATGGACTCCTGGCCGGACCGTGCTGTCCGTTCCGGCGGCCAATTCCGGTTTTCTTCCGAGAAAAGAAGCAATTCCTCCCTGGCCTCGGAGATGTTTTCCTCCGAAACCAGGAGCTGCCAGCCCGTTTCGCCATGGCGGAGACCATGCTCGATATCCGCGGCATGCAGCACCAGGGACCAGAGATTGGCCAACTCCTCCTCCGGAGTCACCCCCACCGGCACCCATTGGGAGCCGGGATCATGCTTCCGCACGACCCTCTCCCCGGAGTGCCAGCGCATCCGTTATTCCCCGTTGAATTTCAGCGCCTCGCCTTGGGCTCCCTTGCTGGAGAGCATGACAATATCAACCCGCCGGTTGAGCTTCCGCCCTTCTTCGCTGGCGTTATCGGCAATCGGCCGGTATTCAGCATACCCGGTCACCGAAAGCTTGGCCCCCTTGAAACCATGTTTCTCGATGAGATAATGGACAATGCTGTTGGCGCGGGCTGTGGAGAGTTCCCAGTTCGAGGGAAAGGCCGGGGAGTTGATCGCCACATTGTCCGTATGCCCCTCGATGCGGAGGGTATTGTCATAGCGGGAGATGGAGATGGCGATCTTGTCCAGCAGGGGCAGAGCATTCTGCTGCACCTTGGCGGTGCCGGAGGGGAAAAACCCAGCCTCTTTCAGGCTGATCACCAGCCCCCGTTCGTTGACGGTCAACTGCACCTCGTTTTTGGCGCCATACTCCTGGAGATTGTTCTGGATATCATTCTTGATCTGGCTGAACTCCTGGGCCTCGGCGGCGGCAGTGGCCTCATCCTGGGACTGGACCGGCACCGGCGGCTCCACCGCTTCGGGGATCAGGCCAAAATCTTTGTTGCCGATAACCTTGAGGGCCGGAGTTAACGTTTGCGGCCCGGAAAAGGAGGATTGGATGGAGGCCTGCACCTCCTCCATCTTCTTCTGGTCCACGATGGACATGGCATAGAGCATGACAAAGACGGCGAAAAGCAGGGTGATGAAATCCGCGTAGGAAACAAGCCACCGCTCCAGATTCGGTTCCTTTTCATGGGCTTTTTTCTTCTTCAGTCTGCTCATGACAATCGTTCCCCAAGATCACTACAATTCGGTAGCCACGGAATGGCTACTGCTCATGAACCGCCGGCGCCCCTGCTGTAGATCAGCACCCCGCTGGTCAGGGTGAAGCCGCGCAACCGCTTTTCGATCATCCGGGGATTTTCGCCTTTCTGGATGGCAAGCAACCCTTCGATCACGATTTCCCGTTGCAGGATCTGCTCCTTCAATCGTTTCTTGAGTTTGGTGCTGATGGGGATGCAGACGATGTTGGCGGTCATCAGGCCGTAGATCGTGGCCACGAAGGCCACGGCAATTCCCGCTCCGAGCTTGGAGGTGTCGGAGAGATTGTTCATGACATGGATCAAACCCAGAACCGCGCCGATGATGCCGATGGTCGGGGCAAAACCGCCGGCGGCCTCAAACACCTCGGCGCTGATCTTGTGGCGCTCCTCGAAATTGGTAAGTTCGATCTGCAGGACCGCCATGACCTCCTCGGGATCCATTCCGTCCACCACCATTTCCAGTCCCTGCCCCAGAAAGCGATCCTTGATCCGCTGCGCGTCCTGCTCCAGGGTTATGAGGCCGTTCTTCCTGGCGGTGCTGGCAAAACCGACCAGCTTGCCGATCAGATCCTCCGGGTCTTCTTCCTGGGGGAAAAAAGCCGTGGCTGCGCTGCTGAAGGCCCGCAGAAGATCCGGGAGGGGAAAGGAGACAAAGGTTGCGCCAAAGGTTCCTCCCAAAACAATAAGAGCGGCAGTGGGCTGAAGAAGGGCATCGATGTGGCCGCCTTCAAGAAGCTGGCCGCCGATCACGGCCCCAAAGCCCATAACCAGGCCGATAAGGGTAGCTATATCCATATACTGTGCGGCTCCGTTGAGATATCCTTGGGGAAATGCCGGTATTATAGCATGGATCCCCCATGCCAGGTCAACAAAAAGAGAGGCGGAAACGCGGAGAACCCGAAAGAGCAGGCGCTGACGGGCCGGGAGTCAGATTATTGCGCAGGGCAAAAAAAAAGGCCATGCCGAAGCATGACCAGATTTTTCACCACACACATTTTCAAGATGGTGCCGAAGAGAAGACTCGAACTTCCACGAGGAAACCCCCACTAGACCCTGAACCTAGCGCGTCTACCAATTCCGCCACTTCGGCACATCGTGAGAGGCGATAATAGTTTTTCCGGGTGGTGTTTGTCAAGAAAATTTACAAGAGCCTTCATAAAAAATCTCTCTGTCCGGCGGCTTGACCTTTTCCCGGTTGTCGCCTATTGTATGCGCACACTCAATCAGGACGCCCATCACCATGGATATATTCACAAACATCAGCGACATACCAGCCCCTTTCCCCAGGGCCGCCGTCACCATCGGCAACTTTGACGGCGTCCATCTGGGCCATCAAATTCTTTTCTCCGAGGTGGTGAGCCGCGCCTACCAAAACAAGGGCGCCAGCGTGGTTGTGACCTTTGAGCCGCATCCGCTCAAGGTGGTCCGTCCGGACATCGGCCTGAAGCTCATCTCCACCGCCGAACAGAAAAAAGAGCTCATCGCCCTGGCCAATATCGATGCGCTGATCATCCTCCCCTTTACCAGGGAATTTGCCAACACCCCGGCCGAGACCTTTGTGGACCAAGTCCTGCGCAAAACCATCGGCGTCCAGGATCTGGTGGTGGGGTACGACTACGCTTTCGGCAAGAGCCGCCAGGGCGACATCCCCTTTCTGCAGGAGCAAGGCAAGGCCAAGGGCTTCACGGTTTCGGTGGTTGAGCCCTACTATGTGGACGGGATGCTGGCCAGCAGCACCAAAATCCGGGAGCTGGTGGGGCTGGGCAAGATGGTCGATGTCAAGAAACTGCTGGGCCGCTATTACCAGATCCGGGGCGAGGTGAAAATGGGCAAACAACGGGGTGGCCCCCTGCTGGGCTTTCCCACCGCCAACCTGGCCATTGCCGAGGAAGATCTCTGCCCGCGTTTGGGGGTGTACGTCACCCAGGTGATCTATGACGGCAAATGCTACGGCGGCGTACTCAACATCGGCTACAACCCGACCTTTGAGGGGCAAAAACTTTCCGCCGAAACCCATATCTTTGATTTCAACCAGGATATCTACGGAAAACCGATCAAGATAAACCTGCTCCGCTTCCTGCGAGGAGAAAAGAAATTCTCCGGCGCGGGAGAGCTGGCAACCCAGATCGGCCAGGATGTGACAGAGGCAAGGAAGGTGCTTGCCTCTGCCCAGCAGGAGATCCTTCTCGCCTGCGAGGAAAAGTACAACCGATAAAAAAAGCCCGCCTCTTTCAAGGCGGGCTTTTTCTTGCTCTCACGGACAGGGATCAGAAATCCTCGAACTTTTCATCTTCAAAGGGAATCACCTCCTCAGCCTTTTTCTTGCCGGCCGAGGCTGGCGGCAGAGCCTTGACGGCGACCTTCGCTTTTGGCGGCGCCGTCAAGGCCTTGCTCGCGCCCTGGCGGGAGGTCTTCTGCCTGCCTGCCTCCGGCGGCCGTTTTAACGCGCTGCTGCTTTTCTTGACCCCGCCGCTGACCAGCACCGCCAGATCATCCACATAATTTTTCATGTACTCGGCCTGGGCGCTCAACTCCTCCGAGGCGCTGGCCGCCTCTTCCGAGCTGGCCGCGGTTTGCTGGGTCACCCGGTCGATTTCGGTGATCGCCGAGTTGACCTGATCAAGTCCAGAGGTCTGCTCCCCGGAGGCAATGGCAATTTCATCAACCAGACTGCCCACCTTGGCCGCGACCTCGGCAACCTCGCAGAAATCCTCGTTGGTTTGCACCAACAGCTCCTCTCCCTCCTTCACCTTTTTCACCGTGCCTTCGATGAGCTCCGCGGTGTTGCGGGCCGCTTCCGCCGCCCGCATGGCCAGATTGCGGACCTCGTCGGCGACCACGGCAAAGCCCGCCCCGGCCTCGCCGGCCCGGGCCGCCTCAACCGCGGCGTTCAAGGCCAGCAGGTTGGTCTGGAAGGCGATCTCGTCAATGGTTTTGATGATCTTCGAAGTCTGCTCGCTGGCCTTGGAAATTTCTTCCATGGCCACGGTTTGCGCGGCCATGGACTGATTGGCCTTGCCCATCACCGTATTCACCTCGCGCATGAGCGAATTGCACTCGGCGGCATTATCGGCATTGCGCCGGGCCATGGTCGAAACCTCTTCCAGGGAGGCGGAAGTCTCTTCCAGGGAAGCCGCCTCCTCGGAGGCGCCTTCCGCCAAGGTATGCGCCGAGGAGGAAAGCTGACCCGAGGCGGAAGTCACCTGAGCGGCGCAGTCCTCCAGCCCATTAATGATTTTGCCGACCGGAGTGATGACAAAATGGGACAAACTCCAATACACCGCAAAGCACAGGGCCAGCACCACGCAACCGATGGCAAGAACAATGACCAGCCCCAACCGCCAGGAGGCCGCGGTCAGCTCCTCCTGGGTGGTCCGCACCAGATCCTCGATGCGGAGGGAGACTTCCTCGGAATTTTTCTCCACCCCGGCGAAGCTCAAGCCTACCTCGACAAATCCGATCCCCTTGCCCTCAAAGAGGATTTCCTTGCGCAGGGTCTCCTTGGCTTGCTCCTGCCCCTTGGCCTCGGCAAGCACGTTCTTGTCCTTGCCGTAAAAGACCACGGAAACGACGTCTTCGTCGTTTTTGGCGTTGGCGGCAAGCCTGGTCATGGAATCGAAATCATAGCCGATGATCAGGGCCGATCCGGTTTGAGCCAGGAGCGCGGCCACGGACTCCCCTTTTTGCCTCAATTTCCCGGCCAGCAGCTTTTCCTGCTCCGCCTGTTCGGATTTCAACCGGTTGATGAACCCTTCCGCCTGTTTTTTCTGTGAACTGCTGGCGGTGAAAATAGCCACCACCGCCAGCACCACCATCAGAGCCTGCGCCAGGATTGAAACGATGAGAATGAACCTGGCGGCAATTCCTCTATTTTTCGAAGCCATTCACGATCCCCTTGCTGGATATGCGCTTGTGTCGTTGAAGAATTATTTAGCCATCTTGGCATCACCTTTTTTGATTTTTGATGCGCATGCGTTTTTTTTGCGTGTGATGGCCGATGGTATTTTTTTAGCGAACCACGCCTCGCCCGGCGGCCGCAATGGCCCCCCCTGCTTGCCAAAAAACCGCGCAAGGCGTGAATCCTCAACCCCTCGGGCTAATTGGCAAACGCCCCATACTTAAGGGCCTTCAAACATTCCCGCACGCTTTTGAAATCCGCGGGCGGCGCCCAGCCGATGATCCCGGCCTTCTTGGCCGCATCGGAATCTGACTTTACCGCCAAGAGGGCGTCGCCGAATTTCTTGACCTTGGCGGCATCAACATGCTTTGCCGCGGCCATGGGCCACTCGGGATAGAGCTCGGTGCTGCGGACAAAGGGGAAGCTGTCTTTGATCGGGTTGATGATCTTGAAGTCGGCCAGGGAGATCTTGCCTTCCTTTTCCATGGCCTCCAGGGTGTCGGTGCGCACGGTGCCTGCGTCCATGGCCCCGTTCTTCACGGCCAGAACCACGTTGTCATGCTTGCCGCCTTCCTTGAACTCGGCGAAATCCTTCCTGTAGTCGATGCCGTTCTGCAGCAACAACCGCAGGGCCATCTGGCCGCCGCCAAAAGAGGAAGTCTTGACTACCATGAACTTCTTGCCCTTGAGGTCGGAAAGCGTATTGAGGGGGCTGTCCTTGCGCACAAAAATCACCCCGCCGAACTCCTTGACCGGCTTGCCGTTCGCCGAGTTGACCTGCATGGCCACGGGTTTGGCGCCGTAGAGCTTTTCCATCTCCACGAAAAAGGCGGAGTTCGCCAGCATGAAATCGATCTTGCCGTCCCTGAGCATGGGCTCAATGGCGTTGAACTCCAGCGGCATAATGGTGACCGGCTCACCCATCTTGCCGGTGAGATACTCCCCGGTGGCAGCCCATTCCTCCATGACCTTGGGCGCGCCCCGCAGGGCCAGGATTCCGACCTTGATTTCCGCGTGCGCCGCTGCGACAAACATGGCGCTGACCAGCAGAGCCAGCCCCATCATCCCCATTTTCTTCATGCTGCTTCCCATAACATCTCTCCTCGCTGTATTGTTTTTTGCTTTTTCCGGAGGATCCGGAACCCCATACAGACACGACAAGGAACCTTCCTGCGCCGGCCGGGAGCCGGACGCCGGAAGCACAATGGATAGGTAGTAACACCTACACAGCATTTATTGTATAATTTTCAGGAGAATAGTGTCAAAGGTAATTATCCTTTGATACAAAAAACAGCCATGAATTCACTGTGCCAGACACAGGCCGTCCCGGACCAGGATGGTCCTGTCGGCATGGCGGCAGGCGTCCGGGTTATGGGTCACCATAATGATGGTCAACCCCTCCTGGTTCAACTGGCGAAGCAGCCCCATGACCCCTTCCGCTGTCTCGCTGTCGAGGCTGCCGGTGGGCTCATCGGCCAGCAGGATGGGCGGCCGGTTGACAATGGCCCTGGCAATGGCGACCCGTTCCTGCTCGCCGCCGGAAAGCTGGTCCGGCAAACGGGAGGCCTTGGCCCCGAGCCCAACCTTTTCAAGAACCGAACGGGCCATGCCGTCTTGCTCCTTGGCGGAGATGCCGGTGATGGCCATGGGCAGCTTGATGTTTTCCAGCACCGTCAGGTAGGGGATGAGCTGAAAGGACTGAAAGATGATGCCGATATACTCGCTGCGGAAATCAGCCCGCTGTTCGCTGCTCAGCCCATAGACATCCAGGGAATCCACCAGAACCTGCCCCCGGCTCGGATGATTGAGCCCGCCGAGCACGGCAAGCAAGGTGCTTTTCCCGGAGCCGGATTGTCCCATGATGCTGATGAACTCCCCGTCGTCCACCTGAAAATGCATGTGCCGGATGGCGCTCACCGTGTTCGCCCCGACGTGGTAATCCTTGCCGATATCCCTGATCTCGATGAGATGCTGTGCTGCCTGTTCTTTTGCTGGCATGACTCCTCCTTACAGGGCCTGATGATACCCCCAAAATAAGCGGCCACAGGGGGCCGCAGATGCGCGGAAGAGACCTGTCCGCTATACATCAGGTATGCGGACAGGTCGATGACAAAGCAGATGCGGTGCCCTGTGGCCGCTTATCTCCTTACAAGGCCCGCAGCGCTTCGCTGGGGTCAAGACTGCTGCCCTTCCTGGCCGGATAGAGGCTGGCCAGCAGGCTGAGGGAAATGGAAAGCAGTATGGCCAGTCCGCCGAGCGGAAGATTCACCCCGGAAAAGGCTCCGCCGGGGATGACCACAGGCAGGATCGACCAGGCAATGAGATTGCCGCCGGCAAAACCCATGAAGCCGCCGACAAAACCGACCACAATGGCTTCCAGCAGAATGATCTGCATGACATGTCCCCGTCGAAAACCGATGGCCCGGAAGATGCCGATTTCGCGGGTCCGCTCGTTCACCGCCCCCATCATGGTGACAAAAACCAAAAGCGAACCGATGAAGATCACCAGCCCGGCAACACCGTAGCTGAAAGCCTTGAACAACTCGATGGATTGCATCTTGGCCATCACCGCCTGCCTGAGCGCCGTGACCTTGGCGTTGGGGAATTTCTCGGCGATCTGCAAAACCAGCTCGGTGATCGGGCAATCCCGGCAGAAAGCGGCGATCTCCACCAGGGAAACGACGCCCTTTTTGCCCAGGACTTCCTGCACGGCATGCAGATCGCCGATGATCATGCCGTCTTCCGCGGCTCCTGTAGGCTGGAGGATAGCAGTCACCGTGAAGGTCCGGGAGCCAAGCGGCAGGGTGTCGCCGACGGCAAGATGCAAGGCCGCCGCCGCCTCAGCCCCGGCAACCAGATCCCCCGAAGCCGCCGGAGCGGCGCCGTCCAGATGCCACCAGGTTTTCAGCGGCAGCTCCACCGCAAAATCAACCCCCATCAGGAGCACCTGCCGCCCCATGACCTGGGCCGCGCCGAGAACCTTGGGGGCCACCGCCCCGAGATTTTCGCGGTTTTCAATTTCCCGGATACCCGTGAGGTCTTGCTCCTTAAACTCCTGGACTGCGTAGTTCACGCCGCCCACCGTGATGCCGCCGTAGCTCAGGGCAAGATTCTCGCTTTTGGGAACCATGACGATATTGGCCCCAAACCGGTCCAGCCTTTCCTCAATGTCCCGGGTCATGCTCTCCGTGATGGACAACAGGGTAACAATGGTGGCGATCCCCAGCACCAGGCCGAGCACGAGAAAAATCACCTTGCCCTTGCGGCGCTTGAGGTTGCTATACGAGATATGATAGAGCTTCATCTGTTTTTTCTCCGCGCAAGCGCGGCCGCCGCTACTGGCCGCCGGTCGCCTCGGCCTCCTTTTTCATGGTGTGCAGCCGCTGGTGGTGGCCGACCTCATTGAGCAGCACCGCCTGCGCCCCCTGCTGCAGGAAAAAAGCGGAAATCCTTGCCGTGTCAAGCACCCCTTTGTTGAAGGTAATGACAACCCGCGAGCCATGGCCGTCCATCACCACTTCGCGCACCCCCTCCTGCTTTGTGAGTTCCGCCAGCACCCGTTCCGATGCAACCCGCTCTCCGGACAATTTGTAAATTGCGTCCTCAAGCTGGCGATTTTTCAAAAAGACGATGGACCTGGGGATGACAACCATTCCCAGGCCGAGAAGAATGGCAAGGGAGACCAGGGCGGCCACGCGGCCGAACCCCATCCCCCGTTTTTTCACCCCCAGAACCCGCTCCCGCTTTTCCCGGTATTTTTCAAGATCGTACGCCATCCGCAGTGGTGCTCCTTACTTTTTATATGTGCAATACCAACTGTTCCGGTCGATGTCGGCCATGGCAATCACCAGCGTGTTCCCTTCGATGGTTCTGGCCAGGGGAGCCGGATTGCAGCCGCCTTTCACCTCGTTGATCCTGGCCGAGGCAAAACGCATGCCGCAGTTGAGACAGACCATCTCATCACCGCTCTGCTCGTAGCCCTTGCCCGCACGGTAACAGACATCGCAGGCGTCTATGGCCGACCGGATAACGCCGTCTTTGCTTTTCAGCACAAAAAAAGTCACCATCACCCCGTCGCCTGCCTGGACCTTGAAATGGTGGGCTTTGCCGTCATCAATGGACGCCACGGGGATTTCCAGCCTTCCCTTGGCCGGGGTCAGGGTTTTCACCTTGCCCCCCCACAAACCGGCCATGGCCGCACCGGCCAGCGCCACAAACACCGTTACCGCCACAATCACTCCAGCCGTTTTTTTCACCGCGCATCTCCCTGTTTCCTTTTTTCGGCATCAGTACCGTCAAACCTTTTCCTGAACAGCTCCCGCCAGGACGCCGCCGTTGCAGGGCAGACGTTTTGGTCACACCCGGAGCAGGCCTGCGCCCTTGGCGCTCCGCCGGTTATTCCAGTGGGCGCCCGCATCACAGGCGTGATGTTTTTGGACTTCCAGGCAGTAAAATGAGGATTGCCAATCCCCCACCAGATTCCGGCCAGAATGCCAAGCAACCCCACTGTTCCGAAGATATATCGCTTCCCGCGCCCGGTTTTTGCATCCATTCCCGCAGCCTGCCTCCTTGCAATGCCATTCAGTCAAAGCAAAGCCCATGCCGCCGCGACACAGAACACGACAGCCCTCTTCCCGGCTGGTTTTACAGGCGTGACTCGAAAATGAAAGCGATGGAAACAGTGAGGTTATGAAGAATATTCGCCAAGACGCCTACAGAATATTCTCCACTGAACAAGGACAATCAGATTTTGAATTTTTCCAGACGATAGATCAGGACATGGCGCGGAATCTTCAACAGCCGGGCAGCCTCGGAGCGATTGCCGTTGGCCTTGGCCAGGGCTTTTTTAATCAACCCCTGTTCAACCGCTTCCAGGGAAAGCCCCTCAGCCGGGATTTCCGGAATCCCGTTTTCCGTTGTTGGCTGGGGTCCGGCCGCAAGCTGAAGTTCATCCGCCTCGATGAGCAGCCCCCTGCGCAGGATAACCGCCCGCTCGACAATATTTTGCAGCTCCCGGATATTGCCGGGCCAGGGATGCGCCTTGAGCCTGGCCACGGCTTCGGCGGTAAAACGCACCCCGGCGGGAGCGCCCACTTTCAGGAGAAAATGTGACACCAGCCCTGGAATATCCTCCCTCCGTTCCCGCAAGGGCGGAAGATGCAAAAGAATTACCCCCAGCCGGTAATAGAGATCCTCCCGGAAGGTTCCCTGGCCGATGGCTGCGTAGAGATCCCGGTTGGAAGCGGCAATCAGCCGGACATCCACCGCTTCCGGCGCATCCGCGCCCACCGGGGAGACCACTCTCTCCTGGATGGCCCGGAGCAGCTTGGCCTGCAAATCCAGCCGCAACTCGCCGATTTCGTCCAAAAACAGGGTGCCGCCGGCCGCGGACTGAAACCTTCCCCTGCGATTGCTCACCGCCCCGGTGAAGGCGCCTTTGACATGCCCGAAGAGTTCGCTCTCCAGCAGGTTTTCCGGGATGGCCGCACAGTTTACTGCCACCATGGGCCCCTGCGCCCTGGGGCTGTGCTGATGGATGAGCCTGGCCAGCACCTCCTTGCCGGTGCCGGATTCCCCGGCGATGAGGATGGTGGCCTCGCTGTTGGCCGCCCGCCTGGCTGTGTCGAGCAATTCGGCCATGGCCGAATTGGCGGTTTCCATCCCTTCGGTACCGGTGAGCCGGTTGACCTCGCCGCTGAGCTGCTGTTTCTGCTCGTGCAGTTGCCGCATCTCCAAAGCTTTCCGGCAGGAAAGCCGCAGAGCCTCCCGGTCGAAGGGCTTGGCCAGAAAGGTGAAGGCCCCTTCCTGCATGGCCTTGACCGCCAGCTCGATGGAGCCGAAGGCCGTGATCACCAGCACCGGGGTGTGAGGCGACTCCTTTTTCACCGCGGCCAGGACCTGCAAGCCGTCCAGGTCACCAAGCTGCACATCGGTGATCACCAGATCCGGGTTGTGCCGATGAAAAAGCGCCAGTCCTTCCCGGCCAGAGGCTGCGCCCAGCACGGTGAAACCACCGCTGCTCAGGTTGTACTCCGTAACCCGCCGCAGGCTTGCATCATCATCAATCAACAGTATCCGGGGTTTCATCGCCTCGCCTCCGCCCTTAGCCTGCCTGTCCACGATCCGCGCCGTTTTTCGGGGGGAGCAGAATCTCAAAGCACGCCCCGCCCCCCGGCCGGTCCGTGGCCCGAAGGCTGCCGCCGTAGCTCTCCACTATTTTCCTGCTGATCAGCAGGCCAAGCCCGGTGCCGTCCCCCTTGCCCGTATAAAACGGCTCAAATATCCGTTCCTTTTCCGCCTCCGGCACGCCCGGTCCATCGTCGCAGACAGCAATCCGCCACCCCCCGTCCGCACCGTTTTCGGCCAAAAGCCAGATCCGGCCGCCCGGAGCGACCGCTTCCAGGGCGTTGAGGCCAAGATTCAAGAGAATCTGGGAGAACTTGGCGCTTTCCACCAGCAGATGCCGGGCCGCATCGTTCTCCGGCAGAAAAAAATGCACCTGTTTTTCCCGTCGTTGCCTTTCCAGCAACGCGCCGACATGGTGCGCCACCGCGGCAAGCGGCTCCAAGGCTTCTTCTCTTTCCTGGGGCCGCCCCTTGGCATAACGGAGGATTTCCTCCACCGTGTCGTGCAACCGCCCTGTTTCCTTGAACAGGATATCCACGAATTCCCGCTTCGGATGATCCCCGGGAAATTCATCGCGGAGAATTTCCGCCGTGCCCTTGATGGAGGCAAGGGGATTCTTTATCTCATGGGCCAGGGAGGCGGACAGTTTGCCAAGAGCGGAGAATTTTTGGGCCGCGGCCAGCCGGGCCTCCGCCTCGATGAGCTGAACGGTTTCATCATGGAGCCGGGCATAGGAGGCCTGCAGCTTTTCGGACAACTGCCGATAGCGTTCGCGCAACCGGGCCTGCCGTCCGGAGATCACCCCGACCAGCAGACCGGCCGCCAGATAGAGGATGATCTCCATCAGCTCGCTCACGGCCTGCGAGCCGTGCCCGACATAGAGGAGGACATGGGGGATGAAGGCGATGGAGGAGAGCAGGGCCAGACCCAGGCCGCCGCGCACGCCGAACCAGAGACCGCCCAGCACAATGGGAAAATAACTGAGCCGCCGGTAGGTGTTGTGATAGAAGTGCAGGTCGCCGGGGGTGAAAAGATGGAGCAGGCCGATGGCCACAACGGCGAGGAGCAGGGCAAAAAAAAGGAGTTTATGGGCTGTTGATGAATAAATTGTGCTTTTCAGTTTATTCATTGACAGCCCTTTATGCCGTTCCTGCCCTTTTCAAATCGAGGCTGTTTATGAACAACGGCTTACGCATGCCGCCTCCGCCGGAGAATTCTTGCCCAGGGATATGTGGGGTGCAACGATTACAGGGGCGGAAAAAGGGCGTCGCCCTATGACCGGTAGTCCGCGTTGATCTTCACGTAATCCAGGGAAAAATCGCAGGTATAGATATCCTTGCTCCCCTCGCCGGCATGCAGATCGATGGTCACCACGAACTCCGGTTTCTTAAGCACCTCGGTGGCGCGTTTCTCCACCTCGCCGCCCTGGCCCAGCCCCTGCTTCACCATGCACACCTCGTCGAAGGCGATATCCACCTGATGCTGGTCAAATTGCGCGCCGGAGCGGCCCAGGGCGGCGATGATCCTGCCCCAGTTGGCATCCTCGCCGAAGAAGGCGGTTTTGACCAGATTGGAATTAGCCACGGCCCTGGCCGCCTGATCGGCCTGGGATTCGGAAGCCGCACCCCGGACCCGGATGGTCACCAGCTTGGTCGCGCCCTCCCCGTCCCGGACGATCATCAGGGCCAGTTCCTTGCACAGATCTTCCAAGGCAGCGCCAAAGGCGCGCAACGCCTCGGGACGATCCTCGGAAATGGGCGGATGTTCCGCCAGGCCGTTGGCCAGCGCCAGCACCGTGTCGTTGGTGCTGGTGTCGCCGTCCACGGTGATGGCGTTGAAGGTTTTTGCCGCGACCTTTCTCAGCACACTTTGCAGCAGGTCGTGGTCTATTCCGGCATCGGTGAGGATAAAGGAAAGCATGGTGGCCATGTTGGGCATGATCATGCCCGCGCCCTTGGCCATCCCGAGAAGCTTGACCGGCTTGCCGTCGATAAGGGCGGTGCGCACCGCAATCTTGCGGAAGGTATCGGTGGTCATGATCGCCTGGGCCACATCGACAAGACCATCAACGGCAAGGGCCTGGGCCGCCTTGGGAATCCCCCGCTGAAAACAGGCAAGCTCCAACTGCTGGCCGATGATGCCGGTGGAGCAGACCTGGACCAGCTCCGGGGCGATATCGAGGGCATCCGCCGCCATGGCCGTGGTGGTCCGGGCCAGGCGCATGCCTTCCTCGCCGGTACAGGCATTGGCGATGCCGGAATTGACCAAAATGGCCTGTCCCTTGCCGGTTTTGCACCGTTCCATATCAAGAAGCACCGGCGCTGCCTTGACCAGACTGGTGGTGAACACTCCGGCCACCACGGCCGGCTTGTCGCTCACTATCAGGGCAAGATCGAGCCGGTCCTTGCCGCGAATGCCGGAGTTAACCGCTGCCGCCTTAAAGCCCTGAACTGAAAAATTTTCCGCCGCCATCTCACTTCTTCCCGCTGCTCTTGCCGCAGCACCGTTTGTATTTCAAGCCGCTGCCACAAGGACAATCGGCGTTGCGTCCCACCTTGTCTCCCTCGCGGGAAAAAGGCCTGTGCTCGTCTTCCCCCTCGGCGCCGCGACTGAGTTGCATTGACTGGCGCTGCTCCCGCTGCTCGCGCTCCAGTTCGGCCACCTCCTCGTCCCGCACCAGTTGCAGGCGAAACAGGGTGCTGACGGTCTGGGTTTTTACGGCGTTGATCATCTCGCCGAACATGTTGAAGCCTTCCTTCTTGTATTCATCCAACGGATTCTTCTGGCCATAGCCCCGAAGACCGATGCCTTCCTTGAGGTGATCCATGTTGAGCAGGTGTTCTTTCCAGAGGTGATCCACGATCTGCAGCAGGACAACCCGTTCCAGGTGGCGCATGTTTAATTCGCCGATCTCCTGCTCCCGCTTGGCAAAACGGTCTGTCAAGGCGGCAAGAATCAGATCGGCACAGGCAGCAGGATCGAGATCCTGTTTCTCTTCCTCGCTCCACTCCCCGGCAAAGCCGAACAGGGCGAACATCCTCTCGGAAACCCCATTCCAATCCCACTCCTCCGAGGGGATTCTCGCCTCGGCGAACTCGGCCGCCACCATTTCGGCCAGTTCCGGAAACATGTCGGTGACCACCTCGTGGACATCATCCGAGCCCAAGACCTCCCGGCGCTGGCGGTAGATAACCTCGCGCTGCTTGTTCATCACATCGTCGTATTCGAGCAGGTGCTTGCGGATATCGAAGTTATGCCCTTCCACCTTGCGCTGGGCGTTTTCAATGGCCCGGCTGATCATGGTGTGTTCGATGGGCTCGTCCTCTTCCATGCCCAGCTTGTCCATGATGCCCGAAATCCGATCCGAGCCGAAGATCCGCAGCAGGTCGTCCTCAAGGGAGAGATAGAAACGGGAGGAACCGGGGTCGCCCTGACGGCCGGAACGGCCGCGCAACTGGTTGTCGATCCTCCGGCTCTCGTGGCGGCTGGTGCCCAGGATGTGCAGCCCGCCAAGCTCGGTGACTCCCTCCCCCAGCTTGATGTCGGTGCCGCGCCCGGCCATGTTGGTGGCGATGGTCACCTTGCCTTTCTGTCCGGCATCGGCGACGATCTCGGCCTCCTTCTCATGCTGCTTGGCGTTGAGCACCGCATGGGGCACGCCCACCTTCTTCAGCATGGCGGAGATCTTTTCGGAAACATCGATGCTGATGGTGCCGACCAGCACGGGCTGACCCTTTTTGTGCAGCTCCTCGATCTCCCGGATAATGGCGCGATCCTTGGCCTTGGCGTTTTTATAGATGACATCGGCATAATCCTTGCGGATCATGGTGTTGTGGGTGGGGATGATCACCACGTCGAGGTTGTATATCTTCTTGAATTCCGCCGCCTCGGTATCCGCGGTGCCGGTCATGCCGGCCAGCTTCTCATACATCCGGAAGTAGTTCTGGAAGGTGATCGAGGCCAGGGTCTGGTTCTCCCGCTCCACCTTGACCCGCTCCTTGGCTTCCAGGGCCTGGTGCAACCCGTCGCTGAAACGGCGGCCCTGCATGGCTCGCCCGGTGAATTCGTCCACGATCACCACCTGGCCGTCCCGCACCAGATAATCCACATCCCGCTTGAAGAGGACATTGGCCTTCAAGGCCTGGTTCAAGTGATGCAGCCATTCGATATTCCGGGGGTCGTAGAGGTTGTCCACCCCGAGCAGCTTCTCGCCCAGAGTCACCCCCTCCTCGGTCAACGAGGTTGAACGGGCCTTTTCATCCAAGGTGTAATGTTCTTCCACCTTGAAGTTGGGAATAATCCTGTCCACCTTCTCATAGAGCTCGGTGGACATCTCGGCCGGACCGGAGATGATCAGCGGGGTGCGGGCCTCGTCGATCAGGATGGAGTCCACCTCGTCGACAATGGCGTAATGGAACTCGCGCTGACAGAAATCCTTGAGGTCGAACTTCATGTTGTCGCGCAGATAATCAAAGCCGAACTCGTTGTTGGTCCCGTAGGTAATATCGGCGCCATACGCCTCCTTCCGGGCCGCGTCATCCATCTCATGCAGGATGGAGCCGACGGAAAGCCCGAGAAAGCGGTAGAGCTTGCCCATCCATTCGGCATCGCGCCGGGCCAGATAATCGTTGACCGTGACCACATGCACGCCGCGCCCGGTGAGGGCGTTGAGATATACCGGCAGGGTGGCGGCCAGGGTTTTTCCCTCGCCGGTTTTCATCTCGGCGATCTTGCCCTGATGGAGGATGATGCCGCCGATGAGCTGCACGTCGAAATGCCGCATGCCCAAAACCCGCCAGGCCGCCTCCCGGCAGACGGCAAAGGCCTCGGGCAACAAGCTGTCGAGGGGTACTCCGGCGGCGAGCCGTTCCTTGAAGAGCGCTGTCTTCGCCACCAGGGAAGCGTCATCGAGTTTCTGGATCTCCGGCTCCAACTGGTTGATCGCCGCCACCAGCGGTTGAATGGACTTGAGCACCCGTTCGTTTTTGGAGCCAAAAACCTTTTTCAAAACAGAAGCAAGCATATTTCCACTCCAGAAGGTCAACGCCGAAAGCATGCGGCACGGCACACCCCGGCGCGATCAGCATTTTTTGTCCCCGTTCCGCAGGGCCGCGGATGCGGTGCGCGAAACGGTTGTTCTTTCATCTTTCCCAGATCAGGGCTTCTTCGTTGCAGTCCGGAAATTTCGGACACTGGATACAGTCGCTCCACACCTTGTGGGGGAGTTCGTTCTTATCAATGGGCCTGAACCCGAGCCGCTCAAAAAAAACAGGCTGATAGGTCAGGGTGAAGACCCTGGTAATGCCGAAATGATCCGCCTCGGCCAGGCAGGCCTCCACAAGCTGCCGGCCAATCCCTTGGCGCTGGGCTTCTTCCGTCACGGCCAGGGAGCGGATTTCCGCCAGGTTTTCCCAGCAGACATGCAGGGCGCAGATGCCGAGCATCTGTCCGGCTGCGGAGTCGTCGCCGCCCTTGACAAAGACCTTGAAATCCCGCAGTTGGTCATAGAGGGAACTCAAGGACCGCCCCAGCAGCAAGCCCTTGTTGGCGAAATGCTGCAACAGGGCGTACATCACCTTCACATCGTCCATTTTCGCATCACGAATCATGACAACCTCGTAAAAAGGGAAACCATCCACATGTCCGTAATACTGAATCACAGGGTACGAGGCAACAACCGTCGCCGGTCACTTTCGTTTCCTGCTGTAATCGCGGCTTTGTGCGATTTCAACAATCATGACGGACTCTCACCTTTTCCGCCCCGCTGGCTGGCAGGAACCCGTTCGTTCTACCATACCCGCCCGCAAAGAAAAAGATTCCGCAGAAAAAGAATCAGGGGGATTTCAACCGGGAAGCCGGCAACAGAGCGATATAGGCCTTGACCTTCTCCTCTTTTTCCAGCTTGGCGATGAGCTGGTTGGCATCGGCCAGCTTGTCGAATTTCCCCACGTAAATCCGGATGAACGGATCATCCTCGTCCTCCGGCGGCAGGGAAAACGCCTCATAGCCACGGCCGCGCCATTCGGCGACATCCTGTTGCGCCCGATCCTGGTCACGGACAGCGGAGATCTGCAGGGCAAAGAAAGACGGTTCGGCCTCGGCCCATTCCGTTTCGGAAGCAGGGGCGGATTCCGCAGGCATCTCGGCTGCCGGCTCCATGTTTTCTTTTTGCGCGGAAGACGCGCCGGACTCGACAGGATCCTGTTTTCCAGGCTTGAGCGCCCCGGCAAGCTTTGCCAGCGGGGATTTCGCCGCCTCGCCCGGAGCGGGCTGAAGGATCGTCTGCCCGGCCCAAATGCCGATAATAAACATCCAGAAAAAGATGCAGCCGGTGACCAGGGTCAGGCTGAACATCCCCAACAACCCCAGTTCAAAACGGATAACAAATCCAAACCTGCCTTTCTGCTTTGGTGCGGTCATACCCAGATTATCCGTTGCCAGGCAACGCCTCCTCATGCTGATCTTTTTACAGGATATTTCCAAAGCCCTACATGGATTCCGGCGCGCTCACCCCAATCAGACCAAGGCCATTGCGCAGGACGATACGCAAGCCCATGGCCAGCCAGAGACGGGCCCGGCTCAACTCCTCATCCTCGGAAACAATCCGGTGTTTATTGTAGTAGCTATGAAACTGCCCGGCAAGGTCCTGGAGAAAAAAAACAAGCCTGTGCGGGGCCAGATCAAGGGCCGCGCTCTCCACCAGCCCGGGAAATCCGGCCATGGCCTTGAGCAGCAGAATCTCGTCATCCAGGGTGAGTCGCCCGATCGGCGCAGCCTCCAAATTTCCCAGAACAACCCCCTTGGCCTCGGCCTGCCTGCGGATGCTGTTCAGACGGGCATGGGCGTACTGGACATAATACACCGGGTTTTCCTGGCTGGTCTTGGTGGCCAGATCCAGATCAAACTCCAACTGGCTGTCCGCCTTGCGCATGAGGAAAAAGAAACGGGCCACATCCGCGCCGACCTCGTCGAGCAGCTCGTCCACCGTGACGAAGTTGGCCTTGCGGGTGGACATCTTCACCTGCTGCCCGTCGCGCAGCAGGGTGACGAACTGGTGCAGGACCACGGTCACCTTGCTCGGATCATAGCCCAGGGCCTTGACTCCGGCCAATACATCCGGCACCGTGGCGATATGATCGGAGCCGAAGATATCGACCATCCAGTCGAAGCCGCGTTTGAACTTCTCCCGGTGGTACGCCATGTCCGGCAGCCGGTAGGTGGGCTCGCCGGTGGATTTGATGATCACCCGATCCTGGGGCAGGCCGAACTCGGTGCCCTTGAACCAGACCGCCCCGTCCTGATCGTAGGCCAGCCCTTTTTCCCGCAGAGAGGCGACCACATCGTCAACCAAGCCGTTTTCATAGAGCGAATGTTCGTTGTAGTAGTTGTCGAAGACGATGCCAAGGCGGTGCAGGGTGGCGTTGATGTCGTCAAAGATGACCCGTTCGGCTTTGTTCTTGAAGGGCGTGACCTCAGGCTCGTCTTTGAGTCCATCGCCGTGCTCCTCGATGAGCGCCTGGGCGATATCCCGGATGTACTGGCCCTGATAGCCGTCTTCCGGAAAAGTGAAGGGCAGCCCCAGCGCTTCCAGATACCGGGCCCGGGTGGATTCGCCCAGCACTCGCATCTGCCGGCCCGCGTCGTTGTAGTAATATTCCCTGGTCACCTGATGGCCGGTGGCGGAAAGCAGGCCGGCAATGGCGTCGCCGAGCACCGCCTGCCGCCCATGCCCGACACTCAAGGGGCCGGTGGGATTGGCGCTGACGAACTCCACCAGCACCTTCTTGGCCTTTCCGACGGTGCTGCGGCCAAAGGCCGCCTCGTTGGCGCAGACCTCTGGCAGCACCGACTGCCAGACCGCCTTGTTGAGGTAGCAGTTGACAAAGCCCGGCCCGGCCACTTCAACCCGCTCCAGCAGATCGGTGTGGGGGGCAAGCATCTCCAGCAATTGGGCGGCAACGGCCCGGGGATTTTTTTTGTCTTTCCCCGCCACCACCATGGCCAGGTTGGTGGCCAGATCGCCCTGGCCCGCATGCTTGGGCTCGTCCAGGGAATACCCGCCCGCCGCCGCGGCGGACCAGAATCCGGCCTCAACCCCTTGGGCAAAGCAGTGGTCTATCAATGTTTTCAGGCGTGTCTTGATCATCGCGGTAATCCGAAAGAATTTTTTTCAGCACCCAGGCGGTGTTGCCGGTTCTTCGCTGTCATAATACACCCGCCGGTTGCAGGAACCGAAAAGGCAGAGAATCTCATAGTTGATGGTCTCGGACCAGCGGGCGATCTCCTCGGCCCGGATCTCCCCTGCGCCCTGACATCCAAGCAATACCGCCGCATCCCCTGCCTTGACTCCGGGGATATCCGTCACATCGGCCATGCAGGCATTCATGCAGATCATCCCCCGAATCGGAGCCCGCTGCCCGGCCAGCAACACCTCGGCCTTGCCCGTCATGCGCCGCAGATAGCCGTCATCGTACCCCACCGGCAAAACCGCCAGCTTGGCGGGACGCTCGGTCACATACCTGTGCCCATAGCTGACCCCCTGCCCCGCCGGAAGCTCCTTGACCTGCAACACCGTGGTGGCAAAACGCATGACCGGCCGCAGGTCCAGGGTGGAAGCTCGGCACAGCCAGTCGCTCGGGTAACAGCCATAGAGGGAAATACCCGGCCGCACCAGGTCGCAGCGCATTTCGGGGTAGCGCATCAGAGTGGCGGAATTGGCAATATGGCTGATTCGCCCTTCCCCACTGTCTTGCACCCGGGTCAACAGCTCCTGAAACAGGCCATACTGCTCTGTCGTCGTGGCGTCGCCTTCCGCATCGGCCTTGGGGAAATGGCTTGCGATCCCGGCAAGGAAGAGATTGGGAAACCGGCGCAAGGCAGCGAGGAAGGGCTCGAGATCACGGGGAAGAAGGCCAAGCCGCCCCATGCCGACATCGACCTTGATCTGCACCCCTTTCCGGCAACCAGCCTTTGCCGCGCAAGCGGCAAGCGCTTCCATGGCCTCCAGGGTGTAGACCACCGGGGTGAGGTCGTGGGCCACCGCCTCCTCCGCCCCCTGCCGGTCCACCCCGAGCATGACCACGATCTGCCCGGTTATCCCGGCCTGCCGCAGTTGCACACCCTCTTCAATCTCGGCCACGCCAAAGGAGATGGCGCCGGCCTCGGCAAAAGCCTGGGCCGCGGGGACAAGGCCATGCCCATAGGCATCGGCCTTGACCACTGCCAGAATGTCCACCGCCGGGCCGACCAGATGTCGCACCTGCCGGAAATTATGGCGCAGAGCGGCACGATCAATCTCCACTCTATTCCAGGAAGGTGTTCCCATACCAAGACACCCTGTTCAATCAACGAAGAGACTTTGTGGCGTTCCACTCCCGCCAGATGAGCCTGCTCGACAACAGGAGCGCCCAGCCGACAGCAACATATATAACACCGACCGCCAGGGGAGGCACGGCAGAATTACGCAACAGGCGGCCGCCAGCCATCATGCAGACGACCATCCCCCACATCCCCCAGGAATAGACGCCGCCAAGACACATGCCATCCGGGCGCGCCACAATCCGGGCGATATTTTTCCGGGCCGCCCGCTCGATGAGCCACAACGCCTTCATCGTGCCCAGCCCCAGCGCCAGCAAAAGAAACATCCCGGGCAGGGGCGGGGCCAGAAGGTAGCCGCGCACCATGAGGTAGAAACCGATGAAACTCCACATCAGGGCCGCAACCAGAAGATTGGTGCCGGTGCTCGCCCCCGGTTTCAACCGCGCCAACCAGCTCATCCTTTTTTCCTCCGAGCTTGCCGTGCCATATCAAACCAGCGCCTCGCAGCAAATAAATAGG
Source organism: uncultured Desulfurivibrio sp. (assembly GCA_964588325.1). GTDB lineage: Bacteria > Desulfobacterota > Desulfobulbia > Desulfobulbales > Desulfurivibrionaceae > Thiovibrio. Next base: position 177,846 of record CAZPOR010000007.1, read on the forward strand.
CCTATCCCCAATCGTGGGAATAGGCCTACACGCATCACACAATGTTCTGCAATTTCTACATTACACCTCGGTGACGGTGATCGCACCCTCGGGGCAAACCTCTACACAGGTCTCGCAGCCAAGGCACTCGTCGGCGTTCACTGCTTCAGCCTTGCCGTCAACCATCTCATAAACCTGCGCGGGGCAAGCGTTTACGCACTCTGCATCACCAACGCATTTGTCCTTGTCAATGTCAATCTGCCACATAGTACTTCCTCCGTATAAGGTTAAAAAAAAATTGATAAACAAGATCGCACTGCCACAGAACGCGGCAGAATATCGAGTCCTTTGCTTCCGGGAAGAGACACAAATTCCTCTTTCCTCTAATGCACCGGCATTTTTTTGTCAATAAAAAAGAATCCCCGCCGCAATGAGGGCCGGCAGAGGGGAAAGACGATTCAGGTTGACCAGTCTGGCCCGATCTTTTAGGATATCAGCCGCTGTTTTTTTTGCAGGCATTTCACCTGCGCCATTCTCAACCTGTCCGAAAAAGGGTCATTGTTATGAGCAGCAAACCGAAAATCAAGAAAAAGACCACCCCGAGCCCCGAACTCAAGGCACAAAAAAATGAAGAGGCCATGATTGCCGGCATCCTGGAAGGAAGCCCCGACGGAATCGGGGTGGCGGTTATCCGCCTGGAATGCGGCTGCCGGAAAATGGCGGCGGTTGACGCCAAGGGAGAGCCGGCCAGCAAGGTGGTCATCTACCGGGACGAGGCAGAAAGCATCTGCGATGCCTGCAAGCAGGACAACGGGCCGTTTTCCCGGGTAGTAACCCAATTCATCCACTGGCAGGAACCCATGCCCGATGGCGCCACGCGAATGAAGATCGAAGCCAAGGTTCTCGGCACATATACCAGCCACTGAACCGGCTGTGCGGCACAGGCTATTTGCCGCACAGCCCCAGGTATTTCCCCTTGGTTTTCACGGTCTGCTTGATGGATTGCCCCTGACCCTCGGTCGTCATGGTCATGGTGCTGTCCATGACCGCGCCGCTGTAAGTGGCAACCCCGTTTCCAGTCATCTTCATGCCTCCGTCGTTGCACACGGTGCTCCATTTGACCGTATTGCCCCTGCGTTCCATCTTGGTGGTCTTGCACTTGGCGTCGTTTTTCTGCCCGGAGGACGCGGGCACCAGATCTTCCTTGGTGATACATTTCACCACCGTCGAATGCATGGTATTTCCCCGGGTGGAAACAGAAATCCCCGGAGGAAGGGCCACGCCAGGAGGCAGCGCGGGCATCTGCGGCATGCCTTCCATCTGCATCTCCGAGGTGAATTCCCATTTGCCTTCGCGAATATCATCCGCTGCCCCTGCCGTCCCCGCCACAACCAATGCCGACGACACCACCATGAGAACCATCCGCACGCCCTGATTCATCCGTACTCCTCCCGTTTTTTTTCACAAAAAGCCAACCGGTTCACGATACTGTTCAAGTATGGCTGGGATCACACCGCTTGTCAACGCAGGGGACACCTGCTTCAGGCCGAGGCCGCACGATACTCCCGCGCCCTGGCCACCAGGGACGGAGCCCAGGACGGAGTACCCAGGGCGTGGATGTGGGTATACAGGGCCAATACGTTCTTGAACACCAAGCCATCCCGGCCACCGGCAAACCCCACCCCCCGCTCCATCCGCAGGGCAAGCTGGACAGCCTCCCCGCCCCACTCCTCCACCCGGCTATACCGGAATTCATGCCCCTTGATCTCGGTCCCCTGCGGATAATAGGGATTTCCCCCCTCCGCCTTCAGTACGGTATAGCCATGGGCCTGGGGTTTTTTCCCCAGACCGAATCGCACCGGGAAAATTCCCGCCAGGGGAAAAACTTCGCCATCAAGCACCATGCTTTCGCCGAGATAGATCAAGCCGCCACATTCGGCGTAAATGGGCAGGCCGTCCTCGGCAGCTCTTTTCAGTGAATTCCGGAAGGAAAGATTGGCGGAAAGGGCACCGGCGCTGGTTTCCGGGAACCCCCCACCGATGTATAAACCGTCGAGCTCCGGCAGCTCCGGGGCGGTCAGGGCATTGATCTCCACCAACTCGGCGCCGCAACGGACCAGCGCCTCCAGGTTTTCCGCATAGTAGAACTGAAAAGCAGCATCCCTGAGGATGCCTATCCGCACCGGCGCCTCCGCCCCCCGCAACTCCGGACGCCCCGCCTCCGGCTCGCCGTCGCAGGGCGCCATCATCCTTTCTATCCCGGCAAGGTCCAGATACCGGGCAGCCTTTTCTGCCAGAGCCAGCACCGCCGCCTCGGCGCCCGCATGCTCCGGACAGGGGGTAATCCCCAGATGCCGCTGCGGAAAGGCATCCTCCCTGGAACGGGGCATGGCGCCCAAAACCGGGATACCAGTATAGTGCTCCACCGCCTGCCGGACAATGGACTCATGCCGGGACGTGCCCACCCGGTTTAAAATCACCCCGCCGATCCTCACCTCCGGATCAAAGCGCTGGCAGCCCAGAACCAGGGCCGCCATGGTGCGGGTGGTCTTGGTGCAGTCAACCACCAGCAGCACCGGCAACCCCAGGGTCTTGGCGAGCTCCGCCGTGCTGAAGGTTCCCGCGGCGTCAACCCCGTCATAGAGGCCCCGGTTGCCCTCGATGATGACCAGTTCCCGCCCATGCACATGGGTGCGGAAAGAATGGCCCAGCGCCTCCGGGCTCATGAGGTAGGGATCAAGGTTGTAGCATGGATACCCGGCCGCCAGAGCCAGCCAGCCGGCGTCGATATAGTCCGGCCCCTTTTTGAAGGGCGCGACCTGACGCCCCTGCCCGGCAAAGGCTCCGGCCAAACCCACCGCGACCACGCTCTTTCCGGCGCCTCCTCCCAGCCCGGCCACTACCAAGCCGTGTGCGGCACATCCTTTTATTGCGGCCAAGCTCGTTCCTCCCCTTTTCATCTCCGGCTCTACCTTTGCCTTCCGGCCATCCCGCGCACAGGAAACCACCTGGTGCTTGCGCTGTCAAGCGGTTGCGGCAGGCCGCGCGACGGCCGTAACCGGTCCGGCAAAGATTTTGACGAAGTTTTCGCCATATGGTACCTTGGCCCACTTGCACACCGGCTGGTCCATGCTTATATATATCCCACTTTGGCTGTTTACCGGTGCTTTCCGTATCAAGCCTTTTTTCTGAAACGCCATCTGCTTTTTTTCGAGAGTACAAAGCGGATCTATGATTTTCAACCATTTTGAAGGATGAGGACACCCATGTCTGCCCAACAGGAAGATCTGAACAAGATAATCGAAGAACTGGAACAAAAATGCGTTGAACTCCCGGACAATATCGTGGCCCACCACCATCTGGCCCTGGTGTACCGCAAGGCCGGAAGAACCGCCGACGCCATGCGGTCGCTGGAAAGATGTTTGGAGATCGACCCCCACGCCGTGGAGGCCCTTATCAATATCGGGGCCATGCATTTTGAGCAGGGCGATCTGGACAAGGCGTTGGCCGCAAACCAGGCGGCGGTACAGGTCAATCCGGCCCTGGCCCAACCCCATAACAACATCGGCCTTATCTGGCAGCAAAAAGGCGAAAGCGGCAAAGCCATCGAGGCCTATACCTTGGCCACGATGAATGATCCCAAAATGCACATGGCCTGGATCAACTTGGCCTCGGCCCAGGTCATGGCCGGCAATTTCGGACTGGCGGTCAAGGCCGCCAAGGAAGCGGTCAAGCTTGAACCGGATTTCCCCATGGCCCACAACAATCTCGCGGTGGCTCTCTATTACAACAAGGATTTTCCGGCAGCCAAAAAGTCGTTGGCCAAGGCGAAAGAACTCGGCTATGCGGTTGACCCGCGCCTTGCCGAGGCCATCGAGAACGAGCTGTAAACATGGCAAAAGAGGCGCAGATAAAAGTCAGGCCCTGGTGCCCGTTCTGCGGCCAGGATGTAGGCCGCCCCAAGGAACCGGCGCAGCGGAAAATGGATGAATTCACCGTGGGCGAATGCCAATGCGGCGCGACATACACCTGCGATCCCACCGGTTTCAACGTGGGAGCGGCCATGGTCGAGGCCATAGTCCATGCCTGCGATGACAACTGGGATCTCGCCTGGGAGCTGCTCCCCGACGAGGACTACCTCACGGGCCGAATCGACAATTACGACGAACAGAACCATCAGGTTTACGAAACCAAGAATGTCGATGGCCGCAAGGTGGCGGGGGTTCTCTATTTTGTCCGCCTCAACCGGGAACTGGCCGACCTTGCCAATCGGCTCCACGCGGACAAGAATGCCAAGGACAGCGCCCTGCTCAAGGAAGATCCGGCAAGCGATCTCCCGGCCATGGAACCGGCGCGTGATCCCAAACGCAAGAAGAAGCGGGCCGACAAGGGGGCAGTCACCCGAATGATGGCGGAACAGGATATCGACGGCTTGGTTGACATGGCCTTCGACGATCTCAAGACCCTGCGTTTCATCCAACGATTGCTCTATGATCCGGACGAGGACACACGCTGGCAATGCGCCCATATTCTGGGCCAGGTCTGCCGGCGGCTCTCCACCCGGAAACCAGGGGCGGTGAGCGACCTGCTGCACCGGCTCTACGAGGCGTGCTCCGATTCGGCCGCCACCCACTGGGGGCTGCTGGAATCCATCGGCTCAATCATCGCGGCGCGGGCCGACATCTACGGCGGCTTTACCAGGCATCTGCTCATGCATCGGGGCGCGCCCTCCAGCAGAGTTCAGGTGCTGTGGGCCCTGGGGGCCATCGCGGAAAAACGGCCGGACATTGTCCGCGCCACTCCTTTTTACAGCCTCTTTCCCTTCGTCACCCACCCGGAAGCAATCACCCGGGGGCATGCCGTCCGTCTCTTCGGCCGGATCGCCGCCACCGAAGTGGAAAGCGAGATTGAAAAACTCACCGGCGACCATGCCGGATTAACCATTTACGAGCAGGGGCAACCCGTGCATACCACCGTGGCGGAACTTGCCGGGGAAGCACTCGCCCGGCTGCGCAGAACAAAAGAGCCAAAAAATGACTGAACAGCACACGCAGGAAAAGAAAGAAAAAAGCCAAGCCCAGCTCGATTACGAAGCTGGCCAGGAATTCCTCAAGAACCTTGAGCCTGCCCAGGCGGCCAACGCCTTCCACAATGCGCTCATCGCCTTTGAACTCGAAGGCAATGAGATCGGCGTTGCCAATGCGGCCGACAAATTGGGAGACATCTGCGCCGCCCGCGGCGATGTGGCAACGGCCATGAGCCATTACGACCGGACCTACGCCATCTGCCAGAAGCACTCGGACCGCTTCAGCCTTTTTTCCATCGAAAAGAAAAAGGCCAAGCTCATGTACGACGCCAAGGACTACGAGCAAGCGATCCGCTTGTATTCAGAGGTTCTTGATGAATACGGCGCCCTGCGAAACCCCCAGGGCTCGGTGGATACCCTGGAGATTCTGGCGGAGATCTATCTGGCCAAGGGGGATACAACGAGGGCGGCGGACGCATACCGGACCGTGGCGGCAATCCACAAGAGCTTCAAACACAGCCGCCATGCCGAAAAATTCCTGGAAAAAGCGGCTGAGATAGAGAAGGGATAACATCCGGCAAAAGGGCGAGGATTTTTTTGCCTGTGGCTGTTAGCCTGTACGACCAAGAATCACCGCGGCAATGGGCCAGCGCCGTACGCCCTTGTCCTCGCCTGCCAACTGGACGGAAAGATCGTAGAGCGCCCGTTGCAGGGTGGCAAGATTGACCGTGGGGTAGGACGTCCCCGGCTCGAAGCCGGAAAGACCGCAGACATGCCCCTTGCCGTCAATCACCGTTGGGATGCCATACGTCCGGCAGTTCACCGGACGTGCTGCATAGCAGAGACAAAGCCCGTGTTCATCCAGCAGGGGACACCTGATCCGGGCCACGGCCGGATCAAGGCGGGAAGCCATGGCGTGCTCCCAGGCCTGCAGGGATTCTTGCGCCGCACCCCGTATCTGTTCCCGCACCGATGGGGTCAGCCGCTGAAAATGCTCCAGAAGAGTGACCGCCTCAACACAGGAGACATCAAAAACAGCGTGGCAGCAATCCGAGCACCCCTTGCCGCAGGCAACCGCTTCGGGGTGAGCCTGCTGCACGGTTTTGAACGCTTGGTCAATGGCGGTAAAAAGAGTATCCAAATCGTTGTGCATGGCCGGCCCCACTCTCCAGAAAGCTACCCAAAACACCTTCCCTGTTCAGGGTCTCCCGCAAAAGATCGCAAAAAAAAATGCAGAGGAAATCCTCTGCATTTTCATAACAACGGTTGAAAGACAAAAAACTAGCGATGCTCTTCGTCCTTGGCCCGGCCCTTTGCAGCGTACATGGTGGTGCTGCCGCTGGACCAGAAATCCATCTTTCCTTCCTTGACCAGATCGTTGGCCGCGTTTTTCACGTCACGGGGCTTTGCGTCGGGATCGCAGGCATAAAAATCCTTTACATAGAGCTGGGGCTTGGGAGCAGTCAGCGCTTTTTCAAGAATCGCTGCTTTCAACTCATCTTTGCTTAATGCCATGGTACTTACTCCTTTCAATAAGGGTTTTACGCAAGCGCATCATCAATCAACAGAACAAGGCCAGTAGTTCAAGGAACCCAAGAACTACTGACCCTGATTCTAGTCAAAACCGTTCACGTTACTTGATATGGCTGGTAAACTTGAACTGGGTGGTGGTTCTCCAGGTATCGTACGCCAAACGGTAGTCATCAACAGACTTGATGGTGAACGGGATACCGGTCTTTTCGAAGAATTTCTCCCAACCGATCCGGGCAGCCCACTCGCCAACACGCTCGTACTTGCGGGCATCCTTGGCGTAGGTTTCGAGGATGTTCTTCACTGCGGCAACGGTCTCCGGCCAGCGAGGCGGAGTGTTGGGCAGGAAGGGAATAACCAGCTTGGAGAACATCGGCGCCTTCCGGGAGTTGGAAACCTTGCCGCCTACCAGGATGGCGATACCGTCACCATCCGGGTCAGCCAAAGGCATTGCCGGACACATGGTGTAGCAGTTACCGCAGAACATGCAGCGATCGGCGTTAACCTTAACGGACTTGATGTCCTCGCCAGCGCTGTTCTTCACGGTTGCAGGCTTAACAGCGCCCAGAGGACATGCGGAGATGGCCAGGGGCAGCTCGCACAGACCGGTGATCGCATCGTGGTCGATCATCGGCGGTTTCCGATGCACGCCGAGGATGGCGATGTCGGAAGCATGAACCGCGCCGCACATGTTCAGGCAGCAAGCCAGAGCAACACGGACCTGGGCCGGCAGCTTGTGGCTGACGAAGTAGTCGAACAGCTCATCCATAACCGCCTTCACAACGCCGGAAGCGTCGGTAGCCGGGGTATGGCAGTGGATCCAGCCCTGGGTGTGTACGCAGTTGCTGACAGAAGCGCCAGTACCGCCAACCGGGAACTTGTTCCCGCGGCTCTTCAGATCGTCCAGCAGGGGCTGAACCTTGGCCTTGGAATCAACCATGAATTCAACATTGTTCCGGGTGGTCCAACGAACATAGCCTTCGCAATGCTTGTCGGCAATGTCGCAGATCTCGCGGATCAGTTCGATACTGATGAGACGGGCGGCGCCAACGCGGACGGTATAGCACTCGTCGCCGCTCTCGCCCTTGTGCATCAAAACGCCGGGCTGAATGATCTCGTGGTACAGCCATTTGCCGTAGTTCTTCTTAACAACCGGCGGAAAAAACTGCTCGTAATGTGGCGGCCCGATGTCTGTGATTCTGTCAGCCATCGGATTCTCTGGATCGTAACCCATGATAATTCCTCCTTATATCGTGAAATCTAAAAGTTCAGTGTAGTATCAGCAACAGCCACGCACCTTACTGGGCGTTACGCTTGCGGAATTCCTTAACGTCACGCTCAAAGCCGCCTTCAACCTCGTCTTCCTGCCAGAAGACATAGGGGTTGGAGCGGGGCTCTTTGATATGCTGCGGCAGGGGGGTTACTTCCATAACCTTCAGGAAGGTGGGCAGACCTACGCGCATGATGGTCTCACCAACGCGCTCACGGTTTTTGCCGACTTCCATCCACCAATCCCAGATCTTCTCGATAACCTCGACGACTTCAGCAAACTCGCCGTCCTCGTTCTTTTTAACTTCGATAAAAGGAATGGTCATGGTGGCAAACTGTGCGCCGTCAAGAATCGGGGCCTTGGCGCCGACACAGATGGTCGCGCCCTGCTGTGTGCCGGGACGCAGTGCGCGAGGCATTACATTGATGCAATGCATGCAGCGGGTGCATTCGGAGTTGTCGATCTTGAGGGTATCGCCTTCCATCCACATACATTCGGTGGGGCACAGGTCAAGAACCTCTTTTTTGATGTCGAATTTGCCCCAATCCTTGCCGGAGTGCGCGCCGGCGTTGGGAATGAACTCGCCCTTGATGTAGCCCTGAACCGCAGCCTGATCGATGCGGATATCATCACGCCAGGTCCCGATAACAGCAAAGTCGGAACGGGCAATGGCGGCAACGCAGTCGTTCGGGCAACCGGAGAACTTAAACTTGAATTTGTAGGGGAATGCGGGGCGATGGATTTCGTCCTGGTAGTGCATGGTCAGGGTGTGGCAGAGATCCTGGGTATCGTAGCAACCCCACTCGCAACGGGCCCGGCCCAAGCAGCATTCCGGGGTACGCAGGTTGGAGCCGGAACCGCCGAGATCCTGATTCAGGTCGTGGGTCAGCTCGTAGAACAGGGGCTCCAGGTTCGGGGTGGTAGTGCCGAGCAGAACCAGGTCGCCGGTGGAACCGTGCATGTTGGTCATACCGGAACCGTATTTCTCCCAGAGGTTACAGATGTCGCGAAGTTTCGCGCTGCTGTAAAACTTACTGGAAGGCTGGTTCAACCGTACGGTGTGAAAGTGGGCCACGCCGGGGAACTGCTCCGGCACGTCGGAATAACGGCCGACAATACCGCCGCCGTAACCGAAAACACCAACGATGCCGCCGTGTTTCCAATGGGTAATCTTGTCCCTGAAAGACAGCTCAAGCTGACCCAGAATATCAAAACATTCGGGCTTTTTCTCTGCCTGACGCTTCAGGTCAGTGACGAAACTCGGCCACGGGCCTTTTTCGAGCTCGTCCAACAAAGGCGTATCATGCTTCGGCATTGTCGATTCCTCCCTTACTAAGGTAAATTAAATAGGTTTCCAATAAATAAACAGTTCGCCCCGCACCATATTTCCCACTCGCAGCACTGGAGGGGCTTTCGAGGCAGGGCGATTGTGACTCCGGGTAAAATCTGAACAGTGATTCAGTCAGAGGACCATAGCCAGTGGAGCACTCTTTGTCAATAAAAAATGACAGGCTCCCGCCCGTGTTTTCATCTTCGCGCTTCACTGCCCATCATCCTCGGCCCAGAGGGGTTCCCGGCCCGGTTTTCCTGAAAAAATAGAACCCCGCCGTCCTCCTCTTGTGTCCGCTTTTTTCTTCTGGCCGGACAACCGCATGAAGGGGTTTATCTCCTCTTTTTTTTCCTGTACAGTACAGACACTCTTTACGGACCGTTCGCCATCCTGACGAAACCAAGGCTATTGTATTGCAAAAGCTACCCCCACGAGGAAGCTCCTGTGCCGAGACCAAAGAAAATACGCCATTGCGAAGGGAGACTCTGCAGCAAAGCGTTCAAACCCGCCCGGACACCCTTGACGGAATTGACTCACATCCCTCTGCTCCAAGATGAACTGGAAACCTTGCGGCTCTGCGACTTGCAGGGGTTGACCCAGGAGCAGGCCGGAGCCAGCATGGGGATTTCACGGGGAACGGTGCAAAGAATCCTGACCTCGGCCCGGAGCAAGGTAGCCCAAGCGCTGGTCGAGGGCGCCGCCCTCATCATCGAAGACAGCGCCCCCCCCGAGGAAAAACTACCGGAATGAAATCAGTGCCCCTCGCCATGACAGTTGCCGTGTCCCTGGCAGGCTTGGGTGGGCTCCATCAGAATCAGCTTGTTTTCGAGCATGCCGGAAACAACCTCGGCCACCGTTTCAAAGGCATGACGGGCAGCGAAGTAGACGTCAATGCCAACCTGGGCAAACCCCTGCAGCGGGCGGGCGCCCATGCCCGCCACGAGAATGGCCTGCACGCCATGGTCCTTGAGCATGCCCACCGGTTCCATGCAGCCGCCGGCGCCATGCGCGATGCTGGCGACCGTTTCCACCCCGACGATGTTGCCGTTTTCCAGATCGACCAGGGTGAACAGGTCACAATGCCCGAAATGTTCGGAACGTCCGCCCTCAAGTCCGCCGGGATTGTTTGACGGCACTGCTATCCGCTTCTTGTCCATGGTATTTCTCCTCTCGTCTGCACAACGTGTTTGATTGTTAATTCGCACTGGGCGCGGGCCCGAAAATCCTGTCACTGAATTTCACATACCAGGCCGCGGACTGCACCTGGATAATATAGGATACCGCGATGATCAGCGCGGCATCCGCGCCCTTTTCTCCGAAGGCATTGATGGCGATGGCCAGGGCGATGGAAAGATTGCGCATCACCGTGCCGTAGACCAGGGCGATGGCGTCGCCGCGGGCAAAAAACAGCTTGCCGATCACGGTGCTCAGGCCAAAATTCAGCCCATACATGATGAACAGCGGCGCCAGGATCCCGCCAAGGATGGCCGGATTCTCGGATATTCCTCTGGCCTTCAGGGCAATGGCCACAAAGACGATGCCCAGCACCCCCACCGTGGACAGAGAAGGAAACCGGGGCGCCCAGGTGTTTTTAAACTCCTGGGGCCCATATTTTTTCAGGAAGACCTGCCTGGTAAGGTATCCAAGCAGCATGGGCAGAAAAACAATAATGAGGATCTGCTTGGCCACCAGCAGCAGATCGACATCCACCCTGGCGCCCATGAGCGCCTGCACATAGAAAGGGGTGGCCAACGACCCCAGGGTAAGGCCAATGACGGTCATATTGACGGCAGCGGCCAGATTGCCCTTGGCAAAGCCGGTCCAGGAGATGGTCATGCCGCTGGTGGGCAGCAGGGAGGCAAGCAAAAGCCCCAGGGCCATGTACGGCTGGTCCCTGAAGAAGACAAGCCCCAGGCCATAGGCAATAAAAGGAACCACAAGAAAGTTGATGGATTGGGCGGAAAGTTGCAGCCCGACATTCTTGATCCCGTCTTGCAAGGCTTTGATATTCAGGGTCACCATCATGGGATAGACCATGAGAAAGGTCAGGGGCAGGATCAACCCCTTGAGAACGCCCAGGGATGCCGGGGCGGCGCTGATCCCGAACAGGTAGCCCGCCGCCATCATGGCCGGAATGACCGCAACCAGCCGCTTGTTGATCTTGATCAAAAAATTCCACATGCCAAGCCTCCCTCCGTGTTGTGCCCCGAACACTCCGTGCGTCAGCCGAGGCTATTTCGCCTCTTCAATCATCTCGATTATTTTCTTGTACGTCTCTGCCAGGGATGCAGGAAACTGCTCGTCGTCGATCACGGCCCTGATATTGTCGGCGCTGAAGCTCAAAAAACGGATCTGGGTTGTGCCGTTTTTGGTGAAGGTCATGATGAACTTGGGCATCAGCACCGCCCGCTCGGGATTGGCGGAAAGACTTTTTGCCGCCTTTTCCGGCTTGCAGACCTGGATCATGTGCAGATCAAACCCCTCGGCAACCTCGGCCCCATGCTTGCCAAAGGAATGGGCCATCTCCATTTTTTCCTCGTTGTGGATGATAAAGCCGTACTTTTTCACCACCCCGCCAAGATCCTTGACGAATTGGGTGTTGCTCTTGCTTGTTTCCGTTGCGAAAAGATTGTCCCGTTTCATGCCGCTGCTCTCCTTGCCCAAATATTTTTCTGTATAGGAAGAAAACACAAGTTTTGTGCATATACCCATTTATAAAGAGCACAAACAGGCCTGTCAAGGAAGAACTTAAGAAGATAATAAAATATTGAGATGCCGGGTTGAAACGTTTGACAGCCCGATTCTTTCGCGATACGGTACGCCATCCTCCAGGACACCAGACAGATTGATCAACCTGTTAACCATAAGGAAACGACCATGGGAAAAAAAATCGTGATCATCGGCGGGGTTGCCGCCGGACCAAAATCCGCCTGCCGGGTAAAACGCCTCCTGCCCGACGCCGAGGTGACCATCATCGACCAGGACAGCCTGATCTCCTACGGCGGCTGCGGCATCCCCTACTATGTCTCGGGCGATGTCTCCGACGAGAAGGAATTGCGCAACACCAGCTTCCACATGACCAGGGACGAAGCCTTTTTTCTCAAGGCCAAGGGAGTCACGGCCCGAACCAACACCCGCGCCCTGGCCATTGACCGCCAGGCAAAGGCCGTGCATATCGAAAACGTGCACACCGGCGCCAAGGAATCCATCCCCTATGACAATCTGGTCCTGGCCACCGGCACCAAACCCAACATGCTGCCCATCCCCGGCGCCGATTTGGACGGGGTGTTCACCATCAGCGACCTGCACAAGGCCATCGCCATCAAGGAACGCATCGCCAGGGGCGAAGTGAGCCAGGCGGTGGTCATCGGCGGCGGCGCCATCGGCATTGAAATGGCCGAAGCGTTTTCCGACCTCTGGGGCATCAAAACCACCATCCTCGAATTCATGCCGCAGATCATGCCCCGCATCGTGGATTGGGAATTTGCCCGGATGCTGGAAACCCATCTTACGGAAAGCGGGGTCGATGTCTTTACCGGCGAGGCAGCCTCCGCCATCGAGGGTGAAAACGGCAAGGTGCGCAGGGTAGTCACCCCGAAACGGACCCTGGAGGCGGACTTGGTGGTAATGGCCGTGGGCGTCCGGGCGAGAAGCGAACTGGCGCAGGCTGCCGGGCTGCTCGTTTCCCCCATGGGCAATATCGTGGTCAACGAGCGGTTGCAGACTTCCGACCCCAGCATCTACGCGGCTGGCGACTGCATCGAGGTCAAAAACATGGTCTCCGGCAAAAGCTCCATCGCCCCCATGGGTTCGCTGGCCAACCGCGAAGGCAGGATCGTCGGCGACAACATCGCCGGCATCCCCACCAAATACAAGGGCTGGATCGGCAGCTTCACCATGAAGGCTTTCGAACGCTGCATCGCCGCCACCGGCCTCTCCCTGGAAGCGGCCCTGGCCGAGGGTTTCGACGCCGCCGCAGTGACCACCGCCCAATCGGACCGGGCCCACTTCTTCCCAACCGAGGCGATCATCCCGCTCCGGCTGGTTTTCGACAAGCGAACCCGCAGGGCCCTTGGCGTTCAGGGTTTCGGCCCCATGGGCGATGCGGTGCTGGCCCGCATCGACGCAGCGGCCGCAATCATCGGCCAGGCTGGCACCATCGACGACCTCAGCCAATTGGAAATGGCCTATGCCCCGCCTTTTGCCACCGCCCTTGATGCCCTGAATGCCACGGCCAACGCGGCGGACAACCTGGCCGCCGGCCGCCTCCGCTATGTAAGCATCCGGGACTTCCTCGCCTGGATGGAGGATTTCGCCTCGCACCCGGACTGGGTGGCCCTTGATCTCCGCCATCCCAACGAGACAGGGCATTTTGTCGAAAGATACGGTACGGAGAAGTGGCTCTCCGTGCCCTACATCGAGATCCGGGACCGGTATCAGGAGTTGCCGAAAAACAAAACCATGCTCATCATCTGCGACGCAGGCACCCGCTCTTCCGAGATCCAGATCGTGCTGGATTATCTGGAACTGAACAACAACCTGGTCCTGGGCGGCGGCTTCAACATCATCCGCCGGATGGGCGTGGCCTGGTGGCCCAACTGAGCTCTTCGGATTTTCAGCGCAGGAGGAGGATCGCCGGCCCAAGCTCCTTGACGGCCATCCTCCTGTTCTGCCTGCTTGCCGCAGGCGCGGCCTGGGCGGCCACCGTCCAGGCCCAGGCAAGGGCTCTCATCCAGCCCGGAGCAATCCGGACCGTGCCCGATGCAGCCTATTACGAAACCCTTGCCACCCTGATCACAAACGCCACCCAACGCATCGATCTCGCCATGTTTCTTTTCAAAACCAGCCCGGCCGGCAACAACCGGCCGGCAGGGCTGGTCAGGGAACTGGCGGCGGCGCGGCAACGGGGGGTGGCGGTGCGGGTGATCCTGGAATATTCCGGCCATGACCACACGCTGAACCGGGCGAACCAGGAAACAGCCGAACTTCTCAAAAAAAGCGGGGTCGCGGTTTTTTTCGACTCCCCACACCGAACCAGCCATGCCAAGCTGGCGGTCATCGATCGCCGCTATTGCCTGGTGGGAAGCCACAATCTCACGCAATCGGCCCTCAAGCACAATCACGAACTTTCCCTGCTGCTTGACAACCCGCAGCTCGCCGAGGACATCCTGGCCTACCTGGAAACCATCCTCAAGTAAAAGCCCGCCGCAAGCTGACAGCTTTCAGCGGATAGCCGCAGCTTCTCACTTTTTCCTTCTGACAATCCGGACCTTTTTCGTTGCGCCCCCGCTCCCCCCGCTTCCCGGAGCAACGCGGCGCACCAGCACCCTCTTTTTCCGGGGCGCCTCGGCAGGCTCCTGTTCCGCGCCCCCCCCTCCGGACAGGGGCCGGGAAAAGGTACAGCCGGCCCTGGGGCATCGCAGGGAGGTTCTCCCCTCAAGGCTCTTTTTTTCCACCAAAAACGGGGAGTCGCAGAGCTGGCAAGCAATGGCGTGGGGCTTGGACCAGGCCATGAATTCACAATCCTGCTCGGGGCAGACATAAAAAATCTTGCCGGTGGGGGTATGCTTGGTGACCACGGAGCCGATCCGGCACACCGGACAGAGCAGGGAGGGTCCGCCGTCTTTTTCGTAGGATTCCGAATGCCGGCACTCGGGATGCCCGGAGCAGTACCAATACTTGCCGAACCGGTCCTCCTTCAAGAGCAACGCCCTGCCGCAATCCGGACACGGCTTGCCGGGCGCGGCCACTGCCGGAGCAGCCGGTTCGGCGGCAGAAGGGACATCCGCTTTTGCCGCCGTTGCCATCGGCTCATCCAGAACAGCCTCTGCCTCGGCAAACATCTTTTCCGTTGCCGCGGCAAGCTCGGGCGAGACAACCTCTTCCGCAGCCCCAGCCTCCTCCAGCACGATGGGCTCTTGCTCCTCTTCCCCGCCGGAAGCACCCTCGTCTTCCCGCACCACTGGCGCTTGTACCGCCACCGGAGCGGCAATCTCTTCCGGGCTCTGCACCACCGGCGGCGATGCAAGTGCCGCCGGTGGTGCGGGTTCGGGCGCGGAGGGCGGCGCCTTTTCCGCCTGGACAGGAGCAGCCTCTGCCTCCGAATCCCGGGCCTTTTCCCCCACCCCTTCTTCCGGCAGCCTGATAACGCTGCGAGAACTGATCCCCCGCTTCTGGGAGGTCAGCGGAACCGCCATCTTTACCAGCACCTCGCCCCGCATCATCATGGTCTGGTCAAACTGTTGCAAGGCCGCGGCCAGATTCTTTCTTCCGCTCACCGCCTCTTCGATGGTCTGGGCCAGATAGGCGGAAAGATGGACCCCCTTCATGGTCGGGAAAGCGCGGTTCATGACACTGAGAAGCTTGCCGGTATTCTCGGCGCAGCGAAACGACCCGTCCGGCATCATGCGGAGATAGTTGCTGTCAAGCATCTGCTGGAGCATGGCCACGGTCATTGGATCGATTTCCAGGGAAAAATCGGCAAGATCGGCGGCCAAACCGTCAAAGCTGTAATACTCGGGGGGAATTCCGGTATTTTTTTCCGGAATGACCTGCACGCACCGCAGGGCCTGGCCCGGCTGCGCCCCGGCCAAGGGCGAAGGGGGCGCCAAAAGCTCATGCTCCTGACAGCCGGGATAGATGGCGAGAAACCCCGGATCGGTCAAAACCTTGGCGCTGCCCTGAAAGATGCAATCTTCCCCGGCCGCAACCGTGACGGCGAGAAGCTCGCCCAGGGCCTCCTTCATCTGGCTGGCCAGGGCTCTGGCCCAGACCAGCCGGTATATCATGTCCTCCGCCGGCCCCAGTTTCCCCGCAAGTTCCTCCGGCCCAAGCGCGGGCTCCGTGGGAAGAATGGCCCCCCCGGTAGTTTCCTGACTGATCTCCGGCCCCAGACAGGCCACCCCCAGCCTTTTGCCGGCCTGCTCCCGAATCTTGCCGAACAAGAGGCCGAGAGCTTCCTGCGCCATGGCCGGAGGCAAAAATGCCGTGATCAGCCCCAGCCTCCGGCCATCCACCTGCACGCCGTAATACAGGTTGCGCACCGCGGTCATTGCCGCCAGCGGCGAAAGCCCTCCCTGCACAACCCCATCCCGCAGAAGCTCCATAAAATGGTACGGCCCGGGAGGAGAAACCGCAAGAGGCGAGGCAACCACCTCCCGGACCTGAAACAGTTCCGCGTTAAACAGGGTGATGGCGGCATGCACTTCTTTTTCGTTGCGCAAAAAACCATCATCCGTGATGCCGTATGCCTCTTCCAGACCGAGAATACAATCCCCCGCCCCGCTGCTGATCTTGACCTTGACCTTCCATTTTGCAAGGGGAGTATACATCCGGATCTCGGTTTCCCGTTCCGCCAGCAGAAAAAGAACGGTGAGACTCGGATAGGTCAGCGGGAGACCATTGGGGCCGGAACGGCTCCCGAGAAGGCGTTGCAGATGCTTGCCCAGATAGGATTCGAAGACCATTTTGACATAGGCCGCCGGGCCTTTCACTTCGCTGACCGGCTCCACCCGGCGAAAGGATTCCCGGAGCGCCTCTCCGGCGAGACCGGCCAAGCCGAGCCGTTTCGGCTGCTTGCTGCCGGGGACCACCGTGCTCCAATAGCCGCTGATCAGCCAAGCCCAGAACTCCCCCCGCCAGTCGCCATCAAGGGCAAGATATATTTCCTTCCCCTGGCAGGCCAGGAGTCTGTCCAAGAATACCTTTTCCTTGGCTTCCGGAACAAAATCAAAATGGGGCCTTTCCCGGCGCAGATGGTCTTTGGGAGAGAGATAGGACGCCTTCGCCGGAGCCGCTTGCACAAGGATGGTTTCCACTTCTCCGCCAAGCTGCTCTTCCAGGGTTTTCGCCTTGGCCGCGGATTCGATAATGACTACGGACTTCGCCATGCACCTCTCCCTTCCGATTTTCAACGACACAAGGTCCTTTCCCGGAAAAAACAGTGAAGGAATTCCCTTTCTTTCACGAAAAATAGCATATAATCTGCAACGACTTTATACAATCATTTATGATACTCTCGGGTGAAGTCGTCGCGCCGGTGAAAAACGGAGTCCAGCCCTTCCCCGGCTATCCACCAATACTGGATTCCGGCCTTCGCCGGAATGGCGGAACACCACCTCTCCCAGGACTTTTTTTGCAATTTCACGCAATTATCCGCCAACCTTTCCACCGGAGCCCCCATGCCTTCCCTGATCACCCTGCAAGGCATCGATGAAACCTTGGCCAACCTGGAGTTGAAGCAAGGAACCCTCAAGGCTGAACTGGCCAGGGTTATCCGGTCGTATTTCGTTGACGATCATTCCGTGCAGTCCATCACCAGCATCCCCACCGACGATATCGTCCACAAAATCTGGGGGCCGTGCCAGGCCGAAGAGCTCAAGGCCAAAAAGAAAAACTTCAGCTCCCTCAAGTCCGCCCTCAACAAATCCCTCAAGGATCTCGACAAGGCAGGGAAAAATCAGGCCGGCATCATCCTGGGAAGGGACAACGTCTTTATTGTCTCCGAAGAGCGCAAGGATGACTTGCTCAAGCAGATGGGGCTTTCACCAAACTCCCCCCATCTGCTCCACGACATGTTCACGGCCTTTAAAAAATTTTTTTCCGAGAACATCAAGGACCACGACGCCCAGGAGATCAAGGATCTGCTGGCGGAATTTGAAGAAACTCAAAAAAAAATACGCGAGCTATCCGGCCTCGCCCCGGAGCCCCCCCTCGAACAAAAGACCATCGAGCCTGCAGAGCCGGAGGAAGCGTCTGCGGAAGATGAGGTTGCCGAAACCATTGAGCTTCTTGACGGAGATGAGCTCGAAGTCATTGAGGCAAGCGAAGAGATCGAGATTCTCGACGAGGACGAGACCGAGGTAGTCGAAGATTTCCCGGGGGAAGATCGTGTGGAGGAGGTGGAGATCCTCGACGAGGATGGACTGGAGGAGATGCTTGAGGAAGCCATCCCGGAAGCCGGGGGGCTGGACGAGGAAGAAGGCGGACCGGCAGGGGAAGCCCTTGCCGAAGAGGTGGAACTCCTTGACGAAGACGAGATCGAAGAGCTTGCGGACCAGGATCTTGCGGAAACCGGATTCCTTGAGGAGGAGGTAGAGATCCTCGACGAGGATGGACTGGAAGAGGTGCTTGAGGAAGCCATCCCGGAAGCCGGGGGGCTGGACGAGGAAGAAGGCGGACC
>CAZPOR010000007.1:196261-199387 GCA_964588325.1 uncultured Desulfurivibrio sp.
CTCCTTGACGAAGACGAGATCGAAGAGCTTGCGGACCAGGATCTTGCGGAAACCGAATTCCTTGAGGAGGAGGTGGAGATCCTCGACGAGGAAGAGCTTGAAGAGATTGAACAATCAACTGAACCCAGGGAGGGAAAGCCCCATCAGCCCACTCCCCTGGAGGTGCTCTCGAAATACATCGAAGCGGATGAAGCGGTGAACCAGCAGGATTTGCTCAGGGAAACCCAGGAGGAATTTATCAACCAGATCCTGGAACGGTTCATGCCGAAATTCATCAAGATCCCGGCTGGCATCTATCTGGCCGGTAGCGCCAGCCCCAAAGGACTGGAACACCCTCTGCGCAAGGTCATGCTCCAGGAGTTCTATCTTGGCCAAGCGCCCGTGACCAACGACCTGTTCGACATGTTTGTCCGGGAAACAGGCTATGCCACCGATGCGGAGGAAGCGGGCTACGGGATTGTCTTCGAGGGCCGCTGCACCAACAGGAAAGACCCGGAAACCGGCAGGGAAATCTTCAGCCTGACCCGGGGAACCCTGGCCCGCCATGTAAGCGGGGCCTCCTGGCGCCATCCGGCCGGGCCTGGCAGCACCCTGGAAGGAAGACACAACCACCCGGTGGTGCAGGTCAGCCACAATGACGCCATGGCTTTTGCCGCCTGGGCGGGAAAACGATTGCCCACGGAAGAGGAATGGGAAGCCGCGGCCCGCGGCGCCAGCGGCCAGCCCTTTCCCTGGGGCGACACCTGGCTGGCCGATCGTGGCAATTTCGAAGCCGCCTGTCTCGGCGGCACAAGCCCGGTCGAGCATTTCGGGCGCAAGGGCATGAGCCCCTACGGCATCTATGATCTGCTGGGCAATGTTGCCGAATGGACTTCCACCGTCCATGCCGGGCAGGCAGATTCCCCGGAGGGGCGAGCAACGGAAAAAATATACATCCTCAAGGGC
Source organism: uncultured Desulfurivibrio sp. (assembly GCA_964588325.1). Lineage (GTDB taxonomy): Bacteria > Desulfobacterota > Desulfobulbia > Desulfobulbales > Desulfurivibrionaceae > Thiovibrio. Next base: position 197,207 of record CAZPOR010000007.1, read on the forward strand.
GGTTCCTGGATAACCGGCAGCATCGTGACCGCGGCCTGGCGCCAGATCGAACGGGGGAATTACTGGGCAAACACCATCGGCTTCCGGTGCGCTGTATAATAAAGAAGGAGCAAGGTCCAAGGCGAAAGGTTAAAGGTCCGAAGAAGAGGTGATGCTTTTTCCTTTCGCCTTTAACCTTTGGCCTTTAGCCTTTCACCTTTCACCTAATATTTCATCAATCAGTTCCTCACTCACCGCATCGGTGATGACAACCTTGCCGATCTCGGTGGGCAACACGAAAAATGGCCGCCCGCCCACGGTTTTCTTGTCTGTTTTCAGGAACCCCTTGATATGGTGCCGGGAAAATTCAGCCGGAATTTCCGTTGGCAGACCATAGTCAGCGATGAGTTTGCACACTGCATCAGCCTGATCCCGGGGAAAAAGACCCTTGCCCACGGCCAGACGGCAGGCAGCCACCATGCCCAACCCAACCGCCAGGCCATGGGCCATGGCAAAGTTGGAAGCAGCCTCCACCGCATGCCCCAGGGTATGGCCGAAATTCAAGATGCGCCGCAGATCGGCCTCACGTTCATCCGCCGCCACCACCGCCCCCTTGATCTCGCAACAGCGGGCGATCACCTCTTCAAGCGCGGGCAGATCCCTGGCCAGGATAGCCTGCCGCTGTTCAGCCAGGAAGCGAAAGAACCCTGCGTCATAGATCACGCCGTACTTGATCACCTCGGCCAATCCGTTCAGCAACTCGGCCGGCGGCAACGAAAGCAGAACACTGCTGTCGATGTACACGCAACGGGGCTGATAGAAAGCGCCCACCAGATTTTTGCCCTCCGGGATATCAACCCCGGTCTTGCCCCCCACCGAGCTGTCCACCTGGGCCAACAAGGTGGTGGGAATCTGGACAAAGGGGATGCCCCGCATGTAGATGGCGGCAAGAAATCCGGTGATATCCCCGGTTACGCCGCCCCCAAGAGCGATGAGCGCGTCTTTCCGGTCCACCCCCAGTTGGGCGAGCCTGCTGGACAGTTCGGCAACCGTGGCCAGATGCTTGCTTGCCTCGCCCCGGGGAAAGGTAATAAGTTCCGCGGAAACCCCTGCCGCAGCCAAAGAGTCCATGAGCCTGCCGCCCAGAATCCCGGCGACATGGGAATCCGCCACAACCACATACCGCTTGGCAATCCCGCGCTGCTTGAGATCCGCGCCGATTGAGGCGAGGATGCCGTTTTCGATCACGATATCGTAAGCCCTGTCGCCCAAGCCCACCCGAATTGTCCGCATTTCCTCCCGCCTTCCGGAGTCTCGACTCCGTCTTCGCTTACCTGGAGTCTCGACTCCGTCTTCGCTTACCTGGAGTCTCGACTCCGTCTCGCTTACCTGCATTTTCTCTCCGCAACAAACCGGAATACCCTATAAAAAATCACGCAAGATTGCAACCTTCTTGACAAGTCCGGCAAGATCACTAGACTAAATACAGGAATGTTTCAGCATACAACACCGAGTTACGGGAGGCACAACATCATGGCAGCATCAAAAGACAAATCCGCGTTGACCGAAGCAGGGAAAAAGGTGGGAAAGGCCTTGGCCAGATCGGGCCATACCATGGAAGAAACCGGCAACAAAATGAAGAAGGCTGCGAAAAAGATCGTTAAAAAAGCAGTGAAAAAGACGGAAAAAACAGTGGAGTCCGCCATCGGCAAGGTAAAAAAAGAAGTGAATGAACTCACCCACAAAAAAACCGCCTGCACACCATCGGAAAAATCCCCCCTGTTCAAGCCGGGCAAAGGCATGACCGTGGAGGGCCACATCGGCTTCCTGGCCGGGGACATCTTTGAATACCTGAACGAAAACGGCACGACCACGGTGGACAAGATCGCCTGCGTCATGAAGAATCGGGGCAACGCCGCACTGCTTGGTGCGGCGCTGGGATGGCTGGCGCGTGAGGCCAAGATATCCTTTTCCAAGGACGGTTCAAAGGTCTCTGTTCTCTGAGGTTCCCGCGAAGATGAGGGAATCGTAACAACGGCCCTTCGACAGGCTCAGGGCGACCGGTAGTTTTGAAATCATTGATTTTTCCGTTCGCCCTGAGCCTGTCGAAGGGCCGTTGTCCGAGTTTTGCAAGACCCTCAAGTATCCATCGGGATAGGGGACGGCCAGGAATCCTGACCGCTCCCCTCCCACACCACCCGG
>CAZPOR010000008.1:0-153132 GCA_964588325.1 uncultured Desulfurivibrio sp.
AGCATGGTATTTCTTTGGTTCGTTTCTTTGGGCAAGCAAAGAAATGAACAGAAGGAAGAACCTCTTCCTCGTACGACTGAGATTGCTGATAATCAAAAAAAGTCTAAAAGGAGCAAACCCCATGGAGCTTGAGGTCCCGGTCATCGGCATACTGCGTGGGGTGGAGAGCGATTTCTTCGGCGAGGTCATGCAGATATCCTTTGCCGCCGGGCTTACGGCCATGGAAGTCACCATGAACACGCCCGGCGCCGAGGCGATCGTTGCCGAATACCGCGCCGCCGTGCCCGAGGGCAAACTGCTGGGCATGGGCACCATCCGTAATCTCGAAGAAGCGCGGCGGGCTGTGGGAGCCGGGGCCATGTTTCTCGTCACTCCCAATACGGACACCGGAGTCATCGAATATGCCAAAAAGGAAGGCGTGCCCATTGTCGCCGGAGCCCTGACCCCCACCGAGGTTTTCGCCGCCTGGTCCGCCGGAGCAGACCTGATCAAGGTTTTTCCCTGCTCCGCCATGGGCGGCCCCCAGTATATCAAAGACCTCCTCGGCCCATTCGATCACCTCCGCCTCGTTGCGGTGGGCGGGGTGAGCCTGGCCAATCTTGCGGAATATTTCGGGGCGGGCGCCGTGGCGGTGGGCGTATCCACCACTCTCTTCGGCAGCAAGGCGTTGCGGGAGAAGAACCTCGGCCAGATCGGGCACAACGTAAAAGTGTTCATCGACACCTGTAGCGCCATCTTAGGCCCTAGGGCGAATGCCCTTAAAAATCACCCGGAATTTCGATGAAAAAAAATCTCAACACCTACACCATCATCCTTTTTTCTTTGGCTCTCGCCGGAGTATTGCTGATCGGCGGACTCTCTTTGTCCATGGTTAAAGCCATCATGCACAAGATGCACCTCATCGAGAAGGAGATCAAAAACGAAGACCTGGTCAATGCCATCCACATCCAGACATACAAATTGGCCCTCTCCATCCAGCATTCCCTCGTCGACCCCAAAAAACGGGACATTGACCAGACCGCGGAGTTGTTCCAATCCATCGAAGCCAAACTCCAGCCCTACATCGCCTATGAAAAGCATGCCGAGTACCCGGAAGCCAAGGAGGAAGTTCGCCTGCTGACCATACTCGCCGCCAACCTGGGCGACATGAAGCGCATAGCCTTGGTGTCGCCGGGAGGCAGCTCCCCCGGCATCCTAGACCAAGAAAAATTCCTGGCCCTTGAACAACATATCGACTCCATCGAAAAGATCGTGGGCGCAATAAACGCACTCCATTTCGCCATCATCTCCAGAAAAGTCGATAAGGCGAACGGTCAGATGAGCAAGGTAATCAACCTTTATCTGTTTTTTTCCGGACTGGGGATCGTTTTTGTCGCCGTCGCCTACACTCTCCATGCGCGTTCTGTGGTTGCCCCCATACGGCAACTGGTCGTGGCAACACGGGAGCTGACCGCCGGCAACACGAATCCGCGGCTGCCCACCGGCTCCATGACGGAAATCGGCCTGCTCTGCACATCATTCAACCGGATGGCGAAAACGATCCAGGCAAACGAGGCGATGCTGCTGCACTTCAACCAGCAATTGAAGCAGAAGGTACGGGAGCGCACCCGGGATCTGGAAAACACCTGCGCCTCCCTGACCAGGGCACAGAACGAACTGATCCGGATGGAGCACCTGTCCACCCTGGGGCAGATCGCCACCAGCGTCAACCACGAAATCAAAACCCCGCTCAACGCGCTCTCCATGAACCTGCAACTGCTCAAAAAAGACAAGGAACGCTGTTGTAGTGGATGCGACAGCGCCACCAACCGCATGGATGAGACCATCCGCATCATTGCCCAGGAGACGGCACGAATCAGCGATATTCTTGACGAATTCGTGCGCTATGCGCGTTTTTCGCCGCCGATTTTGCAACCAAACGATCTGAACGCCATCATCCGCAACGTTGCCGACCTGCTCAGTGAAAGGGCCGAGGCAGCCAAGGTGCAATTCCGGCTGAGCCTGACCGACGCTCTGCCTCAGCTCATGCTGGACGAAAACAAGATGATCCAGGCTCTGCTCAATCTCTGTCTCAACGCCATTCAGGCCATGCCGGAAGGCGGAGGACTCACCGTGGAGACCACGGTCACGGAGGAAGGAATCCTCCTCACCATTGCCGATACCGGCCCCGGCATTCCGGCCGCCGATCAGGAAAGCATCTTCCAACCATTTTTCAGCACCAAGGCCATGGGGCTCGGCTTCGGTCTGCCCATCGTCCAAAAGATCATCGAAGATCACGGCGGCCGGATCACCTGCCGGAGCAAAAACGGAGAGGGCGCCCGTTTTGCAATACAGTTGCCGGAGCCTTCCGCCGGCGAGGAGAAGACGCACGCATGAACACATCAATACTGGTTGTTGATGACGACAAAGTGACCCGGGAAACCCTGGCTAGGTCGCTGGCGAATGCCTATGACACCATAACCGTCGGTAGCGGGGCGGAAGCACTGCAACGACTCGCGGAGAACGATATCGATGTGGCGCTGGTGGATTTGTGCATGCCGGACATGAACGGCCTTGCCCTGCAGGAACAGATCAACCGGATGCAGAAGCCGCCGTTGATCATCTTCATCACCGGCCACGGCAATATGGAGGCCGCGGTTCAGGCGATGAAACAGGGCGCCTACGATTTCATCACCAAACCGGTCAACCTGGACCGGCTGGAACTGCTCATTGAAAAATCCCTGGAAACCCGCAGGTTGCGCGAGGAAAACCTGCTCCTCAAAAACCGGCTTCGGGAACAGTACGCCCCGGCCAAACCGGTCGGGGATTCACCCATGATGCAGAGGCTTGTGGCCCAACTGCTGCAAGTGGCCCCCACCCAGGCCACGGTGCTCATCGAAGGCGAAAGCGGCACCGGCAAGGAACTACTTGCCAATATCGTGCACTACCATAGTGACCGCGCCGCCGGACCGTTTATCAAGGTCAACTGCGGCGGCTTTGTTGAAAACCTGCTGGAGTCGGAGCTGTTCGGCCACGAAAAAGGGGCGTTCACCGGCGCCGTTGCCTCCCGCAAAGGCCGCTGCGAAATGGCGGACAAGGGTACCCTTTTTCTCGACGAGATCGGAGAGCTGCCGCTTTCCGCCCAAGTTAGACTGCTGCGTTTCCTGCAGGAAAAAACCTTTGAACGGGTAGGCGGCAACAAAACCATGAAAGTCGATGTCCGGATCATCGCCGCCACCAACCGCGATCTGGAAGAGCTGCTCAAAACCGGTGGCTTCCGGGAAGACCTTTTCTTCCGCCTGTGTGTGTTCCGGGTCAAGGTCCCCCCCTTGCGTCTTCGACCGGAGGACATCGATCCTCTGATCGGCCACTTCCTCAACCACTTCGGCGAAACCCACCATCGGCCACTGGCCGGCATCGACCAGGAAATCCTTGCCCACATGCGCTCATACCCCTGGCCTGGTAATGTGCGGGAGCTGATGAACTGCATTGAATCCATGGTGGTGAGCGCCACGGGACCTTGGATTACCAAGGAGGCATTGCCGGACCATCTGCTCTTCAAATGCCGGATGCAGGAGCAAAATACCGCGCAGGAAGGAGCCTTGGCAAAAAATGAACGGCGGTTGATTGCCGAGGCCCTCCAGCAAACCGGAGGGAACAAGGTGGCCGCAGCCAAAATCCTGGGCATCGGATTGCGCACCCTGTACCGCAGGCTCGAAGAAGAGCGGGTGAAATAAAAAAACGGCATCTTCCCGGTTTCCCAGGAAGATGCCGCCCAAGATGAAATTACGCCCGGATAGCCGGGAAGATTTTAGAGCTTGAACACCAGACCCACCATCACCGTATGCACCCCGCCGGACAGGGTATCGCCGTCCAGATTCCGGTATGCATCATCGCTGTAATAATCGTACACATAGCCGGCCTGGAGATCCAGGTTCTTCCCTAGGGCATAGTCAGCGCCCAGCAAGAAAGAATGGAGACTGTTGTCGATGGTGCCGCCGATGGTGGAATCAAGCTCCGTGGCGATCAAGCCGCTGGCCACGTCCCCCTTGGACTTGGTGTAGGTATAACCGGCGTTCAGCTTGAGCAGATCGCTGGCCTGCAAGTCCCCGCCCAAGGAAAGGCTGTAGGTATCCACATCGTATTCGGAGAGGTCTCGGATCGCAAAAATCGGATTCGTCTCATACCGCCGCCGATCAGAGGAAAAATACACCGACTCGAAGGCATTCTGGGTCCAGTCCAGACTGATAAAAGTAGTGACCTGTTTGGCCGGGACGACATGCAGGGAAAGACCGGCGGACTGCATGGTGTTGTCGGTATCCTGGCTGTATGTGGCAAAAGGCGCTACTTTATCGGTGAAGGTATTGTTGCTGTTTTCCCGGTTCTCGAAATTGTAGTAGCCGTTGAGCAGCATGCCGTTGGCCGCCGCATAGCTGCCCTGGGCCTTGACCTTGAGGCTGTCTTCCGGCTCGGTCACCATGCCGGTCTGATTGGCCCAGATGTAGGAGGGGGTCAACCGGAGGGTCAGGCCCTGCATGGGGCGGGTAACCATCTTCAGGTAGATCTCGTCGGACTCGGTATCCTCCTTATACAGGGAGACGTCCGGCCGGACTCCCGCCCCTGCGGCGGTATTGTTAAAGGTCAGATCCCGATCCGTGTCCACACGCTGCCAGCCCGGGGTAAAGGTGGTCTTCATCCCCATAGGCCTATAGCTAGCAGCCAGGCCGTACTGCCAGGTCTCGGTTTGGTCGATACGGACCCCCAATCTTTCACTGTTTGTGGTTTCAATCAGCCCGGCAACCGGAAACGTGGAATCGTTGTCCCGCTTCTGATACTTGACATGCCCCTCCAGACCAAGCTGCGGCAGGACCTGATGATTGACGGTGAAATAGCCGTTATCGGTGCTGATCTTGCCGGTGTTGTAGCCCAACCTTGTTTGCGGATCGGTGAAGGTGTCCTGCTCCAGGATGGAATGGGCATAGCCCGCACCCCAGGCAGTGTTGACATAACTCTTGGAGAGCCGGACGCCATTGGTCAGCACGGAGCTGTCCGGAACAAAACCCAGGGGCCGGGTGGCATCATTTAAGGGGTTGTACTGGACGTTGGCGGGAAACACGATATCGCTGTGCTTGAATGCCTTGGCCTGGTTCTCGAATTTCTCCATGGAACCCTCATAGGAGACCTGAAAAAGCCCCCCGGGCGAAGCGGTGAAGTTGATGGTCCCTCGATTCATATCCTCATCCACCGGCTGGTCGAAGCCACGCCACCGTTCCGTGGTCGCGTTTGCTGCCGGCACAATTGTCCGGGCATCGCTGCCGCCCAAGACATAGGTGGAAAGCTTGTTGCCGTCCCGGGTATAGCCGTCATAGCTCAACGCGGCCGAGCGACCGGCGCCCAGCAGGGATTCCTTGAGATCAACCTCCGCGCCGTAGGTGGTCCGGTCGATCTCGTAGCGGACCTGATTCGGGCTGTCGTTATTGAACTGCCTTACATAGCTAGTGCCGGCTGCATAAGAAGGATCGGTGCCGCCCGGCACCTGATCCGGGCTGAAGAGGTACTCGATCCCGTTGGTGGCGGAGCGGTAATGGGAGTAGTAGGCGGAAAAATCCAGTTTATCCGCCTTGAACCTTGCCTTGCCGTCGTGGCTGTACGGTCCGTCTCCGCGCCGTTCCAGGGTGAAAATTTCCTTTTCCCCATCGAAGTAGGTCAGATCAAGGCCCAGATCCAGATAGGCGCCTGAGCGGTTATCGCCGCCCCACCCCTTTTGATAATCATACCGTTCCAGATAATGGGCCCGGTCGCCGCCGAGGCCGCCGGTGTAATCAAAAAAAGAAAATTTGGTGGTAATTTCGCCGCCCAGGCCGGGCGCTGCCGCTTCCCCGGCCAGTGCCTGAACCGGCAAGGCCGCCATCAGGGCCGCGCAGGGCAGGATGCACTTCCTGAGATATCTCTTTGCTTTCATAGGTCTTATCCTCCAACTCGTGTGGGTGAGTGTCCATTCGCCTTAATAACGCAGATGCTGATCCTGGCTGCTGCCGTGCACCTGGCTGTGGCAACTGGTGCATTTGCGCAACACCGCGCCGCTGATGGCCTGAGTATTGTTGTTCAAGGCCAATTGTCCATGGCGGTTGCCGGCAAGGGAGTGGCACTGCAGGCAGAGCATGGGTTCGGCGACTTGAAGCAATCTCCGGTTGGGGGAACCATGCGGGTTGTGGCAGGAAACACAGTCCTCGGCCGCCGGCGGATGCTCGATCATATGGGGACCGCGGACATTCTGATGGCAACTGGTGCACTGGGCGGTCTTGGCGGCCAGATTCACCTGACCTGAGCCGTGGGGATCATGGCAACTGAGGCAAGAAAGCCCCCCTTCCTTGACCGGATGATGCGAGGGCATATTGAAACGGGCCAGCACCTCCTGATGGCAGGAGACGCACGACTGGGAAGCCTTGTCCTTTATCATCCCTGCCTGATTGGCGCCCTTGGCAACCTTGGGAGCATGAATGCCGTGGCAGTCGCGACAGTTAACTCCTGCCCGGCCATGATCGGCGAACTTCCAGTTCATGAGTTTGGCACTGCCGGAATGGCAACTCAGACATGCTGTCGCCTCTGGCTTGCCAGGCCCCGTGGCCTGGTCGGGTTTCCCCATATGCTCCGTGGTGCCGCTATGGCATTTGGCACAATCCAGTCCGGCATGGCTTCCCCGGACATGGCTCTTTTGAATGCCCTCATGGCAGGCAATGCACGCCGCGCCACTATCCTGGGCTGCCTGAGCTCCGCCGACCCAGAACAATCCCGCCATTGCCACCGATAAGGCAGCGCTCCTCACCAGACCCTTTCTCATGAATTCCTCCTCTCTCTCTTGAAGTTTCCCGGTTTGGACCGACGATCAGCGGCGACCCGACAATCAACAGGCCGCGCCCTTGACAGCGCACCCGGTCCGAAAAAATCGCCCACCACGCAGCCCGCTTGTACCCAAGAATCGAAACAACCGGCGGCAGGCATCATTTGCCGGAGCAAATTTTTTCAATAGAAAAGCAAAATTCATACCAACGCGCATCTCATCGATTAAACGCCATAACTACAACAGCAAGACCCAGATGTGCGACAATTTGACACAATGTGTTGCCATTCTGGCAAACACGAAAATCAACCGTGAATTTACGATCCGCCCATTGCGTCATGCGATCCACTGTCCGCCATCAGAAAACCCCCAAAAAACCGCCTTGCCGCATGGAAAAAGATAGGGTATGATTCCTGCCTTTACTTGCTACAATAGCGTCTTTTTCAAGGAGACTTCCCCATGTTCAGACCGGAAATCAAGGTTATTGACTGTACTGTCCGCGACGGCGGCTTGATGAACAAATGGCAGTTTGACGACACCTTTGTCAAACAGGTGTACCATGCCCTGGCCGACGCCGGGGTCGATTACATGGAGATCGGCTACCTCAGCTCCGAATCCGCCTTTGACCGCAACGTGGTTGGCCCCTGGCGTTTTTGCGGGGAAAAGGATCTGCAACGCATCATCGGGGATTCGGAAAAGAAGATCAAGCTCTCGGCCATGGCGGATATCGGCAGGATCGACTACGACGATATCCCGGTGCGCTCGGAAGGCTCCCTGGACATGATCCGGGTGGCTTGCTATGTTCACCAGATCGACAAGGCCGCAGCCCTGGCGCACCATTGCATGGACAAAGGCTACGAGACCACGATCAATCTGATGGCGGTTTCCACCGTGGGCCCGCGCGATCTGGAGGAGGGGCTCAACGACCTGGCCAAGTGCCGGGTTCCCATCATCTATCTGGTGGACAGCTTCGGCGCCTTCTACCAGGAGGACATCGAGGTGCTGGCCAAGATGTACATGGAGCGGATGCCGGAAAAGACTATCGGCATCCATGCCCACAACAATCAGCAACTGGCCTTTGCCAACACCATCTCCTCCATCATCTGCGGGATCAACTACCTGGACGCCACCCTGTACGGCATCGGCCGCGGTGCGGGCAACTGCCCCCTGGAGCTGCTGCTTTCCTTCCTGAAAAACCCCAAGTTCCAGGTCCGTCCCCTGATCAAGGTGATCGAGGAGCAGATCCTGCCCTGGCGGGAAAAGATCGACTGGGGCTATTTCATCCCCTACATGGTTTCCGGAGTTCTCAACCAGCATCCCAGGGCGGCCATGGCCTGCATGGAATCAGACAAGAAAAACGAAGTTACCGAGTTCTATGACCAGATGACCAGCGCCGCCGCCGGAATCTGATCTTTCCCCCAGCGCAGGCGATAAAAAAGGCAGATCCCCTTTCCCGGGGTCTGCCTTTTTTTTTATTGCTGCCCATCCTCTTTTTTCGGCATATAATTATACAAAAAGAGGAGGACACCATGCATCCTTTGCTCCAACACCATCCGGCCCGTCCGCGCATTGCCATTCTGGCCCTGCTCCTGCTCGTTGCCGCCTGCGCCCGGCCAAGCTACATTTTCCGGGAGGATCTCCGCATCAACGAGGCCTTGGAATCGTATCATCCCTTGCCGGGGTATACCTACTACTACAGCGGCCCGGAAAATTTTCCCCTGGCCATCCTGGGCATCAGGCCGGAATACCGCCTGAACAAAGAATTCTGGATCCCGGTTGAATTGACGAAAAAAAAGCTGCAAGAATGGATGGAGATCATCGACAACCCCCATCGCAACCTGCAAACCAGGTATCACGGCAAGGTGATCCGCACCCCGGAGGGAGAAGAGATCGGCATCTGGTATTCTCCCCAGGAATGGAGCACGGTGAAGATGGGAGCGAATCGGGAGGTTACCATCTATTCCCCGTTCAACACCCTGTATCACACAGTCACCGGCAACGAGGGCGGGTTTCCCTGAACTTCCGGCGAAAAGAGCCAACCATGCCACGCAGCGGAATCCAACTGACGGAAGAGGATATCACCTGGATCAAGGCGGATGCCATCGTGAATGCGGCCAACAATTCCCTGCTCGGCGGCGGCGGGGTGGACGGCGCCATCCACCGGGCTGCCGGTCCTGGACTGCTGGCGGAATGCCGGACCCTGGGCGGCTGTCCGACGGGAGAGGCGCGGATCACCAAGGGGTACAACCTGCCTGCCGCCTGGATCATCCACACGGTGGGTCCGGTCTGGCGCGGAGGCGCCCAGGGGGAACCGGAGTTGCTGGCCCGCTGCTACAGGAGCTGTTTTTCCCTTGCCCTGGAATATAGCGTGAGGAGTATCGCCTTTCCCGCGATCAGCACCGGAGTCTATGGCTATCCCAAGGAAGAGGCGGCCCGCATCGCCGTGCGGGAGGCGCGGCAAGCCCTGGCGAAAAACGAACATCTCGCCGTTATCTTCTTTGTCTGCTTCAACAGCGCAACACGCCTGGCTTACGAAAAGGGTTTGGCGGAAACCTAAGCGCCCGCCTTGGCGACAACCTCCAGGCTCTCTCCTCCAAACTCCACCAGATCTCCGGCCACAAGCTGCCGCCCGCGCCTGGTTTCCACCTGGCCGTTGACCCGTGCCTCGCCCTCCTGAATCCGCAGCTTTGCCTCACCCCCGGTATCAACCACCCCGGCCAGCTTGAGAAACTGCCCAAGACGGATCACCTCGTCGCGCACTGCCACCTGCTGAATGCCCATGCTCCTGGTCCTCTCCTTAAAACGGCGGGGCGATGGTCACCAGAATCCGCAGATCGGTATGCGCCCGGACGCCGTGGGGCTCGTTGATGTCGCAGAGCAGCAAATCGCCTGCCTGCGCCGGAATGGCCTGGTCATCCTTGCCGAGGAATTCCCCGGTTCCCTCCAGCACCTGGATGGAAAGCTGGCCTTCCGTATCATGGGAATGCACCGGGAAAACCTGGCCGGCGCTGAGGTTGAAGTTCAGGATTCGAAACCAGGGCGAATCGTGCATCAATACTTTTTTCATGCTCCGGCTGTCAAAAATCCTGGTCTCGGCAAGACTCTTTTTCTCCATCATCGCGGTCCCTCCCGTGGGCAGTTTCCCTGCATTCTCTTGTTCCCATCATACCACGGCCGGCACTCTCTTTTCCTTGACCTGAATCAAAAAACTCACGATGCATCACAAAAAAAACCGCCATCCGAATCTCGCATGGCGGCAAACAGAGCTATGAGCCAGCGCTGCTGATTACTTGGCGGCAATCCCCTTTTTCTTGGCCGGGGCATGGGCAGCGGCTTCCTTCATCCGCACATCCCAATCCTCTTCCGCGGATGAGGATCCGGGCACCAGCCGCAGTTCCTGGCTCCGGGATTTGATTTCCCCGTTGAGCACGGCGCCGGATTCCACCGCCAGGTCCATGGTTTCGACCTTGCCTTCGATAAAGCCGCTCTTCACCACATAGAGCTTCTGGACATTGACCGTGCCCTCGACCCGTCCCGAACAGACAAAGGTGGAGACAACCACGTCACCGGAGATGATCCCGCTTTCCCCGAGGATGAGATATTCCCCGCGGATGTTTCCCTCGGCCTTGCCGTCGAGCCGCAGCTTGCCCTTGAACGAGATATCACCGGCCAGTTGCATGTCCGCGCCGATGACGCTGGTGATCGTCTCCGGCTTTGCCTCTCCGATGCCCTGCCTGCTAAAAAACCCCATACCGATCACCTGTCGCGGATTTTCTGAAGAATTTCACTCCGGGCGCAACGCCCGGAACTGCATCATCGGGCCATTGCCGCGGCCTGTTTCGTCTGCAAGGCGGCGGCGCGGGAAGGCACCTGGATAAACTTGACCGGATCGATCAACTTGTCCCGGTATTTTATTTCATAATGCAGATGGGCCCCGGTGCTTCTCCCCGAGTTGCCCACCAATCCGATCCCCTGCCCTCTGGTCACGGCATCGCCGGTCTTGACAAACCCCTTCTGCAGGTGGAAATAGCTGGTCTGGAATCTGTTGCCGTGATCCACGACAATAAAGTTGCCATGCCCGTTGTCATAGCCGCTGGCAACAACAAAGCCGCCCGCCGGGGCAACAATCTTGGCGCCGGGATTATTCCTGATGTCAACCCCGCTGTGGAAGGCGGGTTGCCCGTTGATGGGATCGAGCCGCCCCCCGAACCGGGAGGTAATGGTTCCCCGGACCGGCGCGCCCAGAGGCACGGACTGGATGGTATCCACATAATGGTCCACCCTCAGGGTGAGGCCTTCGTAGGAATCCTGAGGCTGCCGGGTGAACGGTCCGCCCGCGCCTTTCGCGCTTTCATGCACTTCGAGATTCACTCCCACCGAGGCGAGGATCGATTCGATAACCTGGCTCTTGTGTTTCAGGTCGGTCAGGGCTGCGTTCAGCAGGGCCTGCTGCTCCTGCTCCTGCTTTGCGGTCCGCGCCTGCATGCTGGCGTTCGAGGCGACGGTGACGGCCAGCGCCTTTTCCGCTGTCGCAACCCGCTGGCGCAGAACGATATTCTCTCCGGAGAAAAACCAGCCGAACCCGCTGCCTAAAACGAGAAAACAACAGAACCCGAGCACCATCTTGATGGTGGTTCTGGAGACGACAAACGATCGGATTTGTCCCCGTTCGCCGGTCACAATACAATGTATCTGTTTATCCATGCAGCAGAGGCCCCCTCTCGTTTGCGGTCCGGCTGTCTGAACCCCGCTTGACGCGCGATACTATCTCCTCAATACAGAAGGAAAATTCGTTGATACTTCCAAAAAGAGTAACAGGAATACGACAGGCAAACCAGATTTTTTTTGGCCTTGTGCAGAGGGATGTCCGCAACCCTTTGTGTCCCTTGATTTTGGCCGGGTTATTTTTTTCTTTCAGATGGACACAAAGAGAATTGGCCGATTTCATGGCGCCTTTGTGACCTTCACCGCAGACACCCTGCAATGGTTCGTTTGGAGGGAGAGACCGATCCAGAAGTCAAGCCTGAACTCGGTGCCCTGATCTCGGTGCCGCTCTTATTCCGCAAAACGGCTTTTCAGGTTTTTCAGTTGCGGGAGAAGGACGGGGATATCCTGCTCAATGATGTTCCACAGGATGTCGTTGTCGATCCCGAGATAGGCATGGATCAACCGGTTGCGGGTGGCGATGATCTGGCGCCAGGGATCTCGGAAGCGGATTCGCGGATTCAGCGGGAATGTGGGAGGCTGCCTCGCCAAGCAGCTCAAGGTTGCGTGCCGTGGCGTCATAGGTCAGGCCGCTTGTGACGAAACCCGGCTGATCAAGTCCTGCCGTGTAGGCCAGCACCCTTTCGGCAAAATCGATCATGTCGTCGAGATAAAATCGCCACTCCCGTTCAGACATTGATCGCCTCCCGCTCAATGAACGACCGCAGTTCCGGGCGCAAAGCCTTTTCGGTAACCAGGTCCACCGAGTAACCCAGAGCGTCTTCAAGATAAAATTGCACCCCGAAATAACGTTGCGAAGTGGCCGGGCCATCGAATGCAACCAGCACATCCACATCACTGCCCGGACGCACCTCATCCCGGGCCATGGAGCCGAACAAAACCAGCCGGACAACTCCGAAGCGTTTCGCCAGTTCGGGTTTGGCCCTAGCAAGCACCCGCAAGGCATCACTGCGATTCATGATTACACCTCCTCGGCCGGTAATGTCTCCGCCTGAAATACGGTAACAGGGTCAGGGACAAGCGTCAAGCAAACGGCGGCTGGCACCGCCTCCTGCAACTAGCAGGATGTTGAAAAAGACTCTTCACTGACAGCGTCAGTGCCGTCAGCCTTGATTTTCAGTTTGTTCTTTGAAATTTTGCACCCACCTTGTGGGCGATTCTGCCATATTTCGATGTTTTTTCTTCATTTCAGGGGAAACTTCATCGAAATCTGAAGGATTTTTCCTCAAGGAGGAGCGGGCAACCCAAGATTTCGCATGCGCACCAGATTGTATGCGGCGGCGGAGAGCGTGAACAGCCAGTCGATTTTCTCTACCCCCTTGTATCTGACCTTCCGCAACCAGCCAACCGTTTTCATCCAGCCAAAAATCTCTTCCACCCGCTTGCGTTTCGCTGACTGACCGCATACCCTTGGCGCCGGGTAGTCCGACCGTCGATTGCCGAGCCCCTGGCCCGCTGCGCAACATGCGGGGTGACAGCCAATCCCCGCATGTCCTTGACGAAAGCCTTGGCGTCGTACCCTTTGTCCGCACCCAAGGTCACCCGTCTGTCACCCGGAATCTCCGCAGCCATGGAGATGGCAGCCTCCCTCTCCGCTGTGCCGGTCGCCGGAGTAAGACGGCTGTCCACCACCAGACCGTTTCTGTTTTCCATCAGAACGTGGCCCATGAAGGCGAGCTTGGCTTCCTTCCCTTTGCCTTTTCGGAATAGCCGGGCCTCAGGGTCGGTGATGGATGCATGGGTGTCGTTGATGCGCTTTTCCCCATGAAAGTCCACCTCGGGGTTGCGTCCTCCCTTGGGCGACTGAGGCGGTTCCTGGTCCTTGGGACGAAAGCTCTTCAGCGAGGCCCAGGATTCAATGAGGGTGCCGTCAACGGTGAAATGATCGTCGGATAAAAGCCCCGTCTTCTCGGCTTGCTCACAGATGGCTCGAAGAAACATCACGGCGATGTCGGTGTGCAGAATACGATCACGGTTCTTGGAATAGGATGAGGGTTCCACACCGCCTCATCCATGGACAAACCGATAACCCAGCGGAACAGGAGATTATAGTCAAGTTGCTCCACCAGCATGCGCTCACTGCGGATGGAATAGAGAATCTGCAACAGCAGGGAACGGAGCAGCTTTTCCGGGGGGGGGATCGAAGGCCGTCTCACGGTAGCATAGAGTTCCCGGAATACAGGAGAGAGTTCCTTGAGCGCCTTGTCTGCCATCTTGCGGATAGGACGCAAAGGATGATCTTGAGGCTCTCTGGCTTCCGGGGATACATAGCTGAACAGCATCTGTTGGTGGGTGTCGGTTCCGCGCATGTTTTCCTCAATGTTTATGAGTTATTCTAACAGGTTACAGCATACATGGCGCGGATTAAAAAGTCTCGATATTTGATAAGTTTTTCAACATCCTGCTAGCGGCCTAAAAAGGGGGGGGCACATCTACTGTTAGCAAACTCCAGAATCGATTCTTCATCCAAATCCTCAATCTTGTCAAGCAATTGGTACAGCATCATCCTGGCCCTGCAAAAAAGAACCGAGACAAATTTTTCTCTCCCTTCTAACCAGACGAATCATCCTTTAAAAATATTCTCGCGGTGATAACCGAGGTAATGCCGATGGGGGTGCATATCCGCTCTTTGCGGTAGGATCAACCGGTGGCTTTCATTCAACAGCCGCTGGGCCGTATCCGGCAAGCGGTCCTTGGCGATGAGGATAGAGAAATCATCATCCACCGAAACAAGGCCGCGATCGAACATCCAGTGAACAGTGCCCGAGAGTGCCAGGCCGTTGCGAATGGAATCCGGTCCCTTTTCCGAAACCGGCTGGATATGGGCCGCCTGCACTTCCGCACGGCCACCGCCGTTGATAATCTTGAGGCCAGTCATGGCGCAGGTATTGCCATACGCCTCCTTGACGGTCACGGCAAAAGCGGCATCGCGAAATGGCCGGGCAACGACGCTTTCGATAATGGCGCGTTGGTAGGGGACGTGCTCCTCACCCAGTACGTAACCCGCGCCATCCTGCGCCTCATAAAATGTCGTTTCCAAGGCTTTGGCAAAACCTGCCTGAAGGATCAAGCTATACTCATGGTCGGGAATCGACCGGACCGCCCTGCCGAACGCTCCCTTGTTCGTTTTGCCGTCTTCTCTTTGCAGGCTGCCTTCATAGTAATGATGTCCCTCTTTGAAGGGGACAGGCCGGTCGAATTCGAGGTAGTCAGCAACAAAAGCGTAATAATGATCTTTCCGGCCATGGTCCTGCTCGATGCGCAGCAGACGGGCGGTGGCGAAATAGGCCTGTCTGCCGCCGCTACTCGACAAGTCGCCGCTGGCGCGGCGCGGCTCGTAATAGATGATCCAGTCGCCTACGGCTTGTTCCACCTGCCGCAGATAGGTTCGAGGGAAATGATAGCGCTCCTCCGGGAGATCGTCGTAGGTGGGATCGACCTTTGAGGTAAGGATCGCCTTGGTCATGGCGCGGCTCCAACTTTAAAAGAAAGAATCCGGAACATCTTCCCGAATTAAAAAAACTCGGCTGACGAAAGCCAAACACCGCCATTGATTCTTCATCCAACCCCCAATCCTGTCAAGCAATCGACACAGCGCCATCCCGGCCCTGCGGCGGCTCATGCCGTTATTCCTTTCCGGCAAGAACATTGCTGCCTGGCTCATAAAAAATGCCGGTAATCAGTATTCAGAGCCTTGGCCAGCGTTCTGGCCCGCTCCTTGCCGATGGAGCGCTTGCCGTTTTCCATCTCGGAGATATGGCGCTGGGGGATGCCGGTGAGTTCGGCCAGTTGCAGTTGGGTAAGACCCTCCCGAGTGCGGGCGCCCTGCAGATTCACCGCCCATTCCGGTCGGTCGCCGAGGTGTTCGCGAAAAAACTCCTCGGCGGTGATGCTCCCCTCGCCCTGGTCATCGGGCTCGATGGACGACACATACCGCCTGATTCGTTCCACGTTGGCTGGATGGACCAGGAAATGCAGCGGCACCAGCCCTTTCTCAGTACGGCGCTTTTTCGTGTGTTCCTGCATAAATGATCTCCACGGTAACGGTGCTTTTGTCCTCTGTCCACACCGCGACATAGGTTGGCCTGCCCTTTTTAAGATGACAGTGATGACCAAGGCCTGGCAATTTCGAGTAGTTCGGCCAATCCCCGCGAACCGGCCCTGCCTGCCGGATGCTTGCCATCAGGTGATACAACGCGGCAAGCACCGGCCGGGGTAATCTCAATGCCTGCTTCTCGGCCTTACGGGTTATTGTCACTTTCCATTGCATAACTCAATATACCTTTTTTGGGTATAAGTCAAGATGCGCCCCCGGTTTTCCATCTGCCCCGTATCTCTGTCAGGATTCACAGTATTGCACCAGACGGCTTCCGGCAAGAAACAAAGGGATTACCCGTAGTTTTTTTGGTATCCTCCGAGGCAGAGAATTTTTCCTACCATGCGCGGAGCATACCTCCAGCCCGAGACAAATAATGTCCCAGCCCTCTTCTTCCCGGGCTATTTTTTTGCCTCTTGTCTCTTCGCCGGAAAAACGCTATGCATATTTCCAGAGGCCATACTTTTTCCCGTCCCCCTCTCTCCCTTAGCAAAAACCCATGCGCAAACCAAATCGCTCCCCCCGGCAGGCCGAGCCTGCCGTCAGGGGACCGAAAAAGAAGGCCGGGAAACATCCCATCCGCAAACTGACGGCCGGCGATGATCTGGGCGTTCTCTTCTCCCAGGATCCGGAAGACACCACCCCGCACAGCTTCGCCAGCGCCCTGGCAACCGGGATTCCCGCCACGACCCTTGCGGAAATCCTTACAGAAAAGGAAGAGCTGCCGACCCCGGCCCAGTCGCTGCACGCGGCGATACGCAACTCCCCCCCGCCCCAGGACCGGCTTGACCTCCACGGCTGCACCGGTTCCGAGGCGGAACTGAAAACGGAGCATTTTCTGGCCCGGGCCCGGCGCAATCGCCTGAAAACCGTGCTGGTCATAACCGGCAAAGGTCTCCACTCGCCGGAGGGATCGGTGCTCAAGGACGTTGTCGAGGCCCGGCTCAAGCTCATGAAACATGATGGCGCCATCCTCGCCTATCTCTGGGAAAAAAAGAATCGAGAGAAAAGCGGGGCGGTTCTCGTCTATCTGCCCTGAATCTCAAGCACACAAGGAGTCGTGCCATGCCCCTCCATCAGGTCGCTGTTTTCAATCCCTTCCCCTTTGTCGTCGGCCAGCGGATTCACATTGCCGGGGGGCCGCGCGGCGGCGACTGGCAGGTGATCGGCCTGAGCGAGCGCAAGGTCCAGCTCCGCTGCCCGGTTTCCGGCCGCGAGGTGGAGTGGGACCGTTTCTGTTATCTTGCCGAGAGCCGCGAGCAGGAATGGCCCATGCCGCGCTGACATTTCAGGCCATCGCCCCCTTGACTTGGATGCGGCGCGAATTATATTTTGCGACAATGCGAGAGACGAACGAACGGCTGCACATGCACACAAACAGACAGCGAGGATATCCATGGGAAACACGATAAAAACAGGCATGTTGATGGCGGCCTTGACCGCTCTCTTCATGGTGGCCGGCCAGGCCATGGGCGGCCAAAGCGGCATGACCGTGGCCCTGCTCATGGCCCTGGCAATGAATTTTTTCGCCTACTGGTTCAGCGACAAACTGGCCCTGAAAATGGGCGGCGCCCGGGAGGTGGAGCAGAGCGAGGCGCCGGTGCTGCACAGCCTGGTTGCAGGACTGGCGATGCGGGCAGGACTGCCCAAGCCCCGCGTCTATGTCATCGACAGCGACACCCCCAACGCCTTTGCCACGGGCAGAAACCCCGCCCATGCCGCGGTTGCCGTTACGCGTGGCTTGATGACCATTCTCAGCCGCGAAGAGCTGGAAGGGGTGCTGGCCCATGAACTGGCCCATATCAAGAACCGCGACATCCTGATCAGCTCCCTGGCCGCGGTCATGGCCGGGGCCATCAGCTCCCTGGCCACCATGACCCAATGGGCCATGCTCTTCGGCATGGGCCGCAGCGCCGACGACGAAGACAGCGGCGGCGGGATGCTCGGCGCCATCGTGATGATGATCGTCGCCCCCATCGGCGCGGCCCTGATCCAGATGGCCATCTCCCGCAGCCGCGAATACCTGGCCGACGCCACCGGCGCCCAAATCTGCGGCCATCCGGCCTCGCTGGCCAACGCGCTCAAGCGCCTCGAAGAGGTCAACCATCAGCGCCCCATGGAGGTCAACCCGGCCACGGCCCAGATGTACATCGTCAATCCCCTCTCCGCCGGGACCCTGGCCAGCCTGTTTTCCACCCATCCGCCCATGCAGGAACGGATCCGCCGCCTTCTCGCCATCCGTTGAGCCATGCCCCACGCCTCCCCCATCACCACCATCCTCTTCGACTATGGCGGCGTTTTGGCCGAAGAGGGATTCACCCTGGGGCTTGAGGTCATGGCCAGGGAAAACCGCCTTGACCCGGATGATTTTTTTCACGCTGCCGCCGAAGCCATCTACAGTTGCGGCTACGTCACCGGCAAGGCCACGGAACAGGCCTACTGGGAGCTGCTCCGCCGCCAGACCGGCATCAAAGGCGAAGACTGGGCCCTGACCGAAACCATCCTCAGCCGCTTCATCCTGCGGCCCAGGATGCTTGCCGCGGTACGCGCCCTGCGGAAACAGGGGCTGAACCCAGTCATCCTCAGCGACCAGACCGACTGGCTTGATCGCCTCAACGCGCGCCAGCCGTTCTTCCAGGAATTCAGCCGGATCTTCAACAGCTTTCATCTCGGAAAAACCAAGCGCGAGCCGAGCCTGTTCACCGACGTCCTCGCAACCCTCAAGGTCGAACCCGGGCAAGCCCTCTTTGTGGATGACAACCCGGGCCACATTGCAAGAGCGGCGGCCCTTGGCCTGAAAACCCATCTGTTCCGGAGCGAAGAACTGTTTTTTGCCGACCTTGCCCGGCTCGGCCTGGTCTGAAGCAGGCCGGAAAATTGAGGAGAAGGAGCAGAACGGAGTGCTGGATCACAAAAAACTCGCCGTCATCCATATTGTCAAAAAGGAGCTGGGCGCAAGCGACAAGGAATACCGCGATACCCTGGAAAAGGTGGCGGGGGTCCGCTCGGCCAAGGATCTGGACGATGCCGGCTTCCAACGGCTCATGCGCTATTTTGCCAGAAGCGGCCATTATCGCGCCAGCCGGGAGGGCATCACCTTCCGGCAGAGGATGTACATCAAGCACCTGGTGGAAGATCTTGCCTGGGATCCCAACCATTACGCCAATTTCCTGAAAAAATACTACAAGACCGGGGATACGGAGACGCTATCCAAGACAGAGGCCAGCAAGGTGATCGAATCACTGAAGCATATTCTGGCCGGACGCAAAAAATGGGAAGGAGAAGGGCAACAATGACGTCATTCAAGGATGAATGGGACCTGGGTATGGCGCTTGAGGTTCTGCACAGCGAAACCGTGGACGGCAAACTGTGGAGCGAGGCGGTGAAATGGCTGTTTCTCTTTGGCCCCCCGCCAATCCGGGAGATGATCAGCCGGGCCTCGAGCATTGCCACCGGCGAATTTTTCCCCGAACTTTCCCCAATCGGCTACACCGAGGGAGGGGAACCCCTGTACGACATCAAGAAACTTGCCGAGAGCCTGGGGATGAGCGAAGAGGAGGCCATGGCCAAGATGGCGGAACTGGAAGCGGAACACGATATCCAGAGCCTGTATGACGCGCCAAAGGCGCAGACAATCCAGTAGGCTGGATCAGAAAACGAGTCCGCCCCGCCGTTTCTCCCTGGCCAGCACCCGATCCAGGGAAAGCATCCCCCCGCCCCGCACAACAAGGGCCAGGGCAATCCCCAGCACCAGGAGATGGTATTCATACCCCTCGCCCTGCTGTTGTCCGAACCAGTTCATGAAAAACCCATGCTGCAGATGGTTCATTTTCAGGCAGATGGCGATGGCTGCGCCGATGGCCAGGGCCCACACCCTGGTAAAAAAGCCGAGCACCAGCAGCAGCGAGCCGAACACCTCGGAAACCATCAAAAGGATAATGGCCCAGAACGGAAACCCCATGGCGGAAAAAGTGGTGACCGTTGCGCCGTAGCCCGGCCCCCCGAACCAGCCGAGAACCTTTTGCGCGCCGTGGGGGAAGATCACCACCCCCAGAACCAGACGGATCAGGAGTTGCGCAGGGCTGTTATCTGTCGCTGCCAGGGTTTTCAGCATCTACAAACCTCTCAACAAAAACCGGTTGTACTTGAAGAGCCGGATTGCCATGGAGAGCGCGGCTTCCGCCCAGGAATCCGGAAAATGAGACAATTTATCAACATACCCGTTCACCCGCAAAATTTCCAGTTGAAAAACGTGTAACCGTCTCGGCAAACAGGGAAATTTCACACAATGGGCATGGCGTTTTATTTTTTTTTCAGGTAAGTTGAAAAAGTTTTCCGAAAGAGGGGAAACCCAACGGATGCCGGGGGTTGCCACGGCGAGCCCCCTTCCGGGCCGGAATGCATCCCGTTTTCGCCGGAAAAACCATACCCCAGCCATTGCCGCGCCCCGGATGATGACACAATGAACCACGAGGAGAGAACATTGAACGCCCAATTCCGTTATTTTTTCCTGCCCTTGACCCTACTTCTTTTTCTTGTTGCCGGTTGCGGCATAATGAAAGAGGAGACAAGCACCTCGGAAAAAATACCCGCTGGGGCAGGAACCAAAATCACCGGCGCGGAACTGATCGATCTCCTTTCGGACAACACCATTTCCATCCATGAATACGGCGAAACCGCAACCATCTCGATGTACGCCAGCGGCAAGATGTACGCCGTAAAAAGCAAAACGGAGAAAAATGACGGAAGCTGGTCAACGGAAGACGACAAGCTCTGCCTCCGATTCAAGCGCTGGGGCTTCGGCGAGGAAATCTGCTACGATGTGTTTCGCAAAGGGGAAGAGTATCACCTGTATACGGAAAGCGGCATAAAATCGAGTTATTTCACCATAACCCCAGGCGTTACAGAAAGACCGGCAGAGAAAAGCGCTGCCTCCCGCCGGAGGCAGCCAAGCAGCCGGACCGCCACCACCACCTCTCCCGATGTGGTGGTGGAGGAACCGGTCGCCCCGCCGGTATCCACCCCGACAATCCAGGAGACCAACCAGGGTTCCAACCCGCAAGCGGCCAACCGGGATCTGGGCATGATCTACCGCGGCATGAGCCAGAACTGCCCGGGCTGCAACCTGCAGGGCGCCAACCTGGCCGAAGCCAGCCTGATACGCGCCAACCTGGCCGGCGCCAATCTCACAAACGCCACCCTTGTCAAAGCCAACCTCAAATGGGCAAACCTGAAGGGGGCTAATCTGGCAAGCGCCGACCTCTCCGGAGCCAACCTGGCCGGGGCAGATCTGGCCGGAGCCAACCTGGAGCGCGCCGATCTGACCGGGGCCAACCTCGAACAAGCCAATCTCCGGGGCGCGACAATCACCGGCGCCATCGGCCTTGACCTGAAAAAGGCGATCCGATAGAAACCTGTCTCAACTCTTTCCGGGAGAGCGAATCATCATGCACACCGCCGCGGAACGCTACCGGCTTGGGTTTAGCTGGATTGCCGGTCTTTTTTTCGTCTTCAGCGTCCTTTTTTCGGATTCGTCATACAGGGAAAGCCAACTGTATGAATTTCTGGAACTCGTGGGCTATGTGCTGATTGTTTTCGCAACCCTGGGCAGAATCTGGGCCACCGTCTACATCGGCGGCAGAAAGGACGAAGAATTGTGCCAGGACGGCCCGTACTCCATCTCCAGAAATCCGCTCTATCTCTTTTCGCTGCTTGGAGCGGTCGGCATCATTCTGAGTGCCCAGAAACTGACCCTGCTGGCGATCATCCTCCCATTTTTCGTCTATTATTACTTCGTGATCAGGGGTGAGGAGACACGGTTGCTCCATTTTTTCGGACAGGAGTATGCCGACTATTCCAAGCGAGTCGGCAGAATCTTGCCGACCTTCAAGACATACACCTCCCAAGAGAGCTTTACCGTCTACCCGAAGGTGCTGTTCCGCTCCATGATTCATGCGAGCATATTCATGTGGATCTTCATGCTGCTGGAGATTCTCGAATACTGCAAGGACCGCACTGCCCTGATCCCGACCCTGTTTACCCTGCCCTTTTGAAAAAATCACCCCGGACACTGAAAGCCATGGGGTGGGGAACCTCCGCCACCGAAGAACACGCCTGAGCCAGGATCAGCCGCGCCTCACTTGGCCCGGCGCACCGCCCTGGTCATGGCCGGCCACTGCCGCGGCGCCAGGCACAGAAAAGGATAGAGCAGCCAGCGCAGCTTGCCGAGGCGGGCAACGGTCACATCCTTACACCGGCAGCAATCGCAGGAGGCGGCAAGATCCTTTTCCTCGCCGAGCCATTGATGCTGGTACAGCAAAAACACATGGGAATTGGCCTTGGCGCATTCCTCGCACAGCCACTGAACGGTTCCGTTGATCTGCCACTTCTGCATGAGAGATTTCCTTCCTGAGTCCTGATCGTTTGCCAGCCATTCCGAAGCAATACTTCCGACACCACAACTATCGGTATCCTTTCTCTTTTCTTTAATATTTCCACCGCCGGCCACCATTTTCTCCCTCGCCGGGAAACAGGCGGCAAAAGCAAAGGCCCCTTGTTCGCTTTGCCCGGCAGCCAGGGCATGGCGCCTGGGGCTTCGGCGGAGACAGGAAGGCCGGTCACCCATCCTTGCCCAGGTAAGTCCGCGCCCCCAGGTAACATCCTTCGTAATAGCCATTGCGCAGCGAACTCTGCCGGATGGTTTCCCCTTTTTTGGGCGCATGGATGAATCTGCCGTTTCCGGTATAGATCCCCACATGGGATACCGTGCTATCCCCGTTGGTGGCAAAAAACACCAGATCCCCAGGGGCAAGGTTTTCACGGTCCACCGGGATTCCCGCCTGAAACTGGGCCCTGGAATTACGCGGCAGATTGAGGCCGTTGAGCTTGTAGGTGGTCATGGTCAGCCCGCTGCAATCAAAGCCCGTTTCCACCGACTCCCCGCCCCATTCATAGGCAATGCCGAGAAAACCCTGCGCGGTGCTCACCAGCATCCTCCGCAAGGCGGCATCCTCATAGTGGGGGAAACGGGCGGCGGCATATTCTCCCGGCGCAACCAGATAGTATGCCTCAATCACCCCGGCCTTGCGCAACCGCGCGGCTTGGGAAGCCGCTTCCTTCCGCGAGGGATAATCCCCGAACCGCACCTTGTACAAGCCGTCGGCATGGCGGTAATAATAGGCGTCAAGCCCCAGGGCATCAAGTTTTTGCATTAACCGGACCGCGTTATCCAGCTTGGCAAAGGCGCCGACCTGAATGGTGTGCCCCAGCAGGGCCAGTTCCTTTTTCGTGGCTGTCCGGGCCGCGCCCCTATCCTCCGGCCGAATCGAAGCGCAGCCGGCAAGCCCAGCCAGAAAAAGGATCAGCAGCAGCCAGCGGACCATGCCGTCCCCCCGGCACGCACCCCCGCGCCCAACCGCACTCACGAAGCCGCCTCTTTCGTGCCCATGCCGTAATCCGCCAGCGCGGCGCCAAGCTCCCCGCACACCGCATCGACCAGTTCCTTGGGGGCAAGAACCCTTGCCCCGCTTCCCCAGGACAACACCCAGCGCCTGACCTCGTAGAGATGGAGGGCTGGAAAACCGAGCACTACTCCCCCGTCTTTTTCCCGGACCAGGGTCTGCCCGGGATGCCATTCCCGCTCCAGAACATACGGGGCATGCTCCTTGGAAAACCGGATCTGCACCGCAACCTCCCGCTCCCCGCTGAAAATACCGAACTGGGTTCCGCTATAACGCGCATGGTCGAACCCCTTGGGCACGGAAAACCTGTCGGCAAGGAGCAGGACCGTTTCGATTCTGGACATGGCAAAGGTGACAATGGCGCCCCGCCTGTGGCAATGGCCGATGAGGTACCACTCCCCCTGGTAGCGCGTCAGATGGTAGGGATCAACCCGCCGCTCGGTACTCTCCCGCACACCCGGTTTGCGATAGGAGATGGCCACCGTCCGGTTTTCCCCCAAGCCCGCCGACACCGCCTCCCACACCTCGGGCTGCAGCTTGGTTTGCCGCTCCGGGATCACCGAGAGCTTGTCTTCTACCCAGCCGGGCTGGATGGAGACCTTCTCGGGCAGGGAATCCTCGATTTTACGGAACACCTTCTGGAGCGTGCGGTATATGGGCGTATCCTCATGCATCCGCAGGGCTTTT
This sequence comes from uncultured Desulfurivibrio sp., assembly GCA_964588325.1. GTDB lineage: Bacteria > Desulfobacterota > Desulfobulbia > Desulfobulbales > Desulfurivibrionaceae > Thiovibrio. Next base: position 23,789 of record CAZPOR010000008.1, read on the forward strand.
TCCGCGAGGCAGATGGCGAACAAATCGCTTTCATTCAAGGAGATGGCGGGCAGGGCGTAATTTTCCTCGGTGTAATAATAGCCCCGCTTCGTGGCATCGTAGGCAATGGGCGCATCCCGCTGACTGCGCAGATAGTCGATATCCCGCAGGATGCTCTTGGCGCTCACCTCATACTCGGCCGCCATGGAGCTGCAGTTGGCCATGATTCCGCTTTTCATCCCCTCACGGATCTTGCGATCGATAAACAGGAGGCGTAAAAGCTGAGTTTTGTCTTTTGCCATATTGTTTGCCAAAAAAGGTTGCAGGTAGGACACCATTTGTCTCACCTGGCATGATAGGCTCTGTTCAGAACAAAACACAACCCAACTTTTTCATCTGGAGGAAAAAAAATGTATCACACAGAGCACGGCTTCACGCAGGGACTTCTCTCCGCCCTTAACCGGTGCATGACAACTTCCTTTTTCACCGCGCCCCATGGGCCCAAAAAAGAGAGCCCAAATCACCCCGCTCTGGAGATGGTTCCCAAGAGCCCAAAAATCATTGCCCAGGAAAGATATCTCGCCATCCCAACCTTTATCCGGCAAGGCAAAAACCTGGGGTTGTAAAAAACCGGGGCCCGCAATCGGGCCGCTGCATATTGCCCCGGGCGCACAGCAACCTTCTTGCCCCTCGCCGGGCCTTGGCGTATAGTAATGGAAGTGGACCCGCAATCTGCTCCGAAACCATAACGCCCAATGCCGCCAGCCCGAGCCTGCCATGATCAAGAAGGTCCCCATCGAAGAACTCCAGCCCGGGACACATATCGAGCGCCTTGATTGCGGCTGGCTGGACCACCCCTTCCTTTTCAACCGCAAAAGGATCAAAACCCGGGAGGATCTCGAACGCCTCAAGACCTGGGGCGTGACCCATGCCTACATCGAAATCGACCCGGGCCCTGATCCGGCCCCGGTTGAAAGTCCGCCGGAAAAATCCCGGCCGCCCGTGGAGTTCAAGCACATTATCACCCCGCAAACAGCACGGGTTGACCGCGAACTCAAGCATATCCCGCTCCACCATGAGATTGTCCGGGCTCAAAAAGTACGGCACCAAGCGAGCCTGGCCGCAAAGAACATCCTCGCCGACGTCCGGGCCGGGAAAAAGGTCCGAACCCACGAGGCCGAAGCGGCAGTGGGCGAGATGGACAACTCCATCTGCCACAACAAGGACGCGCTTTTCCTGCTCATGCGCTTGCGCCGGAAGGACGAATACACTTTCGACCATTCGGTGAGCGTGGGCGTCCTGCTCCTGGCTTTTTGCCGGGCCATGGGTTTTGACCAGGAAACCACCAGGGCCATCGGCTTGGGCGGGCTGCTGCATGACGTGGGCAAGATGGCCGTTCCCCTGGCCATTCTCAACAAACCAGGCGCTCTCAACGATGCGGAGTTTAAAAAAATCCAGCAGCATGTGGTCTGCTGCAGGGAAATACTGGCCGGCACCCACAACCTTCCCCTGCCCGCAGCCCAGATCGCCATGGAACACCATGAGCGATTCGACGGCACCGGCTACCCTTACGGCCTCAACGGCGAGGCCATAAGCCTGGGCGGACAGATGGCCGCCATTGCCGATGTTTTCGACGCCCTGACCTCGGACCGCTGCTATCGCAACGGCATCGACCAGGTGGAGGTGCTGCGCAAACTCTATGGCTGGAGCCGCAGCCATTTCAACGAAGAATTGGTGCACCGCTTCATCCGGTGCATCGGCATCTATCCGGCTGGCACCCTGGTGCAGTTACAAAGCGGCATGCTCGGCGTGGTGGTTGAATCGACCGACAGCCTGCTGCGCCCAGTGGTGCGTCTCGTCTATGACACCAAACGCGACTGGGCGGTCAGCCCGAAGGACATCGACCTTTCCAAGCCCAACGGCAAGGGCGGAGAAGAGCGCATCATCGGCTATGAATGCGCAAAACGCCGGCGGATCAACCCTCTCAAGATTCTCGGCATCACCTGATCTCCCAAGAGAGTACCGACCTTTCCCCACCCCGGTTTACCGACTTTTCCCCATATATTTTCCAAACCAGCTCGGGTAGAGTGTCGGATATCTGTCCCCCCTTCCCTGACAGACACTCCTGGCATCAGCACAAAAAGGAGCCGGCATGAGCCATTGCAACCTGTCGAAAAAATGCGTTTTCTTCACTGTGCACGAAGAGGAACAGGAGATGCGCGAGTATTTCACCGGATTGTACTGCTCGGGGAATTTTGGCGATTGCGCACGGTACAGAGCGGCGCTCAGCATGGGGCAGGAGCTGGTGCCGGATGATATCTTCCCGAACGAAGATGATTTCCTGAGCCTTTTCGCCTGGTCGATGCAGCAACCGGGCAATCCGGTCAGCAGGCGCTGTCGCCAACGCGGCCCGGGCCGGCGGCCGATTCCCGGATCAGAAAAGACCGCAGCTTCTTCCGGTCGTCTTCCGGCAATTCGTCAAACTCGCAGCCAACGCTGACACTGCTCACCATGGGAAGGTCCAGAATCCAGCGCACGGTAAGCGGCAGGGCTCTGTCGCAGACAATCTCATCCCCCTTGACCAGCCGGGCAAGAACGAGTTGCCGCCCAAGCTCCAGGGCATTCCACTCCTCCCGTTTCAGGGTGAAGTGCACCCCCCCCAAGCTCAGATCGAGAAGCAACGCGGAAAAGGAAAACCTCTCAAAATCAGGGAAAACGAAGACCCCGCAAATATTTTCTCCCGGAGAGAAATACACCCTCTCTTCTTTTCTTTTCTCTTGAAAACCGCCAGTCATCATTTTCTCCTCTGTGGCCAAAGACAGGCATCGCCGCTGCCTCCTGCCCATGATTGCCGAACCATCCCGGTTGCTTCCATTTTTATATCTGGCGATACTTTTTTTGGCAAGCCATACCTCGCGCCCCTGGTCTTAGGAATTGACAAAGAGAGAGCCCACGGCTATCTGTTAACAACTCTCCCCAACCATTCACCAAGGACCTGCCATGCCGATCACCATTGAAAAACTTTCCCCAAAAAAACGCGCCTCCCTGCGCCTGGACGACTGGCCGGTCTGGCAGTGCGAGCCTTCCACTTTTCCCTGGCATTACGACCAGGAAGAATCCTGCTATATCCTGGAAGGCGAGATCACCGTGACCACTGCGGATCAGACCGTGCATATCGTGCCCGGCGATTACGTCACCTTTCCCCAAGGGCTGGATTGCCAGTGGCAGGTGCACAGCGCGGTGCGCAAGCATTATCTGTTCCGCTAAACGGAATCCCCCTGTGACCGACCCTGCCGCCATTGCCCGACAATTCGCCTTGCCAGGCGAGATACGATCCGTGGCTGAGTACGGGAGCGGCAATGTGAACGACACCTATCTGGTCCGGGCCGCAGACGGCCAGACCACCCTGGACTTCATCCTGCAACGCCTCAACCCGGCGGTGTTTCCGCAGCCAGAACAGATCATGCGCAACCTGCGGGTGCTCGACGATCATGTCCGGCCCAAACTCCTGGCGCACCCCGAGCCCCGCTGGGAACTGCCACGGATCGTCCCCAGCCTGAGCGGCGCGGATTATTGCCTGGATCAGGCCGGAGCCGTGTGGCGGGTCCAGACCTTCATCCCCGGCGCCCAGACCTTCGAAGGTATCCGCAACGAGGCCCAGGCCGAAGAAGCGGGCCGGGGGCTGGGATTTTTCCATTCCCTGATCCACGACCTGCCCGCGCATCTGCTGCACGACACCCTGCCCGGCTTCCATGTCACCCCCGGATATCTGACAACATACGAGGCGCTGGCCGCCTCCCCTCCCCGGCCGGACCAGTCGGAGCAGGCGCTTTTCTGCCACCGCTTCATTGCCGAACGGAAAGAGCTGGCCGGGGCGCTCGAAGCCGCACGCCTGCGGGGAGAGTTGCACCCCTGCCCCATCCACGGCGACCCCAAACTGGCCAACATCCTCTTTGCCAGCGACACCGGCCAGGCCATCAGCCTCATCGATCTGGACACCGTCAAGCCCGGCTTGCTCCATTACGACATCGGCGACTGCCTCCGTTCCTGCTGCAATGCGGCAGGAGAAGACGTGCCCCTGGCCGGGGTCTCGTTCAACCTTGCCTCCTGCGGTGCCATCCTGCGGGGATACCTGCCCCAGGTCGCCTCGTTTTTCTCCGCCGCCGATTATCGCTACATCTACGAAGCTGTCCGCCTCATCACCTTTGAACTGGGGTTGCGCTTCTTTTCCGACCATTTGGCCGGGGATGTCTATTTCCGCACCAGAAGACCGGGGCAGAACCTGCACCGGGCAATGGTCCAGTTCGCCCTCTGCCGGAGCATCGAGGCGCAGGAGGCGGAGATCAGAAAAATCGTTAGGGATTTTCAAAAACCATGACCGCTTTTAACCTGCACCCCTTTCCCGGCCAGGATTCCGGCGGCGTAAGCATTGAGGGCGGTATCGAACGCACACCCCAAGCCCTTGTTCTTTCCTTTGTCCTGCATGGGAATCTAGGCGATCTTGTCCTGCCGGACCTAGCGAAGCAGACCCGGGGCGACAACCTCTGGCAAGCCACCTGTCTTGAGATGTTCTGGGCTGAAGAAAAACGAAAAAACTACTGGGAATTGAACCTTGCCCCGAACGGGGCTTGGAATGTCTATGCATTTACCGATTACCGCACCGGTATGCAGCGAGAAGAGCGGGTTGGGGAGCCGCGGATCGAAACAGCCCGCACACCGGACACCTTCTCCCTAAGCGGCGAACTGAGGATTAGCAACCTCCATCCGAACAATGCCCCCCTCCGGGTTGGAATCAGCGGAGTTCTTAAACACCGGGATTCCCGCCTGAGCTACTGGGCTCTGGCCCACCCGGAAGAAAAGCCCGACTTCCATGCGCCCCAGACCTTTTTTCTCCGGGTATGATCAAGGCAAGGGTGCTTGCGACATCACAATAATTAGGCAAGGTATCCTCGGAATTCCCGCTAGTTCCGTTGCCGCCAGCCTGCCCTTTGACAGCATCCCGCAAAAATCCTACGCTAATCGTATCGATCAACAAAAAGGAGAACACAACAATGCAGGCGACCATCTCAAGCAAATATCAGATAGTCATCCCCAAGCCGGTCAGAGAGTATCTGCATCTCAAACCGCAACAGAAGGTCACAATCCTGGAAAAGGACAGGATGCTCATCCTCGTGCCCCAGGTCTCTCTCGATGATTTGCGCGGCATCGCCGCCGGCGCGGCAACCGATGGCTTCCGGGAAAAACAGGACCGCTTCTGATGATCATCGTCGATTCCCGCGGCTGGCTGGAGTGGTTCACCGACGGCGCGCTGGCCGACAGCTACAAAAAGTATCTCGCGGACTCGGACAACATTCTGGTGCCAGCCATCGTCCTCTACGAGGTCTATAAGGTTCTCAAGCGGGGGGCAGGGGAAGAAAAGGCGCTGCTCGCCGCCGCGTACATGCGAAGCTCACGGCTGATTCCGTTTGACGATACGCTTGCGCTCGCCGCCGCGGATATCGCTCTGCAAAAAAACCTCGCCATGGCTGATGCCATAATCGTGGCGGTATCCAAAGCGCATAATTGCAGGATCGTCTCTTCGAATGCCGACCTGAAAGAGCTCGACAACGTGGACTATATCCAGAAAATATAACCACCCAATTCTTGAAAATAGATATGCTGTTCCAGAATTCCGAATCCCGGGTTCGCTGTAATCCCACACCCGGTTCCAGATAAGTCAACAAATCAACAACGTCCCCTTTGATCCCCGCAGATAGACGGCGGGAATCCGGCGATACCGCATCAATCCCTCACAGAGCCGGGTGCCTGAGCCGCACATGGGGTCGATCAGTTGGCACTCGCCGTCCCACTGGGTCAAGTCGATGATCGCTGCGGCCAGGGGTTCCTGCATGGGCGCTTCCACCGACTCGATCAGCCGATACCGCAATTTTTTTTGCACCCGGTTTTCTCTCTTGACCGAAGTGCCTCCCCGTGCAACTCGTCAATATTCCAAAGCTATGCCTCTATTCCTGGCAAACGGCACCTTTATTGCATAGAATAAAACTATGGTAGCAATTGGTTTTTGCAATACAAAAACAACTGGACATTCGGTTTATCAATACCACTCCACCGGACGCCGTCCGGTCGGCATTTCCAGCTTAAGGGAAACATTCGACCCCATGGCAGTGAAACACCTTCTCCTTGTCGAGAACAACGAGAGTCTGGCCCACATCATGGCCCTGCTGCACGACATGGCGGCCCGCAAACCCGCAGTGCCGGTCTGGGCTGCGCCGCCTGCATCACCAAGCCGTTCGCGGCGAAAACCCTGATGCACGGAATTCAGGCCGTTCTGCACTGAGCAGAAGGGAAACACATAATCAATCAACAGAAAAGGAGGCACACCGCGGCAACACGGCAACCACAACGAGAACCATTTTTTTTGAACATTTACTTGAGAGAGGAAAACGCATGAAGATATCGAAGCAACACCGTCGGCTGGTGCCGGCACTGGTCTTCGCCGCGCTGCTCATCGGCGGACCGATGGTCACCGCTCCCGTGGTCACCGCAGCCGAACCGGGCGCAGCCAGGCAGCAGAGCGAAAACAGTGTCACAGGCTCCGTACTCGGAGTCTCCAACAAGGCCAAGACCATTTCCATCGACGTCAAGGGCAGCACGGAAATGGTCAAGTTCAATGACGACACCAAAGGCATGGAACACGCAGTCAAGGGGCACCCTGCCATCATTGAGTTCACCATGACGGCGGGCGAGAAGGTCGCCACGGTTGTCAAGCCCAAGCTCGCCGAGCTGCCGCCGGGGGTCACGATGATATCCACCGACGAGGTGGCCGCCCTGGTAAGCAAGGGGCCGGAAGCCGGCAACTACTTTCTGGTGGATTCCCGCCCCCCCAGGCGCTATGACCAGGGCCACATTCCCACTGCGGTTTCCATCCCGCTGCCAAAACTCAAGGAAACCGGGGCCGCCTATCTGCCAGGCGACGCCAAACTGAAGAACACCCTGCTCATTTTCTACTGTGGCGGGCCAAGCTGCACCCTAAGCCCCGATTCCGCGAAAGCCGCCCGGTCTATGGGATACACCAACATTCAGGTCTACATGGAAGGTGAACCGGCCTGGAGCAAGTCGGGAAAACTGCTCCATGCCTCGGACAAATTCGTCAATACCGGCAACATCGTACTGGTTGACCTTCGTTCGCCGGAGGAGGCCGCCAAGGGCCACATCAAGAAGGCGGTGAACATACCCATGGCACAACTGGCCGCAGCGGAAGAAAAATTCCCGACCAACAAGTCGGCGCCCATCGTACTTTACGGGCACGACGAGACAGTGCGCCAGGCCAAGTCACAGCTCAACGAATGGGGCTACAAGCTGGTATCCGCCGTGAACGGCTCGGTGGAAAAGTTTGTCGCCCGGGGCAACAAGCTGGTGGCCGGCTCTTCCGCAAGCGATATCAAATGGGTCCGCACCCTTGAAAAGGGGGAAGTCACCATTCCCGACTTTCTCAAGGCCGCGGCTGAGCCCAAAACCGACACCGCCATCCTTGACATCCGTGAAAACGACGAGATTGCCGATGGCAAGTTCCCCAATGCCCTGCACATTCCGCTTAGCCAGCTCCCCGGACGCATGGGCGAACTGCCGAAAGACAAGGAACTGCTGGTCCACTGCGCCACCGGCGCTCGGGCGGAAATGGCCTGGCAATCCATCAGCAAGGCCGGCTTCAAGGCCCGGTACCTGATGGCCAATGTGGCATGCGAAGGCGGCAAGTGCCAAGCCGCTGACTGATTTTTCGCTGTTTTTCTGGCGCACGCAGCACCTTTCCTCAGCCGGCGGGCCCCTCAGGGGGGGGGGCCGCCGGATTCCCCGTTCCATCGCAATTTTCTTTGCTGCTCCCACCGCTCTTGCAGGCTTTGCTTTCTCTTCATTTCAGCCCGTTGACTTTCCGCAGCAAGCTGTTGTCAATTTTTTTTGCATCCCCACTCAGCCAAAAACAGCTCCCAATCCGCACCCCCCCTCAATTCACAGGGGGTTCCACGTGTTGCCGGACGGTGGCGCCACCCGCCTTGCAATCATGTATCCGACAGAAGCGATATACCTGCATCATCCAGGTCTATCGCAGCATGATGCAGGTCGGTCCACATTTTCAGCACAAGCGAGACATTCAGGCCCATGACAGCGAAACACATCTCCTCGCCGAGAATGACGATGGTCCGGCCCACATCTTGGCCATGCTGCTCACGCAAGCGGATTTCCGAGATAACTCAAGGGACATCTTGCTTAATTATTGACAACCCAATCATGCCTGACACAATTCAGAACGACTAATACATCTCATACTTGGCCAACACCCCGTCCAGCCCGCCATTACTGAGCGGCTTCTTCCAGGCGGGTTTAAGGCCGATCTTCTTCACCAGCTCCCGATCGCCGAAATAGAGGTAGGCCGTGGAGCCTGACCCCATTTCCATTTCAGCGGGTTACTCAGACCAGCCAGTTTTCCACGGTCAAATCGGGGATGCGGGAAAAATGGCGGGTGTTGCCGGTAATCAGAACGAGTTTGTTAGCCAGGGCGATGGCGGCGATTTCGAGATCGGCAAGAGGGAGCGGGGTTCCCACCTTTTCCAGCTCGGCGCGGACTCGGCCGCAGACAAAGGCGGCCTTGCTGTCGAAAGCAAGGATATTGACTGCGGGCAACAAAATCTCCTGCAGGTTCCGCAGATGATGGGCGGGCCTGTCGCTCTTACAGGCGCCATACACAATTTCCGAAACGGTGACAGTGGAAATGTGCTGCTGGTTACGGGGGATGTCGGTCAGCTTGGCCAACAGGCCAGGGGCCGGTTGCTTTTTGAAGATATTGGTGATGATGTCCGTATCAAAGAGATACATCACGGCCTTCCCCACCCTGGGACCGGAGTTCGCCAAGATCGGTCAGCGCCTCGGCAACTTCCTCGAAGTCCGGCCATAAAGAGGCCACGGCGGCAAGCCCCTGCCGCTCTTGATGCTGCTCGATAATCTTCAGATCCTCCAGACTGACCAGGGCCGCCACCGGCTTATCCCGCCGGGTAATGACGAATCGCTCATGACCATGGGCACTTTTGGCAATGAGTTCGGAAAGATGACTTTTGGCATTGGCAACGGATACTTGCGGCATAATACAACTCCTGTGGACAAATGGGTACAATGAGACCAGATGACTATTATGACCACATCATAGCCGTCCTGCTAGCAACTTGTCAAGGATGGGTATACTCGCTGCCGTTCAATACATCTCATACTTGGCCAGCACTCCGTCCAACCCGCCGTTGCTCAAAGGCTTCTTCCAGGCGGGCTTGAGGCCGATCTTCTTCACCAGCTCCCGGTCGCCGAAATAGAGATAGGCCGTGGAGCCGGTGCATTTATGCTTGAGAAAGCTGCCCAGCTCCCCCACCAGCGCGGCGGCTTCGGCCTGGGCACCCAGCCGGACCCCGTAGGGCGGATTGGCAACGATGACCGCTTCGCTGATCGGCTCCAGATCCTGGAACCGGCTGGTGCGCACCACCACCTCCTTGCCGTGGGGCAATTGGCCGAGGTTGATCCGCGCCGCCCGCACCGCCAGTTTCCCGGCATCGCTGCCCGTGATCAGCCCCTCGGGCAACTCACGCATCCGGCTGTCCGCTTCGGCCTTGACCCTGCGCCAGACCTCGGGCTCAAAGTCGGGCATGCGCATGAAGCCGAAGCTCTCCCGCAGGGAGGCGGCGGGAATCCGGCAATAGCGCATCAGCGCTTCGCAAAGCAGGGTGCCGGAGCCGCACATGGGATCAATCAGTCTGCGCTCGCCGTCCCACTGGGTCAGGTCGATGATCGTCGCGGCCAGGGATTCCTGCATGGGCGCTTCCACCGTTTCCTGGCGGTAGCCCCTCCGGTGCAGGGAAGCTCCACCGGCGTCGAGGCTGATCACCGCCGTGTTTTTATGGATATGAAGGTTGAAGACCAGATCGGGGTTGCGTTTGTCCACATTGGGCCGACCACCGAATTTCTCTTGAAACTGATCGACGATGGCATCTTTAAGGCAGAGCGAGGCGTACTGGGAATGGGTGATCTTGCTGTCGCTCACCGTGGCGGTAATGACAAAGGTCTGCTCCCGGTCGAACAGCTCCACCCAGGGAATGGTCAGCGCGGTCTTATAGAGGTATTTGGTGCTGTGGCAGTCGAAATGCAGCAGCGGGGCCAGCACGCGGGTGCAGAGCCGGGCCTGGTAGACGATCCGGTACAGGGCCTCTGGAGTGGCGGTGAAATAGACACCCCGGTACACCGGGTTGACCTGGGTCGCGCCCAGGGCCGTAAGCTCGCGCTCGGCAAGGGGCTCGACATTCTCCGCCACCTGGGCGAAGTAGCTGCTGTTTTTCTGATAGACGAATTCCACGCCACGACCTCACACAACTCAGGATTGATTGCAGGCCGGAGGGTGCAAAACCCCGCCGGCGATCCGCCGATCGTACACCGGAACGTACGGAAACGCCACAGACAAGACACCCCGTCGCCCCAGCGCGGGATTTTCCGCGCTGGCAGCCATGAGCGCGCAGCCGGATATTTACAAGCGGGGCAGGGTGTGCGATACTCTGGGGAATCTTGGCAGCCAATACATCTGGGGATTCCCCGGCAACATCACGAGGTAACCTGAGTGCCGACAAAAAACACCGATTTCTCCCTGGACGCCTCGGCAAGCGAACTCTACGCCCAGCTCTCCGGCATCGACACCACCCGGAGGATTCTCGACCAATCCCCGCAGGAGTCCTCCCTCCTTGAGCTGCTCGGCGCGGAGGAACAATGGCTCGACCGCAAGCGCCTCGTCCTGATCGAGGTCTGCTGGCTGCTCGCCGATATCCTGCACACAAAGCAACCCGCTGGCCCAGACCACACCGCGGAGCAGGGCAATGCCCTGTGGGCGGCGATAAAACAGCTTTCCGGCTGCCCGCACTTTGACGGGACCATCTCGATCCGCTACCGGGGCAGCGGCTTTCCCGGCCAGGAGGCGGTGCAGGAACAATGCGACTACGAGGTCGCCTGCGGCAATCTCCTGCTGGACTTGCAGGTTGCGGGGACCATGGCCAAACGGATGGCGGGCCAGCCCGGCTCGGCCCTGCCCGGCCAATTGCTTGCCGCCTTTAAATGCTTCAGCGCCCTGGGCATCAATCACCTCCACCTGGACAGCACGGTTGGCGACGCAAACGACAGGGAACGGCTCCTCGCCTCCCTGCACGGATTGACCCGCTATTACCAGGAGGCGGGGCAGGCTTCCTCGGCCTATATCGTCCGGGACGAGTACAATCTGCCCAATCCCAATCTCACCCTGCTGGCAACGATCAACACGGTCAAGCCCGCGGCAATCCAGAAGCTGGTGGCGGAAATCACCCCCATGCTCTTCGGCCCGGAGCCCAAGGAGGCGCTGGCCGCGTTTCCCACCGTGTTCAACGCCATCTTCGCCTTTCCGAAGCTCAACGCCCAGCTCACGAAACCATCCATCGAGGTCAACAATATCCAGCGGCTCATGCCGGGGCACACCGGCGGGGGCGACACCCGGAACCAGGCCATGCTCTCACGCATGGCCATTGCCAGCTATGGCGAAAACCCGCGGCAGGTGGCGGAGGTTCTGGCCAGCGTGAGCAGCGGCGGCTACCAGAACATCTACATGGGCACCCTGCAAAAACGGCTTTCCCTGGCCACCGATTTTCTCAACAAGAGTGAAAATGCGCCCCAGCCCGGCGCCGTGCGGACGGAAGCGCTGCGCAATATCGAAGCCGGCTTGGAGATGGTTCAGGACGAGCTGTATGAAGCCCTGGACCTCTCCTCCGCCGAGAACCGGACCGCAGCGGAGGCAGGGCAACAGCCTGGGCATGACCGGCCGCTGCACCAGGAGATCTTCTCCCTGCTCAGTTTTTTCAAGCGGAGATCGGTGATCAAGAAAAAGATGCGCGATATGGTCCGCGGCCAGGTAAAATTTGACCCCCAGGATTACGCGGTGATCGCCAGGAATTTCCGGATCACCGTTGAGCAGGCCGCCCATCTGGTGCGGCTGCTCAACGGCTGCTTTGACGAGACTGGCCGCTTCCGCAGGAGCGCCTTTGAAAAAGGCATCCCCGAGTTTGTCCAGTACGAAACCAAGGTTTTTGAATTTCTCTGGCATTACCTGAAGGAGCTGGTTTCCCGGGACGACAGGGTTTCCTTCCTCAACGCCATGCAGCATCTCATTGCCCGGCTGAACTCCCCGGCCGAGGCGCTCAAGGTGCTGCTGCGCGACATCTTCGGCCATCCGCACCGGGTGGGGTTTTCCGACCGCAACGGGCTGCTGCTCGCCAATATCCTGATCCGCACTTACAACCAGGAGCTCGGCAACCATATCGAACTCACGCCGGAGGAGGTGCTCCAGGTCAAAGTGGGGCTCAACCAGGAGATGATCGCCCAGGCTCTGGCCTTTCTGGAGGAAGAGCAGGAACATCTCTTCCGCAAACTCCGCACCATCCACGAGGAGCTCCAGAAGACCCTGGGCCGGGAAGCGGGCGCGATACCCTTGCACTACCTCACGACCCTGGAGCGGGAACTGATCATCTTTCTCGCCCTGGTGGGCGGGACGGTCTCCCACAAAATCCTCCACGGAGTGGTCAAGGAATACGGCAATCCCGAGTCCGGAATCTACGCCGCACTCACCAGTCCCGAAGAGGGCAAGGGCTTTTTCCAGTTGCTCCAGGTGGCGGTGCGCGGCCTGAAACGGTTTGCGGAAATGGAAGACCTGCTGCTCTTTACGATCCTCACCGACCGGGCGCCGCAATTCCAAGCCCTATGGGATAACGCCGCCCATAGAGCCTTGGTGACACGGGTCATGGAATGGGCGCGCTAAGCCCCACTCCGCCAGACTGCGACGATTTTTTCCTGGAAGGACGGACTGCCTGCTATCTTCTCTTGCAATCCCGGGAAAGACGGGGTACCTCTTGCTGCGAAAATCCGTTTACCGGGAATACCCCAAGGAGAAAAACCCATGGAATTCGACTCATTTGAACAGGCCTTGCATGTCTGCGTGACCGCCACCCCCGGCAGCGACGAGCAGGAGGCAGCCCTGATCTACTGCCTGGACAACGCTCCGCCCGAACTCAAAGACAAGATCGCCGACGCCCTGGCAAATTTCCACAAGGGCCACGGCGATGGCTGCGGATGCGGCTGCAATCACGACCACAGTCACGACTGAGTCAGGACAACCCTTCCCGGTTATTTCTTCTGGAATAACGGGAGAAACTCGCCGTAGCCTTCCTTTTCCAGATCGGCCACAGGGATAAACCGCAGGGCCGCCGAGTTGAGGCAGTAGCGCAACCCGGTGGGCTGCGGGCCATCGGCAAAAACATGCCCCAGATGCGAGTTCGCTTCCCGGCTGCGCACCTCGGTCCGCTTCACAAAGAGCTTCCGGTCTTCATGCTCGACGATATTCTCCGGCTTCAGCGGCCTGGTGAAGCTCGGCCAGCCCGTGCCAGAGTCGTACTTGTCCAGCGAGCTGAACAGCGGCTCGCCGGAAACAACATCCACATAAATGCCAGCCCGCTTGTTGTCCCAGTATTCGTTGCGAAAGGCGGGCTCGGTGCCCTCTTCCTGGGTCACCTGATACTGCAAGGGGGTGAGCCGCTTGCGCAGTTCCGCCTCGCTCCATTTCTTGGCCGCCCGGCTCTGATCCCCCCAGACCTTTTCCAGAAATTGATCCCGGCCGGAGCCGCCGCGGTACACGCGGTAGCGGATGGGATTCTTCTTGTAATAATCCTGGTGGTACGCTTCCGCCTGGTAAAACCGGGTGGCCGGAACGATCGGCGTCACGATGGGCTTGGCAAAGACCTTGCGGCCAGCCAGCTCTTTTTTCGATTTCTCGGCCAGTTGGCGCTGCTCCTCGTCGAGATAAAAAATCCCCGAGGTGTAGGCGTGGCCCCGGTCCACGAACTGGCCGGTGCTGTCGGTGGGGTCGATCTGGCGCCAGAAGACATCGAGCAATTTTGCATAGCTGACCTTGGCCGGATCGTAGACGATCTCAATGGCCTCGATATGCCCGCCAGCCCCGTAGTTTTCATAGGTGGGGTTTTCCGTTTTCCCCCCGATATAGCCGGAGGTGACCGAGATCACCCCATCCAGTTGCTCAAAAGGCTTTTCCATGCACCAGAAACAGCCCCCGGCAAAGATCGCCTTTTTGGTTTTTTCCGCCGCTCCTGCCGCAGGCGCACTCAACAGGCTCAGCAGACCAAGACAGAGGAGGAAAAAAGACGCGTTTTCCATGAGCTGTCCGATAATTTTCATGCGACCACCTCTCTGGTTATTCCCCTAAATTTACTCAATAAAGATAGACTCGCAACAGCGCAGAATTTGTTTCAGACAAGTGCTTCGACAGGCTCAGCACGAACGGAATATAACTATCTTAAGACAAATATCCCTTCGCCCTGAGCCTGTCGAAGGGGTGTTGCTCCTATTCCACCAAACAATAAGCACGCGCCGGAAAAAAAACGATCAGAAAAAAGCCGGATGCAATGGCTCCTCGGCCAGGAATCCATCCAGCTCCTCCTGGTCGTAAAAGGCGCGCTCGAAAAAAAGCCCCTGGCTCGGGGCGGTATATTCCTTGAGCACCACCGGCGCCTCCAGAAAACGGGCCACCTCGGCCACGCTGAGCTGCCCCTTGCCGACCTCGGCCAGCACCCCGACAATGCGGCGCACCATCTTCCAGAGAAAATGCGAGCCCACGATGCGAAAGAGGATGAGATCGTCGGTCTCCGCGATCTGGGCCGCGTGCACCAAGACCAGCGGGGACTTCTTCTTGATCGCCTGGTGGTCGGTGAAGGAGGTAAAATCGTGCATCCCCACCAGGGCAGTGGCAGCCTCCTGCATGAATCCGGCGTGCAGGGGCTCCGAAATCTGCCAGACAAAATTCCTGCCGAGCGCATTTTTACGCTTGGCAATCTGGTACAGATAGCTGCGGCCGATGCAGTTATGCCGGGCATGGAAGCGGGCGCCTGCCCGTTTGCACTCCAGGATGGCGATGTCCTTGGGCAACAGTTCGTTGAGACGCGCCCCGATCTCCTTGGGGCTGAGCCCGGTTTGCGCCTCCAGATGGGCAACAAACCGCAGCCCATGCACCCCGCTGTCGGTGCGGCCGCTGCCCTGCACATCCGCCTCGCCCTCGAACAGCTCGGCTGCCGCCTTGAGCAGGCTGCCCTGGATGCTTTTGGCGTCATCCTGCTTCTGCCAGCCGCTGTAGCGGCCGCCGTCAAACTCCAGGGCCAGCCTGAATCGTTTTGGGTGTTCGTTCATGGTGATGATCCCTTACAAAGGTTCTTCCGCAAATTCATGGGAATGTAGTGATACTTTTGCTGCTGCGCTCTTTTTCTTCTTTTGCGTGCCCAAAAGAAGAAACAAGAAAAAGGCACCCCAGCCAGTCCTGGCCCTGCGGGCTCCCCTTGCTTCTCGACGAGGGCGGGACGCTAAAAAACTCGGGCTTCGCCCTCAGACAGTTTTAGCGTCTTTTTCCGCCCCCGTCTGCGAGGCGCGGCAGGACAAATGGGGGAGATGAGAGAGCCCCCCATTGGCACGCAGCCGAGCACCGGAGAGGCTGCCGAAAAGGGGATTTGCACTGTTTGAGGCGAAGCCGAGTTTGCAAAGCCCCGGCAGCATCGAGAAGCACAGGATATCCCGCTAACGGCGGGACAAGGGAAACGGGTGCCCTTTCTTCGCCGCTTCGCTGCTGGTTCGTTTCTTTGGGCACGCAAAGAAATGAACATACAAACTTGCCGTTCCCTCATTGCTCATCCTGCCAGCCCACAGCCTGCCGCCGCGTTGCGCTGAAACCGATAAAGGCGACGCACCCGGCCACAAAACAGAGGACAAACAGGCCGCTGCCCATAAAGGAGGCGCCATAGCCCCACTCCCGGTTCAGGCTCCCGGAGACTACGGCGGCAAGAAAGGTGGCCAGGGTGCGGACCCCATAGAGCAGGCCGGAGTTGCCGCCCAGCCGGCCGGAAGGAAAAAGCAGCGCCACCAGCACCCCCAGTTCCAGCAGGGCCACGGTATCGCCCAGGTTATGGAGCAAGCGGATGATCACCAGGCTCCAGATGCCGCCGGCCAGCGGGGTCAACACCTGAAACAAGGCGGAAAAGGCCATGCCGCCTAAAAAAAAGAGAAACACCGATCGCCGTTTGTCGTGGAACCGGCCCACCAAGGGAACCATCAACGCCATCCACAGCCCCATGCAGGCAAAGACCAATCCTATCTGGCGGGGAAGCAGCCCGAATTTTTCCCTCAACAGCAGGGAAAAAGAAGTCTGCTCCACCCCGAAATGGGTACCCAGGACAAAAAGACAGGCGATCAGCAGCAACGGCTTGAACTGAAGGACATCCCCGCTGTATTCCTTAAAAGAAAAAACAATGGGCTCATAATCAACCAGAAACAGCGAGAGCAGAAAGATGGCTCCGGTCCCGGCCACGGCACAAACAAAGATCAGCTCCGGCGCGGTCTGCACCACAAGGCCGCCGGCCAGGGGCCCGAGGCCGAAACCCAGATAGGTGCTTAGTTGATAGGTCGCCACCCTGCGGCTCCGCTGGATTTGCCCGAAATGCTTGAGATAGAGGGATTCGCTCACCACCACCAGGGCCGCGCTCCCCAAGCCCCCGACGCAGACCGCCGCCAGAATCCAGCCAAAGGAGCGGGCGGCCAGCAGGGCGGCAAAGTACCCCCCATAGAGCAACGCACCCCAGAGCATGGTCCGCCGGGGAGAAAAAATATCGGAAAACATCCCCAGGGGCAGCATCAAGGCCATGGAGGAAAGGGAAAAAAAGCCGATGGCCATGCCGATCTGCAGGTCGCTCAGGTTGTAGCCCTTGAGAAGCAGGGGCAAATAGGCCAACACCAGCCAGTGCGTAAAGTAGATGAGAAAACGGATGACGATGGACAACAGGATCTGGCGGCGCATGGGGAGTCCCTGGTAAACGGAATCTATCCTCCCTTCTAGCATGCTTGAGCCAAAGAGGCAATTCCTGATGGAACCGCATACAGGGAAAAGGGTGGCGGATGGATTGTACCCCCCCGCATCGACCCGATGTCCGGGCGGGAGAACCCGACATCGGGTCGATATTGCCCCAACCACGCCCCATGTCGACTGGAAAAACCGCGTATTCCAGCGTACGGTAAAGCTGAAAACAGGGTGTGCACTTTTTGCAACACAGTCAAAAAAGTTTATTCTCGCAAGGAGGGAATATGCTGAAACGAACACTGCTCGCAGTAACATGTGCCGGATTATTGCTTACCGGCCAGAATGCCATGGCAGACAGCGCCGCGCAAACCGGGGCTTTGGGCGGTGCGGCCGGGGGCGCTATTCTCGGCCAGGCCATCGGCCGCAATACCGAGGGTACCCTGCTGGGCACCGCCATCGGCGGAGTGCTCGGCTATATGGTCGGCAATGAAATGGACAAGGACCAGGGCAGGAGTAGCCGGGTGTATTCCCCGCCGCCCAGGATTGTCCGGCAATACGAGGATCCCGGAGATTGCCGGGAGGTAGAGGTCTTGGCGCAGGTGGATGGCCGGCCGGAACGGGTGTATTCCACCGCCTGCTACGAAAATGGCGCCTGGGTGCTCCAGGACGGCCGGAGGGTGGTGAGCCAGACGGTGATCATCGACCGTGACCGCTATTATCCGCCGGGCAGAGGGCATTACCGGCACAAGGAAAAGCACCGGTGGCAGGAAAGCAGATACCGGCCCGCGTCCCATGGCCGCCCTGGCCGGGACCGCGACACCGCCCTGATCATCTTCCGCTGAGCAGCTCTTTTGCGGCGACGGCCTTGGCCAGTCCACAGGCGGCTTCCCCTTCCGGGGCAGGCCGCCTGTTTTTTTTCAGGAGCCGTTTCGGCTCTGCGTACTGGACGGAAAACCGCGGCGGTCTGCACGCAGCCCCTTATTCCGCCTCACGCGCCTGCTGCTGTTCCGCCAGAATCTTCCGGGCCCCGGCCAAGGCGTCATCGATATGCCCGAAAATATGCGCCTGACCGATTTTTTCAGTGAACCGGTTGCGGTCAAGGGAGACCCGGAGCTGTGGCCGGACGCCGGAGAGGATCAGGGCCGTGCCATCCTTGCGGGTCTTGGTCAGCAGATCCTCCAGGGCTTGCAACGCCGTGGCGTCGATGGTCAGAATATGGCGCATCCGCAGAACCAACACCTTGGCCGGAGTCTTGACGATGTTCAGGGTGTCCTTGAACTGGGTGACGGCCCCGAAGAAAAACGGGCCGTAGATCTCGAACACCTCCACCCCTTTGGGCACCTCGCGGGTGGCGATGGCCAAGGCGTCCTCCTTGCCGTACTCCTCGTTGAGTTCGGCCGTGATGTTGCGCACCTCGGTGACCTGGGCCATGCGGTTCATGAAGAGCAGGGCGGAAAGGACGATGCCGGTCTGGATGGCGATGGTCAGATCGACGAAAACCGTGAGGAAAAAGGTGCTGAGCATCACCAGGATATCCGACTTGGAGGCGCGGAACAGCTTGACGAAATGGCGCCATTCGCTCATGTGGAAGGCGACCACCAGCAAAATCGCGGCCAGGGTGGGCATGGGGATGAGCACGGCCCAGCGCCCGAAGAGCAGCAGGATCAGCAGCAGGGTCACGGCATGGACCATGCCGGCCACCGGGGTGCGGCCGCCGTTTTTGATGTTGGTCGCGGTCCGGGCGATGGCGCCGGTGGCCGGAATCCCGCCGAAAAAGGGCGAGGCGATGTTGGCGACCCCCTGGGCCACCAGCTCCATGTTGGAGCGGTGGCGCATGCCGGTCATGCCGTCGGCCACCACGGCGGAAAGCAGCGATTCGATGGCGCCCAGCAGGGCGATGGTCAGGGCGGGCGAGATCAGTTGCGGGAGCATGGCCCAGTCAAGACGGGGCAGACTCGGCATGGGCAGCATGCTGGGCACGGAGCCGAACTGCGAACCGATGGTCTCCACCGGCAGGGCGAGAAAATGGACCATCCCGGTGCCGGCCAGGATGGCGATGATGGAACCGGGGACCTTTTTGGTCAGCCTGCCCCAGAAGACGATGATCAGCAGCGAGATGACGCCGACCAGCAGGGCCGAGGCATTCAGGGTATCGGCATGGTGCGCGTAATCGCGAATCTTGTGCACAAACTCCCCGGAGATTGCGGGGATGGTCAGCCCGAAAAAATCCTTGATCTGGGTGGTGGCGATGATCAGGGCAATGCCGCTGGTAAAGCCAATGGTCATGGGATAGGGGATGAACTTGATCACCGCCCCCATCCGGGCCAGCCCCATGCCGACCAGAAATACCCCGGCCAGCAGGGTGGCCATGGCCAGGCCGTCGTAGCCGAACTTGGCGACAATGCCGAAGACCACCACGATGAAGGCGCCGGTGGGGCCGCCGATCTGCACCCGGCTGCCGCTCAGAAACGAGATGAGAAAACCCGCGATGATGGCGGTGAATATCCCCTGCTCGGGCTTGACCCCCGAGGCAATGGCAAAGGCGATGGCCAGCGGCAGGGCAACAATCCCGACCAGAACGCCGGCCATGATCTCCCGGCCCAGATGCTTGCGGTCGCAGCCATCCTTGATGCAGGAAAAAAACTCAGGAACCAAGCGGGTGCTCATCGGGTAATTCCCTCCACGGATACTTTTCAATATCGCCGGGTAGATATCAGATGGTCGGGGAGCTTTACGCGAGGGAGATGCGCAGGGTAAAGGCGGGGCCAGGTGATAGGTACCCGACGAACAACGAATGCCATGCACGTCAGGCAGAAGATGGCAGGATTTCCGCCCTGCCACAGGGGTTTATACATAGAAAAAGAAGCCGGACTTTGCAAGAAAAAATTCGGCCCACCCCGTGTTTTTTTAAATGGTCAGGCCAAGCCGCGCTGAAAATTGAAGAGCGTGGTCTCCGGCAAAGACTGATCGGCAGCAAGAGCGGCCAAAACCTGCTTGCCCCTTGCGGACATACCCCCGCAATGGCTCAGGTCAACGATGATCCGGGTGCAGCCCATGCGTTTAAGTTCAACACCATGGCCCAGCAGAGAAAAATCCTGGTCCGCCAGAACCTCGGTGAGGCCGTGGTGCTGGAAAACACGGTACCCCTCTCCCCCTTCGGCCCGCAGCCCCGAACCAGGCCTTACCCCCCGGACCGGGATGCGGGACAGCATCGCCACCAGCGGGCTGTAGACCGTGACCGCCAGGGGAGGCAGATGGTCTGCCCGGCGGAAAAGTTCCTGAAGATTCTTATGGTCATCCTCCAGATCAACGGTGAGTTCGGCAAGCCCCAGCTCCTGCCAGGCAAGGGCGGCTTGGCTGTTCAGAGCATAGCAGCGGAAGCCGCCCAGCAGGGTCAGGCCGGACAACCCGGTAAACAGGGGAAGATGCCCGAGATTGTTGAGCCGGAACCGCTGAAATCCCTGCCCCGCGAGCATCCCAACCGCCCTCCGGTATTCGTCCCACTCCGGGCCAAAGAGCATGGGCGGAATCTCCCAGATGACCCGCCCCTGCCAATCGCTACGGCGGTGGTCCGCCTTTTTTAGGACCGCCATGCTCTCCGGGGTCAGGGACAGCTCAAGGGCGGCAACCCCCGGCTCATCGAGGATCCGAATGTCCTGGGGGCCACCCCCCCGCACGGTCAGAGCCTGGGCAGAAACGGCCTGGGGAGCAGAGGCAGGCAGCAGAGCGGCAAGGGCCTGCATCCGGGTTTGCTCAAGGAGCTCTTTCCGGGCCGTACTTTTTTCCACCACTGCCGCCTGATCGAGCGCGGCGCGGCATGCCTCCGGGCTCATGGTAAAGGCGGCCTTGCCCCCAACCTTGAAGACCGTGTCCCCCACCTGGAAAAAGCCGCCCTTGTCCGGAATCCGCACCCGGACAAAATCCCCGGCCTTGACGACTTTCTGTTTTTTCTGTTCGAGCCAGAGCTCCCGCACCGTAAAACCGGTTCCTGCCTGGTCGTTTTGCGGCTGGACTCGAATCCGATCCCCCACATGCAGCCGGTCGCTGGTCGTAAAACCGAGCATGCCGCCGCGCAGCGAAGTCACCTGGCCGAGATGCTTCCCAAGAGTCCCTTGCGTGGCGGAATCGGCAATCGCCGAGGGGATAGACCCGGTGAGAAACCCCTTGGTGGCCTTACGGCCAAAGGAGAGGGCCAATTGCTCCTCGGCCTCCTGCATCGCCTGCTTGCGCCCGCTTTCCGGGGCGTCCAGCGCCAGCCGGTAGGCCGCCACCACCCGGGCCACATACTCGGCGCTCTTCATCCTGCCTTCGATCTTGAGGCTGACAACCCCGGCCTTGAGCAACTGGGGCAGCAGGGAAAGGGCGGAAAAATCGCTGGTGGAAAAATGGTAGCCCGGCTGCTCCCGGTTGCGATAGCTCCGGCGGCAGGGCTGGGCGCAGCGGCCCCGGTTGCCGCTCATCCCGCTCACCGCGGAGGAAAACAGGCACTGGCCGGAAACGGAAAAACACAAGGCCCCGTGGACAAAATGCTCCAACTCGATGGTGCTCTGTTGCCGGATCGCCCCGATCTCGGCCAAGGAGAGCTCCCGGGCCAGCACCGCCCGGGTGAAGCCCATTTGCTCCAGCATCTTGACCCCGGCCGCGTTGTGCACAGCCAACTGGGTTGAGGCGTGCAGAGGCAAACCGGGGAAATGGGTGCGGGCCAGCCGCCAGACCCCGAGATCCTGGATGATCAGGCCATCGACCCCGATCCCGGCCAGATCGGCCACAATCCCCGCCACCCGGGGCAGCTCCTTTTCCTTGATCAGGGTGTTGAGGGCGATGTACAGCCGACGGTGGTGGTGATGGGCATGGGTGGTCATCTTCTCCACCTCGTCCACAGTAAAATTCTTGGCCTTGGCCCGGGCGGAAAACTCCTGCAGGCCGCAGTATACGGCATCGGCCCCGTTCTCCAGGGCGGCGAAAAATGACTCCACGCTCCCCACCGGGGCCAGAAGCTCCGTTTTCCTGTTTATTTTCCGAGGCATCATCTTTCCCGTCCCTGTATCACAAGCGCAATCGCGCATCCTGCCTTCTTTTTGCCGTGGCCAGACTACCATGCCCGTCAAAACAGGGGCAACGGAAATCGATGGCTGCCCGGCACAGCCACCCGACATCCCCTGCCCGCCAGCCGATGTCGCCAGACATCACCCCATGTCCTCTAGGAAAACCTCTGGGCCGTGGATAAGATACAGACAACAGGAAAGGGATGTACCAGGGGCCACCCCTGGAAACAAAAAAACTTAGGAGGAACCACGATGAAAAAAACAATGATTGCTCTTGCCATGGTGTGCGCGGCCGGTCTGACCATGACCATGACCGGCCTGAATACGGCCCAAGCCGCTGGAAAAACCACGACCCCGGCCCAGGATCTGGTGATCAAGGGGAAGAAACCCGCCATTTTCAGCCATGCCAAGCACACCGCCCTTGGCCTTGATTGCGGGTCCTGCCACCACGATGCCAAGCACCAGCCCATAACCGAAGCGGCCATCGCCGGGCTGGGGAATACGGCTGGCTTGCAATGCGCAAGCTGCCACAACGCGAAGTTTGCCAATGCCAAGCTCCAGAAGCCCCTGGACGTGTTCCATGCCCGGTGCAAGACCTGCCACGCCACCGGAGTAAACGGCAAGAAGGGCCCCACCGCCTGCGCCGCCTGCCATACCGCGGCTGCCGCCGCTCCGGCACAGGCTGATACCCCGGCCGCAGCTCCTGCCCCGGCCAAGAAAAAAAGCAAGGCAGTGGAAGGCTGCTAACCGGCGGATCAGCCGATCAGCCAGCTCCGTTGCCGCAGAAACTCCAGCAGCAGTTGCTCCAGGCCATACTGCTGCTGGAGCAGGCGGCCGGCTCCCTGGTCCAGCCTGTGCATCGGGGCTGGGCCAGCACCCTGCCTGATCTGCCGGCAATTATAATTCAGGCAGAACATGGGCTTGAACACGAGCAAACACCCCTTTTCCCCGAGAAAACAGCACTCCCCGTCCTCCCGCAGGATTCGCACGGAAACCCCGGCCAGGAGATTGATCAGCAACTGGATCACGTCATTCTCCCCGGCCATGAAGCTGCTGCAGCATCCGCCGCCAACCTTGGCGCCGCAGACGGAACAGAGGGCGCCGAGGTCCAGGTCCGCCATGATCCGGCTCAGCTCTTGCTGGCAAAGCACCGCCTGGGACAGCAACCGGGAAAACGGTTCGGCAGTGGCCAGCTCCGGCCCAAGATCGGCATAGAGCCTTTGCGCCACAGCGAGCCGGGCGTGGATGGTGCCGCCGTACAAATCCTGCATGGAAAAACGAGGCTGCGTCCCCACTCTGGTCTCCGCCAATGACCCAGACCATGCAGTCACGCTTTTTCTGGTTTTTTCAGGCCAGGTGTGGTTAGCTGGAGCGATACAAAAATGGGCCCACCGACCATCCAAGCACACATATGACAGACTCCCGCAAAACCTCGCAACTCTGCCCCAACTGCCGCCGCCTCATCAGCCGGGATGAACCGGTCTGCCCGTATTGCGGCATCAGGACCCCCGGCGTCTGGTGGAAGAACCACGCCTTCCTGCGGCTGTTCCACGACCAGGATCTCTTTCTCACGGGCTTGAGCGGCCTCAACATCGCCCTCTTTGTCCTCTCGCTGCTCATGAATCCGCGCGGCATGTCCATGGGCATGAACCCCTTCGGTTTTCTCTCCCCGGATAACCGCAGCCTCCTGCTGCTGGGAGCGACGGGCACCATGCCCATCGATGGCCTGCACCGCTGGTGGTCGCTGGTTTCCGCCAGCTACCTGCACGGCAGCCTGCTCCATCTCGTTTTCAACCTCATCGCCCTGCGGCAGATCGGCCCCCTGGTGATCCAGGAATACGGCCTGCCGCGGATGTTTTCCATCTATACCCTGGGCGGCATCGGCGGCTTTCTGCTCTCCTACCTGGCCGGGGTGCCCTTTACCATCGGCGCTTCGGCCGCGGTCTGCGCCCTGATCGGGGCGGCGCTCTATTACGGAAAGAGCCGGGGCGGCAGCTATGGTCAGCAGGTGTATCAGCAGATCGGCGGCTGGGCCATGGGCATCTTCGTTTTTGGCCTGCTGGTGCCGGGGATCAACAACTGGGCCCACGGAGGCGGCATGGCAACGGGCATCCTCTGCGGGCTGCTTCTGGGCTATCAGGAAAACCGCCGCGAACTGCTCAGCCACCGGCTGCTTGGCGGGGCCTGCGCCGGGGGAACGCTTCTGATCCTGCTCTGGGGTGTGACAACCTCGGTCATCTACCGTTTTTTCTGAACCGTACGCTCATCAATGGCAAGGGGACGGACGCTTATTTTCTCCGCTGCCGCGCCTTGTCAAGACACCGGGGGCAGATGCCGTGGGAGAATTTGGCGTCTGTCCGCTGGGAGATGTAAGACTCGATCTCTTTCCAGGATTCCTGAGCCGAGGAATCCCCGCCCGTGATTCTGATCTTCTTGCATTCCATGCAGATGGGCAGCAGCCCCTGGATGGTCTGCTGGATCTCGCTGATCATCCTGGCATGGAGCACGATGCCGAGAAACACGAAGACCGCCCCGAGAAGAAAGATAATACTGACCCAAAACATGCCCAGGTTCGTCTTGCCCAGGAGCACGCTCATGGCGACCACCACATAGCCGGCAAGAAAAAAGAACATCAAGAGCCGGTTTATCCTGAGAAACCGGAGCACATAGGCCTGACTGCGCTCGGCAATGAGCGGCGTCGCCTTGAACAGCCCCCGCAGATGCACAATGCTGATCCCGAGGATCACGGCGCCGCAGGCGATGAAAAATACCGCGATGCGGGTCTGCCAATCCAAGGCCTGCCAATCCATGTTTTTTTCTCCGAATGCAGCGAGTATTCTTCCACAATCCGCCCCATGTTGCTTCCGTTTGGAGGCCGGATCTCCGCGAACCACGATACAATCATTTTTTCCCGCTTCCTTCAACAGGTTATTGCGCCAGGCTTACCCGATGCCCGGGTCCAATAAAAAAAGGCAGGTTTCCCCTGCCTTTTTTGAAGATATCTTCGAACGCAACCTGCGCTCTATTTCAGCCGCCTCAGCCGCTTTTCCCGGACTTGCTTTTTTCTTCTTCCTTCTTCTTTTTGGCTTTTGCCGCTTCCTCTTCCGGAGTGCCTTTCGTTTCCGCTGCTCCTTTTTCCGCCCCAGCCTTGGCCTTTTCCTCAGTGCTCACGGCACTGCCCTTGCTGCCGCCTCAGCCGCTGCCGCCGGCGCCATTCGCCGCAGGGGGTGCGGCCAGGCCGGCCCCGCTCAGCAGGCTGGCGATGCCAAACCCCGCCAAAAATTTTTTCAGATCCTTGGTTTCCATAAGACCCTCCTTGCAATCGCTTGCGTTGTGGAGAAATGAGAAAACCGGATTCTTCCGGCCCCTGCTTGATCGAATCAGGATAGGACTGTCCGATCACACCCTGGTAACAGTATCAAGAAATCCCATGCAAAAAGCAACAAAAAATCCCGAGGGCACCGCTAACATTCCTTGAAAGGATCGGTATTTCCGGGCGGTTCCGGGTAGAGTTCCGGGTAGAGCTTGTGGCTGCAATCCGGGCAGATCGAATGGCTGAACTCGGCATTGGAGTGTTTCTGAATATATGCCTCCACCTGCTGCCAGTATCCCGTATCGTCCCGGATCTTCTTGCAGGAGGCGCAGATCGGGATAAATCCGCTCAGCAGCTTCACCTTTGCCAGCGCCTCCTGCAGCTCGGCAATAACCTGCTCCTTTTCGTTCTCGATCCTCTTGCGCTCAATGGCGTAGCGGATGGAACGGACCAGCATCTCCCCGTTGACCTGCCCCTTGACCAGATAATCCTGCGCCCCGCAGTTCACCGCCTCAAGGCCAACCTCGTGATCCGCCAACCCGGTCATCACCACAATGGGCAGATACTTCACCCCCGAGGCCAGCTTCCGGACAGTATCCATGCCCTGGCTGTCCGGCAGGCCGAGATCGGAGATGATGAGATCGAAGGCGCCCTCCCCTGCCCGGCGGATCCCGTCATCGAGCCGGGTAACGTGCTGGATCGCAATATCCCCCGTTGCCTCACTCCCGCCGGCTGGCGATTCCCGCAGCATTTCCCGGATAAGAAATGCATCGGCCTGATCATCTTCGATAAGAAGAATCCTGATTTTCATGGGGGCACCTTCCTATTGTTCTTTCGCCGGCATCCTGGCGATGGTGAACCAAAATTCCTCGATCATGGCCACCACCTTGGAAAAAGCCGCAAAGCTGATCGGCTTGGTGATGTAGCAGTTGGCGCCCAGATCGTAGCATGCGGCAATGTCGGCCTCCGCTTCGGAGGTGGTGAGCACCACCACCGGAATGGCGCGCAGGGCCGGATCCCCCTTGATTTCCCGAAGCGTCTCCTTGCCGTCTTTCCGCGGCATATTGAGATCGAGCAGCACGATATCCGGTCGCACCGCTTCGGTGTACGGCGGTTCTTTTTTTAAAAATTTCAGGGCCTTTTCGCCGTCATCCACCACATGCAGATTGACCAGCATCGTGGCCTCCCGCAGCCCTTCCCTGGTCAATTCCACATCGCCGGGGTCGTCGTCCACCAGCAGGATGTCTATCCGATGCGGATTGGTCATGATTGCATCCTCTCTCTCAAGTACTCTGTCGCCCGTCTTCCTGCCCCAGCCTGCGCGGCAGAGTGAAGAAAAAAGTCGCGCCTCGGCCTGCGGCGGATTCCAGCCAGATTTTCCCGCCATGCCGCTCGATGATCTTCTTGCACAGCGCCAACCCGATACCGGTGCCGGAATATTCCTCACGGGTGTGCAAACGCTGGAAGAGCTGAAAAACCCGCTCGAAATGCTGCGGCTCGATGCCGATCCCGCTGTCGCGCACCGAAAAAAGCCACTCGTCCTCACGCGCCACCGCTGCCACATCAATCTCGGGCGCCTCCCCCGAGGCGCAATATTTGATGGCGTTGCCGATCAGGTTCTGAAAAACCTGGCCCAACTGCACCGCATCCGCCATGACCGTGGGCAGATCGCCCGCGCTGAGACGGGCGGAGCTCTCCTTGACGGCAAGCTCCAGATCGAGCTGCACCCGCGCCAACAGCGCGTTGCAATCAACCGGCTCGAACTCCTTCCCCTTGGTGGTTACCCGGGAAAAAGCCAGCAAGTCGTTGATCAGGGTCTGCATCCGCTGGGCGCCGTCGACGATATAGCCTATGTAGGCATCGGCCTTCTCGTCCAACTGCCCCTGATACTTCCGGGCAAGCAGCTCGGTAAAGCTGCCGATCTTGCGCAACGGCTCCTGGAGGTCGTGGGAAGCCACATAGGCGAAATGCTCCAGCTCCTTGTTGCTCCGCTCCAGGGAAACGGCATATTGCCTCAACCCCTCCTGGGCCTGGCGCAGTTCGGTTATATCCCGGAAAATGGCATACAGGTATTGGTGTTCGCCAAGAGTCAAGATCTGCGCCGACACCGCAATATTTTTGATCTCTCCGGACTTGGTCCGGTGCTCGGTTTCAAAGTTGTCGCACTCCTGCCGCCTGATTTTTTCTATGTGGGCCTGAATCTCCTCGGGTCTTTCCCTCACCTCGTAATCCGCCAGCGAGAGCCCGGCAAACTCTTCCCGGCTATATCCCAACTGACAGTGGGCCACGTCATTGAACTCAACGGCCTTGCCCGTTTCCAGATCGATAATCAGAATGCCGTCCGGCGATTCGTCGAAAATGGCGCGGTACCGCTGCTCGGATTCATGGAGCAGGGTTTCGACCCGCTTGCGCCTGACCATCTCCCAGGCGCTGCCCATGTAGAGAATGAGCTGCCGGATATCGTCCGCGTCATAGGGCTCTACCTTGTTGCCAACCCCAAGGACCGCGACGGTGCTCTTCCCGTCGAAGATGGGAATGCTCAAGTGCCGCAGCAGCGGAAAATGCCCCTCGGGCAGCCCGTTTTTTTTCGTCAGCTTCGGATAATCGTTGTGCACCACCGGCTGCCGCTGCCGCACGCAATCGGCCCAGATTCCAGCCTGCTGCAATGGGTAATGCGGGGTTTTCTCCGCCTTGCATGAATCCATGACCGCTTCGGACCATTGAAAGAGCCGCAGGGTCTGCTGATCCTCATTGAAAAAATGCAGATAGCCGACCGTGCTGCGGGCCAGCCGCACCGCTTCCTCCAGGGCATAACGGATCAGTTCCTCCTCGGTGTCGAATTTCCGCTGACTGAGAGCAAGCAGGACCGCCAGCCGCTCTTCGTTCAACCTCAGCTCCGCATTGGCGCCGGACAGATCCCTGGTTCGATCCTCCACCCGCGCCTCAAGCTCAAGGTTCATCTGGTGCAAGGCCAGGTTGCTTTCCTGCAGGCGCTGGGCCATGGCGTCAAAGCCCCGGGAAAGATTGCCCAGCTCGTCCTTGGCCGCACTCCCGATACGGCAGCCGAGATCACCACCGCTGACCGCGGCAAAGGCTTCGTTCAACACCCGGATCGGCACCGAAAAGGAACGGATGATCAAAAAGGCAAGGATCAGCAGCAGGATCGCAATGGAGCCAACCACCAAGACGCCTGCCAGCTCAATCCGGCGGGAAAACGCGAGGGAACGGTCATGATTCAGGTCGTGGAGGGCGTGCGCCGCCGGAGCGGCCACGGCCAGATCCTGAAGGATCCTGGCCGTAAGCCGGTCGTGGAAGCTTTTCTCCTGCCCGGAAAGTTGCATCCCCTTGCCATGGCTGGGATGCGGCCCGTATTGGGCAAAAAGAAAGCCCAGGTTGCGGGCGGTCCGCGAGAGGCGGCCCACCAATTCCTCTTCCCCGGCCGAGTCGAAGAGCGCTGTTTCCGCCCGAATCTGTCTGTCCAGGAAGGCATGCTTTTCCACCCACTGGACATGGGCGCGTTCCTCAAAATAGATATGGTGCTCGTAGGTCAGGATGGCCAGATCGGCAAGGGAGGAAGCCAGTTCATCGGCAACGATGGCCTTGTGGGTGGCCCGCTCCACCTGACTGGTCGCCCAGAGAAAGAGCGCGGTCAGGGTCAGCAGCAGGACCACCGGAATAATGCCGATCAGGATGAGCTTGTTCCGAATCTTCACCGAAAACCCCTCAACGCTTGAAAAGCGTAACCGCATCCGGCTTGATGGCCCGCAGATATTCCGGCAGGACCAGGTCCAGATAATTGGGCATGCCGTTCCCAAGCCCCTGGGAGCCGCCGCGCTCCACCTGCCAGCGGTACTGGTCCTCCAGATGGACAAAGAGGAAGTTGGGCAGGGCGACATCGATGGTCGTCCTCGCCCAGAGGCCTTCGATCTCCCCGGGGGAAATCCGGTTCTCCTTGGCCACCAGTTCCTTGGCCGCGTCCGGTTCGTTCTTCACGAATTGCTCGGCCCGGATCAAGGCGTGCAAAATTCTGGGCGCCGCCTGAAGATTGAGCGGGATATCGGGCCGGGTGGAGAGAATGCCGAGGATGGGATTGAGGCCGGGTTCGGCAAAGACCACACTTTTGTCGCCAAGGGCCGTGGCCGCGGCATTGATCATCCTGTTGGTCATGGAAAACCCGTCGATCTCGCCCTTGGCCAGGGCGGACTGAAAAGCCTCCGGTTCCATGAACACCCGGACAACCTCGTTTTGGGCCAACCCGTGCTTCATCATAAACAGGTCAAGAAAAAGCTGGCTCAGCACGCCTTTTTTCACTCCGATCCGCTTGCCTTTGAGATCCTGGGGCGTACCGATGCCCAGGTCGCGGCGGGCGATGATCCGGGTGGAATCATAATCTGACAGGACCGTGGCCAGGATGGCAAACGGGGTGCGCGCCGGGTCGGCCAGCACAATGGGCGGCGCCCCGCTCACGGCGAAATTGCACGCACCCTCCAGCATGGAGTCAAAGGCCTGCTTCCCGTCGAGATCCTTCAGGGTGACCGTGAGGCCCTCTTCGGCGAAATAGCCCTGTTCCAGAGCGATCCGGGGCAGGATATCGGTGACGCTGCCATGGCAAAACATCACGGCAAGCGGTTTCTGGCGCTCTGGGGAGCTTGCCTCCTCTTGCCGCTTGCAGCCTGCGGCCACAAGCAGCAGCACGAGCCCCGCGGCAACCACGGTGCGCCAGCCGGAGTTCCGCGCAGGAATTTTCACATGAGCTCGCATGCCGCGCCTCCTCCTGATGATGGTTTTGCACCTTTTGGCGCAGCCTTCCGTGCTCGCGGCCCATTTTCCCCTTGGGCAGCGGCGCTTTGGGCCGGGTTCCTCTGGTGCTCCCTGTCATTTTTCAAGCCTGACCCCCTCCGGCTTCACCGCCTGCAATGGTTCCGTCGCAATCAGCGCCAGAAAATTGGGCGATTGACCCGCGCCATCCCCTGTCTGCTGCGATGTCCAGCGGGCCGCATCCTCCAATCCCATGAGCAGGGCATGATCCAGGGTCAGGTTGTACTGGTAGGAATACAGCAGATCCTCGGTCTCGGCCACGGTCCCTTCCTGGCCGGTCTGGGCGATGGCCAGCGTTTCTTGGGGGTGATGGAGAATAAACTCCTCGGCCTGCGCCACGGCCTGCAGAAACCGCACCGCCGTCTCGGGGCGCTTTTCCAGCAGCCCTGCGGTGGTCAGAAGCATGACATAGTTCCGGCAGAGCCCTGGGGCTTCCAAGAGCACCCCGTTTTTCTGCAAGGAGCGCTGCGCCTGGCTGATGACATTATGGGTCATGGCAATGGCGTCCACCTCCCCGCTGGAAAGCGCTCCCAGCAGCTCGTCGGCTTTCATGAAGGCCACCTCGGCATCCTTGAGCGCAAGACCGTTTTTTTGCAGAAACACATCGAGAAAATAGTGGGCGTTGGTCCCCTGGACCGTGGCGATCCGCTTGCCCAAGAGATCATGGGGCGCTCCAATCCCCCGGTCTGCCCGGCCCAGAATACGCACCATGTTGTCCGTGCTTTGCAGGGAGGCGAGAATCCGCAAATCGTTCCGCTGGGCTGCATACTCAACCACCGGCGGCTCAGCGGCCGTGGAAAAATCGCATTCGCCCCGGAGCATGGCCTCCAGGGAATTCCGCCCAAGGGTAAATTCCCGGACCGTGACCGCCAGCCCCTGGGCGGAAAAAAAGCCCTGTTTTTCGGCCACCATCAGGGGCAGGTGCATATTCGCGCCGCGGCAGAGCGCAACCGGAGCCAATCCCGCCGGCTCAGCCTCGGGCGGCTCCGGGTGTTGGCAGCCGGCAGCGAACAGCCCGCAGCACGCCGCGGCCAGAATACCGCGCAACACACTTCTTCCCTGCCTTCCGCTCCGGGCCGCCGGCCCTGCTCGTTTTTCCCCCAGAAGCTCAGACATGCACGCCCTCCATTCCTTGCCGCCCCGGCCGGACCACCCTGCTTTTTGGTCGCCGTTTTTCGCCGCCATACAGGAAAGACATACTGATATGCTCAGGAAAATAACCGCCAAAGTCAACGAAAAAACTCGTTCGGCAACGCCCTAACCTACACTTGCAGATCAACAATAACGGGCAAATGATCGCTGGCGACCTTTGAGACGCGAAGACGGCAGCGCTTGCCCCCCAGCACGGTGACAGGCCCCCGGCAAAACACCTTGTCCAGGCCGGTGGAGGGAGAAAAGGAGGGATAGGTCAGGATGGCATTCTGATAGCCGATGCCATGATTGGTCGCGCAGACAAAACCCAGCGCTTCGGTAAACATCGGCGCGAGCCGCGTCCACCAATCGTTGAAATCCCCTGCCACCAGACAGGGCGCATCCGCGGCGATGGAGGCGAACTCCGGGGCGCGCACCAGGCGCCCCACCTGCTGGGGGCGTTCCTTGAAGGAAAGCCCCAGATGCAGATTGAACACCGGCAACAGCGGCGAGCCTGCATCGCGGGGCAGTTCCAGCTCGGTGAACAGGCAGCCCCGGGCCTTGCGGCCGTTGAGGGTCAGATCAATATTGCGCTCACGGGCGATGGGATAGCGGCTCAGGGTGGCGTTGCCGTACATCCCCTTGCGCAACCGGACATTGAGCCCCACGGAGTAGTAGGGATAATTGCAGCTCTCGGCCAACTCTTGGGCCAGATTCAATTCCCGCGAGCGGGGCACTCCCACATCCACCTCCTGCAGCAAAACGATATCGGCATCGTAATGGTCCAGAACCGCGGCGATGCGCTCCGGGCGAAACCGCCGGTCAACGCCGATGGCCCGGTGGATGTTGTAGGAAAGAATCCGCAAATCCATGGCTAGCGCTCCAGAAAACAGTAGGGATCGCGCTGGGTGAAGACATCGAGGCCGAAACCGTGGCTCACGGCGAGGCACCCTCCGCAGGCGGGCCGCAGGCGGCAATCCCGGCAGGCCAGGCACCCGGCCCGGTATTTCCGGGCGGCTGGCGCATCATAGATCTCCGCCAGGGATTGACGGAAGATGTTGCCGATGAGCGAGGGAAATTTCCGGCACCCATGCACTTCGCCGTCGGGCAGCAAGGAAACGAAATTAAAGGCCGCGCCGCAGCCGAATCCGGCGCATCCTCCCAGCAGGGGCTCCCCTTTTTCCGCCCGGAGCAGATTGAAAAGATTATCCTTGAGCCCCATGTCCGGATTCTTTTGGGCTGCGGCCGCATAACGCTCCAGAAATCCCCGATACTCGGCAACCGGAACCGACTCCAGCAGGGAACCCTCGCCGACCATGGCCAGCCGGTTAAAAACAAAAAGATCGACCCGGTCGCGGAGCAGCTCGGCCAAGGGAAGCACCTGCTCCATATTGCCCCGGGTCAGGGTGAGCATCACCATGGAATAGATATCCAGTTCGCGCAACAGCTCAAGAAATTTGAGAACCCTGGCAAAATATCCCTTGCCCCGGATGAAGTCGTTATGCTCGGCCAAGCCCTCAAGGCTTACCTGATAGAAAACCGGTTTCCGGATGGCCAGCAGGGGCAGGAGATGCTCTTTTGTGGTGGCGTTGCCCAGGATGGCCACGCCAAAGCCCCGATCCACCGCCGCCTGGTACAGCTCGAGAAAATGGGGATAGAGCAAGGGATTGCCGCCGGAAAAACTCACCTGCCCCCGCACATGGCGGCTTTGGCAGAAGGCCAGCAGATCATCGAGCACCGCAAGGCCGCGGGCCAGGGGCAAGGGAGCGCGGTCGCTCCGGTCGTAGCAATGCTTGCAATGCAGATCGCAGACCTGGGTGATGTGCCATTGCAGGGTGAAAACCTCGGCGCTCAGAAAGCGGGGCTCCACCTCCTCGGTGAGGGGAAAGCTCTCCGCATCCCTGCGGATGCGCGAGGGGGGGGCAAACAGAATCCCCTTGTCCGTTGCCCGCTCAAGCGTTGCCAGAACACCCCCGACCGGCAACTTCCCAAGGGTTGCGGCCCGACGGGGCTCAATCCCTTCGGCAACCAGCTTCAGGGCCAGCAGATCCTCTTGCGCGGCCGCCTGCGCCTGGGGTGTTCCCGTTGCCGGATCGAACCAGACCAGAATCATCTCCGGCTGCGGGCCGGGCTGCCCCCCATCCCCCCCGAGCAGAGCGGGCAAACCGCTAAAGGAGGAATGCAGCAGTTGCAGCGAAGGATTTATCGTGCGCTGCTCCACTTCGGCGGGCAGGGAAGAGCCTTCCTGGCCCGCCCGGTACAGGGCCAGCTCCAGCCGGGCCAGATCCGCGAGATATGCAGGAGCATCCGGGAATGTCGCCGCAGGATCGGCAAGCAGTCCGGACAGTTCGGCAAGGCTCCCGGCAGGACTCAGGAAAACGATGAATTCCTGCCACTGCGGGTCGGCCAACAGCCTCCGGCAGGCAGGAAAGAGTGCGGCATGGCTACAGGCTCTGGTGTTGGACATGATACCCTTCCGTGGTAATGGGAAACCCTGTTTTTCGGGATCAGTGTACCACAAGCCGGGGAAAAACCAACCTCCTCCCTGTTTGGCGGGAAAAACAGATTGACAGGAGCAGAGACGCTGTGCCACTATGAACACACAGCGAAACGCTGTCTTGGAAAAAGGCAAACCCGGAGTAATCCGGGGACGCAAAGCCAACGGGTCCGCCAGTGCGGATGGCCGGGTTGCCGATAGGGAAAATGGATTGCTCACACCCATCTCCGGCAACAGAGGTGGGTTTTTTTATGCCCTCTCAGATGTAATGCACAAAAAAACCAGGTTGGGGGGGGGACCTTCAACCCTGGGTGATTCGCTCCGGAGCGGGCGAATCACCTTATAGCCACGCGCGCACTGCCCAAACACCGTATCTACCCTGATTCTCTGCCTTGCTACAAAACGCGTGGCTCCTCCCAGGGAGAGAGCCCGGCACCCGCCGGGCTCTCTCCGCTTTTCCTCAGTACCCGTAGCCGGTCCGCAGCCGTCCCTGCAATCGAGCGATGAGCACCACATCCGGCAGAAATGCCCTCTCCGGCGGAATCGGCAGGTCCAACCGGTGGCTTTCGGCAAACGGAGTTCCCGCCAGTTTCAGGTTATAGGCCTGCACCAGCAGCGATTCAAGGTTCACCGTATCTTCCACGTTGTAGGCAAGCAGGGTTTCCAGCACCCGGGGCTCCCGCGTCCGGCAATATTCCCGCCAGAGCAACACGGCAAAGTACCCGTCTACCCCGTTCAGCTCCCCGCGATCAAGCCCCATCTGTTTTTCGCACCCCTTGAGGCCGCCGGTAAATCCCAGTCCCTGCAACAGGGGGCGCAGATCGATGTGGGCCTGGGTCAGCCTGAAGCCGAAATGACGTTCGAGCATGGGAATGTCAAAGGCCTTGCCGTTGTAAGTCACGATCAACCGGTAGCGCTGGATATCCTCGCCAAAATCCGCGAGATTCTGCCCCTGCACATAGGTAAAGACCTCTTTCCCGTCGTAGAGGCTGATGGTGGTGATGCAGTGGTCGTTAAACCGCAAGCCCGTGGTCTCGATGTCGAGATAGGCCACGGAATCGCGGTAATGCGGAAAGATGCGCCACCGCTGGGCCGCGGGCAGTTGCCGGAGAAAATCGAGGGGCGCCTGCTGCGCGGCCTGGGCGCGGCTGCGAGCCAGATGATCTTGGATGAGCCGCACCTTCTGGCCGGAAAGAAACGCAGGGTACGGCTCGACAAACTTGTCCCAGGTGGTGACCCCGGCCTGCCAGAGCCGCCGTTCCGTGGTCTCGCCGATCCCTGGGATATGCACAAAGGTATTGAACAGCATCGGTCGGCCTCTCCGCTTGCAGCACGCCGGGGCCGCAAGCAAAAAACCTTGCCGGACCCGCCAATCGCCGGTGGATTTTATTTTGTCTGGTTGTTGACTCGATTGTTTTGCCGGAAAAAACAAAGGCAAACGAACGGAGCGAGACTCCACGCCATGGCGCGCACTGGCGAACAGGTCCTGGGCATGCTCTGCGCCGTGGCCGCGATCATTCCTCTTCCCAGAGAACCACCCGGTTGCGCCCCTGCTTCTTGGCTCGGTACAACGCCTGATCGGCCCGCCTGATCAACCGCTCCTTGTCCGTTCCATGATCGGGATAGACGGCAAGTCCCAGGGACAAGGTAATCCGCACAGGACCGCTTTCGTGATGGAGCACCATCTTTTCGATCTCCTGCCTGATCCGCTCACCCATCTGGAGGCCTCCCCGCTCGCCGGAACCTTCCAAAACAAGAACAAACTCCTCACCGCCGTACCTCCCGGCCAGATCCACGCTGCGCGCTGCTTTGCGCAGGATGGTGGCCACCTCCTTGAGCACCTTGTCGCCAAAGGGATGACCGTAGCTGTCGTTGATCTTCTTGAAATGGTCGATATCGCAGAGCAGCAGGCTCAAAGCCCCTGCCCGCCGTTCCTCCCTCACCAGCATCACGTCGAAGCCATGCTGAAAGGTGCGGTGATTGATCAGGCCGGTGAGCCCGTCGATGGTGGCCAGCCGGTTGATCTCCTCATGGGCCTGCCCCAGATCGATCTTGACCGCCACCTGGGCTGCGATAAGCTCCAGAATTTCCTGCCGGGGCCTGGTAAAGACCTCCGCTGCTTTCACCGCCACGGTGAGCGCTCCTGTGGCCTCCCCCTTCTCTTTTTGCAGGGGCAGAACCAGCAGTGAATTGTAGCCGGTAAGCAGATGGTCGTGGCCGAACACCTGGGTCGGCCCGTGGCACTGGGCCTTGGCCGGCAGCGGCCGGTTGATCTTGAGCACCTGGCCCACCAGCCCCTCTTCCCGGGAAAATTCCCGGCCCATGAGCTGCTCGGCCCCTTCCCCCTCGGCCAGGGCCACGCAATGCCCGTTGCCGCAAACCAGGCTGATGGAGATAAAATCAGCGCCCACCAGGGTCCGCACCGCCTTGATGGTTGCGCCCAGCACCTGCTCCAGCCCCAAGGCCCCGTTCAGCTCCCGCATGGCGAGACAGACCCGCTGGATGGCGCTGCGCTCATGGGCCATGGCCTGAAACTGCCGGGAGGTGGCCACGTCCAGGGCGAGCTTCCGGGCGGCCAGGGTCATGATGTTTTTTTCTTTCTCGGACCAGGGTTCCTGGCCGGGACGATCCACGCAAAGAATTGGGGCGATCTTCTTGTCGTCAAACCCGAGCCATTCCTCTGCGTCATCGGGCAGGCGGACCGCGAGAATCCCTCCCACCTCGATTTGCTTCAGATAATAGGGCACCCCCAGCGATGGGGTGGCCGGCGCGAGGCTTACCAGCTCCTCCGCCCCCATCAGCGCCCCGGTGATACCCGACCCGACCTCAAACGGACCGGGGGCTATGTCTTTTCTGGTGGTGGCGATGCTGCGCAGCCGGTACTCCTTGCCTTCGGGGTCCGGCCAGAGCAGGGCCACCGTTGACAGGGCCAGGGTCTGGCGGATGAGTTCGAGCTGCAGGTCAAAGGCGGCGGTGATGGTTGCCACCGCGGGCTGACTGCCCGCCTCGGGATCTTCGATGAGATCGTTGTCCGGCAACACGTTGAGAATGCCGGGCGTCTCGTCAAACAGGCCAAGATCCCGGGCATACTGCCGGCTGGCGGTATCCCGTTTCGCCCGGATCAGCGCCTTGCGCATCCGCTGGCGGTAGGCCTTGCTGCTCATGAACACGCTGAGCCCCAAGCCGGAGGCGGTGTAAGCCGCCAGATTTCCGGCCAAACCGGTCATTTCCTGAAAATCAAAAGCCCACAGCCCCGCCTCCATGGCGATCACGGCCACAAGGGGCGCGAGCAGGGATTGCAGGGGAAAACTGATCACCAGCCAGCCGATAAGCCCGACCGGCACCAGGATCAACTGGGGGGCAACCTGGCCGAAACTGCGGAAAAAAATCCAGACGCCAACGGTCCAGAGCAGGGGCCCGGCCGGGCCGAAAAGAGAAGAATCCGTGGGCGAATCCCCCCCTCCCTGCCGCATCTCCAGGAGGGAAAAAACCAGGACCAGACCGGCAAGGATCAGGGCCAGACCGGGGAAATCGGAGCCTGGCTCGTAGAGCCCCATGGCAACCGCGCCGCTTCCCAGCAGCCCAACCGCGAAACCAGCCCGCCGGAACATGGTGCCGGTGCTCCGGTTTGCCTGGCGCCTACCTCGTGCCATACCCCCCCCCGGGTTTCTCAACCGCGAATCCCGGAGCGCCGCGGCCCGTGGGATTTGCCGACTCTTTTGAGGAATTGCTTGATCGCCTTAAAATAGAGCTTCCCGGTCCGTTCCAGAATAGTGTTGTGATCGGCGCCGGGAATCATCTGGAATTCCTTGCTCCGCGCCCCGCAGAGACTTTGCAACTCCTCGGCCTCGGAGAGGGGGATGATCTGGTCGTGCTGGGCATGGAGAATATAGGTGGGCTTTTGCACCCGGGCGATTTTTTGCAGATTGCCGAAGCCGTCCTCCTCAGTAATGCCCAAACCCTGCGGATCAAGACCGATGGTGCGCAAAAGGGGCAGGGTCCGGGCAATGCCGCTTTCGACAATGAGCCCGGCCACCGCTTCTTCCGAGGAGGCCAGCTCGATGGCCGAAACGCTGCCCAAGGAGCGGCCCATCACCACCAGATGGCCGATGCGCCCCTGCCCGGCCAGCCAGGCCAACACCCAGTGCAAGACGCGATGCGCGTCTTCGATCATGGCGCCCACGCCGGGAGTGCCGGTGCTCCGCCCGTAGCCGCGATAGTCAACAGCCAGGAAATTAATACCCTGCTCATTGTACCGGGGGCCGACATCGTCATAATCGGAAACCACCTCGCCATTGCCGTGGAAAAAGAGAAGATTGACCGCAGCCGGGTCATCGGTCAGAAAAAACCGCGCCCCGAGCTTCCCCCCTGCTTCCACCCCTATCTCGTGATCCTGGGCGGTGGCCGGCGGGGGTGTCGTTTCCTGCCTGGCATAAAACAACGCCGCGAGAACCTCGGGGCGGTCAAGTTTTTCGTATGCTCCTCTCTGCTCCATCTTCTCCCCTTTGCCTGCGCATCATCAGTTGCCGGTCTCCCGTGAGCGCTCCACCGGCTACATCTTCAACTATACCCATTCAGAATGGCAATATCTACCCAATTTTCTTGACTTTTTCTTTTCTCTCCCTCCTGACCCTTCCCGACAGGAAAACAGTTTGCGCATCACCGGCAGGATGTTTATGGTAAGGGAAATTCTTTGCAGGAGAGAACCACATGGCCATGCTTACCATCGATCGGACACGATGTAAAAAAGACGGGATCTGCGTGGCGGAATGCCCGTTCAACCTTATTTCGCTCGCCGGCGAGGAAGGCTTTCCGGATATTCGTCCGGCCGCCGCCCGCCTCTGCATCCAGTGCGGGCACTGCGTGGCGGTTTGCCCCCATGACGCCCTGAGCCTCGCGGGCATGAACCGGGAAGACTTCCAGCCCATCGGCAACGGATCCCCGCCCACTCTCAAAAAAACCGGGCAACTGCTCACCGGACGGCGCTCGATTCGCACCTACGAGCAGCAGACCATTCCCCGGCCGCATATCGAACAGCTCCTCGACCTGTGCCGCTGGGCCCCATCCGCCAAGAACAAACAGCCGGTGCATTGGCTGGTGGTGGAAAATCCGGCGGAGGTGCGCCATCTGGCCGGACTGGTCGTGGACTGGCTGCGCACCACCGCAAACTATCCCGGCATCGTCACCGCCTGGGATCAGGATACGGACATGGTCCTGCACCGCGCCCCCCATCTGCTGGTGGCCCACGCCCATACGGACAGCCTCAAGCCGGAGATCGACTGCACCATCGCCCTGACCTATTTCGAACTGGCCGCGGCCAGTTGCGATATCGGCACCTGTTGGGCCGGCATCCTGATGAGCGCGGCGATTGCCGGGCATCAACCCCTGCTCGACGCCCTGGCCCTGCCCGAGGGACACCGTCCCTACGGGGCCATGATCTTCGGCTACCCGAGATATCCCTATTTCAAGATCCCGCCCAGAAAAGAAGCACGGATCATCTGGCGCTCGTAATCCACCCGCACACCACAAGGACACGCATGGACAGCACCGCCGAGAAAAAAAAGCCCAACCCGGAGCGGGTAGCCATACTCCGCTCCCTGCCCCTGGAGATCAAAAGCCGGATCACCGGGGAAGAGGCCCAGGCCTTCATGTACGATGAGGATCCGCCGGATAGCCTTCTGGAAAAGCTGAAGGATTATCTGGAGTAAAATGTGACCGTACCGTTCGCGGTGAGCTTGTCGAACCGCCGTTTTCTTGTCACGGCAGGCCTTCGACAGGCTCAGGCCGAACGGTAACACTTTTAATGGAAAATCCCATATCCAGCTCCGTCACCCCGGCGAAGGCCGGGGTCCAGAGGCGCTTTACATTATTTAGCCTGGCAGCACTTCTTGTACTTCTTGCCGCTCCCGCAGGGGCACGGCTCGTTGCGGCCGATTTTTTCGCTGGTCACCGGAACCCTCCCCGGATTCACCTTGCCGTCCACATACAGCCACTGCCCCTCTTCGCAAACAAACTTGGCCCGCTCATGCAACCGATGGTCCTGGCCATGGCCGGAAAAGTTGGCGATAAATTCCACGACACCGGCCTGCTCCCCTTGCCCGCCGCCCTCGGTTTCCAGCACTTCAATCCCGTGCCAATCGAAACCCGCCTCATCGGATAAATCAAGACTGGCCGGACGGGTGCTCCGATGCCAGGAACGCAGGATGTAGGGAACATCCTGCACGGCAAAAGCGGTGTAGCGTGAACGCATCAGCGCCTCCGCGGTCGGGGCGGGCTGGCTGCCCTCCAAAAACGGCCCGCAACATTCGGCAAACTTCAACCCGCTGCCGCACGGGCAGGGGCGATTCTTCTCTTTCTCGGTCATTCCTACACCTTCCTTGTTATATATTTGCGGGAATACATGTACATCCCCAACGGACTGTGCCACAATATCTCTATTCTCCCCTCCCTTCAACCTCCTTCTGAGATGCCCGCCATGAAAACGAACACCTATCTGATCATCGGCAACGGCGTAGCCGGAACAACCGCGGCGGAAACGATCCGCACGCAGGACCCCGCAGGCAGCATCACCATCCTCAGCGAAGAGGACATCCCTTTTTACTACCGGATCCGGCTCAACGATTTCATTGCCGGGGAAATAGGAGAAGACAAACTCATCGCCAAGAAAAAAGCCTGGTACCAGGAGCAGCGCATCGAGCTGCGGCTCAATACGCGAATCGCCGGGCTCGATGCGGCGGCACAACGACTGACCGCCGGCAGCGGTGAAAAACTATCCTTCGACCGTCTGCTCCTCGCCACGGGCAGCCATTCCTTCCTGCCGCCCATCGAGGGCATCGGCCAGCAGGGGGTATTCGCCCTCCGCCACATCAAGGACGCCCGAGCCATCCTGGCCCAGGCCGGAAAAAGCGAGGAGGTGATCCTCATCGGCGGCGGCCTGCTCGGTCTGGAAGCGGGCAATGCCCTGCGCAGGCTGGGCAAGAAGGTCACGGTGGTGGAGTTTTTCCCGCGCCTGCTGCCCCGGCAACTGGACGACAAGGGGGCAAAACGGCTCCAGAAACTCATGGAGAAGATGGGCTTTGCCTTCCGCCTCTCGGCCATGACCAAGACCATCACGGGCAGCACAGGGAAGGTTGACGGCATTGTTCTCGAAGGCGGCGACACCCTGCCCGGCCAAATGGTCATCGTCTCCGCAGGGGTACGCCCCAATCTGGAACTGGCCCAGAGCGGAGGGCTTGTTTGTGACAAGGGGGTCACGGTAAACGACCGGCTGGAAACCAGCGCCAACGGTATTTATGCGGCAGGCGATGTGGCCGAGCACCGGGGGGTGGTTTCAGGCATCTGGCCAGTGGCCATGCAGCAGGGCAAGACGGCGGGAGCCAACATGGCGGGCGGCGAGGCCGTCTATCAGGGCGCCACCATGAGCAACATCCTGAAGGTGGCAGGCATCGAGGTGGCCGCCGCAGGCAACATCGACGCGGAAGGCCGCTATGAAGCGCAGGTGGTAAGCTCGGGCAGCATTTACAAAAAATTGGTCATCGAAAATAACCGGATCATCGGCTGCGTCATGGTGGGGGAGACCAAAAACTTCAACACCATCACCCGTTACATCACGGAGCAGCGGGATATCACCACGCTCAAAAATAGTTTGCTCTGATCTGCATAGAATCGCCATTGACGATACGGTTCGTCACGCAAATGTGTGCAGATTCCCGGGAATGGCAAATCGCCATGCGGCCGCTAACAGCAAAGGGGAGGGCCCGATTACCGGCCTTGTCCATTGACACAAAAAAAGGCGCTGGATCGCTCCAGCGCCTTTTTTCTTAGAACATGCAGACAATTACCACCAGTACGGGTCGCCGGCACAATCGTCATCCGGGCCGCACACGTCTTGGATCGTATCTCCGGTACCGTTGTCGCCTCGGTTTTTATCTCCTCCCGCAAACGCGACCCCCGTGCTCAACATCATGATCAGCAACAATAGAATCAATTTCCTCATGGGACATCCCCCCTTAAGTGGAATTAATAATTTGCTGAATTTCAGGAAACTCCAACGACACCTCTCAATTTAGAAGTATCACCCGAGAAGGTTTCACGACAAGATGGCAAAATGCCGCATGGCAGATCGAACCCGAATGACCGCCCGGAAACTGCCACAAGCACCCTTGGCGAACGTTGCGGCTTTCCCCTCTTCCTCGCCCTACCCCGCCAGGGAGGAGTAAGGCGAAACCCGGCGCGGCAGGTTCTCGCGCAGAAGGAAAATCATGCAATACCGGCGGTCGAGGCCACAAGAAGCGGCTTTTTTCTTTATCGTCGCGGCTCGCGAGCAGCGACGATCACGGTTATCAAGGAATCCTTTGAGACACGGGCAATGCCGGGTTTCGCTGAGCTCTGCCCGGCCTGCCGTTACCGCCCTGCCGGCTGTTCGCCGCAGTCTCTTACGGATGCCCCATCTGGACTGCCAGCGGGTAGTAGCTCTTGAAAATTTCCAGAGGGATTGCCGAGTGCCAATGGCCGGTTATGTTGGCTGCCGCCCAAGCGATGAAAAAGAGGGCAAGCACCCCCAGCGGCAGAAGCCACGCCGGCAGTTTTCCGCCACCGTAGGTTGAAACCTGCAGGCAGTTGTTGACCGGACAGGCAGCGACGCATTCCAGGCACCCCAGGCATTCGGGATTGGTCACGACGGTATGCTCGGCCACCCGGATTGAACCGGGACAGACCTTCTCGCACCTCTTGCAATTGATGCAGCTTTGCTCGTCCCGGCTGACCCGCAGCGGCCCAAACCAGGCGAGAATACCCATGAGCGCCCCGTAAGGGCAGAGATAGCGGCACCAGAAATTGCGCAGAAAAAAAGAGGCTCCGGCCAGGATACTCAGCACCCAGATGGTCGTTGTGGTCGGGGCAATGAAAAAAAGCAGCATCCGGGCATCCACCACCAGGTTGTACGGGGTGCTGGAGAAGGCCTCAATGGCGGCCAGGTCCATCTTCGCCAGGATAAGCCAGGAGAAGAAGGCCAGCAGGAGGTATTTGAGGCTGAGCAGGGGGTAGTCGAGCCAGTCCGGCGGAGTCCAAAGTATTTTCAGCCGCCGGGCAACCCGTTCGACCACATGGGAGACAAAGCCCACGGGACAGATCCAGCCGCAGAAGCCCTTTCTAAAAAAAATGGCGATCAGCAGGGCGGCGATGAAGAGCGTCAAGGCGGCCGGGTGGATGCGGTCATAGACTCCGGTAAGCAGGAAGCGCTTGAGACTGACCAGGCCGCTGATGGGCAAAAAGCCCTCGACCGCGGGCGGACGCGCCACGAAAGTCGCTGAATTGCCGAGAGCCCATTGGTAGAACTGATAAAAACGGTACCCGGCGTAGAGACAGGTCAGCAAAAAAGCGGATTGCACCAGCAGCCGCAGGGTGTGAAAATCAATTCGGAACCGGTCAGCCGGTTCTTTCTGT
Organism: uncultured Desulfurivibrio sp.; assembly: GCA_964588325.1. Classification (GTDB taxonomy): domain Bacteria; phylum Desulfobacterota; class Desulfobulbia; order Desulfobulbales; family Desulfurivibrionaceae; genus Thiovibrio. The sequence continues at coordinate 66,964 of CAZPOR010000008.1, forward strand.
CTGGAATTCATTGCCATCTCCTTGAAAAAAATTAGGGGAAGTTTTGTTTCATTGACCGGAATCTTTCACCATCCGATCTCCCGGCGCTCCTTTAGCCAGAGGCGACGGCGGCTGCATCGGAAAAAGCGGCTATCCCCGTGATAATGGCCCGTTGCAAGGCGGGCAGGTCGTGGGCGGGCGGCTGGGGACAGGGAGGCTGGCCGAAAAAACCAATTGCCGCCCTCCCGTCATTGCGGCAATCATACCCGTGCCCCGGCGCTGAAAATAGTCAGCAGCCTCCGGTAGGCCCCATCGGCCGCCGCCAGCTCCGCGTGGCTCCCCTGCTCGATGATCCTGCCCTCGGCCATGACCAGGATATGATCCGCCCTGCGGATCGTGGAAAGCCTATGGGCGATGACGATGTTGGTCCGCCCGGCAAAGGTCGCGCCAATGGCCTGCTCGGTGAGCATCTCGCTTTCCGGGTCCACGCTGGCGGTGGCCTCGTCCAACACCAGGATGCGCGGTTCGCGGGCGAGCACCCGGGCAAAGGCCAGCAATTGCCGCTGCCCGGCGGAAAGATCCATGCCGCCCTCCCCCACTCTGGTGGCAAGCCCCTCGGGCAACTGGCGGACAAAGCGGGCCAGTTGTGCTTTTTCCAGAATACCCCACAGGGCTTCGTCTGTTTTTTCTCCATCGAGCAGGATATTCTCCCGTATGGTGGAGGGCAGGAGAAACACATCCTGCATGACCAGCCCCACCTGGCTCCGCAACCAGTTCGGGTCCAAAGCGCGCAGATCGACGCCATCCAGGAGAATCGCTCCGGCATCCGGGTCGTAAAACCGCTCCAGCAGATTGATGATCGTGGTCTTGCCGCTGCCGGTGGCGCCGACGATGGCCAGGGTCTGACCGGAGGGAATCTTCAAGGAGAAATTTTCCAGCACCGGATGCTCCGGCGCGTAGCCGAAACGCACCTCCTTAAATTCGATCTCGCCCTTGCCGGAGGCAGGCCTTAAGGGAGAGGCGGCCAAGGGCAGGGTTTCCTTGGAGTCGAGCAACTGAAAGATGCGCTCCGCCGAGGCCAGGGCCGACTGGACAATGGAATATTTCTGCGACAGCTCGCGCATGGGCTGAAAAAAAAGGCGCATGTAGGAGAGAAACGCCACCAGCATCCCGATGGTCATCTTCCCGGCCATGACCTGGCTGCCCCCGTACCAGAGAATGGCGCCGATGGTCAGCGCGCTCATCAGCTCGATGAGCGGCATGAACACGGCAAACACCTTGATCTGATAGAGGGCCTTGGCAAAAAAGGTTTGGTTGAGCTGGGAAAATTGCGCCTGGCTGGACTCCTCGCGCCGGAAAAGCTGGATGAGCGAGACGCCGGAGAGCGACTCCTGCAAAAAGGAGTTGATCTGGGCGAGATGGGTGCGGATCTGCCGAAAGGCGTCGCGGGCCAACCGGCTGAACCAGAGGGTATTGCCCACCATCAGCGGGAGAAGCAGGCAGATGGCCAGGGCCAGCCGCCAGTTCATCCAAAACAAAATCCCCAGGATGCCGAGGAGCTTGACCCCGTCGTTGAACAGGGTAACGATCACCGAGGTGAACATCTCGTGCATGTTCTGGATGTCGTTGGTCAGCCGCGTTACCAGGCGTCCTGCGGGATTGCGGTGGAAAAACTTCAGGTCAAGATGCAGGAGATGGACAAACATCATCTGCCGCATCCGGTGCATGATCCTTTGCCCGGTCCACTCCAGAATCAGCACCTGGACAAAGTTGCCGAAAAACTCGAAGGCCATGAGGGTGCAGAAAAGAAGGGCAAGATGCTTGAGCCCGGCAAGGCGGAACTCTGTAGCAGCGGTGGTGTTGAGGATGAAATCGTCCACCGCCAGCCGGATCAAATAGGGCAGGGCCAGGCCGCAACCCACCACGGCAAAAGAAAGGAGCACGGCCAGCAGGGCCCCGAGCCAGTACGGCCTGCCCAGCAGAACAATCCGGCGCCACAGGCTGAGATCGCCGAACTTGCCCAGTTGGTCTTCTTCGAAATATCCGTAATTATCCCGCAATGTAATTATCCCGCACAGTTTGAGCCTCTTGCAAAGCTCTTACTTGTATGCCCGTTCCGTCATTCCGGCGAAAGCCGGAATCCAGCAGCTTCGAAGCGAGGCGTCAACTCTGGACCCCGGCCTCCACCGGGGTGACGACTTTAACAAGACTCTGTCACACATTCTCTTCCCGGTGGTGGTGCATTTGTTGTTGATGATACATAGTGCGGTAGAAGGGACTTGTTTCCAACAACTCCTCATGGTTGCCCTGGGCCAGCAGCCGCCCTTCCTCCAGAACCATGATCCGGGCCGCATCCCGCAAAGGGGCGATCCGGTGCGAGACGATGAGGCAGGTCCGCCCCGGCAGAAAATCGGCCAGGCCGGAGATGATCTCCTGCTCGGTTTCCAGATCCACGGCAGATAAGCTGTCGTCTATGATCAGCATGGGCCGGTCGAGAAGAATCGCCCGGGCCAGGGCGATGCGCTGGCGCTGGCCGCCGGAGAGCGTGACGCCCCGCTCGCCGATCCGGGTCTGGTACCCTTCGCTGAAGCCGAGGATCTCCTCGTGAACCCGGCAGATTTTAGCGGCACCCTCGATCTGCTCCTGGCTGGCCGCCGGATTGCCGAAACCGATGTTCGCCCCCACGGTGTCGGAAAAAAGCAGCACATCCTGGGGCACATAGGCCACCCGTTCGCGCACCGACCCCAGGGATAACCGGTTGACATCAACGCCATTGAGAAAAATGGCGCCGTCCGCCACGGGATACTGCCGGGCCAGAAGATGGCACAGGGTGGATTTCCCCGAGCCGCTCCTCCCGACCAGACCGACGATCTCCCCTGCCCGGATCGTACAACTGACCTCGGCCAGGGCCGGTTGCTCCTGACCCTCGTATTGGAAATGGAGATTACAGAGGGTGATCTCCGTTTGCCCTGCGGGAAAAACGAGGGGCTGCCCGGGCTCAGCCAGGGTGGGCTTGGCGTTCATGACCTCGTCCAGCCGCCCCAACGAGGTGAGCCCGCGCTGGAAGAGATTGGCCACCCAGCCCACCGCCATCATGGGCCAGGTCAGGAGGTAGAGATAGGAAATAAAGGCGACAAAATCACCCACCGTGATGACGTTGCCGACCACCAGCCGCCCGCCGAAAAAGATCACCAGCAGCAGACTGGTATTGCCCACCAGCCCGGAAATGGGAAACAGCGTGCCGTGCACCCTGGCCAGACGGAGGTTGTCCTGCTGGTACTGACGCCCGAGGCGGCCAAAGACCTCGGCCTGCGGCGCTTCCTGGGTGTAGGCCTTGAGCAGACGGATATTGGTGATGGTGTTGCGGGCACATTCGGTGAGATGGGAAAACTGCTCCTGCACCTTCAAAAAACGGCGGTGCAGCCGGGCGGACAACACCCTGGTCAGCACCGCCAGCAGGGGCATGGGAATGACGGCGATCAGGGTGAGCTGCGGGCTGATATAGGCCATGCAGGCCAGGGCGGCGATCCCCATGATCGCCGCGTCGGCGCAGGCCACCACGCCCATGCCCCCTGCCAACTGCACCGCGGCCAGATCATTGGTGGCCAGGGCCATGATCGCGCCCACCGGTTTCTTCTGAAAAAATGGCCGGTCCAGGGTGAGGAGATGGCGGAAAAAATCATCGCGCAGGTCGCGCTCCACCATCCGGGAAAATCCGAGGATCAGGTAGCGCCAGACAAACCGGCAGGAGGCAATGCCCAGGGCAAGGGCAAAAATGGCAAAAGCGCTTTGGGCCAAGGCCATCTGGCTGGCCGCCCCCTGGGACAACAGATCCACCGCCCGTTTCACCAGCCGGGGGATGCCCAGTTGCAGGAGATCGACAACCAGCAGGGCGACAAGTCCCCCGGCCAGGCGGAAGGAATATCGCCGGACAAATGGGCGGATACGTTCCAGGGGGGAAACGATCCTCGTCCCTGGAACATCGCTCTGCGCCTCGCCCGGCCTCATTTGGTGTTCATCCGCCATACCCCGTCCCAGACACGGGGCGGATTGGCCAGCATCTCCCGGCAGCGGGCGGCGTAGCGTCCGGCCACCACATCGTCCGCACCCATATCCTGAAAAGCTTCCCTGGCCTTGGCAACCTCGCCCTGGTAATACAGGGCAAGCGCCGCGGCGAAACGGTCACGCAGCGTCCGTCTCGTATCGCCCGGAGCCAGGGGCTCGAACACGGTGATGGGCTCCTTGCGCCCCACCACCCCAACCCTGGCGATCTCCCGCACCGTTATGCCCGCGGGCAACTGGCGGCAACACGATTCGGAGATGAGGATCTGGGTGTCGAATTCCTTGTTGACCCCCTCCAGCCGGGCCGCGACATTGGCGTTGTCGCCCAGGATGGAATAATCGAAGCGTTGGCTGGAACCGAGATTGCCCACCACCACCGGCCCGGTGTTGATACCGATCCGCATGAACAGGTCGCAGTCGAACCGCGCCTTGAAGTCCGGCCGCAGCTCGGCCAGCCGCTCCTGGCAGCGCAGGGCGGTCTGCACCGCGCGGCCGGCATGATCGGCTTGGGACAGCGGCGCATTCCAAAAGGCGATGATGGCGTCCCCCTCATACTTGTCGATGGTTCCGCCCGAAGCCAAGATAATGTCGGTCATGGCGGAGAGATATTCGTTCAGGAGCAAGGTGAGGCGCTCCGGTTCCAGCCGCTCGGACATCCCGGTAAATCCGGCCAGATCGGAGAAGAAGATGGAAAGCTCCCGCTTCTCACCGCCCAAGCGCAACCGCTCCGGACTGCTCACCAACTGGTCGATCACGGTGGGATGGAGATACTGACTGAAAGCGCGCTTGATGTAGCGTTTTTTCCGCCCTTCGATGGCGAAGTTGAACACCACTCCGCTGATCAGGGCAAGCAGCACCGCCGTGGCCTGGACAGCAAGAGGCAGCCAGAGTCCTTTCCCATAGGCAATAAAGCCTGCAACAAAGGGCAAGGGGAGCAGGAGGACAAAGGCCAGGGAGGATTGCCAGGCGTTACCGCAAAAAAGAATGATCATTGCGGCCAGCACCCCGAAGAACAGGGTCAGGAATACCGCCAGCCAGACCGGGCTGTCGCGGAGAAAATCCTGGGACAGCAGGTTGTCCAGCATGGTGGCGTGGATCTCGACCCCCGGATAGACCCCGTCGATGGGAATGGCCCGCAGATCATACAGCCCCGGCGCGGTCATGCCCAGGAAAACATACGTGTCCTTGAACTCCGCCGGGTCGATGGCCGGGGTTTCCCCGGCGGCAAGTTGCAGTTCGGACTGCACCACCGCAGCCAGGGAGATGGTTGCGATCGTGCCCGATGACCCCCTGAAATTGAGGATGGACTGCCCGGTTTCATCGAGGGGCACACCGAGTTCCCCCACCTGGAAGTGTTTTTTTCCAAGCGACAGGGGAACCGGGCCGGGGAGGCCGGCAAGATAGGCGGCCAGGGCTAGGGAAGGCACGGGTTGGCCGGCGAGGGTAACAAACAGGGGTGCTCTGCGGAACACCCCGTCCGGATCGGGGCGATTGCTGATGTTGGCCAGCATGGCAGCGCTCTCGGCCAGTTCAGCCACCGGCATGGTCGCCGCCTGGGGCAGCACCGGCGCACGGCTTCCGGCGAGCCACTGGGAAAAGCCGGAAATGGTGAGCACGGAAGGGGCTGAGCCATTCTCCGCCAGCCCCTGTCCGGGAGGCGCGAGGGTGCAACTGAGCACCACCGGCCCGTTTTCCCGCATGGCCAGGGCCAGGGCTTGATCATCGCCCACGCCGTGCACCGAGGATTCGCTGAACAGCATATCAAAGGCGACCACCCGAACCCCGGCCCGTTTGCAAAAGGCGAGAAGCGTGGCATACGCCTCCCGCGGCCAGGGCCAAGAGAGGTTGTTTTCCATGCGGCCCCAGTCCAGGCTTTTCTGGTCAAGGGCGATGATCCGCAACCGGCTGGTGGCCGCAGCCGGCCTGGCAAAATGGGCAACCCGCCACTGCCAGGCCGCATGCTCGAAACCGGTGAGCGCGCCCTGCTGCCAGAGAAAAAACGCCATCGCACAGGCGATCAGGCCGAGGGTAAGCCCGGTACAACCTTTCTTGATCACGTCAGATGCTGCCCAGAATGCGCTGGAACCGTTGCTGCCGCAGGGCCATGCCGGACGGGGTCTTGGCCCCGGCAAGCTGGGGCGCAAGGTCGGCGATCCGGTCCGCCGGGTCGGGATGGGTCTTGGCGAAATCAAGCCCCTGCGGGTTGAGCCGCTGCTTCATCTCGTCAAGCATCGCGACCAGGGCTCGCTGGTCATAGCCGGCCCGGCCAAGAATCACCAGGGCCGCGACGTCGGCCTCCCGTTCAAAGGCCCGGGAATAGCCGCTGTTGACCAGGGTTGCGGTGACGTCGTGGATGGAATCCTCGAATATCCCGGTGAGCTGCGCCAGTTGCGGTCCCCCGGCCTGCTTGGCCCCTTCCGTGGCCATGATGGAAAAGGCGCTGGTCACCCTGCTGGTCTTAATGGCCTGCAGCCCGTGCTTGAGTTGCACATGGGCGATTTCGTGGGCCAAAACCGCGGCCAGAGTGTCCTCGTCCTTGCAGCAGCGCAGCATGCCCCGGCTGATAAAGATCAAGCCGCCCGGCGCGGCAAAGGCGTTGATCCCTTCATCCTCCAGGAGGACAAAATGATAGCCGCCGTAAGTTTCCGGCATGTCGGAAACCCTGGCCAGGGACTGGCCCACCAGATTGAGGTACTGCACGGTCTGGGGGTCGGTGCGGGGCTGGTATTTTCCCAGCAGGGTGGCGCCCACCGCGCGGCCCACATAGTATTCCTGCTCCGGCGTGATATCGGTGAAGGCCTTTTCCAGGGCCACGGCGGTTTTCTTGAGCGCGCCCACCTGAGACTCGCTGAGCCTGAAACCGCCCACCTGGACCGCCCCGAGGCCGTCGATCACATCGGTGGTCTTGCACCCGGCAACCAGCACGGCGCAAGAGAAGAGCAGCGCGACAGCGAGGAGAACGGATCGTTTATTTTCCATGACCGGCGTCTCCTTCGGGGTTCTGCAAGCCGCCCTTGGCAAGGAATTCCCGCATGGCCTCGGAACTCACCTGAATCCGCTCCATCCAATCCACCGAGGCATAATCGAGATTCTTCCCCCTGGCTTTGTACTCGGCCTCCACTTGCGCATTGAAGCCCTTGCCGCCCAGGGCCAATTCATCCTCCGAGGCTCCACTCCCCAGCCGTTCGCCCGGTTTCAGGGTAATGGCCTTGGCAATGAGGCTGGCGCTGTGCATCCACCCTTCCCGTCCGTGTCGCTGGTCCCGCACCCTGAGCCACAGGCCTTGCTCCTCCAGCACGTCCACCCGCTCGCCATAGCCGAGGGTGGCGATGATCTTCCCGAAGGGCATGGGGGAAACCCTTACCGCACCCTTCCGCACGGCGACGCTTTGCCACCCCTGCCCGGCCCAAACCGCGGTGGCGGCAAGGGAAAGAACCAGAAACACAACCAGCTTTATCCGGAGGCCCATGATGTTTTTCCTGAAAAATTTTGCTGTGTTGAACAACGGCCACTGCTCATCCTAGCACAGGAGATTCCCCGAGACAATGGGACAGCAAGTCATTTTTTCCGGTTCAGCCATGCCGGAACATGTTCCATTTTCCTTTGCACCACACCGTGCAATCCGCCCCCCGTTTCCCTACACTATTGTTATTTCCTTCCGTGAGGCACGCAGACTCGCACTCCGCGGCAAGGACCATGCGCGGTCCCTGCCTGCATGCAAAAATAGGAGTTGAAAATAATAATTATAATTACTATATAACGGACAACTACAATTTCCTCGCCGTCACAGGCCCCCGCAATCCTTTATCCACAAGCCGATTGTACCCCCTCTCTGGAGCAGACCGATGAATTTTGCACATTTTTCCCTGGCCAAAAAACTGGCAGCGGGCTTTGGCTTGCTGGTTCTTCTTTCCGCCATCGGCGCAAGCTTTGCCGTGTTCAAATCCTCGCAGATGGTAACCTCCGTCACAGACCTGGAAAACACCCATCTTCCCTTGGCCTATATGGGCGGAGAACTGGCCCTCCTGGTCAGCCGCCAACAGCTTGCCGCAGCAAACTTCGTCATCCACAAGGACCCTGCCTACCGGGATCGCTTCGACCGCCTGGACAAAGAAGCGGACGAAACCTTTGGACGCGTCCGCGCAACCATTCAGGCAGACGAAGAATTGATGCAGGCTGGCTGGCTTGAAAAGATCGAGACCATCGTCCAGTTGCACGACACGCTGGCCCCGGCGGGACGGGAGATGATGGACGCAGCCCAGGCGGAAAATCCTGCCCTGCTCTCGGAAAAGGCAGAGACCGAGGAGGCGGCAGGGGACAAGATCCGCGAGGCCATCTCCGGATTCGGCGCAATCAACACCACCGAAGGGAAACATGTCGCCAACGAGGCCCTTACCGAAGGCCGCACGCTCCAGGCCCTGATGATCCTCATTGCCATCGGCATCTCCATCGGCGGCTGCGCCCTGGCCTTTGTCATCACCCGCGGCATCACCGTGCCCCTTAAAAAAGCAATCAGCGGACTGACTGCGGGCGCCAACCATATCTCCGCCGCATCCGGCCAGGTGGCAAGCGCAGGGCAGCAACTGGCGGAAGGCGCCACCGAACAGGCGGCCTCCCTTGAAGAAACCTCCGCCTCCATGGAAGAGATCTCCTCCATGACAAAAAACAGCTCGGACAACGCCCTTGAGGCCAACACGGTGATGGGCGAAGTAAACAGTGTCGCCAACCAGGCTGCCGCCTCCATGCGGCAGCTCACCTCCGCCATGGGCGAGATCTCCTCCGCCAGCGAAAAAACCTCGAAAATCATCAAGACCATCGACGAGATCGCCTTCCAGACCAACCTGCTCGCCCTCAATGCCGCCGTGGAAGCGGCCCGGGAAACCGCGGATCTGATCGAACAAACGGTACACAAGGTCCAGGAAGGCACGGTGCTCGTTCACAAAACCAACGATGAATTCAGCAAGGTTTCCACCGGCACCGGCAAGGTTTCGGTGCTGATCAATGAAATTTCCTCCGCGACAAAAGAGCAGACCGAAGGGGTTGGCCAGATCAACATTGCCCTGCAGGAAATGGACACCGTGGTGCAAAGCAATGCCGCCACCGCCGAGGAATCGGCTTCCGCCTCGGAGGAACTCTTTGCCGAAAGCAACACCCTGCTCGGCCATGTCCGCGAACTGCAGACCTTGATCACCGGGGAGGGCGGACCCAGTTCTGGCGCAATGGCTTCCCAGACGCAAGGCAATCCGGCGCAGGGCAAAACCACGGGGCTCCGGGCGGCAATGCCGCAAAAACAACCACGGCCCCGCGCCATCTCGCACGGCGCGAAAAAGACGGCCAAAGAGGTCATCCCCTTTGGCGAGGAAGAATTCGAAGATTTCTAAACCGGGGATGCAGTCGCGGCCGGACAGGCCCGTTACGAAAAAGACGCCACCGGCGCGGGTATGCCGGTGGCGTCTTTGTTGGCGATTCTATTTTACAAACGAACAACAATAATCGGTAAGGCTTCGCACCTTCAAACCGAACTTGGAGTGGGGCGGCACTTCGAAGGATTCTCCGCCCTTGACCGTCTTCCACTCCGACGCCCCAGGCAGCAGAACCTCCAGCTCGCCGGCCATGATCTCCATGAGCTCCTTGTCCGCCGTGTTGAATTCATATTCTCCGGGCAGCATGACCCCAAGGGTCTTCTGGGAGCCGTCGGCGAACACCACCGTCCGGCTGGTGACCTTGCCGTCGAAATAGACATTGGCTTTTTTTACGATGGTGACATTGTTGAATTCAGGCATGGGTGTTTCCTCTCTTGTCTTGCGGTTTCCCGATAAAAAAATTCCCGTCCGGATAGAGACGGGAAGATGTGATGTCCGTTCCAACCTCCTAGCTTCTTTATAACCGGGCCGGACAAATTGCAAGATTTTGTTGCGCGTCCTTTCCCAAGCCCCCGGATAAGAAAAAAGGCCACCCGTGGGCAGCCTTTTTCGCATACGCCTTATTTGTTTACCGGATCACATGGTGCGGCACACCCTGCCGAACCCGCCCGGGATCGTGCCCGAGGCCCAGAATGCCGTGGCCTGTTTGAAATCCATAAACCAATAGCCGCCGGGCTTGCGCTGGTCGGCTAAAAAAATAAAGGGCTGCTCCTTGGAAAAACAGGGATGAAGATGGACGCCCTTTTCATTGACCCGCGGCTCAAGAAGAGAAAACCCCTCTTCCATGGTGGGCAGCCGCCAGCCGGAAAAGCCGGCAAAGCGCTGGTCATTCAACTCCGCCACATATTTCTGCACATTGCGGATGGTGGTGAGATCGCAGCCGCCCCGCTGCCACATGAGCCCGGTGGCCCCATCGGTAACGGTGAGGCCGTCGCCGTTGTCCACCAGCAGATTGCGGAAATTCCCCATGGGGTTGCGGCGGCTGTCGTAACAGCCGATTCTCGCCGCAAGAGTCGCGGCCTCCAATTCGCTTACCACTCCCCCGGCCGCCCGCAGAACGACCCGCTCCACCGGCGGCAAGGAATCACCCTTGCGCGGAAGTCCTGTCTCCATGATCTCCTGCGGCACGGAGTTGTCCACCAGCGCGATCCGGGAGGAATCCTCGCTCTCGATGATTTTTTCCAGCAGCCATTGCTTGATTCCCTCGTCAATGGCGTAGCTCTGGTCCCGCATGTCCTTGCCCTGCCGGGACACGCAGTTCTTCAGCATCTCCTGCGGGCAGTCGATGTAAGCAAGAATCTTGGCGTGCTTGACGCCCCGCTCCATCAGGCAGAGCTTGGCGGGAGAACTCCAGTTGTCGATATAAAAATAATAGTGCAGCTCCGAGTTGCTGCGAATCCGTTCCTGGTTCTTGCCGCCCCAGCTCTCGAACATGGCAAAGGTATCCGAGGGCGTAAGATCCCAGTCGATCGACACAGGCTGATCACCCATACCCAGCTTTTCCGCTAATCCCATGGCGCACCTCCTCAGTTTTATTGTCATCTTCTCTCTGGAAACGATATAATGAATGCATCACTTTAAAACTAATAATTATTACCAATATATAAGTGCTGCTTTCATTCCGGGCAAGAGGAAATACGCCATGCGCAAAGAAAAATTTACCACGGGCGCCGGATACCCGCTTCCCCTGGGCTCGTTCCTGAAGCCGGAAGGGGTTAATTTCGCCATATTTTCCCGCCATGCCGAGGCCGTTACCCTGGTCTTGTTCAAGTCCGGCGCTGAGGATCCCTGCGCCGAGATCCCCCTTGACCCGAAGATCAACCGGACCGGCAACATCTGGCATATCCTGCTCCACGATCTCGACACCACCCTGCGCTATGGCTACCGCATGTCCGGCCCATACGATCCCAAGGGGGCGGGCCATTTCTTCGCCACCGGAAACCTGCTGCTCGACCCTTACGCCAAAGCCCTTACCGGCGGATCGGAGTGGGGGGTCGCTTACTGCCGCTCCGGCCTCTGCACCCCGCTGTCCACCTTCCAGCGGCGCTGCTGCATTATCGGCGACGAATTCGACTGGGAAGGCGACCGTCCCCTCAATATTCCCCTGGAAAAGAGCATCATCTACGAACTCCATGTCCGGGGTTTCACCCGGCACGAAAGCTCCGGCGTACCCAACCCCGGCACCTACCAGGGAATAGTGGAAAAGATTCCCTATCTCAAGAAACTGGGCATTACCGCGGTGGAGCTTCTGCCGGTCACCGAGTTCAACGAGCACGAGATCACCAACTCCAACCCTTTCACCGGGGAGAGGCTGAAGAATTTCTGGGGCTACAGCCCCATCTCCTTTTTCGCGCCCAAAGCGGCTTATGCGGTCAACGGCCGCAACGGCAACCAGGTCCGGGAGTTCAAGGAGATGGTCAAGGCGTTGCATAAGGCCGGGATCGAGGTGATCCTCGACGTAGTCTTCAACCACACGGCGGAAGGCGGCGGCAATGGGCCGGTGATCAGCTTCCGGGGGCTGGACAACGTCATCTACTATCTGCTGGACCCGCGGAGCCGGGAGTATCTCAACTTCTCCGGCTGCGGCAACACGGTGAACTGCAACCACCCCCTGGTCCGCCACCTGATCATGGATTGCCTGCGCTACTGGGTGGTCGAGATGCATGTGGACGGCTTCCGCTTCGATCTGGCCAGCGTCCTGGGCCGCGATCAGCAGGGCCATGTGCTCTCCAACCCCCCCATGGTGGAAAAGATCGCCGAGGATCCCATCCTCGCCCACACCAAGATCATCGCCGAGGCGTGGGATGCCGCGGGCCTCTATCAGGTGGGAAGTTTTTCCACCAACCGGCGCTGGGCGGAATGGAACGGCCAATTCCGCGATGATGTCCGCCGCTTCCTCTGCGGGCATGAGGGCATGGTTGCCCCGCTTGCCACCCGCATCGCGGGCAGCGCCGACCTCTATCAGGACGACGGCCGCTCCCCGCGCAACTCCATCAATTTCATCACCAGCCATGACGGCTTCACCCTCTATGACCTGGTCAGCTACAACACCAAACACAACCTGGCCAACGGCGAGGACAACCGGGACGGCGGCAATGATAATCTCAGTTGGAACAGCGGCAGCGAAGGAGCAACGGACAACGCAACCATTGCCGGGCTGCGCCTCCGGAGGATCAAAACCTTTGCCGCCATCCTCATGCTTTCCCAAGGAGTGCCCATGCTGGTGGCAGGCGATGAATTCGGGCGGACCCAACAGGGCAACAACAATGCCTATTGCCAGGACAATGAAACAAGCTGGCTCAATTGGGAGTTGGCCAAGCAGAACCACGGACTGCTGCGTTTTTTCACCCAGATCATCGCCTTGCGGAAAAGCCACCCCGTATTCCACCGCACCGATTTTTTCCCCGCCACGGAAGAAAACCCGGAAATCGAGTGGCAATCCACCACGCCGGGAAGGCCCGACTGGTCGCCGGCCTGCAAGACCCTGGCCTTTGTTCTGCACGGAACCACCGCCGGGATGCGGCGCGACGATGATTTTTTCGTCATGCTCAACGGCGGGCACACCTCCGCCGACTTCATCATCCCCGCGCCGCCCGCAGGCCGATTCTGGCATCGGCTGATCGACACCTCAGCCCCATCCCCGAAGGATATCGTCAGCGAAGCCAAGAGCCAGCCGGTGCGGGACGCCTCAATTACCGTGGCGAATCTGGCAGCGACAATCTTTATCTCCAAACCCTGCTGAACCAGCCATGCAGCTCCTGTTCCTTGGCGATTCTCTTATTGAATTTCACAACTGGGAGACCTGTTTTCCCGGACATCGGGTGATCAACGCCGGCAGGGCCGGAGAAACAGTGGCCGGCCTGCTCGCCAACCTTCCCCGGCTCCTGCGCCGCTGCCCCGACCCGGAGCGCGTGGTTATCATGATCGGCACCAACAATCTGCTCAGGGAGGAATATGGCTTTCTGCCCGAATACGCGGAGATCCTGGACCTTCTAGGCAGCATCCTCCCCCCGGCGCAGATTACCGTCACCGGTCTGCCACCCATCCGAGCCCCCCATCTGGCACCTTCCGTCGTTCCCCGCCTGAACGAGAGGTTGCTCCAGCTCAGCCAACAGAAAAAAACCGCGTTCCTGGATTTGTGCTCGGCCTTCAACACCGGGGAGCCGGACGCTGCCGCCTGCTTCACCGGGGACGGAGTCCATTTCAGCGAGAGGGGATACGCCATCTGGTCTGCCTGGATTGCCCGCGTTTTGTAGCATTTTCCTTCGAATCTTCCCGTGTCCGCACATTTTCAGATGCACAATCAGACAAATTTGTTATAATCGGTGGCGGCGTATCGCATACGCGTATACCAAACCGTAAGAAAAGCTTGGGAGAAGCCATGCCTGAAAACAACCGCGAACCCATTGATCTGGCCACCCTGTACGAAATAACCCGGGCGCTGGCCTCCTCGGACGACCTGCGCAAATGTTTGGAGGAAAGCCTCACCGTGCTGGCAGCCCGCACCAGTCTTGGAAACGGCGCGGTGACCATCGCCAATCCGCTCACCGGCCAGATCGAAACCGAGGTGGCCCCCGGCATGACCGCGGAAGCCCGGAAGCGCGGGATCTACAAATTCGGCGAGGGCATCACCGGACGGGTGGTGGCCAGCGGCGCCCCCATCGTAGTGCCCCAGATCAGCCAGGAACCGCTCTTTCTGAACAAGACCCGGGCCAGGGCCGAGAAAAACCAGGAAGCCCTCTCCTTTCTCTGCGTGCCCATCAAGCACGGGGCCAGCACCATCGGCGCCCTGAGCGTGGACCGCAACTACCATGAGGGGTTGGATTTTGAACAGGATCTGCAGTTCCTCACCGTGCTCTCCGGCCTCATCGCCCAGACCGTGGTCCGCATCCAGGCGGTGAATCAGGAGCGGGAGCGGTTGGTGCAGGAGAACACCCAGCTCAGGCGGGAGCTTTCGGAAAAATACCGGGTGGCCAGCATCATCAGCAATTCGAACCGGATGCAGGAGGTGTTCGAGATGATCCACCGGGTGGCGGACTCCAACGCCACCATCCTGCTGCGCGGCGAATCCGGCACCGGCAAGACCATGGTGGCCAAGGCCGTCCACCACAACAGCAAGCGCGCCAAGGCCCCGTTCGTGGTGGTCAACTGCTCGGCCCTGCCGGAAACCTTGCTGGAGTCCGAGCTGTTCGGCCACGAAAAAGGGGCTTTCACCGGGGCGCAGGCCGCCAAGAAGGGCCGCTTCGAACTGGCCGAGGGCGGCACCCTGTTTCTCGACGAAATCGGTGAACTGAGCCAAGGCGTGCAGGTCAAGCTGCTCAACGTGGTGCAGGACCGCGAATTCCAGCGGCTGGGCGGCATCGCCCCCATCAAATGCAATGTCCGGCTGATCACCGCCACCAACAAGGACCTGGAAAAGGCCGTGGAAGAAGGCTCCTTCCGGGAAGACCTCTACTACCGGCTCAACGTCTTCCCCATCTACCTGCCCCCCCTGCGGGAACGCCGCACCGACATCATGCTCCTGGCCGATTTCTTCCTCCAGAAATACAACGAGGAAAACAACAAGCAGATCCGCCGCATTTCCACCCCGGCCATCGACCTCCTGGTCCAATACCACTGGCCGGGCAATGTGCGGGAGCTGCAAAACTGCATCGAGCGGGCGGTGCTGATCTGCGACGAGGATTCGATCAAGAGCTACCACCTGCCGCCGTCGCTACAGACCTCCGACTCGGTGAGCGAACACGCCAACCCGGTTTCCTTTGCCGCGGCCGTGGACAATTTCGAGCGGGAGCTGATCATCGACAGCCTGAAGAAATGCCAGGGCAACCAGACCAAGGCCGCGCAACTGCTGGACACCAGCCTCAGGATCATCAACTACAAGATCGCCAAGCTCAACATCAACCCCCGCCAGTTCAAGCTCAACAAGCGATAGAGGCAGGCCATGACCGTTCTCCTCCACCTCTGTTGCGGCCCCTGCACCATCTTTCCCCTCGCCGCCCTGCGGAAACAGGGGGTTGCCGTGCAGGGCTATTTCCATAACCCCAACATCCATCCCTTCCGGGAATTCAAGCAGCGGCTCGCCACCCTGGAAGATCTGGCGCGCCGGACCTCTCTGTCCGTGGAGTACGAACGGGAATACGGCCTCAGGGAATACCTGCGCCGGGTGGTTTTCCACGAAGAGGATCGCTGCCCGCTCTGCTACCGGATGCGCCTTGAGGCAACGGCAAAAAAAGCCAGGGAAACCGGGGCGGAGGCCTTCAGCACCACCCTGCTGTACAGCCGCTACCAGCGCCATGAGACTATTCGGGCGCTGGGCGAGGAGCTGGCAACACAATTCGGGGTGCCGTTTTATTACGAGGATTTTCGGCTCGGCTGGCAGGAAGGGATCGACGCCAGCCTTGAGATGGGACTGTACCGCCAGCCTTACTGCGGCTGCATCTACAGCGAGCAGGAACGTTACGACAAAAAATTCCGCAGGAACAAGGAAACAGGGGCCAAAACAAGAATGGGCCTTCCCCGGCAAACAGGGAAAGCCCCAGCATAAGAAACAGCAGTGCGCCGGAGGCCCTATTCCTTGGCCGCCCCCGCGCTGCCGCTGCCACCGGGCAGAATGCCGAAGGCGGAGGTAAAGGACTGCCAGTCCGGCAGCGAGATCGTGGGCACAAAACGACGCCAGGTTTTCTCAATGCCCTTGCCGGACTTCAACTGAGCCAAGAGCTCGGTGGCCTGGGGCTTGACGCTGGCCTCGGGATAGGTGGCAAGCAGATATTCAAGCCGCCCCTGGGCCTGTTTGTCTTCCTCGGTCCGCACATAGAAGGTGGCAACGGAAAACTCATGCTGGGCCAGAAAATCGCGCGCGGCCCGAATCCGGGCCGAAGCCTCCACGAAATAAGGGGACTGAGGATAGGCGCGATTCAATCGCCCAAAGGCCTGCACCGCGTTCTGGGCGTTGCCGGGATCCCGGTCATGGGTTCCGATCTGACTGTAATAACACATGCCGATCTGGAACAAAACATAGGGAACCGCCTCGTTGGTCGGATGGTTGGCCTCGAACTCTTCGTACAGGGTCTTGGCTTCGCTGAACTTGTCCATGTAATAATTGGAATCGGCGGCCTTCAGTTCGGCCAGCAGCGCCACATCGCTGAAGGGAAACCGGTCTTTTATCTCCACGAAACGTTTCAAGGCCGCGCTGTATTTCCCGCGGTTGAAGTCGGCCATCCCCTCCATGGCCAGGGCTTCCGGGGTTTCCTGCGTCGCAGATCCCTCGCCAAAACCAACCCAGCCCAGCATGGTGTCAAGAGTCGCACAGCCGCTGAGCCCGACGGCCGGGACAATCATGGCAAGAGCCAGAACACAGGTCCGAAAAAACCGACTATTCCGTTGTGAAAAAATCATGTCCCGCTCATCCATTTCAACCAAAAGAGAAAAGGCCCGGCATACTCGACCCGGGCCAGAAAACCATCATGAAATCACGCCGGGGACTAAAGAGCCTTTTCGATCATGGCCTTGAGCTGCTGCTTGCCCACCGCGCCGGTCACCTGGTCGGCAACCTCCCCCCCCTTGAAAAGAATCAGGGTGGGAATGGCCCGGATTCCGTATTTACCGGGAGTAACAGGGTTATCATCGACATTCATCTTGCCGATCTTGACCTTGCCCTCGAACTCGGCGGCCAGATCATCAATCACCGGGCCGATCGCCTTGCAGGGTCCGCACCACGGTGCCCAAAAATCCAAGAGAAAGGGGGTCTCGGACTGCAGGGCTTTTGCGCTGAAATCGCCGTCGGAAACCTGGATAACCTTGTCACTCGCCATAATTTTCTCCTTTTATTTCATGGGGATAATTGTATTCAGAGTATAGTGGCTTCATCTTACAAAGGGAACCGGGCGCTGACAAGGAAAATCTTGTCTGTTCCCGCTTCCCCGCCGCGAGAGAAAAGGGCAAAAGCCGCACCTCCTTCTTGACAACCGACAGGCAGTCGCTATTATGGGTATCATCATGCGTACACGAACCTGTCCCTTCTGCAAGGAAGACATCCATTCCCAGGCCCTGGCCTGCCGCTATTGCACCAGAGACCTGCCGCCTTTGGCCCGACAACGCCACAGGAAAAACTCCCCTGGCTGGCTGGCGGCGATCGCCGCGGCGGGAATTATCGTCAGCGGCGCGGCCTTTCTCGCCGTCGAGTTTCTGCGAGAACGGAAAAACTGGCTCACGGACCAGCCCCGGCGACCAGCACCGCAAACCCGGCCTGACTGACCAGCCCGGGCCGGGAGTGCTCCATCTCCCCCAACACATCCGGCGATTGCATCAGAGTGGAGCGTCTTTCCTCCACCACAAACCCACACTCGGCCAGACACCGCTCCGCCTCACTCGGATCATACAATGTGGCATGTTGATAGAACGGATGCCCCTCCTGCTTTTTTTTCCGGAGCATTCTCCCCCACGGGCTGTCGGCCGCAATGAGACCCAGCACCAGATGCCCGCCGGGCTTGAGCACCCGCCTGCACTCGCGCAGCACCAGGCTGGGATCGGCCAGAAAACAAAAGGTGAAGAGCAGCAGCACCGTTCGCAGGCTCTGGCTGGCGTAGGGCAATGCCTCTCCCACAGCCTGACTCACCAGCACCCCCCGTTTTTTGGCAAACGCCAGCGGAGCAAAGGCCGGGTCAATGCCCAATTCCACGCCCAGGGCCTCGGCAAAGCGGCCCGGACCAACGCCGATCTCAAGCTTCGGGCTCAAAAGGGGCGTAACCAGCTCTTGCAGGGCGGCGCGTTCAATGGCAAAGAGCAGGCTCTCCTCAAACCAGGCGTCATACTCTCCGGCCCGTTCATCAAAGACCCGGGCGGCCTGCCGCCAGGACGTCTTTTTTCCCATCCTGCCCTCCCAATCCTTGAACCTTTAACCTTGGACCTTGGACCTGTCCCTCTGGCCCGGTTGTTTCTTTTTCTTGAAATAATGGTTATGGTTACTTGCATTCGCTCCTGCTGAGCAAGAAAAAAATCATCCACCCGGACACCCCTGCCCATGCTGGCCGAAAAAAAATCCCCCTTCCGGCAATCGCTCCTCAACCCCGCCCAATTCACCGTCACCCTCGAACTGGTGCCCAGCCGGGGAGGGCACAGCCGGGAACATGACCGCACCCTGGAACTGGCCGGGAAGCTGGCTTGCGACCCGCGCATCCAGGCGGTGAGCATCACCGAAAACGCCGGGGGCCAAGCCGCCTTGTCGCCGGAGGTTCTGGGCCGCGAGATCCAGACCATGGGCCTTGATGTCATTGTTCATTTTTCCAGCAAGGACAAGAACCGCAACCAGATGGAGAGCCTGCTCTTTGCCTGGGACCGCCTGGGCATCCGCGACCTGCTGGTGATCACCGGCGATTATCCGCAGGAAGGCTACCAGGGGTTTCCCAAACCGGTCTTCGACCTGGGTTCGGTGCATGTCCTGGACCTCATCTCCCGGATGAACAAGGGCAACTACGGCCCGGACCGGGGAAAGGGCGCGATCCAGCCCACCTCGTTTCTCATGGGCGTGGCCCTCTCCCCCTTCAAGCGGCTGGAACCGGAGCTGCTGATGCAGTACGCCAAACTCCACCGCAAGGCCGAGCAAGGCGCGGACTATATCATCACCCAGGTCGGCTACGACGCCCGCAAGTTCCACGAAGTGCTCCAGTATGTCCGGCAAAACCGGCTGAACCTGCCGGTGCTGGGCAATGTCTTTGTTCCCAACCTCACGGTGGCCAATCTCATGCACACCGGGAAAATCCCCGGCTGCATCATTACCGACAGGCTGCACGGTGAAATACGCCGCGAAGCCGCAAGCCCGGACAAGGGCAAACACGCCCGGCTGTTGCGGGGGGCAAAGCTGCTGGCCATTCTCAAAGGGCTAGGCTATGCGGGCGCCCATCTCGGCGGGCCTGGGCTCACCTATGACAACATCGATTTTCTCCTCACCACCGCTGATTCCCTTGCCGGGAAATGGCAGGAACTGGCGGAGGAAATGAACTACTGGCACCCGGACGGTTTTTATCTCTACAAAAAGGATGAAAACACCGGCCTCAACACCAGTGAACCCGCGCCCCGCGCAAAGGAACAGGCAGGGTTGCAGATCAACTACCGGATGGCCCGGCTCGTCCACAACCTGGCCTTTACCCAAAAGGCGCCCCTCTACCCGGCGTGCAAAAAAATCTGTCTCGCCCTGGAAGGCGGCGGGCTGGATAACAGCCTCACCCACCTGGAACACGTGACCAAGTTTCTCCTCTTCGGCTGCCAGAACTGCGGGGATTGCACCCTGGGCGACCTCGCCTTTGTCTGCCCGCAATCCGGCTGCGCCAAATACCTGCTGAACGGCCCCTGCGGCGGCAGCCGCGACGGCTGGTGCGAGGTGTACCCCGGCAAAAAGCGTTGCCTCTATGTGCGCATCTACGAACGTCTCGCCGCCTGCGGTCTGCCGGAATCCATGCAAAATGGTTTTGTCCCCCCGCGCAACTGGGCGCTCAACAACACCTCCTCTTGGCTCAATTTTTTCCGGGGGTTGGACCACGCCGGGGAAAGCCAAAAATAGCCCCGACAAAAAAACATTTCCCATCCATATAAAAGGGGGTATATTTTCTCCTTTTTTCCGGATGGACGGCAAGCACATCAGAAGGAACGAAACGCCATGACATACTCAGACGCATCACGCCCCAAGGACGAATGCGGCGTTTGTGGAATTTTCGGCCATGAGGACGCGGCCAAGCTCACCTACTTCGGCCTCTACGCCCTCCAGCATCGCGGCCAGGAGTCCGCCGGCATCGTGGCCAGCGACGGCAGCCAGGTATCCCTGCACAAGGGAATGGGCTTGGTGCACGAGGTTTTCAGCGAATCCACCCTGCAGGGGCTGAAAGGCCACCTCACCGTGGGCCATGTCCGCTACTCCACCACCGGCGCCTCTAACATCATCAATGCCCAGCCCTTCACCGCCACCCACCAGGGCTGCACCGTGGCCGTGGCCCACAACGGCAACCTGGTCAATATCCGCTCCCTGCGCAACGAGCTGGAGAAAAAGGGTTCCATCTTCCAGTCCACCATGGACAGCGAGGTGGTTGTCCATCTGCTCGCCCGCTGCTCCCATCTCGGCCTGGAAAAAGCGCTCATCGACACCTTCGAGTCCATCAAGGGCGCCTACTCCATCCTGCTCATGACCGAGGACAAGCTCATCGCCGTGCGCGATCCCGGCGGCTTCAGGCCGCTGTGTCTGGGTAAACTCAACAACGGCGGCTTCATCGTCGCCTCGGAAACCTGCGCCCTCGACCTGGTCGAGGCCCAGTATGTCCGCGACATCGAGCCCGGCGAAATCCTGATCATCGACCGCGACGGCCAGCGCTCCCTGCGCCTGGATACCAGCCAGCGGCTCAGCCTCTGCATCTTCGAGCAGGTCTATTTCGCCCGGCCCGACAGCGACATCTTCGGCAAGAACGTCTACCAGAGCCGCAAGCGCATGGGCGAGATCC
The DNA here is from genome assembly GCA_964588325.1 of uncultured Desulfurivibrio sp. Lineage (GTDB taxonomy): Bacteria > Desulfobacterota > Desulfobulbia > Desulfobulbales > Desulfurivibrionaceae > Thiovibrio. Next base: position 87,911 of record CAZPOR010000008.1, read on the forward strand.
TGGCCCGCGAATGCACAATCGACGCTGATTTCGTCATGCCCTTTCCCGATTCCGGAAACTATGCGGCCATCGGCTTTTCCCAGGCCTCGGGCATCCCGCTGGAAATGGGGGTTATCCGCAACCATTACGTGGGCCGCACCTTTATCCAGCCCACCCAGTCCATGCGCGATTTCTCGGTGCGGGTCAAGCTGAACCCCATCCGCACCTTTCTCAAAGACAAGCGGGTCATCATCCTGGACGATTCCATCATCCGGGGCACCACCGGCCGCTCCAGGGTCAAATCCCTGCGCGAAGCCGGGGTAAAAGAGGTCCACATGCTGATCAGTTGCCCGCCCACCCGGAACCCCTGCTATTACGGGATCGACTTTCCCTCGGGCGGCGAACTCATCGCCAACAAGAAAACCGTTGACGAGATCCGCGATTATCTCGGCCTTGACTCCCTCTACTACCTCAGCCTCGAGGGGTTGATCGAAGCCTGCGGCGGTCCGCCGGAGAGCTATTGCAAGGCGTGCTTCGACGGCGATTACCCGGTGGAGCCGGACAAGGATTTCTGCAAGCTTCTCCTTGGCACCAGAAACGCCTGCCAGTCCACGGGCAAAAAAGAGGAATCCCCAGACCGATGAGCATTGAACAGGCCAAGGAAGTTCTCAGGATCGAGGCGGAAGGCATTACCGCCCTGCTCGAACAGATCGACGCCGATTTTGAAAAGGCAGTGGCCATGATCATGGAATGCCCGGCCAGGGTGGTGATCACCGGCATCGGCAAATCCGGGATCATCGGCCAGAAGATCGCCGCCACCATGAACAGCACCGGCACCCCGGCCCTGTTCCTCCACCCGGTGGAAGCCATGCACGGCGACCTCGGCATGGTGGACCCGCAGGATGTCATCCTGGCCATCTCCTACAGCGGCGAAACCGCGGAGTTGAGCCTCCTGCTCCCCAATCTCAAGAAACGCGGGGCCAAGATCATTGCCATGACCGGCAACCCTTTGTCCAGCCTGGCCCGGGGCGCCGATGCGGTCCTCAAGGTCGCGGTGCCCCAGGAGGCCTGCCCCCTGGGGTTGGCCCCCACGGCCAGCACCACCGCCGCCCTGGCCATGGGCGATGCCCTGGCCGTGGTTTTGCTGAACCTCAAGCAGTTCAAGGAAAGCGATTTCCGGCGCAACCATCCGGCCGGCAGCCTCGGCGAGCGCCTCAAGGTAAATGTCTCCGAGGTCATGCTCACCGGCGCGGCGATCCCCAAGGTTTCCCAAACAACCAGTCTGCCGGAGGCCATTGCCGAACTGAACGCCAAGAACCTTGGCGCGGTCCTGATCATGCACGAGGAAGAAATCATCGGCATTCTCACCGATGGCGATCTTCGCCGTTTGCTGAGCCAGAAAGGCGGCAGCCTGAGCGGACTTCCCCTGGCCGAAGCCATGACCGCCAGGCCTAAAACCATTACCACGGAACTTCTCGCCGCCGATGCCTTGAGCATCATGCAGCGCCACGAAATCACCTTCCTGGCCGTGACCGATCACCGCGGCAAGCTGGCGGGCGTGCTCCATCTTCAAGATTTGCTGGGCAAGGGGGAGTTCCGGTTTTTGGTGTAGGGCCGCGATGAGGGGCTCGTGAAAAACCAAAAATAGCGCCACCCCGTCATTCCGGCGAAAGCCGGAGGTAAGGGAGCGGAGCGAGACTCCGATCCAGTGTTTTTAAATAATTGAGAAAAGCTGGACACCGGTTTTCACCGGTGTGACGATTTTTTTGCGAGGCAAGCGAAGTTGCCGGTTCCGCCGGCCAGCCCCCCGAAAAACCGCTTATTCCGGTAGATATACCTATTGGGCGGGGCTATTTTTTATGCTACAGTTCCCGACGCTGTTTTGGTTCAATGGGGTCCGCCCCGGACCAAGCCGAAAGAAATCAATCCGGCGTCCGTTGCCGGATTTCATATTAACGTGAGGCTTTGTTATGGCAATCTCCAGCAAGGATATCAATTCGGCTTTCAGCGCCGAGGTAACGGCGATTCCGGGGGGCGAATTCCTGAACCGCTGTTTTTCCTGCGGCGCGTGCAGCGGTATCTGCCCGGTCAGTCAGGCAATCCCCGATTTCGACCCCCGCAAGATCATCCACATGATCCGCATGGGCTTGAAAGACGCGCTGCTCACATCCGACCTGCTCTGGTTCTGCTCCCGGTGCCGCAGTTGCGTCTTTGTCTGCCCCCAGGACGTCCGCTTCGCCGAGATCATGGTCGCCCTGCGTCAACTGGCCATGAAGGCAGGCTACATCACCGCCCAGGATCTGCTCGACAAGGGTAAGGCCGCCTGGGTGGAACGCGATCTCTGCGTCTCCTGCCTCACCTGTGTTCGCGTCTGCCCCTGGCGGATTCCCAAAATCGACGACCAGGGCAAGGCTGCCATTGATCCCCAGGAATGCCGGGGTTGCGGCATCTGCCCCTCCGAATGCCCGGCCCAGGCCATCCGCTTAAACGAGTCCGAGGATGAGCGACTGATCGCCGCCTGCGGCGCAAATAAGTAGCACGGTGAACCCCATGTCCTTTACCCCGAATATCCAAGCATTCTGTTGCCATTACACCTCCCAGCAGACCCTGGCCGAAGGGCCCCAAGGGTTGCAGGCCGATGGCTTTCCCAAAAGCGTGACCATCCACCGGTTGGTCTGCACCGGCAAGCTTGAGGTCTCCACCCTGCTCAAGGCCTTTGAAGACGGCGCGGACGGCGTGTATGTGGCCGGATGCCCCCTGGACAAATGCCACAACCTCATGGGCAGCCAGCGGGCCGCCAAACGGGTCGCGGCCATCAAGAAGGCCCTGGCCGAACTGGGGGTCGAACCGGAACGCATCGAGATGTACCACCTGGAGCGCGGCTTCCACCCCGGCTTTGTCAAGGCTGCCCAGGAGATGGATGAACGGATTACCAGCATGGGCCCGAGCCCGTTTAAAGCTGAGTTGAGCAGCTTGCCTGCTCAAACGAAACTTATGCCCTCAGGGTGTCAGGGAGGCGCGAAATGATTATTGCCGAAAGAAAACCCCTCAATGAAATCATGGAGATGGTGAAGGACGCCAAGCGCATCCTGGTTCTGGGCTGCCGCGGCTGCGTCACGGTCTGTTCCGCAGGCGGCGAGCGCGAGGTGGAAATCCTTGCCTCCCTGATCCGTCTGGGCAAGCAGAAGGCAGGCCAGGAGGTTGCAACCATCGAGGCCACCCTGGTGCGCCAGTGCGACAAGGAATACATCGACTCCATGGACCAGTGGGACGGCCAGTACGACGCCATCGTCTCCATGGCCTGCGGGGTGGGGGTCAACTTCATCGCCAACCTGCGGCCCATGGCCAAGGTGTATCCCGGAGTGAACACCTTATCCTTCGGCGGCTCCGCCGAGCAGGGCGTGTGGAGCGAGCAATGCGCCGGGTGCGGCAACTGCGTCCTCCACCTCACCGGCGGCCTCTGCCCGGTGGCCCGTTGCGCCAAGAGCCTGATGAACGGCCCCTGCGGCGGTTCGGTGGGCGGGCGCTGCGAGATCCACAAGGACGTCCCCTGCATCTGGCAGTCCATCCACGACAAGCTGGTCCGCATCGACAACAAGGAAGGCCTCGCAGCCATCGCCCCGATCCGGGACTGGAGCACGGCAGGCCACGGCGGCCCCCGCAAGACGGTGCGCAACGACCTGACTGTCTGATCTGTTTCCTGCTGTTTGTTGCTCTCTCCGGTGCCAATCTTCAAAAAGGAATCCCGGCCACAACCTGAGCAGCAAATTAGGGGGGTAGCGGGCAAAGCAGCAAGGGATGATGCTCACGCTTGGCCGGGATTCTTCTCCATGGTGCGGCATTTCCTTGCCGAACACAATACTGAAAAAATACGGGATCGTTGTTCACATCTCATCACCCAAGGATGAGCACGAATGAAAATTTCTCATGCCCGGGGAGAAAAGGCCAAACAAGGCACAACTTCCCGCCGTCCCTATTGACCCCCTCCAGTCTAGCGGATTCTCCTCTCTGTTCTACTGTGGAAAATTTTGAGCTGTGCAATAAGAAAGACACGCAAACTGCGCGGCCGCGCATGTAGCGCCACAAGCCCCGGTTGCAGTGCCCAACCCTCCGCTCATATAACCGCAACCCGCTATACACGCGACCGAAACAGCGGTACACGCTGCTGCGCACCCATCCACTTCATATCCTCCAACATCAACCTTTGCCTTCCCAAACATGGCGCCATGCGAATCCTTCGTGATCTGCGCAAGGACCGCTTGGATCTGGGGATCAAGATCTACTGGAGGCATAGTTTTTTTGCTTTTCGAGACACAAGGGAAAATAGCGGCCAGCACCGCTTCACAACCCTTTGGGCCTACTTCTTCCAGGAGCGCCTTCCATCGGGGAATAACAATCCGTGTTGCCCCAAGATGATTTCCGTTGAGCGTCCCAGCCATACTGATGCCGAGATCCGATTCTACGTCCTCAACGTGACCCGAGAATGAACGTGACCGCAACTCCCCGAAACCTGGACCGAATTGATAATGTGATTCCTAACGCCCTTCCGCAGGACGATATATGCCGGTTACAATTGCCTGCATCACATCTTCGATTTTCAAGACAATGGAGATATGCCGCCCACCTTGTGTGTCACATGGGACAATGACGCCATCGACGGAATAGGTTGTTCCTTCCGGAAGCGATCTCTGGCCGGAGCGTATTATTTGTGCCTGGCCCACCTGTTTGAGTGTAAGCATTGTTCTTCCCCTCCCATTTTTTTGTCTCTGAACGATTTTTCACATCAAAGCCTTTGCCGGTAATCCCAAGGGCAGAAACCTGATTCCTCTCAAAGCCGAGAGGTACTTCCAGCCTCAATCTTTCCCAAAAAACATCCCATATGCCTAATAGATTGTAAATGCTTGGAAAATATTGGAAGGGTGCTTTCTGGTGCAGGTCTTTTTCGATGCGGGGTGCATCAGCACTGACACGCATCCCCCCACGTTTCTCCTCCAAAAAAAAGGCCTTCCTAACCGGTATCGGTTACGAAGGCCGGAGTATAACTCCATAATTAACAAGTTGTTATTGCGCTATTTTTTATTTTTTTCTTTACCCAAGCTTTTACCCATATCAGAGTGCTACTGGGTTCAAGCTGCATGGCAAAAATCTTTCACTTTCAAGCCTGCTGCCTTTTGCTGGGCGTGCCACAGATCAAACTGCATCTGGTGGTTCAACCAGCTTTCAGGGCTTCCGCCAAAGGCTTTGGACAAACGGATGGCCATAACCGGCGTCACACAGGAATGTCCGCTCAAAAGGCTGGACAATGTTTTTCTGGTTACGCCAAGTCCGGCGGCGGCATCGGTAACGGTAAGCCCCAAAGGTTCCAGGCATATGTCCCGGATCAGTTCACCGGGATGTGGCGGATCGTGCATCAACATAATATAAACTGTCCACGGAATTCAGTCCATGCTCTCTCTTTCCACGTCCTAAGAAAATCTGGGTGATTTCGGCGCCCGCGGGCATCCAGGCGCCGGCCGAAAGGCATTGCCGAACGCATTCAGCGAATCCCGAAAGCAATACCCCTTCTCCCGCATGCACTCTTCAAATGCATCGCAGTCAAAACACGCGCCGCCCTCAAACGACTCCCTGGACGGATAGGCAAGCTGCATCATTCTCTCGGAATTCCATATCTCCAGTAGTCCCTGTTGCTTGAGATTCCCCGCCGTATACTGGTCCTCATGCGGCATCTGCTCGCACAGCAGCACCCGGCCGTCCGCGCAGATGGTGACCGATGAGCGCCCGCCGCTGCAACCCGATCGATTCTCCCACCGCAGCTTCTTCTGCTCCGGTTCGATCTCGTTGTAATCGAGCCTTGTGGCATTGAATCGAATCTCCGTGTCAGCATACCGCTCCTTCACCGCGTCAACCCGGTCTCCAAGCCACGCCAGCATGTCGTCGTCCAGAAACATCGCATCGTCATGACGATACATGGATCGCCCATATCCCGTAACGAGACACCGGCTCACCCCCATTTGGGCCAGCTTTTCCACCAACCCCGGAGCCTCCCGGTAGTTGCGCGGCGTACACACCGTATTAGTCTGGACCCTGATCCCTTCCGCGAGCAAATGCCTGATGCTCTGGATCGCACTCCTGTAATACCGCGGCCTTCTCAGCATGGTCTCGGTCGTCGTGTCCGAGGTTCCATCGAGGCTTATCTGAAAAAAGCGCTTGCCATACCCCATCTCCGAAAGCCGCTTTGCCTGCTCCGCCGAAATCGCGGATTTGGTCGACACCACGAACTCAAAATCATGTGCGATGAGGAGGTCCAGCAACACCATGATGTCCGGATAGATCATCGGGTCGCCACCCGAAAAGGTGGCAATCGAAATCCCGGCCCCTGCTGCCTCCGCAATGATTTCACGCCAGCGGCCGATGCTCATGACATCCCGTTTCGCAATGGGCTTCCGCTCCGCATAGCAATACACGCAATCAACCGCGCACTGGTTGAACGGCATGAGCACCATCGAAATCGGCGCCTCAAGGCGCTTTTCCCCGCTGAAGCCTCCGGCGACGGACAACATCACCCCCGGATCATAGACATACCAGTCGCCGTCAGCCACTTTTTCCGGCTCGATCAGGGTATCGTCTTCATTCCTGTAAAAATTCCTGATGCAACACCCCAGCATGTCGCGGGCTTTCGCCTCATCACCCAGCGCCTCGCCAAGGCGATTGCCAATCTCCGCCAACGTGCTGTAGCCGTCAAAAAAGGAAAGCGCAAAACCCATGACCGGAGGAACCGCCCGCCACATCAGTTCTTCCGTGCTGTTCTTATAGAGGATCGCCCGACCTTCTCCGGGCCTGAGACGCCATTCCGGGTTAACACACAGGCGGGTCGCACTGCTCTTGAGGATATTGCTCATCGCTAGGCGTCCCAGTCGATCTCGAACTCAATGTGCCGCGGGACCCCCTGCTCCGTCAGGTCCAGGCCCTGCGGCTGCGACACATCGGGCCTGGAGGTCAACGTTTTGGTATCGAAATTATAACCACTGATATCGCCGATTGCGCACAGCATAACCTTGCTCGCCACGCAGGTCGTGCAGGAATTCATGCATTCGCTCGTGCAGTGGGTCACGCAGTCGGTTGTGCAGCCGGTGAGGCAATCGGTTGCGCAACTCGTCACGCAATCGGTGCAACCCGTCGTGCACTCGGAATTGCACGACGTCACGCAGGTTTCGCAACTGGTAATACACCCGGCCCGCAAGTCATCCTTTAACGCTATGCGATCCTTGATCGCCTCCGCCCTGAGGTTGGGACTCTTTAACAGCTCACGCAGTCTGCTCGCCTTGATGGTTGGCCTCATCTGCCGGGCAGGCAAGGATCGCAGGAGCCAACGGATCTCCGTCAATTCTCCGCTCAACTCTGCTTCGCTCAGCGTGAGTACGGATATATACTCTTGCAGCTCCTTCTCCTTGACCTTTTTGTCCTTCCCAACGACATAGGCGCCGGACGCCTTCACGCCCACCGCCTGCTCCAGCTTTTTCCGAATGCCCTCCAACTCCAATTCCGCTTGCACCTGCCGTGCCGCCAGCTTCTCCAACCTGTCGCCCAAACTCTGCCCGCGCGATCCTTCCCCCCCCCTCTTCATGCCATCCTCCATGCCGGTAGGCTTTAAAAATTGTTCTGAGCTTAGCTCAAGGTGATGCGTGACAAAAAGCAGTTCCCTCGTCTAGGCCATCTCATCCCAGCGACCGGATAAACCCTATGCAACTCTTTCGCGGATTGCCCCCAAAACAGCACCTTGTGAATTCAAATTGCAAGTGCACCACGGACCTCATTCCAGGACATTTCGTGGGGTGTTCGGTAGCCGCGTGAAGTTCCGGGGACAGTATCCTATTCCCTCTAAAAGTCGGAAAACACTTCCAGCCTCAAGCCTTCCTCAAAAACATCTCATACGCCTAACAAATTGTCAATGTTTGAAAAATATTGGAAGGGTGCTTTCTGGTGCAGGTCTTTTGCGATACGAGGTGAATCAGCAGGGGGACATCCATACACCCCGCATCTGCCACCCAAAAAAGAAAGGCCCCGTAACCGATAACGGTTACGGGGCCTTTTATAAATATGGTACCGAAGGCCGGACTCGAACCGGCATGGGTTGCCCCACAGACACCTCAAGCCTGCGTGTCTACCAATTCCACCACTTCGGCAATCCTTATTTTCTCGGATCAAACAACAACTGCTACTTGCCCTGCACCGGAGCCATGGGCACATCCTTGTCCGCCGAAGGCAGCGGGATCGGCGCGCTCTGCGGTTCGGCAATCGGAGCCACCTCTTTCATGACCGAGCCATCGCCCACCCTGGTTGACATATAGGCCAGGGAGATGGAGGTCAGCATGAAGACAACCGCGGCCCAGGTGGTGAGCTTGTTCAGCAGGGGCAGGGGGCCTTCCGTGCCGAACACCGTCTGGCTGGAGCCGCCGAAAGCCGCGCCCATGCTGGCGCCCTTGCCGTGCTGCAACAGCACGATCACGATGAGGAACAGGCAAACAACTACATGCACAATGGTCAGTAAGGTGGTCATTCGCTCTTGGTTACCGTTATTGCCGGAAGTGGATGATGCGTTCGAAGGAATCGGCCTTGAGCGATGCCCCGCCAACCAGGGCCCCGTCTATATCGGGCTGCCGCAACAGGGCATCCACGTTCCCCGAATTGACGCTGCCACCATACAATATTCTCATTTGGCGGGCAATACTTTTCTCGTACATCGCACCCAGCAGATTCCGCACGAATTCATGGGCTTCCTGGGCCTGTTCCTCGCTGGCGGTCTTGCCGGTGCCGATGGCCCAGACCGGCTCATAGGCAAGCACCAGCTTGGCAGGCTCAGCCACGGCAATACCGGCAAGCCCGAGCCGGACCTGGCGCTCAAGCACGGCCATGGTCTGGCCGGCCTCGCGCTCGGCCAGGGTTTCGCCAAAACAGAGAACCGGAGTCATGCCAAAACGCATGGCCCCGGCCACCCGCTGGTTGATGAGCGCATCGGTCTCGCCGAAGATCTGCCTTCGCTCCGAATGGCCGATGATGGCCATGGTGCAACCCAGCTCCCGCAGCATGGAAGGGGCGATCTCCCCGGTAAAGGCGCCCTGCTCTTCCCAGCAGACATTCTGGGCCGCCAGCCGGACCTCCGAGCCGCGCACCACCTCAGCCACCGTGGCCAGGGCGGTGAAGGGCGGAGCGATCATGACCTCACGGCCGGTCAGCCCCTTGCAGGCCTGAACCACGGCCCCGGCAAGATTTCTGGCCTCGGCCAGCGAGGTATGCATCTTCCAGTTCCCGGCAATCAGGGGGATGCGCTGCATGGGCTACTCCTTATTTTTTGCTTCCAGAGCCGCGACTCCGGGGAGCGCCTTGCCCTCCATCAGCATGAGAAATGCGCCGCCGCCCGTGGAAATGTAGGAGATGTTGCTCGATTCTCCGGCCTTGTGCACCGCCACATCGGTATCTCCCCCTCCGACAATGGTCAGAGCGTGAGAGCGGGCCACATGCTGGACCATGGCCATGGTTCCCCGGGAAAAGGCGTCCATCTCAAAGGCGCCCATGGGTCCGTTCCAGATGATGGTTTTCGCGTCCTCCAGAGCCTCGGAAAAAAGAACCGTGGTGGCCGGGCCGATATCGAGGACCATCCAATCGGCTGGCACCTCCTGCACCGTTACCCGCTTGGATTCTGCCCGGGCTTCAAACCTGTCGGCGACGATGCAATCAACCGGCAAATACAGTTTGACCCCAAGGCGCTTGGCCTTGTTGAGCAATTCCCGGGCCGTATCGAGCAACTCGTCCTCGACCTTGGACTTCCCCATGCCATGCCCGATGCTTTTCAGGAAGGTGTTGGCCATGGCCCCGCCGATGATCATCTTGTCCACCCGGTCCATGAGGTTGTCCAGGGCGCCGAGCTTGCTCGACACCTTGGCTCCGCCCACGATGGCGACCAAGGGCCGCATGGGGTTGCTTACCGAACGGTGGAAATAATCCATCTCCTTTTGGAGCAGGAAGCCGGCCGCACACTGGTCCACGAACTGGGTCACCCCCACCACCGAAGCGTGGGCCCGATGCGCCACGGCAAAGGCATCGTTGATATAGATATCGCAGAGGCTGGCCAACTGGCTGGCAAACCCCTCGTCGTTCTGCTGTTCTTCCGCATGAAAACGGAGATTTTCAAGAAGCAGCACGCTGCCGGGTTCCATGGCCTCCACCATGGCCCGGGTCTCCTCGCCGATGCAGTCGGGCGCCAGCTTGACCTCCTTGTTCAGCAGACGGGAGAGACGCTTGGCAGCGGGAGCCAGACTGAACTCCGGCTTGCGGCTGCCCTTGGGGCGTCCAAGATGCGAGCAGATGATGATCTTGGCATTTTCATCCAGGGCATAGTTGAGCGTGGGCAACACCCCGCGAATCCGGATATCGTCGGTGATGTTCTGCTGTTCATCCAGCGGCACGTTAAAATCAACGCGGATGAGCAATTTCTTTCCCTTGATGTCAAGATCCCGGAGATTCTTCATGGGATTGTCCCTCCCTCAAACTTTTTTATGCGCCGGCGAGAACTGTCTTTTCCATGAGAATCGCATCTTCCGGCGGCGAGGTGTAGTAGTTTTTTCTCAGCCCCGCCCGGCAGAAACCGAATCGCTCGTACAAGGCCAAGGCCGGAAGATTGCCAGCGCGCAGTTCCAGAAAACAACGGCCCACGCCCTGCTTCGCCAGAAAGCGGAGAACGTGCGCCACAAGCTGCCCCGCTATCCCCTGCCGCCGATGTTCAAGGCCCACCGCGATTTTCAGCAGCTCCGCCTCGCCAACACAGCTCCGGCCACAGACAAAGCCGCACACCAGCCCAGAAGCGGTGGATTCGGCAACACACTGCCAGCCGCCCTCCTGTTCCAGCTCACTGGTCAGTTGCTCGACATTCCACGGAGAGAGATTTTCAGACTCGATGGCATGCACCGCCCCGAGATCATCGCCGGTCATGGGGCGAATCAAAAAGGCGCACGGCTCGCATTCCTCCTTGAGCCTTTCGCCTTTCACCTTTTTCCTGCCTTTCTAGATCATCTGCTCGGCGATGGAAACGGTCCTGTCGCCCAGCACGTTGGTATAGCTGCCCAGCTCGTTGTCGTACCAAGCGTACACCACCGCCTGGGTCACCGGCACTTCCAGGATGGTCGGGCCGATGTTGCATCCGAGCTTGGCCAGATTCACCTTGAGGCTGCCCGTGCGGGTATGGGTCTCGGAACCCTCGATAACCGCGGCGGCAAACGGCAGACCGATGATATCCGTGGAAACGTGCTGCTCGTCGCTGTATTCCAGATAGCGGGAGTTCTTGGCGTAATCCCGGTAGATGGAGTTCACCAGATTCCGCTTGATGGGATTTTCCATGCTCTCGTCCTGGAGGTTGAGCACCAGGACAATCAGAGAGCCGGTATTGGTGGGAATCCGCACCGACTCGGCGATGAAGCCGATGCTCTTCATCTCCGGGATAACCAGGGGCAGAGCCTTTGCCGCACCGGTGGTGGTCAGGATGATATTATTGAAGATGCTGCGGCTTTTCCGGAGATCGGTGGCCCCGGCATTGGGCAACCGGTCCAGCACCTGCTGGCTGCCGGTGGCGGCATGGACCGTGACCATGGAGGCGCTCAAAAACCGGTCCGCGCCGAAATGATCCAGCATGGGCTTGATCATGTAGGAGAGGCAGGTGGTGGTGCAGGAGGCCGCGGAAATCAGGGTGTGCTGGGACGGGTTGAAATCGCCGTCGTTGATGCCCATCACCGTGGTGACGGCGTCGGCTGGCATCTCCACCCCCTTGTTCTTGATCTTGAAGGGGGCGGAAAGGAGCACCTTTTCGGCTCCGGCCTGCACATGGCCCCGCAGGGCGCCCTTGGGGCTGTCCGCATCCGCGGTGGGATCGGTAAAAGCGCCGGTGGTGTCAACAACCAGCCGCACCCCGTTTTCCTTCCACTGGATCCCGGCGGGATTCCTTGCTTCACGCAGGATCTTGACCGGTACGCCGTTGATGGTCATGGTGCCATCCGCGTCGTTGAGATTCTCAATAACCTGGGAGCCCTTGCAGCCATGGAGATACATGCCGAGCCGCCCGTAGGAGCTGTCCCGGTCGATGGAGCTTGCTATATCCTGAAGCCCGGTGCCCACCTGCCGCCCCACGTTGACCACAATCTCGGAAAAATGCTTGCGGGAAACATGATGCCAGAGTGAAAGCTTACCGATCCGGCCCAGCCCGTTAATGCCTAATTTCATGGGGATGCATCTCCTTCTGCGCGTTAATTAAACAGGCACATCTTGTGCTGCGAAACAATCTGTCGATTATACGAAAGGGTCATGCTTCCGGCAAGGAAAACTTTACAGCCGCGCCCCGGAAGACCTTGGCCGCATAGGTAAAACAACCTACTCGCTCTCCGGAGCCAGAGGCGGCCGGGCAATCTTGTGCAGGGGCTCCATGGGCGCGATATCCCTGACCAGGGCCGGGTCCATCTCCTGCAACTTCCGGGCGGTGACCAGCACCCGCCCCTCAAAGGAACCCACCGCCCGGTTGTACGATTCCACCGCCCGGTCCAGCCCCTTGCGCATGTCGTGAAAATGATCGCCCAATACCCCCAGCCGTTCATACAGGGTGCGTCCCAGCTCGCCGATGACCTGGGCATGCTCGGCGATCTTTTCCTGCCGCCAGCCGTAGGAGACCGCACGCAGCAGGGCGATCAGCGTGGTGGGCGTGGCAAGGATGACCTTTTGCGCCACCCCGCATTCGATCAATTCAGGGTCCTGCTCCAGGGCGGCGCTAAAAAAATTCTCGCCGGGCAGAAAAAGAACCACGAACTCCGGCGTGGGCTGAAATTGTTCCCAATAAAATTTTCCGGCCAACTGGCCGAGATGGGTGCGCACCTGCCGGGCATGCTCCTTGAGCCTTGCCTGCCGGGTCTCGTCATCCCCCGCCTCCATGGCCTCAAGATAGGCGGACAGCGGGGTTTTGGAATCGACCACGATATTCTTGCCGTTGGGCAGCCGGACGATCAGATCCGGGCGCAGCCGGCCGGCCCCGGTTTCCACCGACCCCTGCTCGACAAAATCGCAATGCTCCACCATCCCGGCCATCTCGACCACCCGCCGCAGTTGCATCTCGCCCCACCGGCCGCGCACCGAGGGCTTGCGCAACGCATTGACCAGATTAGCCGTTTCCCCGTGGAGCCGGGCCTGGCTGGTGGCCAGGGACTTGACCTGCTCGGTCAGCCCGGCATACGCCTCGACCCGCTCTTTTTCCACCTGGCGGATCTGGTCATCGACCTTTTTCAGAGATTCATGCATGGGCAACAGCAGCTCCTGAATGGCCCGTTTTCTGGTTTCCATGTCGGCCATGCCCCGTTCCTGAAATTTTGCCAGGGTCTGCTGGGCAAGCTCCAGAAACCGCTGGCTGTTGCTTTGAAAGATATCGGCGGAAATGGACTTGAAGGCGTTGGCCAGTTCCTGCCTCGCCTCCTGCAGAAGCGCTTGTTTTTCCTGGAGTTGCCGCTGCTCCACCTCAAGCCGCGCCGCAAGCTCCGCGACCCTGGCTTGCAGCAGCCCGTTTTCCCGCCGCAGTCCGGTGCGCTCCTCCTCTCCCGCGGCCAACCGCCTCTCCAAATCGACAAGCTGACCCTCCCGGAGCTGCACCCGCTCCTCGGCCAGCCCGCGCTGCCCGGCCAGACGGTTTCGCATGAGCAGCCACATCAGCATGCCGCCGAAGCACATCCCAGCCATGGCCGAAAAAAAAGCAAAAATGATATCCATCGGCACATTCCCCAAAAAACTTTACGATTAATCTGTAAAAAAACGAAAAAAAATTATACAATTTTACCAACCCGTTATTTTACGGTGAAAATCATCGCTCGTTTCGGTCACGGATGACCGCCCCACATCACCTCAACGGAAGGAGGCTCGCCATGGCTTTCCAAATCACCAACACCACCGCCCTCTCCGCCCACGGCAACCTGGCCACCTCATACAACAGCCTGGCAAAATCCGTGGAGCGGCTTTCATCGGGACTCCGGATCAACCGCGCCGCCGACGACCCGGCCGGGCTGCATATCGCCTCCGGCCTTGACGCCCAGGCAAAGAGCTTCGGCCAGGCAATCCGCAACTCCAACGACGGCACCTCCATCATGCAGATCATGGACGATGCCCTGTACGAGTCGGTCAACATCCTCTCCTCCATCAAAACCAAGGCCGTGCAGGCCGCGCAGGACAGCCAGTCAACCGCCACCCGCAAAACCATTCAGAATGATATCACCAAATTGCTGGAGGAGCTCAATATTATCGCCCAAACCTCCACCTACAACGGGCAAAACCTGCTGACCGGCATATTCAGCGACAAAAAATTCCAGATCGGCGCCGGCCCAATAGCGGCCGGAACAACGTTATCCGCCGACACCGTGACCACGGCGGACACAACGATGACCAACGACATGCTGCTCCTAAACGGCTCCATCATCAAATCCGGCTCGACCATGACCGCAGGCGCCTATGCAGGGGAAAACCTCACCCTCAACGCGGCCATGACCACCAGCCAGAACATGACCCTGCTCGCCAGCGGTTCGGTACTCGCCGCCAATGCGGGAGGCGCGGCAAGCACCCAGCTCACCAGCGAAACCACCCTGCGCCTTTCCGACCTGAGCGTTCTTACGGCCGGCGATGCGCAAACCGCCATCGTCCTTGCCGAAGCCGCCATGGACGACATCAACGCCATCCGCGCCACAGTGGGCGCCACCCAGAGCCAGTTTGCCGCCAACGTCGCGAACCTCTCCACCGCCCAGGTCAATGCGCAGAACGCCTACTCGAACATTATGGATATTGACTTTTCCGAGGAAACCATTATTTTTACCAAAATGAACGTGCTGATGCAGCCCGGCTCCTTTGCCCTTACCCAGGCCAACGCCATGACAACAGGCGTTCTCAATCTGCTGCAAGGGGGAAGCGGCAGCAACTAGCCGCGGCAAGCCCGGATTTCCCGAAACATTTCACGCCGCACCGTTTCGCCCCACCGCTGCACCACAGACACCAAAAGGGCTCACCTGTTGAGCCCTTTTCTTTTTTTATTGTTACGCTATTTTGCAAGGAGAAAACCCCATGTTGAACGACGGCGAAAAAGGTGCGGTACTACAACGCGACAAGGAAACCTATGCCATTGTCCCCCATCTTCCGCTCGGCCTCATCACCCCGGCGCAACTGCGCAAGATCGCCGACGTAGCGGAAAAATACAAGACAGCCGCCCTCAAGATCACCAGCGCGGCCCGCATTGCCATTGTCGGCCTCAAGGAAGCGGACATCGACAATGTTTGGCAGGATCTGGACATGAATCCCGGGGCAGCCATCGGCCTCTGTGTTCGCAGCATCAAGGCCTGCCCCGGCAACACCCTCTGCCGCCTTGGCCAGCAGGATGCCTTGGCCATGGGCATGGAACTCGATACCCGCTACCACGGCCTCGTGCTGCCCGGCAAGATGAAAATGGGGGTCTCCGGCTGTCCCAACCAGTGCGCCGAGACCTCGGTAAAGGATCTGGGGCTGGTGGGCAAGGCCAAGGGCTGGACCATCCTGGTCGGAGGCAATGCCGCCTCCAAGGCGAGAATCGGCGTCACCCTCTGCGAAAACCTTTCCAGCGAGGAAACGTTGGCCACCTGCGCGCGGATCATCGCCTACTTCAAGGAAAACGCCAAAAAAGGCGAGCGGATGGGCCGGTTCCTGGACAGGATCGGCCTTGAGACCTTCCGGGCCGCCGTGCTTGCCGGATAGTTTCTATTTCCGGCCCTGCCATGGGCTTGCCGCCCGTGGCAGGGCGGTCCCGCGCCCCTTCTCCTCTCCCCCCGACCAATCACAAATACTATTGACAATTTTGAAGTATCGGCTATTTTGTTTGATTCAGTCTTGGTTAGAGAATATGGGCCTATAGCTCAACTGGCTAGAGCCACCGGCTCATAACCGGTCGGTCCCTGGTTCGAATCCAGGTAGGCCCACCACAAAAAGCCGGAACAGACAGAGCAGGGATGCAGTGCACGCGCGACAGAAATCAATACATCCGGATATGTTTTGGCAAGGCCCAGGCAGGATTCCGGACACAAGGTGCGACCACACACGGTTAGCGCCTTTTTTTTATTGTACGGCTATTTTCAAATAACGGCCTAGGCTACCCACGGACACCAACAAAGGATGCCGGAAGAAAAATTTTCCACCGCAGCGCTTCTCTCGATCCTCGACTCCATTGCCCCGTTTGCCATGGCTGAACCATGGGACAACGTCGGGCTCATGGTCGGGGATCCCGGCCGGCAGGTCAACGGGATCCTCATCGCCCTCGACCCAACAGAGGCGCTCATTCACGAAGCCCTCTCGCAGAACCTGAACACCATCCTCACCCACCACCCCCTGATCTTCCATCCCCTGAAAACAATCCGCTCCGACACCCCCATGGGCCGTATCCTGAAAACAGCCCTTGCCCACAACCTTTCCCTCATTGCCTGCCACACCAACCTCGATCGTATCGCCGCCGGGGTCAGCAACGCCTTGGCGGAAAGACTTGACCTGCGCGACACCCGGCCGCTCACCGGTCCGGAATACCCCGAACATGCCCCAAACCCCGGCTTTGGCAAAATCGGCACCCTGCCCGCCCCCCTCGCCTCCGAGCAATTCCTACACCGTGTACTGACCATTCTTGATGCCCAGGGCCTCCAGCTTGCCGGCCCCCTGCCGGAGACCATCCACACCGTGGCCCTCTGCGGGGGAAGCGGTTCCGATCTGGCAGAAACCGCCTGGAGCATGGGAGCGCAAGTCTATATTACCGCCGAGGTGAAGCACAGCGTGGCCCGTTGGGCAGAGGAAGCAGGGTTTTGCGTAATTGACGCGGGCCATTACCCAACCGAAAAACTCATCGTCCCGATCCTGGCGAAGACGCTGAAAAAAACCTGCGCCGCCAGAGGATTCGCCCCGATAATCACCACCACCGCCCAACAGGACAATCCCATGCATTGGGTTGTCTCGGATGATAACACACCCAGATTCTGTCAACCAATAGAACCATTGAGGAAGCACAATTGAAAGCAAACATCTCGCATCTCAGGGAACTCCAGGCCATTGACCAAAAAATCAGCACCCTGGACAAGGAAATCGCCGCCAGCGCCGCAGAAATTGACAGCCGCCGCGCCAGTCTCGTTGGCCACAAAGAAGCCATTGACCTGTTGACCGCGAAGATCGCCGCATGCGAACAGCAGCGCCGTGAACTCGAGGCCGAACTCGAAGACGAGCAGGTCCGGATCAAGGACCGGCAGGCCAAACTGATGAATGTCCAGACCAACCGCGAGTACCAGAGCATTCTCAAGGAAACGGAAGACGGAAAAAAAACCAACACGCAGCGGGAAGAGACGGTGGTTCAGCTCATGGAGCAGATCGAGGCCCTCAAGACCAAGATCGAGGAAGAGAGCAAGATCTGCGAGGAAGATGAAAAGATGCTTGCCGAGGACATCGCCGCGGTCGAGAAAAAAACCAGCCAATTCACCGCGGAAAAAAGCAAGATCCTGAAAAATCGTGAAAGCAAGGCGAGCGCCGTAACCGCCAGCCTGCTCAAAAAATACACCTCCATCCGGGACAAACGCAACGGCCTGGCCATTGTCCCGGTAACCGGCGGCGTGTGCCGGGGCTGTTTCATGAACATCCCGCCGCAGCTTTATAATGATCTGATGAAGGAAGACAAGCTCATCTCCTGTCCCACCTGTCACCGCATCATGTTCCATCAGACCGAGACCGAGGAAGAATAAGGCCTCCGGCCGGTGGAGAAATCCGGCAGGATTGCGGAAGGGTTTCTTGACCTTTTCCGATTCTGCTTGTAGTTGTAGCAGTGTGGGAGTGGGCGCATGATCGCTGGCGGCAATTGCCGCCAGAGGAAAGTCCGGACTCCGCAGGGCAAGGAGGTTCGTAACACGAACTGGGGGCGACCCCGAGGAAAGTGCCACAGAAAACAAACCGCCGGACAACCGGTAAGGGTGAAAAGGTGGGGTAAGAGCCCACCGCTTGCGTGGCGACACGCAAGGCACGGCAAACCCCTCCTGGAGCAAAACCAAATAGGGAAGCGTTTGAGGGCGGCCCGCCCGAGGCTTCCGGGTAGGTTGCAAGAGATGCCGGGCAACCGGCATCCATAGAGAAATGATCATGGCCCCTGCAAAGGGGTACAGAATCCGGCTTACAGCCCACTCCCTTTTTTTTATTTTCACATGCACAAAGCAACAGCCATCATTGCCGCGGGCGGCGCAGGGTTACGCATGGGAACCTCCACCCCCAAGCAGTTCACCGAACTGCTTGGCGTTCCCATCCTGATCCACACCATCCGCGCCTTTCGCCAGGTTCCCGCCATCGAGGCCATTGTCGTGGTGGCCCCGGCGAAGCACCGGGAACTGACCTGCACCCTCCTCGCCCGATACCAGCTCGACGGCTGCTGCATCGTGGTGATTGGCGGCACGCTGCGCCAGGATTCGGTGCGCCTCGGCCTGGCCCAGGTACCGGATGATGCAACCCTGGTGGCGGTACACGACGGCGCCCGGCCCCTCATCTCCCCGAAGGACATCGAACGGTGCCTGGAGGCGGCCGCCGCCCATGGCGGTGCCATCATGGCCGTGCCGGTCAAGGACACCCTCAAGGGTGTGGGCGCGGATGCCTTCATCCGTCATACCGTGGAGCGGGAAGGACTCTGGCAGGCGCAAACTCCCCAGGTGGTCCGCACCGGTCTTCTCAAGGAGGCCTTTGCCAAGGCGGACCAGGACGGCTTTATCGGCACGGACGAGGCCTCGCTCCTCGAACACGGCGGCTGGCCGGTCACGGTGGTGGAGGGCTCGGAAACCAATCTCAAGATCACCCGCCCGGATGATCTGCTCATGGCGGAGGCCATCCTGATGCAAAAACAACCATCGCCGCAACTGCGCATCGGCCATGGCTTTGACGCCCACCGGCTGGTCGCGGGCAGAGCCCTGATCCTGGGCGGCATGGAGATCTCCCACGCACTGGGGTTGCTGGGCCACTCGGACGCCGACGTCCTCACCCATGCCCTGTGCGACGCCATCCTGGGCGCCATCGGGGCAGGCGACATTGGCCGCCATTTCCCGGACAGCGACCCGCAATACAAGGGAATCTCCAGCATCAAGCTGCTTGCCCATGTGATCGGTTTGGCCGCGGAAAAACAGTTCCGCCTGTGTAACGCCGACATCACCGTGGTGGCCCAACGCCCCAAGCTCGCCCCCCATTTCCCGGCCATGCAAAAGATCCTCGCCGAGGCGTGCCGTGTGGAGCCTGACGCCATCAACCTCAAGGCCTCCACCACGGAACAGATGGGCTATACCGGCCGCGAGGAAGGGATCAGCGCCCACGCCGTGGTGCTGATGACAAGCCAGCCCGCCTAAACAATTTACAGAAAAACAAGAAACCCAAGACGGTAACTGCCCAGCAGTGCCACAGATGCAAGGAAGAGGCCCGCGAAGTGTGCTTTCGCACACGAGCAGGCCGATGACGAAGCAGATGTGGTGCTGCTGGGCAGTTACCGCAGGGGATAGGAAGCCTCGATGGCGTGAAAAGCGCCCTTCGCGGTCAGCTCGCTGGAATAGAGGTGAAATTCCGAAACCGGAAACGGTTCCGTGGCAAAGAGGTTGTTCCCGGCCAAGAAACGGGTCAGCCTGGCAAGCGGGGTGTCGTGCAGCCTGGCCAGGGTGATGTGCGGGGAATACTTGCGGCCCTCGGGTTCAAGCCCCATGCCGACAAGAACATTTTCTATCCTGTTGCGCAGCCCGCCCGCCTGCTCCACCGGCGCAACACCAGCCCAGAGCACCCTTGGGGTTTTCCTGGGCGGAAAAACGCCCAATCCCTTGACCTGCAAGGAAAATGGTGGCGATGTGATACCGCCAAGCCCCTCCTTGATATCCTGGAAAACCCCGCCGTCCACCTCGCCGATGAAGCGCAGGGTCAGGTGCATCTGTTCCGGCCGCACCCATCTGGCCCCTGGCACCCCGCAGCAGAGGCCCTGCAACTGGGCCGCGACCTCCGGCGACAGATCGATGGCAACAAACAATCGATACATTCTGCATCTCCTCCACGACCAACAGGCGCAGGCTGCTCATGCCTGTTGACAAGCGATCCCCGATGGAATAGTTTTGCCTTTTATTATTCTCAACGTATTGTGCGTTATTTTTTAATTTCTTTCAGTTTTTTTTCCCGGAGCAACCCATGCTGAACGCCACGCCCAGTGCAGTGCGCCGCCTCTGCGTCTCCATCGCCGCAGCCGACCAAGCCGAAGCGCTGACCATGGCCAAAAACTCCGAGGCAGTCGCCGATGTCATCGAGATCCGCTTGGACTCCATGACCAACCCGGACATCCCGCTTTTTCTCAAGAGTCTGAGCAAACCCGTGCTGTTCACGAACCGGCCCACCTGGGAAGGCGGCAACTGCGCGGACGAAGAGATGACCCGCATCGCCCTGCTCACACAGGCGGCGCAAGCCGGGGCATCCTATGTGGACATCGAACTCAACGCCGACCCCGCCCTGGCCACCGGACTCATTGGGGCAGCCCGGGCCAACAACTGCAAAACCATTGTCTCCTGGCATGATTTCAAGTGCACCGCCTCCAGCCAGGCCCTGACCGAGATCTTCCAACGGCAATGCCGAAGCGGCGCGGACATCGGCAAGATCGTCACCACGGCCCGCTGCTTTCAGGATGTGTTCCGGGTGCTTGCCCTGCAGGAACAGGCGGCCGAACTGGGCTTTCCCCTCATCGCCTTCTGCATGGGACAGCTTGGCATGATCAGCCGGGTGGCCACCACCGATCTCGGCGGCTACATGACCTACGCCGCCCCGGACAACGGCGCTCCCACCGCGCCCGGCCAGCTCCCCGCCTCGGCCTTGCGCCGCATCTTCACGGAACTGGGCCATGGCAATTAACGGCGCAACCGAACTCTACGGCATCATGGGCAACCCGGTTGGACACAGCCTGAGTCCGGCCATGCACAATGCAGCCTTTGCCGCCCTTGGCCTCAACAAGGCGTATCTTCCCTTTGCCGTGCAGGAGCAGGACGTGGCCCAAGCCATGGCAGGCTTCCGCGCCTTGGGCATCAAGGGGGTGAGCGTCACCATCCCCCACAAGCAGGCAGTGCTGGAGCATCTCGACTCCATCGATCCGGTGGCCAAGAAAATCGGCGCGGTGAACACCCTGGTCATCACCAAGAGTAGTATCCACGGGGCAAATACCGACTGGCTCGGGGCCAACCGGGCGCTCTTCGAAAAGATCAATCTTCAGGACACTTCTGTTCTGCTCCTGGGCGCAGGCGGTTCGGCGCGGGCCATCGGTTTCGGCCTGCTCGAGGCCGGCGCCTCGCTCACCATTGCCAGCCGGACTCCGGAAAAAGGCCGGAAACTGACACAACTGCTCGGCTGCCCCTGGCTGCCCCTGGCCGAGGCCGCCACCTTCAAGGCTAATGCCCTGGTGAACGCCACCTCAATCGGCATGGTCCCGCAACAGGACATGTTGCCCATTGCCAAAGAGGCCCTGGCCAACTTCCGCGTGGTCATGGACATCGTCTATGCCCCCTTGAAAACCCGCCTGTTGCAGGAAGCGGAACTGGCGGGCTGCCAAACCATCGACGGCCTTGCCATGCTGCTCTATCAGGGCGCGGCCCAGTTTGAACTCTGGACCGGCCAACAGGCCCCGTTGGAAGTGATGCGGCAGAGCCTGCTCAGCAGCTTGGGCCACACCCCCTGACGATGAACTCAACAACAGCTCACAATTTGAAATTCCGTCATTCCGGCGAAAGCCGGAATCCAGTATTTTCCGGCCATTACGACACATCTGGACCCCGGTTTTCACCGGGGAGACGCCTTATTACTCGCTCATCCATAAGATTGCCCAGACCATGAAAGAAATCCGCCCCCTTGATTCCACCGACACCACCCTCACCGTGCCCGGCTCAAAAAGCCTGACCCAGCGGGCTCTCATTGCCGCGGCCCTGGCCAACGGGGAAAGCATCCTGCACTACCCCCTGGCCAGCGAGGACACCGAATACACCTCCGCAGCCCTGGCGGCCATGGGCATCACCGTAACGCCCGGGACGGAGCAATGGCGGGTCTTGGGCAAAGGCGGAGCCATCGCCACGCCAGAGCAAGAAATATTCCTGGGCAACAACGGCACCGCCACACGCTTTCTCACCTCGGTGGCGGCGCTGGGCCACGGCGATTTCACCATCAACGGCGACACCCGCATGCACGAACGGCCGATCAAGCCCCTGATGGAGGCTTTGTCCGGCTGGGGGGTTGCAATCCGCAGCGTCCACGACACGGGCTGTCCGCCAGTCGCCATCGCGGCCAAAGGCATCACGGGCGGCACAACCCTGCTGCCCGAGGGCAAGAGCAGCCAGTACCTCTCCTCCCTCCTGCTGGTGGCGCCCTATGCCGCGCAACCCGCCGAACTTGTAGTGGCCGGAGAGGTGCTGTCCAAACCCTATGTCGCCATGACCCTGGCCGTGATGCGGGATTTCGGCATCGAGGTGACAGCCAATACCGAACTCAACCACTTCTCCATCCCCCAGGGATGTTACCAGGCGCGGGAATACGCGGTGGAAGGCGACGCCTCCAGCGCCTCCTATTTCTGGGCCGCTGCGGCGGTGACCGGCGGCCGGGTGACTGTGGCCAACGTGCCCTCGCCATCGTTGCAGGGGGATGCGGTGCTGGTGGATATCCTGGCCCGGATGGGCTGCTCGGTGGAACGGACCGCAGCGGGCATCACCGTGAACGGCGCCAAGGAGCTGCGGGGGGTTGAAGTGGACATGGGCGACTGCCCGGACGTGGTCCCCACCCTGGCGGTGGTTGCCGCTTTCGCCAAGGGCAGGACGGTGATCAAAAACATCGCCCATCTGCGGATCAAGGAGTGCGACCGCCTCCAGGTCATGGTCACGGAGCTGGCCAAACTGGGCATCGCCGCCGAGGAGCGGCCGGATGCCATGATCATCGCGGGCCGGGAAAAAAACAGCTCCCTCTCTGGCGCGGAGATTGACACCTACAACGACCACCGCATCGCCATGAGCTTCGCGGTCGCCGGGCTGATGGTGCCTGGTGTCCGGATTCGGGAAGAAGGGTGCGTGGTCAAATCCTTTCCGGATTTCTGGGAACGGTTCGAATTGCTGTACGGTAAGGCAGACTGATCTTCGCTCACAAATCAGCAGTGGCGGTGTTGCCGTTTTTCCCGCAATACCGCCTAAGCAGCAGCCTCGCCCTTGGCGGCAAAGGGCAGCGACTGCTGCGGGCTCTTGTCATAGGATGCGACGTCAAGCTGGGCTCCGCGGTCGAGCATCTCCAGCAGCACGTCCCTTGCCACCGGTTTGCTGAACAAAAAGCCCTGCATCTCGTCACAGCCGTGCCGGCGGAGGAAATGCAGTTGCTCCCCGGTTTCCACGCCCTCGGCCACCACCCGCATATTCAGGCTCTTGGCCATGGCGATGATGGCCGCGACAATGGCCACGTTATCACCCCGCCCCATGATATCGCGGACAAACCGCCGGTCTATCTTGAGTTCGCCGATGGGCAGTTGCTTCAAGTAATAGAGCGAGGAATAGCCGGTGCCGAAATCATCGATGGAAATTCCCGCTCCCATTCCCCGGAGCTCGCCGAGCAGGACAATGGCCTTCTGCTCGTTTTCCATGACCGATCCCTCGGTAATCTCAAAAATCAGTCCTTCCGGTCCGATTCCGGCCGCTGACAGGGTAGCCCGGATCTTGCCCAGCAGATTCTCCTGCCGGAACTGACGGGGGGAGAGATTCACCGACATCTTGATCCCGTATCCTTTGCCGAGAAGCTCGCCAAGATCGGCGCAGGCCTGGGCAAGCACCCAATCCCCGATCTCCACGATAAGCCCGGTGTCTTCGGCCATGGGAATGAAATCCGCCGGGTTGATTATCTCCCCGTCGCCATGGCGCCAGCGGATGAGCGCCTCCACCCCCACGATCCTGCCCGTGTTCAAATCCACCTTGGGCTGGTAATGCAGAAAAAATTCCTTGCGATCCAAGGCCTTGCGCAGGCTGTTTTCGATGGCCAGCCACTCGGTGACCCGCTTGTTCATGGCCGGGGTGAAAATTCGATAGGTGTTCTTGCCGCTTTCCTTGGCCCGGTACATGGCGGTGTCCGCGTTCTTGATCAGGGTGTCCTGATCCTGGCCGTCTTCGGGATAGAAGGCGATGCCCAGGCTGACGGTAAGATAGAACTCCTGCCCCTGGATGCTGATCACCGGGGCCAGTCCTTCGACGATTCTCTGCGCGGCCAGGAGCACATCCTCTTCCTGCTCCACCCCCTGGAACAACACAATGAATTCATCGCCGCCGTACCGGGCCACGCTGTCAATCTCCCGCAGGCAACGGCCAAGCCGGAGCGCCACCTCCTTGAGCAGCAGGTCGCCGACCGTGTGCCCCAGGCTGTCGTTGATCCGTTTGAAATTGTCCAGATCGAGAAACAGGACCCCCACCTTGTTTTCATCCCGCCGGGCATGGGCCATGGCCACGCCGAGCCGGTCATGGAACAGCACCCGGTTGGGCAGGCCGGTCAGGGCATCGTGGTGCGCCTGATACCGCAACTGCTCTTCGTGCAGCTTGATTTCGGTCATGTCATGGAACACGCCGACATAGTTCACAATATTTCCCTGAACATCGCGGATGGAGGAAATGATCAGCCACTCGGGATAGATCTCTCCATCCTTGCGCCGGTTCCAGATCTCCCCCTGCCACTGCCCGGTTTCCACCAGTCCGCGCCACATCTCGACAAAAAATCCTTCCTCATGCCGCTCCGACTTGAGGATTCTGGGATTCTGCCCGATCACCTCCTGCGCCCCGTAGCCGGTAATGTCCGTGAAAGCCCGGTTTATCCGCTGAATAACCCCAGCGGCATCGGTGATCACAATGCCTTCGATGCTGTTTTCAAAAACATTGTCCGACAGCACCAGTTGCAGGGTGGCGTGTTTCGCCTCGGTGATGTCCTGGATAATGCCCATGAGATGAACAGCCCGGCCATGCTCGTCCCGCTTGACCTCGGCCTCGGTGTGCATATACCGTTCCGCGCCATCGGGGCGGATTATGCGAAACTCCAGATTGTCGGAAGAGTCGCCCGCCAGCAAACCCTGCAACCACGCCTGCACCTGAGCCTTGTCCTCGGAGCGGACATAGTGGAGAAAGCCTTCATAGGTGTAGGTTCTGCTCTCTTTGCCCACCCCGAACAACCGGTAGGTCTGCTCGGAACAGACAAGATTATTTTTAGTCACATCCCATTCCCAGTATCCGAGCCTGGCGATATTCTGCGCTCTTGCCAGGCTTTTCTCGCTGCGCCGCAGGCTTTCCTCGATGCGCCCCCGTTCGAGAATCTCCTGGTTGAGATCCTCATTGGTCTTGGCCAGATCCACCGTCCGCTCGACCACGAGCTCTTCAAGGCTTTTCCGATATTTTTCAAGCTCCGCATAACTCTTGCCAAGCTCATCCCTGGAAGAAGAAAGGGCCTGATTCGCCGCCTTCAGTTCCCGATGCGAGGCAGCAAAGGTAAAATGCAGCACCAGAAAAGCGGCAATCCCCCCCGCAAGGGTCAAGACGATGCTTAAACCGATAAAGGCGTTGAATTCCTCGACAAACTGGGTCACTTCAATGGCCAGGGCGATCCGGCCGACGGTTTCGCCCTTGAAATCCGGCAGAGCCAGGCTGGTATCAAACACATACCAGCGCCCTTGGATTTGTTGCGGAGCGAGATTCCCGCCGGAAAAACGAAAATTCTTTGGCAGATGCCGGAAGACATTGTCGCAGCACTGGAGCAGGATCTGATCTCCCAGCTCCTGCAGAGGATAGTGCGTCGCATGCAGCGACCCTTTCCAGACAGCCCGGTCAAACAGCATGGCCATCTGCGCCCCTTGCCCCGGCTCCATGAGCTCCGCAAGCCGCTCCGCCTTGAAGCCCAGGGAAACGCCGCCGAGGTAGGTTTCTCCATCAAAAATGGGCTGGGTGATCTGGTAAAAAAGCCCATCGCGCCCGGTTGCATAACCGGACAACGGCTTGCGCCTGCGGTTGGTTTCCGCAACCATGGGGTGGGAGGAAAGATCGTCGCCGTAGCGTTCCGGCTGGTGCACCCGCAGGAAGGAACGGTTGTCCGGCGTGTAAAAATGAAATTGCACCAGGGTGGGATTTTCTCGCTGCAAAACCTCGTACAGGGGAAGGCACTGGGCCAGCAATACGGCGCGGTCTCCAGCGGCCAGGGCGGCGACAAGCTGGGGCCGGGTGACGGTGATGCTGTGGATCCGCAGCCGATACGGAGCAAAGGAGTGCTTGGAAGTCAGATCGAACAGATTGCTTATATGCTTCTGTTCCGCGGCAATCCGTGCGTTCAGGTCATGATGACGGGCTCTGGTTCCCCAGAACAAAAAGACTCCGGCCAGGCAGAAAATCGTCCCCAGCACCATCACGGTGGCTTTCCATTGTCTCAAAGAAGGCATGCTTTTGTTCTCGTAATCCGTTGAATGGTAAAATGAGCGGCATCTTGCATGCCGGCGCTTTTCGCCGTGCCTCTGCGCACAGGGGCTTTTTTCATCCCGCCTCTCACCCGGCAAGGATCCCGGCGGCGCCGAGCAAGGCCCAGCCAAGCGCATCAGCCTCCTCCCCGCTGTACCCCGGATTATGCCGCAGCCCGGCATAATGGGCCAAGAGACGGACTGCCAGTTTTTTCCCCAATTGCACGCCTTCCTGGTCAAAGGAGTTGATGTTCCAGATAAACCCCTGGAACACCACTTTGGCCTCGTAGAGCGCCAGGAGCGCGCCCATGGTGTAGGGGGTCAGCCGGTCGGCCAGGAGCACGGCGCTGGGCCGGTTGCCGGCAAACCTCCGGTTGGGATTTTCATGGGGCTGTCCGGTGGCCAGGGCAAGGGCCTGGGCCAGGAGGTTTGCCACCAGTTTTTCCTGGGAGGTGGTCTGCTCGATGAGCAGGTCGCGGTCATACTGGCTGCGGCGAAATCCGATGAATTCGGCGGGGACGATGGCGGTGCCTTGATGGATCAGTTGGTAAAAGGCGTGCTGGCCATTGGTGCCCGGCTCCCCCCAGATGATGGGGCCGCTTTTCCAGGCAAGGGGCTTGCCCTGGCGGGTTACGGATTTGCCGTTGCTTTCCATGTCGCATTGCTGGAGATGGGCGGTGAACCGCACCAACGCCTGACTGTAAGGCAGGATGGCCAGGGTCTCGCAGCCGAGGAAATTATGGTTCCAGATGCCCAGCAGGGCCAGGAGCAGGGGCGGGTTGCGGAGGATGTCCGGCTCTTCCGCCGCCAGGTCCATGGCGTGGGCGCCGCGGAGGATTTCCATGAGCTGCGGGTATCCCAGGCCAAAGCCGAGCATCACCGCGCCGACCATGGAGGTGGCGCTGTACCGTCCGCCGATGGAGTCGAACATGTAAAAAGAGCGGAGATACCGGGCGGGGTTGTCCATGGGCGAACCCTTGCCGGTAACAGCCAAAAAATGCCGGCTTGGATCGAGCCCCGCCTCACCAAAGGCCTTGCGCGCCAGCTCTTCGTTGGTCATGGTTTCGAGGGTGGAGCCGCTTTTCGACACCACATTCACCAGGGTTCTGGCCAGATCAAGCCCGCTCAGGGTGGCGGCGGCGTCATCGGGGTCCACGTTGCTGATGAAATGCACCCTCCGGCCCGGAATACCATAGGCGGCCAAGGCCAGATACAAGGCCCGCGGGCCGAGGTCCGAGCCGCCGATCCCAATCTGGATCAGATCGGTGAATGGCTCTCCGGCCGCATTGACAATCGCTCCCGAATCCAGGGCAGCGAGAAAACCGGCAAGCTTGTCCAGCTCTGCCTTGGCCATGGCCGAGGCCTCCGGCGCCGGAGTCACCGGCGCGAAGATGTCGCGACAGGCGGTGTGCAGCACCTGCCGCTCCTCGCTTGCGTACCCCTCGATCCGGTTCAGCACCGCGCCCTTTTTCATCAGCAGGAACTGGGGGATCGCCCCGCTCTCCTCGGCAAGCCGTTGCAGGGCGGAAAGCACGGCTTCATCCACCCGCTGGGTGGCATACAAAAGGTCAATTCCGGCGGCATGGGCTTTGTACCCATGGATTCTTGCCGGCGAAAGGGCGCCGGGCGCGGTCAGGTCATAGGGCGCCCCGGCAAGCGCATCAAGCTCCGCCAATGCTGACATCGTATTGAAATCACAAGAAAAATACTGCGAAGCCTCGGCTTGTTTCCCGCCTTCCCTTGACTGCGCCATAAAAAAAATCCCCATTCGCATCAGAATTTCATGGATATACGAACAAAAAATGTTAAAAAATAAGATGTTATCTGCTACATAATAATGTTACTTACTTAGCACAAGATACATGCTGTTCTCTTGAGACTGTATCTTATCATAACCGGGTCATATCATTGCATAAGACTTACACCGCATCACATTTTTTTTACCGGGGCGCAACAGGCGAAAAAATTTGCCTTTCGCCAGCCCCATGCACCTTGCCTGTCCAGTTTTCCTTTTTCACTCTAACCTCCAGGGAGTACGAGGCACGCCATGGAAACAGTTGCCGCTGAAAGGGAACTCTTTCGCTCCTGCGAGATCATTTTCGGGCCGGAACTCACCATTTCCCGGGAATTCCTCGATTATCTCCAGCACTCAGGCATCAAAAGCGCATACCGCAAGCGGGCCATGGAAACCCATCCGGACCGGGCCGGCCTGGAAAATGAGCGGGAGCAGCGGCAGCGCCACGACCTGTTCCATTCGGTGCAGGAAGCCTACGAAAACCTGATCACCTTTCTGGACGCCAAGGAAAAAGGATATTGCCTCCCTCCTCCTGCCCGGCAACCGCAGCCTCGGACTCAGCCCCACCGCCCGGCGCCAGCCAAGCCCCACCAGTCCCAGCACGCAAAAACAACCCGGAGCGCATCCCGCCCCCGCCCGCACGCCCAGGCCGGAGCCCGGACACACGCCGATTTTCGAGGCAGCACGGCCCAGCCGTCCGCTTTCTGGGACACGGAAAGCCTCTACCAGGGCCCCCTGCCGAACCGCCGCCTGCTTCTCGGCCACTTTCTCTACTATTCCGGCCTGATCAACTGGCGAACCATTATCCAGGCCCTCATCTGGCAACGCACCGAACGGCCGCGCCTGGGCGAAATCGGCCAGCGCTTCGGCTTGCTCAACGAGACCGATGTGGTCCATATTCTCCGCAATCGCCCGACCTTGCAGCCATTCGGCCAAACAGCCATGGATCTCGGCCTCCTTTCCGAACCGCAGCTTCAGATGCTCGTTTCCCACCAGAAGCGGCTGCAGAAAAAATTCGGTGAATTCTTCCTTGAAAAACAGATCCTCGAACCCCATGAGCTGCGCGCCCTGCTCCAGCAATACCAGGAACACAACGCCAGAATCTCCGGCCAGGCGTACGGCTCAGCCTTCCGGCGCTGAAACCCTTTCTTCCTGCATCCCATCGTGACGGCGCCACGCCACCGGCCTGATGTGCCTCGCCGTTTCCCCCTCGAACCCGCAACCGACTCCAATGTACAATAATCTCATCTATCTCCTGGTCGTCATCCTGATTCTCACCACCGGGTCCATTCCGGAGCAGCCCCAGATCCCATGGCCTGTTGCCCTGTTGTTCTTTTGCGCCAAGCTCGTTTTGTTCAACCAACTGGCCCGCTATTTTTTCCGGCGCTCCCCCGACACCAGCGCGGCCCGCTACCTTGCCGTGGAACAAAGGCTTTCCATCCTGGCCATTGTTTTTCTCTCCCTGGACATCTTCCTGCTGGAGGGGCGCTACTACCTGAGCCGGTTGCCGCAGGCAGAAGAACTCCCGGTTCTCGGCCATCTCTCCGGGATCATGGTTTTCTTCGGCTACCTCTGCCTCCTCTGGCTGGCAGCACTTCCCAGCTACCAGAGGATTTTTGCCCGAGCCCTCACCGCCCGCTCATTTGTGACGGCAAACCTCAAACTCAATTTCGCCATTCTGCTCCCGTGGCTCATCATCTCCTGCCTTTTCGACCTGCTGCCGCATGCCCCCTTTCCCTGGCTGAAAACCTTTCTCGCCTCCCCCTGGGGCGAACCGCTTCTGGTGCTGCTCTCTCTTTTCGGCCTGGTCTTTTTCCTTCCCCTGGCCATAGTCCGCCTGTGGGGCTGCACCCCGCTCCCGTCCGGACCGGCGCGGCAGCGCATCGAAGAATTCTGCCGCAGCCAACGGTTACGGTTTGCCGACATCCTGTTCTGGCCGCTTTTCGAGGGGCGCATGCTGACCGCCGGGGTCATGGGCCTCAGCGGCCGCTTCCGGTATCTTCTTGTCTCCCCCGCCCTGCTCGAAGCCACGACTCCGGAGGAGATGGAAGCCGTCATGGCCCACGAACTGGGACATGTCAAACATTACCATCTCCAGCTCTACCTCTTTCTCTTTCTCGGCTTTGGCCTGCTGGCCCAGATAAGCTCCGCCCCGCTCCTCCTGCTCCTGCTCAGCTCGGACTTTTTTTATCAGTTGATCACCCTGACCGGCACGGCGCCGGAAACCATCCTGGCCCTGGCCAGCGCCGGCATCCTCTTTGTCATGATGCTTGGCTACTTCCGTTTCATCTTTGGTTTTTTCATGCGCAACTTTGAACGCCAGGCAGACCTCTATGCCTTGAGCGCCATGGGGCATGCCTCTCCTCTGATCCGGGTCTTCGAAAAAATCGCCCTGCTCGGCGGCAATATCCGCGATCTGCCCAGTTGGCACCATTTCGGCCTGGGGCAGCGCATCGATTACCTGCACCGCTGCGAAACAACTCCGGCCGCAGTATCCCGCCATCACCGCAAGGTCCGACTGGCCTTGATTTTCTATGCGGCAATCCTGCTGGCCGGCGGTTTCGCAGCCTGGCGCATGCCCCACGATCTTCTCGGCGAAACCCCCAAGGCCAGATTCGCCGAGGCGCTTATCCGGCAGAAAATACAGGAACAGCCGGGCAACGGCCTCTGGTTCCAAGTCCTGGGCGATCTTCACTACAGCCGCAACCAGGAACCCGAGGCCCGCGACGCCTATGAGCAGGCGCTCCGCCTTTCCCCCGCCAACACGGAGGCGCTGAACAATCTGGCCTGGCTCCTGCTCACCGCCCAGGAACCGGGGCTGCGCGACCCGGAAAAAGCCCTGTTTCTGGCCCACAAAGCAGCCGCGGCGAACAGAACCCCGCATGTGCTCGACACCCTGGCCACCGCGTACTGGGCAACCGGCAATAGGGAAAAGGCCTTAGCCATTGAAGAGGAAGCCCTGGCCCGGACAAAGACCCATCAGGCCTTCTACCGCAGCCAGATGGAAAAATTCCGCACGACCGAATATTCATCCTCCACCCTCTTCCCGGAACCCGGGCGGAACTCGGACCTTCCTTAGAGGAAACAGATGGCGACACAGGGCTTGGTTATCATCAATACGGGGCACGGCAAGGGGAAAACCACGGCGGCCTTCGGGCTGGCGTTGCGGGCGGCGGGACAGGGGCTGAAGGTCTGCATTATTCAGTTCATCAAGGCACAGGCGAAAACCGGCGAGGCGCAAGCCTTGACCGCAGCCTTTCCCGGCCAGATTGAACTGCATCTCGTCGGCACCGGCTTTACCTGGCAGCAGGACAAGGAGGTCGTCAAACAGGCGGCCCTGGCAGGCTGGCAGCTCGCCAGGGAAAAAATCCTGAGCGATGGATACGACCTGATCGTGCTCGACGAGCTCACCTATCTGCTCGGCTTCGGCATTCTCACGGAAGCGGAGGTCATCTCCCTGCTGCGGGAGCGGCCGAAACGGCTGCATCTGGTCATCACCGGCCGCGATGCAGCGCAGGGGCTCATGGACTACGCGGATCTGGTCACCGAGATGCGCGCGATAAAACATCCCTTTCAGCAGGGGATCACGGCCCAGAAGGGGATTGAATTCTAAGGCAGGCGCGCCGCGTTCATGTGCCGCCCTGCCCGGCCCGGCCGGAAATACAGGAGAGATTCGCAAGGGAATCCCCGCGTTGCAAGGCCTGGCCGATGGCCGCGCCACAGGCGAAGGCCTCTTCCTGCTGCTCCCGGCTGTGTCCGTAGCGCGGATAATAGCGGCCAAGCCATGGGGATCGTTCCGGCACCCGGCCGGCAAGCTTCAGGAATACCCCGATGGTTCGCCAGGGCTCCTTGCTGGGATGGGCAAAGATCATCTTCCCCACCACCTTGGCCCCGCACCGCGCAAGCTGAAAACGCAGGCTCAACCAGTGCATCCGCCAGTAGCCCCGGCAGGAAATCAGGGGCAGCACCTGCCGGCCGGCAAAAAGCCTTGCCCCATCGCGATCGAGCAGGGAGAGAACCGGGCCGCTGGGATTATAGGACCAGGTGGGCCCGGCCAGCACGATCAGGTCATAGTGTTCCCAGCAGGCGGGAGACAGGGGCTGAATGGGCATCCTGACCCGCAGAAAGGTGAGAAGCATCATGACCAGGGTAGCGGGCACGGTGCCGATGGGGAATTTGCCCGGAACAAGGGGCTGCAGCCGTTCGCAGACCAGGCGCCCCCCCTGCCCCTCAAGACCTGCAGCGAAACGGTGTACCAACCCGCTGGTCTGGGCGCTGAGCGAATAATAGAGGATGAGAACCTTCACCGATTGGGAATCCAAGAGCTGATTTTTTTACGGCGCATTGCCCGCGAGGCCGTTTTCTTCCACCGGACCCGGCCTCGCCATTGCACTTTTTTTCATTACGGCCCCGGACAATATCGGGTACAGTCCTTATACCATATATAATGCTATCCCTGAAGAGGGAAACCTGCCCCAACAGGGGCCAAGCGAGCCTTCCCGTACACACGCAGAGCCCTTCACCCCGGATGTTCACCCATGCCTGAGACACACGAAATACTCATTGTCGGCGCCGGCCTCTCCGGCTTAAGCGCCGCCCATTTCCTGCGCACCAGCGCGCCGGACCTGGACATCCTCATCCTTGAGCAGGATGGGCGCCCCGGCGGCGCGGTGCGCTCCTTCAGGGAAAACGGCTACCTGGCCGAATGGGGGCCGCACGGTTTTCTGGACAACAATCCTGCCAGCCGCGCCCTGCTCAGCGAAACCGGCCTGGACCGCATCGCCCAGAAAGCCCCCTTGGGCAGTTTTGTCCGCTATGTCTGCCACGGCGGCAAGCTGGTGCAGTTGCCGCAGAAACCGCAGGCCCTGCTCGCGACCCCGCTCTTATCCCCCCTGGGAAAATTGCGGCTGCTGGGCGATCTTTTCAAGAAACCGCGTTCCGCCGAGCAGAGCGTCGGCCAGTGGGCGGCATACCGCTTCGGTTCCGAAATCCTACCCCTGGTGGATGCCGCGATCACCGGCACCTTTGCCGGAGATTATGAACGGATCAGCATCGATGGCGTGATGCCCGGGGTACGGGCCCTGGAAAAGGAAGCAGGCTCGGTGCTCAAGGGGCTGCTCCGGAAAAAAAAGAGCGCGGGTCCGGGGATCTTGCCGGCCATGACCAGCTTCCCCCTAGGCATGGAACAGCTCATCACCGCCCTGGCCGCCGGGCCGAACATCCACTACCACAGCCCGGTGCGGGCAATCACCCGCCAGGGTGAAGCATGGGAGATCCACACCGAAACCACAACCTACCGGGCAGCCACCGTCATCCTCGCCCTGCCGGTCAACCGCGCCTTGCCGTTGCTGGCCTCCCATGCCCCGCCCGTGCCCGCCATCCCCACGGCCCGGATTGCCACCGTGGCCCTGGGCTTCACCGGCACGGCGCAGGTGCCTTTCGGTTTCGGCTATCTGGCCCCGGAACGGGAAAAACGCTTTGCCATGGGCGCGCTTTTTTCCACCCATATGTTTCCCGGCCGGGCCCCGCAGGGCAGAGTGCTGATGGAAGGTCTGGTGGGAGGCCGCCGCCACCCGGAACGGCTGGAACTGGACGATGAGGAACTGGTCAGCCGGATCTATGACGATCTCCGGCAACTGATCCACCTGCCCGAGCCCCCCTGTTTCCATCGGGTGCTGCGCGGCGACAGCGGCATCCCCCAACTGGAAATGGGCTATCCCGCTCTTCTGGCCTGGAAGGACGCCATGGAGCAACGCTTGGACGGTTTGCATCTCTGCGGTTTTGGCTGGGAAGGAATCGGCATGAACGACATGATGAAGACGGCCAAGACAGTGGCCGACAGGATACTGCACCGGGCGGGCGGCACGAGACAACAGCCCGCAGTCAAGCCGGTTTATTTTTAAGGATCGGCGGAGAACTTTCCGTTACGGCACTTTCGGCACGGGCTGTGCGGCTCCCCGTTCGCTTGACCAGGCGCGGGAATACTGCGCCATGGTTTTGTCAAAGCATTCCGGGCAGAATCCATGGGACACCCGCACCTCGGACTCGATCATCTGCTCAAGCCAGTCCCCTTTGCATTTCACCCTGCGGCACACACAGCAAACGGTTCGCATACCCCCCCCTTGTCGTGATTTCCCAGGCCCCCGCCCCGGAATGGTTTGTGCGTCCGGATTTCCCCTTATCCCTGATTTTTCAAACGCTCCACCAGATGCTCCACCTGCCCGCGGATGGAACCGCTGCGGACAATGGCTTCGGTAATGACCCGGATGGAATGCACCACCGTGGAATGATCGCGGTTAAACGCCTTGCCGATCTCGGACAGCGCTTCCTCGGTGAGCTTCCTGGCCAGGTACATGGATACCTGCCGGGGAAAGGCGATGGTCTTTTTCCTCGCCTTTGACTGCATCTCTTCGATGGAAACATCAAACTGGCCGGCCACGAAATTCCGGATCAGCACGGAGGACAACTCCTGCCGCTGCCCGATGATCCCGGCGACGATCTCCTTGACCATGTCCAGATCCGGCAGGGTCTTGTGCAGGGAGGCCTTGGCCTTCAGGCCGATGATGGCGCTTTCCACCCGCCGGATATCGCCCTGGATCCGGTCGGCCAGGAACTCGATGATCTCCCCGGTAAGGGTCAGCTTGTTGTTGCGGGCCTTGCGCTCGATGATCAGGCAACGGGTCCTCCGGTCCGGGGGATTGATGGTGGCAATCAGTCCGGAGGAGAGCCGGGAACGCACCCCGTCATCGATATCCGGGATATTGCGCGGGGAAACCGCCCCGGTGAAAACAACCTTTTTCCCGCAATCCATCAGGACATCAAGGGCCTCGGCCAGCTCGGCCTGGGTCTTGGTGCGGCCGGCCAGGGATTGCACATCCTCCATCAGCAACACATCGCACTGGTTGTGATATTTTTCCTTAAAATGATCCATGGTGTTATTCTTGATGCTGCGGACCATCTCGGAGGTGAGCTGCTGGGAGGTGACATAATGCAGCCGGGTTCCGGGGGAATGGCAGGTGACATGATGGGCCACCGCATGGGTCAGATGGCTTTTGCCCAATCCCGTCCCCGCTTCGATAAACAGGCAGGGGCTCAAGGCGGAATCGCCGCTGGCCATGGCTTCGCAGGCCGCGTAGGCCATGGCGTTTGACTCGCCGACCATGAATTCGTCAAAGGTATACCGAGGATGCAGGGTGCGCACCGTGGAACGAGCCACGGGCATGCTCGGCAAACGGAGCTGGCTCTGCTTTTTTTCCGGTTCCGGCAAGAGGGGTTGCTCCTTTTTGGCTGCGCCAACCGAAAGGCGCACCGCCCCGCCCGTAAAGCCGGCATCCTGCAAGGCGTCCTGAATATCGGCCAGATAATTCTCCCTGACCCAGGAACAGAAATACGGATCAGGCCCAGCCAGTTCGACGCTCTGGGCATCGAACTGGACGCATTGCAAGGGTTCGATCCACAGCTTGAAGTCGCTGCCGGAAACTTTTTGGGACAAAACACTCTTAACTCGCTGCCAAAGCATCTTTTTCCCCTGGTTCAGTCACGAAAAAACAACCGATTAAAGCGCATTGAGACCGCTGAGATAATTTCTGCCCGTTTTTTTAAAGGAAAACCATACCCCTGTCAAAACCGGTCTCACGGAATTTCCCCCCCGTTGTCCGCCAAGTTTTCAACAGTCCATAACCCCAAGTAAACGGGCGAAAATCTCCTCAAAACCCTCTAAAAACCGGACATCTCGCCCATTTCCCCACCTGCGGCAAAAAACGCAAAATTCCATGTGGTTAGAACCGGAAGGGGAGAAGAAAATATCATTTCATTAACCGCTAAATCTTCATCTTTTCTCTTCATATCTCAATATTACTGCTATTATCTCGTTTTATCTTCTTTCAAGTTCAGGCTTTTTTTCACTATTCCCGGCATGCCCCTGTTCTGTCGTATTTTTCCCCTGGAAACATTTTTTTTGTGCTATAGATAAGAAAGTTTACCCTAAAGAGGCCTGCCATGGATCCAGCCCGTCTCATCCCGACCCCAGACACCATCCCGGCGCCCTGGGGGTTTTTCCAGCTCCTTCTTATCCTGACCTTTTTCGCCCACCTTGTGTTCATGAACGCCATGCTGGGCAGCGCCATGATCGCGCTGGCCAGGGAGATGCGGGCCAAGCCCGCCGACCCTCCCCCCTGCCGGGATATCGCGTCCATCCTGCCGTACACCATCGCCTTTGCCGTGAACTTCGGGGTGGCGCCCCTGCTTTTTCTCCAAGTGCTTTACGGCCATTTCATCTATACCAGCTCCATCCTCATGGGGGCGTACTGGCTTTCCATCATCGGACTGCTCATTCTCGCCTACTACAGCGCTTATCTGTATAAGATGGGCGGCGGCTTGCCACTGGCCACCCGAAAACGGGCCCTGACCACGAGCATCCTCCTCCTGCTGATCATCGCCTTTTTCTTTGTCAACAATATAACCCTGATGCAGACGCCCCAGAACTGGAACGCCTATTTTCAACGGCCGGACGGCACCCTCCTCAACCTGGCCGACCCGACCCTGCTTGCCCGCTACCTCCATTTTGTCGTGGCCTCCGTGGCCATGGGCGGTCTGTTCCTGGCAATCCTCGCCCTGTTTCAACAGAAAAAAGGCCTGCCCGGGGCAGAAAAGCGGTTGCGCAGCGGGATGCAATGGTTCACCTACGCCACAATGGTTGAAATCGGCACCGGCATCCCCTTTCTTTTTTCCCTGCCCAAAAATGTGCACCAACTCTTTGTCGGCGGTGCTCCCCTGCATACCGCCCTGTTCACCGCCTCCCTGATCGCGGCCTTTTTCGCTCTTTACTCCGGCGCCAAGGAACGGGTCTGGTCGGCCACCGCCGCCATGGGGACAACCATCCTTCTCATGGTCCTGGTGCGTGATCTGGCCCGGCAGGCCTACTTGGCCCCCTATTTCCATCCCGCCGATCTGCAGGTCGTGCCGCAGTGGTCGCCGCTGGCGCTCTTCCTGTCCATTCTGGTGATCGGGGTTGCGGTGGTCGCCTACATGCTCAAACTCGCGGCCCGGGTGCCCGGAGAGGTGCGCTGATGAACTATCCTGTCTGGCAGTTGGATTTCGCCGGCGGCGGACTGCTCATCGCCATGATCGCCATCCTCCATGTGTACATCTCCCATTTCGCCATCGGCGGCGGTCTCTTTCTGGTGCTGACCGAGATGAAAGGCTACCGGGAAGGCTCGCAGGCTATCCTCGACTACACCCGGCAACATACCAAGTTCTTCCTGCTCCTCACTCTGGTGCTCGGCGCCATGACCGGGGTGGGCATCTGGTTCACCATCGCTCTCATCGCCCCGGCCGCCACCTCCATTCTCATCCATAACTTTGTTTTCGGCTGGGCCATCGAGTGGGTATTTTTTCTCGGGGAGATCGTTGCCATCCTCATTTACTATCAGACCTTCGGCCGCATGGAACGGCGCAGCCATCTGCTCATCGGCTGGCTCTACTTCATCTTCGCCTGGCTCTCCCTCTTTGCCATCAACGGGATCATCGGCTTCATGCTTACCCCGGGCGAATGGCTGACCACCGGCAACTTCTGGGACGGCATCTTCAATCCCGCCTTCTGGCCGGCCCTTTTCTTCCGCACCTTCCTCTGCCTCATGCTGGCCGGACTGTATGGCTTTCTCACCTCCACCGCGATCAAGGAGGAAGCCTTCCGGTTGCGCATGGTCCGCTACTGCGCCGCCTGGCTCCTCGCCCCCTTCCTGCTGTTTCTGGCCTCGGCCTGGTGGTACGTCCAGGCCCTGCCCGAACCGCAACGGGCCTGGATTGCAAACTTCAGCCCTGAACTGGCCCCCTTTCTCACCGTCTTTCTCTGGGCTTCGCCGCTTCTTTTCCTCGGCGGCCTGCTCATGGTGATCCGGCTGCCCAAAACAGCCACCCGCTCCCTGGCCGTGATCCTCCTGCTCCTGGGCATCACCTACATGGGCGCCTTTGAGTACATCCGGGAGGGCAGCCGACGCCCCTTCACCCTGTACGGCCACATCTACGCCAACTCCATCCTGGTCAAAGATCTCGACGCGGTCCAGAGCAAAGGCATCCTCGCCTCAGCCAAATGGACCGGCAAGGAGATCACCGCGGAAAACCGGCTGGTGGTTGGCCGGCAGCTCTTCAACATCATGTGCTCCCCCTGTCATTCCGTGGGCGGTCCCATGCGGGACATCAAAAAAATGAGCGCTAAGTACGAATCGGTCTACGCCATGGAGGCGGAGATCAGCGGCCAGGGCAGGTTGATCCGCTGCATGCCGCCTTTTGCAGGCAACACCCAGGAGCGGCACGCCCTGGCCGCCTATATTATTGAAGGACTGCACGGCAGAAAGGCGCAGGCGACGCCTCCCCCGCAACTGTCTGCCCCGCCGCTGGCTCCGTTGCCCTTTGACCCGGAACAGGACGGCTATGTCCTCCTTGCCTGGAACAGCCTCGGCATGCACAGCATCAGCGATGCGGACGGCACTTTCAGCCTCATGCCCCCGGCAAACGATCTTTTTGCCCAGCTTATCAAGCGCGGGCCAACCCCGGAGGTAATCACCGAGGGAGTGGCGCTTTCCTTCCGCGTGGAGCCGGGCTTTGAAAAACCGGCCGCACAGGTGGGATTCTGGAAAGACCTGCCTGCCCTGTTCGGCCGCAGCCTGCCAGACAATATCGGCCTTTCCGGCCAGGGGCTTTCCGGCGTTATGCAGCTCAAGCAAGGGGGCAGATCCTTTGTCGCGGAGAAGGTCCCGGTGGTTCCCTATCCCGCCCAGGGGGGATACCAGCCCTATCCGAGCTTTACCATCGAGGCCAGGGACACGACCACCAACACCCTGCTCGCCGCCACCCGCATGGTTGCCCCGGTTGCAACCGAGATGGGCTGCAAGACCTGCCATGGCGGAGGGTGGCGCAGGGGGAACACCGGGATCTCAACCGCCGCAGCGCAAGACATCCTGACCATGCATGACCGGTTCCACAAAACCAAACTTGCAGCCCAGGCCAAGGCAGGCAAGCCCATCCTCTGTCAGGGCTGCCATCCGGACCCAATGCTGAACGCTCCCGGCAAGGCCGGGCTCCTCAACCTCTCCGCCTCCATCCACGGCTTCCACGCCAACTTTCTCGGCGGCCGGGGCGCAGAAGCCTGCGCTCTCTGCCATCCGAGCAGCCCGCAGGGCGAAACCCGTTTCCTCCGCGGCGTCCACCACGAGGCCGGACTTGACTGCACCACCTGTCACGGCGCCCTGGAAGACCACGCCCTGGCCCTGCTTGTGGCGGAAAAACAGGCGGGGAAACCCGGAGCCCAGCGGCTCATGCAGCACCTCGCCCCGCAGGGAACAACACCCCTTGCCGCAATCCAGCCGCGCACTCCGTGGCTGCAGCAACCGGATTGCCTGACCTGCCATGTCAACTTCGGACCGCCGGAGACGGACAGCGCCTTCAATGTCTGGACCACCGGGGCCGGCACCCTGTACCGCAACCGGCACGACGATGCGGGCAGCATCCATTGCGCCGCTTGCCACGGCAGCCCCCATGCCGAGTATCCCGCCACCAACCCCTACGAAAGGGAGCGGGACAACTTCCCTCCCCGGCAGTACCAGGCCAATCCCTACCCGCTGGGCGCCAACCGCAACTGCAAGCTCTGCCACACCGTGGACATGGACACGGACCTGCACCACCCCAACTCCCTGGGCATGATGCGAAACACCAGGGAATAGCGGGGAACCACCTTGCCGGTTCTTCTCCGCCGCCCCACTCCCGCCGTGCGGGAGCGGGGCGGCCC
Source organism: uncultured Desulfurivibrio sp. (assembly GCA_964588325.1). Lineage (GTDB taxonomy): Bacteria > Desulfobacterota > Desulfobulbia > Desulfobulbales > Desulfurivibrionaceae > Thiovibrio. The sequence continues at coordinate 128,012 of CAZPOR010000008.1, forward strand.
ATTGTGGGTTGCATTCTTTTGCGGCCTCTGTCCTCTGCAAAAACCTCTCGACGTGCTCACCGCAGACCATCCCCCACAGTCCGTGCTGTTCCGCTCAAAGTTCGGTAAGCATAATCTTATTCTGTAACCTAAAAAATATATTGACATCTTAATCTCGGCTTTTTATTATTGCCGCTCGCCACTCGCAATCTATACCACTACCTGGGAGAACACCAATGCCGACACTTCTGCTCCGGAAAATGCAAAAAGACCAAACTGGCACCATTACCGCAGTCAAGGTCGGCGGGGAACTTGGACGGCGCATCCGCGACATGGGCATTGTTCCTGGCACCCGCATCACCATCATGGGCCGAGCCCCTCTCTACGATCCGGTGGCGCTCCGTATCATGGGCGGCACCTTGACCCTGCGTAACAATGAGGCGGATCACATAGAAGTGGAAGTCGCCGACCCGGACGAAGCGCTGTAATCTTCCCTCATGTCCTGCGCCTGCCCGGCGCCCCCTCTCCTGCCATCAAGAAAAGATGGCAGGAGGGGGGATTTTTTGGCGATCAAGATTAGGTATGGTTAATATTATTAATTAAAACAAACAATACAGGGGCAACGGGAATGAAGAAAAAAATCATCGGCATACCAGGGATTCTGCTACTGATCGCAGCCTCCGCTTTGGCCGAGACCCCCAAGGAATCGGGAACCGCCACTCCCTCCCTCGCGGAAAACCGCGAGCCAAACAGCGTGGATGACTTGGCGGAAAAGCTGGCGAACAGGCTGGAATTCAGCGGCCTGGTTGAGATCGAAGCGCACGCCGGCAAAGATTTTTCCGGAGCAAAAACAAGCGATGTGACCTTGGCCACGGTGGAGCTCGGGCTTGAGGCAAGGATCACGGACATGCTTTCCGCCCATGTCCTCGCACTCTATGAGGAGGGCGAAGAAAACGGCCACCTCATTATCGACGAAGGGACCATTACCTTGGGCAACGCGGAAAAAAGCCCCTTCCATCTGACGGCTGGGAAAATGTATGTGCCGTTCGGCTCCTTTACAAGCGCAATGGTTTCCGATCCGCTCACCCTCGAGCTTGCGGAAACCAGGGACACCGCCCTGCTCGCCGGGTTTGCCAAGGCAGGCTGGCATGGCGCCGCCTACACCTTCAACGGCGAAGTGGATCAAACCGGGGGGAACGACACCATGAAGACCTTCGGCGCCAACCTTGGCTACACGCTGGAAGAGGACGCATGGCAGATCGGCCTGGGCGCGGGGTGGCTCAATAACCTTGGCAACACCAATACCATGCGGGACCATCTCGCCACAACCAGCACCACGGTGGACGGCTTCATCGAGGCCCTGGCGCTGCATGGTCGTCTCCAGTACGGCAACTGGGGCGTTCTGGCGGAATATATCGCAGCCCGCAACTCCTTCCAGCCCGGCGAGATGGATTTTGCCGGACGCGGGGCCAAGCCGGAAGCCTGGCAGATGGAACTTGCCTATACCACGGAAGTGTGCGAACGGGAGGTCACTTTGGCGCTTGGCTATCAGCGGACCGGCGAGGCCGTGGCCCTTGGCCTGCCGGAACATCGCTATCTGGGCTCCATCGGCATCGGCGTATTCGACAAAACCACCCTTGCCCTGGAATACCGGCATGACCAGGACTATGACATAGCTCAAGGCGGCACGGACGAAAGTGCGCATCAGGTGGTGGCGCAACTGGCGGTGAAAATCTAAGCAGGACACCGGCAAGAAGCCAGCTTTCGGAAACTCCGCCCCGGCAGGGTCGTTGCATACAACAACATGCCAACCAGACAACAGGGAGACAAGCGATGCATCGTACTGCAGAGATCACAATGGAAAGGCGAAACGGCAATCTGCACATCACCATCATCGACAGTTTCACCATGGGTGCGGCCGCTCGACTGGTCGCATCCATGGACAGTTGCGACAATGGGCAGGGAAATATCTTCATCCATACTGAAAAAATCAGCGATATCGCCCCGGAGGGCAGTCGCGTGATTGTCAATGAGCATCGCCACGGGGGGCATGGAGGCTGCGGTCGCTGCCGTAATTGCAAGTGCCAGGAGAAACAAGCGGAATAACCCGGACCAGAAGGAACCGCTCTGCGAGGCCTGGAGCCACCCTCCAGGATTGTTCCAGGCCACATATAGGAATATCCTGAATCGTTATGGAGGAATACACATGTGCATCGTCGTAATCGGCGGCATGGACCGCCTTGGCCCCCATTACCGGAAAGAGGCAAAAAAGCTGGGCATCACCCTGCGGATGTTCCCCAGCTTCGAGCGGGATATGCAACAGAAACTCTGCAACAGCGATGGCGTGGTGCTCTTTACCGGCAAGATCTCCCATGCCGGCCGGAGGGAGGCGATCAATGCCGCCCGGCGCTACAACATCCCCCTGTACCAGTTCCACGCCTGCGGGCTATGCACCCTCCGCGACTGCCTGCGGTGCTGCGCCGATTGCGCCGCACCGTCCAGAAAATACGACAAAAAAATAAACAACGGGCGGCCCCGCCGCCACGGGTGATTGCTTTACCATGCTCCGGCAAGACGGTGACTGAACACAGCCCCCTCGCCATAGGACAAAAAGGATATTTATTTTCCCATGCCGACATGCACGACCGGGACTGCAAGCAGTTCTCTCGCATCAGCATCCTCCTGCCTCTACCAGACCCCTTGGTGTGGGGCCAATGTCACTCTGCACCAATTTGCCGAGTCTCTGGGGGCGGCCATCGATGCCAAGGATGATCTGACCCGCACCCACTCGCAGGAAGTGGCAATCATGAGCCAACACCTTGCCGAGGGTCTGGGGCTCGGCGGAGAGCGCTGCGAGGCTTTCCACATTGCCGGCCATCTGCACGATATCGGCAAGATAGGCATCCCGGACCACATCCTTAAAAAGGAAGGGGCGCTGACCCAGGCGGAATGGGAACAGATGCGTCAGCACCCGTCCATAGGCTACGCCATCCTCAAACCGGTGCAAGCCATGATCGAGCGGGAAAGAATCGCCGACATGATCCTTGCCCACCATGAACGTTTTGACGGCAGCGGCTACCCCCGCGGACTTGCCGGGGAGGACATTCCTCTGGGCGCGCGGGTTATCGCGGTGGCCGACGCCACGAGCGCCATGATCGGCCACCGCCGCTACCGCCGGGAAGATCCCTGGGAAGAGGCAGTGGCCGAAATCCTCCGGTGTAGCGGCAGTCACTTTGACCCGCAGATTGTCCGAGTCTTTCTGTCCATGGAAGACAAATTGCACTCCCTGCTCCACGTTCCGGCCGACCACAGCAATGAGAGGCCAGAGAGTCCTCCTTCTTTCCCGGGCCGTGCGGCTATCCCCGGCCATGCCTCCCGGACTTTTTTATCTTTTCCATGATTCGCCGATCCGGCGACCAGACATCCCTTTGCGCCTCGGGGGAATTCCAGGGCGGAAGAGCAAATTTGATGAGTCCTGCCAGCCTGGAGGCGTAAGACCGCGTGGACGAAGGAAGCCTAAAAGTTATGCTTGTATAATTTTATTCTATCTACTAAAAAAACTATTGACTTCTTAACCCCCCCTTTTTATTATTGCCCAGCAGCAACAATCAAACCCGGCACCAAGGAAACCACACATGGCACCCATCCTGCTCCACATACTGAAACTGCGAAAAAACCAGCCGGACTTCATCTTCGCAGTCAAGGCCGCCGGTGCGCCTGGCCCGAATATTCGCAACATGGGCATCGCCCCCTGACCCGCATCACCATCATGGGCACCCCTGTCCCTGCGCGACAAAACCGCGAGCCATAGTAATTGCAAGCCGCCAACCCCAAGGAGAATCTATAATGGCAAACATCACCATCGCTCTGGCCGGCAACCCCAACTCGGGCAAGACCACTCTGTTCAACACTCTCACCGGCTCCCGCCAGCATGTGGGGAACTACCCCGGCGTCACCGTGGAAAAAAAAGAGGGCGGGTACACCTTCTCCTCGGGGGAACATGCCTCCATCATCGACCTGCCAGGCACCTATTCCCTCACCGCCTATTCGGTGGAAGAGGTGGTTGCCCGCGACTATCTGGTGCAGGAAAAGCCCGATGTGGTCATCAATATCACCGACGCCTCCAATCTGGAGCGCAACCTCTATCTTTCCACCCAGTTTCTTGAACTGGGCGTGCCCATGGTCATCGCCCTCAACATGATCGACGTGGCCCAGGATCGCGGCATCACCCTTGATGCGCAAAAGCTTTCCGCCCTCCTCAAGGTGCCGGTCATCCCCATTATCGCCCGTTCCGGCAAAGGCACCGCCGAACTGATGGGAGCTGCCCTGGAGCTGGCCAAGGAAAACAAGCCTTGGGATCCTCTGTACATCTCGTACGGAGAAGACGTTGACCTCGCCCTGCAGACCATGGCGCAACATATCACCGCAGCCTCGTTCATGACCGGAAACTATGCCCCGCGCTGGCTGGCGCTCAAGTACCTGGAAGGCGACAGCCAGATCCGGGAAAAAGGGCGCGCGCACAATCCGGCCGTGGACGCGGAGCTCCAGGAGATCGTGGACAGAGTCTCCGCCCACCTGCACAAGACCATGGAAACCTATCCGGAGGCCATCATTGCCGACCACCGCTACGGTTACATCAAATCCGTGCTCCGCCAGGAGGTGATCACCCATACATTCGACATCGACCGGCTCCACGCCTCGGACCGGATCGACAAGGTCCTGACCAACCGCTTCCTGGGTCCGATCATCATGCTGGGTGTTCTGCTGGGCCTTTATAAATTCACCTTCACCTTCAGCGAACTGCCCGTTGCCTGGCTTGAGACCTTTTTCGGCTGGGCGGGAGACCACCTGGGCTCCTTGCTGCCGGACGGCCACCTGAAATCCATGCTCATCTCCGGAGTCATCGACGGGATGGGCGGGGTGCTGGGCTTTGTGCCGCTGATCATGTTCATGTTTTTCGGCATCGCCATCCTGGAAGACTCGGGCTACCTGGCCAGGGTCGCCTTCATGATGGACCGGGTTTTCCGGACCTTCGGGCTGCACGGCAGTTCGGTCATGGCCTACATCGTTTCCGGCGGCATTGCCGGCGGCTGCGCCGTGCCCGGGGTCATGGCGGCCCGCACGCTGCGCTCCCCCCGCGAACGGCTGGCCACCCTGCTCACCGTCTCTTTCATGAACTGCGGGGCCAAGCTGCCGGTGCTCGCCCTGCTTACCGCCACCTTCTTTTCCAGCAACCAGGCCCAGCTCATGTTTCTTCTCACCTTGCTGGCCTGGGCGGTGGCGCTCATCGCCGCCAAGTTCCTGCGGCTCACCGTGCTGCGCGGCGACTCCACCCCCTTTGTCATGGAGTTGCCTCCCTACCGCTTTCCCACCTTTCAGGGGTTGTTCATCCATACCTGGGAAAGGACCTGGCAGTATATCAAGAAAGCGGGCACCACCATCCTGACCATCTCCATCCTGATCTGGGCCATGATGACCTTCCCGGGGCTGCCGGCCACGGAAGAAGAGAACTTCGCCCGACAGCGCCAAGAGGTGACCGTCTCTTTCGCCGAAACGCCGGAAGCCCAGCAAATGGAAGAGCAACTGGCCGCCATCGACACCGCCCAGGCGGGCAGCGCCCTGCGCCACTCCCTGGCCGGCAGGATCGGCACCTCCATGGAATCCGTCAGTTGGCTGCCCGGCTTTGACTGGCGGACCAATATCGCCCTGGTCGGCGGGTTTGCCGCCAAGGAGGTCATCGTCGCCACTCTGGGCACGGCATACTCCCTGGGCGAGACCGACCCGGATAATACCGCTTCCCTTTCCGAAACCCTGGCCAAGGATCCGCACTGGAACCCGTTGATGGCCCTGGCCCTCATCGTCTTTGTCATGTTTTACGCGCCATGCTTTGTCACAGTGGTGTGCATCTCCCGCGAGTCCGGCTCCTGGAAATGGGGGCTTTTCTCCATCTGCTTCAACACCGCCTTCGCCTTTTCTCTGGCCACCCTGGTCTATCAGGGCGGCCGGGCGCTGGGATTTGCCGGCTGAACCAAAACACGACCAAGGAGGGACGCCATGTGGCAGAACATTATCATCTTTTTGATCATCGCAGCCTGCGTGTTTTTTATCGGCCGCCGCATCCGCCGCCAGCTTAACGGGAGCAAAACCGGCTGCGGCTGCTCGTGCGGAGGATGCGACAATACCTCCGCAAAAACAAAGGATTGCGAGACAAAAAACACACACCCCTTGCATTAAGACGACAAATAGTCTATATCGGCTATACCTATTCAAACCAATAGCCGGGAAGGGGGATTTTTCCCATGGACATTCATCGTCTCGAAGTCTTTTGCAAAGTCGTTGAGCTGAAGAGCTTTACCAAGGCCGCCGAGGCAAGTTTTCTTTCCCAGCCCACGGTGAGCGAACATATCCGCAGCCTGGAAGAGCTGCTCGAAGAACGGCTGGTGGACCGGTTGGGCCGCGAAGCCCTGCCCACCCAAGCAGGGCAGATCCTCTACAAATATGCGAAAAAGATCATCCGCCTTCGCCAGGAGGCCATGCAGGCCATGGCCGGTTATCGCGGCGAGATGGCCGGACATCTCGCCCTCGGGGCCAGCACCATCCCCGGCGCCTATGTCCTGCCGCAACGGATCGGGGCCTTCAAGAAACTCCATCCCTCCATCCAGATCACCCTTTCCATCGGCAACTCCCGCACCGTGGCGGACGGCGTTCTGGCCGGCGACACAGAATTCGGCGTGGTGGGCGCCCGCTGGAGCGACCCGGCCCTGGAATGGCGGGAAATCCTCGACGACGAACTGGTTCTGGCCGTGTATCCTGGTCATCCCTTTGCCAAGGAAAAGACGGTGGAACCCGAACGCGTGCTCGCCGAACCGATGATCATCCGGGAACGGGACTCCGGTACCCGCCGGGTCGTGACCCAGTTGCTCGAAAAACACCTGGATCTGGCCCGGTTGCAGATCGTAGCCGAAATGGGCAGCACCGAGGCGGTCCGCCAGGCAATCAAGGCGGAAGTCGGCATTGCCATCCTCTCCCGCCGGGCCGTGGCCGAGGATCTCGACCACGGCTCCCTGGTGACGGTGGACGTGGGCAACATCCATCTCTCGCGCCCGTTTTACCTGATCACCCGGAAAAGCCGGCAGCCTTCACCCATCTGCGCCACCTTTCTCGCTTTTTTGCAGCACACGCCGGATTGATTCGCCGCCCTTGACTTGGATCAAGGCCTTTCGCCACGTCCCACGCTATCTTGCGCCAACAATCATATTTCGAGGTAAACTATGAAGTGGGACAAGGATGCGGAGATGGCTGTGGCCAAGACGCCTTTTTTCGTTCGCAAACGGGTGAAACGGAGGGTGGAGACCGAGGCGCAGGGCTTTACCGTGAAATCCTGTTTCGGCCAGAGCGGCTGCCCCAACCGCATCGACACCGGGGTGGGTCTGGGCAAGCGGCTGGAATCCCTGCTGAGCGCCCACAACCTCAAACAATTCATGCAAGGCCGGGTCTCCGGCCCGCTCAAGCTGCACCACGAATTCAGGGTCACCCTGGCCGACTGCCCCAACGGTTGCTCCCGCCCCCAGATTGTCGATATCGGCCTGATCAGCGCCGCCCTCCCCGTGCCGGGCGAAGCCCCCTGTTCGAAGTGCGGGGCCTGCCTTGACGCCTGCCGGGAAGACGCCATCACCCTCGCTGGGCCGGAACCAGGAGCGCAGTTCGACTGGCAACGCTGCCTGGCTTGCGGGCAATGCGCCCGTGCCTGTCCGACCGGGGCCATTGCCCCGGGGCTCACCGGCCACCGCATCCTGCTGGGAGGCAAACTGGGCCGCCACCCGCAGCTTGGCCGGGAACTTTCCGGGATCTTTTCCGCGGAAACCACCCTGGCGATCATCGATGCCTGCCTCACCCATTTCAAAACGGAGAACAGGCGCGGAGAGCGGTTCGGCGAAGTGCTCAACCGCACCGGCCTCGGCTTTCTCCTCCCCTCCACCCTCAAACCCCTCTGAATATCGGGAAAAATTTTCAGCGCCGTGTTCCGTATAAACTTGTTGCCGAACAGGACAATGTGCGTTATAAATCCCATCTCATTTATGCGCCCGTAGCTCAGCTGGATAGAGTGTCGGACTACGAATCCGCAGGTCGCACGTTCGAATCGTGCCGGGCGCACCAGAAACAGCAAGGGCGTAGAGGAAATCCTCTACGCCCTTTTTTTTCATTCCCAGGAGCCGCCGTCCCGCCTTGAGATTTCTTGCAACCCCGCCTTTTTCAAGATTCTTGACTTTCAGCTCCATTCCTATGACACTTACACAATATCCGCAGCGGCAAAAACAGCGGCCTACCTCATCACACAGCATGGAGAGCATATCGTGCCCGGAGAACGTGGCTTGAGCCACAAAAATCACACATTCCTGGTTGTCGAGGACAATATTTCCACGCTCACCATGATCGTCAACATGTTGGCCAATCTTGGCTACAAGAAGGTCGTCACGGCCAGAAACGGCAAGGAGGCATGGGAAAAAATCCAGGCTCCGGAATCCCAGGTTAAAATCGTGCTCTCGGACATGCTCATGCCGGAAGAGGATGGCCTCCAGTTCCTCCAGCGAATCAGAAATTCGGAGAAACACTGGCACCTGCCCTTCATCATGGTGACCTGCGTCGACGACATGAACCGAATCATGTCCGTAACCGAGGAGCACATCGACGCGTACCTGGTCAAACCGGTCACCGAAGCGGTCCTCCGCCAAAAAATCTACTCGGCGATAAAAAAGGCATACGACCCCGACCCGTACCACCGTGCCCTGTTTGCCGGCAAAAAATACCTGCGCGAGGGCCAGATCGAGAGCGCCATCCAAGCCCTCACGGAAGCCAGAATCCTGCAACCACGGCAGTCCGCCACCTATTTCCATCTTGCCCAGGCAATGGAAAAGGCCGGCAGGGTAGACGAGGCCGAGGAAAACTACAAGCTTTGCAAGGATTCCAGCAACGACCTGTATGTCCGGTCGCTGGACGGGCTGGCCCGGATTTATCAACGCAAGGGCGACCACGTCAATGCCCTGGAAGTGCTCAAAAAAGCAATCGCGATCTCGCCCAACACCCCGGATCGGCACATGGATCTTTCCGGACAATTCAAAGCCGTGGGCAACGCCGCCGAAGCAAAAGCCTCCCTGGCAACGGCGCTGAAGCTCTCCAAAAAGACAATGAAGCTGCCCCCCAGATATATCGAGGCCTGCCTGGACTTCGGCATGGACAGCGAAGCCGAGGCGATCATGCACCGGAGCATGGGCGGGGAGATGGAGGACATTGCCCTCTTAAATCAGATGGGCATTGTCTGCCGGCATCGCAGGGAGTATGAACGGGCCCAAAAATACTATAAACGCGCCCTGCAGATTGCCCCGGACGACGAATCGCTCAACTACAACTATGCGGTGCTGCTTGTCGATCTGAAAGATTACAAGGCCGCACGCAGCCATCTCTACCATGTGCTCCGGCAAAACCCCGAATCCGAGAATGCCCTGAACCTCATCATCACGCTGGATAAGCGCGAGGCATACTGACGAGGCCCCCGCGGCTATCCGTATTTTTAACGTATTGACTCGGCTTCCCGCCTTTTGTTATGGTGTTGACCAAGCTGCCTCTCCCCCCATTTCCATTCAGCCGGAGAATTACGATGAGCGGCTTGACCACGAATCGATCCGTTCCCGGGGAGGAGCGCCATGCAGTGCTGGGATTTTCACAACTGCGGAGAAAAGAAAAAAAACTGCCCGGCCTTCCCGGTTTCTGGGAAAAACTGCGCCTTGCTGGCCGGCACCATCGGCTCCGGCCAGCCCCTGTTTACCTTTGCTCAAAAAAGTGACCGGTGCCTGCGCTGCTCCTTCTTCCACAGCGAACACTACGCCGAGGAGTTCGACGGCAGGATCGATTCCGAGCCGTTTTAGCAAAAAAATACGATTCTGGCCGGAAAAAGCGGAAATATCCTGCTTTCAGCAGGGGTGGCTTACGCCCTGTTTTTTTGTTTTCGATCCCTCCGGACCATGCATGCTAAAAAAATGTGCAAATCCAAGCAAATGCGGTTAAACTAGGAATCATTAACGATAATTTTATCATAATCGTACTTCCCTGCAGCCGCGCACCCCGCCCCATCTGCCCCGATACACCAGGAGACTCTTTCCATGCGCCTTCCCTCCAGCAGACGCTCATTCCTCAAGGCCTCGCTGCTGACGACCCTTGCTTTTCTCCATCCTGAAACGGCATGGGCCAATTTTTCTCCCGCAAATCAGCCGGCTGGCCGGTTGAACCTCTACAACATCCATACCGGAGAAAAAATCAACACCACCTATCGCGACCCGGACGGCCAGTACAATCCGCAAGCCATCCAGGAACTGAACCGGCTGTTGCGCTGCCACCATACAAACGAGCAGCATCCCATTGACATCCAAACCCTGGATTTTCTCGATTTGGTGAACACCCGGTTGGGGCGTCACAACGAGATCCACATCATCTCGGGCTACCGTTCGCCGAAATACAACGACATCCTCATCAGCCGAGGCCACAAGGTGGCGAAACACAGCCTGCATCTCGAAGGCCGCGCCCTGGACATCCGCATCCCCGGCACCCCCCTGGCCGACCTCCAACGCACCGCCCTTTCGCTCCGCCTCGGCGGAGTAGGCTATTACCCCAGCGGGGATTTCGTCCATATCGATTCAGGAACCTTCCGCACTTGGTAATCAGGACGAAAAATCCATCTGCTCCCATGTCTCCGGCCCCGCATCTCTTCCGCTTTTTCTGTTGCGCCCTTATCATTGCCCTGTTTCCGGTTTCGGCAATGGCAGCGCCCGAAGCGCGGGGGGAGCTTTGCTTGTTGCCCGGGTTGGAGAAGGCCCTTGCCCAGTATCAGCAACTTGCCGCGCAAGGCGGCTGGCCGCGGGTTCCCGGCGGCCCCACCCTGCACGAAGGCGACATGGATGTCCGCATCCCCCTCCTGCGGGACCGCCTTGCCGCCGGCGGAGACCTGGATGCGCCAACAAACCGGGAAAATATTTTCGACACACCGCTCAGGGAGGCGGTGCAGAGGTTTCAGGTCCGCCATGGCCTCATTGCCGATGGCGTTGTCGGCGCCAAAACCCTGGCCGAACTCAATGTCCCCGTCAGCGAACGCATCCGGCAACTCGCCGCAAGCCTCGAACGCTGCCAGCCGCTGCCGTCCCTGCTGGAGCCGCGCCATATCCTGGTGAATATCGCTGATTTCACCCTCAAGCTGTACGAGAATGGCGAACTCCGGCTCTCCATGCCCGTGATTGTCGGCAAGACCTACCGGCAAACCCCGGTATTCAACGGGCGCATCTCTTCCCTGGTGCTCAATCCGGCCTGGGAGGTGCCGCACAGCATCGCCACCAAGGATCTTCTGCCGAAAATCAAAAAAAACCCAAGCTATCTTGGCACGTCGCATCTCCGGGTGTTTCGAGGCTGGAACCCCAGCACGGAGGTTGACCCGGCCGGGGTTGACTGGGCAAGCCTTTCCCCTTCGCACTTCCCCTACCGGCTCCGCCAGGAACCCGGGCCGGCCAATGCCCTTGGCCGGGTGAAATTCCTCTTTCCCAACCCCTACGATGTCTACCTGCACGACACCCCTTCCCGAGAGCTGTTCCGGAAGGACGACCGCACCTTCAGCTCCGGCTGCATCCGTTTGGCAAACCCTCTGGGGCTGGCGGTTTATCTTCTCCAGGGCACCCCCCTGAGTTCCATGGAAGCCCTGACCGCGGCGATCGCCAGCGAAAAGACGCAGAGCATTCCTCTCCCCTCGCCCATCGCCGTATATATGGCCTACATGACCGCCTGGGTTGATCGTGACGGCACGGTCCAGTTTCGACGGGATATCTACAACCGCGATCCGGCTCCGCAGCACTAAAGGCGGGAAAGGAAATCAGCCCCTGCTTGAGATGACGATTCCCAGCACGATGAGGGTCAGGCCAACCACCTTGTACAGGGAGACCTGTTCGTTGAGCAGAATCGCCGAGGCCAGAAACACCAAGACAAAGTTGAGGCCCATGAAGGGATAGGCATAGCTGAGGTCAAAGGCGGTCATGGCGGCCATCCAGCAGAGCGAGGCGAGAAAGGCTGCGACAAAGCCGCTCATGATGAAGGGGTCGAAAAACAGCTTGAGCAGAAAAATGAGTTTGGGGAGCAGCTCACCGGGCAGGCTCCCGTGAAACGGCACCCGCCACTTGATGATCAACTGGCCGTACACCGTGAACAGGACAGTGCCGAAGATGTACAGATGTGCCATCAGTGTTTCCCGCTCCATTCCGTGATTGTTTCGCAGACCGTGTCAATCTCTTCCGCGGTAATGCCATAATACAGCGGCAAACGGATCAGCCGTTCGCTCTGGCGGGTGGTATGAATATCCCTGCCGGAAAAACGCCCGTATTTCAACCCGGCCGGCGCGCTGTGCAGCGGCACATAGTGGAACACCGCCCAGATCACATGCTGCTTGAAAAAATCGAGCAGCCCGGTACGCTCTTCCAGATCCTTGACCAAGAGATAGAACATATGGGCGTTATGCTGGCAGGTCTCCGGAATCACCGGCAGCTCGATGACTCCGGCAGCAGCGAGGGGGCCCAGCCTGTCGCGGTAGGCCAGCCAACTCGCGAGCCGTTCGCCATTGATATCCTCCGCCTTTTCCAACTGCCCCCAGAGATAGGCGGCCTGGAGCTCGGAGGGCAGGTAGCTGCTGCCGAGATCCACCCAACTGTACTTGTCCACCATGCCGCGGAAAAACTGGCTGCGGTTGGTGCCTTTCTCGCGGATGATCTCCGCCCGCTCGGCAAAGCGCCCGTCGTTGATGATCAGCAGCCCACCCTCGCCGCCGCTGGTGTAGTTCTTGGTTTCATGGAAGCTGTAGGCGCCGAGATGGCCGATGGTTCCCAGCGGCCTGCCCTTGTAGCGGCTCATCATGCCCTGGGCCGCATCCTCGATGACAAACAGGGAGTACTTTTCGGCCAGGGTCATGATGGCGTCCATCTCACAGCCCACCCCGGCATAGTGCACCGGCACAATGGCCTTGGTTTGCGGGGTGATCGCCGCCTCAATCCGGGTCTCGTCGATATTCATGGTGTCCGGGCGGATGTCCACGAAAACGATGCGCGCCCCGCGCAGGGCAAAGGCGTTGGCGGTGCTGACAAAGGTATAGCTGGGCATGATCACCTCATCCCCGGGCTCGATGCCGATGAGGATCGCGGCCATTTCCAGGGCATGGGTGCAGGAGGGGGTGAGCAGGGTTTTCCGGCAGCCAAGCTGGGCCTCGAACCAGCGCTGGCAGCGCTTGCCGAACGGACCATCGCCGGAAATCTGCGGGCTCTTCATCGCCTCGAGGACGTACTGCTCTTCGTTGCCTGTGTGCGGGGGCTTGTTGAAGGGAATCATCGTTGCACGCCTTTCATGAATTTCGGGGCATTGGCGCCCTCGTTGAACAGCAGATCCACAATGCTCACTCCGTGTTCAAAAGGAGGAAAGAGCTGGGTGTATTCGGGATAGCCGCTGTAGTCCATCCATTCTACCCCGATCCCCGCCGCCGCGAAAATCGAGACGTCGAGATAATCCTTGGCTGCCGGACCGCTCAGATAGGAGGTGGCGCCCAGAGTCTTGCATAACTCCAGGAGCCGCTCGCTTTTCCCCGGCGCCAGGGTGAATTCGCTGGAGCAGCGGATGGTGGTGGTGATCCCCAACAGCCCGATGATGGCCTGGATGAATTTCCGGTTTATCCCGCTGAGAGAGGTTTCGGTCGCGCCCAGGTACAGCTCCTCGAAAACATCTTTGTACTCCTTGAAATGGGCGGCCTTGGCGTAGTTCTGGGCCAGCATCTTCCAGTGCTGCTTGTGCCAGAGGGGATTGGCGATCCTGGTCTCCAGGATCGTCTGGGACAACGATTCCACCCGCACCGGAATCGTGATCCACTCCAGGCCCTTCTGGGTCTTGATCTTGTTGCGGTTGCGCCAGTCGTTCTTGGTGTACTGCATGTCGTCGTAGAGCACGAACTCGTCGACGCTGCCGATGATGTCGAAATATCCCTTCCAGGGGATATAATTGGACTGGAGAATGGCGACTTTCTTCATGACCTGGGCTCGATATTGACGGCATCCTGGATGATGTACAGCGGCCGCCCTTTGACCTCGTCGAATATCTTGCCGATGTACAAGCCCAGAATCCCCAAAATGCCGAAAAGAAGACCGAACATGAAAAACATCGAAACCATCAGGCTGGTCCACCCCTCGGCGATGTCGCCGTAAAGGAAATAGCTCAAAACCAGCCACACGGCGTAGAGCATGCTGCCCAGGGCAATGAAGAAGCCGAACTGGATGAAGAGCCGCAACGGTTTGTTGGAATGGGCCACGATGGAGTCGATGGCCAGATTGATCAGCTTGCTGAAGTTGTAGGAGGATTTGCCGTACAACCGGTCATCGTGCTCCACCGGAATCTGGGTCCTCTTGAAACCGGCGATCTTGACAAACAGCGGGAAGGAACGGTTCTGTTCCCGAAAGCGGTTGACGGTTTCGATCACCTGGCGCGAAAAGATGCCGAAATTGGCAATGGTCTTGTCATGCTCCGTGTCGGTGAAATACTCCAGCACCCAGTAAAACAGCCGGGAGGAGAGCCTCTTGAAAAAGCTGTCCTGCCGCTCCACCCTCTGTCCGAAAACGATGTCGTAGCCCTCCCGTGCCTTGGCGTAGAGCTTGCCGATCTCCTCGGGCTTGTCCTGCAGGTCGCAGTCCATCACCACCACCCAGTCGCCCTGGGCATGGTCGAGCCCGGCGGTGATGGCGTAGTGCTGGCCGAAATTGCGGGAAAGATTGATCCCCTTGATTCTGGGGTCCTGACGGGCAAGCGCCTGGATATGCTCCCACGAACCCTGCGGGCAGGCATCGTTGACCAGAATAATCTCAAAATCGTCGGCAATGGGGGCAAGGGTTGCGGCAACCCTTGCGCAGAGCGCGCCCAGACACTCCCGGCAGCCATACACCGGGGATACCACACTGATCTTTACCGGCCTGTCCATGGGAGTCCCTCTTTATCGTTGACTCGTGCCGCTCTCACAGAATGTTGAAAAAAAGCCGTCCTGGCGCTTTTTTCAACCACGATCCATCCCTGAATCGCACGCCGGGCATCGAAAAACGACTTTTTCACCCCCCGGCTAAAAACCACGGTCATTCGCCCTCCCTGCAGGCGCGCCCTTTCTCGGCGATGCCGGGAAGGGGATTTTCGGCAAAGACAAACACCGTGTAGTTGCCCAGGGGAAAGGATTCAACGGGCTGGGGCAGGGAAAGGGTTTCGCACCCGTCCTTCCAGTTCTCAAGGTTTTCACTGGGCACCAGAAAGAAAACCTTGCCGTCGGCATAGCCCTTTTCGTACCAGCGGTCGCTGGAGAGCCACAGACACAGGCCGACTCCGCGGGTGTCGATATCAAGGGGCCGGATGCTCACCTCGCCCTTGCTCAGCACGGTGTAGACGTGCGAATCCCAGTACGGGGCATACCCGGAGACCAGCCCGCGTTTTTTGAGAGTCTTGATCAGCTCGGCGCGGGATTGGGCCGTCTCCTGCCACCCCTCGGGGGAGATGTTGTTCCAGGTGGAAGCAATTGCGAGCAGCAGGGCCACGGCCAGCGCCGCCTTGGCGATCCGGGGAAAAAAACGCCACACCACCACCGGGCAGACCAGCACCATCATCAAATAGGGAATGATGTACCTGATGTTGTTGCGGGCGGCGTAGGCATTTTCGTGCAGGGTGCTCACCGAATATAAAAAGAAGATCAGGGCAAAGCCGAGGTAGGAGAGGACCACGAAAACCCTTTGCCCCTGCTCCAGGCGGGAAAAATTTCTCTTGGCATAATAGGCGGGAAGCGCCAGGGCCAGAGGGTAGAACCCCAGCCGCAACAGAGAAACCACCCCTTCGACGGAAGCCAGCTCCACCTTGTCCCGCCATTCCGCGCCGATGAAGTGCAACAGCCCCAGCACCGAATAGGCGGCATGGAAAGGCAAATCCTGAAGCGGAACCAGCAGCGCGCGATTGGCGCCTTCGGCATGGAGAACCTCGGCGAGCAACACCTTATAGCAGAAGACCCCCAGCACGAACACCCCGGCAATGGCTCCCGCCGGAATACTCCTGGCAGAAAGCGTTGCCCGCCAATCACCGTATTGGCCCCCGAGCAACGCCTCCCACTCCGCATACAGCAGCAGCAGGAAAGCGCCACAAAGCGGCGCGACGTAGTAGATCATAAACCGCACCGGATTTTCGAGCACCACGAGATAGAGAAGAACAAGCAGGAGGCCGAACAGGACTCGCCTAGCACTCTTTCCGGAATCAGGTCGGCCGGCGCGGAGCCACAGAAGCAGAAAGGAAATGATGAAGGCAAAATACCAGGTGTAGGCGGCCTCGCCGTAAACCTCCCGCAGATACAGGGGCGAATATCCCAGGCCGACAATGATGCAGCCCATCAGCGCCGCTGTTTTTGACAGCCCCAGTTCTCTCAGGAGCAAGGCGAGCACCGCCATGGTAATCAGGACCACGATGGCAACGGAAACGCCATGGGCAAAAAAGCTGTTTTCCCCGGCCATGACCCACGGGATCAGCAGCAGATGCTTGTAGAACACCCAGAGATCATCGTTGACATACCACCAGTTTTTTGGAAAAAGCTCTCCGGCCCGGACAATTTCTTCCGCCAGGATATTGGCAATGGCGGCGTCGGAATTAAAAAACGCCCGGTAGGAGCAGAAGATATACACGCCAAGGGCGGCAAGGGTGGCGGCGAGCAGAAGCGCCGCGCCGCGAAAAAGCCATTTCTGCATGGGGGAAGTTGGCACGATAGTCACTGCGCTCTTTGGGTCCGTAGTCGGCAGGAGGAAAACAGGGACAAGCCCATTGGAAGATTCGGGGGAACGGACACCGACCGTCACCTGCTTTGGCAGCGGCGTCGCGCCCCTTGAAAAAAGACCTGCCCCAGGCTGGATCGTCGCGAAATGATACAAGAAAATTCCCAGCACTGTCAAGGGGAATCAGCGGACTGCCATGCGTCTGAGCGCCCCAATCGATTGCCAGGGAAAAGCACCCGCCTCCCACGAAATCGCCCCCTATTCGCCGGATCCCAGAGGGCCACTTGACGCCATGACCGCCCTGATGTTAGGGTATAGAGCGGTCCGCGGACAACCGTGCCCACGCCCGGAGCCCGATCGCTTCAGGCCTTATCCCCCTTTCACAGGCAGACTATGACTGTGCTTTTCCGGACCACCTGCTTGCTTGTCTTCCTCCTGGTCCAGCCCCACCTGCTAAGGGCGGCTCCCCAGACCATTTCCATAGGCGTCCTCGCCAAAAGCGGAGAGGATATCGCCGTGGAAAAATGGTCCGCAACAGCGGACTACCTCTCCGCAGCACTCCCCGATTTTCATTTCACCATAACCCCGCTGGGTTTCAAAGAGATTCACCAGGCCGTGCAACAGAGCCGGGTCGATTTTGTGCTGACCAATCCCGCTTTTTATGTGGAACTGGAAAAACTCTACGGAGTCAGCCGGATTGCCACCCTGATCAACCAGAATCTTCCCGGCCAGCAGACAACAACCTTTGGCGGCGTGATTTTCACCAAGGCCGGCCGCCGCGACATCAACACCCTCGCCGATCTCAAGGGAAAGTCCTTCATGGCTGTAGATTCCCTTTCTTTCGGGGGCTGGATCGTGGCCTGGCGGGAATTTCACAAACAGGCCATGGACCCGTTCAGCGATTTTTCCCTTCTGCGCTATGCCGGCACCCACGAGGGCGTTGTCCATGCCGTGCTTGCGGGGACGGTTGACGCCGGAACAGCCCGCACCGACACCCTTGAACGAATGGCGGAAAACGGGACCATCCGCCTGAAGGATCTGAAGATTCTTCATCAGCGAACCGAACAGGGCTTTCCCTTTCTGCTCAGCACCGCGCTCTATCCGGAATGGCCCATGGCCGCGATCAAAACCACCCCGGACAGAATTTCCCGCCAGGTGGCCGGCGCGCTGATGATCATGGAAAGCACCCATCCGGCGGCTCTGGCCAGTCAATCGGCAGGCTGGACCATTCCCCTTAATTATCAACCCGTGCATGACTGCCTTTTTGACCTGAAGATCGCCCCTTATCACGACTATGGCGCCTTCTCCCTCGCGGATGTTCTCAGCCGGTATTGGCGGCAGCTTGCCCTTCTGGGCGCGGTTGTCTTCCTGGTTTTCTCCGTCGCCTGGTACATCCTTCTCCTGAACCGGAGCCTGCACAAGAAAAAACGCGAGGTGGACCGGCTCAATGTCAGCCTTGAAAGCAAGGTGGCGCAACGAACGGAAAAGATCAACGCCCTTCTCGACCAGCAGATCTATCTCAGGGGCATCCTGCAGACCGTGGCCGACATCAACAAATTATTGATCACCTCTCCGGACCTGGAAGTCCTGCTGAAAAAGTCCTGCGAACGATTCGTCCAGCATGGGCACTACGGATTCTGCTGGATCGGCCTGCTGCAGGATGACAGGATTCAGACCATATACAGCTCCGACGATGCCGAAAAATATCTGGCCGATCCCCCGTATGCCGTCGTTGTCCCGGAAGTCTCCTTTTTTCACAGTCCGACCGCCAGATGCCTCCGCGAAGACACCACGGTGATCAACGACCGCCAGCAAGACCCGGACTTTACCCCCTGGCGCGACCAGCTCGAAATGAAAGGCTTTCAATCGGTGATCGCCCTGCCCCTGAGGGCCAGGCAATCCGCGCAACCGCTTGGCGCGCTCACGGTCTACACCTGGCTGCAAGAAGGGTTTGAACAGGAAGAAATCGCCATGCTCGAAGATCTTGCCGGGGATCTTGGCTTCGCCATCAGCTCCTTTCGCCACCGGGAAGAAGTAGCCAGACTTACGATCGAACGCACCGCCAACTATGAAGAAACGATCTTCACCTTTGTGGACATGATCGAACAGCGGGATACCTATACGGCGGGGCACACCGAACGCGTGGCCAGGTATTGCCAGCAGATCGCCAAAAAAATGGGCGTGCCGCAGCAGGAGACGGCCAAGCTCTACAAGGCGGCCATTCTCCATGATATCGGCAAGATAGCCACCCCGGATTCGGTCCTTCTCAAGCCGGGAAAACTCAGCAGCCTGGACTATGACCTGATCAAACTCCATGCCTCGACCGGTCACGAAATGCTTTCCAACATCGAAATGTACAAGGAGCTGGCCGAGATTATCCGCCACCACCATGAACGGCATGACGGCCGCGGCTACCCCGACGGACTGCGGGGCAACGACATCCCCTCGCTCTCCAGCATCCTGACCGTTGCCGATGCCTTTGACGCCATGACCACCAACCGCATCTATAAACCGCGAAAAAAAATCCAGGAAGCCCTTGACGAACTTGCCTCCCTCAGCGGCAGCCAGTTCCATCCCACGGTTGTCGCGGCGGCCATCACCGCACTCAAAGGGACGGCGACTCCTGTGGCCATCACCCAGGCGCCGGTCACGGATATCGAGAAAAAAAGATTTTCGTATTTCTTCAATGACAAACTGACCGGGCTGTACAATGAGGACTACCTGCGAATCTTTCTGCAGAACAACCGGAATCTCCAGGAATACAGTTGCCTCCATGTCCTGCATCTGACAAATGTCCTGGAATACAACAAGCGGCAGGGCTGGGAGCGGGGGAATCGATTTTTCCAGGAATTCGCCACCGAACTCCAGGCACGGTATCCCGAGGCCCTGCTTTTCAGGGCTTACGGCAATGATTTCGCCGTCCTCGCCAAACACCATTTTGACATGGAACCCGCGGCCTTCGCCGGCTTTGCCAGCCTGGCAGGCTCAGGAATAACGGTTGACCCCCAGCACATTGATCTGCGGCAAGATACGACCTACACTTTTGACAAACTTGAAAAAATGGTGATTTCCTCCCCACCGCCCAATGACACGGGGATTGCCGAATAAACCCTCCCTGCACGGGATTTTCAGAGAGATCCACACCATAGGGCATCGGCTGTCCGGCCCGCCCCCTTTTCTCCGCGCCAGGAAAAAACGTCCCCGCCGTTGTTATTTCCACCCATCTACAGTATAATACGCGGTTTACGCCAACCGGGACCCTCATCCCCGCCGAGGGTCCCGGAACCACCCATGCCTTATTCATCGCACCCAAGGAATCACCATGATCAGCGCAGTCAATATCGCCCTCTCCTACGGAAAGAGGATTATCTTCAAGGACGTCAACATCAAGTTCACCCCGGGCAACTGCTACGGGCTCATCGGCGCCAACGGCTCCGGCAAATCCACCTTTTTGAAGATCCTGGCCGGAGAAAAAGAGGCGGACAAAGGCGAGATCGTGGTCGGCCCCAAGGAGCGGATCGCCATGCTGCGCCAGGACCATTTCGCCTTTGACGAGGAAAGCGTGTTCGACACCGTGGTCATGGGGCATCGTCGCCTCTACGAACTGATGCACGAACGCGACGCCCTCTACGCCAAGGCGGAGCTCACCGAGGCCGACGGCATCCGGGCCGGCGACATCGAGGCGGAGTTCGCCGAGATGAACGGCTACGAGGTGGAATCCGAGGCCGCCGTGCTGCTCAAGGGGTTGGGCATCCCCGAAGAGTTCCGCGACAAAAAGATGAAGGAGCTGGAAGGCGGCGACAAGGTGCGGGTGCTCTTGGCCCAGGCCCTGTTCGGCAACCCGGACGTGCTGCTGCTGGACGAGCCCACCAACCACCTGGATCTCAAGTCCATCGCCTGGCTGGAAGATTTCCTCTTCCGCTTCCAGAACACGGTGATCATCGTCTCCCATGACCGGCACTTCCTCAACCAGGCCTGCACCCACATCGCGGACATCGACTTTGGCGAGATCCGGGTGTATGTGGGCAACTACGATTTCTGGTACCAGGCGAGCCAGCTCTTTGTGAAGCAAAAGCAGGACGAAAACAAGAAGACCGCGGCCAAAGCCAAGGAGCTCACCGACTTCATCCAGCGCTTTTCCTCCAACGCCTCCAAAGCCAAGCAGGCCACCTCGCGCAAGAAGCTGCTGGACAAACTGACCATCGAGGACATGCCCGCCTCGTCGCGCAAATACCCCTTCGTGGTCTTCAAGCCCGAGCGTCCCTGCGGCGACATCATCCTGGAGGCCACGGGCCTGGGCAAGGAGATCGACGGGGTCACGGTCCTCAACGACTTCAGCCTCACGGTGCACAAGGGCGACAAGATCGCCTTCATCGGCCTCAACTCCGTGGCCAAGACCACCCTGTTTGAGATCATCACCGAGGGGATGGCCCCGGATCGCGGCACCTTCCGCTGGGGGATCACCATGTCCACCGCCTATTTCCCCAAGGAAAACAGCAGTTATTTCGACAAGGATATGACCCTGGTGGATTGGCTGAGCCAGTACACCCCGCCCACCGAGGGGGAGAGTTTTGCCCGTGGTTTTCTGGGCAAGATGCTCTTTTCCGGCGAAGAGGCGTTAAAAAAGACCAGCGTGCTCTCGGGCGGCGAGCGGGTGCGCTGCATGCTTTCAAGAATGATGCTCACCGGGGCCAACGCCCTGATCCTGGACGAGCCCACCAACCATCTGGACCTGGAATCGATCACCGCCCTGAACAACGGCCTCATCGCCTTCCCGGAGGTGATCCTCTTCGCCTCCCATGATCACCAGATGGTGGCCTCCACCGCCAACCGGATCATCGAAATCCTCCCCAACGGGATCATTGATAAGCGGATGGATTTTGACGATTACCTGGAAAGCGCCGAGGTGATGGAACTGCGGGAATCGCTGAGCAATGGCGAGGCGGCGTTGAGCCTGTAGTCGCGGCAATCCCGCCGGACACCGGAAAGGCTGGCGAAAGCCGGACATGCACACCCCCGGCAACCCAGGGAAGGGAGGGTATTGACCCGGCCTCCGCTTTTTTCTCCCGGCTTCATTTCCGATGGCAACTGCGGCAGAGGAAGCTGCCACGGTTATCCATGGCGAGCGCCATGCCGCTGTGCGGTTCAAAGCCGTGACAGGTGGCGCATGTAATGATTTTTCCCTCGTAGAGCACCAGTTCGGGCGGCAGGCTGCTCACCGGAAGCAATTCTTTGTTGCGGGCGGCCAAGTCGGCATAGGAGACACTGACGATATGGCCGCCGCACTCGGCCAGAAGGCAGAAACTCGCATGCGAGCCACCGGCGTTCTCATGACAGGTGAGACAGTCTGCCGAAACCGGATCGAGCTTTACGGGAGCGCCCTTCAGGGAGGGCGCCCCCCGCGTCTCCGCCGCGGAAATAGTGGCGGCGATCAGCAGCAGGGGAAAGGCGAGAGCGACAATACGCCGGAAACCCATATGCTTTCCCCCCTTGGAAGTGAGGTGACAGGAAATCGCTTTCCTGGTTGCCCAAAAAATCCGGACTTCCGCCCGAATTTATTTTTTACTCTGGCAACGACACGGCTCATTAGCAATCCGCTTTTCGCACACCGCGCGCTCCATGGCCGGGGCTGTGCGGAAAAAAGAAAAAAACTATTTCCCGGCGCCCTGCACCGCCTCCCGGGCCAGTTGACTGATGCGCCCCCAATCCCCCTGGGCCACCGCCTCAGACGGGGCCACCCAAGAGCCGCCCACGCAGGCCACATTGCCCAAGGCCAGATAGTCGCGGTAATTCTCCACACCGATCCCACCGGTCGGGCAAAAAACCACCTTGGGAAACGGCCCGGCAATGGCCTTGAGCATGGGGATGCCGCCCGCCGCCTCGGCGGGGAAAAACTTGAAATGCGTGTAACCCCGCTGCATGCCGGTCATCAATTCGGAAACCGTGGCAATGCCGGGGATCAGCCCAATATCCCCCTGATTGGCCGCATCCAGCAGCTCCGGGGTCAGCCCAGGGCTGATGGCAAACACCGCCCCAGCCTCGCTCACCGCGGCCAACTCCTCGGCAGTGGTCACGGTCCCGGCCCCCACCACCGCCTCCGGCACCGAACGGGCAATCTCCCGGATGGCCGCCACGGCAACCGGAGTCCGCAGGGTGATCTCCAACACTCGAATGCCGCCCGCCACCAAAGCACGGGCCAATGGCACCGCATGGGCGAGGTCCTTGATCACCATGACCGGCACCACTGGCCCCTGGGCAAAAACCTCACCAGGGGCCATCTTCCATTTTCTTATCAGCGCCATCCTTGATTCCCTCGCAACATGCCGTCACACCGGTAAAAATATTTTAAGTACGTCCCCGTAATGTTCTCAGACCGAAGTCAATCAACTACCAACAACATCATCCTTGTGCTCCAAGTCCGGTGCAATAATTAGATTATACTTATGGGATGTCGAAGATGATTTGCTGCCTCTCGTCGGGATTGAAACAGTCACCTTCATCCTCCTTTTGAAACCATGCGCCAAAGAAATCCTCAACGTGCCCCTCGGTCATAAGGTGCTTGATATTTGCTGGATAAGGATGCTTGCGCGCTAAGTATCCAAGACGATATGCATCCTCACAATCTCCAAAATAATGGCCATCAATTTCAATGCCAGAGATTTGCTCCAAGTACCCGGGCAGAAGGTCAAAGTTCGTTTTATCGCCATGAGTGAGGAGTGATACCTCAAATAGCTCCGAGTTGAACTGCGCAACCTCGGCCAACAATGTGCATAACGCTAAGAATTTGTTTTTCTCAGAAACGTGGCCATCTCCGGACGAAGGAGCGGGAGTAAACCAGGGGACGTTGCTTGCTAATTAGCGAGCCATTCTTAAGGGAAGTATCTCTCAATATCCAAGGCACCATGAAACACGCCCAAAATATCGATACCGCCTTCCGTTCTTATCAGATACACAATCCGGTAATGGCCATAGAGCACGATTCGGATTTCGCCTTCTGGTTCCGAACGGTATTTCTGGCCAAGCTCCGGGAATTCTCGCAACAGTTGGGCCTTGTGGTAAATACCAGCAACAACCTTTCCCGCAGCGTCCGGATTATCACGGGCAATATATTCCAGGATATCCTTCAGCCATTGTTCGGCTTCCCTGGTCCATCTCAACTCTGCCATGCGCGAATCCGGCGCGACATCTCTTCATCTGAAATAACCCTTCCAGATCGAGAGTCATTCATGCCCCGTTCCACCATTCTTTCGAATGCCAATTCCCGCACAATTTCTTCGTAAGTAGCATCTTCCGGCTGAGCCAAAACGACTTCTACAATTTTCTCTCTCGCTGTCTGCATACAAAATCCTCTCCATTTTCTGTCTGGGTTGGAGGGTGCAAAATCTACGCTGCGGCGACCCTTTTTTCCGGCTGGATGGTCATTTTAAGCCCCATGCCGTGCAGGATGGCCAGAAGATTGGACAAGGCAGGATTGCCCCGGAGCGAGAGCGCCCGGTAAAGACTTTCCCGCGGCACCTGGGCTTTTTCCGCGACCAAGGCCATCCCACCCTGGGCTTGGGCTATCCGCCGCAAGGCCAGCAGCATGGCGTCTTTATCTCCCTCTTCAATGGAGGCCGTAAGGTATTCGGCGGCATTGTCAGGGTCTTTCAGCCATTCACTCAGGTCTATTTCATAATGCGTCATTTCTCTCATGCTGTTCTCTCCCTATGGCTGGCCCAGTACGATTTTGCCGTTTCAATATCCTTGGTCTGGGTTGACTTATCACCACCAAGGAGCAGCAGAACAACAGTCTTGCCGCTGATGGCGTAGTAAACGCGATACCCAGGGCCGTAATCAATCTTCAACTCGAACACGCCATTGCCGACGTTTTTGCATAAACCAAAATTTCCGAGTTCCACCCGGTCGAGCCGGACGGTAATCCTGGCAAAGGCCGCACGATCGCGCAGGCCGTAAAGCCAATCCCGGAAAGGTTCTTTGCCCTTCTCGTCGGCATAGTACTCAAGACAGTATGCCGTTTCCGGCATGTTTTATTGTAGATTATATGTTACAATATGTCAATCTTACAGAAAGAAGGAAAAAATGGGGGGCGGCGTCCGATATTCTAACTTCCAGGAAACGAACTCCATCCCCATTTCCTGTTTCAGTCAAGTCCGTTGCTTTTGGGCTGTTAAAGTCCCATTGGCACGCAGCCGAGCACCGGAGGGGCTGCCGAAAAAGGGCTTTGCACTGTCTGAGCGCAGCGAGTTTGCAAAGCCCCGGCAGCATCGAGGAGCGCATGGCATCCCGCCTACGGCG
>CAZPOR010000009.1:0-145564 GCA_964588325.1 uncultured Desulfurivibrio sp.
AGAGCAGCCTCACTTCCCTCACCGTTGAAGCGACCCGGTCAATTGACCGGGTCGCCCGCGAAGTAATCGACAACGCCAACTCGATCGCGGACCAGTTGAGCAGCGGCGAACTCACCCTTAATGCCGCGCAAGCACGACTTCGGGCGCTTCTGGAGCAGTATCCCCATTTTTTGAGTGCCGCTCTCTCTTTCAAGCCGTATGCCTTTGCTCCCGACCGGAAACTCTATTCGGTGCTGCATGCGAGGAAGAACGGGAGAATCGAACAGATCCAGCTCGACACGGTATACGATTATACCAAGCCGGAACATGACTGGTTCGGGGCAGCGATCGACACTGGCCCGCGATGGTCGCAACCCTTTTACGGGGAAGCTTCCGATTCTCTTCTGGTTGCCTATTCTGTACCCTTTTACGGTTTGGATAAGGCTGCCGGCCGACATTCCGCAAGGGGCGTTGTAACCATCACCATTTCGATAGAGGAGATCGGACGGGTCATCGAATCTTTGGACCTGGGGCCGACAGGCTTCGGGGCGCTTGTTTCGCAAAAAGGGGCATATCTGTATCATCCGGACACGGATCTGGTGATCTCGCGCAAAACTCTGGCCCAGATTTTACACGAGCAGAACGACCCGGACAGGCTGATCCTGGCCGAACAGGCAGGCAAGCGCGGCTCTGGGGTTCTCGAACACCGGAGCATAAGCACCGGCCTTGACTCCTGGCTGATCTACGCCCCTATCCCGTCCACCGGATGGTCCATGCAGAATACCTTTGTCAAGGATGATCTGCCTTGGGATATCGATAAGTTGCGCCGCCAACTCATGCTGATCACAACCGTACTGGTGATTTTCGCCTCCTCGGTAACCGCGCTTTTGTCTCGGGGATGCAGCAGCAACCGGACGCGCTTATGGGTTGTGTCGGCGATGATTGCGATCTTTTTGGCATCGGGTATCGGCGCCCTGTGGAAGATTGCGCTTTCCCATAATTCCATAAACAGGAGTGAAGGCATCCGGATCAATGACAAAGCAACTTTGACCCGGATCATGAGCTCTTATACCCGTGCCTCAGCGGACAGACATACCAAGGCGCCGGTCTACATACCGACCGGTATTTTTATTGAATCCGCCTCCTTGAACTCTGCCGGAGACCTCGCGGTTTCCGGTTACATCTGGCAAAAATACCGTCTGGACGAACAGGATGCGGTGCCGCGCGGATTCACGATAAGCGGAGCATCTAATCTGGTAACGCAGGAAAATTATCGCACCAGGGAGAATGGTTTAGAAATCGTACGCTGGAATGTGATATGCACGGTTCCCCAGCAGATAGATCATTCAAAATATCCGCTTGAGCAGGATAAATTAAGCCTGCAAATTTTGCACAATGATCTGGACCATAACGTTTTTCTGGTGCCGGACCTTGCCGCGTACAATTTCACAAATCCGGCCGCTCTTCCAGGGCTCCGGAAGGGATTGACCCTGCCGGGCTGGAAGATTGTCCGCAGTTTTTTTGAGTTGCGGGAAAATTTCTATAATACCGATTTCGGCCTGGAGCGACCCCTGAATACAGACAGATTTCCGTCATTTTGTTTCAGTTTCGAGATTAAAAGAAACTTTACCGACGCCTTCATTTCCAACCTGACTGCGCTCATAATCGTGACAATTCTTCTCTTCACGCTTCTGATGATCACGAGCAAAGATGAACAGCGCGTGAGCTTTACGCAGGCGGGGAGCGGGAAGATACTTAATATTTGCGCTTCGATGTTTTTGGTTATAGCCTTCGGTCATATCAATATCAGACGCACGATTGCGGTGGAACAGGTCTTTTATTTGGAATATTTTTTCTTTCTTATTTATTTCATTATTCTGCTGGTCTCGGCAAACTCTGTTTTATATTCTTTGAACGCTAATATTCCTCTCGTCCAGTATCAAAAAAATTTAATCCCAAGAGTCTGCTTCTGGCCGTGTCTTTTTGCCATGCTATTCACAATTACCGTATTTACTTTTTATTGAGCCTCTGTCTTTGCTGTGCCGAATATGTCGTTCCAGGTCATCCTGTGTTGTATCGTCCGGAATTATAAAACAGGGAAGGAAGTTGGTTGCATGAAATTGCATGAATTCAAGCTGATCAGAAGACTCATCCCCCTGATTGTTTTCGCTGGATTAATGGCATCAGCCCCTTTTTTGCATGCCATGCCGCTGGACAAAGCCAAGCCATACGTTCTCTCCGTCGTTTCCAACAATACCGGCCACATAAATTCCGCGGGGCTTGCGGAAGAGATCAGCGTAACCATAGCCAATGGAAAAGAACTGATTGATGAGGCGCGGCAAAATAACAAAAATATCATTCTTTTTTTTGATCGGATGCCGTTGAAAGAGGTGTATCCCCAATCCTATGTCATCAACAGCGACAAAGACGATTTGCGGTTTTTCATCGGTCACACTGACGGTCCGATTGCTTTTTGGGATAATTTTATTTCCTCGCGCAAGCCCGGACAGTTTTTTACCCGCAAGGTTTCAGCCAGCGTGGGGCTCGAAGACCAAACGCCGATTCCGACATTGGTGGAGAATGAAAAATCATTCACCCTCATCTTGGTAAACAAGACATGGTTTACCGTCAGCGTCGTTATTATCGTGGCGATTACTGCTCTTTTTCTGTTGCTTGCCGCGAAGACCAACATTCTCCGCGATGTTGGCCCGAACCCCGAGGTTGGGAGAAAGCCTTACAGTCTCGCGCTCGTACAGATGGCTGTCTGGTTTTTTGCCATCATGACGTCATGGCTGCTGCTTTACGTTGTAAGGCACAGTTTTAACACGATTTCCGATACGCTTGTTCTCCTGATGGGCATCAGTGCAGGCACTGGGATCGGAGGTGTCGCCATTGATACGAACAGATCGAGCCCGGTGAAACAATCGCAGGGTTTTATAAGGGATATCGTTTCGGATGACTATGGCGTAAGTTTTCACCGATTCCAGATTTTCGCCTGGACAATCGTTTTGGTCGCGGTATTCGTGCGACAGGTAACGGCATATTTAACGATGCCGGAGTTCAATTCTTCACTTCTTGTCCTGATGGGAATAAGCTCCGGGACCTACCTGGGAGTTAAGGCAACAGAAAAACCGGCAGAAAACGCGGGGTAAAAAGAGCGGGCATGTATCCCATTTCCTTAGCATACAGCAGGGTTACGGAGTGGAGAGCCCTTGAAAATCCTTCGGTTAAAAAAACATCCGGTTAGACGTGAGCCTCGATATTTACCCCGTGTAGTATAGGGAATTCCGGGGGGAGCCGTGCTCTTCTCTCCGGATGAGGGATGCCGGAACTTCCGGATCGAAGAGGTAATTACAAGGGGACGGTGAATCAGGGGAAAGATTGCCGGAAGAGATAGGGCAGGAACCCGGGCTAAAAGCGCACCTGGTTGCGGCCGTTTTCCTTGGCGGCATAGAGCATCTCGTCTGCAATGGTGATCATTTCCTCCAATGATTCCTTTGCCTCCACGCACACGCCGATACTGACCGTGATCCGGACTTTTTCCCGCCCAAGATCCATCGTGGTTTTGGCGATATTCTCCCGGACGCTGTTAAAAATCTCGTGGATGCTATCCCCGGCCATATTGACCACCAGGATGCAGATTTCCTCCCCGCCATAGCGGCAGACGATGTCCGTTTCGCGGAAGCGGTGCAACAGGGCGTCGCCGAGATTCTTGAGCACCAGATCACCAGCGTCATGGCCGTGGGTGTCATTGACCTTTTTGAAGAAATCGATATCCAGCAGGGCAATGGCCACCTCGATGTGTCCGCGTTTGGCGCTGGCCAGGAGTTTTTTGCCCATCTCGAAAAAGTAACGGCGGTTGTACAGGCCGGTGAGGTAATCCCGGTTCGAGCTTTCCTTGATCTGCCGGATATATTCGAGCAGATCCATGTTCTGGTTGACCCGGCAGTAAAATTCCTCGGTGGAAAAAGGCTTGCTCAGAAAGTCGTTGGCGCCGTTCTTGATGAACTGCGTGGAGATGGTTTTGTCGTCGGTGCCGGAAAGGCCGATGATGGCCAGTTCATCCTTGGCGTGACGGTGCCGGATCTCCTTGGTCAGTTGCAGGCCGGTCATTGTGGGCATGTCGTTGTCGGTGATCAGGAGTTTGATGTCCGGATGCTGTTCAAGAATTGGCAAGGCCTCCGCGCCGTTTTCCGCTTCATACACGCAGAAACGGTGGATGGTCAGCATGTTGCTCAGCTCAAGCCGCGACGAGCGCGAGTCGTCCACAACCAACGCCTTGACCCCGCTGTTGTTGGCGATGCGCCGGACAAGTCCAAGAAGATAGTCGATGCTCTGGGGGTTTTCCTTGAGGACATAATCGACGATCATTTTCTGCCAGAGGGTGTCCCGTAGTTTCTGGTTGAATCTTCCGGCGAAGATGATCGGTGGAATGTTGCGGGTCAGGACATAGTCCACCACCTCGTTGCCCGAAGCGTCCGGCAGGGTAAGGTCGAGGATGGCCAGGAAAAATTGATTCGGCTGATCCGCGATGAGGCGTCTGGCCTCGGCAAAGGACGTTGCCAAAGAAACGGAGAGGGCGAGTTGCCCTTCTATCTTGTCTTTCACCATCAATCCGAGGGATTTGCTGTCTTCCACCAGGAGGAGCCGGCGGCTGTCCTTTTTTACTTTCATCCCTCGACCTTTAGAGAAGTCCGATCTCGGTGAGCATTGCCTTTGCCGCGGCAAATAGAGCATCCTTGCCCGATTCGCTTCTGGCCTCGACGTAAAAGCGCACCTTGGGCTCGGTGCCCGAGGGCCTGATCATCAGCCAACTGTTGTCTTCGAGAATCATTTTCCTGCCGTCAATGGTGATTACTTCGGTGATTTTCCGTGGCTGCCCGCCAATATCAAGCACGGTTCCAACCGCATATTTCTCCAGTCCGGCAAGGGTGTCCAGCAGCGCCTTGCCCTGCCGGCTCACCTCGACTCCGCCCCTGGACGGGTAGTAATGTCCGTATTCCGCTTGGATCTCGCGCAGATAGTCGCCAAGATTCCTTTTCAGGGTGAGCATCATGTCCAGGGCGAGAAGCAGGCCGATGTAGGCGTCTTTTTCCGGGGTGTGGCCGATGACGGAGATGCCGTCGGACTCCTCGAAGCAGACCAGGGCCTTGCCGATCACCGGTTTGAACTCCTTGAATCCGACCCGGGGCTCGAAAATTTCCTCGTGTAATCCCTTGGCAATGGCATTTGCGAAATTGCTGGTTGCCACGTTTTTTGCCACCAGACCATGCTTTCCTTTTTTTTCATGCAGATAATGAAAGGCCATGGCCCCGAAAAGGTTCATGTCCAGCTCGATGGCGCCATCGCTGAAACGGATGCGGTCGGCGTCAGGGTCGATAATGACCCCGAGCTTGAGCGGTTCCGGCCTTTTGCGCAGGGTGGCCAGCACCTGCTGCATGTTCTGCGAGGAGGGCTCCGGCGAGACTCCGCCGAAGGTGGGATCGGGCTGGTCCCGTAACACAATGAGCCTTTCCGAGGGCGTATCGCCGAACAGGGCGCGCATGTGCACCCGGCTGGCGCCATGGACGCAGTCAACCGCGACCACACAATTCGAGGCAGCATGAAAGGTTGCCATTATCTCCGGGTAATTCAGGCCGTGCAGGGAAGCGCCCCTGGCAACCAGCTCCTGCCAGCAGGCAAGGGCATCGCATTGCTTCACCAGGCGTGTATCCGGCGACAGTGCCGGGGGTATGCCCCCGGCGATGAGCTGCCGCCCATTTTCCGTGATGCGGCTGGTCACCTCGGAGGCGGCCGGGCCAGCATCGGCGGCATTGAATTTGAATCCGGCATATTCCAGGGGGTTATGACTGGGGGTGAGATTTATCGAAAAGGCCGCATCTACCATGAGAACCGCGGCGGAAAGAGTGCCGGTCGTCGCTTCATGGGCATAGTGCACGGTGATGCCGTTGCTGGTCAGCACCTCGACAACCCGCTGGGCCAGGAGGCTGCCGCCGAACCGGTTGTCAAAGCCGACCACCGCGCCCCGTTGTTGCGCCTCGCGGAAACTGCGCACACCCAGGGGCGCGGCCAGAGAATCGTCCTGGTCCAGGCCTTGGTACATGGCAACGATGGCCTGGGTCACCAGGGCCACGGAGTGCAGGGAGAAATCCTTGCCGATGATCCCCCGCCAGCCGGAGGTGCCGAAGGATATCTCCTTGTTCGGCGGATTGGTGTTGGTTTGTATTTCATCTTCAACCAGGGCATAAGCCTTGGCAATGGCCTCGTTTGCCAGTTGAAAATCGTGCGACTCCGGAACGGCGCTGTTTTTCAGGGCCACCAGTTGTTTGATGAGGCCAAAATAGTCGCTGGCAGCATGGTTGTGTGCCGAAAGATATTCACGGAAAAGAAGTTCGATGTTTTGGCTGATCATAGTGAGACCTTTGCGTGACAGGAAGAGGGAAAGGAACAAAAAAATACAGGCCCGGATACATTATGTTATACTATGTGCATATGTGCCGAGCAACGGGTCATTTTTTTGCTCTTTGCTCAGGTTTCGATTGACCCGCAAGGCAAGATTCGCTATACATTGCTGGCGTGATGACCGTCGCAAAATCAATGGATTTTTCAGTGCGTTCCACGTCCTGAACTTTTAAATAAATAATTAGGGAGCAGAACACAATGGGTAAACACGATGAGGCTTTCATTCTCTGGTTTGATGATATCGGCATCGAGGATGTCCCGCTGGTTGGCGGCAAGAACGCATCTTTGGGTGAAATGCATCAGAAGCTTACCTCAAAGGGTGTTGATGTCCCAAACGGCTTTTCCATTACCGCCTATGCCTATCGGCATCTGCTGAAAACCGCCGGTATCGCCCAAGCCATTGAAGATGCTCTGGCCGACCTTGACACCCATGACCTGCGCAATTTGCAGGCCCGCGGCGAGAAGGCGCGTAACATTATCCGCGCCGCCGAGTTCCCCGATGATCTGCGCAAGGCTATCCTTGATTCGTACAAGAAGATGGAAGAGATGTACGGCCCCAGTGTTGACGTGGCCGTGCGTTCTTCCGCCACTGCCGAGGATCTGCCGGACGCCTCCTTTGCCGGCCAGCAGGAAACCTATCTGAACATCCGCGGTCCGGAACAGCTCATCGACGCCTGCCGCCGCTGTTTTGCCAGCTTGTTTACCGACCGGGCCATTTCCTACCGGCACGACAAGGGCTTTGGCCAGTTCGACGTCTATCTTTCCATCGTGGTGCAGAAGATGGCGCGCAGTGACTCCGCTTCTTCCGGCGTCATGTTTTCCATCGACACGGAAAGCGGTTTCGAGGATGCGGTTTTTATCACCGGCGCCTGGGGTCTGGGAGAAACCGTGGTTCAGGGTGCGGTCAATCCCGATGAGTTCTACGTGTTCAAACCGACCCTCAAGCAGGGCAAGCGTCCCATCGTTGGCAAGACCATCGGCAGCAAAGAGATCAAGATGATCTACGACAACGATCCCAATACCGAAGAACCGGTAAAAACGATCAACACTACGCCGGAAGAACGCGGCAAATACGTGATCAACGACGATGAAATTCTCCAGCTCGCCAAATGGGCCTGCATTATCGAGGATCACTACGGCAAGGGCATGGATATCGAATGGGCCAAGGACGGTGACGGAGTGAACGTCGGCACCGGTAAACTCTTTATCGTGCAGGCCCGCCCAGAAACCGTGCATTCCCAGACTTCTAAGGGGTCCATCGAAACCTACAAGCTGAAGGAAAAAGGCAAGGTTTTGGTCGAAGGTTTGGCGGTCGGCACCAAGATCGGTCAGGGCGAGGCCAACGTCATTGCCGCCGTTGTTGACATCCACAGTTTTAAGAAGGGGCAGGTACTGGTTACCGACATGACCGATCCTGATTGGGAGCCGATCATGAAGATTGCTTCGGCCATCGTCACCAACCGCGGCGGCCGGACTTGCCATGCCGCCATTATCTCCCGTGAGCTGGGCATCCCCTGCGTCATCGGTACCGGCGACGGTTCCAAGAAGATCACGAACGGCCAAAACATCACCGTTTCCTCGGCAGAGGGCGAGAAGGGCATTGTTTATGAAGGGTTGTTGAATTTCGAAATCGATCGGCTCGACCTGACCAATCTGCCCAAGACCAAGACAAAAATCATGATGAACCTGGCCATCCCGGAGAAAGCTTTTTCCGAGTGCCAGATTCCCAATGACGGCGTTGGTCTGGCCCGCGAGGAGTTCGTTATCAACTCCCATATCGGGATTCACCCCCTGGCCCTTTTTAACTACGAAGAGTTGAAGAAATCCTCGGATCCGGAAAAGCAGGCGGTGATCAGGGTGATCGACAAGAAAACCACTGCGTATACGGATAAGAAGCAGTTCTTTATCGACAAGGTTGCCGAGGGCGTGGGCCGTATCGCTGCGGGTTTCTATCCCAAGGATGTCATCGTTCGCCTTTCCGATTTCAAGTCCAACGAATACGCCAACCTGACCGGCGGCACCTTTTACGAACCGCACGAAGAGAATCCGATGATCGGCTGGCGCGGCGCTTCCCGCTATTACGATCCCAAGTACCGTCCGGCCTTTGAGCTGGAGTGCAAGGGGCTGCTCAAGGCCCGCAACGACATGGGTCTCACCAACATCAAGCTGATGGTGCCTTTCTGCCGGACCCCGGAGGAGGGAAAGAAGGTCATCCAGGTCATGAAGGAATGCGGTCTGGTACAGGGCGAGAACGGGCTGGAGTTGTACGTAATGTGCGAGATCCCGTCGAACGTTATCCTGGCCGATGCCTTTGCCGACATCTTCGATGGCTTCTCCATCGGCTCCAATGACCTGACTCAGCTCACCTACGGCCTTGACCGCGACTCGGGTCTCCTTGCCGGTCTCGCCGACGAGCGCGATGCTGCGGTCAAGGAGATGATCAAGATGGTTATTGCCACTGCCAAACGGCGGGGGCGCAAGATCGGCATCTGCGGCCAGGGCCCCTCGGATTTCCCCGAGTTCGCCACCTTCCTGGTCGAGTGCGGGATCGACTCCATGAGCCTGATCCCCGACACTGCGGTCAAGACTCGTTTGGCCGTGGCTGCCAAGGAGAAGGAGATGGGGATTACCCCGTAAAGTTTCGCTGAAATTGGAACCACAAAAAAGGGGCGCCGCTTGATTGCGGGGCCCCTTTTTTGTGGTGTGTTTTGCCGGAATCTCCCCTGATGCGGGGCAGCTTTTTATTTCAGTTCTTTCAACCGCTTCTGGGCCATTTCAAACTGTTCGCTTTTGGGGTAATCGGCAAGAAGCTTGTTGTAAACGATCTTGGCAGTCTCTTTTTCGGAGAGCTTTTCAAATGCCTGCCCCTGTTTAAAAAGTGCAGCCGGGGCCTTGTTGCTCTTGGGATAATCGGCGATCACCTTTTGATACTCAAGGATGGCAAGCTCGAATTCTTTCTGCTGAAAGAGGCACTCCCCCAGCCAGTACCGTGCATTCGGGGCCAGAGGCGCGGTCCGGTTTTTCTCCAGGTAGCTCGAAAAGGCGTTGTACGCCTCCTTGTATTTATTCGCCTTGTACGCGGCAAGCCCTTTATTGTAGAGGGTGTCGCTGGTGTTTGTTTCCGCATCCTGCGCCGTGGTTTTGGCTGGTGCAGGTTTTGATGTTTCTTCCTGCTTTGCCGCTTCTTCGGTGTGTCCTGGTTTTTTCTTGGTTTGTTCCGGCTCGATGGTCCGCGGGCCATTGGCCAGGTCAGCTTTTTTGCGTGCCTCTTCCGCGGTTTTGGCGGCAGCGGCGGCACGTTCCGCCGCTTCTTTAGCGCGGTTTTCCTGGATGCGACTGAAATCATCGGAAACAGTGGCAACCTGGGCATTGACGCCGGTCACCTTGCTGTTCAATTCCGCCACCTGGCTCCGCAATTGCTCAAGTTGGCTATTGGTATTTTGTTTCAAGGCGGCTTGTTCATCCTGAATTCGCTTTGCCTGGATATTTCTTTCCTCAACCCGCGCTTCAAGCTGCAGCAAGCGTGATTTGATCTGCTCGAATTGACTCGCCAGTTCAGCCTGGGAGCCGCGTTGATTTTTCATGGCGGTGAGGGTGTTTTCCATATCCGTGATTTTTGAATCCGCGGTGCGGAGTCTCATGTCAAGGCCTCGGACATCTTTTTCAGCGGCGCATTGCACGAGAAGGGGGGAAAGACACAGGGCAAGAACAATATTGGTCACTGATCGGTTCATCGGTCTGTCTCCTGGCAGAATATAACGCTTGGTATCCAAGGCTGAATAATCATCTTGGCGCATTTTCAGGCGGGTCCGGAGACATATGCCGTATGTGCGCTTTCGATAGCAGGGCTATTTTTTTGGCAACGGTCTACAACTCTTGACGCGGTGACCACTGCGGGTTGGATTGCGCGCCCCTGAGATTAAAAAGCGGGCGAAGCCCCATGCCGTTCTTAAAGATGACGCATATTTCCTGCTTATTGTTCCGTTTCCGTGAAAAAACGATTTGCCGGCCATCGGGAGACCAACTGGGTGACTCATGATCCCCTGCTGTTTGTGTCAACTGGACCGGAGTGCCTCCTTCAGGCTTGATCATCAGAATATGGGTGTTGCCATTTACTCTGCCTGTATAGGCGATCCAATCGCCCTTGGGAGACCAGCTCGGGGTGCTGTTCTCGTTGCCAAGGTAGGTTATCCGCTGCACGGATCTGGTGGCCACGTTCATGACGTAAATTTGCGGGGTGCCGCTTCGATCGGAAACAAAGGCAAGCTTTTTCCCGTCCGGCGACCAGGTGGGGGAGACGTTGACGCCCTCGCCGTTGGTCAGCCGCCGCTGTTCTTTGCCATTGATATCAATGAGATATATGTCAGGATTGGAGGATTTGCTGAGGGTTACGGCCAGGACACTGCCGTCCGGTGCCCAGGCCGGCGCCATGTTGAGGCCTTTCTGGTAGGAGATGGCGCGGGTGGTTTTGAGGGTGCTCAGCGCGGTGATATAGAGATTGGGGTTATTCCGGTGATATGAGGTGTAGGCGAGCCATTTGTTGTCAGGGGAGAACCTGGGAGAAACAGCCAGGTATTCATGCTGGGTTACCTGGCGGACGTTATCGCCAAGGACATCGGCAAGCCAGATCTCCTTGTGCCCCGACGAGGTGGAAACGAAAGCGATCTGGCTTTGGCTCACCCCGCGTTCGCCGGTGAGCTGGAAAATGACTTCATCGCAGAATTTTTTTACGCTTTCCTGATGCTTGCTGACCGGAGTCTGGTAACGGCGGCCAAGAATCATGCGGCCGGATTGAATTTCATTGAGGCGCAGTTCCAGCACAAGTCCGTCCGCGGTCATTTCATATTGGCCGAGGATCGTGAATTCCGTGCCGAGAGCAGCCCAGTCCCAGGTTTGGGCGCCACCGTAGGCAGCGGGATCGATTATTTCCACAAACCCGTGAAAGGCCAGGGCCCGGCTCAGGAGATCCGCCATCTTCTTGCCGCCGTCATGGATGGAGCCCGGCTGTTTTTTATCGACAAAATAGGGAACCGCGATGTTTACCTTGCGGACGTTGGCAGAGGTGATATCCAGATAGACTATGGCTTCCGCCGGGCGGACGGAGCCGAGCAACAGGGTAAGGCAAAGGAGGATCATGGACGAAGCGGAAGCGCAGATGCTGCTTCGCTTGGGAAGGCCATGGCGCGTCTTGCCAAGAGTTGTGGCGTGGTCCGATGACGGATTTTCAGTATTTTTCGTCCAAATGCTTTTCATTAAAAAATCCATGTTATAAGACTTCTCCTGGTCTGAATTTCAGGCCGATTTCCATTTCTGACTGGTTTATGCCGATGGGGAATGGCGGGAGCGGTGAAGAGAGCTTCAGCGTTTTTTCAACAAATTGATTGAAAAAGATATTGTCCGATTTTTTCTTGAAGGAACTTTCAACAATAACACCATCGCGCCTGACCCGGATAATGACAATGGCCTCGATGTTTTCTTTCCAGTTTTGCAGGTCCGGCAGTGCCCAATGCTCATGGATCTGGTTGTTCACGGCAAGAAGGTAGCGGCGGAGATTTTCATCGACCATGATTCCGCTGCCGCCCGCTCCGCTCCCAGTGCCACTGCCTGCCTGAGTCGAGGCCGTGGAGCCTGTCCCTGTCCCGGCTGCGGCTTTCCCGGCGGCAAGCTGCTGGCCTGCCTTGAGGTTTTGTTTTATCAGGTCAACCGCGCTTTTTGCTTTTTTGTCCGCATCGGCCTTGGCTTTTTCCGCTGCTTCCTGCGCCTTTTTCGCATTGTCTTCGGCGAGCAGTTTGTCCCGCAACAGCTTCACCTTGTCAATGTCTGCTTTTTCCTTTGTTTTTATCGGTTTTAGCGAGATGGCGTCCTTGGCGACCGCCGGCGGTTCTGGCACCGGCGGTGTTTTTTGTGGTGGCGCCGGCTTTGTTGGCTCAGGCGCAGCTACGGGTGGGCTGGGCTCCGCCTGGGGGGCGGTTGCAGCTTTGCTTGGTGCGGCCGCCGGAGCTGGTCCGCCGAGATCCTCCACGGAGAAAAGGTTGACCGTATACACCTCCGGTATTTTCCGCTGGAAATGGAGGAAATTTGGAGCAAAAAGCCCGAAAAGCACGAAGCAAACATGCACGGTAATGGTCAAAAACAGGGGTTTTTGCCATTGGTTGTCAGGCAGCTCGGATGTCGGCGTACGAAAAGGCACGGTGTGTATGCTATTTTTTGGGTTTGTCGATTTCGGGCTGGGTTATCATGCCGAGTTTGTCAAAACCAACGGCCTTGATGTCGGACATGAGAGAAACCACGACACCGTAAGGGACTTCTTTGTCGGCCCTGAGCAGAACCGCATCATTCGTGCCTTTTTTGGCAAGAGCGGCCAGTTCCTGTTTGATGGCGGCCTGGGTGCCCTTGGTGTTGTTGAGCAGGAAATCTCCTTTTTTCGTAATCGTCACAATGATGGGAGTCTTTTCCTGTTGCAGGGGTTTGGCGGTTGTTTCCGGCAGATCGATGTCAACGCCCTGGGTCATCATGGGGGCGGTGATCATAAAAATGATCAGCAGCACAAGCATGACGTCCACCAGCGGAGTGACGTTGATATCCGAAACAAGGCGTTTTTTGCAGTTGCCGTCTTCGACCGGACCCATGGCGAATTCCTGTAACCCGTAGTTTGAAAAAAAATATTATGTTGCAATGCCGTGATCGGCGGAAGGCATCGTACCGAAGTGACAAGACCTGGCAGCAGTCTTTTGTCACGGATTCCAACTCTGTGCTAACTCTGGCGGGAGATGAAATCCCGTTCCACGAGGTTCAGAAAATCAACGGAAAAGCTGTGCATCCTGCTTTCGATTTCCGCCATTTGGTTGGAGTAATAATTGTAAAAAACAACGGCGGGAATGGCCACGGCAAGGCCTGCGGCCGTAACAACCAAGGCCTCGGAAACACCGGGCGCAACAACGGCCAGCGAAGCCGAACCGCGCATGCCTATTTCATGAAAAGAGGTCATGATGCCCCAGACCGTCCCGAAAAGACCGATAAAGGGGGCGGTGCTGCCGGTGGTGGCCAGAAAAGGCAGTGACTTGGACAGTCTGGCGGATTCGAGGTTTTCCGCTTTGCGGAGCGCCCTTTTCAGGGGCTCCATGCCGGCAAGGCGTGTCTCCAAGGTTTCATCGGCAGCACGGGAGGCCGCTGTCGTTTTGCCGAGCTTTTGGAGTTCATGGTAGCCGGTCCGGAAGATGTTCGCCTCCGGACACAGGGAGAGATTGTTGGCGAACCTGAGGGCTTCGGAAAGATTCTTGCTCTGCCAGAAGGTTTCCAGGAACTCTTCGCTTTCCATCTTCGCCTTCTTGTACAGGGAAAATTTCTGGAAAACAATGAACCACGAGTACAGGGAGAACCCCAGGAGCATGATCATGACAAATTTGACCGTGAGTCCCGCCTCAAGAAACATGGAAATAATATTAAGCTCACCCACTTGCAGTCATCCTTTTAGATTAATTTGGTTGAGATCTGAAAAACTACATTCATACAAGAATGCGCATCGATGGAGCAGCCGGGCTGATCCTTGGTCGAGGAATGGGATGTGACGCGGTGACATTCCGGTGGATTGCATCCCCGAAGATTCCCGCTACTTGTAATTTTTTTTGCGCTTCTTGTCAATGGAACTCATTAATGATAACTGGGTTTTTCAAGAAAATTTCATGGAAAACCCAGCGGGGTTCCACCGTGAATATTTTTGACATCATCCGGCAAAAAAGGTATTAAATTCCGGTTGAGCATCGTCGGAACGGCGGCGGGCTGTGTTGCCCGCTTGAGCAGGATTCCGTTTCGTTTCCGAATACATTTTGCAGGATAGTCCCATGAAAGAAATCAAGGTTGGTTTGCTGGGGTTCGGCACAGTCGGCAGCGGGTTGGCGGAGGTTCTGTTGCAGCAGGCCGAGCGGTTGCGGCGGAAAACAGGCGCCTCCATCCGGTTGTGCCGGGTTGCGGATATCCGTCTTGAAGCGTTGCCCCCGCAATTTAAGGAGGTTGAGCTGGTCCGGGACGCGGACCTGATCTTCAAGGATCCGGAAATCGACATCGTGGTCGAACTCATCGGCGGGATCGAGCCGGCGAAAACCTTTATCTTGAAGGCCATAGAGCATGGCAAGCATGTGGTCACCGCCAACAAGGCCCTTGTCTCCCAGCACGGCATGGAGATCTTTGAGGCCGCGGCCGGAAAAAACGTCGAGGTCGGCTTTGAGGCCAGTGTCGGCGGCGGTATTCCGGTGATCAAGGCCCTGAAAGAGGGATTGGTTGCCAACAAGATCCTCTCGATCATGGGCATCATGAACGGGACGGCCAATTATATTCTTAACAAAATGACCGATGAGGGCATGCCCTTTGCCGAGGTGCTGAAAGAGGCCCAGGCAAAAGGATATGCCGAGGCCGACCCCACCTATGATCTCGAGGGGATTGACACGGCCCACAAGCTGGTGATTTTGATGACCATGGCTTACGGTATGAAGATGAGCCTGAGCGATGTCAGCATCGAAGGAATTTCTCAAATCGAGCCCATTGACATCGATTTTGCCCGGGAGTTCGGCTATCGCATCAAGCTCCTGGCCATCAGTCATAATCATGGCGATACCGTGGAGGCCAGGGTGCATCCGACCATGGTGCCGGAAAAGGATCTGCTTGCCAATATCGGCGGCGCCTATAACGGCATCCAGTTCACCGGGGACATGGTGGAGGACATCCTGCTCTATGGCCAGGGCGCTGGCAAAATGCCCACAGGTAGCGCGGTGGCCGCGGACGTGGTCGATATCGCCCGGAACATTCTCTGCAACAGCATCAACCGGGTGCCGTGCCTTGCCTATCTGCCGGAGGAGATCAAGCCCCGGGGGATTACTCCCATGGAGAGCCTGCGCGGCTGTTATTATTTCCGGATGACCGCCATGGACAAGCCGGGCGTTCTCTCCACCATCGCCGGGATTTTGGCGCGGCACAACATCAGCATCGAATCGGTTCTCCAGAAGGGCAGGCAGAAAAAGGGCACCGTGCCCGTGGTGATGATGACCTATGAGGCGGAGGAAGCCTCGGTGCGCAAGGCCCTGGCCGAGATCGACGCCCTGGATATCTGCACCGACAAAACGGTGAAGATCCGGATCATGAAGGCCCATGCGGAATAGCAACACCATGAAATATATCATTCTGGTCGGTGACGGCATGGGCGATCTGCCCATTGCCGAATTGGGCGGCAAAACCCCCTTGGCGTATGCCAAAACCTCGGCCATGGACAGAATTGCCCGTGAGGGAGAGCTCTGCCTGGTGCGCACCGTGCCCGAAGGATTTCCTCCTGGCAGCGATGTGGCTAACCTCTCTCTGCTCGGGTATCTTCCGCATGAATGTTACAGCGGCCGTGCCCCCCTGGAAGCGGCCAGCCTCGGCGTTTCCCTTGCGCCCGATGAGATCGCCTTCCGCTGCAATCTGGTTACCCTGCGCTTCGAAGCAGACCGGGTGTACATGGAGGATTACAGCAGCGGCCATATCTCCAGCCAAGAGGCAAGGATCCTCATCAAGGGGCTCGAAGAGGTTGCCGGCACCGACCGGTTGCATTTTTATCCCGGAGTCAGCTACCGGCATCTGCTTGTGCACTCCGGCGAGGTGGGGGCGCTGGTCACCGTGCCGCCCCATGATCATACCGGCCGCGAGGTGACCGAGTTCTGGCAGCGCTACAACCGCATCCCGCATCTGCAGGAAGCCCTGAAAAAAGCGGTGGATTTTCTCGCTGACCATCCGGTGAACCGTGAGCGGCAGGCGGGCCGGCACAATCCCGCTAACGCCATTTGGCTCTGGGGGGAGGGCAAGGCGCCGTCCATGCCCTCCATCACGGAGCAGTTTGGCGTTGAGGGGGCTTTGATTTCCGCGGTCGATCTGCTCAAGGGCATCGGCGTGTATGCCGGGCTTGAGATCATCAACGTGCCGGGCGCCACGGGGTATCTGGATACCAACTATGCAGGCAAGGCCGC
The DNA here is from genome assembly GCA_964588325.1 of uncultured Desulfurivibrio sp. Taxonomy (GTDB): domain Bacteria; phylum Desulfobacterota; class Desulfobulbia; order Desulfobulbales; family Desulfurivibrionaceae; genus Thiovibrio. Next base: position 16,434 of record CAZPOR010000009.1, read on the forward strand.
TGCCGCCATAGAGGCGCTGAAGACGAAGGATTTTGTTTTTGTCCACGTTGAAGCGCCGGACGAGGCCGGGCATCAAGGCAGTCTCAAGGACAAGCTCTTGGCCATCGAGGATTTTGACGCGAAGATCGTGCAGCCCATTTTCGAGGCAATGATGGCGAGCGGGCAGGATTTTCGCCTGGCTGTGGCCATGGATCACTGCACGCCGCTGTCCCTGAGAACCCACAGCTCGGAGCCCGTGGCCGTGGCTATTTATGATTCGCGGCCGGGGCGGCCGGGCAGCGGCTTTCCCTATGACGAGCAAAGCGCTGCCAAAACGGGGAATTTGCTGGGGGATGGCCGGCAGTTTTTCATGCGGGTGCTTGGGCGCTGATGGCCGATACACGCCTGGACATGCAGGAACCGCTGCATCGGCATCGCTGCCGGGTAATTTACGGTGACACGGATTCCGGCGGGGTGGTGTATTATGCCAATTATCTGCGCTATTTTGAGGCGGCCCGCACCGAATTGATGCGGGAGTGTGCGCTCTCCTATAAAGAGATAGAGGATCAAGGCTTTATCATGCCGGTGGTGGAATGTCATGTCCGGTATAAGGCCTCGGCCCGCTACGACGATCTTTTGCTGGTGGAAACCTGCCTTGCGGAGGTGAAGTCCCGAACCTGTCGCTTTCATTACCGTATTATCCGGGAAAATGACGGGAAAATGCTGGCCCAGGGATATACCACTCATGCGGTGGTCGATCTTGACGGCAGATTGACGAAGTTTCCCGAGGCGTTGCTTGCCGCCTTGCGGGATCAGCCGCCAGATGCTGCTTAATTCCTTTATTTTCCTTGACATTCTCCCAGTATAGAGTATTATCACAAAATTGACGCGGGGTGGAGCAGTTCGGTAGCTCGTCGGGCTCATAACCCGAAGGTCGTTGGTTCAAATCCAGCCCCCGCTACCATGTAAATGTTAAGGACTTGGCGTAGCTGCCGAGTCCTTTTTTTTGTTGCAGTGTCCTTGTCCAGGTTCGGATTGGATGCTGTTTTTCGCAGATCGTTTGGCTGACCGGTGATAGGGGGGGGAATATGGCGGCGACCGTTGACGAGGTAACCATCAATTATGAAGAAGACGGGATTGTGGTTGTCAAGGAGCTCGAGAAGGTTGTCCTGTCCAAGGGCGCCTGGGCCACTATACTGTTTCGCTATCAGCAGTGGGATGCCAAAAAGAATGAATACAGCCCCGACCGGTATTCCATCCGTCGTTATCGCAAGGTGAACGGCGAATACAGCCCGCAGTCCAAGTTCAATATCTCCAGCCCCGATCAGGCGCAAAAGATTGTGGACGCCTTGCAAGGCTGGCTTTCATAAACGGCAGGCATTGTTGAGTCCTCTGTGCCGGAAAGTCCGGACAGCGGCGCTTTTCCGGAAACCGTCAAGGAGTTGTTCTCCCCGCCTGCGCGTCATTATGGTTGGCGGTTTTTGTTGAAAGCAGCTATATAGTTTTGCGACGTACTACTCTTGATTTTCGACGTACAGACGGGTTGAGAGCATGCATATTACGATCAAGACGCAACGCATCCGCACTGCAACGATGGGCCAGCAGACATTTTTTCACCGTTTGTCCGCGACCACGTTCCTTGTTGATGCGTTGCCGGGACTGTAAGGCCACGGGATGAATATTCCCCCTGCAAACACCCCACGTCAAAAACGTGTTTCCTTTGTCCTCCTGCTGCTACTCATCCTGCTCGGCTGGTTGTTTTTTTTCGTTTACCAGCGCCCGGTTCCCATACCTGAAGCCACCCCCATCCCGGTAACGGCGCGCGGAGATCTCGCGGCCGACGAGCAAAGCACCATCGATCTTTTTCGTTCAGCCTCGCCGGCGGTGGTCTACATCACCAATATCGAGGTCCGGCGGAATATCTTCAGCCTCAATATCCACGAAATTCCCCAGGGAACTGGCTCCGGTTTTGTCTGGGACAAGCAGGGAAGGGTGGTGACCAACTATCATGTCATCGAGTCTGCCAGCCGGGTCGAGGTCACCCTGGCGGATCGTTCAACCTGGCAGGCCACTCTGGTGGGTGTTGCTCCGGACAAAGATCTGGCAGTGCTGCAGATTTCTGCGCCGGCGGAGAAACTCTCCCCGCTCCCTCTGGGTGAATCCCATAATCTGTTGGTGGGGCAGAAGGTTTTCGCCATCGGCAATCCCTTTGGCCTTGATCAGACCCTTACCTCCGGCATCGTCAGCGCCCTTGGCCGGGAGATCCAGTCGGCAACCGGGCGAACCATTCAAGGGGTCATCCAGACGGACGCCGCCATCAACCCCGGCAACTCGGGAGGCCCTCTCCTTGACAGCGCCGGACGTCTTATCGGGGTGAACACCGCCATCTACAGTCCCTCCGGCGGCAGCGCAGGCATCGGCTTTGCCGTGCCGGTGGACGTGGTGGCCGAGGTGATTCCGGAGATTATCCGGCATGGACGGCTGATTCGGCCCGGACTTGGCATTGCCGTGGCGGATGATCAGATTGCCAGACGGGTGGGGGTGGCAGGGGTGCTGGTCATGAATATCAAGCCGGGCAGTTCCGCCGAATCCGCCGGGCTCCGGGGAACACGGCGGATTCGCGGGGAGATCGTCCTCGGGGATGTCATTCTCGCCGTTGATGGCCACAAGGTGTTTTCCTACGACGATTTGCGCAATGCCATGGATCGCTATAAGGTCGGGGATGCGGTCACCCTGACCATTGAACGGGAGGAGCGGCAGATACAACTGTCAGTGGTACTGGAAGAGGTGGGATAGCTTTGTGACCTGGTGGACCCGCGCCCTTAAGAGTCTTATCTCCATAAACGAGCAGCGACTGGATCTGTTCCGGGTGTTTCCCGGAATACGACGGTTTCTTGCCGCCCGGCATCATTACGCCTATCTGCGGACCGCCGGCGATATTCTCTTTGCCCTGGTGGTTGTTTCGGGTCTTTTCGGTCCCAAGGATGCGCGGAGCAATGTTGCGGTGTTCCTTTCCTGGGGCCTGATCTGGCCCAGCATCGTGCTGAGCTGGTTTTTCGTGGGAAGGATGTGGTGCGGGATCTGCCCCTTCCCGGGGCTTGGCGTCTTCCTGCAACGCCGGGGGATAAGCTTTTCCCTGAGCGTTCCTAAAATCCTGCAGAAATATGGGGTGTACGCCTCGGTTATTCTGCTGGCTCTCATCATCTGGACCGAGGTTGTTGCCGGACTTGACCGGTCGCCGGTGGGCACTTCGTATTTCGTCCTCTCCATTGTTTTCGGCGCGGCGCTGTTCTCGATTTTTTTCCCCGGACAGGCATGGTGCAGGCATCTCTGTCCTCTGGGCCGCATCAGCGGCGCGGCGGCAACCCTTTCCATCACCGAATTCAGGCCGGATCACGAAAAATGTCGCGGCTGCGAAACGTTTGCCTGTAAAAAAGGGCTTGAAGGCAAACGGGGTTGCCCGGTGTACCTTGGGGCCTACAATGTCCAGAATAACCTGCATTGTCTGGTCTGCGGCCATTGTCTTCCTTTTTGCGACCGGGACTCGCCGCAACTGCTCCTGCGTAATCCCTATTCGGAGCTGATCCGCAACAAGGGGCGCTATATTACCTGCTCGTATATCGTTCCGTTCCTCATCGGTTCCCAGCTCGCCCGTTTTCTGCGAAAAAAGGAGATATACGGCCAGCTTGCCGGCTTCTCCGGCTGGCCGGACGCTGTGCTCTTCAGCTTGTTGCTGTTGATCGGGTTTGCCTTAAGTCTGGCGATTATCCGTTTCGGCGCCCGGTTGTTCGGAGTCAACGAGGATCCCCTGTTCGGCAAGTTTTCTCCCATGGTCCCGATTCTGATCCCCATGGCCTTCACCGGGGAGCTTGTCTACCGTCTGGGATATTTTGCCGCGGGGGTGGGCGATTTCATTCCAACCGTCGGGCGTCAGATCGGAGCCGGGTTTCTGGAAAAGTTCTTTTTTACCATCCCGGATTTTCCGGTACAGATCCTTTCCGCGTTCTTCATGCTCAACGGTTCCATTGCCGGATGTTATATCCTCTGGCAATTCTGCCTCAATGATTTCGAGGGCCATGTCCGTTTCCGGAACTTTCTTGGAATCAATCTCCTGATTATCGCCCTGCTCTTTTTCTATCTGACTGTTATTTTTTAGTAAAACAGAAACTGTTTCCTGCGTTTTTTGGGCAGAAAATAGTTTCGCTAACGCACTTATCCCGCTTGTCTGGGGGAAGGAGCCGTACCCCACATGGTGCATTTTGCCTTTCCATAAGGGCAAGAAGGTGCTGTTAACGGTTTTGCTGGGACTGGGTCATGAAGGAGAGCCGTTTGCGTTTGGCAAGCTCTCGCATATCCATGGCCCGGTCTGATTCATCGATGATCTCCCTGCCCACAATTTCCTCAATGATATCCTCAAGGCTGACCACGCCGGTGACCGAGCCGTATTCATCAACCACCACAAAAAGATGTTTGCGGTGTTCGAAAAATTCGAGCATGACCGTGGTCAACCGTCCGGTTTCCGGGACAAAATGCACGGGTTGCATGAACTCCCGCAGGGTTTTCTCTTCGGCCCCTTGGGTTGCCCAGTTGAAAAGATCCTTGCGCAGGAGAATGCCAATTACCTCATCCCTGTTTTTTTCATAAACCGGAATCCGGCTATGCATATTGAGCAACCTTTCGTTGGCCTGCATTGCCCTGCTTACCGTGAGGTCGGCATCGAGCATGAAGGTAACGGTGATCGGAGTCATGATCTGACGGACGGTTTTATCCTTGAGATCGAGAATATTGGTGATGACCCGGTGCTCTTGCAGGCTGATTTCTCCGGATCTATGGCTTTGTCTGGCCAAGGCCTGGATTTCCTGGGCCGAAACCAGAAGGCCGTCGTCCTTGGCAGGGAGAAGCCGGGTGATGGCCTGGATAAGCAGGATGAACGGGGTCAGCAGTTTTACCATCCAGTGGAGGGGGTAGGCAATCCAGACCGCCAGTGGACGGCAGTAAGAAACACCCAGGGTTTTGGGGAGTATTTCCGAGAAAAGGAGGATCGCCAAGGTGAAGAGTACGGAAAACCAGACCATGCTGTCGGCGCCAAACACCGCGGCGGCCGCGGCTCCGGAGAGCGTGGCTCCTGCCGTGTTGGCAATGGTGTTCAGGGTGAGGATGGCGGTGATGGGCCGATGGATATCCTTCTTCATCCCCATGAGAATCCGGCCGATGCGCCTGTGGCTCTGGCCGGTGATTTCGATATGACTCACCTGCAAGGAGTAGAGCGCTGCCTCACAGACGCTGCACAACGCGGAGATTATAATGGCAAAACCGACGGAAAGACATAATTGCAGAATCAAGGGCGCCTCCATTTTTTCCAGGTAAATGGGATCGGAACTGAGATTGGTGAAACGATCAGTAATCTAATGCAATTATTTGATTCTATCATGCAATTATCATTGCGTAAGGGGTACTCTGTATTATATAAAAAAACATCTCCTTCAATTAACTCCTTACAGGCAAGGAAAGCCGACCCGGATACCCCACCGAACCCTTCAGTTTTTTGTGAGATGGCGAGAACAGCTCTGTTTTCCGGATGCGCCACCATGGCTTTGCGCTGAAAGGTCGGAAGGGGATTACCATTCTATGGGTTGCATAAAAAAATGTTCGGTCTTTATTGTTGATCCGAATCCGTCGCACAGGGCGGCGTTCCAGGAATTGCTGGGGCGCTGGCCGCATCTCGTCTGTTACTGCGCAACTATCGAGGAATTCAAGCAGCTTCTCTCCGGGATTGTGCCGGATATTGTGTTGTGCACCCTCAGCCTGCCCGGACTGCACGAGCAGGACTTCCTGCGCTATGTCACCACCGCCTGCCCCCATGCGATCAGAATTGTTTTTTCGGAAAAGACCGGGGCTGACGCCCTGGTCAGGACTGTGGCCACAGGGGCTGCGCACCGGGGGTTTTGCTTGCCCCTGAGCAAGGACTTGGGCCAATCGTTGGAGCACGATCTCTCCGTGCGCTCACGGATCAGAATGCGTAAATGCTGGGATTTTCTTGATAATGGGCAGGGGCTTCCCGCGCTTCCGCCGGTGGTGCATGAACTGGAAGTCATTCTCCAGAATCCCGATTATGCCTTGAGCCAGGTTGTCGAGGTTCTTGGCAAGGATCCGGTTCTTGCCGTCCGGCTCCTGCAGATGGTGAATTCCGTGCATTTTTCCAGAGGGATGAAGATTGACGATCTGCATCGGGCCGTAAGCTGTCTCGGGATCAGCAGGACACGGAAGATGGTTCTTTTCCTCTGTGCGCTCAACCATTTTCAGTATCCGAAAAAATATCATCCCCATGCCCTGAAGATCATTGACCACAGCATCCAGTGCGGCAAGCTGGCCGGACTCATCGCCAAAACGCTTGCCCCGGGACAGGAGAGGACCGCGGTTACCGCCGGACTTCTCCATGATATCGGCAAGCTGGTCTTTCTCGTTTCCCTGGATGAGGTGTTGCACCATTCTCCCACATTTTTAAGACGGTACGGCCTGTTCGCCACCGAGATGGAAGAGCAGCTTTTCGGCATTAGTCACCTGGAGTTGGGCAGCGCCCTGCTCCTCTGGTGGAATCTTCCCCTGGTCATGGTTGATGCCGCGGCAAATCACAGCCAGCCGCTCAACTCCCTGCAAGGGGTTCCGTTATGTGTGGCCATTGCCGACCGGTGTCTTCTCAAGGCCGCCAACGGAGAGGCGATCACCACGGATTTCAATCTGCTTTCCCGGGATCTGCCCGTGGAGCAGTGGCTGCAATGCGCCCGCTCCATGACCATGGAAAAAATCATGCCCATTGCCGCATGATCTTCGTTTTGGCGCTTCGGTTTTGTTTAATCAGTATTCCACCGTGAGGAGCACATGTATGCTGCAGTTCAGTAAAGTTGAGCCCAAGAACTATGCCGGGGACCTTCTTGTATATCTGGTGCGTCAGCCCGGCAAGGGAGCTCCCCGTTCCGGTGTGGGAATGGTTGATGGGGTTCTCCGGCGGGTGCATGCGCTTGGGGATTTTTCCGGAAAAGAGGAAGAGCACCTGCTTTTTTATCCGGAAAAAACAAGAGAGTGCGTTTCTGCCGCACAGCGGATACTGGTTGTCGGCTTGGGCAAGGAGGATTTCAGCCAGGAGTTGTTCCGTAAGGCAGGGGGGACCATCGTCTCCCTGGCCATGAAGAGCAAGGCCAGGGATCTGTTGCTCGTGGCGCCTGATCTCGACTGCGACATGACCGAGATGATCGAGGGGCTTTCCGAAGGGCTTGTGCTGGGCGCCTACCGGTTTCGAAAATACAAAACCCAAAAGGATGCGGATGGCTCGGGGGAGATGTTGCAGCGGGCTGCCCTGTATAGCGCCGACGGCACAAGGGCCGGCAAGGCGATCAAGCTGGGGGAAATTGTCGCCCAGGCCGCCTGCCGGGCTCGCGACATGGCCAATGAACCGGCCAGCCACTGGACGCCGAGCCATTTCTCCGCATACGGCAGGCAGTTGGCTGCGGCCCACGGCATGACCTGCACCGTTCTGGATCAGGCTCGGTTGAAAAAACTGGGCATGGGCGGGATTGTCGGGGTCAATCAGGGATCGGCCTGCCCGCCGGAAATGGTGATCCTCGAATATGCGGTGAAACCAAGCGCGCCGACCCTGCTGCTGGTCGGCAAGGGACTCACCTTTGATTCCGGCGGCATCTCGCTCAAGCCCAGCGCCGGGATGGAAGAGATGAAGTACGACATGTGCGGGGGCGCCGCGGTCCTGTGCGCCATGCAGGCGGTTGCCCAAGCGAAACTCAAGGGCTTGAACCTGGTGGCGATTGTGCCGGCCACGGAAAATCTCCCCGGCCCGGCCGCCCTCAAGCCTGGAGATGTGATCACTCAGTACGGCGGCAAAACCGTGGAGGTGGTCAACACCGATGCCGAGGGCCGTCTGATTCTGGCCGATGCCCTGGCTTACGGCATCAAAAAATACAAGCCGGACATGGTGATCGACGTTGCCACCCTGACCGGCGCCGTCATCATTGGCCTCGGGCATCATCGCACCGGCCTGCTCTCCAATGACGATGATCTGTGCGATCAATTGCTTGCCGCGGGGGAGCGCAGCGGCGAACCTCTCTGGCGGCTGCCCCTGGACCCGGAGTATGCCAAGCAGCTCAAATCCGAGATAGCGGATATCAAAAACGTCGGGAAAAAAGACGGCGGCGCCATTACCGCAGCCTCTTTTCTCAAGGAGTTTGTCGGGAAGACTCCTTGGGCCCACCTGGATATTGCCGGCACAGCTTGGGATTTCACCGAAAAGTCCTATATTCCCAAAGGGCCTTCCGGGATAGCGGTGCGCACCCTGTTTGATTTTGTCAGAAAATGGAAGAAATGACCGATGGGGCAGCCGCTCAGTCTACGGTTTTTTGTTGTATCCGGAGATGGCCCTGCTCCGATTGGGTGAACACTCGGTTACGAGCTTGTCCGCGGTAACCTTTGGTCCTCGCCCGCAGTTTTTGCGGTCTTTGCCCGCTCCTCTCAATGGCAAAATCCTCGCCGCAGCGCTGCCCGCATGTGTTTCTACTTCTTTGGCTGCTGCACTTTTTGACCAGCGGGTTGCGCCGTCAGAGAAGAATTGCCTGGCGTTGCCAGATCCTTGACCTGCTTCATGGCCCGGATATAGACTTCGCAGGTCTCGCATTGCCCAAAATCCTTGGAACAGGCAGTATTGGCGCGCTGCCAGCACGGGATGGACCTGTCGATGTATGCCGAGCACCGGTCTCTTTTTTCGGGGGGGCATTTGGTTATTTCCCAACACGGGGTGAGTTCGAGCAGCATCTTGATGCCGGGAATGCTGATGCCCTTTTCGTGGATAAGGGTGCGCAGGCAGGTCACCCACTCAACATCGTTGTTGGAGAAATAGCGTTTGTTGCCTTGCCGGGCGGGCTTGATCAACCCCTCCTCTTCATAGATCCGCAAGGTTCGCGGGTGAACGGAGAGAAGTTTCGCCGCAACACTGATCGGGTAAATCGGTTCGCTGTTGTCAAGTGCCATGTGCCGCTCCGTGTATTTCCGTCTTTCATGGGCAGGGCATGGAGAAGGCCGCCGTTTGGGCGGGCCTTCTCCGATGATTCCTCTCTGTTACAGGCCGCGCAGTGTTTCCAGGACCTTTGGATCGGCTTCGTCTTCGGCCAGAATGACATGGCAGGTGTCACACTCCATGGAGATGATTTCACCGGCCTTGGTTGTATGGCTGCCATCGTGACAGCGGAAACAGCCCGAATCATTTTTGTGTCCAAGGAAATTTCTGTAGGTATTCCATTCTATTTTCATTTCCGGGAAAACATTTTCCACATAAGCCGCCTGGATGCCGCTGATGGCCTGCCCCAGCAGCGGCAGGTTGTTGTTCACCAGGGTTGGATAATCCCGCCGGTATCGGGCCCGGATTTCCGTGGCAATGGTGTTTTTGGCTTCCTCATGGCTGGCATAGGTTCTCGTGATCAACTCCAGGGCAATTTTCTTTATGTAGGGGAGGGAGACAGGGATATCTCCATGGGCCAGCTTTTGATCCAGGGCTTCATCGGGCGGGAGGTAGATATGGGTGGGACGATTGTGGCAGTCGACGCAATCCATGGTCCGCACTTTCCCGGCAGGCCCGGCGCCGGTATCCGTCTCTTTGGCGAAAACAATCTCGGTGCCGTCCGGTTTGGAGAGTCTTACTTCGCTGATTTTTTCCCGGGCCGTATCCGTGTGGGTATAGGTTATTTCGTTTTTTGGGGACACATGCCAGTGAATGCCATGGGCATTGCTTCCCCGGTAACCGCCGGAGCCAACCTTGAGGAGGAGCACGGTTTGGAGATGGGTGTTTTTTTCATCGGGCAGGAATTTATCCCTGATGTAAAGCTTGTCTCCATGGAATAATTCAGGCCGGTGGCATTGCTCGCAGGTCTCCCGGGCCGGCCGCAAGCCGTGGACCGGAGTTTGAATCGGCCGGCTGTATGTGTTGAAGGCAACGGCGAAGATCTGCCTGACCCCGGAAATTTTCGATTTTACAAACCATTGAGCGCCTTGGCCGATATGACATTCCACGCAACGAACCCGTGAATGGGGAGAATTCTTGTAGGTGGTGTACTCCGGGGCCATGACCGTATGGCATAATTGTCCGCAGAATCCGATGGATTCCGTATAGTGATAGCCGGTGTAGGAAATGAGGCCGAGGATGAAAAGATTGAGCAGGGTAAGAGCGGATATCAGGAAGACAAGTTTTCGGACCTTGGCGAATCGGTTCGGGGCGGAAAATTGTTCCTTCAGGTAATCATAGGTGAATAGGCTGGCTCCTTCCCTGCCTTTGAAGAAAAAAACTCCCAGGAAAACAAGGAGCAGGCTCACCATGAAAAGCGGACCTAAAACCAGATAGATGATAAAACCGAAATAGGGATTTTCCACGATTCCCATGATGTCGAGAACCGCCGCAACCAGCAGGACCGGAAAAGTAACGGTGGTCAGGATGGCCCCCATAAGGGAAACCTTGCTGCGGGCAATGCTATTAACAAACGTCTTGATGATGTCTGTGAATGTGGCCAATGCTCATCCTCCCCTCTCGATGATTTTCATGGTTTCATGTTTCGCACAATACCGGCTCCCTTGTAATCTATCATGGATATGTATAAAGAAAAAACAAATTATTATAATTAGTTACGTGTAAAACAAGGGTGTCAGCATTCCGCAAGAAAAAAGGGGCAACATTTGCCGAAATAATAAGGGCCACTTTTTTGGGTAATCGCAATATTGCAACAATAAGGAAGAAAACCCGCAAGGCGCCGTGCCCCACGGCGCTGGTTTTCAAGGTTTGCCGGCTGGTGAAGGCAGATGCGCGCAATGGCTCGTGGCCGGGCAGGTCATGCATTCATGGATCTTTTCCTCGCTGGATTCGGTTGTTTCCGCAGCCTGCTTGTTGCGGGAGCATTCGAAGATTATTTCCATCTCTTCGCGGTCAAGGGTTTCAGTCTGCAGGAGAGTCTCCGCCAGGTGTTTCAGGAAAGGTTTTTCCTGCAGGAGGATGGCATGTGCTTTCTGGGAGCAGTCCTCCACCAGTTTGCGCACTTCCATGTCGATGTGTCTGGCGGTAATTTCGCTGTAGATCAGCGAAGCTGCCTGGTCTCCCAAAAAGCCTTCCTCTGATTTGGCATAGGCCAGTGGGCCGATGACCTCGTTCATCCCCCATTGGCATACCATCTTGGTGGCGATCTGGGTGGCGCGCAGAAGATCGTCTTCCGCGCCGGTGGTTTGCTGGTCGAGTCCGATCTTTTCCGCGGCCCGGCCGCCCATGAGGATGGCGATTCTAGTCTGCAGGTATTCCTTGGTATGGGCCTGACGGTCGGTAAGGCTTTGCTGCAGGGTGTGGCCCATGGCTCGCCCGCGGGGGATGATGCTGATCTTTTGAATGGGGTCGGCCTCCGGGAGATGGCGGGCAACAATGGCATGCCCCGCCTCGTGATAGGCCATGGTTCGCCGGTCATCCTTGCTGATCACGAAGCCCTTGCGCTCGATGCCGATCAGAATCCGGTCTTTTGCCTCGTTAAAATCGTCTGCTTCGATGGCCTCCTTGTTTTCCCGAGCCGCGATCAGGGCGGCCTCGTTCACGAGATTAGCCAGTTCCGCGCCGGTAAAGCCGGGAGTGTTTCTGGCAACCTCTGCCAGATCGGCATTTTCCGAGATGATCAAGCGTTTGCTGTGCACCTGAATGATTTTCAGCCTCCCTTTCACGTCGGGGGGCAGGATGGTGATCTGTCTGTCGAAACGGCCGGGGCGCCTCAGGGCCGGATCAAGGATGTCCGGGCGGTTGGTGGCGGCCAGGACGATGATGGTGTCGTCGCGGCCAAAGCCGTCCATCTCGACCAACAGGGCATTCAGGGTTTGTCCCCGTTCATCCTGGCCGCCGACCGATCCTGCCCCGCTGCGGTGGGCGCCGACCGCATCGATCTCGTCAATAAAGATGATACAGGGCGCGTTTTTTTTTGCTTCCCGGAAAAGATCCCGCACCCTCGAAGCGCCAACCCCCACGAACATCTCCACGAAATCGGAGCCGCTGAAGCTGTAAAATGGAACCCCGGCCTCGCCGGCAATGGCTTTTGCCAGCAGGGTTTTCCCCGTGCCGGGAAGGCCTTGCAGCAGAACGCCCTTGGGCAGGCTGGCGCCAAGCCTGCTGAATTTTTTCGGCTCCTTGAGGAAGTTGACGATTTCCTTGAGTTCTTCTTTGGCCTCCGGGATGCCGGCAACATCATCAAAGGTGATGGGTTTGTTGTTTTTGTCGAAATGAATCGCCTTGTTTTTGGCGAATTCAGGCTCCTCTTCTGATTTTCGCTGCTGAGTCCGCATCATAATCAACCCGCCGATAAGAATGATGCTGATCGGCAGGGTGACCGTAAAGAAGTTGCCAAATGGCGAAGAACGGTCATCTTCCGTGATGATGGCAACTTTCTTTTGGACCAGCCTGTCCATGAGAGTATCCACCTCGGGAGAAAAGGTGGAAAATTCACGGCCGTAAATATCCGTGAGCGAGATGTTCCCACCCTTGAGGTGTACTTCGGCGATCTCGCTGTTTTCCAGGCTGGTCAGGAAGTCGTTGTATTTCATGGGTGGGCGGGTGTTTTCCAGTTTCCAGAACAGAGCGGTGGCAAAGCCAATAATTCCGAGTACGGCGATGAGGAAGAGCGTGTAGACAAGCTTGGTCATGGCAACCTCGTTCTGTTGTCGATGTGTGCACGCGCCACTGTCTGGCTTTGTAGGGGATACCTGGATGCCTCTCCCCTGTGCTTTTTATTGTACTGGAAGCGGTATTCGGCTGCCAATCATAAATAAAAAAAGCCCGAAACGTACGCAGGGTACGTCCGGGCTTGTCTGTGTGCTGGTGTTGCGCGCGTGTTTTTGCAAGAGGTTCCTTGCAAAAAAAAATACTATTATATGCCGGTGAAGGCGGTAAGCCATCCTTTTACAAAACTTGTGATCCCGCCGCTTGCAAGCAGTCCCCCGATAAGAAAGAAAAAACCTCCCAGGCCGATGAGCGCTCCGGCGCAAAGAATAACCCCCACTCCTGCCTTGGATATTTCCTGTCCGACAGAGGTGTCGGGTTCCGGTTCTCCACGGAAGGCAGGGTATCTGACCTTTACTTTCGTCCTTGCCCTGGAACCATACCGGATTGGAACTATTTCCAGCATGGAGGTCGAGATGTTTTTGCTTCTCATCCGCCGGTTACCGCGGAAATCCAAGCGCTGGTGAGAGCAAGAGGCCCGCCGGTGGCGATCAATGCCCCGACAAAACAGGCCACAGCCCACAGACCTGTCAGGGTGGAGAGGGTGCCAAATACTGCCAATGCTCCGGTTGAAACCCTGGTATTTGCTGCTTCTCGTGCTACAGATTTGGTCCGGCTTCTGCTTTTTGCCAACGATGCGTGTGTCATGATTCGCCTCCTTTCCGTGGGGTGAATGGTTCCGTACTACGTCACTCGTTATAAATATAATAAGTGTTTTCGGAGGGAAGTCAATCACAAAAAATGCGTAATTTCAATAAGTTGCATGCAAATTACAGGTGTGAGGATTACGGCGTTGCAATGGTGCAGCATCTGGGGAATGGTCAATTTCCCGCAATGCTGACAACGTGGGATGACATGGGTGGCGGGCCGGGAAGGGAGCCGGGCACGGTCCCCGTGCCCGCTGCGGGTGCTTTACTGCATGGGAGAATGCGGCATCTTCATGTGCATTCCGCCCATGAGCGGCTTGATGGTGGTCATGCTGATGTTCGCATAGGTTTCGATGGCGCCGCCGTTTGCCTTCTGGAACTCTTCCGCGGCGGCGCGGGTCGCAAAGGGGATCAGCTCCTTGCCCATGGGACCCATTTCCTTGCTGTCGATCACATAATGCGCTGCCTTGCCGTCGAGCCAGGCGCCGGTCTTGAAATCCTTCACCCATACCGCCGCCACCTGTTCCGGTGTGCGTTCTGGGGCGAATTTCTGCATGTTGAGAAGAAAACGGAACATGCATTTGCTGCCGTCAAAGGCACTTATGTTTCCATTCGTGAAGATGACCTGGGTCTGCCATTGAGGGTAGCGGTACGGATACATGCCGCAAGCCGCGCAGCTCATTGTCTCGGTGATCGGCTGGGGTTCCGGTCCCGCGGCGATGGCCGGGACGCAAGTCAGCAGCATTGCCACGCTCAAAAAAGCAAGGATAAACCGTTTTGTGCAAGTGTCGCCAGGATGTGTGGTGTGCATGATGTCTCTCCGGGTGAAGGGTGTCGTGGTTATTTGCTGGGAGGATATTTTTGCAGCTTGCGTTGCAGGGTTCTCCGGTGCAGGTCGAGTTTTTTGGCCGCCAGGGAGATATTGCCGTCGCAGTCGGTGAGCACTCGATTGATGTGCTCCCACTCGGCCCGGGCCAGGGACGGGGCGGAAAACTCATCCTGGTCGATATCCAGGGCAAGCTTCGGGTTCCTGGCAAAGGCCCCGAGAATATCGTCCACATCCGCCGGTTTTGGCAGGTAATAGAGAGCCCCAAGCCGGACAGCCTCGGTGGCCGTGGCGATACTGCCATAGCCGGTGAGGACGACAATCTGCATATCCGGGTTGATGGCCCGGGCTGCAGGGATGAGCTCCAACCCTGATTTGCCGGGCATTTTAAGGTCGAACACCCCCAGGTTTGGCTTTTTTGCCGCGATAACCCGGAGGGCTTCATCACAACCGCCCGCCGTGAAAACCGTGAACCCCCGTTGGCTAAAGGCTTTTGCCAACCGCTCGCGGAACAGCTCCTCATCGTCAACGAGAATAATCGTCCTGTTCATGAAATCCCTCCGGCGCATGGGCCGTGATCTGTTGCAAAGCAAAGAAAAGTGAGACCTTCGAGCCTTTGCCCGGTTCGGAAATAAGGCTTAAGCCCCCGCCAAATCTTTCGGCTATTGACTTGGCAAGAAAGAGGCCAAGTCCCAATCCTTTGCCTGGCTCTTTGGTGGTAAAAAAAGGTTCTGTCGCCCGGGCGGCGATGTCCGGAGTCATGCCGGCGCCATTGTCCGTGACCTCAATATAGAGCCGGGTTGCGTCGTGCCGGCATTCCACGAGAACAGGCTTGCTCGGGGCGGCATCAAGACCATTTTTGATCAGGCCTCGGACAATGCGGCGCAGGGTGCGAAGCGGCATCCTGACCAACAGCCCGCCCGTATCGTTTGTATAGTGTACCTGATTTTTGAGCGCGTCGGGGAAGGACATGAGGAGATTTTTCATGAGCTCGTCCATGGAGAAATCGGTGAATGCCTCCCCCATCTGGTCCCCGGCATCGGCGGCCAGGTGAAAAAGGATATCCTTGCAGCGTGTTACCTGATCACGGATCAGGGTAACATCGGCAAGCAGTTCAGGAAACCCCGGCCCGTTATTTTTTTTCAGGGCATGGAGCATTTCGCCGGCGGCCACGGCGATGGTTGACAAGGGGGTGGAAAATTCATGGGCCGCGCCTGCGGCCAGGGTGGCGAGAGAGGCCATGCGTTCGCTCTTGGTCTTTTCTTCCTGCAGATCCGTCAGGGTTTTCTGGTGTCTGGCCAGGGCCATCTGAATCCGGCTGACAAAGAAAACAATGAAAAATGCGGTTACGGCAAAGGCGACCCACATCCCCTGGAGATGGATCTTCAGGGGGTCGCTCAGGGCTTGCAGCATCGCCGGTTCCGGATGGCAGGGTTGATTCATGCTTCCTTCGGCGGGCAGTACAAACAGGGTGGCATAGCAGCCGGTGGTGAAAATGGCCAGACTCCAGGACCAGCCGGGCGGCATGAGAATGGCTCCAAGGGTGATATGCACCAGATAGAGAAAGGTGAAGGGGTTCATCGGGCCGCCGGAGTAGTAGATGAGTCCGGTGAGCAGGGCGGTGTCCAGAAACATGACCAGCGCGAAAAAACGGTCGGCTATGGCGGTTTTTTCCCTTATCAAAAAACCGAACAGGAAATTGCTGATGATTTCAAAGGTGAGGATGCCGGAAATAATCCGGTAGGGGAGAGTGATTTCAAGAAAAAAAAGAGCGATCAACACCAGGAGAACCTGGGCAGCCACCGCTCCCCAACGCAAATGCAGCAGCCAGGTAAAGGCGATTCTGGCCGGGGCGGTCCGTGTGTCATCCTCGCTGAAATTGTTTTGCCGGATAGCCGTGTGCACCGTTCAACCCTCTTTTCTTGCGGAAAGCAGCATGGTTGTGTCGTCCTGATACGCCTGTGTGCTGTGCTCGCAAACACCCCGTGATGCATACCATCTTTCGCGGGGAACTTGAAGAGCTTCCTTGTGCCCTGTTGCAAATGCGACAATTTGCCGCATTTGCAACAGGGGGGCCTTGTGTTATGCACACTCAGGTGTTTTCGTATCTTGCAAACACGCATTGGCTGAAAATCATTTTCGTGCAGGAACCGTTTTGTAGCAATGTGGCACCTCGACCGGGGAGCGTCATGTGTAAACGATACTTCCTGCCCCCCACGCGAGGCTCATGACCCAATCTACTTCGACCAACATGGCGGAGATTTACCGCTTTCTCGCCCAGTCCATGCGCTATCCCAGCCCTGATTGGATACAGGCAGATTATTTTTCCGCGCTCAATACTTTTCTTGTCGAGCTTGGCTGGGATGCCGAGGCGCAGACCATTCGCCAGGCAATCTCCGAGGGCGCGGACTGGCTTGAGCCTCTCCAGGTGGAACACACCCGGCTGTTCGTCAATGCCGTTCCCTCCGTGGTCGCCCCGCCGTATGGTTCGGTCTACCTCAGCTCCGACGGCATGCTCTACGGTCCCAGCGCTGAAAAGGCCAAGGCTTTTTACCGGGAGCAGGGCTTCGATCTGGCGGGGGAGGCGGATATCCCCGATCATCTTACCTTTGAGCTGGAATTTCTGGCGCTGCTTGCCGAGGAAGGCAAGAACCAGGAAGAAGAGTTTTTTTTGCAACAGCATTTCAGACCATGGTTTCCACAATTTCAGGCACGGGTTTTACAAGAGGGTCGTCACCCTTTTTATGGAGTTCTAGTTAATCTCATTGATTTTTTTACAAGGGAGGAAATGTGAAATGGCTTTGAATCTGACGAGACGTAAATTTCTCCAGACCGCATCCCTTGCGGCAGCAACGGCAGCGATGTCCGGCTGTTTTGCAAACAGGGCGAATGCGGGCACCCCGTTTGTCAAGAAACCGTTTACCGCACCGGGCAGCTTTGCCGATACCACGACCGCGGTGGGCGGTGTCTGCGAAATGTGCTTCTGGCGCTGTCAGTTGGTGGGCAAGGTTCGCGACGGCAAATTGGTGAAGCTTGAAGGCAACCCCAACTCCATCGACAACGGACAGTCCATTTGCGCCCGGGGCAATGGTGGAGTCAAGCTGCTCTATGATCCGGATCGGCTGAAATTCCCCATGAAGAATGTGGGCAAGCGCGGAGCCCCCGAGTGGAAGCGGATCTCCTGGGATGAAGCCCTGGACGAGTGCGCCACCAAGCTCAAGGCGGTCATCGACAAGTACGGCCCCCATGGCATCGCCATTTTCCCCCACGGCTCCTCCGCCAAGTATCCCATGACCTTTTTCGAGCATGTGGTCGGCACCCCCAATAACTCCGAGGCTTCTTTTTTCCAGTGCCGCGGCATCCGCGACATGGCCTACGTCGCCACCCTGGACACCGCGCCGGATGAAAACGTCGACATGGCCAACGCCAAAGTTATTTTCCTGCTGGGCGGTCATTTCGGCGAAAACATTCACGTCTCCCATGTGAAGCGTTACCTGAAAGGTCTTGAGAACGGCGCCAAGCTGGTGGTGGTCGATCCCCGTTTTTCCGCTTCCGCGGCCAAGGCCCACACCTGGGTCAAAATCAAGCCCGGCACCGATACTGCTTTCCTGCTGGCGATCATGAATCACCTGATCAAGACCGGCAAATACAACAAGCCCTATGTGGAGGCCAACGGCGAGGGTTTTGACAAGTTCAAGGCAGGTGTCGCCCACGCCACCCTGGAGTGGGCCGCCAAGATTTGCGACGTTCCGGCCAAGCAGATCAAGGAGGTGGCCGAGCTGCTGGCTGCCAACGCTCCCAATGTTTCCATCCATCCGGGCCGGCACGTGAGCTGGTACGGCAACGATTTTCAGCGCGAGCGCTCCCTGGCCTGCCTCACCGGCATGCTTGGCGCCATCGGCGTGAAGGGCGGTTTTGTCAAGGGCAAGGGCCCCAAGGTGGGTAAGGCCGGTTGGCCCAAGGTGAATGCGGAACACGCCGAGGCGCACGCCCTGCATCTCATGGCCAAGAAGCACCAGTTTTCGCCTCCGGGCACCCCCACCGACATGATCCGCGAGACCGCGGTCACCGGCAAGCCGTATGCGATCAAGGGCTATGTGGGCTGGGGCCAGAACCCCATTCAGACCATCCCGGATCAGGCGCTCACCATCAAGATGCTCCAGCAGATGGATTTCGTCATGGTCTGCGATGTCATGCCCACCGACATCACCATGTATGCCGATATCCTGTTGCCGGAATCCTCTTATCTTGAGCGGTACGACATGATCAAAACCGGCACCCAATGGGATCTGTCCGGCAAGCAGGAGCAGTACATCGCCGCCCGCATGCCTCTGGTTTCCCCCACGGCTGCCGATCACGAACGCAAGGATTCGGTGTGGATCGTCAACGAGCTGGCCAAGCGCATGGGGTACGGCCAGCACATCCCGGTTCAGTCCGAGTTGGAAATGACCAACAAGATTCTGGCCGGAGCCAATCTCTCCGTTGAGCAGTTGGTCAAGGAGGGCGGCATCCATGTGCAGCCTGGCGTTGCCCCCTACGGCATGGTGCTGAAGGTGAAGTTTTTCAGCCAGGAAGTTGCCGATGCCGGTTTCTCCGGGGTGCCCACCTATATCCCGGTGCCGGAGCCACCCAAGGGCTTTGCCCGTCTGGTATACGGCCGGGCGCCGGTGCATACCTTCAACCGTTCCATGAACAATGTTTGGCTGATGAACGAGATGCCGGAAAACCCGGTGTGGCTCAACGACGAATCCGCCAAAAAGATGGGGCTGAAAGATGGCGACCGCATCGAGTTGGTCAATCAGGATGGGGTCAAATCCGAGACCAGCAGCGTGGTCAAGGTCACTCCCGGTATCCGTAAAGACACGGTGTACATGGCCCACGGTTACGGCACCAAGAACCCGGCCATGACCGTTGGCGTGGGCAAGGGTATCGACGATCAGAGCCTGATCACCAAGCGGGCTGTCGATCCTGAAACCGGTGCGCACGGCATGCGGAACAACTTCGTCAAGTTTGTCAAGAATGGCAAGGTATTGAGTATTCCCGCCTGAAAATGAGTGATTTGGCGAGATGATACCGCAGGGAAATTAACCAATTCGATTTATGGAGGTATGCCGTGAGTCAATACGGAATGATTATAGATATTGAGAAATGTGTGGGCTGTCATGCCTGCTCCATCGCCTGCCGGGCCGAGTGGGAGGTTCCCACGGGCAAGGATTCGGCGGAGAGGGAACGGCGGAGAAACTGGGTAAATCGCCTCGGACCGAGCAAGACCCCCCAGGGCTTGGCTTCCACCTATTATCCCGGCCTGTGCAATCATTGCGACAAGCCGGCCTGCGTGGATGTCTGCCCGGCGGACAAGGTAGAGGTCACCTTTACCGATGCGAAGACCGGAGCGACCAAGAAGATGGAAGTGGCCGCCACCTGGAAGGACCCTTTCAACGGCACGGTGCAGATCGACAAGGAGCGCTGCCTCGGTTGCGGTGTTTGCGCCGATGCCTGCCCGTACAACGCCCGTTATGTGAATGAGGATGAGAGCGAGCCCAAGGCCGACAAGTGCACCTTCTGCGTGGAGCGGGTGGCTGCCGGGCTTGAGCCTGCCTGCGTGCAGACCTGTCTGGCCCGCGCCCGGATATTCGGCGATCTCTCCGATCCCAATTCCGAGGTTGCCCAGTATGTGAAAAAGGGCGCGGTCAAGCTGGAAAGCGCCAAGGTGAAGATCGGCCCCAATGTCCGGTATTACGGCAACAAAAAGGACATGCACCTGCTGACCACCACCTCAACCCCGAAAACCATGCCGCAGGCCAATCTGCGCCGGACCATCATGGCCCGGATGCTGAAGCCGGCCATGGATCAGGCCAAGAGCCTGGGGATGCTTGGACTGGCAGGGGCGGTGATTGTGAAAGGCTTGAGCGAGGACGAGAAGGAGTAATTCGTACCCCGTTTCTGCTGGTTATGAGAAGCCCCCGGTGCCGAAAGGCGTCGGGGGCTTTTTATTTGGGTGGGAGAAATTTTCTTAAAAGTCTGTTTAGCAGGGCAGGCTTCCTTTAACAAGTTACATTATGTGGCGATTAAGATTTAACAATTCGTTCGATCTCTTTTTTTAGTGCCTCTGTTGCGTTGACAAAGTCAACCGTGGTCCCAGATACGGTTCCGGGCAGAGTTGCATAGACTACGGCCTTGCTTCCGTTCCGGTAAGGGTAGGTTTCGACATTAACGGAAATCTCTCGGCCAGATAAGCGAACCCAAAACCGTTCTTTAAAAATTTTCCCTGTGACTGGGTCTTTTTCACCACCACGGACGATTTCTTTTCTTGCTAGGCGAGCAAAGTTTGCATAGGTTGAATCCGAGTTAAATTGCGAGTCAACTTCAAGTTTCCAAGACATTTCTGCTTTGGCGAGATTAGCCACTACGTCTGAAGGATTGAATTCAACTTGATAGCGAATTTTACCACCGACGATCATCGGTTCTGCGTAGTAATTTCTTGTTTTTAGAGAAAATACCATTTGGTAATTGCTCCCTGATTTTTCCATCCGTAAGGTGCCATCGTAAGCTATGGAGACTTTATTATACTCCGATCCAGAGCTGCGCAACATGCTAGCCTTGAAGCTTTCGACGGTAAAAGCATTGTCCTGTATTTTCCACTGAAGGGCTTCTATCACGGGATATTCTCCGGAACCAATATGCCTGTAGTTCATAAAACGAATTTTTCTGGCGAGATCCTGCGGGTTGGAAGGAGGAGGATCACCTGCAGATTCAAGCGCAGGAAGCAAAAAAGTAACTGAAATAGGCTGGGAATCGAGAGATTCCGACTGTTTTATTGGTGTTTGAGGAGCACACCCAACCAATATTGTTACCAATGCGAATAAGATTATTTTGCGAAACAACATGTGGTGGGCCTCCAAGTGGTGAGAAAAAGTTGAATGTCTGCGAATACTGACAAGTAAAATCGGCGGTATATTTGCACATTTTCTTTTCTGCATCAACTCAAAAAAACGCCAGAATGGCCTTGTCGGCAATAGAGATAAGAGCGGCCCTAATTATCTATCATGCAGCCACTCTCGTCTTGATCTCGTCCAGGGTGGGCTTGAGGTCCTGCTGGATGAGGTCAAGATCATAGCTGTGCTGGAGGTTCAACCAGATATGTGGACCGGTGCCAAACCATTTTCCGAGTCTCAGTGCGGTCTCGGCGGTAATGGAGCGTTTTCCCGCCAAAATCTGGGATATCCGGTTGGGCGGCACATGGATATTCTTGGCCAGTTCGGAGGCGCTCATCTGGAGTTCGGCAAGTTCTTCGGCGAGAATTTCACCGGGGTGTATGGGAGTTCTGCTCATTTCGTTCACCTTTAATGGTAGTCGACGATTTCAACGTCATGCGGGCCATCGTCATGCCACGTAAAACAGATGCGCCACTGGTCATTGATCCTAATGCTAAACTGTCCCTGACGATCACCGCCGAGGGCTTTGAGCCGGTTGCTGGGCAGGAGCATGAGTGCTTCGATGGTGTCGGCGGCATCAAGGATGCGCAATCGTTTCTCCGCCTGTCTGCAAAAGGCTTGAAAAATGGCGGCACATTCCCCCTCGTGCAGTTTTTTGGTTTTCTTGTCCTTGAAGCTTTTGATCATAATTTAACTATACCCTCTGTACGCGTGACGTCAAAAGTATTTTTTTGTTGAAGCCGGGGGAGTGCTATTCTTGAGCTTTGTATAGACCCTAGAAAAAGGCTCCCCCTGTTTGACAAAATCGCCTTGGAAGGGTAGTCATATCGCAATATGTCGTCATTCCGGCTTTCGCCGGAATCTAGGGTTTTTGATATAGTTGCGGAAAGACTGGACACCGGTTTTCACCGGTGTGACGAAAATATTACGAACTCATCAAGAACACCACCGGATGACGGTGACCATGCCCCCATTTGATTTCAAAGAATTCCTGCCAACCGTTCCCTTGCAGCCCGGCGTCTATCTGATGAAGAGCCAGGGCGGCGAGGTGCTCTATGTCGGCAAGGCCAGAGAGCTGCGCAAGCGGCTTTCCTCCTACGCCCGCATCGACCAAGCCCAGCACGGCAAGACCGCCATGCTCCTTTCGCAGGTGCGCCAAATTGAGACCATTGTCACCAATACGGAAAAGGATGCCCTTATCTTGGAATCCGCGCTGATCAAGCAGCACCGGCCTAAGTACAATGTCATCCTCCGCGACGACAAGAGCTACCCGCTGCTCAAGGTGACGGTGCAGGAGCAGTGGCCCAGGCTGGTGATGACCCGGCGGCGGGTTAAGGACGGCGCCCGGTATTTCGGCCCCTTTTCTTCCCCCTCGGCCATGTGGGAAACCATCCGCTACCTCAATTCGCTCTTCCCCCTGCGCCGCTGCAAGGAAAAAAGCCTCAAGCCCAAGTCCCGGCCCTGTCTCAATCACCAGATGGGCCGCTGTCTTGCCCCCTGTGCGGACAAGGTGAGCAGCGAGGCATACCGGGAGATGGTCGATAATGTCCTCTTGGTGCTGGAGGGGAAAAACCAGCAACTGGTCAAGGAGCTGTCCCGGAAGATGGCGCAGGCTGCGGAAGCCCTGCGCTTTGAGGAAGCGGCTCAGTTGCGGGACCGGATCAATTCCCTGAACAAGACCCTGGAGAAGCAGCAGGTGGTGGCAACCCACACCAGGGATCAGGATGTGCTGGGCTTTGCACGCCAGGAGGGGTCCGTGGCCGTGGCCCTGCTGTTTATCCGCAAGGGCGTAATTGCCGGCCAGCAGGCCTTTTTCCTCGCCGATCCGGTGGGTTCCGATGCCGAGGTGCTGACCGAGGTGCTCTCCCGGTTTTACGGGGAGGAGGGGCGGTATCTTCCCCAAGAGATTCTGTTGCCCTTTGCGGGCACCGATGATCCGTTGCTGGCGGAATGGTTGAGCGAACAGCGGGGCGCCACCGTGACCATTGCCTGTCCGCAGCGGGGGGACCGAGTGCGGTTGCTGGAGATGGCCGAGAGCAATGCCCAGCAGGTTTTGGTGGCGAGGAAAACGCGGCAAACCTCCTGGCAGACCCTGGCTGAGGGGCTGCAAAAAGCCCTCGGTCTGGCACGGCTTCCCGAACGGATCGAGTGTCTGGATATCTCCAACCTGGGCGGCAAGCAGGCCGTGGGTTCCCTGGTCTGTTTTGTTGGTGGGGAGCCGGCCAAGGAGCGCTATCGCCATTATGCCATCCACACCGTGGACGGGCCGGACGATTACGCCATGATGGGGGAGGTGCTGGGACGGCGTTTTGCCAGAGGGCTGGCGGAAAATGACATGCCCGATCTGTTGTTGGTTGATGGCGGCAAGGGCCAGCTCGGCGTGGCCATGCATGCCTTGGCCGAACTGGGAATTCCCGGCGGGGTCGAGCTGGCAGGCATTGCCAAGGAAAAGGCGGAAGAGGGGGAGAAGCTGTACCGGCCAGGACGGAAAAATCCCATCGTTCTGGATCGCCATTCCCCGGTGCTCCTGTATCTCATGCGGATTCGAGACGAGGCGCATCGGTATGGCATAACCTTGCACCGGAGATTGCGGGCAAAAGAGAGCCTGACCTCTGCCTTGGAGCAGATTTCCGGGGTGGGTAAGATGCGGACAGAGCTGTTGCTGCGGAAGCTTGGCAGCATGCAGCGCATTGTCCAGGCAAGCGTCGAGGAAATTGCAGCGGTGGAGGGGATTGGTCCGGCCCTGGCCGCCCAGATTTGGCAACATCTGCATGGCGGGGAAAAATAAGGGAAAGGGGACAAGGGGAAAGGCGCAAGGCGGAAGCCCAAGGATTATTGTTGCTTTTTGGCCCTTGAAAAACTAAATTGACCAGTTCCTTTTGATTGATTAAATCGTGACAATTCAAGAAATGTGATGTTCCGTCATTCCGGCGAAGGCCGGAATCCAGTGTTTTCTGACAGTAACAGCAAGGCTGGACCCCGGCTTTCGCCGGGGTGACGAGTTGTTGGAGTTTTGTTGAAGAACGATGAACTGGAATGGCGTGTGCGGGCGGGATGTTTGTCCGCCTCACGATACGCCTCTTTTGCTGTGATTGCCTGGAGAAAATACTATGTGGGAATATACGGACAAGGTTCGGGATCATTTCATGAATCCCCGGAATGTTGGCGAGATCGAGAATGCGGACGGGATCGGCGAGGTCGGCTCCCTTGCCTGCGGCGATGCCCTGACCCTCTATTTTAAGCTGGACGACACCGGCCGGATTGCCGACGCCAAGTTCAAGACCTTTGGCTGCGCCAGCGCCATTGCTTCATCCTCGGCCCTCACCGAGATGATCAAGGGTATCCCCCTCGAGGAGGCGGAAAAGATCACCAACGAGGACATCGCCGAGTATCTGGGCGGGTTGCCCAAGGAAAAGATGCACTGCTCGGTCATGGGCCGCGAGGCGCTGGAGGCGGCAATCGCCTACTATCGCGGCATCCCCCTGCCCATGGCGGAAGGGGAGGTGGTCTGCGAATGCTTCGGGGTGACCGATCTTGAGGTGAAACGGGCCATTGCCGAGAGCAACCTGCGCAGCGTGGAGGAGATCACCAATTTCACCAAGGCTGGCGGCGGCTGCGGCAAGTGCCATGACCGTCTGGAAGAGCTTTTGCGCGAGGCCCGGCACGAGGTACAGCAGATCATCCCGAACAAGCGGCCCACCCGGTTGACCAATATCCAGAAGATCAAGCTCATCGAGGAGGTGCTTGAGCGGGAGGTGCGGCCCACCCTGCGCAAGGATGGCGGCGATATCGAGCTGATCGATGTGGACGGCGATTTCGTCATTGTTTCCCTGCGCGGGGCGTGCGGCTCGTGCAAGAAATCGCAGACCACCCTGAAGGAATACGTGGAAAAGAAGCTGCGCGAACAGGTGCTGGACACCCTGATCGTCGAGGAGGGAAAATGATGAACACGGTCTACATGGACAACAACGCCACCACCCGGGTTGCCCCGGAGGTGGTCGAGGTCATGCTCCCCTATTATTCCGACCTCTACGGCAACCCTTCCAGCATGCACACCTTTGGCGGCCAGGTGGGCAGGGCGGTGGAGGAGGCCCGGGGCAGGATCGCCGCGCTCCTTGGCGCCCGTCCCGACGAACTGATCTTTACCAGTTGCGGCACGGAAAGTGATTCCACCGCCATCCTCTCCGCCCTGCAGTCCTTCCCGGAAAAACGGCACATCGTCACCACCCGGGTCGAGCATCCGGCGGTGAAGAATCTTTGCGAAAGCCTGGACAAGCTCACCGGCCACAAGCACCGGATCACCCAGTTGCCGGTGAACAGCGACGGCACGTTGGATCTTGCGCTCTACGAAGAGAGCCTCAGCGACGAAACCGCCATTGTCAGCGCCATGTGGGCCAACAACGAGACCGGAGTCATCTTTCCCATCAAGGAAATGGCCGAGATCGCCAAGAGCCGGGGCATCCTGTTTCACACCGACGCGGTGCAGGCGGTGGGGAAAATTCCCATAAACCTGTCACAAGTACCGATTGATTTCCTCTCGCTTTCCGGGCATAAATTACACGCGCCCAAGGGAATAGGCGTTCTCTATGTCCGCAAGGGCACGCCTTTTGTCCCCTTTATCATCGGGGGGCATCAGGAGCACGGCCGCCGGGGGGGTACGGAAAACGTCGCCTCCATCGTCGGTCTGGGCAAGGCGTGCGAGATGGCGGCCAAACAGATGCAGGATGAAAACACTCGGGTCAAGGCGCTGCGGGACAAACTGGAGGATGGGTTGCTGGCCGCGATTCCCAACTCCCTGCTCAATGGGCACAAAACGTTGCGCCTGCCCAATACGACCAATATCAGCTTCGAGTATGTGGAGGGGGAGGCGATTTTGTTGCATCTCGATCGCTTCGGGATCTGCGCTTCATCAGGGTCCGCCTGCACCTCCGGGTCGCTGGAGCCTTCGCATGTCATGCGGGCCATGGGCGTGCCCTTTACTGCGGCGCACGGCTCGATCCGCTTGAGTCTCAGCGTGTACAACACCGAGGCAGAGGTTGATTTTGTCTTGGAAAAATTGCCCCCGGTCATCGCCCAGCTTCGCGAGATGTCGCCGTTCTGGAAAAGTGAACACAAGGGGAAAGTCGGCTCCAGTCAGTGCAAATGCAGTTGTTCCTAATAGAAACGTGATAAGGATAACACCATGAAGGTTATACCGGCTTCGTTTCAGATACTTGAGGAACTGGACCGCCAGTCCCTGGCTGTGCGCATCGAGGCGTGCGGGCGTTTGTGCTATAAATCCGAGGACAAGATCACCGAGGATTCGGCCGAACCTTTTGTCAAGGGGATCGTCAAGCACGGCCACAACTCGGTCATGGAAATGGCGGCCCTGACCCTGCGGGTTGAGGTTGACAGCGAATCCCTGGTCAGTCAGTTTTTGAGCGTGATCCCTAAATACATTCAGTTTGACCGGCTGGAAAAAAAGGTGCTGCTCATCACCGGGACCATCCGCGCTTTCCGCGAGCTGGCCCGCGATCACGGCAAGGTCAAGCTGATCAAGGGGATGGCCGGTCATCTCGCCGAAATGTATCCGCTCTTCTTTTTTGACCTGGCCCCGAAACGCGGCTGGCTCCCCCAGGACGGGGTGGTGGTCACCGGGCTTTCGCTTACCGAGGTCGAGGCGCTGTCCGCGGATCTTTTGGCCAAGCACCGCCATGTGGCGGTACGGATCATCACCAACCGGGCCGTGACCCATGAAATCGTCCGGCACCGGCCCTGTTCCTTCTTGCAGGAAAGCCAGCGCTACTGCCGCTATGCCGATGACAAGTTCGGCAACGAGATCACCTTTATCAAGCCCATGTTCTTTACCGAGGGAAGCAGCGAGTACACGCTCTGGGAAAAGGCGATGCTGGAGACGGAGAATATCTATCTCGAGCTTCTTGCCACCTCGTCGCCCCAGGCCGCGCGCACCGTGCTGCCCAACTCCTGCAAGACCGAGATCATCGTCTTTGCCAATCTGCTGGAGTGGCTGCACATCTTTAAGCTGCGCACCCCTAAGAATGCCGAGCCGTCCATGCGCGAGGTGATGATCCCCCTAGCCAAGGGTTTTCAGGAGAGATTTCCGGCTGTTTTTGGGGACGCCTCCTTTGCCACGGAATAGAAAATCCGGGGTGCGGGCTTAAGCCTTGCGCCCCATGTTTTTGTTGATACAGAAGAAATCGAGAACAACTTACTTCAAGAAGGAGAAAGAGATGGCTTTTGATGCTGTGAACATGGCGGATTGGCAGATTTCCGAGGCTGCCGAAAAGAACATGCCCACCCCAGAGGAGTGGCGGGACAGATTGGGGCTCGAGAAAGACGAAATTCTTCCCATGGGCAGGTTGGCAAAGCTCGATTTTCTTAAAATCATCAATCGTCTCAAAGCCAAACCGGATGGCAAGTACATCGAGGTAACGGCGATTACCCCAACGCCTCTTGGCGAAGGGAAGTCCACCACCTCCTGCGGTCTGATGGAAGGGTTGGGCAAGCGCGGCAAGAATGTCGGCGGCGCCCTGCGGCAGCCTTCCGGCGGCCCGACCATGAACGTCAAGGGAACCGCCGCTGGCGGCGGCAACTCGCTGCTGATCCCGATGACCGAGTTTTCGCTGGGCCTCACCGGCGACATCAACGACATCATGAACGCCCATAACCTGGGCATGGTGGCCATGACCGCCCGCATGCAGCATGAGCGGAACTACAACGACGAGCAGTTGGCCAGGTTGACCGGCATGCGGCGGCTCGACATCGACCCCACCCGGGTGGAGTTCGGCTGGATCATCGACTTCTGCGCCCAGGCGTTGCGCAATATCGTCATCGGCCTCGGCGGCCGGACGGACGGATACACCATGCAGTCCAAGTTCGGCATCGCCGTGGGCTCCGAGCTCATGGCCATCCTCTCCATCGCCACCGACCTGGCGGATTTGAAGGAACGGATCAACAACATCACCGTGGCCTTTGACAAGAGCGGCAAGCCGGTGACCTGCCGCGACCTGGAAGTGGGCAACGCCATGGCCGCGTTCATGCGCAACACCATCAACCCCACCCTGATGTGCACCGCCGAGTATAACCCCTGTCTGGTCCATGCCGGACCTTTCGCCAACATCGCTGTCGGCCAGTCTTCCATCATCGCCGACCGTGTTGCCCTGAAACTCTTTGATTACAACATCACCGAGTCCGGCTTTGCCGCCGACATCGGCTTCGAGAAGTTCTGGAACGTCAAGTGCCGCTACTCCGGCCTCAAGCCGCATGTCTCGGTCCTCACCGCCACGATCCGCGCCCTGAAGATGCACGGCGGCGGCCCCAAGGTTGTTCCGGGCAAGCCTCTCGACGACGCCTACACCAAGGAGAACATCGGACTGGTGGAGAAGGGCTGCGAGAACATGGTCCATCTGATCAATGTCATCCGCAAGGCCGGCATTAACCCGGTTGTCTGCATCAACCGCTTCTATTCCGACACCGACGAAGAGTGCAAGGTTGTGCGCCGGATCGCCGAGGCTGCCGGGGCCCGTTGCGCTGAATCCAAGCATTGGGAACTGGGCGGCGACGGGGCGCTCGAATTCGCCGACGCGGTCATCGACGCCTGCAACGAAGAGAACGACTTCAAGTTCCTCTACCCGCTTGAGATGAAGCTGCGCGACCGGGTTGAGATGATCACCAAGGAAGTATACGGCGGCGACGGGGTTGATTGGTCTCCTGAGGCTTTGACCAAGGCCAAGATGCTGGAGAGCGATCCCCAGTATGCCGACTATGCCACCATGATGGTCAAGAGCCACCTGAGCCTGAGCCATGACCCGACCCTCAAGGGTGTGCCCAAGGGCTGGCGTCTGCCGGTGCGTGACATCCTGATCTATTCCGGCGCCAAGTTCCTCTGCCCGTGCGCGGGAACGATCAGCCTGATGCCCGGCACCAGCTCGAATCCGGCCTTCCGCCGCATTGACGTTGATCCGGAGTCAGGGAAGGTTTCAGGGCTGTTCTAGCGCTGAGTTGAGCAGCGAGCTGCCCAAACGGAACGCAGAGAGTAGCCGTTTTCATCTTTTCGCATCCAGCACCGGTCACAGGACTTCCGTCCTGCGGCCGGTGCTTTTTTTTTGCCGTGCAGGCGGAGAAAACCGTACTCGCTCGGAGGCGCCCCTCAATGCCATGGTCCTGTCCCGGCCCCTTTTTTCCTTGGGAAACACGGATATGCTTGTCAGTGGGCGACAGGATATAGTATCTAAATAATAAGTGAATTTTCTCAGCGTAAACACCATTTCAGGGTAGCTCGCATCCATGGCAGAAGCAGACAAATCAAATTTGCGTTCCACGGTAAAGGATCAATCCGGAGCCGGAAAAATCAAGATCGGCGAACTGCTGCGAAAGGCCGGGCAGATCAGCAGCTATCAGCTCGATGAAGCCCTGGCCGCCCAGAAAAAATCCGGCGGCCGGTTGAGCAGCATCCTGTTGCGCCTGGGCCATATTGAAGAATCAACCATCGTCAGTTTTTTGAGCCGGCTGCACAACTATCAGTCTGTTGTCATCAGCCGGGAGCCTCCCAAGCCGGAAGTCCTGAAGATTCTTCCCTACGAGATTGCCAAGAAATATCTGGCCTTTCCCCTGCGGCAGATCGGCAAATCCCTCCAGGTCGCCATGGCCGAGCCCACGGACACCGGGGCGGTGGAAAGTTTGCAGGCCGCGGTCAAAATGCCGTTGACCGTCTGCGTCGCCACCGAAAAGGATATCGTTGACGCCTACAAGGTCTATTACAAGATCAGCGACGAGGAGCATCAGTCTTTTTTTACCTCGGTGGGCGCCGAAGACAAGGACGAGGAGCCTGTCACCCAGATCGACGATTTCGGCACCCTGGCGTCCGAGGCGGCCGAGGGCATGGAGATCGCTTCGCTGGAAGATGAGGCGGGCGGCGATCAGTATTCCGCCTCGGATGCCCCCATCATCAAGCTGGTGAACGGCATCCTGGTCAAGGCGGTCAACGACGGAGTGAGCGATATCCACATCGAGCCCTACGAGAAAACGCTCCAGGTGCGCTACCGCATGGACGGCTCCCTCTACAAGTCCATGAACCTGCCTCTGTCGATCAAGAACGCCCTGAACTCGCGGATAAAGATCATGTCCCAGCTCGATATCACCGAGCGGAGGGTACCCCAGGACGGGCGGATCCGGATCAAGATGGGGCGGACCCGGGCGGTTGATTTCCGGGTTTCCACCCTGCCCACTCTGTTTGGGGAGAGTATCGTTCTGCGTATCCTCGACAAGGGCAGCCTGAATGTCGATCTCACCAAACTCGGCTTTGAAAAGGAAACCTTCGCCACCCTCCAGCGCTGTATCGAGCGGCCCCAGGGGCTGCTGCTCGTTACCGGCCCCACGGGCAGCGGCAAGACCGTAACCCTCTATTCGGTGCTCAATTCGCTTAACAGCGAGGACACCAAGATCCTCACCGCCGAGGATCCCGTGGAATTCAATTTCAAGGGGATCAACCAGGTCAACGTCAAAAAGGAAGTGGGCATGACCTTCCCCGCGGCGCTCAAGGCCTTTCTCCGGCAGGACCCCGACATCATCATGGTTGGCGAGATCCGGGACATGGAAACCGCCGAGATTGCCATCAAGGCGGCCATGACCGGCCATCTTGTTTTCAGTACCCTCCACACCAATGACTGTCCAGCCACCATCGGCCGTCTGGTTGATATCGGCATTCCTCCCTTCATGCTTGCCTCCGCTGTCACCATGGTTCTTTCCCAGCGGCTGGCGAGAAAACTCTGCGTCCATTGCAAGGAGGAGGTGCCCAAGCCGCCCAAGGAAGAAC
Organism: uncultured Desulfurivibrio sp.; assembly: GCA_964588325.1. GTDB lineage: Bacteria > Desulfobacterota > Desulfobulbia > Desulfobulbales > Desulfurivibrionaceae > Thiovibrio. The sequence continues at coordinate 47,425 of CAZPOR010000009.1, forward strand.
TTATTGCCCTGGGTTTCAAAGAGAAGGATTTTGAAAAGGATTTCGTTATCTATGGCCCCAAGGGATGCGCGAAATGCAACGGCGGCGGCTATAAGGGCAGGGTAGGTCTTTTTGAGCTGATGGAGATCACCGACGAGGTGGCCAAGGCGATCAGCGCCGAGGTGCCCGAGGATCAGCTCCGCAAGATCGCCGTGCAGGAAGGGATGACTCCCCTGCGCCGGGCCGGGGTGAAAAAGGTTATCGAAGGGGCCACCAGCATCGAAGAGATCCTGCGGCGAACCGTCATCACCGAAGAGAGTCTGCCCGCCTATCTGGTGCATCCTGATATTGAAGAGTACGATGACGGGGATTTCATTATCCGGCAGAACAACAACGACATCGATTTCTTCAAACTGGTCACCGGCGCGGTCTCCGTAATCAAGGATGGCAAAAAAATCGCCGAAATCACCGAGCCGGGGGAGTATTTCGGCGAGATGAGCGCCATCTCCGGGGAGCCCCGTTCCGCCTCCATTACCTCCAAGGGACGCTCCAAGATAAAACGTTTTCCCGGCGACAAGCTCCATGAGGTTATTCAGAAATATCCGGATGTGGCCAACCATCTTTTTAAGACCGTTGTCAACCGCTTGAGCCAGGCGAACAATATCATCGTCAAACTGGCAAGCGATCGGGCAAAAAAAACGGAATGATAGGGCGATACATTCCTGTATCGCCGTCACCCCTGCAATTATTCCTTTCCCCTTGTTTTTTTCTTCTATTTTCCGCCGGAAAATGTATAGTACAGGGCTTTTTGCAAGTATATCTACCTATTGAAATATCGTGTCAAGTTGGGTAGTTTTGTCAGCTCTGATCGCATTTTTGCCTTGCCCGCGCCGTTCTTTTTTTGATGGTGTTTGTCCGGGAGGCGGGGCAGCGGGTCTTTTCCGGCGCTATACGCATTGAAAGTGATAGCTATAACTTTTTGATATAAGGAGATAATGAATGAGTGCCAAGATTATCAGCGGGACCGAAGTTGCCAAAGCCATTCGCGAAGAGTTGAAGACCGAGGTCGCCGAGCTTAAGGAAAAGCATGCGGTTGTTCCCGGTCTCGTGACGATCCTGGTGGGGGAAGACCCGGCCTCTCAGTCTTATGTGAGCGCCAAGAATAAAACCGCCCACGCCCTTGGCATCCATTCCGAGCAGGTAACGCTGCCTGCCGACACCAGCGAGCAGGATCTGCTGGCCACAGTTGAAAAATATAACAAGGACAAGAACATCCACGGCATTCTCGTGCAGTTGCCCCTGCCCAAGCATATCAACGAGACCAATGTGCTGTACGCCATTGATCCGGACAAGGACGTGGATGGCTTCCATCCGGTGAACGTGGGCAAGATGGTGCTGGGTGAGGAGTGCTTTCTGCCCTGCACGCCCCACGGCATTCTTGAGTTGCTGACCCGCAGCGGTGTTGAGACCAGCGGCGCCGAGGTAGTGGTTATCGGCCGCAGCAACATCGTCGGCAAACCCATTGCCAACCTGATGCTCCAGAAGCGCAAGGCAGGCAACGCCACGATCACCTTGTGTCATACCCGCACCAAGGACATGGCCGCCCATTGCAAACGGGCCGACATCATCATCGCCGCGGTGGGCGTGCCCAAGATGGTGACCGCCGACATGGTGAAAGATGGCGTGGTGGTAATCGATGTCGGTGTGAACCGCATCGGCAAAACCGCGGACGGCAAGGCCATTCTCGCCGGTGATGTGGATTTTGATGCGGTAAAGGAAAAAGCCTCGTATATTACCCCTGTTCCGGGCGGGGTCGGTCCCATGACCATCACCATGCTGATGAAGAACACCGTGCAGGCTGCCAGGCAGATCGCAGGCGTGAAATAAACGGTTGTTGCAGGCGAAAAGTAATCAGAAGGCTTCCGCTTTTCTGTTACATAGCGAACCCAAGATGCTGAGGACACAAGATGGCGATCAAACGAAATGGATGTGAGGGGTGCACGGATATTACCTGCGTCTCCACGCAACAGGTTCTTTCCCAGGATGTAGCCAAGAACGTCAGAACCGCCTATGACCGCGTGAAAGCGCGGGGCATGTCGGCCTGTTTGTTCGGTTCCGGCGGAACGTGCTGCCGCAACTGCAATATGGGCCCTTGCCAGATCATCGACGGCGTGGACGACATGCTCGGCATCTGCGGCGCCACCGCCGACACCGTGGCAGCCAGGAATTTCGCCCGGGTTGTGGCCGCCGGTTCCGCCGCGCACACCGACCATGCCCGGGAGATGGTGAAAGGCTTTATCGACGCAGCCAAAGGGGAAGGGTTGCACCAGATCAAGGATGTGGCCAAGCTGAAAAGGCTGGCCGAGGTATTCGGCATCGTCACCGAAGAGCGTGAGATCAAGGATATCGCCGTGGAACTCGGGGAGAAAGCCCTGGCCGAATTCGGCAAGCAGGATGACGCGCCGCTTTCCATGCTGAAGCGGGCCACGCCGAAAAGGCAGGCCATCTGGAAGAAGCTCGGCATCGCGCCCCGCGGCATCGACCGCGAGGTGGTGGAGATGATGCACCGCACCCATATGGGCGTGGATCAGGAATACGAGAACATCATGCTCCAGGCCTCCCGTTGCGCGCTTTCCGACGGCTGGGGCTCCTCCATGCTTTCCACCGAGCTCACCGACATCATGTTCGGCACCCCGGTGCCCCGTCGCGCCATTGTCGATCTTGGCGTGTTGAAGACCGATCAGGTCAACATCACCGTGCACGGGCATGAGCCCTTGCTGGCAGAGGCCCTGTGCATCGCGGCCCAGGATCCGGAGATGCTGGAACTGGCCAAGAAGCAGGGCGCCAAGGGGATCAACCTTGCCGGTGTCTGCTGTACCGGCAACGAGATCCTCATGCGCCGGGGGATTCCGGTGGCAGCGGGTTTTGTTCAGCAGGAAATCGCCCTGTCCACCGGCGCGGTGGAGGCCATGGTGGTCGATGTCCAGTGCGTCATGCAGTCCGTGGCCGAGGTGGCCAAAAATTTCCACACCGATATCATCACCACCAACTACCGGGCCAAGATGCCCGGCGCTGTCCATATCCAGTTCGAGGAGCACGAGGCGCTCGAATCCGCGAAAAAGATCCTGACCCACGCCATCAAGAACTTCAAGAAGCGGGGCAAGTGCTTTATCCCCCAGGAAACCAAGATGGATGTGGTGGTGGGCTTCAGCCATGAAACCATCAATACCATGTTGGGCGGACGGTTCCGCGCCAGCTACCGGCCGCTGAACGACAACATCATCAACGGCCGCATCCGCGGGGTGGCTGCCATCGTCGGCTGCGATAACTTCAAGCTGGCGGATGACACCCATGAAACCATCGTCAGAGAGTTGCTGAAAAACAATATCCTGGTCCTGGCCACCGGCTGCGCGGCAACCTCTCTCGGCAAGGCAGGGCTGCTCAACCCCGAGGCGGCCCGTTTCTGCGGCGACAGCCTGAAAGAGGTCTGCGAGACCGTGGGCATGCCTCCGGTCCTGCACATGGGTTCCTGTGTCGATAACTCCCGGATTCTCATCGCCGCCACCGAGATGGTGCGCCAGGGGGGTTTAGGCGACGACATCTCCGATCTGCCCGCCATCGGCACCGCTCCTCTGTGGATGAGCGAAAAGGCCGTGGCCATCGGCCAGTATTTCGTGGCCAGCGGCGCGCAGGTAGTGTTCCAGAGTCTGCCCATCACCGGGGCCAAGAATTTCAACAAGTATCTCACCGAAGGTCTGATGGACCAGTTGGGCGCGCATTGGAATGTCGCTGCCGAGCCCTTGGAGATCGCCAGGATCATGATTGAAAAGATCGAGGCAAAGCGCGACGCCCTTGGCATCAACAAGAAGAAAGAGCGTGTCCTGTTCGATATGGATATGCGCCGTGACCTTGGCGGCGGCGGGTTGAAGGACGTGGGGTGCCACGGCCCCAGCGCCTCTTGATCTTTTTGGGAAAGAACGTGCTTTTCTTAAGCAAGAATAAGGATAAGGATCATAACCGATGAAATCGGGAAGCCGTTTAGAACGGATTTTAACATCAGGAGAGTTCGCCGTCACCGGCGAGCTGGGACCGCCCAAAAACGGCAATGCCGAACATGTCCGGGAAAAGGCGCGGCTGCTCAAGGGAAGTGTTGACGCCGTCAATATCACCGACTGCCAGACCGCCATTGTCCGCATGTCCAGCATCAGCGCTGGTCTGCTGACCCTGGCCGAGGGGGTGGAGCCGGTCATCCAGATGACCTGCCGCGACCGGAACCGGATCGGGATGCAGAGCGATATCCTCGGCGCTGCCGCCCTGGGGCTCAAGAACCTGCTCTGCCTCACCGGCGACCATCAGAAGTTCGGCAACCATCCCGGCTCCAAAGGCGTCTTTGACATGGACTCCATCCAGTTGCTCGGGATGGTCAAAACCATGCGGGATGAGAAGAAATTCCAGTGCGGCGAACCGATCAAGTCGCACGAGCCCAAGCTGTTTCTCGGCGCTGCGGCAAATCCGTTTGCCGGGCCGTCCGAGCAGTTCCGGGCCGCGCGGCTGGCAAAAAAAGTCGCTAATGGCGCTGATTTTGTCCAGACCCAGATTATTTACAATGTGGAGCGTTTTGCCAGGTTCATGCAAGCGGTCCGCGATCTCGGCCTCCATAACAAGGTTCATATCCTGGCCGGGGTCACCCCGCCGAAATCCGTGGGCATGGCCCGTTACATGAAGAGCTCCGTGCCGGGCATGGATGTCACCGATGAGGTGATCAAGCGGATGCAAGGGGCAAAGGACAAGGAAGACGAGGGTATCAACATTTGTGTGGATATCATCCGTCAGGTCCGGGAGATAGAAGGGGTGGCCGGAGTGCATATCATGGCCATTGAATGGGAGAGCGCTGTCCCGGAGATTGTCAGCCGGGCAGGACTCGCCGCCCGCCCGGTCTTTGCCGACGAGCCTGTAGCCCTTGCTGCGCCGGTTTCGGCAATCGAGATCCGGACCGCGGCGGCCGGAAGTGAGGAAAGTGATGCTGTCCTGGCGGCAGCCAAGGTTGAGGCAGAAAAAATTATCGCCGCAGCCAAGGCGGAAGCCGCCCAGTACCGTGCGTCAGCCACAAGTGGCGGGAGCGGAACCGGTGCGGTTGATCAGGCAAGGATTGAAATAGATGAAGCAGGAGAGGATGCGATGAACGAAAAAGAACGTCAAATGGCGCTTGAGTCGGTACGCCTCGGTCTTGATGCGCTGAAAAAGGCCTACGGCTTGTCGGACGAGCAGTTTGATGCGTTGGTGAAATTTGCCGGCGCCGAGGCTATTCTCAAGCGCGAGCCCGTGCTCGCTGTTCCTGCTTCTCCGGCATCAGCCCCAGTTGCTCCGGCAGCTCCGGCAGCTCCGGCTGCACCTGCACCGGTGCAGGACGAGAGTGCGGCCAAAAAAGCCGTTGAGGCTGCGGCTGCGGATGAGGCCAAAAAGGCTGAAGCAGCCAAGAAGGCTGCGGCCGACAAGGCTGCGGCTGAGGCTAAGAGTGCCGAAGCGGCGAAAAAGGCAGCAGAGGCTGCGGCAGCCGATGAGGCGAAAAAGGCGGAAGCCGCCAAGAAAGCCGCCGCTGACAAGGCTGCGGAAGCGGCCAAGAAACCTGCCGCACCCGAGGCGAAGAAGGTTGCCCCGGCAGCTTCCGCCGCTGCGGTTGGTGCAACTGAGCTCGCCTTGGAAAAAACGCCCCTGAACGAACGGGCCGCCAAGGTTCCCGAAGCATCCTACAAGCAGGCATACACCGGAGCCATCCGTCAGACCGTTTTGGGCGACGGGGCAAGCGGCATCACGGTGGGCGGGGCAAACACCCTGTCGTTCCACCTGTTTGAGGGCTCCATGGGCAACGCTCCCAAGATCGCCTTTGACGTGCTTGACGTGAAACCCGATGAATGGCCGGATTCCCTGGCCCGCCACTATCAGGATGTTTTGGACAATCCTGTGGCCTGGGCCCAGAAATGCGTCAAGGAATACGGCGCCGACGCCATCTGCATCTCCATGGTCTCCACCGACCCCAACGGCCTGAACCGGCCGGCAGGGGAGGCGGCAAAAGCCGCGGCCGAGGTGGTGAAGAGCATCGAGGTGCCGGTCATTGTATGGGGCTGCGGCAACGGCGAAAAGGACACGGAAACCCTGCGGGAGATCACCTCGCTCATCGGCGACAAGAAGGTGTGTCTGGCTCCGCTCTCCGACAGCAACTACCGCGCCATCGGCGCCACGGCCATGGCCTTCCAGTATCCCATGGTCGCTGCTTCGCCCATTGACGTCAACCTGGCCAAGCAGCTCAACATTCTGCTTGAGAACCTCGGGGTCTCCCTGGATTCCGTGCTGATCGACCCCTCCATTGGCGCGCTGGGCTACGGTATCGAATACACCTACTCGGTCATGGAGCGGATCCGTCTCGCCGCCCTTACCCAGAAGGACGAGAAGCTGCAGGTGCCCTTTATCTGCAATCTGGGCCGCGAGGTCTGGAAAGCCAAGGAATGCCGGTTGCCCAGCGACGAGATGATCGGCGATCAGGAAACCCGGGGCATCCTCATGGAGGCCATCACCGCTTCCTGCATGCTGATGGCAGGCGGCGAGTTGATGATCATGCGGCATCCGAGAGCGGTATCCCTGACTAAGTCGCTGATCAACGGACTCATGGGTTAAGTTGCTAAAATTGTGCATTCATTGCTTCTAATGCTGAAAAGCCTCACAGAGTTAAAGCTGAGTTGAGCAGCCTGGCTGCTCAAACGAAACTTATGCCCTTTGGGTTAAAGAGGAGATTACCAAATGTCTAAGATCATCTGTTCAGCCGCCATCCGCGGGGCTCACAAGATTGTTGATATGGCGGAAGCGAAGTTCGAGGAGGTTCTCAAGAAGTACGGCCCCGAACAGGAGGTGCACTTCCCGAACACCGCTTATTTCCTGCCGATCATTTACAGTATGCTGGGCGCCAAGGTGCAGAATCTGGGCGACATGAAGGATATCTTCAAGGAATGCCGCACCCTGCTGCCGGAACAGGTGAGCGAGAACATCTGGCTGCCATATCTCGCCCCGGCCCTTGATGCGGGCATGGCCACCTTCTTTGCCGAGGAGATGTACGAGGCCATCCGGTATCTCGAAACCCCGGATTTCTACACCAAGACCGAGGATCCGCTGGAGAACAATATCTGGCTGGGCGCTGCCGATGACGTCATCTTCCGCAAACGCGGCGTTGAGTTCGTTGACGGCACGGCGCCCGGTTTTGCCGCGATCATGGGCACCCCGGAGGATAGCGCCACGGCGGCCAAGATCGCCCTGGAGCTCCAGGAGAAGAACCTCTACATCTTCATGCACGACCAGTCCAACGGCAAGAACATGGCCGAGAAGCTGGTGGAACAGAAGGTGCAGGTGGGCTGGAACACCCGTCTGGTGCCCTTTGGCAAGTCCTACACCTCGGCGGTCTTCGCCATCGGCTTTGCCTGCCGCGTGGCCATGGCCTTCGGCGGCATCAAGCCCGGCGATTACAAGGGCAACCTGATCTACAACAAGGACCGGACCTTCGCTTTTGTCATGGCCTTTGGCCCGGTGTCTGACGAATGGTACGCCAACGCGGCAGGCGCCATCAACTGGGGCTTCCCGACCATCTCCGACTACGACATTCCCGAGGTGCTGCCCACCGGGATCTGCACCTACGAGCACGTGGTCAGCCGCGTGCCCCACGAGGAGATCGTTCAGAAGGCCATCGAGGTGCGCGGGCTGAAGGTCAACGTCACCAAGATCGATATCCCCCTGTCCTTTGGCCCGGCCTTTGAGGGCGAGCGTATCCGTAAGGACGATCTGTTCATGGAATGCGGTGGCGGCAGGACCTCGGGGGTCGAGGTGCTGGTGTCCAAGGATATGTCCGAGGTCGAGGACGGCAAGGTCACCATCGAAGGGCCGGATATCAAGGATCTCAAGGTGGGCCAGAACGTGCCCCTTGGCATCCTGGTCGAGGTTGCCGGCCGCGGCATGCAGTCGGACTTCGAGCCCATCCTCGAACGCCAGTTCCATCACCTGATTAACTACATTCAAGGCATCATGCATATGGGCCAGCGGAACATCATGTGGCTCCGGATCGGCAAGGCTGCGGTGGAAAAGGGCTTTTCCTTCACCCACATCGGCAAGGTGCTGCACGGCAAGCTGCATCAGGAATTCGGCGCCATTGTCGACAAGATCCAGGTCAAGATATACACCGATCTCGATAAGGTGGAAGAGGTGCAGGAGCTTGCCCGCAAGGTCTACGCCGAGCGCGACGAGCGTCTGGGCTCCATGACCGACGAGACCGAGGAGGTCTTCTACTCCTGCACCCTGTGCCAGTCCTTTGCCCCGAGCCATGTCTGCGTCATCACCCCGGAGCGGATCGGCATGTGCGGCGCGTATAACTGGCTGGACGGCAAGGCCTCTTACCAGATCAACCCCACCGGGCCCAACCAGCCGATCCAGAAAGGCGACTGCCTGGATGAGAAGCTCGGCCGTTTCAAGGGCATCAATGATTTTGTCGATCAGACCTCTCGCGGGGCCGTAACCGATCTTGCTCTGTATTCCCTGATGAACAGCCCGATGACCGCCTGCGGCTGTTTCGAGGCCATTGCCGCCATGCTGCCCCAGTGCAACGGGATCATGGTGGTCAACCGCGACTACAGCGGCATGACCCCTTCCGGCATGAAGTTTACCTCCCTGGCCGGTATGGCCGGCGGTGGCGCGCAGACTCCTGGTTTCATCGGAGTTTCCAAGCATTTCATGACCAGCCCCAAGCTCTTTGTCGCCGAGGGCGGCCTCAAGCGCATGGTTTGGCTGCCCAAGATGATGAAGGAAGAGATCAAGGACAAACTCATCGAGCGGTGCAAGGAAATCGGCATGCCGGAGTTTTACGACATGATCGCCACCGAGGAGAACGGCACCACTGAAGAGGAAATCCTCGCCTTCATGAAGAAGGTCGGGCATCCGGCTCTTGAGATGGAAGCGATTGTTTGATTTTTAGATATGAGCTGTCAGCGATCAGCTATCAGCGATACGATTCGATATAACGGAGGAACAGACAGATGGCTTTAACAGGTATTCAAATCCTCAAAATGCTTCCCAAGAAGAACTGTGGGGAGTGCGGCATCCCTACCTGTCTCGCCTTTGCCATGAAGGTGGCAGCCGGACAAACGGAAATCGGCGAATGTCCCTATGTGAGCGATGAAGTCAAGGAGCAGATCGGCGAAGCCTCCGCCCCCCCGATCCGGACCATTAAAATCGGTTCCGGCGACAGCGCCTATGCCACCGGCGGTGAGACCTGCCTGTTCCGCCATGAAAAACGTTTTGAGAACCCCACCGGTATCGCGGTGCTGGTCACCACCGATATGAGCGAGGCCGATGTCGATGGCCGCATCAACCGGTTCAAGACCCTCCGCTACGAGCGGGTCGGCGTTCTGCTCAAGGCTGAATTGATCGCGATCAAGGACACCAAGGGCGACAGCGCTGCCTTTACCGCCCTGACCAAGAGGGTGCTGGACAACGCTGCCGATGCCGGCATCATCCTGATGAGCGACAAGGCTGACAATCTCAAGGCTGCCGCGGCTGCCTGCGGCGAGCGCAAACCCCTGCTCTACGCCGCCACCGCTGACAATGCCGAGGCCATGGCCGCTGTGGCAAAAGAGACCGGCTGTGCTCTGGTTGCCAAGGGAACCAATCTCGATGACACCGTGGCGGTTTCCGAGAAGCTGCTTGCCGCCGGGCTCAAGGATTTGATGCTCGACTCCGGAGCCCGTACGGTCCGCGCTGCCCTGGAAGACAGCGTGGTGGGGCGGCGTTCCGCCATCCGCTCCAAGTTCAAGCCCCTGGGCTTTCCGACCATCACCTTTCCCTGCGAGATCTCCGCCGATCCGCTGATGGAGGCCATGGTCGCCTCGGTGCTCATTGCCAAATACGCCGGTATCGTTGTGCTTTCCGACCTGCAGGGCGATATCCTCTTCCCGCTCCTGCTGGAGAGGCTGAACATCTTCACCGATCCGCAGCGCCCTATGGTGGTGCAGGAAGACGTGTACAACATCAACGGCCCCACCGAGGATTCGCCGGTGCTCATTACCTGCAACTTCTCGCTTACCTACTTCATCGTTTCCGGCGAGATCGAGGGGAGCAAGGTACCTTCCTGGCTGCTGATCAAGGACACCGAGGGCCTTTCCGTCCTCACCGCCTGGGCGGCCGGCAAGTTCGGCGCGGATATGATCGCGGCGTTCATGAAAAAATCCGGGATCGAGTCCAAGGTAAAGCACCGCGAGCTCATTATCCCCGGCTATCTTGCTTCCATGAAGGGCGAGCTTGAGGAAGAGCTGGCCGGGTGGACCATTACCATCGGCCCCCGTGAGGCCGGGCATCTGCCCGCCTTCCTGAAGGAATGGAAGCCCGCGGCATAACGCGAGTTGCATATTCATCGGCTTACAGAGTTTTTCGTGCGGCCGTAACATAACCTTACACACCGACTGAACCGGCTATGAATATCACAATCAACGGTTATGAAATTGTTGCCGAGGAAGGGATCACCATCCTGGAAGCGGCAAAGCGGGCGGATATCCATATTCCGACCCTGTGCTACGTGAACAAGGGGACCTCGGACATCCCGTGCGGAATCTGTGTTGTCAGCGTGGAAGGGATGGAAGAGCCGGTGCGCTCCTGCATCACCCCGATACAAGAAGGGATGCGGATCACCACCGAATCCAAGGAGCTGCAAGCCAAGCGCGCCGAACGCATGACCCTGCTGATGGAAACCCATTTCGGCGACTGCAAGGCTCCCTGCAACCTTACCTGTCCCGGGCAGATCAACGTGCAGGGCTACATCGCCCATGTGGCCAAGGGCCAGTACGAAGAGGCCCTGCGTCTGGTCATGGAGCGCAACCCCTTTCCCTTTTCCGTGGGCAGGGTGTGTCCCCGGTTCTGCGAAACCCGTTGCCGCCGGATTCTCGTTGATGAGCCGGTGTCCATCAACCATCTCAAGCGTTTTGTCGCCGACTGGTGCATGGCGCACAAGATCGATCTGCGCATTCCCCGCGACCCTGCCACCGGCAAGAAGATCGCCGTTATCGGCGGCGGGCCTTCCGGTATGACCGGCGCCTACTATCTGGCGCGCAAGGGCCACGATGTCACGGTGTTTGAGTCCGCCTCCAAGCTCGGCGGCATGCTGCGCTACGGCATTCCCGACTACAAGATTCCCCAGGATGTGCTGGATTACGAGATCAGCACCATTCTGCGCATGGGGATCAATGTCCGCTTAAGCCAGAAATGGGGCGAGGATTTCACCCTGCAATCCCTCAAGGAGCAAGGCTACGAAGCAATCCTCATCGCCACCGGCACCCCGGTGGACGAGCGCCTCGATGTCCCTGGCTGCGCCCTGCCCAAGGTCATCCCGGCCACGAAATTCCTGCGGGATATGTCCGAGGGCAAAGGGGGCAATTACGGCCGCTCCGCCGTGGTGTTCGGCGGCAACAATGTGGCCATGGAGGTTGCCCGCTCCCTGTTGCGCAAGGAAGTCGGCCAGGTAACAATCATCTATCCCCGGGCCCAGACCGAAATGCCGGCCAACCAGCGCAATATCCGGGTGGCGGAAAAAGAGGGCGTGCAATTTCTGCTCATGGCCGCGCCGGTGAATTTCAGCGATACCGACAACGGCATCAGCGTGCAGTTGATCCGGACCAAGCTCGGCGAACCCGACGATAAAGGAATCCGCTACCCTGAAGCGATCCCTAATTCCACGGTGAATATCAAGGCCGATACCGTCATTGTCGCCCAGGGGTTGAGCGCCTGCCATGAGAAATTTGACGGCGGCGAACTGGAAGCCTCTCTGGAACTGACCCCGAAATACAATATCAAGGCCAACCCGAGAACCTCGCTGACCAACCATCCCGGCATCTACGCGGCCGGCGATGTGACCAGCGGCCCTCGTTCGGTGATCCAGGCCGTGGTCGCGGCCCGGCGGGCGGCGGAGAACATCCATGCCCAGGTCATGGGCATCACCAAGACCGTGGCCGAGAGCCGCTTCAATTTTACCCGGGGCAAGGGCTTTGACGATGTGGATCTCCGCAATTTTGAGGGGATCAACATCAAGCTGCGCGAGAAGATGCCCACCCGGCCGCCTCAGATCGCGACCCAGGATTTCAGCGAGATCAAGCTCGGCTTTTCCGAGCAGATGGCGATCACCGAGGCCAAGCGTTGCCTTTCCTGCGGCTGCCGCGCTTACGACCGCTGTGATCTCAAGAAAGTGGCTACTGATCTCGGTCTCGACCCAACCCGCACCGGCATGGCGGCAAAGCCCGTCTATACCGAAAAGATCAACCATCCCATGATTCAGGTGGACTTGAACAAGTGCATCTACTGCAAGCGTTGCCAGAACAGTTGCGAATACAATGCCCTGGAAATCAGCGCCGATGATGTCGATGGCAAGGGGAGGCCGGTTGGTCTGCGTTTCAAGTTCAAGGAAAACTGTGTCAACTGCGGCGCCTGCGTGGATAATTGTTCCACCGGGGCGCTGAACAAGAAAGACGCATTGGTGCCGGTGGTCAACGAGGATATCCGCGAGGTGCGTTCCACCTGCCCGTACTGCGGAGCAGGCTGTCAGATCATCCTCAAGGTCAAGGGCAATACCCTGATGGAGGTCACGGCTGATCCTGACCTGGCGCCCAATTACGGGGCGCTGTGCGTCAAGGGGAGATTCGGGCATAATTTTGTCCAGCACAAGGACCGTCTGACCAAACCTTTGGTGCGCCGGGGCTCCCAGTTGGTGGAGACAAGCTGGGAAGACGCCCTCAATGTGGTGGCCAAGCGGTTCTTCGATATCAAGGCCATGTACGGGCCGGATTCCATTTCCGGTTTCAGTTGCGCCCGGGCGAGCAACGAAGAAAACTACCTGATGCAAAAATTCATGCGGACAGCGATCGGAACGAATAATATCGATCACTGCGCCCGACTCTGACACGCTCCCACGGTGGCCAGTTTGGCCCTCACCTTCGGCAGCGGCGCAATGACCAATTCCATTGCGGATACAAAGAAAACCGATCTCTTCTTCATGGTCGGCAGCAACCCGGACACCAGCCATCCCACCATTGGCCTGCGCATTCACCAGGCCGTGACCCGGGGAGCGAAACTGATCGTGGTGGATCCCCGCCGCACCAAGCTGGCCGAGCGGGCCGATCTCTGGCTGCGCATCCAGCCGGGCACCGATGTCGCCTTTTTAAACGGGATGATGCAGGTCATTCTCGAGGAAGAGCTCTGGGACAAGAAGTTCGTCGAGGAGCGCACCGAGGATTTTGACGAGCTCACTCGGTTGGTCAAGAAATACACCCCGGAGATGGTGGAAAAGATCACCGGCATCAAGGAAGACCAACTGCGTCAGGCCGCCAGGATGTATGCGGCGGAGGGCAGGAACGCTGCTTTCTGGGGCATGGGCATCACCCACTACGTCACCGGCACGGACCGGGTGAAGTCCATCGCCAACCTGGCCATGCTCTGCGGCAAGATCGGCTTGGAAGGCACCGGCTGCAATCCGCTCCGCGGCCAAAATAACGTGCAGGGCGCCTGCGACATGGGGGCATTGTTCAATACCCTGCCCGGCTACGGCGGCCTTGAGAACGACGCCCTCTTTGACAACTACGAAAAACTCTGGGGCATCAAGCTGCCCCGGCGGCCCGGCAAACCAGCCACCGAGGTCTGGGAAAACGTCTTCAAGGGCGATATCCGCGGCCTCTATATCTTTGGCGAGGACCCGGCGGTGGCAGACGCCAATATCGCGCATGTCCAGGCAGCCCTGGAAAAGGTCGATTTTCTGGTGGTTCAGGATCTCTTCCTGACCGACACCGCGAAGATGGCGGATGTGGTGCTGCCTGCGGCCTGCTATGCGGAAAAGGACGGCACCTTCACCTGCACGGAGCGCAGGGTGCAAAGGATTCGCAAGGCGGTTGAGCCTCCGGGCGAAGCCAAGCCGGACTGGCAGATCATCTCCATGCTGTCCCAGCGGATGGGCTACCCCATGCATTATAATTCCGCCTCGGAGATATTTGACGAGATCTGCCAGCTCTTGCCGCAGTACAAGGGCCTTTCGTACGAGCGGCTGGAAAAGGTCGGTCTGCAATGGCCGGTGCCGGATCAGAACCATCCCGGCACAGCGGTGCTCCACACCGAGAAATTCACCCGCGGCAAGGGCTTGTTCATCCCCGAGGATTACATCCCGCCGGTGGAGCTGCCCGATGAGGAGTATCCGCTGCTGTTCACCACGGGCCGCGACATAGCCCGCTACAATTTCAGCAGCATGACCGGCAAGACCGCGGAGATCGACGAGGTCAGCCCGGAGTGCTTTGCCGAGGTGCATCCCGCGGATGCCGAGCGGTTGGGGCTCAAGGAGAAAAACTGGGTTCGGCTTACTTCCCGGCGCGGTTCGGTTCAGATGCGGGCCATCATCACCGACCGGACCCAGGAGGGCACGATCTTCACCACCTACAACCATTTACAGGCGCTGGTGAATATGCTGACTCTGGATGCTCTCGATCGTCTTTCCCGGACTCCGGAGTATAAGCTCTGCGCCATCAAGGTTGAAGTATTGGGCGATGAGTTACCGGATTGACCTTTTTTGGAGTGCGGTTTGGCTCCTCAATTTTCTAATTTGAGTGGAGTTACACGATGGGACAAGCAAAAGATAAGAAGTCAGGGACGGTGATGGTCGTCGGCGGCGGTATCGCCGGGGTTCAGGCAGCCCTTGATTTGACCGAGCTTGGCTACTATGTCTATCTGGTGGAAAAATCAGCGGCCATTGGCGGCGCCATGGCGCAGTTGGATAAAACCTTTCCAACCAACGACTGCTCGCTTTGAATACTCGCGCCTAAGCTGGTAGAGGCCGGTCGGTCTCCCAATATCGAAATCCTGAGCAACGCTGATTTTCTTTCCCTGGACGGAAAGCCGGGCAATTTTACCGCCAAGCTGCGGATGCGCCCGCGCTATATCGACGCGGACAAATGCACGGCCTGCGGTCTGTGCACCAAATACTGCCCCAGGCATCTGGTGGATCAGTACAACGAAGGCTTGGCCGTCACCCGGCCCATCCACATCGACTATGCCCAGGCAGTGCCCGCCACCTATTTCATCGATCCGGAGGCCTGCCTGTACCTGAAGCACGGCACCTGCCAGATCTGCGTTTGCACCTGCCAGAGCAAGGCCATTGATTTCAGCCAGAAGGCAGAGGAAAAAGAGCTGCAGATCGGCGCGGTGATCATGGCCCCTGGCTTTGGCCGCATCCCCGATGCAACCCTGGCCAAGTACAGTTACGGCCAGCATCCCGACGTCATGACCAGCTTGGAGTTCGAGCGGCTGCTCTGCGCCTCCGGCCCCTTTGAGGGCGAGGTCAAGTGCCTTTCCGACCGCAGGCATCCCAAGAAGATCGCCTTTATCCAGTGCGTGGGCTCCCGGGATCTCGGCTGCAACAACGGCTACTGTTCCTCGGTCTGCTGCATGTATGCGATCAAGGAGGCCATGGTTGCCAAGGAGCACGATCCCGAGGTGGAGATCACCATCTACTACATGGACATGCGGACCCAGGGCAAGGGCTTCGATGCCGCCCAGAAAAAGGCCGAGTCCATGGGGATCAAGTTTGTCCGGGCCAAGGTGGCTGATGTCATGCCGTGGGACAAGAACCTCAAGCTGACCTATTCCACCATGGACGGGACGCACTCCTTCGAGCCCTTTGATATCGTGGTGCTCTCCGTGGGTCTCGATGCTCCGGCCGATGCCAAGAACCTCGGCGAAATCGCCGGGTTTGCCTTGAATAACTACGACTTCTGCAAGACCGAGACCTTTGCCCCCTTGCTCACCACCAGGCCTGGAGTCATGGTGGCCGGCGCTTTCCAGGGCCCCAAGGATATCCCGGAAAGCGTCACCCAGTCCAGCGCGGCCGCAGGCATCGCCGCCGGGTTGATTGCCAAGGACCGCGGCAAGGCCCTGGTCCACAAGACCTATCCCCAGGAGCAGGAAACCGGCAAGGATGAAGAGGTCCGCATCGGCGTTTTCGTCTGCCATTGCGGAATCAACATCGGCAGCGTGGTCGACGTACCCGCGGTGGAGCAGTACACCGAGGGCATGGAAGGCGTGGTCTACCATGCCCAGAGCCTGTACAGTTGTTCGCAGGATGCTCAGGAGGTGCTCAAGGCAAAGATCAAGGAGCACAACCTGAACCGCGTTGTTATCGCGGCCTGTTCTCCGAGAACCCATGAGCCGCTCTTCCAGGAAACCCTGAAGGATGCTGGCCTGAACCGCTGTCTCTTCGAGATGGTCAATATCCGCGACCACTGCTCCTGGGTACATGCCAACGAGCCCGCGGCCGCGACGCAGAAGTCCAAGGATCTGGTGCGCATGGGTATTGCCAAGGCCCGTCATATCCAGCCCCTGCCCGAGCAGACCGTGCCGGTTACCCCCAAGGCCCTGGTTTTGGGCGGCGGGGTGGCAGGCTTGACTGCGGCGCTGACCTTAGCGGAGCAGGGTTTCCACACCACGGTGGTGGAAAAGGAGGCGACCCTGGGCGGTCATCTCCAGCATCTTTCCTTCACCCTCCAGGGCGACACGGTGTCCACCGTGCTGGGCAACCTGACCGACACGGTGAAGAAGAACAAGAAGATCGAGGTGCTGACCAACACCGAACTGACCCAGGTCAACGGCTTTGTCGGCAACTTCAGCTCGGTGCTTACCACCACCAAGGGCAAGAAAGCGACGGAAACCACCCTTGACCATGGGGTGATCATCATCGCCACCGGTGGGCGCGAGCATCGGCCCGAGGTGGTGCTGGGCAACCCGGTGAAGTTCTCCGACGCCATCGTTACCCAGCGCGAGCTGGAGCAGCGGCTCTCCGGCAAGGGCAAGAACCTGGCGCCCAAGTCGGTGGTCATGGTGCAGTGCGCCGGTTCCCGTGGCGACGATCTCAATTACTGCAGCAAGGTGTGCTGCAACCATGCGGTGAAAAACGCCCTCAAGATCAAGGCGCTTGATCCGGCCTCCCAGGTGGTGGTGCTCTACCGCGACATGCGCACCTATGGCTTTGCCGAGGATGCCTACCGCGAGGCTCGGGAAAAAGGGGTGGTCTTCATCCCCTACACCATGGACAACAAGCCGAAGTTCAAGACCAGCGGCAAGAAGACCAGCGTCACCTTTTACGATCCGATCCTTCGCGACGAGGTCACCATGGCTCCCGAAGTGCTGGCCCTGAGCGTCGGTATCGTTGCCGAAGGCACCGAAGACCTGAGCAAGCTCTTGAAGATTCCGGTGAACGAGGACAAGTTCTTCCTTGAGGCCCACGTCAAGCTGCGGCCGGTGGAATTGCCGGTGAGCGGGGTCTATGTCTGCGGCCTGGCCCATTCGCCCAAGCCGGTGGAGGAGATCATCGTCCAGGCGCAGGCAGCGGCGGCCAAGGCGGCCATCCCGCTCTGCAAGGGATTTGTCTCGGTGGAACCCACCATTTCCTGCGTGGATAAAGATGCGTGCATCGGCTGCGGCCTGTGCGAATCGCTCTGCCCGTATCAGTCCATCCGGATCATCAAGGACGAAAACGGCAAGCGCAAGGCCGAGACCATCACCGCCTCCTGCAAGGGCTGCGGCATCTGCGCCTCGCATTGCCCGGTATTCGCCATCTCCATGGGCGGCTTCACCGATGAACAGATAAACGCGCAAATCACCGCCTTTGGTGCACAATAGAGGAGCAGGTATGAGTCAGAAAGATTTCAACCCGAAGATCCTGGGTTTTCTCTGCAACTGGTGCTGCTATGCCGCAGCGGACAGTGCCGGGGTTTCCCGTTACCAGTATCCGCCGAATCTGCGGACCATCCGGGTGATGTGCACCGGGCGGCTTGATCCGGCCTTTGTCCTGCGCGGGTTTGCCGAAGGCGCCGACGCCATCTTCTCCGGTGGCTGACAACTCGGTGAATGCCATTACCAGGTTGGTAATTACGACGCGATGGGTGTGAGTGCATTGGTGAAAAAGGTTCTGGCCGAGGTCGGGATCAATCCGGACAGGTTTGGTCTGCAGTGGGCCTCTGCGGCGGAGGCGCCGCGCTTTGTCAAACTGATCACCGATTTTACCATGAAGACCAAGGAGCTCGGTCCGATCGGCCAGTCCGAGGGCTTGAGCCCCGAGGAGTTGAAGGTGCGGATCGACAAGGCCCTTGCCCTGGTGAGCGACCGCAAGTTGCGGATCGCCCTGGGCAACGCTACCAAGACCATTCGGAAAGAATCGATCTTTACCCAGGAAGGCATCACCGCCGTGATCGAAGACAAGCTGGGAAAAACCATCACTGCCGGTTTGGCAGGCGGTGGCCCGGAGGTTGCGGCCAAGAAGTAAACGCGGCAAACAGAACGAAAAAATGTTCTAACGGGAGGTGCGGGCACATGTTCGCCCTCCCGTTTTTTTCTAAAGCCGTACCAACAGGAGATTGAACATGAAACGTTTTTTGCTCGCAATAGCGGTGGCCGCGGCCGCCGTTACCACCCCTGCGCTGGCTGCCGACGTTGGCGTCTCGGTCAGCATTGGCCAACCCGGTTTCTATGGCCGTATTGACATCGGCGACTACCCGCAGCCAAGGGTGCTCTATCGTCAGCCGATAATCGTTGAACGGGTGCAGGTTGTCCGTCCTCCCGTCTATCTGCGCGTACCGCCGGGCCATGCCAAAAATTGGAAAAAGCACTGCCGCGAATACAATGCCTGCGGTGAGCGCGTCTTTTTTGTGCATGACGACTGGTACGAACGCGAGTATGTCCCGCGGTATCAGGAAAAACACCGTGATCGCGGGGATGGCCATCGTGACAATGACAGGGATGATGACCATGGGAAGCAAAAGAAAAACGGCAAAGGGCATGGCAAGGGCAACGGCAATGATCATGACCGTGGCCGCTAAGGCAGCAGCCGAGAAGTAAACGCCGCAAACAGGAGGGAAGAAGAAGTTTCAACGGGAGGTGCGATAGTTGTTCGCACCTCCTTTTTTTTATGATGGCGGGCGGAGAAAACCGGGAAGGAAGGACGGCTTGTGCTTGGTGGTTTCCGGCAAGGGTGTCCCTTCCCGTTGTGCCAGTTCGGCCAAGGCCTTTTTTGTGAGGTGCGGCCTGACCATGTTCCTGAGCAGGTCAATGCCCCGTCGGAGCGTCTCGTCATTGACTTCTTCCCCTCCCACCTCCAGGTAGTTGAGCCAGAAAAGGGCCACCAGCCAGATCTCTTCGGTGAACAGGGCCATCTCCTTTTCTGGCATGGGCTTTAAGGTTCCGGTGGCAACGGAACAGTCGTTGGATTGCCGGATAACGGTGAGCATGGTGCGGTGGGTGTGGAGAAAACGCTCCTTGAGGAGCGGATCGTTCATGATCAGCGAGGTCAGCTCACGCTTGAAAAATCGATAGCGCCAGTTGTACGCCTGGATCATGGCAAAGGTCTGCTCCATGGTTTCCAGGGTGCCGGGCTGAAAGGTGTCCAGGACCAGTTGGTACTGTTCCAGGCCGTAGGCGTCCATCTGCTCGAAAATGGCGCGGATGATGTCTTCCTTGTTGCGAAAATGATAGTAGAGATTGCCGGGGCTGATGCCGGCAGCCGCGGCAATATGGTTGGTGGTCACCCCTTTGGTGCCCTGCTCATTGAAGAGTTGGAGGGTTGTCTCGATGATTTTGTCGCGGGTTTTCATAGTTGGATATGGTACCAGACAGAGACAGCGATGGCCATTGTAAAGCCTCCTGATTCAATAATCCAAATGCGCCAAACGAATTTTTTTAAGCACGGTGCCGAACAACCGTATCCGTTGGAGCATGCCTTGTAGCCCGAAGCGGGCAAGGGTGGGGATGATCCGGTAAAACGGCACCGCCTTGGCCCAGAGGTTGGCCATCTCCTGGTGAAACTCCGCCAGCGGCAGGGTGGTGGGAAGCAGGGCATGAACCATGTCGTACAGCTCCGGTTTGTGGCTCAGGATTTCTCCGTACCGCTGGGCATACAGCTTGGTGCCGGGAAGCGGGGTCATGACGGTGAAGGTGGCGTACTTGTGCTTTAGCCGCCGCACGTAGGCCAGCAGGTTGCGGAAATCCTCACGGCTGTAGTCCGGATTGACCATATAGGAGGCGTACATCATGATTCCCAGCCCATCAAGGATTGTGACCGCCTGGCCCTGCTGCGCCGTGGTGATCCCTTTGTTCATGGTCGCAAGCCGTTGGTCGGAAAAGTCCTCCATGCCTACGAATACCTGGGCCAGGCCGATTTTTGCCCATTTGGCGAACAGCTCCGGGTGTTTGATGATGGTGTCCACCCGGCCATAGAGAAAGTAGTTCTTTTGTATCCCCGCTTCCCGGATCAGGTCGGCCAGCCGGTCCATCCGCTGGGCATCGCACATGGATTCGTCATCGCAGAAAAAAACATTCGGCTCGGCAATGGTTTTTAGCTCGGCCACCACTGCGGCAGGATCGCGGCGCAGGTACCTGCCTCCGGTGATGGACCAGAGGGCGCAAAAGTTGCAACGGGCCGTGCAGCCCAGGGACGTGCGCACCGAGGCCAGGGGCTTGAACCATTCGCTGAAATACTGCTTCCGGTAGCGGGCGGTCAGCGAGCGGTCGGGAAAGGGGAGGACGTTGAGATCGGTGTAAGGCCGGGGCGCGCTGAACACCATCCCTTCCGAACACGGGACGGCGAGCCCCTTGATCTCCGAGAGGCGTGTCCCTGCCTTCAGGGCCGCGGCTATCTCCCGCAAGGTGAAAACCCCTTCGCCGATGACCAGCAGATCAATGTCCGGTTCGTTGAAATCTTCCGGCTGCACCGTGGCATGGTGCCCTCCCACCACAATGAAGAGTTCGGGGAGGATGGCCTTGAGGCGGGGCGCAAGGTCTTTGATAATGTTGACATGGCTGGTGTAGCCGGTAAGCCCGACCAGTTCCGGCTGAAACCTGCGGCAGGCGCCCTCGATATCCGGCTCCAGCCTGGCATCGAGAATTTCCACGGTGTGGCCGTCCAGCTTCAGCCCGGCCCCAAGGTATTCCAGAGCCAGCGGTTCAAACAAGAAAAACTGATCGATGAGAGGGGTGTGGCTGGGGGGCTGAACGAGCAGAATGTTCATGGGTATCCTCCTGTCCGGGTAGAGTATTCATTCTAATATAGAATAAATACTCTAAAGCAACAAGGAGAATAGTGTGTGCGTTGATGCCGCTGGATTATTCAGGACGATGGCCTGAGCCCTCAGTCATCCAGCTCCATGATCTTCAGTTTACGCAGTTCCGCCAGGCTGAAGACCGGGCCGTCTACGCAGGCCAGCTTGGTGTCCATGTGGCAGTGGCGGCAGATGCCCACCCCGCATTTCATATGGCGCTCCATGGTGGTGAGCACCTGATGGTCGCCAAAGCCCATGCTCACCAGCCTGCCCAGCACCGCCCGAAACATCAGGGGCGGGCCGCAGATCAGGGCGGTGCTTTGGTGTACGTTCGGCTGCAAGTCTTCCAGCAGGGAAGTGACCAGCCCCACTGCCCCATCCCATCCGGGTTCCGCGGCATCAACGGTGAGGCGGCAATCCACTCCTTGCTGTTGCCACTGGGCCAGATCGGCCTGAAAAGCGATGTCGGATGGGGTGCGGCTGCCGTAGAGCACGGTGAGCGCACCGAATTGCTCCCGCTGATTCAGGCATCCGTTGACCACGGCGCGGAGGGGCGCCAAGCCGATGCCGCCTGCCACGAACAACAGGTCTTTCTTCTGGAGTTGCTCCATGGGAAAGGGGCGTCCGTAGGGGCCGCGCAACCCGATGGTGTCGCCGACCCGCAGTCCGTGCATGGCGGTGGTGAGTTTTCCCGCCCGGCGGACGCTCAAATGGATGGACCCTGGCCGGGTGGGCGGCGAGGAGATGGAGATGGGCGCTTCCCCGCAATGGGGCATGGATACCAGCATGAACTGGCCCGGCTGGTGGCGGAAGGCGTCGTTGTACTGGCGATCGCAGAAGGTCAGGACAAAGGTGGAAATTTGAGAGTTTTCGACGAGGATCTCTTCCACCTTGGCCTGTCTGGGCAGGTAGATATCGGTGATGGTCTGCGGCATGGTTATTTTCCGATTGAGTTGATGGTCTCGCCTACAGGCTGCCCTGGCAGGCGCGCTCCACAAAACGGACGATGTCGGTGCCGCCGAAGCAGATACCCACGCAGCGGCCGCACCCCACACAGCTCGGCCGACCGGTCAGGCGCACATCGTCGCGGAGCTTGTGGGTAAAGCGCTGGCGGATGGCCTCGGTCTTGGCCTGCACCGGATTGTGTCCCCCGGCCATGGCCGTAAATCCTGCAAAGGTGCAGGCGTCCCAACTCCGCAGCCGTTGGCCGCTGGTGGCGTCGAGTTGTTGGTCGCTGATGGTGAAGCAGGTGCAGGTGGGGCAGAGATAGGCGCAGCCGCCGCAGTCCTGGCAGCGCAGGGACAATTCGGCAAAAACTTCATCCGGCACTCCGTCCGCTTTCAGCCGCCGGATGGCCTGTTCCACATGCACCTGGCGGCTGAAGCGGCCACGCGCCTCCAAAAAGGCCTGGTATCGGGCAGCGCTGTCCGTGTCGGCGGCAGGCGAGAAAAATCCCTGCCAGCGTTCAATCAGGGCCTGGCCCGGCGCTCTCCCGGTCTCCACGAGGAAGCGGTCGCCCAGGTCGGTGAGCTGCAGGTCGCTGCCCATCTCGATAAAGGGGCCGGAACCGGTGGCGTTGCAAAAGCACTTCGGGGCAGGGGAGTTGCAGTTGATCCCGATCAGCACCGAGCCCTGACGCCGTCGCAGGTAGAAAGGATCGCGCTGGCGGCGGGAGAAAACCACATCCATGTAGAGCACGGCGGAGAGATCGCAGGGATGCACCCCGAAATAGACCGTGGGCGGGATGGATGCCGGGATGGGCTGGAAGTCGTACCCCTCAGGGCTGGTTGTATAGGTGTACAGCCGCTCCTGCTGGGGCAGGAAGAACTGCTTGAGCGAGTTCTGCGGCGGCTCGTTCAGCTCGATTGCCGCCGCGTCCAGGTCGTCGATCACCGTGAACAGCACATCACCGTGGCGGTTGCGCACCGGCGCCACCAGGCGGTACTCCTTGGTGAGCTTGCGCAGAAAGCCCTTCAGGTGATCCTTTTTCAGCAGGTGGCTGTCGGCCATGTCGGCTGTGTGGGGCATGGAAGTTTCCTTTTTTCGCTTTCGTGCAATCGTAACAACGGCCCTTCGACAGGCTCAGGGCGAACGGATATGGTCTTGATGTATTGATATTCCGTTCGTGCTGAGCCCTGTCGAAGCACATTCTGAGTTGTTACGGGTTCACCATTTTTTCCACCCGCACCGCGCAGACCTTGTACTCCGGGCACCCAGAGCCGGTGTCAAAGGCATCGTTGGTGAGCAGGTTAATGGGCGCTTCGGCAAAGTGGAAGGTGGTGTAGACCATGCCTGGTTCCACCTGATCGGTGATGCTTGCTGCCAGGGTTATCTCTCCCCTCCGGGAGGCTAGCCGCACCGTTTCGCACTGGCGCAACCCCATGGCTTTGGCATCCTTGGGGTTGATCTGGAGCACCGCATGGTTGCATTCCCTGCTCAGCCGTTCGCTTTTGCGGGTCATGGTGCCGGTGTGGTACTGGTGGTAGATTCGGCCGGTCATCAGCAGCAGCGGATACTCCTGGTCGGGCGTCTCGCCGGGTTCGGTGTGGTTGGCAGGCATGAAGTGGCCCCTGCCTCGGGTAAAGTAGTACTTATGCAGGAATGGCGTGCCCGCATGGCTGCGGTCCCAGCAGGGCCATTGCAAGCCCCAGCCCTGGTCCAGCCGGTCGTGGTGCATGCCGCCGTAGATGGGGGAGAGCAGGGCGATCTCCTCCATCACCTCCGCGCTTGTCTCATATTCCATTGCGTAGCCCAAGCGATTGGACAGCGCCATGATGATCTCGCTGTCGGCCCGGCACTGGCCCGGCGGGGGTACGGCCCGGCGCACCATCTGCACCCTCCGCTCCGAGTTGGTGAAGGTGCCGGTTTTTTCGGCAAAGCAGGCGGCCGGGAAAACCACCTGGGCAAGTTGCGCCGTTTCGGTGAGGAAGATGTCGCTCACCGCCAGAAAATCCAGGCCGCGCAAGGTTTCCTCCACCTTGCTCAAGGTGGGGTCGCTGAGCATGGGGTTTTCGCCCATGATGTACATACCCCGAATCGGCCCCTGCGCGCCGCCGTGGGTCATCTTCACCAGGGTCATGCCCGGAGCCTCCGGTAGGCTTACTCCCCAAGCCCGCTCGAACTTGTCCCGATAGTCCTGGTTGGCCACGTCCTGGTAGCTGGGGAGCATGTTGGGCAGCGCCCCCATGTCGCAGGCGCCCTGCACATTGTTTTGGCCCCGGAGCGGATCGACCCCGGTGTCTTCCTTTTCGATGTGCCCGGCCAGCATGGCCAGATTGGCGATGGTCTGCACGTTTTCGGTGCCGCAAACGTGCTGGGTCACGCCCAGGCAGTAGCAGATCACCGCCTTGCGAGCCCGGCCATAGAGCTGGGCCGCCTGGCGGATCAGGGGAAGCTCCACGCCGGTGAGCGCGGCGGTGGCGTCAAGATCAAGGCGGTTGAGCATGTCGCGCAGGGCCAGGAAGTTTTCGGTGCGCATCTCGATGAACAGATCGTCGGCCAGTCCCTCGTCCAGCAGAACCCGCATCATGGCGTTGAGCAGGGGGATGTCGGTGCCGGGGCGCAGGGCCAGATGGAAATGGGCACACTCTGCCAGCCGGGTGCGGCGCGGGTCGATGACGATGAGCCTGGCCCCCCGATCCACCGCATCGAGCATCCTCCGGGCCACCTGCGGGTGGGCCTCGGTGGTGTTGGAGCCGGAAACCAGGATCACCTCCGCGTTTTCGATTTCGTTGATGGAGTTGGTCATGGCCCCGCTGCCGAAGGTGGTGGCAAGACCTGCCACCGTGGGGGCGTGTCAGAGCCGGGCACAGTGGTCCACGTTGTTGGTGCCAAGCGCGGTGCGGGCGAATTTTTGCAGCAGGTAGTTTTCTTCGTTGGTGCACTTGGCCGAGGCCAGCACGCCGATGGCCGTGCCCCCGTGCTGGTCGCGGATGCTCCCGAGCTGCCGGGCGGTATAGTCCAGGGCCTCTTCCCAGGTGGCCGGGACAAGGACGCCGTTTTTGCGGATCAGCGGGGTGGTGAGCCGGCCGGGATGGTTGACGGATTCATGGATATGCCAGCCCTTGACGCAGAGATTGTCCCGGGAAACCGGATGATGGCGGCTGGGCTGGCTGCCGCAGACCTGGCCATCCTCCACATGCAGGTAAAGGCCGCAGCCGCAGCCGCAGTAAACACAGGTGGTCAGCACATCGGATACATCGGGCATCACCGTTTCTCCTCTTTGTTGTGCAGGCCGGGACACGGAGGCGTCCGGACAGCCTGCCCCAATTGTAGCAGAGAAACAGCGGCGGATCAAAAGGGATAATTGTTGAGGGGCGTTCGCAGGTGAGTCAGCTTGGATCTCGCGGGGAGGGGTTGTCGTCGTGCCGCCGCCGAAAAGGCAGATGGGGGGCATGCACCCCTTCGCGCAAAAGAAGGAAGCTGGTTTCCAGCAGTTCGACCCCGGTCAGCACTCCCACCGTGAGCACGGCCAAAACCACGCCGGCATGCTCATGGCCCAGGCCGATGACCGAGCCGATGGCAGCCAGCATCCAGATTACCGCAGCCGAAGTAACCCCCTGCAACAGGCCCTCCTTGGCCATGATCACGCCAGCGCCCAAGAAACCGATGCCGGTGACCACCTGGCCCACAACCCTGCTAGGGTCGGCGCCCGTGTCTGCGGTGATCAGCGCGCCCAAGGCGACAAAGACCTCGGTGCCCAGGCAGATCAGGATGCTGGTGCGGATGCCAGCCGGTTTGCCGCGCAACTGACGCTCCAGGCCGATGATGCCGCCGCAGAGAAGGGCAACGAAGATGCGCTGCCAAAAAATCGGGGTGAACGGGTCGAAGACGGGCATGGGCAAAGACTCCGTTGGGACTGTTTCAGTGAGATTCCCCCGCAGGGGAACGTGGTGTTGTTCTTATGCCAATCTATTGCTGAAATCGCAATGTGTCAATCAGGCTCATGCTCCTGCACCCCCCGAATACTGAAAAGCGGATCGTCAATCGCCTCGCTGCGGCAGACCGGGCATTTGCCAGGCGGGGTCAGACGGTCGCGCTTGGCAAAAACGAAGCCACATGCCCGGCACTCGGCCGGGGTTACCGCAAGCACCGCGCCGGTGGCGTGCAGGCTGCGGCGAATATGTTCGAGATGGGAGGAGACCTCTTTTTCCGGGAGGTGGATTGCGGTGGAAATATCCTTGGCCGAGACAGGCCTCTCGGCGAGAAGCGCGATGATGGCATGGCGGCTCGTCTCCTGGGCGGTGCGCGGAACCACTGGCTTTCGCGGTTTGTGCTTCATGGCGCCTCGCCGGAGATTGAGTCGATGGGGAGCCCAGAAAATTAGGGATTGTTTCGCAAGTCTGTCATCTGAAAGGGGCGAGGCTTCGCGTTGGCAGACGCGCTGCTGAAGTTTTCTTCCAAGCCGGTTTTCAAGGTGGCAAGAAGCGCCTTGGTCGCGCCGATGAATTCCGCATCGTGCTCAAGCCTGTTGATGGTGGCATGCAGGACAATTTTCTCGGGGCAGGGGGGATAGCCGGTGGTCACGGTCCAGGCCAGGGCGTTGGGGCAGTCCGGCACGGAAAAGCGCACCCCGCCCACGACCTTTTCCCGCTGAAGGTGAAACCGGCCCCAGTGGCGGAAATAAATGACCCTGCCCAACTCCTCCGCTGCGGCCACCTCTTCGATTTCTTCGCAAAAGACGGGCAGGGTGTCGATGGACACCCTGTTGCGGATTTCTTCCTGGCTGGTCAGGACGTTGGCGAACTCGAAAAATTCCATGAAATTTTTTCCCTATAGGCTCATCAGACACTGTTCTGGAGTGTCCTCGGGAACAGGGCCGACAGCACGCCTGCGCCTTTTTTACTGCTCCAGGTTGGAAACAATATCCGGAATCGCCTGCTTCATCACATCCTGCATGGTATTGCGGAGCATGGTCTCGGCCAACCGGTCGCGGTCCTTGATCGCCAGGTCGCTGCCCTTTGCTTCGTAGCGCAGCTTGCGCACCGGCGCGCCGTTTTTGTGCACGGTGAGGGAAACGCTGATGGTACAGGTGGCGTCAACCTGGGGAACCTTGGTGATCTGATCGACAACCACCCGGGCTTCGGTGATCTCCACCGCCTTGCTATGCATGTCCGGGGCTTTCTTGGCCGGGATCACCGCATAGCCGGTCTGGCTCAACTCGCGCTGCAAGGCGCTTTGCACCAAGCCTGCGGGGGAGACGCCGCTCCACAGGGTGTCGACCATCACGCCGTCACCGTTTTTGGTATTGCCGATGGCCCAGGCCCCGGATGCTGTCGGCGGCTGCAACTCGGCGTTGATCAGATAGAGGTCGCCGCCGCCGAAGCGGGAAGTGGTGATGGGATCGTAGCGTAGAACAAGCTGCTTGGTATAGGTTGCGCAGCCTCCAAGGATGAGGAGGGCTAGCAGGCAACAGGCCAGGAGGTTGCGACGGCGAGGGAGGAAGTGTTTCATGGGGTTCTCCTTGGATTCTTTTATTCTTTGTGCCGAGGGTGGTCGGCAGTGCGTGTTTTCTGGGTTTAGAAACTGGTGTAATCGGTGCTTCGACAGGCTCAGCACGAACGGAAGTTAATACGTTCTATAAAAGATATTTCCGTTCGCCCTGAGCTTGTCGAAGGGCTGCTTTGCAACGTTATCGCTACAGATATTTTCTTCATCGGAATGTTATGCCCAACGGGGTGGGGAAGTCAACGGAAAAACCTGGGGTCGGCATAAAGCGGAGGGGCTATTCGTCCTCTTCGTCCGCCTCCGCCGCCAACTGGCCGCAGGCCGCGGAGATATCCCCGCCCCGGGATTCGCGGATCAGGGCGGTGATGCCCGAATTGCGCAGGGTTTGCTGGAACAGCTCCACCCGCTCGCGCGGCGGACTCTGATAGGGGAAGGTCTTGTTCTCGTTGTAAGGCAGGAGGTTGACCTTGCAGCTTAGCTTGTGCAGCTTTTTGATCAGCAGTTTGGCGTGGCGCACGGAATCGTTGATATCCTTGATCATGATGTATTCGATCATCACCTTGCGGCGGCTGGGCAGTGGGTAGGCGCGGCAGGCGGCCAGCAGCTCGTCCACCGGGTAGGTCTTGTTGATGGGCATGAGTTGGCTGCGGGTTTCGTCGTCCGCTGCGTGCAGGGAGATGGCGAGGTTGACCGTCACCGCCTCGCCCAGAGCCTGGAGCTTGGGGATGATGCCGCAGGTGGAGACGGTGATCCTCCGGCTGGAGAAATCAAGGCCGGTCTGCTCCATGAGGATGTTGAGCGCGTCGATCAGGTTGTCGAAGTTGGCCAGCGGCTCGCCCATGCCCATGAAGACCAGGTTGTTGATCCGGTTCCAGCCCTGCGCCTTGACGATTTCACTCACCGCCTGAACCTGGCCCACGATCTCGGCGGCGCTCAGGTTACGGACAAAGCCCATGGTGCCGGTAAGGCAGAAGTTGCAGCCCATGGCGCAGCCCACCTGGGAGGAGACGCACAGGGTCAACCGCTCCCCCTCGGGGATGAGCACGGATTCGATCACTGCCCCGTCTGCCAATCGAAAGCCGTACTTGACGGAGCCGTCCTGGGAGCGCTCCTCCATGGCCGGCGTGAGTCGGCTGATCGTGGCGATCTCCGCAAGCTTGGCGCGGACCTCCTTGGAGATGTCGGTCATCTGGGAAAAGTCGCTGATTCCGGTGCGGTAGAGCCAGGCAAAGATCTGCTGGGCCCGGAAGGCTGGCCAGCCCTGGGCCTTGACCCAGTCGCGCATCTGGGCCAGGGTGAGATTTTTCAGTTCGATTTTGTCCATCACAGGGCTCGCAGGTATTCGGGTTTGAGTCGGGTCTGCCCGGCCAGGGCCTGGTCGATGGCCGCAAGCACCGCTTCTTTGTCTCGGGGCATTCTGGCGTTGATCGCCAGATAATTGGAGGCGTGGTTACTCTGGAGCTGGCCCTTTTTCAGGTCGAGATGCTCCACCATGGTGCGCAGCTCGCGCAGCAGGGAGTGCTGGTCCGGGAGCTGGAACTTTCCTGCTGTTTCAAGCTGATAGAGCGGGGTGTTCTCAAGCAGCATCAGGGTGAGGATGCCGGTCTGGTTGGGCTCCATGGCCGAAAGCGCCTGGCCGGTGGCCTTGGCATGCTCCAGGGAAAGCGCGGCTCCCGCGATGCCGAGCAGGGCGGTGACCGAGAGAAAAAGATTGGCCGCTTTGATCCGCTGGCCTGCCTCGATCATCTGCGCGGCATCCGCGCCTTTGTCGATGGCAATAAGCACCGGATCGTAGCCGCTCTCCAGCCCCATGTACACTCGGTGCAAGCCGAGGGCTTTCAGTTCCAGAAGTTGATCCACGCTTTTATTGCGGATTGCCCTGGCATTGCCGTAGAGACTGACCCGGTTCACCCAGGGCAGCTTCTCTTTGATCTTGGTGAGCAGTGCGACCAACCGGGATTGGCTCAGAGCCAGCACATCGCCGTCGGCCAGGAAAACCCGTGATTGCCGAAGGCAATATTTGGCGGCAAAATCAAGGTCTGCATCAACGATGGCCTGGTCCTTGATGCGGAAGCGCTCTTCCTTATAGGTGCCGCAGAAGGTGCACCGGTTATGCGAGCAGCCAACTGTCACCTGGAGGATGATGCTGTCCGCTTCGCTGGGCGGGCGGATGATGTGGGCGCCTTCGTAGTGCATGCTCTATTCGTCAATTCCTATGCTTCATAGCCGTTAAAATTCCCATTGGCCCGCAGCCGAGCACCGGAGAGGCTGCCGAAAAGGGATTTGCACTGTTTGAGGCGAAAGCCGAGTTTGCAAAGCCCCGGCAGCATCGAGGAGCACAGGGCATCCCGCCTTCGGCGGGACAAGGTACACAGGGTGCCCTTTCTTCGCCGCTTCGCTGCTGGTTCGTTTCTTTGGGCAAACAAAGAAATGAACAGAAAAACGAAGGTGTTCCCTGGCTGCCTAGAGTGCTTGGTAATCAAAATAAAAAATGGTCAGCGGCTTCGAGGAAACCATCTGACCATAGGGTTTGCAATTGAGAAAAATCAGATGTTTTTCTTTTCAAATTCTTTCATGAAGGCAACCAGCGCCTCTACCCCGGCCTTGGGGAAGGCGTTGTAGATCGACGCCCGGCAGCCGCCCACGGAACGATGCCCCTTGAGGCCGTCCAAGCCCTTGGCCGTGGCCTCCTTGATGAACTGGGCTTCCAGCTCCGGGGTGGGCAGGTTGAAGGTGATATTCATGTTGGAGCGCGAGCCGGGTTGGGCGTGGCCGCGATAGAAATCGGTGGAGTCAATGGCGTTGTAGAGGATGGCCGCCTTCTCCTGATTGATCTTCTCCATGGCCGCGACGCCGCCCAGTTTCTTGAGCCATTTGAGGACCAAGCCCACCACGTAGATGGAAAAGCAGGGCGGGGTGTTGAACATGGAGCCGTTGTCCGCGTGGGTCTTGTATTTCAACATGGTGGGCAGGTTTTCCGGGGCGCGGTCCAGCAGATCCTCGCGGATGATGACCACCGTAACGCCGGCAGGGCCCATGTTCTTCTGCGCCCCGGCATAGACGATGCCAAAGGGGGTGATGTCGAACTCGCGGGAGAGGATGTCCGAGGACATATCGGCGATGAGCATCTTCTCGCTCTTGGGCATGGCGGGGAACTGGGTGCCGTAGATGGTGTTGTTGGTCACGAAGTAGAGGTATTCCGACGCCGGATCAACGGTATAGTCGGTATCCTTGGGCACATGGTTGAAGGTGGACTCCTCGCTGGAATAGGCTACCTGCACCTTGCCGAACAGCTTGGCCTCCTTGATCGCCTTCTTGGCCCAGACCCCGGTGTTGAGGTAGGTGGCTGTTTTGCCTTCGCCCAGCAGGTTCATGGGGATCATGGCGAACTGCATGGAGGCCCCGCCCTGGAGGAACAACACCTTGTAGTTGGCCGGGATCTTCATCAACTCGCGCAAGTTCGCCTCGCATTCGTCCACCACGGCGATGAAATCCTTGGAGCGGTGGCTCATCTCGATGAGGCCCATGCCCTTGTTGTTGAAGTTTACAATGTCCTTGGCGGCCTGGACGAGAACCTCTTCGGGAAGGGTGGACGGTCCGGCGCTGAAGTTGTAAATTCTCTCGGGCATGATCTTCTCCTTTGTTGGATATATTGGTATATAGATGTTTTGTTTGGTTGATGGACGTATAACAACGGTCCTTCGACAGGCTCAGGGCGAACGGATTTATCTTAGTGTATTATTTCCGTTCGTGCTGAGCCTGTCGAAGCACCTGTTTTTGGCACGGAGTTGCCTGCCGTCCGGCTGAATTGCAAACTTGTATTTGTACCGGAAACCAGCCTGAAGAACAATTATTTTCTTTGCTGCATATAAGGATGCGCTGCAAACCATGGATGGACCTGTTATAGAATCGTTGGTGAGCGAACCCGTGCTCGTCCTCATCGGCCCCACCGCCGTGGGCAAGACCGCGCTCTCCCTCGCCCTGGCCGACCGGTTTTCCTGCGAGATCGTGGGCCTCGATTCCATGCAGATTTACCGGCACATGGACATCGGCACTGCCAAGGCCACCCCGGAGGAGCGGGCCCGGGTACCCCATCATCTTCTCGATGTGGTGAACCCGGACGAGGAGTATCACGTGGCCCGCTATGTTGCGGACGCCACCGAGGCGTGCCGGCGGATCATCGGCCGGGGCAACCGCCCTTTGCTGGTGGGCGGCACGGGGTTGTACCTCAAGGGATTGCTCGAAGGGCTGTTCGAGATCCCTGCCATACCGGAACCGGTGCGGGCCAGCCTCAGGCAGCGGCTGGCGGAGGAGGGGAGGGCGGTGCTTTTTGCCGAACTCTCGCACTGCGACCCGGAATCAGCCTCCCGCATCCACCCCAACGACACCCACCGGCTGTTGCGGGCCCTGGAGATTTTTCAGGCCACGGGTAAATCGTGGAGCGAACATCTCCGCGAGCAGCGGGTCCGGCCCGCTCTGACCACGGTGTTGCAGATCGGTTTGCATTGCGAACGCGATGTGCTCTACGAGCGGATCAACCTCCGCGTTGAGCAAATGGTTGGAGAGGGGTTGTTGGGGGAGGTGGAAAAATTACTGGCCATGGGGTATGATCCAAGCCTCAAGGCCATGCAGTCCATCGGCTACCGGCACATGGTTCAGTTTCTTCAAGGGGAATGGGATTGGGATGAGGCCCTGTTTCTCCTGGCCCGGGACACCCGGCGCTATGCCAAGCGGCAGATGACCTGGTTTGGCAACGATCCCGATATCCGTTGGTTTGCACCTTCCGAGACGGAGGCGATTTTTAACTGCGTTGAGGGTTTTCTTATGTATTCGTTGTCTCTCTCCCCCTTTAGCAAAGGGGGACTGAGGGGGATTTAAAATCGCCGCAATTTAACGGTCCCGTTCGTAAAATCCCCCCTCGCCCCCCTTTGCTAAAGGGGGGAATAAAAAATATTGTCCGGAGCACAAGGAATATGAGCATCCCATGAACATCCCCAATCTTCTCACCATCGGCAGGATACTGCTGGTTCCCCTCCTGGTCATCTTCCTTCTGGACGGCAAGGAGATGGCCGCCCTCTGGGTTTTTATTTTGGCCGGGGTCACCGATGCCCTGGATGGCTTTTTGGCCAGGGTGCTGAAACAGAAAACCGAATTCGGCGCATTCATCGACCCCATTGCCGACAAGCTGCTCCTGATCACCTCGTATATCACCCTGGCTGTTTTGGGCATCTTGCCGAAATGGCTGGCCGTGATCGTAGTGAGCAGGGATGTCATCATCTGCGGCGGCATCGGCATCCTCATGCTCTACAATCGCGATTTCACGATCAAACCGTCCTTGGTCAGCAAGGTGACCACCTTCCTGCAACTGCTCACCGTGGTTTTTTATCTTGGCCACGACTTTTTGCAGCCCATTTTTCCCATGGGCAGCTATCTGCTCTATCCCACTGCTGGCTTCACCATCCTTTCCGGGGTGCATTACATTATCAGGGGGTTTGGCATTCTCGGCGATCCAGAAGCCGCGACCCAGCGCCAGGAAGATGAATAGCTTTTTTTGTTCCTCCGCGAAATGTTAGTTTCACATGAGATACCCCTCACAGGGTTCTCCTGAGCTTGCCGAAGGGCTCAGGGCGAACGGTGAAGACTCTCATGACCTTCCGTTCATGCTGAGCCTGTCGAAGCATTGTTTTTACATGTTATTTATTTTGCGTATTTTCAGTACGATACAGGCACAATATAAAGTAAAACACGAGGAATATTTTGTGTCCAGAATGGAGAAAATCTGGGAGGTCGCTCCTGTTGACCACGCCCGGGTGAACCTTTTGGCAGCGGAGCTTGACCTGCCCAAACCGCTGGCTGCGATGCTTTTGAGCAGGGGGGTGGAAAACCGTGCCCAGGCGGAACATTTTTTTTCGCCCTCCCTGGCCGATCTGCCTTCGCCCTTTCTCATGAAGGGAATGACCGAGGCGGTGGAGGTTGTTTTGCAGGCGCTGGCCCGGCAGGCGCCGGTAATTGTCTATGGCGACTACGATGTCGACGGCACCACCGGGGCGGCCCTTCTTTTCTTGTTTCTTGAAAAAATCGGATTTTCAGAAAGATATGTGTCTCAACCTCATAGATTGCATGAAGGATACGGTGTGCACCTTGAGGCTATCAGGCGGAGCGTTCCCGAAGGGGTGCTGGAGCGGTCTCCCTTGATAATTACCGTTGATTGCGGGATCTCCAGCCATATGCAGGTTCGGCAACTCCAGGAACTGGGCTGCGCGGTCATCGTCACGGACCATCATCAAGCGCCCGAGGAATTACCCCAGGCCGAAGCAGTGCTGAATCCATGGCAAAAAGGATGCGGGTTTCCGGAGAAAAATCTGGCCGGAGTCGGGGTTGCCTTCTATCTGGCCATGGGGATCAGAAAAGCGCTGCATGAACAGGGGGCGGCGGAGATGCCGAACCTCAAGGGATTCCTTGACCTGGTTGCCGTTGGCACGGTTGCGGATATGGTCCCGATTATGGGTGTAAATCGTGTATTAGTTAAAGCAGGGCTTGAGGTTTTATCCGGTTCTGTACGGCCTGGTCTGGCGGAACTTTGCAGGGTTTCAGGTATTGGGGAGGATTCCGGGGTAACCTGCGAGGATATCGGCTATCGCTTGGGTCCCCGCCTCAATGCGGCCGGGCGAATGGGGGATGCCGGAAGGGCGCTGGCGTTGCTGGTGGCCGAGAACCAGGAGCGTGCAAGGGATCTGGCTCAGGAATTGAACAACGAAAATGAGTTGAGAAAATCCGTGCTTGAGGCCATGTGTCAGGAGGGAGAGGTTCAGGCCCAATCGGCCGTGCAGGCTGGGAAAAATGGTCTCATTTTTGTTGGGGATGGCTGGCATCCTGGGGTGATCGGGATCGGCGCGGCCAGGATGGTTGAGCGGTTCAATCGGCCAACGCTCTTTTTCACGCTCAAGGATGGTGTGGCCAAGGGCTCCGGAAGATCGGTGCCAGGCGTGAACTTGCATGGGATTCTTCAGGAAAAGCATGAGCTTTTCACTGCTTTTGGCGGGCACGAAGCGGCCGTGGGGTTGACTCTGCCGGTGGAAAATCTCGCAAAACTGGAGGCGCATTTTCAGGAACGGCTTAACGAGATCCTCACCGGGGCAATGCTGGCGCCAAAAGTTGGCATTGCCTGGCATGACAAGGACGGCGGGATCTTTACTACGGCATTTTTGCGGATGTATGAAAAGATGGCGCCGTTTGGCATGGGCAACCCGGAGCCGGTTTTCAGCGCCCAGGGGATCCCGGAGAAGCTCCGTGAGGTTGGCGTCAATCATCTGAAGTTCACCGCGCGGTTCAACGGAGCGATTCTCAGCGGGATAGGTTTTGGGATGGCCGGAGATTTTCAGGCTCTTCTTGAGAGCGGTCAGCCTGTAAATGTGGCCTTCAGACTTCGCCGTAATACCTATCGCGATACAACCAGTTGGCAGGTGGAAGCGGTGGATTTTAAGCAGTTATCCGTCTGATTTTATTTGTTTTTATTTAACTAGACATAATATACATTATGCGACATTGCGTATTAAGGTGAAACTTGAGACTGGCGTGGTCCCCCTTTCGCGAGCATTTTTTTGGTTTTCTTGGTAAAGAAATCACGGAATAAATATAGTGGCGCATCCTTCGACAGGCTCAGGACGATCGGCAGTCATTTTATAGTTCGTTGGCCTTTTTTCCGTTCGTGGTGAGCCTGTCGAACCACAGTTTTTTTTGTGCCCCAGCCTTATTTTCTAATTCTTAACGGAGATTCGTCATGAACCGTGATATCTATCAGGAGCCCCTGGTCAGCCGCTACACCAGCCGCGAGATGCAGGAGCTTTTTTCCGAACGCACCAAGTTTGAAACCTGGCGCCGCTGCTGGATAGCCCTGGCCGAGGCCCAGCATGAGATGGGCCTAACCGATATCGTTACCTCCGCCATGCTCGATGAGCTGCGGGCCCATGCCACGGATATCGATTTCGAGGTGGCCGCTGCCAAGGAAAAAGAGATCCGCCACGATGTCATGGCCCATGTCTATGCCTATGGGCTCAAGTGCCCCACTGCCGAGCCGATCATCCATCTCGGCGCAACTTCGCAGTTTGTTGGCTGCAACACCGATTTGCTCCTCCAGAAAAAAGGGCTGCAACTCATCAAGAAAGCTCTGGTGAATGTCATTGCCAACCTGGCCGCATTTTCTCGCCAACACAAGGGGTTGGCGACATTAGGTTACACCCACTATCAAGCAGCCCAGCCCACCACGGTTGGCAAACGGAACACCCTGTATATCCAGGATCTTCTCATGGATCTTGACTACCTTGAGCACCTGGAGTCGCAGATCAAAGCGCGGGGCGCCAAGGGCACGGTCGGCACCCAGGCAACCTTCATCGAGCTGTTCAAGGGGGATCACGACAAGGTTCGCAAGATGGATGAGCTTGTCGCAAAAAAACTTGGATTTTCCGATATTTTTGCTGTCACAGGTCAAACATACACCCGCAAGCTCGACATGAAAACCATCGAAACCCTGGCCGGCATCGGCGCCACGGCCCACAAGTTTGCCGTGGACCTGCGGTTGCTCAGCAATCTCAAGGTTCAGGAAGAGCCCTTTGAAAAGAATCAGGTGGGCAGCTCGGCCATGGCCTACAAGCGCAACCCCATGCGCTCGGAGCGCATGACCGGCTTGGCGAGAAAGCTCATGGGTCTGGTAGGCAATTTCGGCGCTACCTACGCCAATCAATGGTTTGAGCGCACCCTGGATGATTCGGCCATCCGGCGCATGGATATCCCCCAGGCATTTTTGCTCACCGATGCAATCCTGAAATTGTTTCTCAATGTTTCCAGCGGAATGGTTGTTTATCCGAAACAAATTGCGCGTCATTTGGCTCAGGAGCTCCCCTTCATGGCCACGGAGAAAATTCTCATGGCCTGTGTGGAGAAAGGAAAGAGCCGTCAGGAGATGCACGAGGTGGTCAAGGTGCATTCCGTGGCCGCTGGCAAGGTGGTGAAGGAAGAAGGTTTGGCCAACGACCTGCTGGATCGGCTGGCCAATGATCCGGCTGTCCCCTTTACCGTGCAGGAGCTCAAGGAACTGGTTGGCGACGGCAGCGAGTTTGTCGGCCGCGCTCCGCAGCAGACCGATGAATTTCTCGACGAGGTGGTCATGCCCCGGCTTGCCAACTATAAGGATCTTCTGGGCAACGTTGATTCGGCTTTGAGCGTGTGATGATTGCCATGGCAAGCAGCTTGGCCAGTTGCCGCATTCGCATTGACCCGGAGCAGATATATTTCCTGAAATTTATTCTCGAAGCCTATGACAATCTGACCATCATGTCCACCGTGGATCGGGCCGAGGGGGTGATGGAGCTGAAATACCCCCCTGAGCTGGAGCAGGATGTGCTTGGCATTGTGCGGAGTATGGCCCAGCGGCTCAGGCTGGAAGAATTGAATTAGAGAACAACTGTGCTTCGACAGGCTCAGCACGAACGGATTTGATCTTATCAATGTATTTTCGACATTCCGTTCGTGCTGAGCCTGTCGAAGCACCTGTTATTTTACACATAAGGTAACACATCAAGCATGCCCCAGCTTCTCTACATCGAAACCTTCGGCTGCCAGATGAATGAGCGTGATTCCGAGATCATGGCTCAGCTTCTTGGCGAGCATTCCTATGTCCAAACCAATACACCCGAGCAGGCCGACGTGGTGGTGGTCAACACGTGCAGCATCCGCGGCAAGGCCGCGCACAAGGCCTACAGTTGCTTTGGCCGCTACAAGAAGCTCAAGGAAAAGGGCCACGACTTCATCCTGGCCGTGACCGGCTGTGTGGCCCAGCAGGACGGCGCGGCCCTGCTGGAGCGGATGCCCTACATCGATATCGTCATGGGTCCGCAGGCCATCTACACCCTGCCCTCCCTGGTTGCCGCAGCCCGTCGCGAGAAAAAGCCCCAGGTGGCCACCGATCTTTCCGCTGATTTTGTCATCCCCCCTTTTCTCCCCAACCTCACGGAAGGTCCTGCGCACAAACGGTTTATCACCATCATGCAGGGGTGCGATAATTTCTGTACCTACTGCGTGGTGCCCTATACCCGGGGCCGCGAGATCAGCCGGAGCTTTGATGATATCCTCACCGAGGCGACCCATCTTGTGAGCCAGGGGGTGAAGGAGATCACCCTCATCGGCCAGAATGTCAATTCCTACGGCAAAAAAGGCGATGCCGCGCAGCACAAAAGTTTTCCCGAGCTATTGCGCGCTGTGGCCGGTATTGACGGCCTGAAAAGGCTCCGCTTCACCACCTCCCATCCCAAGGATCTTTCCGAGGAATTGATGCGCTGTTTTGCCGAGATTCCCGTGCTCTGCCCGCATTTCCATCTCCCGGTCCAGTCCGGTTCAAACAGCATTCTCAAACAAATGAACCGCAAGTACACCATCGAAGCCTATCTCGAAAAGGTTGCCAAGCTGCGGGAATACAGACCGGACATCGCCCTGACCACCGATATCATCGTGGGTTTCCCCGGAGAGACGGACGATGACTTTGCAGCCACCATGCAGGTGGTGGAGACGGTGCGATACCACGGCGCATACTCCTTCAAGTACTCCGACCGGCCCAACGCCAAGGCCGCTGATTTTCCAGGCAAGGTCGCGGAAGCAATCAAGACCGAACGGCTTGCCCGTTTGCAGGCGCGGCAGGAGGAGATTGCCCTGGAACTCAAGCAGGCGGATATCGGGAAAACTGTGGAGGTCATGGTGGAAGGGGCAAGCAAGGCTCCGGCCAATCAATGGAGCGGCCGGACCGGTGGGAATCAGATTGTGAATTTTTCCTGTGAAGCCAAGTTAATGCCCGGAGATTTGCTCATGGTTGAGATTGAGAGTGCTTGCCAGAATTCCTTGCGGGGGAAAATGATTTAGGCCGCAAAACCCATAACATCGGGCTATGGTTGTGCTATGATGACTATAAAACTAATCCGTGGTCCGGCTAGGGCAGCGAGAATAATACCTCTTTGATTTATCCTTATTCCGCATAATATCACGCGCAAGCCTATAATTCCGCATAAAGAACATGCTCACCATAAACAAAATATTTGAAATATATGGTATTGATCCAGCCAAGGTAAAGCTGGTTCGACATGGGAATAAAGAAATTTCCATTCACGAGACGTTTCTCAACAATATCCAGCGACTCGAAGCTTATCAGAGTTTCCAGAAGCCAAAAAAATTTGGAACATCAAAGACTATCGCTGTATTTGCTCCTTATTACAAGACGACCGGTATTTTCCTTGGGTTGTGGGACATCCAAGGGTGTACAGAAAATTCAAAATTCACGGAAGAAACTTTAGCTGTTTTGCGAGAACATAATTTACCTGATGTCTGGTTTAACGATTCTGTAAGGTATAAATTAAAGAGAAACAATATTCTTAATGATTTATCAGAACGTCTGGTTATTGAGTGGGGGCCAGCAACTGTCGCATGGGTCCAATCAAAAGATAAGGAAGTGGTAGAAATAAAAGGGAAAAAATCTATTGGCGATTTTCAATCATTCAGTTTGGTGGACTTGAATTATCAAGATTTGAAAAATTTAATACAATTTCCAGATACAAACCTTACTTGGTTGAAGGCGCTATCTTCCGTTAATGGCGTTTATTTAATTAAAGATAACATATCAGGAAAGTTATACGTCGGTTCAGCATATGGTGACCAAGGAATTTATGGCCGATGGTCAGCATATGCAAGAAATGGTCACGGTGGCAATCTGGAGTTACAAGACCTAGACCCAACCAATTTCCAGTTTTCAATCCTTGAAATTGTGCCAGCCACATCAACAGCGGACAGCGTAATCAATTGTGAAAACAGATGGAAAGAGAAACTTGGCACCCGGATTTTTGGACTTAATAAAAATTAAGATTCATATGATACATGGTGTCATGATAAAAATGGAGACCTCCCATGATTGACCTACATACCCATTCCCTGTTCAGCGACGGTGAACTCGTCCCGGCCGAGCATCTGCGGAGGGTGGAAATCCTCGGTTATTCGGCCATAGCCATCACCGATCACGCCGACTCCTCTAATATTGATTTCATCATCCCGCGCATCGTCCAGGCGGCGGCTGATCTGAATAAATACTCCAAGACTCAGCTCCTGCCCGGCATCGAACTGACCCATGTGCCGCCGGAGCAGATCGGCGAACTCACCCGCAGGGCGCGGCAGCTTGGGGCCAAGATCGTGGTCGGCCATGGGGAAACACCGGTGGAGCCGGTGCGGCCTGGAACCAATCGGGCCACCCTTGAGGCTGGCGTCGATATCCTGGCCCACCCCGGATTTATCACCCTGGAAGAGGCCAAGCTGGCCGCGGACAAGGGCATTCTTCTTGAGCTGTCTGGCCGCAGGGGGCACTCGCTCACCAACGGGCATGTGGCCAAGATGGCCCTGGCCGCAGGCGCTGGTATGGCGGTGAACGCCGACGCCCATGGGCCCGGCGATTTTCTCACCGCAAAAATGGCGGAGATGGTGGCGCTTGGCGCTGGACTTTCCGCCGAGGAGTACGGTCGTATTCGCGCAAATATGGCGGCGCTGGTCGCCAAAGTGGCAGGCTGATCCTCGCACGATTGCCAGGAGGATACCACCGTGGAAGCCTTCCTTGATGTGCCCATCCTGCCGCAGCCCGACGACACCACCTGCGGCCCCACCTGTCTCCATGCCGTGTACCAGTACTACGGCGACGACATACCCTTGGCCCGGGTGATCGACGAGGTGAAAAGCCTGGAGACCGGCGGCACCCTGGATGTCTTCCTCGCCTGCCACGCCCTGCGCCGGGGCTACAAGGCGCGGATCTACACCTACAACCTTCAGGTTTTCGACCCCACCTGGTTTCTCCATGATGCGGACTATATCGAGGAGCGGCTCCTGGCCCAGATGGAGGCCAAGGACGATGCCAAGCTCCGCCTGGCCACCCGTGGCTATCTCAACTTTCTCAATCTCGGCGGGGAGCTGCGCTTTGCCGATCTCACCCCTTCCCTGCTCCGCAAATACCTGAAACGCTCCATCCCGGTGCTCACGGGCTTAAGTTCCACCTACCTCTACCGGAGCATGCGGGAGTATGGCGATTTCTGCGAGGATGACGATGTGCGCGGTCATGTCTCCGGCCATTTTGTTCTGCTCTGCGGCTATAACAAACCAGACCGGCTGGTGGCCATTGCCGACCCGCACATGGACAACCCCATGGCCGTTGGCATGAAATACGAGGTCTCCATCGACCGGGTCATCTGCTCCATCCTGCTGGGCATCGTCACCTATGACGCCAACCTGCTCATCATCGAGCCCGCCAGGAAAAAAGGGAATGGCCGGGTGAATCATACGGTGCAGGCATGAAGGTTCTCATTGTCGTCAACGACCCCAAGGACTGGCCCCTGGCCATCAGCGAGGTGCAGATCGTCCCGGCCCGCGCCTACCTCACCGATGCAGTTTACGCGGAGCTGACCTCGGCCAGGGTCTTCAACCTGTGCAAGTCCTACCGCTACCAGAGCACGGGCTATTATGTCTCGCTGCTGGCCGCGGCCAGGGGGCACAAGCCCCTGCCGGACGTGGCCACCATCCAGGATTTCAAGACCCAGGCCATCATCCGCATCGCCTCCGACGATCTCGACCAGATCATTCAGCAGAGTCTGGGCCAGATCAAATCGCAGGAGTTCGTGGTGAGCATCTATTTTGGCCATAATGTGGCCAAGCGGCACGAAAAGCTGGCCCAACAGTTGTTCAAGATCTTCCAGGCCCCCTTTCTGCGCGCCAGCTTCAGCCAGAACGAAAAAGACGGCAAATGGCAACTGGCCGGGATCACCCCCATGGCAGCCAGCGACATTCCGGAGGATCACCGCGATTTCGCGGTGGAGATGGCCCGGGAGTACTTCAAGGGGCGGCACCGTATCTTTCACCGGCGGCGCACTGCCCGCTACGATCTGGCCATTCTCCACGATCCGGCAGAGGCGGAACCGCCCTCCAATGCCAAGGCGTTGCAGCGCATGGTCAAGGCGGCGGAATCCGTGGGGTTTGCCACGGAGTTTATCCAAAAGGATGATTACGGCAGGCTGGCCGAGTTTGATGCCCTGTTTATCCGGGAAACCACCAGCGTTCTCCACCACACCTATCGATTTGCTCGCCGTGCCGTGGCCGAAGGGCTGGTGGTGATCGACGACCCGGAATCGATCCTGCGCTGCACCAACAAGGTGTTTCTGGCCGAGATCCTCACCCGCCACCGGATTCCCATCCCCAAGACCCGTATCGTCCACCAGGGCAACTGGCAGCAGTTCGCCAAGGAACTGGGTTTTCCCTGCGTGCTCAAGAAGCCGGACAGCTCTTTTTCCCAAGGGGTGGTCAAGGTGGAAAACGAGGTGGATCTGGCCCGCGAACTTCCAGCCCTGCTGCAAAAATCGGAGCTGGTCATCGCCCAGGAATTCATGCCCACCACCTTTGACTGGCGGGTCGGGGTTTTTGACGGGCAGCCGCTTTTTGCCTGCAAGTATTTCATGGCCCGCAAACATTGGCAGATCATCAAGCGCGATTCCGCCGGGCGCAAGCTCACCGATGGCGAGGCAGAGACCCTGCCGGTGGAGCATTGCCCGCCCGGTCTGATCAAGCTGGCGCTCAAGGCCTCGGCCCTCATCGGCGACGGCCTCTACGGGGTGGATATCAAGCAGGTGGGCAGCCGCTTTTATCTCATCGAGATCAACGACAACCCCAATATCGACGCGGGCGTGGAAGATAAGGTGCTCAAAGACGAGCTCTACCTGCGTCTGATGCGGGTCTTTGCCCGCAGGGTGGACGAGCGCAAGGGCGGAGGGCTGTGGGCATGAGCCGGGACGGATTGTTCGCAAAATTCGGGGTCGAGCTGGAGTACATGCTGGTCCGCGAGGACACCCTGGATGTGGCGCCCATTGCCGACCGCATTCTGGAACGGGTTGCAGGCAAGATCGCCAACGAGGTGGAACGGGGGATTATGGGTTGGTCCAACGAGCTGGCCCTGCATGTGATCGAGATCAAGAACAGCACCCCGGTCCCTGCCCTGCCCATGCTGGCGGAAAAATTTCAGCAGGAGGTCGAAGAACTCGGCCGGGTGGCGGCAAGCCAGGGGGCGATCCTCCTGCCCACCGCCATGCACCCCTGGATGGACCCGCACGCGGAAACCCGGCTTTGGCCCCACGGCAACCGGGATATCTACCACACCTACAATCGGATCTTCAACTGCCAGGGCCATGGCTGGTCCAACGTGCAGTCCACCCATCTCAATCTGGGCTTTACCGGCGACGAGGAGTTTGGCAGGCTGCATGCTGCGATCCGGCTGCTGCTCCCCATCCTCCCGGCCATCGCGGCCAGCTCGCCCGCGGCGGACGGCGCACTTACCGGCTGGCTGGACACCCGGCTCGAGTATTACCGCAACAACCAAAAGATGATTCCCTTCATTACCGGCCAGGTCATCCCGGAGCCGGTTTTCAGCGAGGCTGCGTATGAGCGGGAGATTTACCAGCGGCTGATCCGTGAGATCGCGCCGTACGATCCGGACGGAGTGCTGGAAGCGGAATGGCTCAACTCCCGTGGGGCCATTGCCCGGTTTGACCGCAACGCCATCGAGATTCGGGTGCTGGATATCCAGGAATGCCCGCTGGCTGATGTTTCCCTGGCCGTGCTGATCTGCGCGGCGCTGAAAGGCTTATGTGAAGGGCGTTGGGCCGGGTTGGCCCAGCAGAAGACGGCGGAAACCGGGGAGCTGGCGGAGATCTTCAGCGCTACGGTCCAAAACGGCGAACAGGTAATGATCGGTAACCAGCGCTACCTTGCCCTGTTTGGCAGGGGGGGAAAGGCGGCCATGACCGCAGGCGAGCTGTGGCGGGAACTGGCCGCCGATTGTGCATCCGAGCTGGCCGGGGTTGGGCCTGGCATCCAACGGAGCATGGAGACTATCCTGGCGCAGGGACCGTTGTCCCGGCGGATCCTCCGGGCGCTTGGCGCCAAGCCAGACCGGGAGCGGTTCCGGAAGGTGTATAGGGAGCTGGGGAAGTGCCTGGCTCAGGGGCGGTTGTTTTTGCCGTAGCAGACGTTTGTAAAAAAGCACCCTTCGACAGGCTCAGGGCGAACGGTGTTTTTTTATTCATTGAGGAACCTTGCAACATTCGTCACACCGGTGAAAACCGGTGTCCAGTTTTTTAGAACCTCCAGAAATTACTGGATACCGGCTTTCGCCGGTATGACGGAAAACATATTCGAGACGATTTTTCCAAGGCTCCCATTGTTCTTCCGTTCGTGCTGAGCCCTTCGTCAAGCTCAGGAGAGCCCTGTCGAAGCACCGTCCTTCTAGTCCCTCTAATCAACCACCAAGTGGGCTTTCAGTATCTTCAGTTTGGCCGGGCCCACCCCCTTGACCGCGTCCAGTTCGTCAATGGCGTTGATCCTGCCGTGCTGCTCACGAAACTCGATGATTCTCCGGGCAAAGGCCGGACCGATCCCGGGGATGGTGGTCAACAGCTCTTCGTCGGCCTGATTGATGGGGATGGGTTTGAAAAAAAGAGGGGCCAGTCTGGCCGGCGGAGGTTTTGCGGCGTTGGCGTGGTGTTCTGGAGGCGGCGTGGCCTGGGGCTGTTCTTCCTCTCCGGGATATTCCGCGTCGGCTGGCACCCGGTAGAGTCCGGTGGCGACGGAACCATCGCACCAGGCAAGTTTTTGCGGGGCGGGAACTTGCCTGGCTGGGTTGGTAAGCCAGCCCAGCCGGACAGCAGTGACAAGCAGTATCCCCAAGGCGAAAAGGATCAGCACCATTGGGCGCCGGTCCTTTCTCTCTGAATCACTGTTTTTTGCGTTCATCCTTCATGAGCTTGTAGGTGATGCTGTCCACCAGCGCCTGCCAGCTTGCCTCGATGATGTCCGGGGAAACTCCCACCGTG
This sequence comes from uncultured Desulfurivibrio sp., assembly GCA_964588325.1. Lineage (GTDB taxonomy): Bacteria > Desulfobacterota > Desulfobulbia > Desulfobulbales > Desulfurivibrionaceae > Thiovibrio. The sequence goes on from CAZPOR010000009.1 coordinate 91,916, forward strand.
CCCCAGTGGCTGTCGCGGTCGCGGGATTCGATCAACACCCGTACCCTGGCCTCGGTGCCGTGTTCGCTGGCCAGCACCCGCACCTTGTAGTCCTGCAGCTCCATCTCCTTGAGGTTGGGATAGAACCGGGTGAGCGCCTTGCGCAGCGACTTGTCCAGGGCGTTGACCGGGCCGTTGCCCAGGGCTGCGGTATGCACCTCTTCGCCGCCCACGGCCAGCCGGATGGTGGCCTCCTCCTGCAAGGTGCCGTCCGGACTCTTCTGGCTCATCACCCGGAAGCCGTGCAGATCGAAATATTTCTTCGGCGCCCCCAGGGCGCGGCGCATGAGGAGCTCGAAGGAGGCCTCGGCCCCTTCGTATTGAAAACCCTGATTTTCCAACTCCTTCAGCTCCTTGACGATGGCGCTGACCACCGGGTCCTTGCTGTCCAGATCCAGGCCGAACTTTTTGGCCTTGACCAGCACGTTGCTTTTGCCGGAAAGATCCGAGATCAATACCCGCCGCACGTTGCCCACCTTTTCCGGCTCCAGGTGCTCGTAGGTCAGGGGGTTGCGCTGCACGGCGCTGACGTGGATGCCGCCCTTGTGGGCAAAGGCCGACTGCCCCACATAGGGTTGGTATTTGTTGGGCGAGAGATTGGCCAGCTCGGAAACATAGCGGGAAACCTCGGTGAGCCGGTGCAGGTTGGCGGCGGCGGTAAAGTCGTAGCCCATTTTCAGGGCCAGGGCCGGCATGATCGAGGTGAGGTTGGCGTTGCCGCACCGCTCGCCAAAACCGTTGGCCGTGCCCTGCACCTGGGTGGCGCCCAGAGAAACGGCGATCAGGGAGTTGGCCACCGCGCATTCGGAATCGTTGTGGGCATGGATGCCGAACTTGACCGTGGCTTTTTTCGCCTGCAGGTGCGCCTTCACCGCTTCGATGATCGCGGCAAGCTCGGTGGGCAGGGTGCCGCCGTTGGTTTCGCACAGACACAGACAATCGGCTCCCCCGGCAATGGCCCGGTCCAGGGTGGCATAAGCATATTCCGGGTTGGCCTTGAAGCCGTCGAAAAAATGCTCGGCATCGTAGATCAGATGCTGGACATGGGGCCGCAGATACCTGAGCGATTCCTCAATGATCAGCAGATTGTCTGCCAATTCGATGCGCAGGGCGTCGTGGACATGGATATCCCAGGTCTTGCCGAAGATGGTGATCCCCGGGGTCTTCGCGGCGAGCAAGGCATTGAGGTTGACATCCTGTTCCGCCGGGTTGGCGAAGAGCCGGGTGGAACCGAAGGCAGTCACCTTGGTATGTTTGAGTTCGTACTTCTGGATCTCCTTGAAGTACTCAACGTCCTTGGGATTGGAGCCCGGCCAGCCGCCTTCGACAAAGTCGATCCCCAGTTCGTCGAACTTGAGGGTGATGCGCAGCTTGTCCTCCAGCGAGAGGTTGAAATTCTCGGCCTGGGTACCGTCCCGCAGGGTAGTATCGTAGATGGCGACTTTTCCGGCCATTCTGTTTCCTTATTTTTTTGTAACTATCCAGCAGCACCACATCTGCTTCGCAGTCTCGCTGCGCTCGCTTAGCTGTCATCCGCCTGCTCATGTGCAATAGCACACTTCGACTGCTGAACAGTTACATTCCGTGGTTTCCGTTCAATCCCGGCATCAAGCTGGATAGTTTCTTACTTGTTACTTTTGGCTTTCGGCTTTGTTGCCGGTTTTGCCTTGGGGGCTGCCTTGGCTTTCCCAGGAGCAGCGCTCTTGGCAGGCTTTTTCTTGGCACCCCCTTTCTCCAGCTTGAAGGCGTCATGCAGAGCCCGCACCGCAAGCTCGGTGTATTTTTCCTCGATGACGCAGGAAACCTTGATCTCCGAGGTGGAAATCATCAGGATGTTGATCCCTTCGTCGGAGAGCACCTTGAACATGGTGGAGGCGATGCCCGCGTGGTTGCGCATGCCGACTCCGACGATGGAGACCTTGGCGATGTTGTCCGAGCCGGTCACCCCTTCGGCGCCGATGTCCGCCACCACCTTCTTCATGATCTGCATGGTTTTTTTGTAATCGGTGCGCGGCACGGTGAAGGTCATGTCGGTGAGCGCGCCTTCCCGGGTGTTCTGGATGATCATGTCCACCACGATCCCCTGGCTGGTGATCGGGCTGAAAACCCGGGATGCGGTGCCCGGCACGTCCGGCACCTTGGAAATGGTGATGCGTGCTTCGTTCTTGCTGCAGGTAACTCCGGATACCGGATTCGATTCCATTTCTTTATCCTCCTCTACCACCCATGTTCCTTCGGTTTCCGTGAAGGTGGAACGAACATGGACAGGAACTTTATATCGTTTGGCGAAACCGACCGAGCGGATGTCCAGCACCTTGGCGCCCAGGCTGGCCAGTTCCAGCATTTCATCGTAGGAGATGCGGTCGATCTTGCGGGCGTTTTTGCAGATGTTGGGGTCGGTGGTGTACACCCCCTCCACATCGGTGTAGATCTCGCATTCGTCCGCCTTGAGCGCCGCGGCCAGGGCCACGGCCGTGGTGTCGGAGCCGCCGCGGCCCAGGGTGGTGAGGTCGCCGTCCTCGGTGACCCCCTGAAACCCCGCGACCACCACGATCTTGCCGTTTTTCAGATGGCGGTTGATCAGGGTGGTGTCGATGTTTTTGATCCTGGCCTTGGTGTGCATGGTGTCGGTGACGATCCGCACCTGATCGCCCAGGAGCGACACCGAGTCAAGCCCGGCCTCTTTCACCGCCATGGCGAACAGGGCGATGGTCACCTGTTCGCCGGTGGCCAGGAGCATGTCCATCTCCCGGGGGTCGGGGATGGCCTGCATCTGGTTGGCCAAATCGACGAAGCGGTTGGTTTCGCCGGCCATGGCCGAGAGCACCACCACCATCCGGTGTCCCTTGCGGTGATACCCCATGACCCGTTCGGCCACCGCCTTGATTTTTTGCGGGTTTGCCACCGAGGTCCCGCCGAATTTCTGCACGATTAACGCCATTGGTGCCTGCTGCTCCTGATGTGTAATGTTGAAAAAATGCGGCCCGCATCTGGTGGAGCCGGAAAAAATCCGAAAAAGCAGTGTGCATTACTTTTATTTTTTTTTCAACCGAACAAATTGTTTGACGCAGGATTTTCCTGTTGTGCCGGGAAAATTCTTGCTTGTGGGAAAATGACCGGCAAAAGAAACTTGTAATACTTGCCAGATATTGCTAAACAATAGGGGTTTATCCAAGCTAGGCGCATCCATATGACTGCGTGAGTGTCCCACAATCCTATGGAATGGAGCATTACGATGGCAGAAAAAATCAACATATTCGCCCAGGTCCGCAACATCTGCAAGGCTTCCCTTTTCTGGATATGCCCGCCGTGCCTCGCCGCCCTATCCCGGGCTTTGGCCCGTTTTCACACCAACACGCAAAGACAGTTGGTTCTCTTTTTAAACACCGCCCATTTCCTTACCATCGGCGTTTCCCTCGCGCTGGTGGTCGCTTTTTTTCTCTATGCCGTAGATGGGCGTCCCATCAAGGGTGAGCCTTCTTACGCTTCCGAAGAAAGCGAAGAGTTTCTCCCCAACGTCCGGGAGATTGTCGGAGAAATCCGCCCGGGAGATTCGCTGAGCTCCTCCTTCCGCTCCAACGGGGTTGACGAGGAGGTGCGGGAGTCGGTGATCTCCGCCTTTGACGGGGTGATGGATTTCAGGGAGATGAAGCCCAATGACCGCTACACCCTGACCCTTGACAACGATGGCACTCTGCTCAAATGTCTCTACGAGTCAGGCCCGCTCGAGGTTCATGCCATCGAGCGCACGCCCCAGGGCTCCTTGGCGGCCAAGAAGCTTGACGTCTCGCTCGATTGCCGGACCGTGAAGTTGCGGGGCAGGATCGAATCCTCCCTTTTTGCCGCGCTGGCCGCCTTTAAGGAAGATGCCAAGCTGGTTTACACCTTTGCCGACATCTTTGCCTCAAAGATCGATTTCAACACCGAAACCCGGTTTGGCGATACCTTTGAGTTAGTCGTCGAGAAATATTACAAAAACAACGAGTTTGTCGGCTACGGAAAGATTCTGGTGGCGCGTTACAACAGCAAGGAAGTCGGCCCGCTCGAAGGATTTTATTTCGACCAGGGCGGCAAGTCCGCGTATTTCGACCACCGGGGCTACGAACTGGGCGAATCGTTTATCCGCTCCCCCATCCCCATGGCCAGGGTTTCTTCCGGTTTTTCCTATAACCGCCGCCATCCGGTGCTGGATATAGTCCGTCCGCACCTGGGCATTGATCTCGCAGCGCCCATGGGCACCCCGATCATGGCCACCTCCGACGGCAGGGTGAAGTTTGCCGGATGGAAAGGCGGCTACGGCAAGCAGATCATCCTTGACCACGGCGGCGGCTACCAGACCTACTACGGGCATCTTTCCCGCTTCGCCAACAGTATCAAGGCCGGGGCCAAGGTGCGGCAAAAACAGGTCATCGGCTATGTCGGCTCCACCGGCATCTCCACCGGCCCGCATCTCGACTACCGGATGGCGCAGAACGGCGTATTCGCCAACCCCTTCAATGTCAAATTTCGTCCGCGCTCCCAATTGTCGGGAACCCAGTTGGTTCTCTTCCGGCAGGATTTTCAGTCTCTCACCCAATTGGCCAGCAGCTTGGATGATCCCAAGGTCGTTGTGGTGAAGAATGTGGTGGTGACTCCGGACAACCCGATCTCCATGCTCTAATGTGCAATCCCGTTCGCCCTGTGCCCTGCCGAAGGGCGGCCCAATACGCCTGATGGCCGGATACGCCTTTCTTGCTTCCCCCCCCCTTTCATATCGTTTTGGTCCAGCCGGAGATTCCTCCCAACACCGGGAGCATCGCCCGGCTGTGCGGAGCCACGGACACCGTCCTGCATCTGGTCCGCCCCCTGGGCTTTTCCACCGATGACAAGCACCTGAAGCGGGCCGGTCTCGATTACTGGAAATTTGTCGATATCCGCTACTGGGACAGTTTCGAGGAATTTCTCGCAGCCCAGGACGAGCTGCGCTTGCACTTTTTCACCACCAAGGTGGAGCGGGCGTACACCGAGGTAGCCTACCAGCCAGGCGATTATCTGGTCTTTGGCCGCGAGACCAAGGGGCTGCCCGAGGAGATCATCTCCCTCTACCGGGACCGGTGCGCCACCATCCCCATGTCCAACCCAAATATCCGCAGCATCAACCTGGGCATGGCCGCGGCGGTGGTGCTCTACGAGGCGATCAGGCAGCGGGGGCTGGGGTGATCTGCCTGCCTGCGGATCATGGCGCTCCCGCCTCGATGCGTTCCGCGACCCAAATCTTCAAGAGCGCTTGCCTGCTCACGCCAAGGCGTCTGGCTTCCTTGTCCACTTTCTGAACAACCCAGGCCGGGAAATCAATATTTACCCGTTTTGCTTCCTGCTCCGGTCGCCGCGCCTTGCTCACATCCAGGAAGGCGGTGATATCTTCCCCTGCCTCAAATTGCCGGTCAAATTCTGTCGCTTTCATACAAGGCTACCTCCTCGGCCCGTGATCTGCGCACGGAAATAATCCGAATCTTTTCCTGTCGGTAGGTTATAACTCCAGACCAATATCTACCGCCGATTTTGCCAATGACCAGATATCTCGACTCGTCTTCAGTTCGGGGAGGGATTTCAAGCACATCGGGATCGTCCCACAAGGCTTGCGCCTCGCTAAAATCCACGCCGTGTTTTTCACGGTTGACCTGACTCTTCTGATCGTCAAACTCGAATATCATATAATTTTTATACCAAAATTATACCATTAATGCAAGGTGGTGCTTGATGGCGATCAGGCAGCGGGAGTTGCGGTAGGGGCGGTTTCGACTCCGTACCGGTATTTCAGATCCTGCCGCAGCATTTTCTTGAGAGTCGCATCCAAAAAATCCTTCTGGCAATCCACCCCCGCCATGCTCCCCTCCCGCTGAAAGGCCATGTAGCGGCAGCCGCCGAAGCAGAGAGGCAGGTATTCGCATTTCCGGCACGGCTCTTTTTCTTGCCAATGGTTTGCGCAGTACTTCTCGTGCCAGTTTTGATTCATGCCTTTCCAGATATCGCCGCAGGCAAACTCCGGGTGGCCGATCAGGGTGACGCACTTGTAGATGGCGCCGTCGTGGTCCACGGTAAAGGCATCATCGATATCCACCATGCAGGTTGCGGGCTGCAGTTTAGGGAAGTTATAGCCCCGTTGCATGATCGCCTCCCGCAGCATGAGCGAGGCCGCATGCACCCAAGGCTCGTCGTTGGAGCAGCAGCCCCCGGTGAACTCCGGGTTGGCAAAACGGTCGTTGACCTGCATCACCGGGAAAAATTGAACGCTGTCAAAGCCGGTGGTCGCAAAACCGGCCTCGGACAAGGTGTCGAGCAGGGAGGGAAAGGCGGCGTGGTTTTCCAAGGTGTAATTGCCGCTCAGGGTGATGGCGCAGAGACCCCGACAGGCCATGAGATTGGCGACGATTACGTCCCAGCTCCCCTGCCCGCCTTTGAATGGGCGAAAGCGATCGTGGTTGTCGGCTGGACCGTCGATGGTGATTTTGGCGCTCACCAGCCCCAGCGCCACGAGTTCTGTGACTACCCCAGGGGTGAAGAGCGAGCCGTTGGTGACCAAGGTGAAATTGAATGTGCCGCCCAACGCCTCGATGGCTGGCTTGAGCTGGCTGGCCAGGGATGTGATGCGGCGGATATAGAGCAGCGGCTCGCCGCCGTAAAAGTCCAGGATGAGCCGTTTCTTTTTGCCGGCGGCAAAGCGTGCCAGGAGGCAGGCTATTAATTGGCCGGCAGTGGCTTTGTCCATGGCGGCGCTGCCTTTGAGGCTGCCCTCGTAGCAATAGACGCAGGCAAAATTGCAGGCCATGCCCAGGATAACAGAGACCCGCAGATTGGGGTTCAGGCGGTTGACCGTGGGCAGGTAGTCGCGCATCCCCTGCTGTTCCTTGACCGGGTCAGCAACCACCATGCCCAGCCGGACAAGGATATCCATGGTTTCCGGGGCTGCCTTGCCTGCCTGCACGGCGGCAAGGGCTTCGTCGCTCAGCAGGGTCAGGGCGCAGGTCTTGGTTGAAAAAAGAAGGCGAGTCTCTTTTTTCCCGGGCAGGGAAAAGATTTTCAGAAAGGGAGAAAGATGCATATCCAGTGGGCAAGAGGGAGATTTGCGCCCCCTCTTGCCAGAGTCCGCCTTACTTGGCGGGCGAGGCGGTTGCTGCGGTCGAAGGCCTGCCGACGCAACACGTCCCCATGATGGCCACCTTGGCCTCATCTATCCCCTGATCCAGCACGATGATCTGTTCCTGCATGATACTCTCCTTGTGGTGAAGGGTTGTTGGTTTCATCCTGCTGTATCGGCAGAATGCTAAAAGGTAAGCTTTATCCCGGCCAGTACCCAGCGGTCCGGACTCTGGTACCAGACACTGTTATCCTGGGCGCCGTTAAAAAGGTTGTATACTTTGGCGTAGAGATCACAGGAAGCCCACTCTGAGCTGTACACGTTCCGGCCCAGGCTGGCGTTCCAGACCATATTCTCGGTCTGCCCATACTGTCCGCTCCCTCCGGTATGCATGGTATCCCACCAGATATACTGGCCTGCCAGCTCCCCCCGCCAGCCTTGCTGGTCTTGGAAGCGCACAATCAGGTTGGTGGCGGTGGAGGCAACATCCTCGGTATTATCCTGCGGTTTAATCAGAACGTAGGTGGTGTTCGCCACCAGGCTCAGATTATGCCAGGGAGTAGTGGCTGCCTCGACCTCAAAACCCTGGCGTTGGGTAACGCCGCCGTTCCAATAGGTTCCGAATCCATCCGCCCACCATGTATCCTTGATGCTGTGGAGAAAGGTGTTGAGCTTGAGCGAAAGAAAGGGCAGACTCCGGTTCTCTGCCCCCATCTGCCAAGAGGTGACGACCTCCGGCTTGAGCGCTGGGTTGCGGATGTCCCAGATTCCGCCGCCGCTGAGATAGGAAAGGATGGGGTGCTGAAAGCCCCGTGCAGCAATGGCCCGCAGCAGGGTATCTTCGCGGAGCTTCAAGGTGGCGCCCAGGCTGGGACTCACCATGCTTTTGCTGATACTGTGGTGGTCGTAACGAAGACCCGGGGTGAGGGTCAGCCTGCCAAAGGTCATGGTGTCGTTGAGATATACCCCCCAGATCTCTTCATAGCCGGGTTTGGAATTGTCCTGGGGTGGCACCCACCAGTTGGTTTGAGCCCACGGGCCGTAGTCGGTGGCGGTGGACATTTCGCTGCGGTTCATTTCTCCGCCCAGGGAGATCTGCTGCCAGTCGTCCTGCCAACTCAGGTGGGCGTTCATCCCCTTGCTTTTCTCTTGCCAGCGGGCCTTATAGAACAGGTCGTCCGGCGTTCCGGCCAGGGTGGTGGGCAGGATGATCCGGTTATCAATAAAGGTTCGCTCATACTGGCGGGCGCCAAGATTGAGGTGCAGGGAGCCGGTGAGCAGGGTGTCGTAGTTGGCGGTAAGAAAATGATTCCGGTCACGGATGTCCTGGTTATAGTCAGGAGCCCCAGCGGAACCGAGGGTGATATCCGTGGTGCGGAAATGCGGATCAAGGGCGCTGCCGGTAAGGGTGAGCGTGGAACTGCGCGGCAGATCAACACTGAGCTTGCCATAGACCCGGCCGCTGTCGTAATAGCGGTCGTTCATCAAGCCGTTTGAATCCTGTTGGCCTGCATAGAGATAGTAGCCGATCTTGTCGGCTTTGCCTGCGAGGTCCGCCTCGTATTGGGCCACCTGCCCTTCGCCAAAGGAGCCGCTTACGGTACCGGTGGGCTTGGTGGTGCTGCCGGTCTTTTTGGTGAGGATGTTGATCACCCCGCCCTGGGAAGAGCCCCAGGCTGAGGAGGCCGGGCCCTTGATGATCTCGATCCGCTCGATGATCCGAAGGGGAAGATGGTTCACCTCCGCAGCACCGGACATGGCCGAGTTGAGACGCACGCCGTCAATGAGGACCAAAACATGCTCCTCATTGCTGCCCTGGATATACACAAAACTGCCTCCGTTGAAATCCGGAGGGGTAGAATTGACAAACACGCCGGGCAGCCGGCTCAGCACTTCGCCCAGGCTTTGGGCATGCATCCCCTCGATCTCTTCCGCCGTGATGATACTTACGTTCTCGGCCACCTGACGCAAGGGTTTGGGCGCCCGGGTGGCGACCTCCACCATCTGGGAGTCGTCGAAATACATGGACATGGGGGTCTGGGTCTCGGCCGGTTCGGCAGCGCTGCTCAGGGTGGGCAGCAGGGCGAGGAGAAAAACAGCGGTTCCGGCGGAGGTGCGACTACAGAAAAAATACGGATACGGCATACGGGGTCTCCCAAGGAAAAAATAAATATTGCATATGATCCTGAACGGTTATATGCGTCCTGTCAGTCCCCCCCGGGTTACAGGCGGCCTCTCTTCATGCAGGAAGGCCTCATCTCAACCTTGCGCAATGGAGCACAAGGTTCTACGATTTATGATAGGTTGTTTCGTGTCGGAAATATTTCCCCTTTTCTTTACGGATTCGATGAGTCGGTGAAAAAATGCGTTCCTCTCATAACCATGCTGCTTGTGGCCTTTGCTGTTCCGGCATGGGCGCTGGATTGCGTCCTGCTCCAGTCTTCGCCGCTCAAGCCTTACGAAGAGGCCCGCCAGGGTTTCGAAAAGGTCTGGCTCGCCCAGCATTCGGCCACGGGGCCGAAAAGCATCAGCGGCAATACCGTAACACAGATTTTGCTTTCCGAGCAACAGACAAGCGGTGTTTTTGCCCTGAAAAAGCAGTTGCAGAGCGCCCGGCTGGTGGTGGCCATCGGCGATCAGGCCCTGGAGTTCGTCAAGGATCTGCGGGAGGCGCCGGTAATCTACCTGCTGGCGCCCTCGGCCGCATCGCTGCCCAAAAACTTCCTCGGCATCGAGATGCGCATCCAGCCTTCCCGCCAGATGGCCGCAATCAACAAGGCGCTGCCCAAGGTCCGGTCCATTGGCATCCTGTATAATCCTGGCCAATCCGGCCAGTGGGTGCAGGAGGCGCTGCTCTCGCCGGTGGCTTCGGTGCAGACCCTGCTCTTCAAGAAGTTCGACAGCCGGACCAGCCTGCCCGGGGCGCTCCAGGAGATGGCCGGCGCGGTCGAGGCCTACTGGCTGCTGCCGGATCCCCAGCTTACCGCGCCTCAGGTCTGGGGCAGCCTGCTGGAATTCTCCATGAAACACCGCATTCCCATCATCAGCTTTTCGGAGAAATACCTGGCGCAGGGCGCCGCCGTGGCGGTGACCTTCGACACCGTTGACATGGGCGTCCAGGCCGCCGAGCTTGCTGCCAGGGTTGCCCGAGACGGCCTGGACGGAGACATCCCGGCTCTCACCCCGCCCCGCAAGGTCAGAGTGGTGGTCAACCCCACAGTGCTTGAACGGCTGGGTGTTGCCGCTGCCTCCAAAGGCATCGACGCCACCTACATCCCGGGGGGTGGACGATGAATTTCCCGGGCCTGCGCTGGATGAAGAAAAAAATTCGGCTTCCCGTGGGCTATCGCCTGAAGCTGGTTCTTACCTTTCTGGGGGTTTTGGTCCTCTGCGGCGCCGGCCTGATTGCACTTTTCGGCCAGATCCAGAGACAGGTCCTGCTGGACGAGACATACAACAAGGGGAGCTTTGTTTCCACGATCCTTGCCCGCAACCTGGAAACCCCGCTTTTTTTCATGAACACGGAGCAGATCAGCGCCAACGTGGAGGCAATCTTTGGGGCAACAGACCTGGTGGCCGTGTTTATTTACGACAAGGAGGGCAAGCGGATTTTTTCCCATTTTGCGCCCCAGGCGGAAAATGCTGCGCCCCGGTTTGAGGAAATGGGCGGTCTTGACCAAATCATGGCGGAACACTTAGCCGCCGGTGGAGATGATGCCAACCCCCGCTGGCGCCAGGAGCACTATTTTGTGTTCTGCAAGCGGATCAGCATTACCGGTTACTCTCGCGACCAGACCTCCCTGTATTTCGACACCGGCACGATGGAACAGCGTCCGGTCACCGACCTTGGCGGAGTGCAGATCGTTTTCAGCCAGGGCCAATACACACGGGGTATGGAACGGATTATCCGGCATGTATTGCTGCTCTTTCTCTCCTTTCTGCCCATCTCCCTGTTTACCGCAGTGATGCTGGCGAGGGACGTGGTCAAGCCGTTGCGCCTCCTGGTTGAAACCTTGAGGATTCGGCTGGGGAAAACAGAAGAAGAAGAAGAAACAGTAACAACAGCCGATGAACTCGGCCAGCTCGACAACCGCATGAAGCAACTGGTCACCCGGCTCGAGCAATCCTTCGACACCATCGCCCGGATGAACGAGGGGCTTGAGGAAAAGGTAGCCGCCCGCACCGCCGAACTCACCAGGGCCATGCACGAACTCAAGGAGGCCCAGGCCCTGCTGGTGCAGTCGGAAAAGATGGGCGCCGTGGGGCAACTGGTCGCCGGGGTGGCCCATGAGGTCAACAACACCACCAATTTTATCACCGGCGCCCTGCCGCCCCTTGGAAAACGGTTGGACGAGCTGCGCCGGATTTTGGACGGGTTCGGAAAGCAGTGCTGCCCGGACGCGGCCAGGGTGGCTGAGCTGATGCAGAGCATCGATCTGCTCATGGGCAATGTCCGGGAAGGGGCGCGGCGCACCAGCAAGATCGTCGCTGATCTTAAAAATTTTTCCCGGCCCGACAACGATCTTGCTCGTCCGATAGATATCAATCATTGTCTGGAAAGCACCCTGGCTCTGGCCCTGCCCGAGTACCGGCACCGGCTGGAGGTGATCAGGGAGTTTGCGGAGGATCTGCCGCCGGTGCCCGGCTCCCAAGGGCAGCTCTGCCAGGTGTTCATGAATCTGATCATCAATGCGGTTCATGCCCAGCCGGACAAGGGCTCTCTCCTGATCCGCACCTTCAGTGCGGAGAATGCGGTGCATGTAGTATTTGCGGACAAGGGAGCGGGGATTCCCAAAAATATCCAGGAAAAGATTTTCGAGCCGTTTTTTACCACCAAAGAGGTCGGCAAGGGCACCGGACTGGGGCTGAGCGTCTCCTTTGGCATTATCAGCAGGCACCGGGGCAGAATTCTGGTGCGCAGCGAACCCGGCCAGGGAGCTGAGTTTGAGGTGATCCTCCCGGCAGGGAAAGAACCGATCATATCACAACACAAGGAGCAGGAATGATGAGCGCCAAAAAAGGGCGGGTGCTGTATGTGGACGACGAGGAAATCAATCTGGTCAATTTCCGGGAGACCCTGTGTGACGAGTTCGAGATCTTCCTTGCCGGGTCCGGCAAGGAGGCGCTGGCCCTTCTGGAGCGGGAGGGGGAGATGGCCCTGGTGGTCTCCGATCAGCGGATGCCCGAGATGAGCGGCATCGAGCTGTTGACCGAGATCCGGGCAATGTATCCGGACACCATCCGGATGATCATCAGCGCCTACACCGAGATCCATGAGCTGATCGAGGCCATCAACAAGGCGGAGGTATACAGGTATTTCGTCAAGCCCTGGAAGGAAGACCAATTGCGGCTCACCGTTGGCAACGCGGTGGGCACCTATGCCCTGGGCCAGGAGATCAAGCAGTTTGTGGAACAGGGGAGAAAGCAGATGGCGGAGCGCATGCGGAGCTTGGCGGGAGGGAAAGAATGAACCGCCCCCGCTTGCTGTTCATCGACGACGAGGAGATCAACCGGAGCAATTTCCAGGAGACCTTTGGGGAGGAGTATGAGATCCTGCTGGCCGGTACCGGGGAGGAGGCCTTGGAGATCATCTCCCGGGAAAGCAACCTCGCGCTGATCCTTTCCGACCAGCGGATGCCGGGGATTTCCGGGGCCGAGTTGCTGGCCCGGGCCCGCGAGCTGGCGCCCAAGGCGGAACGGATTATGATCACCGGCTATTCCGAGCCGGACGACATCATGGCCGCCATCAACCAGGGGCAGGTGTACCGGTACATCCTCAAGCCCTGGACCAGCGGAGAGTTGCGCATCGCCATTATCCATGCGGTGGAACGGTATCAGCTCAAAGAGGAAAACCTGGCCCTGCTGCTGGCCCTGGAGAAAAAGAACATCGAACTGGAAGATCTGGTGCGGACCCGGACCATGGAGTTGAAAAATCTCCAGAGCCTGCTGCCCATCTGCTCCTATTGCCGGAAGATCCGGGACGACAAAAATGCCTGGCACGGGCTGGAGGAATATTTGCTCCAGCATACCGAGGTCCTCTTTACCCACGGCATCTGTCCGCACTGCTACGACAAGGCGATAGCGGAAAACATGCTTTTGCTCGGCGAGTTGAAAAACAAGGGGGAGTAAGAACTGTGTGCGTGTTCCCTCCCCTCCCCTCTCCATTACGGAAGGGGAAAAAGGACAAGCTTTACCCGTGCGGATTCTTCCCCTGCCCAGTCTGAGCCAGCTCCAAGGCCAACCGCGCTGTCCGGGCCGAGGCGCCTTCTCCCCCCAGTTTTTGCCGGACCTCGGCCAAGCCCGTCAACATGCGGCTGCGCACCGTCTGGTCCGCAATAAGGCGCATGGTGGCAGTGGCGATTTTTTCGGGCACCGCCTCATTCTGCAGCAGCTCCTCCACCACCTCACGCCCGGCCACCAGGTTGACCAGCGAGGCGTATTGCACCTTGATCAAGCGCCGCCCCAGAAAATAGGTGAGCGGCGAAACCCGGTAGGAAACAACCATGGGCACATCCAGGATGGCCAGTTCCAGGGAAACCGTGCCCGAGGCCGCCATCACCGCGCTGCAGGCGCCCATGAGGTCGTAGCGGTTCTCCCGCACAACCCGCACTTCGACCCCCGCATCCGCCAGGCCGTTGGCCAGAAGATCCTCCTCGCTCAGGGTTGGGGCCAGGGGCAGGACAAAGACCGGTTTGGGTGTCATCTGTTCCTGCATCTGTTTTGCCGCTGCCAAAAAAATGGGGAGCATCCCGGCTATTTCCCGGGTCCTGCTGCCTGGGAGAATCCCTATTACCGTACTGTCCTGGGCAATGCCCAGGGAGTGCAAAAACTCCGTCCGGGGCATGGCGGCGCGCACCGTGTCCATGAGAGGGTGCCCTACATATTCAACCTCCATCCCATGTTTGTGGTAGAAATCCTTTTCAAAAGGAAGGATCACGGCCAGTCGGTTCACCCGTTCCCGAATGGTTTTCACCCTGCCGGAGCGCCAGGCCCAGACCTGCGGGCTGATGTAGTAAAAAACCGGGATGCCGAGCCGCTTGGCTTTTTTGGCCAGGATCAGGTTGAAGTCTGGGTAGTCGATGAGGATCAACAGGTCGGGCGGCTGCTCCAGCAGCCGTTTTTCAAGGGCGCGCATGGCTTCGCGGATGAAACGGAAATGGCTGATGACCTCGACAATGCCCACCACGGCCAGCCGGGAGGCGTCATACAGAATTTCCACGCCCTGACGCGCCAGTTCCGGGCCGCCGATGCCGCAGATCCGCGCCTCGGGAGCCTGCTGTTTGACGGCAGCGATGAGCCTGGCCCCGTGCATGTCGCCGGAGGCCTCACCGGCAACGATCATGATCCGGGGCGCGGATAGGGCCGGCATGTTTTTGTTTGTCTCAGACATTGAAGAGATGGGGATGGGCGGCAAGATGTTCCTTGATCCTGGCCATGATCTCCTGGGCCACGGCCAGAGCCAACCGCCCTTCCCTGCCCGAGACCATCGGCTGGGTCCGGTTGCGGACATTCTTGACAAAATCGGCGAGCTCCATCTCCAGGGCATCCTGGTGCAGGTAGCAGGAAGAGACAACCTCCTCCTGGGGCATGGAGTTTGCGTCCAGCTCCTTGCCGGGCTTGATCACGGTGATCTCCTTTTTGCCGTAGTCAACCGCCAGGAATGAATGGGGCTGGAACACCCTGAGCCGGCGGATATTTTCCCGCGAAACGCGGCTTACGGTGAGGTTGGCGGTGCAGCCGTTTTCAAAGATCAGCCGGACATTGGCGATGTCGGTGGTCTGGGTGAACACCGGCATGCCCACCGGGTGCATGGAGGCGATGGGCGATTTAACCAAGCTCAGGACAATGTCGATGTCGTGGATCATCAGGTCGAGGACCACGTCAACATCAAGGCCCCGTGGCTTGAAGACATGGATCCGGTGCGACTCGATGAAGAGCGGCTGGGTGAGGTGCTCCTGCATGGCCAGGAGAGCCGGGTTGTACCGTTCGATATGACCGACCTGAAGGATGCGCTGTTTTTCGTCGGCCAGGGCGATGAGTTCGTCCGCCTCGGCCAGGGTTGTGGTCATGGGCTTTTCCAGCATCACGTCCTTCCCGGCAAGAAGGCATCTTCTCGCCACCTCGTGGTGCAGGCTGGTGGGCACCACGACGCTCACCGCATCGACCTGATCGAGCAGCGCCTGATAATCATCGAACGCGGTGGTGCTGCATGCCTTGGCAACCTCGGCGCCATAGGCCGGGTTGACATCCGCCACCCCCACCAGCTCCACCTCCGGGTTTGCCATGTATTTTTGGGCGTGAAACTTACCGAGATACCCTACCCCGATAACCCCGATGCGTGTCTGTGCCATATGGTATGCCTGCCTGTTCGCTTGAATTTTTTGAGAAATTACGCCATTGCGCGGAAACTGGCAAGGTAAAAGGCTTAAGGGTACAGGTCAAAAAAAACAGGCTTGCCTCCTTGAGCCTTTGGCCTTGGACCTTTCGCCTTTTATCTAATTATGCTACTATCCCCTTGATGTCTTGGCGAACTGCCAGGCCCTGGTTTCCGTTTCAGTTCGTATCTCTTCCAGCCATATGACGGCCGTTATCGGCCCAGCCATCGATATTATATGAATTTGTCACGAATCGCCACCGTGCGCCTGAGAACCAGAATAATCCTTGCCTGTGCCGTTTTTCTGCTGGCAGTGGGCATTGGTTCGCGCGTGCTGCTTCCGCGGCTCATTGATCTTGACGCGCTCAAGGCGAGAATGAGCGCCCAGGTAAACGCCAGGCTGGAGGGCGCCCTGCACACCGACCGGCTGGAATGGGCATGGCTCCCGCTCCCCCATCTCAACCTGTACAACACCCGTTTTGCCAGCGCTGATTCCTCATTGGCCGCGCCCATGGCCAAAGTGTATCCTGATTGGTGGTCCTTGTTCCGTGGCCAGGTCCGGATCGGCACGGTTCTGCTGGTTGATCCGGAACTCCATGTCAACAAGTTTCCCGCCTCGCTGTCCGAGCCCCCTGATCCTGCACTTGCCGGATTGAAGGTGGTGATCCGCAACGGGACCGTGCACGTTGCCGCCAACAGTCAGTGGCCTGCGCTGCAAAGCAGGGATTTTTCCTTGCGATCGCTCAACGGCAGAGTCGCTGTAACCCTTGCCGCCATTGATCTCGACCTTTCCGGTAAACCCGCGGCTGACGAACACCTTGCCATCTCCGGCAAGTATCTGCGAAAGGACGCTTCCTACCGGTTTCAATTTTCCTGCCGCAATTTCAATCTCAAGAGGATATTCCTCTCTTTTGCCCAGGGCGCCCTGGCGCCCGCCGATTCTCCGCTCAATCTCAGCGGCAGCTTTGAAGGCCGCGGGCTTGAAAAAATCACCGGCAGGATCACAGGGGATTCCTCCTGCCTGCTTGCCCTGCCAAAGGAGAAAAATATCCTGCTGAGCTGCGGGGTCGTCGATGCAGCCTTTGCCAAGGATGGAAACGATCTGCTTCTGACGCTCAACGAGTTTGAAATGCAGGAGCCGGGGGTAAAACTTTCCGGCACGGTCCGGCGTTCCGGCGGAGCCGAGGCAAACGCGGCGCCGGTGTGGCAGATCGATCTCAAGGGGGAGGAGCTTGATCTGACCCGCATCCGCGCCGCTGTTCTCGCCATGTGGGGGGGGAACGAAATTGTCGAAGAGTTGGGGCACATCGTGCAGAGCGGCACGGTCGGCAAGGCCAGCTACAGCTTCAAGGGTACCGCGGCTGACCTTGAATATGTCCGCAACATGCATGTCGTTGCCGAAAACATCGACGCCTCGGTCAAGGTTCCGGAAGTCGATCTGCTGCTGACCAACGTCAAGGGGAAGCTGCGGATCGAGGACGGCTTACTCATCGTGGATGGAAAAGAAGCCGCGATGGGCAACAGCCGCGGCCGCAATGGCCATCTGGTTCTAGGCCTGCCCGATGATGATTTCACCTTCAAGCTCGATGTTGATCTTGACGCGGATCTCGCCGAACTTCCAGCGGTTTTGGCGCGTCTGGTCGATCACCCTCCCTTTCAGGCCGAGCTGGCCCGGTTCAGCGGCATATCGGGCCGGGCGACCGGCCATCTTCACCTTGGCGATCACCTGAGGGATTTCAAGGTTGCCATCGAGGTGGCCTCCATGCAGGGCAAGGGCCGTTACGCGCCGATGGCGTGGGACTTTGCCGTGGACGGCGGGGAGATGACCATTGCCCCTCCCTTGGTGCGATGGCGGAACGTGCGAGGCGAGTATGGCCCCCATGCGGTGAAAAAAACAGCCGGGCAGGTGCGGTGGCCGGACGACGTTTTCCTGGATATAACCCAGTTTGACGGGGTGCTGGCCGCCAAGGAGCTGGAAAAGGAATATCTTTCTTATTTCAAGGAACTCAGCGGAGCGCTGCACGAAAACATAACCCGGGTTGATGGCCGGATAGAACTGCGGAACACGGCAATTTCAGGAAAGGCCTCGGAGCCGAAGCTGTGGAAAGCGGACGCGGATGTCATGGTGAAAAATCTTGTCGTGGAAACGCCGCGTCTGCCGGTGCCGCTCCGGATACAGCAGGGCAAGGGACATTTTTCAAACGCCTCGATCACGGTTTCCGAGGCAACGGGCTCTATTTTCGGCGATGCGTTCACCCTGGGCGCTTCCTTGTCTCACCAGGACTTTGCCGCGTGGCGCGGGAATATTTCCTTGCAAGGCGAGGTGGGGCAGGAATTCGGACAATGGCTCAAGGAGCAGCAGCTCCTTTCCCCCGCGCTTTTCCCGCGTCTCCCCTTTCGGATGGAGGCATTGCAGATCGGCCTGCAGGAAGGAAAAACCTTGGCCAAAGGTGTGCTCCGGCCGGAAGGGTCGATATTGCGCCCTGCCAAGGCTGATTTTTCCGTGGAATTCACCAAGGACGATCCCTTGAAAATGTCCGCCCGCGTTTCAAGCGGCAAGGAAGAGGCCTCGATAACCCTGGATTTTCTCGATCACACCAAAGAGACTTTTCTTTTTTCCTGGAAGGGCGCATTGTCCAAGAAAACCGTCGATCAGTTGCTGGAGAAGAAAAACCTGCTGCAGGGCCGGATTGCCGGGGATTTCCAGCTCTACCTGCCCCAGGATCCCAACAAGGTGGCTTTTACCGGGGAAATCGAAGCCTCGGATCTGCGCTGGTACTTTAAGGATGATTCCTTTATCGATATCCAGGAGCTTCGCCTTGCGGGAGTTGGCAAGGATCTCAAGGTGAGACGCTTGGCCTGCGCCTTCAACGAAAGGGAATCCGTGGTGGTCAATGGTCTGATCTCGCGGGCCGGCAGCGGCCTTGCCTTGAAGCTCGATCTCGCCTCGCCCGCGCTTTCCCGCCAAACCCTGCTGGACCTGAAGGATACCCTGAAGCGGATCAAGGACAGCGACGCCCTCCCCTCTTCTTCCGGGAAACCGCCGCAGGAAGCATCGCCGTGGAATATTACCGGCACCGTTGTTTTTGATGTGGATGAATTCACTTCCGGCCGCAAAACCGGGGAGAGTGCTTCCGCCACCCTGGTCTGGCAGGAACTCAGGGGAGAAATACGGATTCATCCCCAGTGGCGGCTGTCCGCGCTCATAAATAATGGCCGTCTCTGCTGCCTGGACACCACCGGCGAATGGTTTTCCACCCCCGAGCTTGGGCGCAGTCATTTTTCCTTGAGCAGCGCCTGCCCCACCCCGCCCCGGTTTGAAACCGTCCTGCCGTGCCTTGGGTATCCGCAGGATCTCATTGAGGGGGAATTCTCCCTCAATGGGCGCCTGGAAGGAGTGTTGGACAATTGGCTGGACGGCCATCTGCAGATAGACTCCCACCAGGGGCGGATTCTCCGCATGAAGCTTCTGGCAAAGATTTTCAGTGTGGTCAATATCACGGATCTTTTCACCGTGGACCAAGGCGAATCCGCTCCCGAGATGTCTGCCCGGGGGTTTCCCTATACGGATCTTCTCCTGAAAGCGTATGTCAAGGAAAACGAGCTGATCATCGACGAGGCGGTGGTGCGGGGAGAAGGGCTGAATCTTTTTGCCCGGGGCAAGATGAATCTCAGCACCTTTGAGTTGGACATCGTGGTCATGATTTCGCCCTTTAAAAGCCTTGACGCCATTGTCAGCAGAGTGCCTCTGGTGGGCAGGATCATCGGCGGAAAAACCGCCACCCTGGTCACCTTCCCGGTCGGAGTCACCGGCAAGGCAAGCGACCCCCAGGTTACCCTGCTGCCGCCGAGCGCGGTGGGAGAGGGATTGCTGAATATCGTCAAGCGGACATTGCTGCTGCCGTTTCACATCCTTTCCCCGGTTTTGCCAGAGGCGACACCCGAGCCTGACAAGAGGCCGTAGCTGTAAACAAACAAGAGGGAAATCCATGAAAGAATTTGTCCGCCTCATGAAGGCGCTGTCCGACCAGAACCGGGTCAAGATTATCACGATGCTGGGGGTGCGTGAGCTGTGCGTCTGTGAGTTGACCGCGCTTCTCGGCGTGGCCCAGCCCACGGTGTCCAAGCATCTGCGCATTCTTGAGGATGTTGGGCTTGTTTCTTTCCGCAAGGAGGGAAACTGGATCATTTACCGGCTGAATGACGAGTGTCCGGAACAGGGCCGGACCATGCTCGGCCTGGTCGATCAGTGGTTGGACAAGGCGCCCGAGATAGAGGAAGTGCGGCGGAGATTGCCGGAGGTGCGGCATTTGCGGAAAATAATAGCGTAGCGCTGTGTGTCCGGCGCCGTGTCCTAGGCCAGACGGAAAAGCCGTTTCAGCCAGCCGCCTGCCAAAGGGGGCTGGCCGGCGAGAAAGGCATGCAGCTTGGCAATGTTCGGGTCTTCCGGGGGGACAAGAAATTCCAGCCCGAGCTCAAAATGCTTGCTCGGGCTGGAAAGCACATGGTCGAACCAGACGGGACGAGCGGGAAGAACAAGACGGTCGCCCTCATGTTTGTCAATCATCTCAAGCTGGATGACCTTGTCCTGATCGTCGTTGCAGGCATAAAAGAGATGGTAGCGGCCGGTGCGGATGTGGGGAACGGACAGACGGGCTCCGTAGAGCGAGATGTCTAACAAGGTTCCCGGCAGGGGATCGGCGAGAATCAGCCTGTTTTTCGTGTCGCGCAGGATAAGCGTGACCGCCATGCTGATGTCGAACCGTCTTGCCCGTCGATGTTCTTGTCCCATACCGATTCGCCCCGGGGAAAACCCTGCCCCCATGCCGTGCAATGCCGTTAGCTCCTCCCAAGCAATACCATGTATACGATATTCCTGTAACACGTTGATGTCAAAGAAATTTTTCCCAGCCACCAGGGGAAAAGCCCGTTAATCCATTTTTTTGTCCTGTATTTCCTTGAGAATTTCGCTGACCAATTGACCGTTGGGCGCCGTGGCCATGGGATTGAGGCTGATCAGTTCCTGCCAGGCTCCAATGGCGCCGGACTGGTCCTTGAGGTCGTAGAGCAGCACGATTCCCTTGTTGAACCGGGCGGTTTCATGCTTGGCATTCACCTGGATGGCCCGGTTAAAGGAAGCGATGGCCTCTTGCGGATTGCCCGCCCTTCGGTACATGACCCCGAGATCGGTGAGCACATCGGCATTGTTCGGGGCCAGGGCCAGGGACTTGTTGTAGGCATTGATCGCCTTGTCCGCCTGGTCGGAGTCAAAATAGAGATGGCCGAGGCTGGTCCAGGCTTCGATATTTTGAGGATTTTTTTGTACCTCGAGTTCGAGCTGCAGCAGGTGCTGGGCCTGTTCGGCGGTGAGCTTTGCTGCCTGCGCTTCAGGCTGTCCCGCGGCAACCTTGGCCGCTCCCCCGGTTGCCGGACTCTTGTAGATGCTGAAAACGATCCCGGAGAGAAAACCGATGATCAGGCAGCAGAGGCCGATAATAAGCACGATTTCCGTTTTATAACCGCCTGCTGGAGATTGTTCGGGTTGTGATGCCATGGCGTGAAGCCTCCTTCCTTGGTTTGGGTTGAGTAGTGCGCCGGGGGGCAAACCGTTACACAAATATGCACAATAATTGATGCGCCCTGCCACGCTTCTGTGACACGCGCGGGAGGATAAATGTTCCGGGGAAATGCACGAGGGGTTACGGGCCCAGCTCGTGCACCTGGATTTCGGCGCCCACGGCAAGCTGGAGCGCCTCTTCAACGATCCGGCGGTGATGGGTGAACAGGATGACCTGGGTTCTGGCGGCCAGCTCTCCCAAAATTTTCAGGGCTGCATTGGAGCGGGCATCGTCGGCGTTCACCAGGATGTCGTCCAGGATAAAGGGCATGGGCTCGTGCCTTTCAAGACGCCATTCCAGAGAGGCAAGCCGCAGGGCAAGATAGAGCTGATCCCGGGTACCGGAGCTCATCCGCTCCACCAAAACCCGGGCGCCGTTCGGCCGTGTCCCGACCAATACCGGCTCGCCCTGATCATTTTCATCGGTCAGCAAGCCGGCAAAGGAGCCCAGGGTGAGTTCGCTGAAATACCGGGAGCTGATGGCCAGCACCGGTCCCTGGTTTTCCCGGCGAAACCGCTCGATCTCGCTTTTCAGGACATGCGCCGCCACCTTGAGCTGGAGATACCGTTCCGCCAATCGCCGTATTTTGGCGAGCAGCCGGGCTCCTTCTTCCGCCGCCTCGGCGGCCTTTGCATTGCCGTCCATCCGGCGGAGCTGGTTTCTCTTTTCGCCGATGCGTTCGGAGAGGTCCTTGCTTTCCGGGGTGAGCTTCTCTTCGATTTCCAGGGTCAGTTTTTCGATTTCCCCGGAGAGTTCATCCGGGTCGATTGTTGCGGCCTGAGCTTGCAGCTCGGTCAGGGGAAAGCCTTCGGCGCCCTCAATGAGGTTTTTTTCAGTCTGCGCGAGACTGGTGGCAAGCCGCTTGTATTGGGCCGAACGTTTTTCCGCCGCCTCCAGTTCCTCCGGCAAAACCCTTCCGGCCAGGCGGCAGAGTTCCGCAAGCTCATCCTCCAAGTTTTTTCGTTCCTCGGCAAGGCGGCGCGTCTCGGCTGTTTCCTCCTGTTCTTTTTTAAGATACCCGTCCCGCAGGACCTTGTCAGTGCGGGCCTGATTGAGAAGCTCCTTGAGCTGTACGACGATCTCTTCCGCCGACTGTCCCGCGCTGGCGGGCGCAATCTTTTTGACCAGGGCCAGGGCCGCTTCCACGAACAGATCGTTATCCCGGGCAATCCCATCGATGCGCCGGCGCAGATCCTCGGCTTCTTTCAGCTTGGTAAAACAGTTGTGCAGATTTTCCAGAAGATCTCCGGCTTCGGCAGGGTGAATTTCCCTTTCGCCCCCAAGATCGGCAGCCACCTCCTGCCATTCTTGGCGCCAGGCCACCAGTTCTTGGGAGAAATCAGCCTTCTTCGCTTCCTTTGCGGCTGCTTCTTTCTGGAGATCGTTTCTTTTCTCAAGGAGTCGGCCACGCTTCTCTTCTTGCGCGGAAAGCCGCAAAAGGACGGTTTCTCCCTGAAGGAGCGCGGGCTCAAGTTCGCCGGTTTCGGCGAGCCGTTCTTCGGCAAGCGCCATAAGCGCAGTGGACACGGCACGTTTCAGTCCCTGCCGTTCACCGCTCTTTCGTGCCAGTTCGCGTTCGTTGCTCTCGAGATCTTCTGCTCGGGTTCTCAGTGCGTTGGCCTCGACAAGCCAGGCCAGCATTTCTTTTGGGGAAAGAGGGATGATGGCGCACGGCTCCCAAAGCGCGTGCCAATCGGTATCCATGGAAGCAAAGGCAAGAGCATTTTGGCTCTCCTCTTTTTCCAGTCCGGCAAGCTCCCCGGTCAGGCGTTGCTCTTCGGCACGCAGGGCCGCGAAGGTTTGGACCCGGTCTGCCTCATGCCGGAGACGATCCGCCACTGTATCCGCCAGAACCACTTTTTTCTCATAGGCCTCCGGCAGCGGCAGATCCCTTCCAAAGGCGAGGTCCTCCCCGGCAAGATCTTCACCCTTTAGCCATTGCCGGCGGAGAAGCTCCCACCCCATGTTGCGTTGGGTTCGAATCAGAAGAAGCTCCTCTTCCGTGGGGGTGCTGCCGGAGGTTTCGTGCTGCCGGATGTCGGCGTGCACCTTGGCTAAGCTGTTGAGCAGCCGCTCTCGCTCCTTGCGCACATCTCTCTGGCGTTCGTCATGCAGTTGAAAGGCGGACTCAAACTTCCGCACCGTTTCAGGGAGAGGCAGGCGCAGGCAGAGAAACTGTTCGAAACCACCGGACCAGAGGGGAAGCCGGGCCATGGCGCCAAGGCAGTCGCGTTTTTTATCCTCTGCCAGTCGCGTCCTTGCCGTCAGATCCTCATCGATTGCCCCTGCTTTTCTGGCGAGACGGCAGGCCTGATTCAAGCCCGAGGCATCTTTTGCCGCAGGCAACCGGACGAGTTCTTCGTCGAGTATCGAGATCTCGCGCCTTATCTCCCGCAGGTCTTTCTCTGTTTGTTCAATTCCTTGCCGCACCCCTTTATGCCGGGTGGCCAGATCAGCGATAATCTTTCTTCGCCCCGAGACGGGGCGAAGCGTCTCAACCTGTTCCAGGGAGAGGTCCTGGCGCACCATCCGCAAGAATTCCGCCGCTTCTCTTTTGCAGCCGATCCGCATCCCCTCAAGGTTGGGCTGGTCTTTTTTCGCCTTGTTGTACCCGCCCAGCCGCTGGTGGAGATCCTCGATGGCTTCCTCCGCATCGAGCACCGCCTGATAGGGGGAGACAGCGGGCACTTTTTCACGCTGCGCCAGTTTTCCGGCAAGGTCGGCTTCACGGCGGGTCAGGGTGTGAAGCGCCCTATCGATCTTCTGATGCCGGGTGGAAAAATCATCCGGCACCACCACGACGTCACCCAGTGCGCCGAGTTGCTGCTGAATTTCTTTCCGCAAGGTGAGCTGGGGATAGAGCTGGCGCAACCGCTCCATCTGGCGCAATCGGCGGTCTTTTGTTTTGCGTTGCTCTTCCACGACCTGCAGCGCTTCCTGTGCTTCAGTCAGCCCATTGTTGAGTTCGTGCCACTCCCGGCCGGAAAGGGAAGCCTCCCGCACGAGCCGTTGCGTTTCCTTGTATGCAGCCAGGGCCTCGTTGATCTCCCGCTTTCCGCGGGCCAAAAAAAGGGATTCGGCTTCGCTTTCGAGTCCGGCGAGAACCTTGCGCAGGGAAGATATCCCCGCCCCTGCCGAGAACAGGGCCTGCCCTACCTCCCCTTTCTGGGCAAGGATTTCTTCCCCTCCCCTGATGAGATCCTCGTGGCTCAGGCCGTACAGCGATTCAAAAACCGCCTGCTCGGTGATGGGCAGAAAAGCGGCAAGCGTCCCGCTCTCAAGCGGATTGCCATCCGGATCAAGCGCGTCCGCCTTTCTCTTCTTGCGCCGGGAAAAGGCAAGTTTTCGGCCATCCTCCGCCTGGAGGCATCCGCCCACCAGCAACTGCTCGTTGGCGTGGAGAAAATTGTCGTGGGTTCTCTCCGGAAAACCGAAGAGCCAAGCCTTGAGTGCCCGCAGGGTGCTGCTTTTTCCGGCTTCGTTGGGGCCATGCACGATGTGCAGGCCAGGCCCCAGCTCCAGGGTGCGGCCGGTAAAAGGGCCAAAGGCCTTGATTTCGAGCCGGGCAATCCTCATCGGTCCCCTCCCTGACCGAGCAGTCTGGCGAGGAGCATTTCCTCGACCTCTTCGCGCAGGGAACTGGTCCACTCCCGGGAATCATCGGTGACAAGGCCGCCTTCCTGGAGGATTTCCGGGGGGAGTTTGCTCAGAAACTCCGCGATATCAGGGATCTGCTCCTTGATCGCCGCCGGATGGACATCGAAACGCTCGATGGCCTGGACCAGTTCCGCCATGGGCGTATCCTCGCCGAGGTCCGCCGTACGCTCCACTGGCCGCTGGGTGGCAAACACCACTTTTTCCAGCCACATCTCGCCAATCCCTGCGGCAAATCCGCGAAATTCTTCGGTCAGGACGGCGGAATCACGGTGGAGCTCGGCATGGAGCGGGCTTTTCCCAACCAGTTGCAGCCGGATCGCCAGGGGTCTCGCCTCGGCGTTGGCCTGTTCCGTTTCCATTGCCTGCCGGACCGCATCAATGGCCACATCCATTGTGGCGCAATCCGTGAGGTCAACCCGGCAGAGGGCCCAACGCAGCACATCCAGGTCGCGGTGTTCCACCGCAACGATGCGCCCCTCCTCCACCCGCGCCAGGGTGGCCCCTTTGGCTCCGGTTTCATGGATATGCCGTCCCTGGATATTGCCGGGGAAAACGATCCAGGGCTCCCTGCGCACCTCCTCGCGGAGATGGACATGGCCGAGGGCCCAGTAGTCATACCCTTTGGCTGTAAGATCGTCGAGGGAACACGGGGCATAGGGCTCATGGCCCTGCCTGCCGGTGAGGGAGGTGTGGAGCAGGCCGATATTCAGATAATGGGGAAGGGGCTGGGGATAATTGCGGGCGATATTTTCGGCCACGGCCCTGGTGTGGTAGCCCTGGCCATGCAGCGCAACCCCCATCGATTCGATGGTTACGGTCTCCGGCTGCTTGGTGGAAAAGAGATGGATATTGTCCGGCAGACGCAGCCCCTTGCTGATCTGGCTTGCCGCGTCGTGGTTGCCGGAGACCAGGAAGACCCGGATATTCTCCTTGCGCAGCCGGGAAATCCGGTCGATGAAGAACAAGCCGGTGTTGTAATCCTTCCATTCCCCGTCGTAGAGATCGCCGGCCAGAAGGACAAAGGCGACCCGTTCCGCAATGGCCAGGTCGATCAGGTTGTCGAACGCACGTCTCGTTGCCTGGCGGAGCTGGGCAACCGGCGCATCGGCGTAGGATTCCAGTCCGCGCAAGGGGCTGTCGAGGTGGATATCAGCGGCATGGAGAAAGGTGAACATTTATTTGACCAGCAGGAAGATGGCGGAAAGGATTACCATGGCAACGACGAATTTCCGGATAAAGTCATTCCCCTTGGTGATTGTGACGTGGGAGCCGATGAAGGCGCCCAGCATGCTGCCGCAGCCCAGGGCCACCCCCGGCACCACCTGCACTTTGCCGCCGGCCCAGAAGATCGCCAGGGAAACGCAGGTGAGAAGCAGGATGACAAAGCTCTTGGTGGCGCTGCCCGCCACCAGATCGTACCCGGTGAGCACCATGGCGGCAATAATCAGGAAACCCACGCCGGCCTGGATGAAGCCGCCGTACAGACCGACGCCGAAAAACAAAAGCCAGAGCAAAGCCCAGCGCCGCAAGCTGTAATTGCCCTTCGGCCTGGGCACTATGGCGGACGGTTTGAGAAAGGTGGACAGGGTCATGAGCACCATGAAAACGGCCAGGTATTTTTTAAAGGCCGCGTCGCTGATCACCAGCGCCCCGTAAGTACCCAGCACGCTGCCGAGTACGGCGGGGATGGCGATAATCAGGCTGAAACGGACCGGAAACACCCCATGGCTGTGGAGCTGCCGGGTGGCGGTGAGGCTTTGCATGAAAACGCCGAGACGATTGGTGGCATTGGCCACGGTGGGCGGCAAGCCCAAAAAGATAAGCAGGGGAATGGTGAGAAAGGAACCGCCTCCGGCCAGGGTATTGATAAAGCCGGCCAGCCCGCCGCCAAGGACCAGCAGAAAAATATTGAGCACGGAAAACTCCTGCATCCAACCTCCCGAAGTCATTGACTTTACTCAAGCAGAATCTCTCTGTACCACAGCGATGGCCAATATGCCAGCAAACAGTGAATCTCCTCCGGACAGGCCCTTTCTTCTTGACACGGGGCACGCAGGACAGCTATCAAGAGGTTTTCGCACCGCGAAAACAGGGCACTCCGGGAGAGACTATGGATACGCAGGCGGCACGGCAAATACAGCAGTTTCTTGAAGAGGATATCGGCCTGGGCGACATCACCACCGATTCCGTGTTTGGCCCCAGGCAGGAGGGCACGGCCGTATTTGTCGCCAAGGAGGAATTCGTGGTAGCCGGCCTTGATGCCATCGCCCCCCTTGTGTTCACCACGCGCAATTCGCGGATTGCCTGTACGCCCATGAAAAAAGACGGCGAAACGGCACATC
Organism: uncultured Desulfurivibrio sp.; assembly: GCA_964588325.1. Lineage (GTDB taxonomy): Bacteria > Desulfobacterota > Desulfobulbia > Desulfobulbales > Desulfurivibrionaceae > Thiovibrio. Next base: position 119,063 of record CAZPOR010000009.1, read on the forward strand.
CGGGGGAGCGCATCTTTTCCGCGCAGGGTCCGGTGCGGGATCTGCTCAGCGCCGAACGCTTGGCCCTCAATCTGGTGCAGAGGCTGAGCGGCATCGCCACCCTCACCGCCGCTTTTGTCCATGCGGTGGAGGGACTGCCGGTGAGGATCATCGACACCCGCAAAACCACCCCCGGTCTTCGGGCCTATGAAAAATACGCGGTCCGGGCCGGTGGAGGGCACAACCACCGCTTCAGTCTGGCCGACGGCATTCTGCTCAAGGACAACCATATCGCGGCAACAGGTTCGATCACCGAGGCGGTGCGCATCCTGCGGGACAAGGCGCCCCATACCCTGAAGATCGAGGTTGAAACCGAAAACCTTGCCCAGGTCGAGGAATGTCTTGCCTGCGGGGTGGAGATCATCATGCTCGACAACATGGCCCCTGCCCTGATGCGCCAGGCCGTGGGCCTGATAGGCGGCCGCGCCCTGGTGGAGGCCTCCGGCGGGGTGAATCTCGCCAATGTCCGCGAGATTGCCGAAACCGGGGTTGACCTCATCTCGGTGGGCGCTCTCACCCATTCCGCCAGGGCTATGGATATCAGCATGCGGTTGAGCGTCTAAGCGGTTACGCCTCGATCACCTTCTTGATGGCCGCCGCCAGGCTGGTAATGGTGTAGGGTTTTTGCAGGAAATCCTTAACCCCGAGGCGAAGGATCTCCTCCACCCTGTTGTCCTTGCGAAATCCCGAGGCAAGAAGCACCCTTACCGAGGGATTGATTTTTTGCATCTCGATAAAAGCCTCCCTGCCGGACATGACCGGCATGGCCATGTCCAGAAGCACCGCCTGTATTTCTGCCTGATGCTGCCGGTAGATCTCCACCCCCTCCCGGCCGTTGCTTGCGGTGAGCACCGAATAGCCCACGGCCAGCAAAACATCCTCCGCCATGCTCCGGACGAGTTCATCGTCATCCACCACCAGGATCAACCCTGTTCCCCGGACGATATTGAGGCTCTGCCCGGCGGCAAGCGAGGCTCCCGGGCGGACCAGGGCGGGGAGATAGACATTGAAGGTGGAACCAAGCCCCGGCTCCGAATAGACATCGATAAAGCCCAGTTGCTGGCGAACGATATTGTAGACCATGGCCAACCCAAGGCCGGTGCCCTTGCCTTGTTCCTTGGTGGTAAAGAAGGGATCGAAAATCTTGGCCGCGGTCTTGGTGTCCATGCCCACTCCGGTGTCGCTCACCGAAACGCGCCAATACGCATTCGCGATTGCCTCGGGGTGTTTTTTCTGAAACACCCGGTCCACCGTGATCTTCTTGATGGCCACGGCGAGGGTGCCGCCCCATTGGGCATCTTCGCGCATGATGGTCATGGAGTGCACCGCATTGATGCAGAGGTTCAGCAGAACCTGCTCCATCTCGGTGGTGTCCGCAAGCACGTAGGCCGGTTCCGCGGCAGGATGCTCCTCCACCTTCACTGACTTGTCAAAGGTGTTCTCCCCGATCTTGCGCACATGCTTGAGGGAGAGGTTCAGATCCACGGGCACCAGGTCGGTCTGCTGCTTGCGAGACAGGGTGAGCAATTGCCGGACCATGTCCACGGCCCGCTGCCCCGCTGTTTCCATGCGCTCAAGATACTCGTTCAACTCCGTGGAGGAAAGGGTTTGGTGATTTTTGATCTTGTACTGGAGCAGGGAGAGATTGCCCAGTATGGAGGCAAGAACATTGTTGAAATCATGGGCCAGCCCGCCGGCAAGGGTGCCGATGGATTCCATCTTCTGGGCCTGCCGCAGTTGCTGTTCCTTGCGCTCAAGCTCGGTGATGTCATCAAGGCGAATGGCCACGCCGGCGGTGCCGTTGGCGATCAGGGGAAAGAAAGTCAGATTGTAGAGATGTTCCGGGTTCTGGCTTACCTGCTCGCGGGGGAGGGTCACCGTGTTCAGGTTTCGCCCGGCATCGTCGACCTGCTGGGTATATTTGCAAAAAAATGGGGCAATATCATAGATCTTTTTGCCGATCGCCTCCTGGGAGGAGACGCCGGTGAGCTTGCACGCCGCGGTGTTCCATTGGGTAACGGTGCAATCGACGTCCAGGGTGACCAGCATGGAGGGCATGGACTCGATGATATTGTTGAGGTAGTTGCGCATCCGGGCAATCTCCCGCTCCGCGGCCTTTTGCGCGGTGATGTCGCGGATCAGTCCTTCGTATTTGTTCACCTTCCCGCCAAACCCCCGGACCGCGTGACAGGTCAAGGCGGCAATGATGGGAGTGCTGTTGTTGGCGATAAGAATAAGTTCGTAGTCCTTGACAAACCCCTGGGAGCCCATCAGCTCCTTGAATGTGGCGAATGAATCCTCGTTCTCGAAGATGTTGGCAAAGAGGTTTCTGCCGAGCATTTCCTCCAGTGAATCAGCGCCGAGGATGGAGATGAACGCGGGGTTTACATCAAGAAGCTCCCCTTTTTCGTCGGCCACGAAAATTCCTTCCATGGCCCGCTCGAACAGATGCCTGAATTTTTTCTCGGAGTTTTGCAGCGCCAGCTCCCGGGAGGCTATGGTGCTGGCCATGACATGCAGGGTCTGGGAAAAACGCTCCAGCTCCAGCACCCCCCGGGGCATGGGGATCTCCACATTGAAATCACCCTGGGTAATGCTGTCGGTTGCCTGCATGAAGCGTTGGACCGGCCCGCTCAAACGCTGAGCCAGAAACGAGCCGATTACAACGGAGAGGAGCCAAAAGCCAAGGCCGGTGAGCGCCGCGTTTCTCTGGATCTCGTGCAGGTGTGCAAGGATCGGCTTCATGGACAGGGAAACCCTGGTTACGCCAAAAACCATGCCGCCGATGGCGATGGGCGCGGCAACCACCAACTGATCATGGACTGGATCGATCTTGACCCGTATCTCGTTGTCCGTAATCGCAAGATCTTCCTCCATCATGGTGCCGAGCAGCCGCACCTCGGAGGCGGCCAGGATGTTTCCTTGGCTGTTGGCGATCTGGATGGACTCGATGTCTACCAGGGTGGAAGATTCCCGGACGTATTCCTGGAGAGGCGCGTAATTTTCCGTGATCAGGTGATCGATCACGGCAAAGGCCGTGGTGCGGGCGATGGCCGTGCCATGGGCGGAAAGGTTGCTGATGGCGTATTTTTTAAAGATATGGGAATACAAAATGACGAGCGAGGCCGTCAGCAGCAGGGTGATGGCCGTGCAATAGAAAATAAGATGGGTGCGCAGGCGGAAGGCAGTCATCAATGATGCGTGTAGAATGCGTGGTTTTTGATGACGTCGTAGAACGGATCGTAATCTTTTGTGGTTGCGGCGACGATCTTCTTGATTTGCAGGCTCTTCAGGATTGCCAGATCCTCCGGTTTGTCCGGCGAAAGAGAGGTCAGTACCTCGCGGATGGCGGCGGCGGTCTGGTGGTCCATGCCGCTCTTGACCACAAAGGGGAACTGGGGAACCTCGGCGGACCGGGAGACGATCCTGAACTGATCCTTGACCGGAGCGAATTCCTTCATCTCCAGGGTGTCAAGACGGATTACCCCGCCATCGTATTTCTTGTTGAGCACTCCGTAGATGATGGTGTCGAGCTTGCCGACAAACGGGATATCCAGATCCTTTTTCGAGTCGATCTTTTTTTCGTCAAGCTGGGCCTTGAAAAACATGTATCCGGCATAGGAATGCTCGCCAATGGCGGCGATTTTCTTCCCCTTGCATTGCTCGATGGTTGTGATCTCGCTGTCCCGCCGGACGATGACCCCGCCCCAGAAGGAGGGAACTCCCTTGGCGATCGCGGTGTATCCGGCGGGCAGCATCTTATAGTAGACGGTAATGGAAGGCAGGGCCAGATCGTATTCACCGGCCAGACTTTTTTTGAGAAATGCCTCCGAATCCGTGGCGGAGACAAGCAGCACCTTTTTCCCGAGCCGTTTTTCAATCCTGGCGGCAAGGGGGCTGAAAACCTCGATCACGCTCTTGGGCGATTTGTAGGGAAACACGGCAAAACGGATGGCTTCGCTTGTTTCCTGGGCCAGGCAAGACAGGGGCAAGGCCATGCTCCATGCCGCCACACAAAGAAAAAACCAGAATGCCGGTCTGGTCAATATTCTGCGCATGCTGTTTCTCCCTGAGGTGGTTGTTTTGTTCCGCGGTGTACGGCCGGTGCATAATGATAGACGGTTCCAGGCGCTGCTGTCAATTGACGGTTTGCGGTTTTTTGCAGGGCAAGATGGCCAGGCCGGAAAAAAATCAGCGCCGTTCCGGCCTGGCCATCTTGCCCTGCTTGTATTGACAAAAAAACGGAGCTGGACTATTTTGCCACAATTTAGGAGCCGTCACCAAAGAATCGCCGGTGTTCCCCTGCTGTTTTTGACTCTTTCCAAAGGATCCCCATGGACCAGCTCATCGAAGAAAGCCTGAAGCATTCCATTGCCGCCAAGCAAGCGCTGGTCGCCACCCAGATGGGCGGTATCAAGCAACTGGCCCAGTGGATGATCGACACCATCAAGCGCGGCAACAAGCTGATGATTTTCGGCAACGGGGGCAGCGCCGCCGATGCCCAGCACATGGCGGCCGAATTCGTCAACCGGTTCATGATCGACCGCCCTCCCCTGGCCGCCATCGCCCTGACCACGGACAGCTCCATCCTTACCAGCATCGGCAACGATTTTTCCTTCGATGAAATCTTCAGCAAGCAGATCCTGGCCCTGGGCAAGGAAGGCGACCTGGCCCTGGGCATTTCAACGAGCGGCAACTCGCCCAATGTCATCAAGGCGGTGGAGGCGGCAAAAATCCTGGGCATGCAGACCGCGGTGCTCACCGGCAAGGACGGCGGCAGACTCATCACCCTGGCCGACCTGACCATCAACGTGCCCTCGCATGTGACCCCGGCCATCCAGGAAGCGCATCTCTGGGTGGAGCATCTGCTCTGCCAGATCGTGGACGAGGCATTGTACGGACGCGGCGTTTCCGCCTGATCCTGAAGCGTCCGTCTGAATACTTATGAACTCGCAAAAACACGGGGAAATCTCGCGGAGACGCGAAGCGCGCAGAGATAAAGCTGAGTGGGTATAACATATTGATAAAAAGTAGTTTTTTCTTTGCGACCTCTGCGCCTTAGCGAGAAAATACAGTTTTTTCGGGATCATCAATACTTGGACAAAAACCAATGAAAACATACCAGCCCCTGGATTTTTCCGGCCTCAATACCTATTCGATCCACGACCGGTACAGCAAGGTCACGGTGGAGAATTTCGCCAAGCCGCTGGCGCCCGGCTCCACGCTCAAGGAATTCATCGCCTCCCTGCCCGAGCAATTGCTGGGGCTGGATTTTCCCGAGCTGGTCGGCCGGCTGGCCGCAAGCCACGAGAATGACCGGCCCATCGTGGTGGGCATGGGCGCCCATGTGATCAAGGTGGGGCTCAACCCCATTCTCATCGACCTCATGGAGCGGGGCATCATCAGCGCCATTGCCTTAAACGGCGCGGGCATCGTCCATGACACCGAGATCGCCATGGCGGGCCGCACCTCGGAGGAGGTGGGCGATGTTTTGGGCAGCGGCGCCTTTGGCGCGGCCAAGGAAACCGGCGAGGTGGTCAATGCCGGGATCAACCTGGGCGCGAAAAAAGGGTTGGGGTTGGGCGAGGCGTTGGGCGAATATCTCTTGGCCCAGAACTTCCCGTACAACAGTATGAGCCTGCTGGCCACGGCCAAGCGGCTGGGGATCCCGCTCACCGTGCATGTGGCCATGGGCACCGACATCGTCCATATCCACCCCACGGCCAACGGCGCGGCCATCGGCCAGACCAGCCACCGGGATTTCCGGCTCTTCTGCGGCCTGGTCGCCGAGCTGGAAGGCGGGGCTTATCTCAATTTCGGCTCCGCCGTGCTTTTGCCTGAGGTTTTTTTAAAGGCCCTCACCGTGGCCCGCAACCTGGGGCATGTGGTGAACAACTTCACCACGGCCAACTTCGATTTCATCCGCCATTACCGGACTATGACCAACGTGGTGAACCGGCCGACCATGGGCGGCGGCAAAGGATATAACATCATCGGGCACCACGAGCTTTTGATCCCGCTTTTGGCGGCAACCCTGCTCGACCGGCTCCATGGAAAATGAGCCCGCCGGCTGAGTTGCACCCAAAGGGTATACGTTTCGTATGAGCAGGCAAGCTGCTCAATTTAGCTTTATCTTGCGCAATTTGCGGAAAAAAGCTACATAACGAGGTCATCCCATGCCATTGCATGATTTTCTTTGTCGCGGTTGCGGGTATGTCTTCGAGGCTCTGGTCATGGGCACGGATCAACCGGTCTGTCCGCAATGCGGCGGCACGGAGCTGACCAAGCAGATGTCCACCTTTGCCTGCCGCACCACCAGAGGCGGCGCCGACAGTTCGGGCACCGCCAGGTGTTCCGGCTGCTCGGGCGGAAACTGCGGCGCCTGTCATTAACTCAGGGTAAACCGTCTGTTCGAGAACCAACACCAGGGGAACAGTTGATGCAAAAACTAATCAGAATCGGTACCAGGGCAAGCCTGCTGGCCCTGGCTCAATCCACCTGGATCAAAGGCTTGATCCAGGCCCAATACCCGGAAACTACGGTGGAGCTGGTGAAGATCATCACCAAGGGCGATAAGATTCTCGACGTGCCGCTGGCCAAGGTGGGCGGCAAGGGGCTGTTCGTCAAGGAGATCGAAGAGGCGCTGCTCAGCAACGAGGTGGATATCGCGGTCCACAGCATGAAGGACGTGCCCGCCGAACTGCCCGAGGGGCTGCACATCGGCATCATTACCAAGCGGGAAAACCCCCTGGACGCCTTTATCTCGAACATCTGCGCCACCTGCCGCGAGCTGCCCCAGGGCGCCAAGGTGGGCACCAGCAGTCTGCGGCGTAAATCCCAATTGGCCAACATCCGGCCCGATCTGGTCATCGAGGATCTACGGGGCAATCTGGACACCCGGCTGCGCAAACTCGACGAGGGGCAGTACGATGCGATCATCCTGGCTGCCGCAGGGTTGAACCGCTTGTCGCTCAGCGACCGGGCCAAATCGTTTTTCACTGAGGATGAGATGCTGCCTGCCGTGGCCCAAGGCGCGGTGGGCATTGAATTGCGAAGCAGCGACGCGGAGCTGTTGGCCGGGCTGATGTTCATGGATCACCAGGAAACCTCCCTGGCGGTCCGGGCGGAACGCGGCTTTCTCCACCGGCTCCAGGGCGGCTGCCAGGTGCCCATCGCCGGATTTGCCCGGCTGGTCGATGACCGGTTGCAAATGACCGGGTTGGTTGCCTCCGTGACCGGCGATCAAACAGTGCGCCTTGCCTTATCCGCCGACACCACCGACCCCGAGGGGTTGGGGGTGCTGCTGGCGGAAAGGCTGCTGGCCGAAGGCGGCAAGGATATCCTCTCGGAAGTATACGGCCACGAGATGCACTGATGGGCTCGTAAAAGCTGCCCTTCGACAGGCTCAGGGCGAACGGACATTGTCTTAGACAAATTATTATTCCGTTCGTGCTGAGCCTGTCGAAGCACCTGTTTGAATCAAATTCCAAATTTCCCGGCCTGGCCGGTTTTTTTATTTTTAAAGAGAAGAATCATGACAACACACAGCGACAACACAACAACACGTTCCAGGGGCAAGGTCTACCTCATCGGCGCTGGCCCCGGCGACCCTACCCTGATCACGGTGAAGGGGCTGGAGCTCCTCAAGCGGGCCGAGGTTCTGGTGTACGATTACCTTGCCACCCCCAAACTGCTCAAGCATGTGCCCAAGGACGCCGAGCTGATCTACGCCGGGAAAAAAGGCGGCCAGTGCCACGCCCACACCCAGGAGGAGATCAACCAGATGCTGGTGGACCATGCCTCCGCAGGCAAGATCGTGGTGCGGCTCAAGGGCGGCGACCCTTTCATCTTTGGCCGGGGCGGCGAAGAGATCGAAGAGCTGGCCAAGCACGGCATCGCCTTTGAAGTGGTGCCCGGCGTCACTTCGGCCACTGCCGCGGCCACCTATGCAGGGGTGCCCATCACCCATCGGGCCTTCACGACCTCGGTGGCCTTTGTCACCGGTCACGAAGATCCCACCAAGGAAACCTCCACCATCGCCTGGGATAAAATCGCCACCGGCATCGGCACCCTGGTTTTCTACATGGGGATCAAGAACCTGCCCATGATCACCGAAAACCTGATCAAGCACGGTCGCGATCCGGAAACCCCGGTGGCGGTGGTGCGCTGGGCCTCCACCCCGGTGCAGCAGTCGGTGGTGGGAACGCTTGCCACCATCGCCGAGGTGGTCAAGAAGGAAAAGATCAAGCCGCCTGCCCTGATCGTGGTGGGCGAGGTGGTCACGCTGCGCGATACCATCAACTGGTTCGAGAAAAGGCCGCTCTTTGGCAAACGCATCCTGGTGACCCGGACCCGCGAACAGGCCAGCGAGCTGGTCCGGCTTTTGGAGGATCAGGGCGCGGACTGCGTGGAGGGGGCCACCATCGCCTTGGCGCCGCCGGATAGCTGGGATGATCTCGATGCCGAACTGAACCGGCTGGGCGACTACCAGTGGCTGGTGTTTACCAGCATCAACGCCATTCGCTTCTTTTTTACCCGGCTCTTTGAACGGGGGCTGGATTGCCGGGCCCTGGCCGGGCCCAAGATCGCCGTGGTCGGCACGGCCACGGCAGAGGTATTGAAGGAATACGGCCTTGCCGCCGATCTGGTGCCCGAGGAATTTACCGGCGAGGGCCTCGCCGCCAGCATGGTGGCCAAGGGGGTGAAGGGCTGCAAGGTTCTGCTGCCCCGCGCCAAGAAGGCCAGGGAGATTCTGCCCGAGATTCTGCAGGAGAACGGGGCCGAGGTTGCCATTGTGCCGGTGTATCAGAATGTCCGGCCCAAGGATTATGACCTGGTGCGCCAGGAACTGGCCGAAGGCGGGATCGACATGGTCACCTTTACCAGCTCCTCCACGGTGACCAACTTTTTGGAAATGCTGGGCCCGGAGCGTGATACGCTGCTGGCCGGGGTCAAGGTGGCGACCATCGGGCCGATCACCGCCAGAACTGCGGAAAAAGCCGGGCTGGCCATCGATGTGCAGCCAAAGACCTACACCATCCCTGCCCTGGTGGAAAGCATCCTTGATTTTTACGGGAAATAATGGGGCTTTTTTTTGCAAAAGTTCAATAAATTCCCTCTCCCCTCGGAGTCTGCGCTTACCTGCGGGAGAGGATTAGGGAAAGGGAAAAATAACTATTAAATCGGCAGGTTGCAACTTCACCCTCCCTCTGCCCCCCTCCCATCAAGGGAGGGGGAAGTCAATATCGAACTAACCGTCAGTCGATCTTGTCAAAGGCCTTCTTATTGGCCCCGCACACCGGGCATGTATCCGGAGCCTCGCCCTCGCAGGTGTAGCCGCACATCGAACAGACATGCATGTCCGTTGCCTCCTGATTTGCCAGGCTGTCCAAGGCTTTCTGGTACAGGGCGGCGTGGATTTTCTCCACCTCATTGGCATAGCTGAAGCTGCGTTCCGCCGATTTGTGCCCTTCCTCCTTGGCCGCGGCGATCATAGCCGGATACATCTCCTGAAATTCATGGGTCTCGCCGCCGATGGCCTCCTTGAGGTTGGTTGCGGTGTCGCCGATACCCTTGAGGGCGCGGAGATGGGCGTGGGCGTGGATGGTTTCCGCATGGGCCGCGGCGCGAAACAACCTGGCTGTCTGCTTGAATCCCTCTTTGTCCGCCTTGTCGGCAAAGGCCAGATACTTGCGATTTGCCTGTGATTCCCCGGCGAAAGCCTCCCAAAGATTCTTTTCGGTTTTGGTCATACGGTTTCTCCTTGTGCGAAATGATATGGTTGCGGCGGCCTGACAAAAAAGACACGCATCATGAAAAAACAATGGGAGATCTGGACAAAAAAAGGCTTTTAAAAAAGACTATTCATGGGTAAATAGGTTCAATTTCTTAAAAAAAGACAGGCCCGGCTTAGGTTGCCTTATTTCCAGATAGTATCCGTCAAAATCAAGGAAAACACCATGAAAAAAAGAATCCTTCTTCCCGACGAAGAGCGCGTCACCCAGTGGTACAATGTCATGGCCGACATGCCCGGCGGCATGCATCCTCCCTTGAATCCCGCCACCAAACAGCCGCTGACTCCGGACCTGATGGCGCCCATTTTCCCCATGGGCTTGCTGGAACAGGAGATGAGCGACAAGCGTTGGATCGACATCCCCGAGGAGATCCAGGACATCTGGTCCATCTGGCGGCCCTCCCCCCTGGTGCGCGCCAATTTTCTCGAAGAAAAGCTGGGGACCAAGGCGAAGATCTATTTTAAATACGAGGGCGTCTCCCCTTCCGGCAGCCACAAGACCAACAGCGCTGTGGTGCAAGCCTATTACAACAAGCGGGAAGGCGTCAAGCGGTTGGCCACGGAAACCGGAGCCGGTCAGTGGGGCTGCGCCCTGGCCTTTGCCACCCAGAAGTTCGGCCTGGAGTGCAAGGTGTACATGGTGCGGGTTTCCTACGATCAAAAACCGTACCGCAAGTCGATGATGAACACCTATGGCGCGGAGATCGTACCCAGCCCCAGCCCGGATACCCCCACCGGACGGGCCATTCTCGCCAAGGACCCCAACAGCCCCGGCTCCTTGGGGATCGCGATCAGCGAGGCCTTGGAAGACGCGGTTTCCCGCGAGGATACCAAGTATGCCCTGGGCTCGGTTTTAAACCATGTCTGCCTGCACCAGACCGTGATCGGCCTGGAGGCCAAGAAGCAGTTGGCCATGATCGGCGAGAGCCCGGATGTGGTGATCGGCTGCTGCGGCGGCGGCTCCAACTTCGCCGGGTTGGCCGCGCCCTTTCTGCCCGATAAGCTGGAAGGCAAGAATATCCGGCTGGTCGGGGTGGAGCCCGCTTCCTGCCCCTCGCTCACCAAGGGCATCTATGCCTATGATTTCGGCGATGTTTCCGAGCGCACCCCGCTCTTGTACATGTACACCCTGGGCCACGATTTCATGCCGCCGGGCATCCATGCCGGGGGGTTGCGCTACCACGGCATGGCCCCCATTGTCAGCGCCATGCTCCGGGAAAATCTGATGGAGGCCATGGCCCTGCATCAGGTGGAATGCTTCGAGGCCGGGGTGCTTTTCGCCCAGACCGAGGGGATCATCCCGGCGCCCGAGTCCTGCCATGCGATCCGGGCGGCGATCATCGAGGCCATGAAAGATCCGAAGGAACCCAAGACCATCCTGTTCAATCTCTCCGGTCATGGCCACCTCGATCTTTCCAGCTATGACAAGTTTTTCGCCGGTGAGCTCTACAACTTCGACTACCCTGCCGAAGCGGTGGCAGAGGCGAAGAAGCACCTGCCGAAGATCTGAGCCAGACCCTGCCCATGGCACCCCAGCGCGCCGCATCCCTGTTCCGGAAACCGAGGGGGATGCGGCGCGCTTTTTTTCTCGGCCTGGTTTTGGCTCTCGCCCTGCCCGCTTCGCTTTGGGCCGGGGCAGGGCAGCCCCTGGAAGCTCTGGTGGAAAACGGCGGGATTCTTGTCACCAGAAACGGGGCGATTATTTACGAGCAGAACGCAGACCGCCAATTCGTCCCGGCCAGCGTGCAAAAAATCAGCACGGCCCTGGCCGGTATCCGCATACTTGGCAAGGAGTATCGCTTCACCACCCGGTTGTATGTGAATAGCGATCGTGATCTGTACATCCAGGGTCTTGCCGACCCCCTGCTGGTTTCCGAGGAGGTGGCCCGGATTGCCGCCACCCTCCGCAGCCGCGGCCTTTCCTCGATCCGCAACATCGTTGTCGATGACAGCGGCTGCCGGCTTGAAAGCGGAACCGACGGCGCCACCAGCACCCTCAATCCCTACGATGCCCAAAACAGTTGCCTGGCGGTGAACTTCAACACCATCAGTGTGATCAAAGGCGCGGACGGCAGCGTGCGCTCCGCAGAAGAGCAGACCCCTACCCTGCCGCTCATGCGGGAACTGGCGCAGGGGCTACCGCCCGGCACCCACCGGATCAACGCCACGGCCAGCAGTAACCAGAGCCTGCGCTATGTGGGGGAGCTGTTCGGCGCCATGTGCAAGAAACAAGGGGTGACAATGCGCGGGGAGATCATCCCCGGGCCGGTGCCGGAGGGGCTCAAGCTGTTCTACGAGCATGGTTCGAGCAAGAGCCTGGATGAGGTGTTGACCGGTTTGCTCAAGTATTCCAACAACTTCATCGCCAACCAGCTTTTCCTGGCCATGGGCGCAAAACAATACGGCTGGCCCGCCACCTGGGACAAGGGCCAACGGGCCATGACCGCTTTTTACCGCAACGAACTGGGGCTTTCAGAAAAGGATATCGTCATCCGCGAAGGCTCCGGCCTCTCCCGGCAGAACCGGGTGACGCCCAGGGCGATGCTCGCCATTCTGGAGGCGTTCAAGCCCCACGCCAACCTGCTGCCCTTTGAAAACAACTGCCTGCGCAAGTCCGGCACCCTGACCGGGGTGTATGGGTATGGAGGATATTTTGCCGGGGAGCGCGGGCTGGACAGTTTTGTCCTGATGCTCAACCAGCCGAAGAATACCAGGGATCAGGTGCTGGAGCTGCTTGGTGCCATGCATGGGGCAAAGGGGAGGCGGAAGAACTGAGATATGCTTCCGATGGAGTAGATCAAGGGAGCGGGGCTGTGTGCGGCTACCCGTTTGCCTGCTTTTTGACAATCCGTGTTGACTTGCTCTTTTTAAATTCTTCTTCAAGCCTGTCGTATTCAGCTTTCACATCCGGGCGTTGGAGCGCGCGAGCCTTGAGTTTTTTGTGAGTCAGCATTTTTTTGACCTCCTTCATCCGCCCGTCGGTCTGGGTCATGGACAAGGGGTAGCAAGAGTTCTGATAATTGCCATTTTCAGTGTCGAGTCAAAAAACTCGGTGCCGAACAGGTCGTTTATGACTTCTTTCGTTATGTCTACTCCGAACCTCATTCTGTCCCCAGACGCAATCATTCCATTTATTGACTCCACATATCGTCCGAGCTTGTCTCTCTGCATGTCATATACCTGAGACAAAAAAACTTCATCATTTCCATTTGGGGGAAACTGGCCAACAGATTTGTAATGATCCAGGATGACAGACGAGGTGTGGGCAAACAACGGGTCGATGATTCCATTCGCACGTTCAAGTTGTTTTTGGTTTTAAATTATACCGTTTTCAATGCCAACATTTTTTATGAAGTACCAGGCGGCGAATAGCGCTGAGGTGGTGGTTTGTAGCTTAATGGTATTTGATTCTCTGCCGTTGTTTGCATGAATTTGGACAAAATCGAGCAGGAAATCCGACAGCTCTTCATGCACCGCCATTATGGAATCCGCTGAGGTTCTCTTTTTAAATATTCCCCCAAACAGGCTCATGTCGCTATCCCCTCTTATTCTTTGATGCGATAAAAAAATAATTATTCTATCGCGATCCTATGTGATAGGACATGGGAAGTCAAAAGAAAAACAAGGCACAATCCCCACCCCTATTCCCGCTCCAGCCGCACCATGGTTTCCTGATGACCGGTCTGGGGGAACATGTCCACCAGACGGACTTCGGCCAGCCGGTAACCAGCCTGGATAAGCCCTGCCAGGTCACGGGCTAGGGTGGCGGGGTCGCAGGAGATGTAGATGATCTGCCGGGCTTGAAGGCCGGGCAGCAGAGGGATGAGTTCGGCGCAGCCGGAACGGGGCGGGTCGAGGAGGAGGCAGTCAAAGGTGGCCTTTTCGGCCAGCAGACGTCTGGCTGCCTTAGTGGCGCTTTCCTGGCTGAATTGGCAGCGGTCACCAAGACCGGCATTCTCGGCGTTGCGTACCGCGCTGCGGATGGTGGAGCGCTGCATGTCCATGCCGGTTACCTGCCAACCCTGCATGGCCAGGGGAAGAGAGAAGTTGCCCATGCCGCAGAAGAGGTCCAGCGCCGTGGTGGGCTGCACCCCCCGTGTCCACTCCAGCAACAGCCTGATGCAGTTTTCATTTTGCCCCAGATTAACCTGGCAGAACCCCCCTGGTTCCAAGGCAAGGGTGAGTGGCTGGCCGCACAGTCCTTCAGGCAGGGAAAATTCCACCCGGAGTCCGCTTAAAGGAATCTCGCCCGTGTCGTTGAAACACGGCCCCTTTGCCTGGCCTTCCACGTTGAAGATCACCGCTTCCAGCAGGGGCAAGGCCTGACAGAGAAGTTGTGCTGTCTTGTGATCTCCAGGCCTGGTTTTTCTGGTGTAGTGGATGAGCAGGATGATCGAGTTGTGACCGGGGTTTTCGAGAAGCTCGATGGCCGAGGCCTTGGAAATGAGGGGCTGAAACTGTCTGGAGGCGGAAAGCGCGGCAAGCACCGAGTTGATGGGCTCCCCTGCCAGGGGGCACCGGGAAACAGGGATCAGACTGTGGCTCTGGCGACCGAAATACCCCATTACCCCCTGCGCCACCTGCAATCTGATCCGTTGCCGGTAGCCAAAGGGTTTGGGCGAGGCCAGGGGCGCTCCCAGAAGATCGGCAAGCTCCTCCTCCCGGCACAGCCCCCCCCGGCAGAGTGTTTCCCCGAGAATCCCGGTTTTCAGGCGAAGCTGTTCCTCGTAGGTGGCGTGCTGAAAATCGCAGCCGCCACAGGTGTCGTATACCGGGCAGATCGGGGCTATTCGCTGCGCCGAGGGGGTAAGCACTTCCAAGAGGTCCGCTTCCTGGTACTGTTTGTGCTGACGGCGCAGACGAACCTGCACCACCTCTCCGGGCAGCACGCGCGGCACCATGACCACCTGGCCATCGGGCAGACGCCCCAGGCCAAGCCCTCCCTTGATTACCTTGTCAACCGTGAGTTCCACGGATTTGCTCATCGGTGGCTCCGAATCGTTTTCCTTTCTTCTTTTGCGTGCCCAAAAGAAGAAACAAGAAAAAGGCACCCCAACCAGTCCTGGCCCTGCGGGCTTCCCTTACTTCTCGACGAGGGCGGGACGCTAAAAAACTCGGGCTTCGCCCTCAAACAGTTTTAGCGTCTTTTCCGCCCCCGTCTGCGAGGCGCGGCAGGACAAATGGGGGGGAGAGAAAAAATCCCATTGGCACGCAGCCGAGCACCGGAGAGGCTGCCGGGGCTTTGCACTGTTTGAGCGCAGCGAGTTTGCAAAGCCCCGGCAGCATCGAGGAGCACAGGGTATCCCGCCAACGGCGGGACAAGGGACACAGGGGGCCTTTTCTTTGGTTCGTTTCTTTGGGCAAGCAAAGAAATGAACAGGAAAATGATTGGTATTCAGATAAGAATGCCGGCACAGAGCCACAGCCCCATACCGGCATTTGGGGGGCAATCCACCCCGTCACAACCTAATAATTCTTGTCAGCATAGGCGAGCCAACCGCCTGCTTCCACGAGTTTTTTATCGAACTCGTTGAGCTTGAAAGGAATAACCACCTTTTTGCTGCCCTGGGCAGTGATCGTGCAAGCACCCAGATCCACCCCGATCTTCACCGCATCCCCAAGGCTAAAAATGGTCTCGATATCCTTTTTCGGCAGCTCGATGGCCAGCATGCCGCAGTTGTACATGTTCTGCCGGAAGATGCGGGCAAAGCTCTCGGCGATGACCACGTTGATATCGTTGACCTCGAAAACCCAGACCGCGTGCTCGCGGGAGGAGCCGCAGCCGAAATTGGCCCGGGTGACGATGACCCCTTTGCCCTCGATGTCCTTGCGCGGGTCAAAACCCCCCAATTTCAGGTCTTCCAGGATATAGGGCTGCAGGGCCAGCTTGGTGTTTTCGGTCAGGTACTTGGCCGGGATGATCTCGTCGGTATTGATGTCGTTTCTGTCAAGAAACAGGGCTTTGCCGCCAAACTCTTTCATTATCGTTTACTCCAATGTGGTTGGGTTCACTTGCCTTTCCAGGGTAACTGGTCAACCAAGTCCAGTGTTGCATGCCAAACTGTAAGCGATTACAGGGTGCGGCAGATGCGCGGCAGAGGCCTGAGAGCTATACACACAGTATGCGATCAGGCCGATAACAAAGCAGATGTCGTGCCCTGTGATCGCTTACTACAGGAGCTTCCGCGGGTCGGTGATATGGCCCTGCACCGCGGTGGCCGCGGCGGTGAGCGGGCTCATCAGGTGGACGATGCCGCCCTTGCCCATCCGGCCATTGAAATTCCGGTTGGTGGTGGAGGCACAGATCTCGCCTTCGGCCAAAACGCCGTTGCTCATGCCCAGGCAGGCGCCGCAGGTGGGGTTGGTCACGCAAAAGCCCGCTTCCATGAAGATGGCGATGAGTCCCTCTTCCAGGGCCTGGGCATACACCTTGGGCGTGGCCGGGGAAAGGATGCCGCGCACAGTGGCGGCGATCTTTTTGCCTTTCAGGATCCGGGCCGCAGAGCGGAGATCCTCGATGCGGCCGTTGGTGCAGGAGCCGATGTACACCTGATCCACCGGGGTGCCGTCCATCTCGGTGACGCTTTTCACCTCGTCGGGCTTGTAGCCGAAGGTTACCTGGGGCGCGAGCTTGGACACGTCCAGGGACATCTCCTTGACGTATTCGGCATCCGGGTCGGAATGCCATTGGGCAAAATCCTCCACCGCCACGTCGATGGATTCGTATTGATCCTTGATAAAGGGCCAGAGGTATTTGGCCGTCACCCGGTCGGGCAGGCAGATGCCGCAGGTACCCCCGGCCTCGATGGCCATGTTGCACAGGGTCATCCGCGCTTCCATGCTCATAGCCTCGACCACCGGCCCGGAAAACTCCATGATCTTGTCGGTGGCCCCGTTCACGGTCAATTCCTTGATGATGAAGAGGATTACGTCCTTGGCCGAGACGCCGTCCTGCAGGGCGCCGGTGATGGTTATTTTCATGGTTTCCGGGGTGCGGAAGGAGCAGACCCCCTTCAGGATGCCAACCTCCAGGTCGGTGGTGCCCACGCCCGCGGCAAAGGCGCCGAAAGCCCCGTGGGTGCAGGTGTGCGAGTCCCCCATGATCACCGTGTAGCCGGGGCGGACAAAGCCCTTTTCCGGGAAGAGCGCGTGGCATACCCCGTTGGCCCCGATATCGAAGAAGTCCTGAATCTTATGGCGTCTGGCCCAGTCGCGGATGATCTTGCCCTGCATGGCGGTCTTGGAATCCTTGGCCGGGGTGACATGGTCGATGACCGCCTTGATCTTGGTGGTGTCGAAAACCCGGTCCATACCGCGGGATTCGAGATCGGTAATGGCGATGGGCGTGGTGATCTCGTGGCACATGACCACATCGATATCCAGGATGACGTTTTCCGGGGTGGGGGTGTCGCGCAGATGCGCGGCGAAAATCTTTTCTGCTATGGTTTTACCCATTGGTCATAAGCCTCCGTGCGGGGGATTGTCTGAGATTTTTCGAGTGGGGGTCATGCCCACGACAAATAAGTTTTTTACCACAAACCGGCAGCCGTTAGCCATGATAAATGACAGTGTCTGGCCTAAAAAAATACCGGGAATATCCGGCTTCCCAACGGAAACGCTTTTTTTCATACTTAAGGTTTGACCGGAGTTGACCGGCTGTATATCATGCTAGGAACCCGGATATTTTACCGCCGGGCCCTCCCTCTCTGGGCGCGGGAAATTTCTCTCAGGATTACAGCATGCACATGGCGCGAAAAACCTCCCATAACCCTGCCCGGCAACTGCCCGCCGCCCAGGTTGAAAATCTGCAAACCGTCGAACTCATCCGAGCAGTCGCCAGGGATGAATATGGAGAAATCCCCCCCAGGCTTGATGGACTGTTTGATGATGTCGCCGCTCTCTACGCAGGAAACTGGCCGAGCCACGAAGCCTGCGCTGTCACCTACCACAACTTCAACCACTCCCTTGATGTCTGCCTTGCCGCGGCCCGCATGCTCTCCGGCTGGAACAAGGCGGAGGCGGCGCACCCCTTGGGGCAGAAGTACTTTCTGCTCGGCATGGCCGCCGCCCTTTTCCATGACGCCGGTTACATCAAGGACAAGGGCGACCAGGCCGGAGCAGGCGGCAAATTTACCCTGGTGCATGTCCAGCGGAGCATGGAGATTGCCCGGGAATATCTGGGGCAAAAACAGTGGCCGCAAGAGGAGGTGGAGGCGGTTGTCCGGATAATATCCATCACCGATTACGCCAGCTTGCCGGATCTCGCCCCCCTGTTTACCGAGCCTCGCCTGAAAATCATGGCGCAGATAGTCGCCACCGCCGATCTGATCGCCCAGATGGCGGATATCGATTATGTCCGGCGCATCGACGATCTCTTTGCCGAGTTCAAGGAGGTCTATGAGTTTGAAAACCGTAAGACCCTGGCCGAAAAGGGAACCAAGGTCTACAAAACCGTCCAGGAAATCAAGGACGGCACCATTGATTTTTACGAGAAGTTTGTCCTCCCCACCCTGACCAAGCTCGGCCGCATGGACCGTTATCTGACCAGTTTTTTCGGCGACGGCAGAAATCCGTATCAGGAAAACATCACCGCCAATCTCTCCGATCACCTCATGGATGTCCGCTCCCAATGGCGCCGTATCGGCGACATCCTCACCGACCTGGGGCTGGCGTCCAACAAACAGATTGCCGACGCCCTGGCCCGGCAAAAGAGTCTGGCCGGGAAAAAATCCGGCTCCACCCAAAGCTTCAACGCTCTGATCCGCGAGCACCTGCTCCCCTGGTTTACGGCCCGCTCCCAGGAAGGGCGCTGTCTTGGCGACATCCTCATGGAGATGCAGGCGGTGGAGCCGAAATCCCTGGCCAAGGGGTTGCTGGCCCAAATGCTGCCCGATTCCCTGTATGAATCGCTTTCTCCCCGCGAGTTGCACTTCCTGCTCCAGGCCGCCATCCTTTTGCAGAATATCTGCAAAGGCCCCTGGATTTTGGGGGTGGTTCTGGAGATGGCCAACGAAATCCTTGGGTGCGAAGCCAGCTCGATCCTCATCGCGGATCTTGACGAAAAAGAGATGCTGGTCGCCCTGCCCACAGGCCCCAAGAAAAATGCGGTCTACGGCAAGGGAATTGCCATGGACAAGGGCCTTTCCGGCTGGGTCTACCGCAACGGCCAGCCGGCGCGGGTGAGCAATGTAAACGTCGACGCCCGATTCGACGACGGCATGGACAAAAATATCGGCTTTGTCACCCGCTCCATCCTCGCCGTGCCCCTGCATGTGAACGGTGAATGCATCGGCGCCGTGGAGGCGTTGAACAAAAACGATGACGATTTCACCACCCACGACATGAACGTGCTCGCCATTCTTGCCAATATGCTTGCCAATGTCATGGTCGGTGTTTTGTGCATCCAGACAAACCATTGAGCATCCTTTCCCAATGAAAAGTCTTTTCTCCGTCCTGTTGGCCCTTGTCCTTTTCCTGCCCGCTGCCGCCCTGAGCGCCCAGGGAATCAGCATCGACGGCAAGGTGAAATACCCTCCCGGTTTCCGCAAGTTCGACTACGCTTCCGACACAGCGCAAAAAGGCGGCCAGTTGGTTCTGCATGATCTCGGCGGCTACGACAAGCTCAACCCCTATACCCTCAAGGGTACGCCTCCAGCAGGGCTTGACGAGCTGGTTTTTGAGCCCCTTGCCGTGCCGAGCCTGGATGAGCCTTTTTCCTCCTACGGCCTCATTGCCAAGGATATCGCTCTGGCCGCAGATAAATTGTCCGTCACCTTCACCATCCACGAAGAGGCCCGTTTTTCCGACAACACGCCCATCACCCCCGAGGATGTGAAATTTTCCCTGGACACCCTCAAAAGCCCGGCGGCAAGCCCCTCATACCAGATCTATTTTCAGGACATCGCCTCCGCCGAGGTTTTGGACCCGCATCGAGTCCGGTTCCATTTTTCCCAGCGCAACCGCGAGCTGCACATGATCGCCAGCCAGCTCCCGGTTTTTTCCAAGAAATTTTACTCCGTCCACCCCTTTGACGCCCAAAGCTTGACCCCGCCCATCGGCTCCGGTCCCTATCTGGTCAAGAATGTCATCCCCGGCAAATCCATCACCTATGTGCGCAACCCGCAATACTGGGCCAGGGATCTGAACGTGCGAAGGGGGATGTTCAACTTCGATACCATCACCTACAAATACTTCAAGGACCAGATCGTGGCGGTGGAAGCCTTCAAGGCCGGGGAATTCGATTTTCTCCCGGTCAACATGGCCAAGCAATGGGCCCGCGATCTCGACGGCCCCAGGTTCAAACGCGGCGAACTCGTGCGGGAAACCATGCCCCACAAGAACAACGCCGGGATGCAGGCTTTTGTCTTCAACCTGCGCAAGCCGGTTTTCCAAGACCCCCAGGTTCGCAAGGCCCTGTCCCTGGCATTTGACTTTGAGTGGACCAACGAGGCCCTCTTTTTCGGCCAATACACCCGCTGCGACAGCTTCTTCAGCAATTCGGCCATGAGCGCCGAAGGACTGCCCGCAGGCCTTGAGCTTTCCTATCTTGAACCGTTCCGCGCCTCGCTCCCCAAGGAGGTGTTCACCACCCCCCCCGCTCCTTTCAGCACAAAGCCGCCAGCCAGCCTGCGGAGCAACCTGCTCCAGGCAAAAAAACTTTTACGCGAGGCGGGCTGGGCCGTAAAAAATAACGTGCTTGTCAACCGCAATGGCCAGCCCCTGGAGTTTGAAATCCTTCTGGTCGGCGCGGGCTTTGAACGGGTGATGGAGCCGTACATCAACAACCTGAAAAAACTCGGGGTGCGCGCGCATTCCCGGGTCATCGACCCGGCCCTCTACATCCGCCGCATGGATACCTTTGATTTTGACATGACGGTTTCCGTTTTCGGTCAGGCCCAATCCCCTGGCAACGAACAGCGCAATTACTGGCATTCGACCGCGGCCCAGCGGCAAGGCTCCCGGAATCTCATCGGCATCAAGGAACCGGCGGTGGACTATCTGGTGGACCGGATCATCTACGCCCAAACCCAGGAGGAACTCTTCGCCGCCTGCAAGGCCTTGGACCGGGTTCTCTGGTACGGGTATTATGTGGTGCCCAATTGGTATCTGGCCCAGCACCGGGTCGCCTATCGCACCATCTTCTCCCGTCCGGACACCTTGCCCCTCTATTACTCGCCGTTTCAGGCACTGATGACCTGGTGGCTCGCGCAGGACAACCGTCAGCCCCGATAGCTTTTTTTCAAAGCGTATTACCCTGCGGTGGGGTAAAATGTATTATACGATTTCTTGATGCATCTTTTTCCCGTAGGGCCTTGGTTTTTTTTATTCTATGAAGAAAAAAAATATCCTCCTTACGCTCGTCTGCCTTCTGGCCCTTACTCCTCTTTCTGCCCTGGCCCTGCAGCCCGTGGCGCAGAAAACCGCGGAGAACCCGAAGACGCTGGTTATCCCCGGCACCGGTGACAGCGAGGTGCTCTTGCGCAACCTCGCTCAGCTTTACACCAGGAACCGGCCCGGAATCACGGTGGAAATCCCGGAAAGCATCGGCAGCGGCGGCGGCATCAAATCCGTTCTGGGCGGAAAAAGCCGGATTGCCCGGGTGGCCCGCCCAATAACGGAAAAAGAAAGCAACCAAGGCCTCAACTCCCGTATTTTTGCCCTGGCGCCCATTGTTTTCGCGGTCAGCTCCGGAGTTGCCGGGGTGACGAATCTCTCTTTAGAGCAGATACTCGGAATATATTCCGGCACAATACGGCACTGGGATGAACTGGGCGGTGGCGGCAAGATTTATGTGATGAACCGCGAGGACGGCGATTCTTCCCGGACCGTGCTCGAAAATTTCCTCCCGGGATTCAAGGAGATTCCCGCCCCTGCCGGGGCAGTGGTGTATACTACCCCGGAGGCCGTGCGGATCCTGACGGCTTCGCCAAACACCATCGGCTATCTGCCCATGCCCGCCGTGGCCGGGACCGGGCTCAAGGTGCTGTCCGTCCAGGATATCGCCCCAACCGCGGCCAATGTCCGGCAGAAAAAATACCAACTGGTTGTTCCCTTGGCCCTGGTGTGGAAAGATCCCCTCCCGCCGCTGGCCCAGGATTTTGTGAATTTCCTCTCAACCCCCGCCGCCAAAAAGCTCATGCTGGAAAACGGCGCCATCCCTGTTGAGTGAGCCTCCGCCCAATGCGCACCTCCATATTCAAAAAGATCTTTATCAGCCAATTTGCCCTGATCATCATTGCCTCCGGCTGTATTTCCCTGGCCAGCTATCTTTTCATGGTCCGGCAGTACAACGAGTCCCAGAACGAGATGCTGCGGATTATTTCCTCCGCAACGGCCATGCGGGTCTCAAACAAAGTCGCCCAGCACAGAGCCATCCTCAAGGAGGTCGCCGAATCCAAGGAGGTAGCCCTGTATGCCCAGAAATTCCAGGAGCTCCTCCTGGCCAAGCATCTGGGCCGGCACCGGGAACAGTTCCCGATTCTTGCCTATGCAAACCAGGAGGGCGCCCAGGAATTTCGCCTGGTCAACGGCCAGGCCAGCGAAGACCTTGAAACTCTTGCCGGCCAGAAGATATTCCGGACTGCCCTGGCCGCCCCGAACCAGGCAATCCTCGGCGAGGTGGTGCTTGATCCTGTTTTGCGCACCCACGCCTTGCAGTTTGCCTATGCCCGGATAGACTATTTCGGCGATCAATTCCTCGGCCTGATTTTCGGACAAGCGCCCCTGGCCAACATTGTCGCCCCGGCCGTCAATTGCACTCCCGCCCAAAAAGGCTCCTGCCTGATCGTCGCCCAGGACGGCAGGATTCTGAGCGCCCCCCAGGCAAAAAACATCCTGCAACCTGTGGTTGTCGGCACCCTCAATTTTGGCGCGTTGTTTGCCAAGGCCGAGACAGAGCCCCATGGACAGATCCGGCATGCCCTGGTCAATGGCGAGGAGTGCTATTTTTCCGTCAGCCTGATCCCGGGCACTCCCTGGCTTGCCATGGCGGTGCTGCCTTCCCGGGAATACAGCGCGGTGCCCGCACTGTTCCGGAACTTTTCCATCGGCCTCTTTCTTGGCCTTCTGCTCTTGGCAGGCATCATCACTTTTTTTCTTGCCCGTTCCTTCACCTCCCCGATCCGCAAACTCGCCCTGGCCAGCACCGCCTTGGCCCAAGGGGATTTTGCGCAGCGGGTTGAAGCGGGCAAGAACGAAATCGGCGATCTGGCCCAATCCTTCAACTCCATGGCGGAGCAGCTCGGCGCCTTTGTCTCCCGGGAAAAACAGCTCCTCGCCGCCGAAGCAGCCGCCCGGCTGAAAGCAGAACTCGCGGACCAGCATAAAAGCGAATTCCTTTCCAAGATCAGCCATGAGCTGCGGACTCCGCTCAATATCGTTCTCGGCATGGCCGAATTGCTGGACAAAGGCGCGCAAAAGGACGGAAAATCATCCCAGGAGATTGTGGCCATCAAGGAAGCCGGAGGGAACCTGCTCCAGCTCATCGACGGCATCCTCGATTTTTCCCGTCTGGAAAGCGGCACCATAAGCCTTACGCCTGCCCCCTTCGACCTTTTCGCCATCCTTGGCCGGCTGAAGAAAAAATACGAGCCTGCCGCCAGGGCCAAGGGACTTGCCCTCCTGTACACGGAATCGGAAGCGGTGCCAACCACGGTTGTCGGTGACGAAGGAAGACTTTTTCAGGTGCTGGAAAATCTGCTGGACAACGCCATCAAATATACCGAACACGGCGAGATTTCCTTGCGGGTTCGCCCGCTTACCCTCAAGGCCAGCAACGACGGGCACATCATCCATCTTCGCTTCGAGGTGGCCGACACGGGCTGCGGCATCCCCCTGCCACAGCAAACGGCCATGTTTGAGTCCTTCAAGCAGAGTGATCCCTATGCTACCCGCAAGGCCGGCGGCCTGGGGATCGGCCTCACTATCTCCCGGCAG
This sequence comes from uncultured Desulfurivibrio sp., assembly GCA_964588325.1. Taxonomy (GTDB): domain Bacteria; phylum Desulfobacterota; class Desulfobulbia; order Desulfobulbales; family Desulfurivibrionaceae; genus Thiovibrio. The sequence continues at coordinate 142,830 of CAZPOR010000009.1, forward strand.
CTCATCGAACTCATGCATGGGGAGATCAGCATGAAAAGCGAGCCCGGCCAGGGAAGCACCTTTTATGTCGATCTTGACCTGCCGGTGGCCAAGGAAGCGGCAGCCTCCGCAACCGAGGAAAAAGGGCCGGAAATACACCCCGGCGAAACAACCGAACACTCCAGCGGAGGAAAGGGGATGAACATACTTGTCGCCGAAGATAATCCGGTAAACCAGAAACTGTTGCGTCTCATGCTTGAGATGCATGGCCATCATGTGCTGGTGACCGCCGACGGCAAGGAAGCCGTTGCCGTTTTCCAGAGTGAGCATGTGGACCTTGTCCTGATGGATGTCCAGATGCCGGGGATGAACGGATTTGAAGCAACCGCCGCCATCCGGGAACTTGAGAAACCCACCGGCAGCCATGTGCCGATCATTGCCGTTACCGCCCATGTCATGCCGGGTTATAAGGAAGAGTGCCTCAAGGCGGGCATGGATAATTACCTGTCCAAGCCCTTTCGCATGCAGGAGCTTTTTGCGATAATCGATGAAACCTTTGCCCAGTTGAACAATCCGGCCTGATATCGGATATGGCCGCCTATATTCTCAGACGTCTCCTGCTCATGATCCCCACCCTTTTCGGGATCATGCTGGTCACCTTTGCCGTCACCCAGTTCGTGCCGGGCGGGCCGGTGGAGCGGATGCTCGCCCAGTTGCAGGGGCAGGACCGCGCCGGCGGCGAAGTGCGCGCCAGCCGCGGCATGGATTTCTACCAGGGCAACAAGGGGCTCGACGAGGAACGGGTGGCGCAGCTCACCAAGCTCTACGGCTTTGACAAACCGCCGGCGGAGCGCTTTCTGACCATGATGAAGAGCTATCTGGTCTTTGATTTCGGCGCCAGCTATTACCACCACAGCAGCGTGGCCTCGCTGGTCATTTCCAAACTCCCGGTCTCCATGTCCCTCGGTTTGTGGTCCTTTCTCATCGTCTACGGGGTCTGCATCCCGCTCGGCATCGCCAAGGCCATGCGGGAAGGCTCCCGCTTCGACGTTGTCACCACCTCCGTCATCCTTATCGGCTACGCCATTCCCGGCTTTGTCCTGGCCATCGCGCTCATCGTCCTCTTTGGCGGCGGGAGTTTTTTCAGTATCTTTCCCCTGCGCGGCCTGGTTTCGGACAACTGGGCGGAGATGGGGCTGGCCGCCAAGGTGGCGGACTACCTTTGGCACATGGTCCTGCCCGTGCTCTCCAGCACGGTGGGCAGCCTGGCGGTCATGACTTTGTTAACCAAGAACAGTTTTCTTGAAGAGATCCGCAAACAGTATGTGCTCACCGCCAGGGCCAAGGGGTTGAGCGAAAACCAGGTCCTGTACCGCCATGTGTTCCGCAACGCCATCATCCCCATCATCACCGGTTTTCCCGGCTCTTTCATCACCGCTTTTTTCACCGGCAGCCTGCTGATCGAAACCATCTTCTCCTTGGACGGCATGGGATTGCTTGCCTACGAGTCCATGCTCAACCGCGATTACCCGGTGGTGCTGGGCACCCTCTATTTTTTCACCATCATCGGCCTGATCTCCCGGTTACTGTCCGACCTGAGCTACGTGGTGGTGGACCCGCGCATCAGCTTTGAAAGTGTGGAGTCCCGGTGAACGGTTCGCCTATGCTCCAGAAACCACAAAAGCTCTCCTCCCGGCGCTGGCGGCGGTTCAAGGCCAACAGGCGGGGTTATTACAGCCTGATCCTCTTTTCGATCTGCTTTTTCCTCTCCCTGGGCGCGGAGATTCTCAGCAACGACAAGCCGCTGCTGGTTTCCTACCAGGGAAATCTCTATTTCCCCATGCTGAAGGCATACCCGGAAACCACCTTTGGCGGGGAGTTTGAAACCGAGACCGATTACCAGGACCCCTTTGTCAGGCACAGGCTCACCAGCGACGCCAATTATGCCCTGTTCCCGCCCAACCCGCACGGGTTTGCCTCGATCAATCTCCAGCTCAACCAGCCGGTCCCCTCCCCGCCCGACACCACCAACTATCTGGGCACCGACGACCGGGGCCGCGATGTCCTGGCCCGGCTGCTCTACGGCTTTCGCCTCTCGGTGCTCTTCGCCTTTGTCCTCACCTTCATCGGCACCATCATCGGCATTATCACCGGGGCAATACAGGGGTACCTCGGCGGCCGCACCGATCTGTTCATGCAGCGCTTCATCGAGATCTGGAGCGCCATGCCCGAGCTGTACCTGCTGATCATCTTTGCCTCGATCTTCAAGCCCAGCGTGCTTCTGCTGTTGATCCTGCTTTCGATCTTCGGCTGGATGGGGCTGGCGGATTATGTGCGGGCCGAATTCCTCAAGGGCCGCAACCTCGATTATGTCAAGGCGGCCAAGGCGCTGGGCGTGGGCAACATCACCATCATGTTCCGCCACCTGCTCCCCAACGGCATGACCCCGGTGATCACCTTCCTGCCCTTCCGCTTGAGCGGCTCGATCCTGGCCCTGACCAGCCTCGATTTCCTGGGGTTGGGCGTGCCTGCCCCCACCCCGAGCCTCGGGGAGCTGCTGGCCCAGGGCAAGAACAACATCGAGGCCTGGTGGCTCTCCCTGACCACCTTCGGAGTGCTGGTCGGCACCCTGGTTCTGCTGATCTTCATCGGGGAAGCATTGCGGGAGACCTTTGATCCGAGGAAGGTGTGATGGGGAATTTGTTCATTTCTTTGTTTGCCCAAAGAAACGAACCAAAGAAATACCATGCTGGCCA
>CAZPOR010000010.1:0-132777 GCA_964588325.1 uncultured Desulfurivibrio sp.
CTCAACTTCTCGAACCGCCCGGTGCGGACCCGCATGCCGGGTGGTGTGGGAGGGGTCCGGTCAGTTTAACTGACCGCCCCTATCCCGATGGGCACTTGCGCAGAGGTGTTGCGGTAAACGGTCGTTGCAGGAAGTCGCGCCCCCGTATAGGATATGAAATGAGCAGGCGCTGCGGCGCGCGAGAGTCGCAGGGAGAAGCAGCGGGCAGGCACAAGGGGGCCGGAAATGCAAGAGGCGGAAAGTCACGCGACCCACACCATAGTTTTTGAGCCCAGCGGCCGCACTGTGCAGGCCGGACCGGGCATGTCCATCATCAAAGCGGCCCGGGAGGCGGGCATCCATATCAACGCCTCCTGCGGCGGCAGCGGGGTATGCGGCAAATGCAAGGTGATCATAGAAAGGGGCGAGGTTGCAGGAGGGCTGAGCGAGAAATTCAGCGCCGAGGAAAAAGCAACCGGCTGCAGGCAGGCCTGCACCGCGACAATTACCGGCGATGCCGTCATTCGGGTGCCTGAATCCTCCGGCCTGAAAAGCGGGGGCTTGGGAACAGCGGTGCCGCTCAGGCATCGGGCCCGGATGCATGTCTACGACATCGAGGCGCTGCGCGAGCAGGGGATGTTTGTTCCCCCGGTGGTCAAGCTCTGCCTGGAGGTCCCGCCGCCAACCGCGGAAGACAATATGGCGGACGCCGGCCGGGTTATCCATCTGCTCAGCAGCCGGCACGACGAACACCGGGTGGTGTTCAATCTTGCTGTCTTGCGGATGCTGCGCAAGGCACTGCGGCAGGACAATTTCCGGATCACCGTCACCTGTGCCCGGCCGGTGAATGTTTCGGGCAAATCCTACCTCACCAACATCCAGGGCGGCGACTGGACCCACCGCAGCTTCGGCCTGGCCTTTGACATCGGCACCACTTCGGTGTACGGGGTGCTGGTGGATCTCAACTCCGGCAAGGTGCTGTCCCGGGCCGGGGAATACAACGGCCAGCTCGGCTACGGCGAGGACGTGATCTCCCGGATCATCTTTGCGGAGAAAAAGGAGGGCTTGGAAAAAATGCAGGAGCTGGTGGTGGGGACCATCAACAGCATCCTCGACACCTTGCTCGCCACGGCCAGGCCAGAGGAGAACGGGGAGAAAGGCAGCATCAGCCGGGAGGAGATCACCTCCATTACCCTGGCTGGCAACACCACCATGACCCATCTGCTTCTCCGCCTCGAGCCGGACAATATCCGCCGCTCCCCCTATGTGCCGGTCACCACTTTTCTGCCGCCCATCCGGGCCACCGACCTGGGAATCACGCTGCCGCATTCCGCCGTGGCCCTGGTGTATCCCTCCATTTCCAGCTATGTGGGGGGCGATATCGTGGCCGGGGTCATGGGCTCGGGCATGTACCGCACCGAACTGGTCACCCTCTACATCGACATCGGCACCAATGCCGAGATTGTGGTGGGCAACCGGGAATGGCTGGTGTGCGCGGCCTGCTCCGCCGGACCGGCCTTTGAGGGCGGCGGCATTACCCACGGGATGCGGGCGGCCATCGGCGCCATCGAGGATTTCAGCCTCAACCCCCAGACCCTTGAGCCGATGAATATCACCCTGGGAAACAAGCCGCCGGTGGGCATTTGCGGCTCAGGTCTGCTGGCCATAATCTCCACCCTGTTTGAGCATGGGGTGGTGGGCAGAGGCGGGAAATTCCGCCGGGATCTCGGCTCGGACCGCATCCGGGAAGGGGGCAGCGGCCATGAATATGTCCTGGTCTGGAAGGAGGAGGCTGGGGTTGATCACGATATCGTCATCAACGAGGTGGATATCGAAAACTTCATCCGGGCCAAGGCGGCGATCTATGCGGGGATCACCACCCTGGTGGAGCAGGTGGGGCTGACCATCACCGATATCGAGCAGGTTATCCTGGCCGGGGCCTTTGGCAGCTACATCGATCTGGATTCCGCCATGACCGTGGGGCTGCTGCCGCAGGTGGACGCCGACCGGGTGCTCTATGTGGGGAACGGCTCGCTCATGGGCGCCTGGATGAGCGAGATGAGCAACCATATCAGGCAGGATGTGGTGGAGGTGGTGCGGAAGATGACGAGCTTCGAGCTGTCGGAGATGGGGGCTTTTCAGGAGCAGTATATTGCCTCCCATTTCTTGCCCCACACGGATATTGGCCGCTTTCCTCGGGTGGCCGAAAGGATTGAGGAGACGAAGCGATTAAAGGGCGCGACACCCGTTTCTGAGTTTCGCGAAGCGTGAGGGCCTCGAAAAAACCTGGATGTTCTCGCCAAGGCGCAGAGGCCGCAAAGAAAAAATATATTTCAATAAGTTATCTCTGTGTGCTTCGCGTCTCCGCGAGATTTCTCCGGGGTTTTGCTTGCTGCTTGTGGAGGAGCACCGCTTGGTTTGACCGGGCAAGTTCCCCCGCGAAAAATTGCAAGGATCAGGCGGCCAGCTCGGCCACGCTGCCGTTGAGGGAAACCTCCATGGCCCGGGCCGGACACACGGAAACGCAGAGGCCGCAGGCCGTGCATTTTTCCTCGTCGAAGAGCACCGCCATGTCTGGCCGGTGGAGCGAGAGGGCGCCGGTGGGGCAGACGCCGGTGCAGGCCCCGCACTGATAGCATTTTTCGTCGTCGCGGCGGATGTTGCCCGCCATGCTTTTCACCGAAACCCCCATCTCGTTGAGATAGGCGATGCCCTTCTTGACATTGGCCTTGTGGCCGATGAATTCGAGGACCATGACCCCTTCCTGCTGGAGCAGGATGGTGGCCTTGAGGATGTTGAACTCCAGGTCGTATTTCTTGACCAGATTGCTGATGATGGGCTGGTCGATGACTTCCTTGGGAAACTTCAGGACATAGATTCTCGTATTCACGGCTGCGCCTCCAGGCGGGCGGAAAGCTGTTCTAAAACAGTCTCCACCGGCAGATCGGTTGACAGGGTTATGAGCTGCCCCGGGGCAAGTTCCGTGGGGGGCTCGAACCGTTCTTTCTGTTTCAGATAGATTTCCCAGCGTCCATCGGACACGGCCAGTGGGTCAAGAGCCCTCTCGGCCATGCGTCGTTTCATTTCCTCTTCCGGACAGACACAGAGAACACAGTATAGCCGAACACCCAGACGCTGCGCAAGCATCCGCACCTGGTCGCGGTCGGCCTTGCGCTGGTAGGAGGCGTCCAGCACCACGCCGCTTCCCTGGCCAAGACCGCGCTCGGCCCGTTCGAGCAGGGCCGCGTAGGTTTTGGCGGTGAACTCGCTGGTGTAAATCCCCTGGTCCGCGGTTTCGCGCTGACGGGCATGCGGGGAGAGTCCGGCCAGCTCCTTGCGCACCACGTCGGAGTTGTAATAGCTCAGGCGCCGACTTTGGGCAAAGGCCTGGGCCACGGTGGACTTGCCCGTGGCGATCAGGCCGAAAAAGATAAAGAGGTCAGGACGCGGCATAGCGTTCCGCCAGGGCGAAGTATTTTTTGGCTAAAGCCAGGCAGTTTTCGCTGGTGGCCGGATCAACCTCCGGGGCATGGGCGGTAAAGAGGCCGATCTTGCCGCGCACGTAAGCGCGGTAGCATTTGTAGAAGTTGAGCATGGGCAGCAGGGTGGTGTCGCCCGCCGCCTGGCAAAAGCGATCGATAAAATATCCGGAAAGGTCGGGCAGTCCGTGAAAATCGAGATCCATGGCCAAAAAGGCCACGTCGCTGGCCACGTCGCAGTAGCGGAACCGCTGGTTGAACTCGATGCAGTCGTAGATCTGGATCTCGTCGGCCAGGCAGATGTTGGCGGAATAGAGGTCGCCGTGGCAGTCGCGAATCCGGCCAGCGGCAACGCGGGCGGCAAAAAGGTCTTCTTGTGTGAGAAAATCGCGGGCATAGCCGCTGATTGCCTCGAATTGCGCCTGGCTCAGAGCGGCGCAGCCGACAAATCCCCTGGTCTGCTCAAAATTTTCCAGCACATTGACGCTTACCGCCTGGGCAGTGCCGAATTGTTCAATGGCAGGTCCGGTCTCTGCCTTGGCGTAAAAGGGGACCAGGATAGCGATGATCCTGTCGAGGATCTCCGTGCTGAGTCCGCCCTGGGCGATGACCTTGGCCATCATCCGCTCTTCCGGCATCCGCGCCATCTTCACCGCGTATTCCACCGGGGTTCCGGGGCCGTCCAGGGAAAAGCCCCCGTCCTGCCCGGTGATCGCCGTCAATCCAAGGTACAGGGAGGGGCATAACCGCCGGTTGAGGAGCAGTTCCTCTTCGCAAAAATGCTTGCGCTGTTCCAGGGTGGTGAAGTTGAGAAAGCCGAAATCAACGGGTTTTTTGATCTTGTAGACAAAGTCGCCGGCCAGCAGCACATAGGAGATATGGGTTTGGACCAGGGTTATTTCCGGCGCGGGATGCGGGTATGCGCCGGGTTGAAGCAGCGCCTGGATGAATGGCGGCAAGGTTGAATCAGCCATGAGAAAGCCTCCCAGGGTAGGGCTTATGCCGAGATTCGGCGGGAATATCACACAGACAGCACACGAAAAGTGCTGATCATAACAGAATCATTTATTTCCGTAAACCATGGAGCAGTGACTCGGCAAAGGCGCTGTCTGCCACCGTTGGCCGGGCATGATTTGAAAATATATTTCATATCTTTTTTGAATCATGCCGAGAAGATAAGTGAGAGCAGCCAACAGCCACGTTATCCAGAGGGGAAAGGAAAAATGACCCAGACGAACAGAGAGATCCTCATCGTGGACGATACGGCGGTACTCCGCAATATCATGAAGATCCAGTTGCAACGGATGGGATTTTTCCATATTCACGAAGCCCCGGATGGGAGCGAGGCCTTGAAAATCCTGCATGCCAAAAGGATAGATCTGGTCATTTCCGACTGGAACATGCCGGTGATGAGCGGGTTTGAATTGCTAAGGGAGATCCGCTCCAGCGAGATGTTGAAAGATATCCCCTTTATCATGGTGACGGCGGAGGCCACCACGGCCAAGATCAGCATGGCCGTGCAGCTCAAGGTGGATGAGTTGATCCTCAAGCCCTTTACCCTGGAGATTCTCGAACGAAAAATCAATCGGGTCATTCACTGATGTGGATCCTGCCGCAATAGCTTGGGCGGAATTGGATCCAAACCACGCAAACTCTCCAACAGCGTCTCCAGATCGAAACCGGCGCACTCCCGCCGGTTTTTTTCGAGTGTTGCCACGGCCCGGCCGGCCATCTTGGCCCCTGCCTCGAAATACCCATACTCTCCTTTGATATAGAAGCCCGCCGCCCGGATCATGGCCTGGAGAATCTCTTTTTCCACGCCATGCGCCCCATGCCACGCCTGTTCCAGAATTTCGTGGACCTCGAAAAAAAGCTCCAAATCCCACAGCACCAGCGCCTTGGCCAGGGGCGTGAGGGCCTTGGTGCGGTTGATGGTCGTCAGGGCCAAGGCGTACCCCGCCAGTCTCGTCTCGATATAGGCGACATAGGGTGCGGCCAACCCCTGATGCAGATACCGGGCGGCAACGGTGCGGACCGGGGCAAGATCATTCTGGGCCAACGCCAGGGGCAGGGCCGCGGAAAGTGCATTGCGGATATCGCGGCTCAGGCGGTCCTGAAACGGCTCAAAGCAAGGAGAACTCATGGCGATACTTATTTATAGAGATCCGGGTAGAGTTTTTTCAGGCAATCCGGGCAGATGCTGTGGGTGAAATCGGCCGAGGTCTTGGCGGAGATGAATGTTTCCACGCTGCTCCACGCGGCAGGGTCATGGGGGTCGCCATCGGCGTTGCGGATTTTCTTGCAGGAGGCGCAGATGGGGAACAGGCCGTGCAGGGTGTTCTTTATCTCAAGAAGCATTCTGATCTGGACGTGGAGGCCAAGGAGAACGAAGATCGCCCCGGACAGAAAGACGAGGCCGACGAGGAACTCGCCGACAAAGGGGAGATCAAGGAAAAAGACCCCGGCCACCACGCAGTAAATCAGCAGGAAAAAGAACATCAGCCCGCGATGCAGACGCAGGGCGCGGATGATCGGCGGTTTGCTGCGCTCGGGGATGAAGGGGGTGAGGATGTGCAGTTCCCGGGCCTTGAGGAAGCTGAAGAGCATGACAACTGCTCCGATCAGGATCATAACGATGCTCAGGATGTGCTGCATGGCGAAGGGACGCTCCTCGTGAGTTGATTGATGGAACCTGTGACAATTCGAACGGTGCTTCGACAGGTTCAGCACGAACGGTAGTTATTTGAAATTATTGATTTTTTCGTTCTTTCTGAGCCTGTCGAAGCACCATTGTTGCGTGTCCATCATGTTTTTCAAGTATAGGCATTATTTGTTCAGGAGGCCATTTTTTTCCGAAAAAGACCGTTGTTCTCACAGACTGCAAGCGCTGGGTCCAGGGTGAGGGTGACAAGGCTGTTCGGGTTGGCTTGGGTGAGTTGGGCGCCGCTTGGGCCGGAGAGAGAAAGCACGGTGTGGGTAGTGTTGTTGAGGCCGCGATCCAGGTATTCCAGCCGGTCGCCCTTCGCGATGGGGTTGCGGGCCTCAATAACCGGCTGGGGCGCGGCCTGGCGCACTATGCCCACCGGGGCATAGTCGTAGCTGATCATGGGGCCGTCGTAGAGCATATCGGCTGTGCTCGGCGGCTGGTCGAAGAAGTTTTCCGTGTAGCCGCGGGAACCGATCTTGAGCAGTTCCTGCCGGAAGGAGTCGGGCAGAGCGGCGTCGAGCCCCTGCGCATCCCAGTAATCAAGGGCTGCCCGGTAGAGGCGGGTTATGGCCCCCACATAGTAGACGCTCTTCATCCTCCCTTCGATCTTGAGGCTGTCCGCTCCGGACCGGATCAAATCGGGCAGCCGGTTGAGCAGGCAGAGATCCTTGGCGTTGAAGATATAGGTGCCCCGGTTGTCTTCCTCCACCGGGAAGAACTGGCCGGGCCGTTTTTCCTCTTCCAGCCGGTAGTGGTAGCGGCAGGGGTGGGCGCAGTTGCCCTGGTTGGCGTCGCGGCCGGTGAGATAGAGGCTCAAGAGGCAGCGGCCCGAGTAGGAGATGCACAGCGCGCCATGCACGAAGATCTCCAGTTCCGCTTCGGTGGCCTGCCGGATTTGGGTGATCTCGGCCAGGGAAAGCTCCCGGGCCAGATTGAGCCGGCTGACCCCCTGGCCCACCCAGAAACGGACACTCTCCAGGTTGGTGACATTGGCCTGGGTGCTGAGATGGATCGGCAGTTCCGGAACCACCCGCTTGGCAACGGCGAGGATGCCCGGATCGGAGATGATCAGGCCGTCCACCTTGGCCTCGCGCAGAGCGGCCAGATATTCGGGCAGCCCGGCAAGATCGTCATTGTGGGCAAAGATGTTGAGGGTGGTGTATACTTGGACTCCGTGGGCGTGGGCATAGGCTGCGGCCTGCCCTATTTCCTCGTCGCTGAAATTGGTGGCGTGGGCCCGGAGGCTGAATTTCTTGCCGCCGAGATAGACCGCATCGGCCCCGTAGTGGATGGCGGCCTGCATTTTTTCAAAATTGCCTGCTGGGGCAAGAAGTTCCGGGAGTTTCATCGACAAGCCTTTTCGTGCTGGGGATCGGATGGCAGAGCGTTTCGCAACGACTATACACCAAAAAAATATTGTTGTCGCCATGAGCGGCGGCGTTGATTCCTCGGTGGCCGCCGCCCTGTTGCAACAACAGGGGGCTCGGGTGCAGGGCGTTTTCATGGCCCTGGCCCAGCCCGATCTGGTCGAGCAACTGGACCGGGTCCGGGCGGTGGCCGATTTTTTAAAAATCCCGCTGACCGTGGTGGATCTGGCCGAACCTTTCCACCGGTTGGTGGTGGACTATTTCTGCGCCGCCTATTTTGCCGGGAAAACCCCCAACCCCTGCGTGGTCTGCAACCGCACCATCAAGTGCGGCCTCCTGCTGGATCGGGCACGGGAGGGTCTCGGGGCGGATCTGCTGGCCACCGGCCATTATGTCAGGATCAGCGCGGAGGAGAAAGCCGGGCGCCGGTTGCTCAAAGGGATGGATTCCAAAAAGGATCAATCCTATTTTCTCGCGATGCTCGGTCAGGAACAACTGGCCCGCCTCTGCTTTCCCTTGGGCACATTCCGGAAGGAGGAGGTGTACGGGCTGGCCGCCGGTTTTGGCTTGGCGTTTCGGGATACCCCGGAGAGCCAGGATATCTGTTTTCTGAAGCACCAGCCGGTGGCGGAGTTTCTCGCCGCCCATTCCCCGGGGCAAGGGCGGCCGGGCCCGATGCTGACCTTGCAGGGCAAGGAACTTGGGCAACACGCGGGCATCCATCACTATACCATCGGCCAGCGGCGGGGATTGGGGCTGCCGGACGCCACCCCCTGGTATGTGGCATCGCTTGATCCGGAGCGCAACGTGGTGGTGGTCGGCAAGGATGCGGATCTCTGGCAGCGGGAGATGGTGCTGCCGGTGGTGCATTGGTTGCGCGGCTATCCCCCATCCTTTCCCCATGTCTGCGCAGTGAAAATCCGTTCCCGGCATCCAGCCTGCCAGGCAGAAATCGCCGGCCACGGTACCGGGGTGCGGCTGACCTTTGCCGAACCGCAGCGGGCCGTCACCCCCGGCCAGTTCGCGGTTTTTTATGAGGGAGAGGAGGTTCTGGGGTGCGGCGAGATTGCGCGCTGACGCGAAATTTGTGTCTGGCAGCCGCAGCGGAAAAAAGATACACTGAGAGCGATGCCGCGTTTGCCGAGCCCTTGTTTGCCAGGTTTGCAAACAAGCTCTGATCACCCGGAAAAACCAAGGAACATCATGAGCGCATTCATCTCTAAAACCAAGATTGTGGCCACCCTGGGCCCGGCCTCTTTTTTGCCGGCCGTGCAGAGGCGGCTGATGGCAGCCGGGGTCGATGGCTTTCGCCTGAACCTTTCCCATGGAGATTTTGGGGAACACGCCGCGGTGATCGCCAGTCTGCGAAAAATCAGCGGGGAGATGGGGAAGCCGGTGGCCATCATTGTTGACCTGCCCGGCCCGAAGATGCGGCTGGGCATGGTGCCAAAGCCGATCACCGTGCGGCGGGGGGCCAAGGTCCGTTTCTGGCCCGCAAGCCAGCCCCGTCCGGGGAGGGGTATCTTTCTGCCCCATGAAATTTCCGGGCTGGCCCAAGGGGTGCGGCCCGGCTCCATCATCTTTGTCGGCGACGGCATGCTGCAGTTCAAGGTCAAGTCCATCGAGGGGGAGATCATTGAAACCGAGGCCCTGGTGGCCGGGGTGGTCCGGTCCAACAAGGGGGTCAATATCCCCGGCTATAATGCGCCTTCCGGGGCGCTCACCGAGGAAGACCGGCGCGGCATCGCCTTTGCCATACAGCACAAGGCCGATGTGATCTGCATCTCCTTTGTCGGCAGCCCGGAGGATATGCTGGCCGCCCGCGCTCTCCTGCCGCAAACCGGGAAGTACCGCCCCTGCCTGCTGGCCAAGATCGAGCGGCGGCAGGCGGTGGCCAACCTGGACTCCATTCTGACGCAGGCCGATGCGGTGATGGTGGCTCGGGGCGATTTGGGCATCGAGCTGCCCATCGAGGAGATTCCCGGACTCCAGAAGGACATCATTCACCGGGCTAACATGGCGGCCAAGCCGGTGATCGTCGCCACCCAGATGCTATTGTCCATGGTGGACAACGCCCGGCCCACCCGGGCCGAGGTCACCGACGTGGCCAACGCCATCCTGGACGGCGCCGACGTGATCATGTTTTCCGAGGAGACGGCCATTGGCCATGATCCGGTGGCCGTGGTGCGCATTGCCAAAAAAATTGCCCGGCAGACTGAGCGCGGCCTGGTCAAGAGCGGCGGGGTTGCCTTGGAGGTCCGGGCCGCGATCCGCTCCGAAGACAGCATCGATGATCTGATCAGCAGCGCCACCTGCGATGTTTTGGAGAACCGCACCGTGGATCTCGCCGTTACCCCAACCGCCACCGGGGCCACGGCCAGGCGCATCGCCCGGCTGCGGCCCCGGCCCTGGATTGTGGCCATCACCGATAACCCGACGGTCCGCAATATTCTCGCTCTTTCTTCCGGGGTCTTTCCCCTGTACGTCTCCTCCGTCTCCCTGTCGGACCGCGAGCTGGCCGAGCTGCTGAAAGGAGCCGGGCTGGTCCGGTCCGGGACGCGGCGGCTGGTGATCACCGCGGGCAGTCTCTCCGGGGTGGCGGGGACCACCAACAGCCTTAAAATTATCGATGTTTCATAACCGTTCAGCAGCGCAGCGGCGCGACCGGGCGGTTCACGATCAGAGATTCCGGCAATCGGCCTTGTTGTTGCAACTTCGCAGTAAACACACTATGGCGCAGGCATGAAGATCACAGGCCAGAACAAAAAAAGGATTGCCGTTACCACCCTCGGCTGCAAGGTCAACCAGTTTGAGTCGGCGGCCTTCCTTTCGGAACTTGCCCGCCGGGATGTGGAGCTGGTTCCCTTTTCCCATCCGGCGGAGGTCTATATCATTAACACCTGTGCGGTGACGGCCAGGGCCGGGGCGCAGTCCCGCCAGTTGATCCGGCGGGCCTTGCGCGCCAATCCCGAGGCCCGGTTGATCGTGACCGGCTGCTACGCGCAGATCGGTGCCCAGGATATTCTCGAGATCGCCGACAGCCCCATCTGCATCGTGGGCAACGGCTGCAAGCACCGGTTGGTGGAAGTGGCCCTGGCCGACCGCCACTGTGATCTGGAAATGCACCTGGGCGACATCGCCGGGCACAAGGAGATCTGCCCTCTCACCGTCACCAGCTTCGGATCGCGGACCAGGGCCTATCTCAAGGTGCAGGACGGCTGCAACAGCTTCTGTTCCTACTGCATCGTGCCCTATGCCCGGGGGCGCAGCCGGAGCCTTGGCCCGGACAAGGTGGTGGCCCAGGCCGAGATCTTTGCCGACCAGGGCTACAAGGAGCAGGTGCTCACCGGCATCCACCTGGGCCATTATGGACTGGATCTCACCCCCAAGACCAATCTCCGGGAGTTGCTCGAACTGCTTGTCGCCCGGGACCTGCCGGTGCGCTACCGCTTGAGTTCGCTTGAGCCCACCGAGATTACGGAAGAGCTCTTGCATCTCATGGCCCAATCGGCCTCAGTGATGCCCTATCTGCACATCCCCTTGCAGAGCGGGGATGACCAAATACTCAAGCGGATGAACCGCCGCTATCCCGCCGCCGCCTTTGCTAACGTGGTGGAACGGAGCGTGGCGTGCCTGCCGGACGCAGCCATCGGCGTGGACGTGCTGGTCGGGTTTCCCGGCGAAGACGAGGAAGCCTTTGCCAACACCTACCGCCTGCTCGAATCGTTGCCGGTGAGCTATCTCCATGTCTTTCCTTACTCGAAAAGGCCGGGAACCCCGGCCGCCACCATGCCGGATCAGGTTCCCAAGCCGGTCAAGGAGGAAAGGGTTGCGCTCTTGCGGGATTTGCATCATACAAAACGGAGCGGGTTTTACCGCAAGCACCTGGGCAGCGTCCGGCAGGTCCTGGTGGAAGGGCGCAAGCAGGGATGTTTGCTCAAGGGCTATAGCGGCAATTATATCCCGGTTTCCTTTGCGGGGGACAGCGGGCTGGTGAACCAGTTGGTGACGGTGCGGTTGGAAGAGCTCAGCGAGGATGGGGTTCTGGGCCGGATTGTTTGAACCGATTGACCATCAAAGGGATGAAACTGCGTGCCGGAGAATTTTTTGCATCGTTTGTCGCAAAGACTCGCGGGTCAAAATCCCCTGCATTCTGCCTCTGGTCAGGTTCGGTTGGTTATCAATACCTTTCCCTATTAACCCCGGCATTGCACACGATGACATCGACCGTCTCCTGGAAGACTCAAGCTCTCACTGGAAAACGAGGATCTGGGCAAAGCCTTTTATGAAAAGCTCACTGCACGCTCAGGATCAAGGCTTACGGTCGGGCGGAAAGCAACCTTCCTCATTGCCAGGGGCACGGTGCAGCAGATGGCAAGAAAACTCTCCTCTCTGAAAGGCTCTATCTTGACGGCGCACCGAGCACAGCCTATCGCAAAAATCCTGTCAAGACGGCGTAACAGGCGCCTTTGCCCTCTGCAAATAAACTGGGGGAGTGCCCCTCCTTTTCCTTTTTCCCCCAAGAGAACAATGCAATATGCACTCTGCATTCGGTGATGAATATGGTCAAATAATCGGGCAATATTATGTTAGGCTTTCTGCCGCCATACGCGTGGTGTCCCTCCATGCAGACACCGGCGACTTTCATGGAGTCATTGGCCAGTGATACAAAGGAAAAAGCTTGCGCCCTTTGCCCGGATCAGATATTTTATGCTCAATTATTACTTAAATTTGAACAACACCCCCAACGCATCTCGTAAGATCTGCGCACCATTGGGGGTTTCTTTTTATGGGGGCTGGTAATGCAATTCACCAAGCTCCCTAAATCTTTTGATGAACAGATCGACCTGCTCATCGAACGCGGCATGGCAATCACAGATCGCGACCGGGCCAAACGCTATCTCGGCCATCTCAATTACTATCGCCTGGCTGCTTACTGGCTCCCCTTCGAGCAAGACCATCCCACCCATCAGTTTAAGCCCGGCACAGACTTCAATCTGATCTTGGAGCACTATATATTTGACCGTGAATTGCGGCTATTGGTCACGGACGCCCTCGAACGAGTTGAAGTTTCCCTGCGCACCCGTTGGGCCTATCACCTCGCCCATGCCTATGGGCCGCACGCCCACCTGCAAGAAAATCTATTCAAAGAAAACTGGAACCACCCTGAAAACATCAACGCCCTCAAGGAAACGGTAGGGAGAAGTTCTGAGATTTTCATCAGACACTTCAGCAAATACGACGAAGAACTCCCGCCCCTCTGGGTTGTCTGCGAAGTCATGACCCTGGGGCAACTCTCAAAGTGGTACGCCAACCTAAGGCATGGCAGCGACCGCAATGCCATTGCCCATGCTTATGATTTAGACGAAGTGAATCTCACCTCGTTTCTCCATCATCTCAGTATCGTGCGGAACCATTGCGCCCATCATGCCCGGCTCTGGAATCGATTATTTCCTTTCGCCTGGAAACTGCCTCGGAAAAGGCCTGCTGACCTACAGGCAAATTTCAACCAAATGGATGGGAAACGTCTTTACAATACCCTGGTGATGCTGGCATATCTCATGGACAGCATCAACCAAAACACCTGGAAACAGCGGTTGGTCAACCTTTTTGTCAAACATCCGCAAGTGCGGGCGCAGGCCATGGGCTTTCCGGATGATTGGCAAGCGCGGCCGATCTGGAGGTAGGCAGGAATTAGGTATTCTGTCCCCAGAATTCCAGAATTCCGCCATGCTGATGAACGGCCAGGTCACGGAGGCGTAAGGAGGAACGCGATGAGGGAGAAAAAGATCATCATCATTGCCGGGCCAAACGGGGCCGGGAAGACCACCTTCGCCGAGGAGTTTCTTCCCGGGGAGGCAAACTGCCCGCTTTTCGTCAATGCCGACCTGATCGCCGCCGGCCTTGCTCCATTTGATCCGGATCGGGCCGCCTTCAAGGCCGGTCGTTTGATGCTGGAGGAGATTCACGATTATGTCCGGCATGGGGAGAGTTTTGCCTTCGAGACCACCCTGAGCGGCCGGGGCTATGCCCGCCTGATCCCGGCCTGGCGACGGGAAGGCTACCTGGTGAAGCTGTTTTTCCCCCGGCTCGCCTCACCCGAATTGGCCATTGCACGGGTGCGTCAGCGTGTTCGCGAAGGCGGTCATAACGTGCCGGAGCCTACCATCCGCCGCCGCTTCGCGGCAGGTCTGCGGAATCTGCAGGAAATTTATCAACCCATCGTCGACGAGTGGGCCATTTACGAAAATTCGAGGCCAGCCCCCTGGCTGCTCGAAGAAGGAGGCCAGTAATGAGCGCAAAAACTACCGGCTCGAAAACAAGCGATAAATCCCGTGATCCGGATTTGGTCAAGGCGGAAATCGCCATGCAGCGCGCCGCGCAAAAGGCAAGGGAAAGGGCCAAACGCGCCGGCAGTGCAGTTGTTGTGCTGAAGGGTGACAAGATGGTGGAGGAGCGTCCCGAGTCGTCGGCGGGATGACACGCGGGAATACCTCAAAAAAGCTGAAGCCGCCCCGAGGGACGGCTTCGTTACTCTTTCCACACATGGTGGATGAACCGGTAAAAATATCGTTCGTTTGTGCTGAAAAGTCAACTCATTTGTCGAGGGCTGAATCTTGAATCTCTTTGGGCTGCTTGCGACAACTTCACGACAGGATTTGCGATGGCGAGCTGTGACAGAGCAATGATAGGCGCGGTGGCAGCCATCCCCTTCTTCGCCCTTTCGCAGCTTCGTGCGCGCAATATCATCGGATGGCTACATGACCTACCAGCCGCCCTGCACCAGCGCCCAGGAAATCCTGAACCGGGTCGCCGCGATCAGTGCCTTCAAACGGCTAGGTCACGGTGGCTTAAGGGTTTTGCCCTGAACGACGAGCGGTTCAAGAGCGGCAATTCCATGAACTATTTCACGGAATTGCAGGAGCGCATTCGGGAGATTCGGCTTTCCGAGCGTTTTTTCTACCAGAAGATCAAGGATATTTACACCACCAGCATTGACTACGACCACAAGGCCGAAAAGACCATCGAGTTTTTCAAGGTGGTGCAGAAAAAGCTGCTCTGAGCCATCAGCCAGCAGACCGCGGCGGAACTGGTGTGCCGCCGGGCGGATGCCGCCCTGCCGCTGATGGGTATGCAGTCATTCGACAAGAAGGGCAAGCCGGCGGCGATATGCAAAAGCGATGTCAGCGTGGCCAAGAATTATCTTGCCGAGGATGAGATGAAGCTGCTCGGGTTGCCGGTGGAACAGTATCTCGCCTTTGCCGAAACCATGGCCCAGCAACGGACGCCCATGTACATGAGCGATTGGATCAGCGGCTTGACGCGATCATCCAGATAGCAAGCTCTCGCGCGAAGCGTTCATTCCGTGTATATTGGCCCAAAATCTTTTTTTTGTGTATGAGGCGGGGATGATTGGGGAAATAATTGCCATCGGCGATGAGCTTACCTCCGGGCGGGTGCTGAACACCACCAGCTACTTCGCGGCAAGCCATCTTTTTGGCGCGGGCCATGAGATCCTGGCCATGACCACCATCGGGGATGAGCCGGAACTCATCGGCCGCACCTTGCAGCGGGCCTTGCAGCGGGCTGATTTTGTTATTGTCACCGGCGGGTTGGGCCCGACCACCGATGATCTGACCAATGCCGCGGTTTCCTCGGCTCTCGATCGCCCCGCCACCTTGTATCCGGAAATACTCAAAAAAATCCAGGCCCACGGCAAGAGTCTGCCACCCGGCCAACGGATCTCCCTGGAAAAACTCGCCTGGTTGCCGGCGGGCGCCCACGCCCTGCACACCGAAGCACAGACAGCCGGATATTTTCTGGTCCAGGACGGCAAGCCTATCTTTTTTCTGCCCGGGGTGCCCCAGGAGATGGAGGATCTGCTTCTGGAAACGGTGATCACCCGGCTTGCTGTCTGGGAAGGCGAGGAGGTCCGGCAGGTGCGCCAGAAGGTGTACAAGGTGGTGGGCTTGGCCGAGTCCGAGATCAACCGGAAGCTTGCCCATCTGGAGGGCCGCGACCCGCGGGTGCGGATCGGCTATTATCCCGTATTTCCCGAAGTGCATGTCAGCCTCACCGTTACCGGCGTGACAAGCAACGAGGCCGAGGCGGCGCTGCGCAAATACGATGGGAAGATGACGGAGTCGCTGGGCGACTGCTGTTACGGCTCCGGGGGCGACACTCTGGAGTCCGTGGTGGGAGGCCTGCTTGGAAACCGCGGTCAGACACTGGCCGTGGCGGAATCCTGCACCGGCGGGCTCATCGGCCATGCCTT
Organism: uncultured Desulfurivibrio sp.; assembly: GCA_964588325.1. Lineage (GTDB taxonomy): Bacteria > Desulfobacterota > Desulfobulbia > Desulfobulbales > Desulfurivibrionaceae > Thiovibrio. The sequence goes on from CAZPOR010000010.1 coordinate 15,808, forward strand.
GACCCGCATCGCCGGGAGTTCCGGGTATTTTCTCGGCGGGGTGGTGGCCTACAGCGATGCCCTCAAGGAGCGGCTGCTCGGGGTCAACCGGGAGATCCTCTTGCGGTCCGGCGCGGTCAGCGCGGAGTGTGCCAGGGCGATGGCCGAGGGGATGCGCCGGGTGACTCCGGTTGATTATGCCCTTGCCGTGACCGGCATTGCCGGACCGGGCGGCGGCAGCGAAGACAAGCCGGTGGGCACGGTTTATTTCGGCCTGGCCAGCCCGGACAAAACCCAGACCTTTCATTTCCGTTTTTCCGGGGAGCGCGGCCAGGTGCAGGCTCAGGCCAGCCAGACGGCGCTTGATCTTTTGCGCCGCCACCTGCTTGGGTTGAACAGCTTGGTCTTGATAATGAATGAAGGACAGAGTAAAAAGAACCGACAATAAATTTCTTTAGGGTTAACGCAAAGGCGCAGAGACGCAAAGTTACAGGAAGGATCGGTTCGTCGAAGTAACCGCGGAAACCCTGCACCCTGAGCCTGTCGAAGGCCCGGAGCGGCAAAATGATGGCCTCGTTTCTGTAAAATATTTTTTTGCGCCTCCGCGCCTTTGCGTTATCTTTTTTGTTTTTGCGATTTCCTCATACCTTGGGAGACTTAGACCATGGCCGTTGCCGACGATAAGAACAAAACCCTTGATACCGCGATTTTCCAGATCCAGAAGCAGTTCGGCAAGGGCTCGATCATGCGGCTCGGCACCGACGAACGGGAGGCGGTGGCGGTCATTCCCTCCGGCACCCTGAGTGTTGATATCGCCACCGGCATCGGCGGCGTTCCCCGGGGGAGGATCACCGAGATCTACGGCCCGGAATCGTCCGGCAAGACGACCCTGGCGCTGCATGTTATCGCCGAAGCCCAGAAGGCAGGAGGCAGCGCCGCCTTCATCGATGCCGAACATGCCTTGGACATCGGCTATGCCGAACGCCTCGGGGTCAAGGTGGATGATCTTTTGGTCTCCCAGCCGGACTATGGCGAGCAGGCCCTGGAGATCGTCGAGATCCTTATCCGCAGCGGAGCGGTGGATGTCATTGTCGTGGACTCGGTGGCGGCCCTGGTGCCCAAGGCGGAGATCGACGGCAACGCCGGGGACTCCCACGTCGGCCTCCAGGCCCGGCTCATGAGCCAGGCCATGCGCAAGCTCACCGGGGTGCTCAAGCGCACCAACACCGCGATCATCTTCATCAATCAGATCCGGATGAAGATCGGGGTCATGTTCGGCAACCCGGAAACCACCACGGGCGGCAACGCCCTCAAGTTTTACAGCTCGCTCAGGCTCGATATCCGGCGCCAGGCTGCGATCAAGGACGGAGTGGAGGTGATCGGCAACCGGACCAAAGTCAAGATCGTGAAAAACAAGATGGCCCCGCCCTTTAAAGAGGCGGAGTTTGACATCATTTATGGTGAGGGCGCGTCCAAGGTCGGGGATCTGCTCGATCTGGCCACGGCCCAGGACATTGTCGAGAAAAGCGGCGCCTGGTACTCCTACAACGGCGAACGCATCGGCCAGGGCAGGGAGAACTCCAAGATCTTCCTCAAGGAACATCCGGAGATGTGCGAGGATCTTGAAAGAAAGGTGCGCCTCGGGTATGGTCTGCCGGTGATGGGGGAAAAGGGAACGGTTGTCGCGCCGGCTGCGGTTGCTGACTGATCCGCTTTACACAGGAAAAGATTGTTATCACGAAGCGGGATGCGGATGCGTCCCGCTTCTGTACTTTGAAGGAATGTGCCAATGACCGGAAACGACATACGCAAGCGATTTTTGACCTATTTTGCCGAAAAGGGCCATACGGTGGTGGAAAGTTCCGCCCTGGTTCCCCACGACGACCCCACCCTGTTGTTCACCAATGCCGGGATGGTTCAGTTCAAGCGGGTGTTCATGGGCGAGGACAAGCGGGAGTATGTCCGGGCGGCCACCAGTCAGCGCTGCGTGCGGGCAGGCGGCAAACACAACGACCTGGAAAACGTGGGCTACACCGCACGGCACCACACCTTTTTCGAGATGCTCGGCAATTTTTCCTTTGGCGATTATTTCAAGAAAGACGCCATCCACTATGCCTGGGATTTCCTCACCCAGGAGATCGGCCTTCCTCCTGAAAAGCTCTGGGTTTCTGTGTTTGAGGACGATGACGAGGCCTTCGCGCTCTGGGAAAAGGTCAAGGATCTGCCCCGGGGCCGCATTGTGCGGATGGGGGAAAAGGACAACTTCTGGGCCATGGGCGATACCGGCCCCTGCGGCCCCTGCTCCGAGATCCATATCGACCAGGGGGTGGAGGCGGGCTGCGGCAGGCCCGAGTGCAAACTCGGCTGCGACTGCGACCGTTTCCTCGAAATCTGGAACCTGGTGTTCATGCAGTTCAACCGCAGCGAGGACGGCACTATGACTCCGCTGCCCAAGCCGAGCATCGACACCGGCATGGGCTTGGAGCGTATCGCCGCGGTGACCCAGGGGAAATTGACCAACTACGATTCCGATCTCTTCAGCGGCATCATCGCGGCAATCGCCCAAGCCGCCGGGGTCCGGTACGGAGAGGATGGAGCAGTCAACACGGCCCTGCGGGTCATCGCCGATCACAGCCGGGCCACGACCTTCCTGGTGGCCGACGGAGTGCTGCCTTCCAATGAGGGCAGGGGCTATGTGCTCCGCCGCATCATGCGGCGGGCCATCCGTTTCGGCCGCTCCCTGGGATTGAAAAAGCCTTTTCTGACCGGGGTGACCTCCGCGGTCATTGCCGAGATGGGCGAGGCGTATCCCCATCTCCATGGGGCGCGGGAACTCCTGGCCAAGGTGGTGCACAACGAGGAGGTGCGCTTCCTGGAAACCCTGGACAACGGGCTGGCCATGCTCCACCAGGAGATGAAGCGGCTGCAGGAGGCGGGGGAAAAGGAGGTGGCAGGGGAGTTCATCTTCAAACTCTACGATACCTATGGATTTCCCGTGGACATCGTCAAGGATATCGCCATTGAAAAAGGGATGCTGGCCGATGAGGCAGGATTCAACGCGGCCATGGAGGTGCAGCGCAACCAGTCCAAGAAATCATGGAAAGCCACCTCGCTGGCCGAGATGGGGGCGGGAGTGCGCGCCCTGCTCGACGCGGGGTTGCGGACTCGTTTTGTCGGCTATGAGACCCGTCGCCACCAGGCAAGCATCAGCGGGTTGTTGAGCGGCGGCGGTGACAGTCTTGAGCAGGCCGGCACCGGTGAGCAGATTTCCGTCGTTTGTCCGGAAACCCCGTTTTATGCCGAATCCGGAGGGCAGAGCGGCGACCGGGGCATGATCATCGGGGTGCAGGGCAAGGCCAGGGTGGAAAACACCGTGGCCGTAGGGGAGGGGCTTGTCCTTCATCGGGCCGAGGTTGTCGAGGGCAGCCTGTCCCTCGGCGAGAGTGTCGAGCTCAAGGTGGCGGAAGGCAAGCGTCGGCGCACGGCCAACAATCATACCGCCACCCATCTCCTGCAGGCCGCCCTGCGCGAGGTACTGGGCGAGCATGTCAAGCAGTCCGGCTCCCTGGTTAATCCGGACCGGCTCCGCTTCGATTTCACCCATTTTTCCCCCCTCACCCGTGAAGAGCTGGTCCGGGTGGAAAAGATCGTCAATGACGGTATCCGGGCCAATGGACAGGTGTCCACGGCGGTGCTTGACCGGGAGGAAGCGATCAAAGACGGGGCCACGGCCCTGTTCGGCGAAAAATACGAGGCAAAAGTCCGGGTCGTTTCCGTGGGCGAGATCAGCAAGGAGCTGTGCGGCGGCACCCATGTGGGAGCCACCGGAGAGATCGGGCTGTTCAAGATTGTGAGTGAAACCGGCATCGCCGCCGGGGTGCGGCGCATCGAGGCGGTAACCGGCCCTGGGGCCATGGAACGCTTCCAGCAGGTTGAGGCGCAGTTGGGAATGCTGGCGGCCAAACTCAAGACCTCTCCGGAGGAACTCCCCGGGAAAATAGAAAAAATGCTGGCCAGACAGAAGGAGCTGGAGCGGGAAGTCAGCCGGCTCACTGCGGATCTTTCCGTCAATGATCTTGACTCCATGCTTGCTAATGCCCAGGAGATCGGCGGGGTAAAGGTGGTTGTCGCCCAGATCGCCATGGATTCGCCGAAAACCATGCGCGAGGTCGGGGACAGGGTGCGGGACGGGTTGGGCAGCGGCATTGCTGTTTTGGGCGGCGTCTTTGAGGGAAAAGTCAGTCTGCTGGCCATGGTGACCAAGGATCTGAGCCTCCGTTTCCATGCCGGCCAGATTGTCAAAGAGGTGGCCACCATGGTGGGCGGCAGCGGAGGCGGGCGTCCGGATATGGCCCAGGCCGGGGGGACCATGGCGGATAAATTGCCCGAGGCGCTCGCGGCGGTGTCTGGCATCATCAGCAGTCAGGGAGTGAAAGCTGCTCCCTGAAAAACGGGACCGGCGAAAAAATAACCGGTTGGGGTGTGAATCTGTAGAAATACCCAGGGAAAACCGGGAAAAAAAGCAACGGGAAAATGTATTGACAGGCAAAATAAATTCGATTAGAACCGTTCAATTGTTAATGAACAGGCATTCATTTCATGCGCGCATACCAAGATTTTTTCACATATAAATTGTAACGAAAACGGGGGCCAGTAATGATTACTATCGACCTGACCATGCTCATTCAGATTGCCAATATGCTCTTGCTTATTGTCGTCCTGAATGCAGTCTTGTACAAACCGATCCGCTCGATTCTCGAAGAGCGGCAGAAAAAGATCTCCGGCCTTGATGAAGGCATTGATCAATTCAAGAAGAACGGTGTGCTGCGTCTCGATGAGTTTGCCCAGAAGATGAAGGAGGCCAGGATCAGGGCCAAGAAAGAGTACGAAGCCGCCCGCAATGCCGCCCTTGCCGAAAGCACGGAAAAACTGGCCGGGATCCGCAAGGAGGTTGACGCGCAGAAAACCGCTCAGCTTGCAGAAATAGAAAAAGAATTTGCCGCAGCCCAGGCAGAGTTGCAGGGCCAGATCTCCGGGTTTGCCAACGAGATGGCCGGCAAGGTTTTGGGGAGGGCTCTGTAAATGAAGAACGCATCCTGGAAAAAAATCAGCTCTGCAGCCCTGTCGGTGCTCATGGTGCTGGCAGTTGCCGCCACAGCATGTGCCTCCGGCGATGGCGCCATCCCCAAGGAGAAGTGGTTGGACCTCCTGTGGCGGACCACGAACTTTGCCGGGCTGGTCTTCATTTTGGTCTTCTTCTTGAAAAAACCCTTTGCCGACGGCTTAAGCAGCCGGCGGGACGGGATCAAGGATCAGCTTGAGGCCCTGGAATCCCGCAAGGCCGAAGCCGAGTTGCTCTACAAGGAGGCCGAGGCCAAACTTGCCAGGCTCGATGAAGAAGTGAACTCCATCATCACCGAGGCGGTCAAGCAGGGCGAGGACGAAAAAGCAAAAATCATTGCCGATGCCGAGCGCAATGCGGGCGACATCAAGCGTCAGGCCGAGATGGCCGTGGCCCATGAGATTGCCGAGGCCAAAGCCCGGCTGAAGGGTGAGATCGCCGAGCAAGCCGTGCTGCTGGCGGAAGAGCTGGTGAAAAAGAATATTCAGCCTGCGGATCAGAGCAGGATGGTTGAGCTGTCCCTTGAAAAGGTGGGAGGTATTCAGTGAAGAATACAGTATTAGCCAAACGCTACGCCAAGGCGCTGTTTGCCGTTGGCAAGGAAGGCAATGCCTTCGCGGAGTTCACCAAAACCCTCAATGCCATGGCCGAGCTCTTTTCCGGGATGCCCGAGGTGGCGGACGCCCTGACCAATCCGCTCTATCCGGTTGAGGCGCGGGAAAAGGTCATGGAGCATCTTCTCGCCTCCATGCAGGTTTCCCAGGTTATGGGCAATTTTTTCAAGCTGCTGGTGCAGAAAAAACGTGCGGATATCCTCCCCGACATCGCTGCGGTATTTCAGGCGATGGTCGACGCGGAGAACAATATGTGTCAGGGGACGGTGGTTTCGGCCATGGAGCTGACCCCCGAACTCAGCGCAAAGGTCAAGGCAACTTTAGAAAAAATAACCGGCAAGCAGGTCGTCCTTACGGCCCAGGTCGATCCCTCCATCATCGGCGGGATCGTGGCCAAGGTCGGTGATCTGGTGCTCGATGGAAGCATCAAGTCACAGCTTGCTGGTTTAAAAGAATCCATTAAGGGGAGTTAATACGACAAATGCAGATCAAAGCCGAAGAGATCAGTCAAATCATCAAGGGGCAGATCAAGGATTACGAAAGTAAAGTTGATCTGAGTGAAACCGGCACCGTAATCTCCGTTGGTGACGGTATCGCTCGTGTGTACGGGGTTGAGAAGTGCATGGCCATGGAGCTGCTGGAGTTTCCGGGCGGCATCCTGGGCATCGCCCTGAACCTGGAAGCGGATAACGTCGGTTGCGCGGTTCTTGGCGACGTGCGCAAGATCAAGGAAGGCGACACCGTCAAACGGACCGGCCGTATCGCCGAGGTTCCGGTTGGCCCCGAGATGGAAGGCCGCGTCGTTGACGGCGTGGGCAACCCCATTGACGGCCAGGGTCCGCTCAATGCCAAGCACTCCTCCAAGATCGAGGTTTTGGCTCCCGGCGTTATCGCCCGTAAGTCCGTACACGAGCCCTGCTACACCGGCGCCAAGGCGGTTGACGCCATGACCCCGGTTGGCCGCGGCCAGCGCGAACTGGTCATCGGCGACCGTCAGATCGGCAAGACCGCCCTCTGCGTTGACGCGATCATCGCCCAGAAGAACACCGACGTGCACTGCATCTATGTGGCCATCGGCCAGAAAAAGTCCACCGTGGCTCTGGTTGTTGAAGCGCTGCGCAAGCACGGCGCCATGGAATACACCACCGTGGTCGCGGCCTGCGCCTCCGATCCGGCGCCCATGCAGTATGTCGCCGCCTTTGCCGGTTGCGCCATGGGCGAGTACTTCCGTGACAACGGCCAGCACGCCCTGATCATCTATGACGATCTGTCCAAGCAGGCGGTCTCCTACCGCGAGCTCTCCCTGCTCCTTCGTCGTCCGCCGGGACGTGAGGCATATCCCGGCGACATCTTCTTCAACCACTCCCGTCTGCTGGAGCGGGCCTGTAAGGTCAACGACGCCCTGGGCGCCGGTTCCCTTACCGCCCTGCCCATCATCGAGACCCAGGCTGGCGACGTTTCCGCCTTCATCCCGACCAACGTTATCTCCATCACCGACGGTCAGGTGTACCTTGAGCCCAACCTCTTCTTCGCCGGTGTCCGTCCCGCGATCAACGTTGGTCTCTCCGTATCCCGCGTAGGCGGCGCTGCCCAGGTCAAGGCCATGAAGCAGGTTGCAGGCACCCTGCGTCTGGATCTCGCCCAGTATCGCGAGCTCGCGGCATTTGCCGGTTTCGGCTCCGATCTGGACGCCGCTACCCAGGCGCAGTTGACCCGCGGCGCCCGTCTGGTTGAAATTCTCAAGCAGCCCCAGTATCAGCCGCTGCCCATGGAAAAACAGATCTGCATCCTCTTTGCAGGCACCCGCGGCTATCTCGACACCCTGCCCATCGACTCCCTGGCTGAGTATGAGCAGCAGCTCTACGCCCATATCGAGAAAAACCAGCCGAGCATCTATGACGATCTGAAAGAGAAGAAGGCCATCGATGCCGCTCTGGAAGAGAAGATCAGAGCAACTCTGCAGGCTTTCGGTGAATCTTTCAAGGCTGCCAAAGGCCTTAAATAAGGGGGGTAAGGTCTCATGCCGAGCCTAAAAGATGTAAAAATGAAGATTGGTGGGGTAAAGAAAACCTCACAGATCACCAAGGCCATGAACATGGTTGCTGCGGCCAAGCTTCGCGGGGCGCAGCAGAAGATGGAAGATTTCCGTTCCTATGCCGAGAAGTTCAACGCGGCCATGGGCAATCTTTCCTCTGCCATGGATTCCGGCGCGTTTCCCCTCATGGAGAAGCGCGAGGTCAAGACCGTGGAGATCCTGGTCGTCACCTCGGATCGCGGCCTGTGCGGAAGCTTCAACTCCAACATCCTGAAGATGACCGACAAGCTCATTGCCAAGCTGGAAGCTGAAGGCAAGAAGGTTTCCCTCGTGTGCGTGGGCAAGAAAAGCGCCAGCTACTTCCGGAAGACCGGCAAGATTCGCCAGCGTCACGTCGATTTGATGAGCACCTTCCAGATGTTCAATGCCCGGGCCATTGCCCAGGATATAGCCGGGAACTTCCTGGCCGGGGACAGCGATGAAGTGCGCATCGTTTACGGAAAATTCCAGAGCGTTGCCATCCAGCGTCCGGCCGAGCAGCTTTTTCTGCCCATTCAGCCCTCTGCCGTGACGGCAGAGGAGGCGCCTGCCTCGGCGTCCGGTTCGTATATCTACGAGCCGAGCACCGAGGAGATCATGGAAGTGCTTTTGCCGCTCTACATGAATGTCATGGTCTACCATGCCATGCTTGAGGTTTCCGCCAGCGAGCACGCCTCCAGGATGACCGCCATGGATAACGCCACCAACGCCTGCAAGGATATCATCCATAACCTGACCTTGATTTACAACAAGGCCCGGCAGGCTGGTATCACCGCGGAATTGATGGATATCGTCGGCGGCGCCGAGGCATTGAAGTAACCAGGTGAAGAACTAGGCTGAATCATTCAGCAATCATAGATTGTCAATGTACGTACTAGGCTCAAGGAGGCTTTTCAATGAGTGCAGCAAGAGTTGGTAAAATTGTTCAGGTCATCGGACCTGTTGTAGACGTTGAGTTTGAGCCGGATAACCTGCCGGAGATCATGAACGCCCTGCTGGTCACCAACAAGGGCATCAGCGACGAGGCAGGCAACCTGGTTATCGAGGTTGCCCAGCATCTTGGCGATAACGTTGTCCGCTGCGTTGCCATGGATCAGACCGACGGTCTGGTTCGCGGCCAGGACTGCACGGACACCGGCAAGCCCATCGAGATTCCCTGCGGCGCTCCGGCTCTGGGCCGGATCATGAACGTGGTCGGCCGCTCCGTTGACGGTCTGGGGCCCATCGCCTCCGACAAGATGCGCGCCATCCATCGCCCTGCTCCCGCCTTTACCGATCAGTCCACCGAGGTGCATGTTCTCGAAACCGGCATCAAGGTTATCGACCTGCTGGTTCCCTTCCCGCGCGGCGGCAAGATGGGGCTCTTCGGCGGCGCCGGTTGCGGCAAGACCGTTATCATGATGGAGATGGTTAACAACATCGCCATGCACCACGGCGGTATCTCCGTATTCTGCGGCGTTGGCGAGCGTACCCGCGAGGGTAACGATCTGTACCACGAGATGAAGGAATCCGGCGTTCTTCCCAAAGCCGCTCTGGTGTACGGCCAGATGACCGAGCCGCCGGGAGCCCGCTCCCGTGTTGCGCTGACCGGTTTGTCCGCAGCCGAATACTTCCGTGACGAAGAGGGCCAGGACGTGCTCTTCTTCGTTGACAACATCTTCCGTTTCACCCAGGCCGGCGCAGAGGTTTCCGCGCTTCTTGGCCGTATTCCTTCGGCGGTTGGGTATCAGCCCACCCTGGCCACCGACCTCGGCGCCCTGCAGGAGCGGATCACCTCCACCAACAAGGGTTCCATCACTGCGGTACAGTGCGTATACGTACCTGCCGACGACTTGACCGACCCGGCGCCGGCCACCACCTTCGCCCATCTGGACGGAACCGTTGTTCTTTCCCGTCAGATCGCCGAGCTTGGCATCTATCCGGCGGTTGATCCCCTGGACTCCACCTCCCGTATTCTCGACCCCAATGTCTTGGGCGAAGAGCACTACCTAGTAGCCCGCGGCGTACAGACCAGCCTCCAGAAGTACAAGGATCTGCAGGACATCATCGCGATTCTGGGTATGGACGAGCTCTCCGAAGAAGACCAGACCTTGGTTACCCGCGCGCGGAAGATTCAGCGTTTCCTGTCCCAGCCCTTCACCGTTGCGGAGACCTTCACCGGCATGGCCGGCAAGTACGTCAAGGTTGCCGACACGGTTCGCGGCTTCAAGGAGATCCTGGAAGGCAAACACGACGATCTGCCCGAGACTGCTTTCTACATGGTAGGCGGCATTGAAGAGGCGGTTGAGAAGGCCAGCAAAGAGAAGGCCGCTGCTTAAGGAACTGACTGACTTGCCGGACCTCTTGCGGGTCCGGCAAGGACTTGAGGATTACCCATGGCTGAAAAATTAAAGTTGGAAGTGGTAACTCCCAAAGGGGCCGTAGTAAGCAAGGAGGTTGACATTGTCACCGCTCCCGGCTACGGCGGCGAATTTGGTGTTCTCGCCAACCATGCGCCTTTTCTGAGCACGATCAAGGTTGGGGTTCTGACCTACAAGACCGGCGCCCAGGAGGAAACCCTGATGGTGAGTGGCGGTTTTTGTGAAGTGTCCAATAACAAGCTGACCTTTTTGGTTGAATCGGCGGAGCGCGGCGCGGATATTGATGTGGATCGCGCCATGCGGGCCAAGGAGCGGGCGGAAAAACGCCTTGCCGAAGCCCAGGCCCAGAAGGAAAAGTTTGATCGCGCCAGGGCTGAAGCGGCCTTGCAGCGTGCCTTGAGCCGGCTGAAGGTTGCCGAAAGGCGCAAGCCTTCCTGAGAAGAAGAAAAAAATGGAATAAAAAAAGCCGCTCGGAAACGAGCGGCTTTTTTTATAGGGAAAGGCTGCGGGGAACCCTATGATTTTTCGCTGAGATTCGCCTCAACAACAAAAGAACCCGCTGCGGTTTCAAAGGGAATGACAATGGTTGGCGCCTTGGAATAATAGGAGATTTCCACCCCCTTGCCAACAACCATGTTGGGTGTGGCCAGGGCGAATTTATGGTCAAGTTTGGCCAACTGGGCCTTGGCCCCGCCACAGATCATATTGGTCAGTTCGCCGACCGCATCGACGACTTCGTCGTCAATTTTTTCCTTGGGGTCTTCCATCAGCATGTTGGCAACAATTTTCAGGATGCATTTTTCCGTGAAACTCACGATCATGGACCCGGTGATTTCTTCGGAGGTCATGCCGATGATGCCGGTAACCTCTCCATAGGAGGTGTTGCCCTCCTTCAGTCGGGGTTTTTGGGGGGTTACCTGTGTTTGCGCCATTGTTTCAAGAACATTCTTGGCTGCGGTCAAAAATGGGTTGATAAACTCTGCTTTCATAAAGTATGTCGCTCACATGTATTCTGCTGAATTGATGAGATATATTGTATAACTTGCGGGTTATCCAAGGAATTGTCAAGCGGCATTTGCCTGATTGCGGTGAAGGGAGTGTTTTTCCCGCGGAAAAGCATCTGCCTGCGGGGCGAATTTTTCCGTCTGCGGAGGCTGGCACGATAATTTTTGCATGAAATGCGCCGTGAAACAGTTTACCATGGGGCAATTATAGTCTAACGTGTCGTTATTATGATAAATATCGGTACTAGTACCGATGCTTCAGTCTTCCGGGGAGGAGGCAGTGATGGAAACAAAAGAACGAATGAACATTCCCCGTCAATTTTCTCGGGAACTGCCCGTGTCCGGGCGGATCAAGAATTTTGACGAGGTTGTTTCCGGGTATGAGGCCAAAGCGGCGCAACTGGAGGCGGAGCGGTGCCTGCAATGCAAAAAGCCAAAATGCCGGGAAGGGTGCCCGGTGCATAATGATATCCCCGGCTTTATCCGGTTGTTGCGCGAAGGGAAGATCGAGGAGGCCTACTGGCTGGATCGCGAGACCAATTCGCTTCCCGCCATCTGTTCGCGGGTTTGCCCCCATGAGTTCCAATGCGAGGGGCACTGCATCCGGGGGAAAAAAGGCGAGCCGGTGGCCATCGGCATGCTCGAACGCTACATCGTGGATTGGATGGTGGCCAACAATAAAAATCTGCTCCAGGCCTGTGCCCTGCCCAAGGATAAAAAGGTGGCCATTGTCGGCTCCGGTCCGGCCGGGATGTCGGTGGCCTATTACCTTGCCCATTTAGGCTACCACTGCACCATCTTCGAGAGCCTGCCGGTTTCCGGCGGCATGCTGGCGGTGGGCATTCCTGCCTACCGTCTGCCCCGGCCGATCATCGAGGCTGAGTTCGACGCCCTGCGAAACTGCGGCGTCACCATGGTAAACAACCTCACCATCGGCAAGGACAAGAGCCTGCAGGATTTGAAAAACGAGGGCTTTGGTGCGGTTTTTCTTGGGCCTGGCGCACATGCCAGCCGTAAACTCGGGGTCGAGGGCGAGGAGCTTGCCGGGGTGCTGCACGGGGTCGATTATCTCCGGAGGGTCAATGTCGGCGAGCAGCTCAACCTCGGACGCAACGTGGTGGTGGTGGGCGGCGGAAACGTGGCCATCGACTGCGCCCGCACCGCGCTGCGCACCGGTTCGGATCAGGTCTTCATCCTCTACCGCCGGACCAAGGCGGAGATGCCCGCGGCCCAAGCGGAGATCCATCACTTGGAAGAGGAGGGGGTGCGCATCGAGATGCTGGCCGCCCCAGTGAAGATTCACGGTGAAAACGGCCGGCTGACCAAGATCGAATGTTTGCGAATGAAACTCGGTGAGTGTGACGCCTCGGGCCGCTGCCGGCCGGAGGTTGTCGAGGGCTCCAACTTCATGATCGAAGCGGATGCCATCATCCCGGCCATCAGCCAGGATGTGGATCCCACCGCAGGCTCGGGCCTGGATTTCACCATGACCCGCTGGGGCACTTATGTGGTGGATGAAGTCACCATGCAGACCTCGGTGGACTGGGTTTTTGCTGCGGGCGATGCGGTGCTCGGCCCCCAGACCGTGGCCAAGGCAGTATTCCAGGCCAAGGAGGCGGCGGAGTCCATCCGCCGTTTCCTGGAAGGCGCGAACCTTAAGGAGGGTCGGCAAATTTTTTCCCTTGAGTAAGGATGTCTCTGGGCACAATGCTTGAAAAACCCCGCCGGGCGTTTTGCCGGCGGGGTTTTTTTGTCCGCGCGGAAACGGGGGGGGAGAGGGCCGGCAACTGTCCGCGGGGGGCATGGGAAATCAATTATTGCATTTATGAAAATAGATATCATAGAATAATGAACCGTCTGGTTTTTTTAAGAAATCCATGGGGAGCGCCATGACCGAAAACCCGGGTTGCAACGTTTTCTGGAACAACCACAAAAAGATATTGATCGTCGAAGACGAAGCGTTGCAGCGCCATTTACTGCGGGAGTACCTCAGCGAGGCGGGATATGAGGTGGCTGAAGCGGTGGATGGCCAAGAGGCCATGGAAAAATTAGCCGTTGATCCTGAAATCCGGTTTGTCATTACCGATCTGAAGATGCCCAGGATGGATGGGTTTGAGCTCATCACCGCGATCAGGAAAAAGCAACTCCACTATGTCTATATTCTGGTCCAAACATACCGCGATGATGAGGAGACCCTGATCCGCGCCCTTTCCCTGGGGGCGGACGATTTCCTGAGAAAGCCCGTGCGGCCGGTCGAGCTGTGTCTCCGCGTCGCCGGAGGATTCAGGGTGCTCAAGATAGAAAAATTCGAGGAGCTGATCTTTTTTCTCACCAAGCTTGCAGCCCTGCAGAGCAAGGAAACCGGGAGTCATTTGGACCGCATGTACCATTTCACCCGGGCGCTGGCCAGGGATCTTGCCACGAATGTTCCGGAACTCGGCCTCACGCTTGCCGTGGCGGAAGAGATCGCCAAGGTCAGCCCCATGCATGATCTTGGCAAGGTCGGCATCTCGGTGGAGCTCCTGCACAAGGTGGAGAAATTGAATGATACGGAGGTGCGTTCCCTGCAGGATCATGCCCGGGTGGGCGGCAGCCTCATTGAGGACGTGTACGCACAGACCGAATCGGAGTATCTCTTTCTTGCCCAGGAGATAGCCCAACTGCATCACGAACGCTGGGACGGCAAAGGGTATCCCCACGGTCTGGCCGGCGACAGGATTCCCCTCTGCGCCCGCATTGTTGCCCTGGCGGATGCCTATGACGCCATGACCAGCAAACGGAGCTACAGTATCGCCCTGGGTCACGAGGAGGCGAAGCAGGAGATCCTGCGCAATACCGGCAAGCAGTTCGACCCCAAGGTCGTTGCGGCCTTTCTTCGCCAGGAGGGGGAGTTTGTCAGGATAAAAGAAGAGTTCCGGGATACGGATTCTCCCCTGTACAGGGAGGAGAAACGCTGTAAACAATAGAGTTCGCGCCCTGTGTCCGGATCAGTGCGCGAGGTTGGTGGCCAGGCTCATGTTTTCCACATACTGGGCCACCCCGCCGGAGAGGTGATTGGCAACCCCGGCAAGATAGGCGTCGTCCTTAAGCCGTTTTTCCTCCTCCGGATTGCTCAGAAAGGCGATTTCCGTGAGGATGGCCGGCATCTGGGCGCCGATGAGCACCACAAAAGGCGCTTTTTTGACCCCAAGATTGGAAACCCCGCTGAATTTTTTGTTCAACCCGGTCACCATCCCTTCCTGGACCAGTCCGGCCAGCTTCAAGGATTCGTTTATTTTTGAATTCTGCATCAGGTCCAGCAGGATGGATTGCAGGTCGCTGATCTGTTTGGCCGAGGTGGCGTTTTCCATGGCCGCCAGTCGCATGGCATCCTTGTTGCTGGCCAGGTCGAGGACATAGGTTTCTATCCCCCGGGCTTCATGGTTCGGCGCGGCATTGACGTGGATGGAAAGGAAAAGGTCCGCTTCCTTGGCATTGGCCATGGCGGTTCGTTCTTCCAGGGGAATGAATACATCCCGGTCCCGGGTGAGGATAACCTCGTAGCCGTATTTTTCCCTGAGGGTTTTGGCCACCCGGAGGGCCACATCCAGGACGATGTCTTTTTCCTTGAGGCCGCTCGGGCTGCAGGTGCCCGGGTCTTTGCCGCCGTGGCCCGGATCGATGACGATTTTTTTAATCCCCATCTCCGCCGGCATCGCCTGTCTTGTGGACGTATCTTTGCTCCCGGAACCTTCCTTTTTTGTCTTGCCCGCGATCTTCTTCCCCTCGGCCTTTGCAGCCTTGTCAGGGGCGGTGCTGCTCATCACATCGATTACCACCCGGAAGGGATCGGCCAGGGTGAACACCTTGTAGTTGGAGATCGTGGTTTGGGTGTCAAGGACAACGCGTACGGTTTGCGGATCGAACTGGGCATTCCTGACCCGGCGCAAGAGGCCGTCTTCAATGGGGATGGTTTTGACGTTTTCCGGACCGAGGCGGGTATTGTGCAGGTCGATGTAAATCCTCCGCTGGGAAGCCTCGTCTCCGGAAAGCGCCTGGTGCTTGAAGGTGACCGGCCCGGTGGTTTCAACGATGAGGCGGGTATAGCGGTTGTTGGACCAGTGACGGATGGGCAGCACCGTGGCCAGCCCGGGTTTTTTTCCGGCAAGTTCAGATGGCGACGGTTCTTCGGCGATCTGGGGGGTGATGCATTTTTCTCCAGACGCTTCCTTGGTCGGGTCCGGTGCGGATGCGCCATGCTTGATTTGCAACAGCTTTTCTTCCGCTGCCGCCGCCATGTCGCCTTCCGGGTAGATGGCGATGATCTTGGCAAAGGCCCGCGCAGCCTTGTCCGGATCCTTTTTCTCGTTTAGGTAGATGGCAGCCAGGAGAAAAAAGGCGTCATCGGCCAGGAAATTTCCCGCATACTTGGCGCTCAGTTCTTCGTAGGAGGCTATGGCCTGGTCAAGATCCTTGGCCTTGCCGCTCTGCCGGAACATGGTTTGGTGGATCTGCCCCAGCATGAACAGCGATTTTGGGGCAACCTGATGCTCGGGTGCCGCCTGGTAGATGCTGCGGAAGGCGGTGACGGAGGTGAGCCAGCTTTTGCGATTCGTGCCCTTGCCGCTGTTGAGCAGCTCCTGGTAATAGGCCTTGGCCTGCCCGTATTGCCGGGCGATGTCGTCCGGTTCCTCTTCCGGCCCGGACCAGGCCGGGGGGGCGAGCAGGAGCAGCACGGCAAGCACAAGCGGCCAGCAAGGAAAAAGGCTTCTCCGCTGTTTCCTTGCCTCTGTCGTTACACTACTCCGCATCGTTCAACCTCTTGAGTTCATAGAGCAGATCGAGGGCTTCACGGGGCGACAGTCCGTCGGGATTGATCTCCCGCAGTCTGCGCACAGCCTGAGGCTCCCCGGCGCCGAAGAGGGAGAGCTGGCCGGATTGGGGCTTTTTTTTCCTGGGCGAGGTGGCGATGCGCGGTTCGCCCTGCCGGTTGAATTCTCCCTGCTCGATATTATGCAATAATTCCTTGGCCCTGGCAACCACCTTGGCCGGAACCCCTGCCAGGGCGGCGACCTGGATGCCGTAGCTGCGGTTGGTGCCGCCGGGCAGCAGTTTGTGCAGAAAGATGATGGTGTCGTTCCACTCCCGCACCGCGATGTTGAAATTTTTTACCCGCGTGTTGGTGGCGGCCAGTTCGGTCAGCTCGTGGTAGTGGGTGGCGAAGATGGTCTTGACGCCTTTGCCGTTTTTGTTGACCAGCTCCTCGGCCACGGCCCAGGCAATGGAGAGGCCGTCAAAGGTGGAGGTGCCCCGGCCGATCTCATCGAGGATCACCAGACTCCGCTCCGTGGCATTGTTGAGGATATTGGCCGTCTCGTTCATCTCCACCATGAAGGTGGATTGGCCGCGGCGCAGGTTGTCCGAGGCCCCGACCCGGGTGAAGATGCGGTCCACCACCCCGATCTCCGCCGCGGCGGCAGGGACAAAGCCGCCCATCTGGGCCATGAGGGTGATGAGCGCGGTCTGCCGGAGCACCGTGGATTTGCCCGCCATGTTGGGCCCGGTGATGATCAGGACCTCTTCGTTTTCCTGGTCAAGCCGGATATCGTTGGGCACAAAGCGGCCCGGCGGCAGGGCGCGCTCGATCACGGGATGGCGGCCCTCCGTGATGATGATCGCCTCGCCCGCTGTGATCACCGGTTTGGTGTAGCGGTATCGCTGGGCCGCCTCGGCCAGGCAGCAGAAGAAGTCGATCTGGGCGAGACGGGCTGCGGTGTGGAGAATCCGGGAGGAGGCCTCGGCCACCGTGGCCCGGATTGCGTTGAAAAGCCGGTATTCCAGCTCCAACCGTTTGTCCTGGGCGCCGGTGACCTTTTCCTCAAATTCTTTAAGTTCCGGGGTGATGAACCGTTCGGCGTTGACCAGGGTCTGCTTGCGGATGAAGTCTTCGGGTACATGTGCCAATTGGCCCCGGCTGATCTCGATATAGTAGCCAAAGATCTTGTTGAAACCGACCTTGAGATTGTTGATCCCGGTGCGTGTACGTTCGCGGGCCTCCAACCCCAGAATCAGCGCCTTGCCGTCGCGCAGCAGGCTCACCAGTTCGTCAAGCTCCGCGCTATAGCCGGGCTTGATCAGGTTGCCTTCCCGCAGGGTCACCGGGGCGTCCTCGCGGATCCCCGCTTCCAGCAGGGTGCGAAGCTCGGCCAGCTCGTCCATTGTGCCGAGGTTGGCCAGCAGGGTGTTGGCTCCGGAGAGTTTTTCTGTAATTTTCGGCAGTTGGGCCAGAGAGCATTTGAGGGCCGTGAGATCGCGCCCATTGGCCGTGCCCAGCACCACCCGGCCGTTGAGACGCTCCAGATCGTACACCTTGCCCAGCAGTTCCCGGAGCTCCTCCCGCAACCGGGGGGCGAGGCAGAGCTGTTCCACGGTGTCCAGCCGGTGCCTGATATCCTCGACCTCCCGCAGGGGAAACAACAGGTTCTTCTTGAGCAGCCGTGCTCCCATGGGGGTTTCGCAGAAATCGAGGGTGTCCAGCAGCGAACCCTCCCGGACGGAGCCGGTGATGGTCTGGGTGAGTTCCAGGTTGCGGCGGGAGGAGTCGTCCATGAGCAGGACGTGCTCGAATTCGATGGGGGTGAGCCGTTCGATGTGGTCCAGGGCGGTTTTCTGGGTCTCCTGCAGGTAGAGGAGCAATCCCCCTGCCGCGCCGATGCCTGCCTTCAGCTCCTCGCAGCCGAACCCTGCCAGATTGGCCACCCGGAAATGCTCCAGCAACCTCTGCCGGGCCGTTTCCGGGTGAAACCCGGCAGGCGGCCGGCCGGTCAGACAGCTTTGCGGCAGATAGGCCTGCAGCTCGGCGGCCAGGGATGAATCCTCCCCCAATTCTTCCGGGAGCAGGATTTCGGAAGGGGCCAGACGGCCGAGTTCATCCAGCAGGGCAGGGAGATCTCCCCGCTCGCTCACCAGGAATTCTCCGGTGGAGAGATCGAGCAGACTCAAGCCCCACTCCTTGCCCTTCTGGCAGATGGCGGCCAGATACCGGTTGTCCTTGCCGTCGAGGAGCTGATCGTCGGTGACCAGCCCCGGGGTGACCACCCGCACCACCTCGCGGCGGACCACGCCCTTGGCCTCTTTCGGGTCTTCCACCTGCTCGCAGATCGCCACCTTGAAGCCGGCCTTGATCATCTTGGCCAGATAGGAGGAAACCGCGTGGTACGGAATTCCGCACAGGGGCACCCGGTTCTCGTCATCCTTGCTGTTTCGGGAGGTGAGGGTGATGCCCAGCACGCGCGAGGCGGTCACGGCATCGTCAAAGAACATCTCGTAGAAGTCGCCGAGCCGATAGAAGAGGATGGCATCCTGATGCTGCGCCTTGATCTCAAGGTACTGCTGCATCATGGGGGTGATCTTGACGGAGGCGGATGTGGTCTTGGTCATAAATACGTGGTCGAGAAGGCGATTGTCCCTTTGCTGTGGTGTTTCGCAGCGTTCCTGTGGGCTCCTCGATTGATAGGAGGTTTTTAGGGAAAAGTCAAGCACGGGCCGCATATGCAGGGGCGGCGCAGCGGTATTTGGCGTGTCGATCCGCATGCAGGGGAGAGGTCCGGACAGCGGCATCTGTTTTTCTTGCCGGGAAAATGGAACCAATCCGCGCCCGGGATGTCGCATATAAGTATATGCTGCATGATCGACAATGCGGACGGTAATATCACAACAGGAGGCAACTCCTGGAACCGGCTTGCCCAACCACTACATGCTCCCACAGGAGGGAAAAAATGAAAAAAAGAATTCTCTTGGCATCCGTACTGGCCTCTTTTCTTGCCGCCTCCGCTGTTTCCGCCCAGACCGGGCATGGGGGTGCCCATGGCCAGGCACCGGCGGCAGAGCACGATGCAGCTCCCGCCGCGGCGGCAGCCCCCATGGCTGCGGGCATGATGCACGGCAAAATGGGGGGCCAGGGCGGGATGATGGGCGGCAAGGGGATGTGCGGGATGATGGGCTCCGGCATGGGCCCCGGCATGGGCACGTTGAGCCCGGAGGCGCAGCAGAAGTTCCTGGACGCAACCAAGGAGCTGCGGAAGAAGCTCAATGACAAGCAGTTCGAATATGGGGAGGCGGCCCGCAATCCAAAAACCGACAAGAAAGAGCTGCTGAAAAAACGCAAGGAGCTGTGGGATGTGCAGCAGAAGATCCACGAGAAGGCGTGGGACTACATGACCGAGTAGTCAACGGGGTCAGGCGGTGCGGGATGTTTTTCGCCCGCCGTATCCGGCTTGAAACTCCGGCAGCAGCCGGGCGAAGGTCTTTTCGATATGTTCCGGAATGGTGCGGACCTCGGCCAGCACGGTCATGTAGTTGTGGTCACCATGCCAGCGGGGGACGATGTGCCAGTGCAGGTGGCTGGCGATCCCCGCCCCCGCCACCTCGCCCAGGTTCAGGCCGATATTGAAGCCGTCCGGCTGGAGATGGCGGCGCAGGATTCCGGTGCAGCGGGCCAGCATGGCGGCGATGGCCCCATTTTCCTCTTCGTTGAGATCGCAGAGATCCGCGAGATGCCGGGCAGGGGCCACCAGCAGATGGCCGTTGGCATAGGGAAAACGGTTCATCAGCACCACCAGCGTTCCGTTGCGGTGCAGGATCAGGTCCGGCGCCGAATGGGTCTGTTCCGGCGCCGCACAGAAGATGCAGCCCGAATCCCTGCCTGTTTTGCCTTCGATGTATTCCATCCGCCAGGGCGTCCAGAGGGTTTTCATAGCTTCGCCTGAATTTGATAGATTTGCGCCTGCAGAGTTTCTCCCACCTCAAGGATGGCAAAGGTGCCGCCTGCCCCGGAATATCCCGTGCCGGTGAAACTGCCGGGATTGATGTAGAGAACCCCGCCGAGACGATGGCAGACCGGCCGGTGGGTGTGGCCGTAAACAATGCAGTCCGCCTCCGGAAAGATCTCGATGAGGCGGTCTTCAAAATCATAGGTGTTCCCAAACCGGTGGATCAGGCCGATGGTGAAGCCGCCCACCCGGATCTCCTTGTGGGTGGGCAGAAGTTGGCAGGCCAGGGCCGAGCACATATTGCCCTGCACGGCATGCACCTCCTTGCCGGAAAATACCGTGAGGATTGCGGGATCGGTGAGATCTCCGGCATGGAGAATCATGTCCGCGTCATGGAAGCAGGCGTCCGCGATTTTTGAGAAGGTCTCGGTGGGTTGGGAAAGATGCGTGTCGGAAAGGATGCCGATTGTAAGAGGGTTCATCGCTCTGGCACACCGTCATGGAGAGAGGAGGGGGTGCAGCACCGCCTCGGCCTGGGCGGCCGAGATTCCCGCGAGGAGAATCCGCTTGTCGCGGCTGGTCTCGCCGCCGGCAATGGTGACGGCTGCCTTGGGGATCTTGAAGAGTTTGGCGAAAAACTCGATGACCGCCGCGTTTGCCTTGCCATCCACCGGCGGGGAGGTGATGCAGAGCTTGAGCGCATCGCCGTGGAGTCCGGCGACGCGGGTGCGGGAGGCCTTGGGCTGCACATGGATGGAGAGGCTGACCGAGGCGCTGTCAGCCTGTTCCCGCAGATAGGTCATAGGGGCGATTCATCGGGATTGAAGTCATTCGCTTTTTTCTTGGCGTCCGCCAGGTTTCCGGCGAAGGATACGGCAGGCTCATTGCTCTCCAGGGGATCGTCAAGGCTGAAGGACATGTCGCCGTCAAGGTCCGGGAGAATGGAATCCGGAACCTCGTCGTCCTCATCCATGACCAGGATATCTTTGTGCGCCGAGAATGATGAGGCCAGGGCAATATCCTGGGGGGAGAAATCGTCTTCGCTGCTTACGGCCACGGCGTCCAGGCCGTTCTCGGGGATGTCGATCTTGACGTAGAGGTCGCTGAGGTCTGCCTCCTCGGAGGCGGCAAGGCCGCTGCCCGTGCGCTGGCTCCCGCTCTGCATGCCGGCTGCGGCGCGGCCGCCATAGCTGGCAGTCCGTTGGGGCTCCGGCCTGCGAGACGGGGAGCTGAAATGTTCCATCGCCCGTCCGCTGTCCGCGGGTTCTGTTTCCAGCATGTGCAGGTAGGATTTCAACTGCTGGCGGAGCTCCTGTCTGGCCTGTTCCCTCAGCGATTTCAGATCTTCGATTTTTCTTTTCAGTTCGCCAATCTCGAGATTGGCATCTTCCCTGCGCAGCCGCGCTTCTTCCTGGGCTTCGGCCACAATGGCCTCCGCCTCTTCCCGGCTCTTTTCCTTCATGCCGTCGGCGACGTTCTGGGCCGCGATGATGGCGGACTGGAAGGATTTCTGTTGGTTCTGGTAGGTGGCCAGATCCTTTTCCATGGTTTCCAGCCTTCCCTTGAGCTTCTGGTTTTCCTCGGAAACCGACTGGAACGCCGCGGCGATTTTTTCCAGAAAATCGTCCACCTCTTCCACATCAAAACCGCGAAAACGGACATGGAACTGCTGGGACTGGATGTCTTGCGCTGTGAGTATCATGTCGGCTCCTTGTGTGTGCCTCAAAACTTCATGGGTTTTTACCCCATGCTCCTCGCCAGGTGCTGCAAGGTGGGGACCAGAAAGCTCCGCAAAAAAATCAGGGCGAGAATAAGCAGCATGGGGGAAAGATCCAGGCCGCCGCCAAAAACCGGCACCACCCTCCGTATGCGGGAGAGGGCCGGTTCGGTGATCTCATGCAGAAAACGGACAATGGGGTTGTAAGGATCGGCGTTCACCCAGGAGATGATGGCCCGGCCGATGATGACCCACATGTAGGCGCTCAGGGCAAAGTCCACCAGGGTGGCCAGGGCGCTTAAAAAATTGCCGACGACAAACATAGCATTCCTCTTTGCTGAAAAAAAATATGCAGCCGGGTTGCGCTGGTGCGCAAAAAAAAATCCCGGCTCGGTTACAGATTGATGATGCGCTCCGCCACGGCGACGATCTCCAGGCTGGCCTTGCTGTCCGGCGCGCCCAGCAAAAAAGGGCGCTGCTGGCGGATGCCCATGGAGACGCTTTTGTCCTGCGGCATGGAGCCCAGGGCCACGGGGATGATTTTCAGAAAACGTTCCAGCACCATGCGCATGTTGGCGAAGACCTCCTGGCCTTCTTTTTTGGATTGTACACTGTTTATCAGCAGGTGAAAGCGCTTTCTGTCGTGGCGGGAGTTGAGCACCTTGATCAGGGCGTAGGCATCGGTGAGGGAGGTCGGGTCCGGGGTGAGGATGACAATATTCTCCTGGCTCCAGGTGTTGAACCAGAGCACCGAATCGCCGATTCCGGCCGCGGTGTCGATCAGGACAAAGTCGAAGCGGTCGATGATCTCTTCGAGGCTGGAGGTAAGAAAGGCCTGCTCTTCGTAGGAGAGATTGGCCATTTCCGGCACGCCGGAGCTGGCGGGCAGGACATGAAACTTCGGATTGATCTCCACCAGGGAGCTGGCCAGGTCGCGGCCTTCTTCGATGGTTTCCCGGATGGTGTGCCGAACGTTGAGCCCCAGCACCACATCGACGTTGGCCAGCCCCAGGTCGCCGTCGATGAGGAGAACGGATTTGCCTTTCTGGGAAAGGGCGGTGGCCACGTTCACCGAAAAGGAGGTCTTGCCGACCCCGCCTTTGCCGCTGCTGATACAGATGATTTTCGGAGAGCGCTTGGTTTTCGCGGTCATGGACGATTTTCCTCTGCAAAAAACTGTAAAAGTGACGGACGCCTCAACAGGGTGTCCGTTAAAGCTGCCAACATATTATGCCGCCATCCCTGCTGCTGCCCGCGAACTTTTTCGCGGTTGCATCCACAACTGGGCGCGTTCCTCCACCGTGACCTGGCAGGAATCCTCGGCCCGGGCGGCGCTGCTTTGGCAGATGGCGTCGTTGCCCATCGCGGCGGCGCGAGCCAGCTCGGCCTCGGCCAAAGCCAAAAATTGATCCGGGGGGATGGTCTTGTAGGCATGGCACACGGCAATGCCCAGGGCCAGACGTGTGCCCTTGCCGGAAGCACCAGCGTGCAGAAGAGTCCGAATCTCCTCCGCCCGTTTTCGTGCCTTGCCCACCGAGGCGCCCGGCATGATCAGGGCCAGGGTGTTTTTCTGCATGCCGGAGAGCAGATCCCCGGGATGCAGGCAGGGCGCCAACGCTGCCGCCGCCTGGCCGGCCAGGGTGTTTCCTCCGGAAAGGGTGATCAGGATAAGGGCGCAGGGCAGCCTGGTCTGCTGGACCTGGGCCAGCTCCATGGCCAGTTGCCGGCGGAGCCAAGCGAGGTCCGGCAGTTTTCCCTCGGGCTGACCGGGCGAAGCCGCCCGGGGCTGGGCGGGAAAGCGGAGTCCGGCCAGGAGGGAAGCCGCCTCCGCTTCTGGAATTCCGTTGTCGATGAACAGCAACCCCAGCGGGGCATCCCCTTTGCCGGTAAGCCTGATAATCCGGACCGGGTGGCGGCTGGCCTGTTCCTCCAGGCTGCGGTAGAGCTGGGCGGTATCCGATGGCGTTTTCCTGCTCATGCCACCCTGCTGCCCGGAGCGACCGGGCCGGAAAGGGCGGAAAGCACCAGCCGGTCGCCTTCTTTTGCGGCCAGGACCATGCCGTGGGAGGCCACACCCATCAATTTGGCGGGTTTGAGGTTGGCGACAATGATCACCTGACGGCCCAGCAGCTCTTCGGGCTGGTAATGCTGGGCAATGCCCGCCACGATGGTGCGTTCCTCCGGGGCCTTGACCGTCAGCTTGAGGAGGCGGTCGGATTTGGCGATCTTTTCAGCCCCGACGATCTCCGCCACCCGCAGTTCCAGCTTCTGGAAGGCGTCGAAGGTGACGACCCCCTCTGCCTCGGGCGCGGTCTCGGTGGCGGGGGCTTTTGCTGCGGCTGGTTCTTTCATGGCTTTGGTTTTTTGCGGTTGAGTTTTTTCTTTTTCTTCCCGTTGCAGCCTGGGGAAAAGCTGCGCCCCTGGGGTGATGGCGCTGCCGGAAACGAGTCTCCCCCAGACCCCGCAGTCGCTAAGGTTGTTTTCGCCGGTCACGCCCAGGGCCTCGGCCATCTTGGCCGCGGTTTCCGGCATGATGGGGTGCAGGGTCAGGGTGATGAGCCGCAGGGTCTCCAGCAGGGTGTAGAGCACCGTGCCCAGGCGGCCAGCCTGTTGCGGATCCTTGGCAAGCTCCCAGGGCTGGGTGGAAACGATGTATTTGTTGGCTCGGCTGATCACCTCCCACACCGCCGCCAGCCCCCGGTGGAAGGCGAAATGGTCCAGGTGCTCACGGTAGTGGGTCAGCATGGCCAGGGCGGCCTCGGCCAGCTCCCGGTCCTGCTCCGAGAGCACGCCCGGCTGGGGTACACAGCTTTGCGCGAAATTCTTCACCATGGTCAGCGAGCGGGAAAAGAGGTTGCCCAGGTCGTTGGTCAGGTCGGAGTTGTGCCGCGCCACCAGGGCTTCGTGGGAAAATCCGGCGTCCAGGCCGAAGGACATCTCGCGGAGCAGGAAATAGCGCACCGAATCCGCGCCGAACTCCGCCACCAGCTCGCCGGGCCGCACCACGTTGCCCAGGCTCTTGGACATCTTGGTCTCGTTCATGTTCCAGTAGCCGTGGACATGCAGCCGCTTGTAGGGCTCGATTCCCATGGCCTTGAGCATGGTGGGCCAGTATATGGCGTGGGGCTTGAGGATATCCTTGGCGATCACATGCTCGGCCGCGGGCCAGTAGCGGGCAAAATCCTCACCCTCAGGGTAACCCAGGCCGGAGAGGTAGTTGATCAGGGCGTCGAACCAGACATAGGTGACAAAACGGCGGTCAAAGGGGAGCGGGATGCCCCAGGTGAGCCGGGTGGTGGGCCGGGAGATGCAGAGATCCTCCAGGGGCTCCTTGAGAAAGGAGAGCACTTCGTTCTTGTAGCGCTCCGGGGTGATGAATTCCGGGTTTGCGTTGATATGGCCGATGAGCCACTCCTGGTACTTGCTCATCCGGAAAAAATAATTCTGTTCGCTGATTCGCTCCGGTTCGGTGAGATGATCGGGGCACTTGCCGTCCACCAGTTCCTTTTCGGTGAGGAACTGCTCGCATCCCTTGCAGTAGAGGCCGGTGTACTCGCTGAAATAGATGTCGCCCCGGTCATACACCCGTTGGAGAATGTCCTGCACCACCGCCATGTGCGCCGGGTCCGTGGTGCGGACAAAGACGTCCGGCTTAATGGAGAGCCCCGGCCAGGCCGCCTTGAACATGGCGCTGATTGTGTCCACATACTCTGTGACGGAAATCTCGGCGTCCGTTGCGGCATGGACGATCTTGTCGCCGTGCTCGTCGGTGCCGGTCTGGAAGCGGACATCCTTGCCCAGCAGCCGCTGATACCGGCAGACGGCATCCGCCACCACGGTGGAATAGGCGTGGCCCAGGTGGGGCTGGGCGTTGACGTAAAAGATCGGGGTAGTGAGGTAATAGGCGTTCATTGCTCTGGCGTTTCCGGGGCTTTGTGCTGTTTGGGTTTTTTTCTTCTGGGCTGGGCGTCCGCTTCCGGCGTTTGGGCGCGGGGCTGGGGCTGGCTCAAGGCGGGTTGCGCCGTTTTTGCCTGGCTCCATTCGTCCTTGGTGAGCAGGATATTTCTTTCCTGGCCCTCCAGCCAGGAGACCTCCAGGGTCTCCTCCAGAGCGTTGACCTTGATGATTTTGTAATTTTTCTCGCCGATGGTGATGATTTTGCCCGGTTTGGGCATTTTTTTCCGCATGGCGTGGTAGGTTTCGTACTCGTAGGTGAGGCAACAGAGCAGCCGGTTGCAGATGCCGGAGATCTTTGCCGGATTGAGCGGCAATCCCTGTTCCTTGGCCATCTTGATGGAAACCGGGGCAAAATTTTTGAGGTAGGAGGAGCAGCAGAGCTCCCGGCCGCAGCAGCCCAACCCCCCGATCATCTTGGTTTCGTGGCGCACTCCGACCTGGCGGATCTCCACCCGGGTGCGGAACTCCTGGACCAGGTCCTTGACCAGCTCGCGAAAGTCAACCCTGGTGTCGGCGGTGAAGAAGAAGATGATCTTGCTGCCGTTTAAAAAACGCTCCACTTTGATGAGCTTCATGGGCAAGCCATGGGTCCCGATGAAGCGGGTGCAGACCTCAAATGCCTCTCGTTCGCGCTCAAGGAGGCGGGTGAATTTTTCGGTTTCGTCCCTGGTTCCCCGCCGGACGATCAGGTGACTGCCCAACCCTTCCGGTGCGGTTCGGCCGGGGCAGGGCAAGGTCCGGGCCCGGACCGTGGCCGGCTCCAGGCCATGCTCGGTCTGGACCATGACCAGCTCACCCACCTTGAGGTTCTGGATGCGGGAGACGGCGGAGAAAAATTGGTCTCCAGGCCGAAAATGAATGGTGTAGCAGGTTTCCGGCGCATTGTGCTGGTCTTCATGCACCAGCTCTTCAGCAGGAGGTGTTTCCGGTGTTTCGTTCATGTATCGTGCTCAAACAGCCAGTTGGCTGAAAATAAGTAGAGTTCATGGAATGTAAGTGTTTCGAAGTGCCACAGATGCGAGAAAGAGGTCTGCGAAGTGTGCTGTTGCACATGAGCAGGCCGATGACAAAGCAGATGTGGTGCTGCGGAACACTTACAAAAGGCGATCATACCATTAAAGCAGCCCAAAGAAAAGTACTTCGCATACCGCGGTGGGGTTGCAGTTGCGGGCCAGTTGTTTTCGGGCCGTTTCCACGAGCCGCAGCCGGTCGGCGAGCTGCGTGCCGGACCAGCGGCGGCACGCAGCGGGAAAGGTCGGGCTCAGATCGCGGTTGATGATCGACCCGGGCGCGCCGCGGCTCAAGAGGAGAAGATCATGGAGCCAGGTGGCGAGCAATTCCAGGAGTTCGCCCAGGTCTTCCTTGAGCTTGGCCGCTGATTCGGCCAGTTTGCTCAGGGCTTGGACAGCGGCCGGGGTGTCCGGCTCAAGCTGGAGCAGGGTGTCGACAATTTCTCGGCGCACCCCCAGCAGATCCTTGGCCAGCAGGAGTCTGGCCCGCCCCAGGCTGCCTTCGGCCATGGCTGCCAAGGCGGCGCCGCTCTCCGGCTTAAGGTCCGCCTCCCGGCACAGGATTTTGGCCACCTCTGTCTGGGGGAGCGGGAAAAAAGGTATGCTCTGGCAGCGGGAGAGGATGGTGGGCAGAATCCCTCCCGCCTCGTCACCGGTGAGGATAAGCATGGTCTGGTCGGGGGGTTCTTCCAGGGTCTTGAGCAGGCTGTTGGCCGCCTCCCGCCGCATGGTGTGGATCTCGCAGAGCAGCGCTACCCGGATTTTCGCCTCCAGGGGAGGGAAGGCCAAATTTTTTTTCAGTTCGCGCACCTGATTGATCTTGATGGCAGCCCCCTCCGGCTCAAGCACCAGGAAATCCGGGTGGCTGCCGGCGTGAAATTTGAGGCAGGAGGAACACCGGCCGCAGGGATCGACCCCTTCCGGATTTTGGCAGTTGAGGGCGGCGGCAAAGGTCCGGGCAAAGGTTTTTTTGCCAACCCCCATGGTGCCCTTGAAAAGAAAGGCGTGCCCCAGCCGGCCTTGTTCCACGGCGCGGCGCAGCATTTTTTTAGCCTTGTCCTGGCCGATGATTTCGGCAAAAGAAAGGATGGTGTTCTCCTGATGCGGTTTCATGCCCGTATCATAAAGGGGCACGGGGAAAGGCGCAAGATGAAAGGCTGGCAAGAGAGCAAGGCAAGCCTCCGCAGGGCGTGAGGAGAGGCGGGTGGGGGAAAAAAGTCTTTTTGCCGGGGGAGCGCAATTTCCTGCGGAAAAAAGTGTGGTTTAATGATAGGTTGATTGCCTTGTTGTAATTTTTTCTCGCCAAGCCGCAAAGATCGCAAAACTTCTTATGTTCCTTTTAGCTTTGCTGTCTTGGCGCCTTTGCGAGATTTTTGTTTTTTTGCGAGCCCATTGTTGGGGTTGAGGCTTGCTCTGTATACACACTTTTAGGATACGACCATGGGAACGACAGTCCGCCAGTTATACCGCGCCATTGACGGCAATTGTGAATACTGTTTCAATATCGAAAGCACCTCCCCCCTTGCCGCAGCCGAGCTGGAGAGGCTCCGGCTGGTGCTGGCCGACGGCTTTTTGGCCGAAACCGTCACCGATACCCCCAATCTCGCAGGCGACCGGGTGGTGGAACTGGGGCCGCGGCTCAATTTCGCCACGGCCTGGTCGTCGAACATGGTCTCCATCTGCCGGGCCATCGGGTTGGATACGGTGACCCGGGTGGAGCGCTCCCGCCGCTTTCTGGTCGATCCGGCTGAGGATCTGCACGCCTTTGTCGCGGCCAACCACGACCGGATGACCGAATGCCTCTATTCCGCGCCGCTCACCACCTTTGAAACCGGGGTGAGCCCTGAGCCGGTGTATGAAATCGACCTCATCGGCCAGGGGCCGGACGGGCTGCTTACAATCCCCGGCATCTCCATGGACGAGTGGGACCGGAATTTCTACTACGACTATTTTGTCACCAAGCACAAGCGCAACCCCACCATCGTCGAGATCATGGACCTCAACAACGCCAACTCCGAGCACTCCAGGCACGGCTTTTTTCGGGGCAGGCAGATCATTGACGGCGTGGAGCAGGAGAAAAATCTCTTCCAACTGGTCACCGATACCCTTACCGCCCATCCCAAGGGCAGCGTCATTGCCTTCAAGGACAACTCCAGCGCCGTTGAGGGCCACACACTCACCACCCTGATCCCGGAGGAGCCGGGCGCGCCGTCCCCCCTCTCCGCCCAGGAGGTGGTCTATCATGTGCTGCTCACCGCCGAGACCCATAACTTCCCCACCGGGGTCGCCCCGTTCCCCGGAGCCGAGACCGGCACCGGCGGCCGCATCCGCGACGTGCAGGGCACCGGCAAGGGCGGCTTTGTCATGGCCGGAACCGCTGGCTACTGCGTGGCCAATCTCCACATCCCCGGCTACGAGCTGCCCTGGGAAAACCGCTACGAGTGCCCGGACAACCTGGCCAGCGCGCTGACCATCGAGATCGAGGCCAGTAACGGCGCCTCGGATTACGGCAACAAATTCGGCGAGCCCCTGGTCCTGGGCTTCACTCGCTCCTTTGACCTGCGGCTGGAAGATGGCGAGCGGTGGGGCTTTCTCAAACCCATCATGTTCACCGCGGGCGTGGGCCAGATCGATGCCCGGCACACCGCCAAGGCCAAGGAGGAAAAGGGCATGCTCATCGTCCAGGTGGGCGGCCCGGCCTATCGGGTGGGTTTTGGCGGCGGGGCCGCCTCCAGCATGCTCCAGGGCGAGAATGTCTCCGAGCTTGATTTCGACGCGGTCCAGCGCGGCGACGCCGAGATGGAGCAGAAGATGAACCGGGTGATCCGGGCCTGCAACGAGATGGGCGACAAGACCCTGATCGACGTGATCCACGACCAGGGCGCGGGCGGCCCGGCCAATGTCTTGAAGGAGCTGGTGGAGAAATCCGGCGGCAAGATCGAGATCCGCAACATCCGGGTGGGCGACCCCACCATGAGCGTGCTGGAGATCTATGTCGCCGAGTACCAGGAGCGCAACGGCTTTTTGATCCGGCCGGAAAACATCGCGCAATTCCAGGCCATCTGTGCGCGGGAAAAGGTGGCCTGCGAGGTGCTGGGCGAGGTGACCGGCGATCTGCGCTTCGTGGTGCATGACGCCCAGGACGGTTCCACCCCGGTGGATATCGAATTGAACGAGCTGCTGGGCAATGTGCCGGTTAAGACCTTCAGCGACAACCGGAGCAAACCGGCGCTCAAGCCCCTGGCGGTGCAGAACCTTAGCGTAAAGGATGCGTTGCACAATGTCCTGCGCCTGGTTTCCGTGGGCTCCAAGCGGTTTCTCACCAACAAGGTGGACCGGGCCGTGACCGGGTTGATCGTGCGGCAGCAATGCTGCGGTCCGTTGCAACTGCCGGTGAGCGACGTAGCGGTTTTGGCGCAGAGCCATTTTGCCAAGTCCGGGGTGGCCACGGCTATTGGCGAGCAGCCCATCAAGATGCTGGTGAGCCCGGCAGCCGGGGCGCGCATGGCCGTGGGCGAGGCGTTGACCAATCTGGTCTGGGCCAAGGTGGTTGATGTGGAGCAGGTGAAATGCTCGGCCAACTGGATGTGGGCTCCCAAGCTCCCAGGCGAGGGCGCGGCCATGTACGACGCGGCCCTGGCCATGCGCGAGGCCATGATTGGCGTGGGCATCGCCGTGGATGGCGGCAAGGACAGCCTCTCCATGGCCACCAAGGTGGGCAAGGAAACGGTCAAGTCGCCCCGGGAGCTGGTGATCTCGGTGTACGGCGCGGTGGCGGATATCAATAAGGTGGTGAGCCCGGATATCAAGCACCCCGGCTCCACCCTGCTGTTCGTGGACCTGGGAGAAGGCAGGAACCGGCTCGGCGGCACGGCCCTGGCCCAGACCCTGGGCCAGCTTGGCAACGAATCGCCGGACATGGACAACCCGGCCCTGGTGAAAAAAGGGTTCTGCTCGGTGCAGGAGCTGATCGACAAGGGGCTGGTCGCCGCAGGCCACGACCGCAGCGACGGCGGGCTGATCACCACCGTGCTGGAGATGGCATTTTCCGGCAACTGCGGCCTGGACCTGGCCCTGACCGGCACGGCCACCGCCATCGAGGCGCTCTTCAGCGAAGAGCTGGGCCTGGCGCTGGAATGCGTGGCCGGACAGGAACAGGCAGTGCAGGATATCCTCGCCAAGTATGGCGTTCCCTGTGTCCGGCTCGGCACCACCATCCCGGCCAAGGAGATTCGCATCAGCTACAACGGCGCCATGGTCCTGAGCGAGGACATGCGGCTTCTGCGCCAGTGGTGGGAGGAGACCAGCTATCAGCTGGAGCGGCTCCAGATCAAGCCCTCCTGCGCCGACGAAGAGAAGCGGAATATCTACGACCGCAAGGGGCCGACCTACCACTTGAGCTTCACCCCGGAAAAGACCGCCCCCGAAATCCTGGCGAAAACCAACAAGCCGAAGGTCGCCATCCTGCGCGACGAGGGCTCCAACTCCGACCGGGAGATGAGCTCGGCCTTTTACGCCGCCGGTTTCGAGCCCTGGGACGTGACCATGACCGACCTGCTGGCCGGGCGCGTCGATCTGAATGGGCTGGACGGTTTCCGGGGTCTGGCCGCGGTGGGCGGGTTCTCCTACGCCGACGTGCCCGAGTCCGCCAAGGGTTGGGCTGCCACCATCCTGTTCAACGATCGGCTCAAGGCGATGTTTCAGGCCTTCTACGACCGGCCCGATACCTTTACCCTGGGCATCTGCAACGGTTGTCAGCTTTTCGGCCTGTTGGGCTTGGTGCCCTGGCAGGGGAAGCTCTCGGCTGAGCAGCAGCCGCGCTTCATCCACAACCTCTCCGGGCGCTTCGAGTCGCGCTGGGTCACGGTCAAGGTGCTCAACAGCCCGGCCATGATGCTCAAAGGCATGGAAGGGCTGACCTTCGGCATCCACGTGGACCACGGCGAGGGGTTTCTCCACTTCCCCGACCAGGTCATCAAGGCAGAGGTGCTGGCAGGCAACCTTGCCACCCTGGCCTATGTGGACGACGCAGGCCAGCCCGCCGAGGCGTACCCCTTTAACCCCAACGGCTCGCCCGGCGGCCTCACCGGCCTCTGCTCGCCCGATGGCAGGCATTTGGCCATGATGCCCCATCCGGAACGGGCCTTCCTGCCCTGGCAGTGCCACTGGCTGCCCGAGGAGATGAAAGGGCTTGAGGTTTCGCCCTGGCTGCGGATGTTCCAGAATGCCTATGAATGGTGCGTGAAATAGGGGGCAGGGGCTACAGACCGAACAGCGTCCGCTGGCGCGGATCCACCCCGTTGTCCGGGCCTTGGTTCAAGGAGGACGAACCCTCATCGGTTCGATGCCCCTTGACAAAGAGGAACCGCTCCAGGTTGCGCTGGAACTCCGTCCACTGATACCCTTCGCCTTTTACCTGCCCGGACAAGCGATCCAGGTAGTTGATCTTGGCATCCAGGTCGTCGAGAAAGTTCAGGGCAAACGCCTCCTGCATCATGGGCAGGGAGGGGGAGCCGAATTCATGCCGGCCATGATGGCTTAATATAAGATGTTTGAGCCGGTCCCCCAGCTCTTCCGGGAACCCGGATATCCCGTTGATTTTTTCCTGAATCATCTCGATCCCCAGAACCATGTGGCCCACCAGTCTCCCCCGGTCCGAATATTCGAAGGGAAAGGAGTCGAAACTGAATTCCTTGAGCTTGCCGATGTCGTGCAAAAGCGCTCCGGCCAGGAGCAGCGAGCGGTCCAGGGTTGGATAGAGGGTGCTGACGCTCTCCGCCAACCGGGCCACAGCCAGGGTATGTTCCAGCAATCCGCCCACATAGGCATGGTGCATCGCCTTGGCCGCGGGTGCTTTTTTCATGGCGGCCATGAGCTTGCGGTCCCCGAACAGGGAAAGGAGCAGCTCCTTTAAAAAAAGATTCTCCACGCTCCCCGCCAGCTTGACCAGTTCCTTGGCCATGTGGCTGACATTGCCCTTGGTGGAAGGGACGAACAGGGCGAGGTCAACCCCGCTTTCCGCAACCCGGCTCAGGGAGTCGATTCGGAGCTGGAGGATGCCTTTATAGGCCTGAGCCTGACCGGTAACGGCAACAACCGCTCCGGCCGGGCATTCACCCATGAGCTGCTCGGCATTCTCCCACACCCGCCCGGAGATCTCGCCGCTGGCGTCCATCAGGATCAGGCTCAGGTAGGGCTTGCCAGCCTTGGTCTCGCCCCGGTTCATCTCGCGGACCAGGAAAAGGTCGTGGATTGCCTGGTTGTCGGTAATTTCTTGTATCTGGGTGGTTTTATTGGGTGTGGTCATAGAGTCGATCAGGCGCAGCTTTTGAAGGGTAAGGGATAATTGCTTGTTTACAGGCGGGCGTCAATTGTATGGTGGAATCCGTTCCATGTAAGAATTCTTTCGTCAGCCGTCATGAGCGTAGCCCCATGTTCAATGGCTGTTGCAACAATCATGCGGTCGGCGGGATCACCGTGGAACAAGGGCAACTGGCCTGCCTGAATCGCCGTTACGCCGCGCAGGGGGATTTCAAGCAACCCGGCCTGCAGCAGCTCAAAGCGCCAGTCCGCAAGCTCTGTCTGCATGGTCAACCGGTGTTTTTCGATCAGCATGGCAACCTCCCAAAAACTGATGGTCGCAACGCCAAGCTGGCCGCTGGTCAGGGCTTCGTCGATGGTGTGCAGCGCAGTCTTTCCCAGCCGGAAATTGCCTTCGTCCAGCCAGACAAGAACATGGGTGTCAAGAAGCAGCATTATTGCGCATCCCAGGCAATGTCCAGTGGGGCGATCAGGTCGTCCTTGCTCTGTATTTTCCCTTTATGCAGTCCAAACAGGGTGGTCGGCGGTGTTCGATACGGTTTAAGAATGGAGACCGGTTTCCCATTCTTGGTGATCACGATCTCTTCACCCGTCTGGTTCACCTCATCCATAAAATGCAAGCATTTTGCCTTGAATTCCGATGCTTTGACTGTTTGCATCACTTTCCCCTTTTCGTATCGAGATGGACAATATGACTATAGTCATCACCATGGTCATGCGCAAGTTTTTTGTGGGAGACCGAAGATAAAAAAGATTCGCCCCTTGAGTTTTGCCAGGTATGCTATATATACATGTATAGCAAAAAGGAGAATGCCATGCTAGCACTACGTTTACCGGAAGAAATCGAGCGACGGTTGGCTGCGCTGGCCAAGAGGTCTGGCCGCTCAAAATCATTTTACGCCCGTGAGGCCATACTCCAACATCTGGACGATCTGGAAGCCGCGTATCTTTCCGACGAGATACTGAAGCGTGTCGAATCGGGGCAGGAGCGGACTTATACTCTCGATGAATTGGAGCGTGAACTTGGCCTGGCGGATTGAAGTCACGGACACCGCCCAAAAACAGTTGGCCAAGCTTGACCGGCAAATACAGCTTGAGATTGTTCGGTATCTACGGGAGAAGATCGCCACGGAAGAAGACCCGCGCCGGCATGGGGCCCCCCTGCGAAGGGAATTGCTTGGCCGCTGGAAGTATCGGGTTGGGGCGTATCGACTCATCTGCGACATCCAGGACGAAAAGGTTCTGGTTCTCGTGCTGATGGTCGGCCATAGAAGCAAGGTCTATGGTGGGCATTAAAATCGTTATTGACGGTCCCCGCCCGGCGTGGGATTCCGGCAGTCCGGCTTGTCAAAGTAGATGGTGCCCGCCGTGTCCATGCAGTAGTCAAGCTGGTATGGGTTGGGCGGCAGGGTGGCGAGCTGGCCGGAGGCGGTAAGCTCGGCGAGGGACGAAGGCTTGCGGCCCAGAGCTTTTTCGTATCGGATGGCGGCCTGTTCGATCACCCGCACACCCTCCAGGGCGTGGAGGCGGTCAACCATATCGGCGTAGCCGGGCTCATTTTCATCCTTGCTGGCAAGCATGGACTTCATGACCACGATGGCGGTTTCGGTTTCTCCTCCCTTCTGAGCAAGGCGTGCGCCGAGGATGGGCAGGAACGACGGGGCATTGGGGGTTTTGGCGGCCTCTAGGAAGAGCTTGCCTGCCTCGCTCGGTTGATTCAGGAAGTAATAGGCGTTGAACCCCATGGCGTGCAAGGGATGCCAGTCCCACGGGCGATTGGCAGCGGCGGTTCGCAAGATATCTTGCGTCTCGGCCACCATATTGGCGTCCCACGGCAGCCAGCCTTGCGCAACGATATAGGTCTGGGCAAAGGATGGGTCCAGGGTTTGGCTGGCAACAAATATTCGGTGGATGCTCGGCCAGTCGTACTGTTTTTTGACAGTCCGAACTCCCCCCTCTGGTTTGCGCACTAGCTCGGTGCCCAGTTGCGCGCCTGCTTCCATGGTCAGGTAGTCGGCCATCAATCCCTTGAATTCTCCGGCCAAGGCAAGTAAGGCCATGGGCGGTAGATTCCAGATCCCGGAGCTGGAGCGCGCCGCATCGGCCCCAGTGTTGTTACGGTGCTGGAGCAAGGCGTTGTAGCTGGCTGCATAGAAGGAAATCAGGGCCAGAGCGACAAAAAGATGGGACGTCAGCCGCTTGCTCATCATGTCAGTTCCTTGCGTTTGAACAACAAGGTGGCGAGGTAGATCAGCAATGCCGAATAGGATATGGAGTACAGGCAGAGCAGCATAAACTCCTGGCCGCTAAAGGCCATGCCGTAAGCCGCCGCATACTTCTTGTCAAAAAGCGACAGATTGGGGAATATCCAGGACAGGGCGACCACCAGATTTTCCTGGCCGGTCAGTACCCCGGCATGGGCGTTTTCCACTATTACCCGCCGAAGCAGTTCTATGTTCTGGCCTGCCAAGTAGGAAGAAACCGCAAGCAGTAGAGCGACAAAGGGCTGGCTGGCAAAGCTGAAACAGAGCACGCTCACCGCCAGCACCACCACCAGACTGAGCCATTGGCAGACCAGGGCCATGAGATAGGTCAGCCAGGAGAAGTTTGGCGGCACAAAGGGAGCATATATCCAGAGCACATAGCGCATGGACAGGGCGGCGGAGAGGCCGAGGATGATGGTGGCCAGAAGCAGGGTCATGGCCAGCCCCAGGAACTTGCCGGTCAGGTACTGCCAGATGGAAACCGGTCGTGAAAGCAGCATGAAGATGCGGCTGCGTTCCAGATCGTCGGCCAGGATCTTCATGCCGAGAAAGAAGACCAGCAGCAGGCCGGTGAATGCCACGGCGGAGAGCCCGAACTCGACGGAAATCTTGCCCAGGTCCCAGGCATACAGCGTGGTGACTCCCACGTTGGCCATGGTAAGCAGTGCGGCCAGACAGACAATGGCCCAGAGCGCCCGGTGACGGACGCCCTCGGTGCAGGTGGCCAAGGCCAGAAACCAGATATTACGCAACGCTTGCATGGTCGGCCTCCTCGATCACCCTGACAAATTTTTCTTCCAGGCCTACGCCTGTGCTGAGAAAATCTCCCAGCCCTCCGCTATAGAGCAAGACCCCCTTATGGATGACGCCGATCCGGTCGCACAGCGCCTCGATATCGCTCAGGATGTGAGAGCTGAAGAAGATGGTCTTGCCCTCCTGTTTCAGCTCGGCGATAAGATTTTTGATCTGGTGGCGGCCCACCGGGTCCAGTCCGCTCATCGGCTCGTCAAAGATCAGCACCTCCGGATCATGAATCAGGGCGTTGGCCATGCCCAGCCGTTGCTTCATTCCTTTGGAAAACCCTCCCACCCTCCGATCCGCCGCATCGGTCAGGTTCATGCGTTCAAGAAGCATGGGGATGCAATGTTCAATGGCCTGCCGAGTCATGCCGCTCAACCTCCCGGAGAGCAGCAGAGTTTCCCTGGCGGTGAGGTGATCATAAAACACCGGGACTTCGGAGAGATAGCCTATACGATGGCGGAACTCTTCTTGGCCTACGCTTTTGCCCAAGATGCGCAGAGTGCCGCTGTCCGGTTTAAGGAAATGCAGTAGCAGTTTAATGGTGGTGGACTTGCCCGCGCCGTTGGGGCCGAGGAAGCCAAAGACCTCCCCTTGAGAAATGGAAAGAGAAAGGTCGTGGAGCGCTAGGTTCTTTTTGCGGCCAGAACCGAATGTTTTATTGAGGCTGTCGATGGCAATGGCTGAGGTCATGGTGTTTTTTATATTGAAGGAGAAAGGGTGCTAAAATGCAACAGCCCCGACCTAAAAAGGCCGGGGCTGTATAGTCTTATCACACGGAACTAAGTGTGTATGAAAGAATTACTGTACAATACCCCAGTTCGCACTGGGTTGCCCGCCACCGTTAACATCTGCGGTGACAGGATCATTGTCGCCGTCGAATTCATTGGTCTGGGCTGCAGGGGCTATAGTTGTGGCCTGAATACCAGCCGCGCCTACCCAGCCAGCGTTGCTGACGCTGTACAGAACATTGGGAACATCAGAGTCTGAGGCGTAAGCGGTGTCGCCCTGGAAATGTCTGGAGTATACATGGTAAGAGACGGAGTCGTTGACGGCAGTTCCAACCGCACCGGAGGTATCACACAGAAGTTCCATGTTGGCACCGAGGCCAAGGGGCACGGCAAACCCTTTGAGGGTCGCACCATTATATCCGGCAAGCCGAGCCCCAGCTGTCGCGGCAACGGCACCGATGGCTAATGCCGGAGTAGCGTTGGAATCGTTGACAACCCCCACTCCGCGCAAATCTGCCACATTGTCAACTAGCTGCCATGCGGCTCCTTCGGTAAAGCCATAAGTGCCCAACTCAGCGTTCAAGTCTGATTGGGCGTTAACCGCCATTTTGTTGAGGGCCTTGGCGTTGGCATTCATGGAGCGTGTCCGGTAGGCCGCGAACTGCGGGATGGCGATGGCCGCCAGGATGCCGATGATCGCGACAACGATCATCAACTCCACCAGGGTGAAGCCTTTTTGGTTCTTCTGCAAGGATTTCATTGGGGGTCCTCCGTTTGGGTTGTGGGTGTAACAAGTATTGTCCGTATTGTGTCAGTGATAGGAACAAAACACAAGCATGAAAACAGTGATAGCACATCGTGTGCCAGCCTTCCTTTTTGGGCATGATTTTTTAAGGGACCCATTTTTTTCTCAAAGAATCTGGTATGCTTGTCTCAGGTTTTTCTGTCGTGAGAGGGTTTCGTGCAGGGTGCTGATGGGGAGGCGCTGGTGACGATATTTGTCAATTTTTTAAAATATTGTCATTTTTGGGTGCCTGCCTCGGAGCGTGCCCGAAATTATCGTAAGGAAAACTTGCACAATTCGTCACACCGGTGAAAACCGGTGTCCAGGTTTGTGAGAACCGCCAAAAATTACTGGATACCGGCTTTCGCCGGTATGACGGCAACATATTCGAGACGATTTTTTCAAGGTTCCCGTATTGAAGGGGGCAGCATTGATTTTTTGTGTATTCATATGTATTCTCAAAAAATACAAATAATTTTTCATACAGGAGGCATCAATGAAAATGACGACAGTCAGAATGGATGACCATCTTCTTGACCGGGTTGATGGAATAGCGAAATCACTGAGCCGCTCAAGATCATGGATAATCAATCAGGCTCTGGAGCGTTTCGTGGAGTATGAAGAATGGGTTGAGCTGGAAGTGAAAGCAGGGCTTGCCGAGGTAGAACGAGGCGATGTCGCTCTTGATACAGAAGTAAGAAGCGCCTTCAATAAGTGGGGTGTCGATGCAGGTTAAATGGACCAGAAAGGCCTTGATCAATCTCGATGATGCGGTTGAGCATATTGCCGGAGACAACCCGATCGCTGCCAGGAAGGTGGCCCAGCGAGTTTGGGATAGCTCTCAATTGTTGGCTTTGCAGCCATGCGCTGGTCGCCCCGGTAGAGTTCAAGGAACAAGAGAGCTTATAATCTCCAATCTTCCCTACATCCTGCCGTATATCCAGAAAGGTAACGCTATCTATATCCTGCGGGTTATGCACACCTCCATGATATGGCCGGATAAATTTTAACCTGATGCTGTGTTTCTGTAGCGGGAAGTTTTTCTTGCCTCGGGGTGAATCCCAAGAAAGGACGCCAGCCCTGTGCGTAGCCTGAAGATACAAACCGCCCTCACCTTTCTCCTGCTGCTTGTCATTGGCATGCTCCTTGTGGAGCTTGTCGCCATGCAGCTGTGGCGGCGTGACGCCCTGCGGGGAGACCGGGAGCAGGCGGAGCTGTTGCTGGACGGCATGGCTGCGCGCCTTGTTCCGGAAGCGGAAAGAGGCTGCGACCCGATTGGCTTGGCTGTGCCTGCATCGGATGGGGCGGTTCTGTGCCTGGGCATCTTGGATGGCGAAGGCGGGGTAGTGCTTTCGCCGCACTGCGATTTCGGCCAAACCCTTGCGGATGGGCTGCGCGTGGCCGCGTCAAGCAGGAAGGAATACCGCCGCCGCTTGACGCAGGCGGAAGACCGGGAGCAGCCCGGGGGAATCGTGCTCATGGCGCAACCGGTCCGGGTCGATGGCGCATCGTCTCATGGCGCGGTTGGCATGATCCGCTCCCTGGCCCCGGTCGAGGCGCAGTTGCGCGACGGAGAAATCACCATCCTGGGGTATGTGCTTGTCAATGCGGTTCTCCTGGCTGCGCTGGGGGTGTTTCGGATTATCAGGCTGGTGGTGCGGCCTTTGGAGAACCTTGCCGAACAGGCTGATTTGTATTCCATGCAGCATGAATTTCTTCCTTCCTCCGGTCGCCGCAACGAGTTCGGCCGCCTGGAATCCAGCCTGCACAAAATGGTGGCTCGACTAGAGCAGGATCGAGAGGACCTGCGGCAAACCGTGCATTCCTTGAAAGAGGCCAATGCCAAATTGGAAAAAAATCGCCAGGAGATGATGCGCGCCGAAAAACAGGCGTCCGCTGGGCGGCTTGCCGCGGGGCTTGCCCACGAGATCGGCAATCCACTTGGGATCATGCAGGGCTATCTGGATCTGTTGCGCCAGGAAGGCCTTGATCCAGATGAAAAGAAGGATTCCCTGAACAGGATTGAGCAGGAGCTTGGGCGGGTCAATCGGCTCATCCGGCAGCTCCTTGATTTTGCCCGGCCAGCGCCAGGGAGCCCAGCGTCAGTGCATGTGCAGGAGCTGGCGCAGCAGGCCGTGGAGATGTTCCGCGAGCGCGGCAAGGGAGGGATTTCCTACAGCATCACACTGCGGGCCGGGCAGGATATGGTTATGGCCGACCCGGACGGCCTGCGGCAGGTGCTGGTCAACTGCCTGCTCAACGCCGAGGATGCGATTTTATCAGCGCCTGTTTCCCTCAAAAGCGGCAGGATCGAGGTCTATTGCGAGAATAGCCCCGCCGCTGATGCCTCCTCATCCACCCTGCGGGTGAAGGTGCGGGATAACGGTCCAGGTATCGCACCGGAGCATCTGGCCAATATATTCGAACCATTTTTCACCACCAAGGAGGTGGGGAAAGGCACCGGGTTGGGGCTTTCCGTTTCCGCAGGGCTCGTTGCCGGATTTGGAGGAGAGATGGGCGCTGCCAGCCAACCGGGAGAGGGCACGGAGATATGGTTCAGTCTGCCGCTTCTGGCCGGGGATGAAAATTGCGCAGGGATAACGGGAGCGGATCAGAATGGATGAGCCACGACGGCTGCTGATTATTGATGATGAGGAAAACATGCGGCATATGCTCTCCCTGCTCACCGGCAAGGCGGGCTATGCCGTGACCCTGGCGGAAAATGGTGAGGAAGGGCTGGCAACCCTGGCTGGGCAGGAGGTTGATCTCATCCTCTGCGACTTGAAGATGCCCAAGCTCAATGGCCTGGAATTTTTGGCCAAGGTTAAGGAGATGGGGGGTGATGCACCCATTATAATGATGTCGGCTTACGCGGCCATCGAGGACGCCGTGGAGGCCATGAAGGGTGGGGCCTACGATTTCATTACCAAGCCCTTCAAGGCCGACGAGGTGCTTTTGACCCTGGCGCGG
Organism: uncultured Desulfurivibrio sp.; assembly: GCA_964588325.1. Classification (GTDB taxonomy): domain Bacteria; phylum Desulfobacterota; class Desulfobulbia; order Desulfobulbales; family Desulfurivibrionaceae; genus Thiovibrio. The sequence goes on from CAZPOR010000010.1 coordinate 56,263, forward strand.
GCTGGAGAACACCTCAAGCTGCGCCGGGAAAATCAATTGTTGCGCCGCCGTATAGACGATCTCGAAGGGGCGCACGGGCTGGAAGGGTTGGTGGCCAAGAGCTCCGCCATGCTTGCCTTTCTCAAGACCGCTACCAAGGCGGCGCGCTACGACACCACTGTGCTCATCACCGGCGAGTCAGGCACCGGCAAGGAACTGGTGGCGCGAGGCATCCACCGTGAAAGCGGCAGGGCCGGAAAGCCTTTTCTGGCCGTCAACTGCGGCGGCATGCCGGAGAGCCTGCTGGAAAGCGAGCTGTTCGGCTATGTGAAAGGGGCGTTCACCGGCGCGGAAAAGAACCGCAACGGCATATTTCAGGAGGCGGATGGCGGCACGCTTTTTCTGGACGAGATCGGGGAACTCCCCCTGGATGCCCAGGTGAAGCTGCTGCGGGTGTTGCAAGAGCGCGAGATCAGGCCGGTGGGCGGGGTGCGGACAACCCCGGTGGATGTACGGGTTCTTGCCGCCACATCCCGCGATCTCGAAGCGGAGGTGAAGGCAGGCCGTTTCCGGGAGGATCTATTCTATCGTCTCAATGTCATCCGGCTGCATGTCCCCCCACTGCGGGAGCGTCTTGAGGATATTCCCATGCTTTGCACCCACCTCCTCGGTCGGATCGCCGAGAAAATGGGCCGGGAACCGTTCAGCCTGGCCCCCGCAGCCTTGGGCATTCTGCTGCGCCATCAGTGGCCGGGCAATGTCCGCGAATTGGAAAATGTTCTGGAGCGGGCCGCTGTGCTGGCCGAGGCCAACACGATCCTGCCGGAGCATCTGCCAGAGGCCCTGGGAGGCATTGGGACATCGCACCAGCCGCACATCGTCGCGGCGCTGGGGACGTTTTCGATCAAGGAGGGCCAGCGGGAGCTGGAAAAGGCGCTGATCGCCCGCGCCCTGGCCGCCACCGGCGGGAACAAGACCAAGGCCGGTAATCTGCTGGAGATCAGCTACCCCTCATTGCTGGGCAAGATGAAGGAGTATGGGCTGTAGTAAAAAAGTTTATGATTTTTGTTTCGGATGGGGATGTGCTATAAAAAAAGTTAACAATGGGTCCTGTCGTTGCAATACAGCGGAAACAAGGTCCTCCTCCCCCGCATCCGGCAAGCCCCTAACGTTTGGGAGTGCATGGCTCCTTGGCGAGCATTTGTCCTGGCACGATTTTGGCATCAATCAATATGTATCGCCGTCTCTTCAAGAAATACGGTTGAGGCGTCTTCGGGAAAGAGGGAGCAACAATGCACCGGACGCAGATCAAAGGCAAGGCCGGTTTCACGTTGGTGGAACTTATGATCGCCGTGGCCATTATCGGTATTTTGGCTGCGATTGCGGTACCGTCCTATTTTCAGGGGTTGCCGCGAAAGCGCTTGCGGGAGGCGGCCAGGGATCTCATGAGTCAGATGCAGATGGCGCGCTTAAACGCGGTTTCCGAGAACAGGCCCTGGCGCATAGTCTTTCTCGGCACCGGAACCGCGGCAGACGCAACCGATGACGGCTACCAGTTGTGGCATGGCGGCGCGGACAACGATCTTGCCACTGCCGGGGATAATGTGCTGGTGCAGACCACAATGCTCTCCAGTTATGGCGGGCAGGTGCGATACGGGTTCGGCAATGCCACAGCCACATACAGAGGGACTGCTTTGAATGCGGCCTCACAGTCCGCTTCGGTGACTTTTAACAACCGCGGTCTGGCGCAGGTCGCCGGTATCTATCTTACGACAAATGCGGGGGCTGGCAATGATGTCTATTGTTATTCCCTGAACACTTCGTCCGGCGGCGGCATAAAGCTCCGTTTTTATAACGGGATGACTCCTTTTAATACAAATTACTGGATCGAATAGCATGGATTTTTTTCCGGAAAATAAAAGAGGTTTCACCCTGGTGGAGTTGATGGTGGTCGTGGCTGTTTCCGGGCTGGTGGCCGTTGCCATCATGGGCGCCTATAAGGCACAAAAAAGGATCATGGCCGCCCAGGAGGTGGTCACCGATATCCAGGAGAACGTCCGGACGGCGATTTTCACCCTGACCCAGGATATTCGCATGGCTGGATTCGATCCAACCTTGAGCGGAGGGTTTGGCATCACCTATGTGGGATTCAGGGATTTGAATGACAATAATTCGGCCGGCGGCAACAGCGCCTTGCAGTTCACTGCGGATTATGACCGCGATGGCGTTGTGGATGGAAATGAAACCGTTACTTTTTCCCTGTACGATTTCGGCGCTGTGGATGGCGTTGTCGGCACCATGACGGATATGGCACGAAATAGCGGGGGAGGTAGGCAGTTGCTTGCCCAGAACATCCAGGCCATAGGCTTGGCCTACGCCTATGATGTGGATAACAACAAGGCCCTTGACACTTACACCACCACTGCCGGTACGCAACAGGTGATCTGGGCCATTGATTCCGACAACGATGGCAACTTGGACCGCAGGCTGGACACCAACGGGGATGGGGCCATCACCAATGCCGATGGGCCTGGCGCCGGGCTCAACGAATTGATTGTCGGCGCTCAAATCTCACCGCCGGTGCCCATGGCGAATGTGCGGGCCGTCCGGATCTGGCTTCTGGCGGCGGAGAACGCGGCCGAGCAGGCCGAGCATTACGATCCGAATACCTATGTGGTGGGCAGGCAGATCCTCACCCCGCGGGACAATCTCCGGAGGCGGCTGGTGGAAACAACGGTGCAGTGCAAGAACATGGGGTTGAACGAATGATGAAAATACGCCAGATGCAGGGGTTTACCCTGATAGAGGTAATGGTGGCGCTCGTTATTTTTGCCCTCGGGTTCACCGCGGTTGTTACGATGACCACCGGGTCGGTCGGGAGCAATGCAATAGCGCGGGCCATAAGCGGTTCGGCGGAAAAGGCCGCGGAGCACATTGAACTCCTGACCGCGCTGCCGTATGAGGATGCTTTGTTGCAGGATGATCCCACGGCTACTGGGGCAAATCTTGGTCTGGGTGCTATCAGAAACCCGATGCCTTCCGTGGCTGCGGTAACGACGGGCACCTTTGACATGCCGAACCCTGCGGCCCGTCCGGCCGATTATACGCAGGCGACAAACCCGGCCGGGGTCTGCACCATAACCGATGCCGTTGGCGCACCCATAGCCGGGCCGTGCACTCCGGATGCGAACTACACGATTTATTGGAATGTGGCCGAGGATACGCCCATCCCGAGGACAAAAACTATCATGGTCATTGTCACCAGCACTGGTCAAGGACCGCAGAAAACCGTGGTGTTGCAGCATATAATTCCGGAAAGAAGCTGATATGAAAAACAACATTGCAAACGAAAGGGGCTTTGTACTTGTTACGGCAATGGTCATCCTGTTGCTCCTGATGCTTATCGGGATAGGGGCCATGCGGACCAGTTCCATAGAGGTTTTGATCGCCGGCAACGACAAGTTTCATAAAGAGGCGTTTTATTCAGCGGATAGCGGGGCGTATCTCACCCCCATACTGCTGACCCTGGCTCGCGATACAGCGGCTGATCCGGCTGCTGGTCCGCAGGTAACCCTGTGGGGCATCGACGGTACAACGCCTTCCGATGGGACACGTTTTTACAACGAGACCATGGGGTTTGTGGAGGATGTAACACCGCTGGATCCGGATTTTCGGGTTCAGGTGGGATTGATGCCGGTGGATGTCGATATTGACCATACCGGCTCACACCAGCAGGTTGGTGGCGGCGCGGAGTTTGGCATGGGCGCTGCCGGTGTGGGCGCGGGATCAGCCGCAGGTGTCTGGATCGGCTATACCTTGACGGCCACCGGGCAGGCGCCGAAAAGTTCGGTATCCATTGTGAGTGCCAACTACCGGTATGTTCCGGGAACAGCAGGGGGCTTGAAATGATGAAACGAGTACTCACCGGCATTCTGGCGATAGTTCTCGGCGGGTTGGCCATGGCCATTGCGCAGGCTGCCGAACCGACCATGACCACCTACGAAAGTTTTCCGGTTTTCACCGTTAACCCGGTCAAGCCCAATATCCTGATCATCCTGGATAATTCGGGCAGCATGAACTTCAACGCCTATGGTTCGTACCCTGGTGACGGCGGAACCGTCACCGATGAACCCTATGCGGGCGTGCCCTACAAGCCGGCCTTTGAGGTGCGGGTCTCCGGCAGCAGCAATGACGCCGAGCAGAACATAACGACTGGCGCCGCAGTATATTACAATAATGCAGATCTTGATCTGGGGAGATTCAGCACCAATGGACAAGAGTCAAACGTGGGGCTGCGTTTTCAAAATATTCAGGTTCCTCCCGGTTCGACGATAACAAAGGCCTATATCGAATTTACCGCTCTTGGGGATAACACCGGCGCTATGACTGTCAGCATTGCCGGAGAAAATGTCGATGACGCCGCTACCTTTGCTGCAACAACAACCAGCATTTCGAGCAGGACAAAGACCTCGCAGGTTGTCAACTGGTCTCCGGTGAACTGGGTATCGAATGGCACCTATCAGACTGACGAACTCAAGACTATTGTGCAGGCAATCGTTGACCGCGCGGGCTGGATGAGCGGCAATGACATGGCGTTCATCTTTTCTAGCATCTCCGCTTCGCTGAACAAGCGGGACGCCTATGCCTATGATCAGGATGCCAGCAAGGCGCCCAAGCTGCATATTGAATACACCCAGGCAGCCAGCACAAAATATTATGGCTACTTCAATCCGGACTGGTTTTATTCCTATGCTTCCAACAAGTTTTCGCACAAATACAAAAAAAATGGCTATGCCACGGCTGCCTGCCCAACTTCCTGGGAGGTCATGACCGCCGCCACGGTGACGGCGAACGGCTCCGCCACCCAATGCCTGAGCGATGCGACTATTGTCAGCGAAGCCATCTGGGACGGCAACTGGATGAACTGGGCCACCATGCGGCGGGTCGATGTGGCGCGCAAGGTCATGATGGGGGGCAAGGCCAGTTCGCGGACCGGCGGAGGCAATCAGACCCTGTATGGCGAGGATCCGGCCCAGTCCAGCCGGACGTTCAAACGGAAATTTGACAGCACTGCCGCGTCTGCTGTTTCGCCCTATGACGACAATCGGATGTACGGACTTAAAGGCGGCTATCTGTATGTGGATAAGGATGGTGACAACGATCCTTTTGACAATAGCAGCGATAAAATCAGTCTGGCCATCTCAACAAACCAGCTTTTTGAGCCGGAAATATTCGTGGACGGCAATATCTCCGGGGTGTTGCAGAAAGTCGGTGAGGACAAGGCGTGGTGGGGCAATGAGTTTTTTTACAGCGGCACAGGGAACAACCAGGAGGGCGGCAGAATAGTCAGCCCCATCGGCACCTCCATGACCAGCCTGATCACGGACCTGCAAAATACCGGCTGTGACACCTGGACTCCTCTCGGCGAGGCCTATTATGTGGCCATGCAGTATTTCAAGCAGGAACAGGCCGACGGAACCCTGGGATATGCGGGCACGGCGACCGCCGCCCTCAACAACACCAACGACCCGTATTATCAACAAAACAAGACCTTTGTCCCCTGCTCCAAGAGCTTTGTCATCCTGCTGACCGATGGCGCGTCCACCAAGGATGGGCGTATCCCGGCCTACTTGAAAGATACGGACGGAGACGGCGATCTGACCACCTGCGATGAAAGCGATGGAAATCCCCCCTGTGACTATCCCGACGGGGGTACGGATTTTCTCGATGATGTCGCCCTGTATGCGCGGACCCATGACCTGCGGATGGATCTTGAGGGCGATCAGAATATGATGCTGTATACCATATATGCTTTTGGACAGGACGCCAATGCCCGCGACCTGTTGCGCGATGCGGCGAAAAACGGCGGCTTTATCGACAAGAACGGCAATAATCTTCCAGACCTGACCGCGGAATGGGACAGCAACAATGATGGCGATCCTGATACCTATTTCGAGGCGTCAAACGGCTATAGGCTGGAAGCAAAGCTTTTAGCGGCGATAAACGACATCCTGAAAAGGGCTGCCTCGGGCACGGCGGTTTCCGTTCTTGCCACCTCTTCGGAAGGCGAAGGCAATCTGGTGCAGGCCTATTTCCGGCCGTCGGTCACCGATGGTCTTGTTGATACAAAGTGGCTGGGATATTTGCAGTCTCTCTGGGTGGACAGCAAAGGCTATCTCCGGGAGGATACCAATGGCAATAACACTCTGGATCTTGGGGTTGACAAACCCATCACCTATGAAATAGACGCCAGCGGCAATACAGTGGTGAATAAATTCAGCGTAAGCGTTGCTGATCCATACCCCGATTTGGCAACCGATATCCCTCAAAAATTTACCCTCGGCGATATCCTGCCCATCTGGGAGGCCGGCGATGTGCTGACCCGAACAGATCCGGCGGATCGTAAGATCTTTACCTCCATCGAGGGAGCGGCGCCGGTTTCGCTGTTCGGCGGGGTTAAATTTAATAACGATACCGCTGCGTTGAGAAATTTTATCAAGCCGTTTCTCGGGGTGAAGGATGCCACGGCCTGGAGCTATCTGGGCGCAACCCATGATGATCGCGCCCAGAATCTGATCCACTTCATCCGCGGCAATGATTCCGGTTTTTCCGGCACCTCCAATATCCGGCAACGGGCGATCAACGGCACCGTCTGGCGGCTTGGCGACATCGTCAACTCGACCCCGGTGGCTGTTGCCGTCCCGCCGGACAATTATGGCCTTATTTATTCGGATCAATCGTATCAGGAATTTTATAATTACCACACCACCAGGGCCGACCGGGAAACCGTGGTTTATGTCGGCGCCAATGACGGCATGCTCCACGCTTTCAGTTCCTGGCAGTATGATTCCGGAGCGAAACAGTTTGTTAAGCCCGGTGGCGCCGGAGTGACGGAGGAGATCGGAGCGGAGCTGTGGTCGTATGTTCCAAGAGCCTTGCTGCCGCATCTTAAATGGCTTGCCAATCCTGATTACAGCCATGTCTATTATGTAGACCTCAAACCGAAAGTCATCGATGCGAAGATCTTTTACAAAACCCTTGGCGATCCTTCTTCCGGTGCCATCGATGCGACGTATGATGCAACCTATGATGTTGGCGCCTACCATAAAAACGGCTGGGGAACGGTCTTGATTGGCGGGTTGCGGCTGGGCGGGAAAGCCATTTCCGTGACGGATGATTTCGACTATAACGCAGGAACCGCCGATACCACCAAAACCTTTACCACCAGCTATTTCGCCATTGATGTCAGCAACCCGCGTGTACCGAAACTGTTGTGGGAAAAGACATACAGCGGCATGAATTTTAATGTGGCGGAGCCTGCGGTGCTCAAGGTGGGGAACAAATGGTTTTTAACCTTTGGCTCGGGGCCGGAAACCTTTGGCGGGACGAGTACAAGCAAGGGGCATGTTTTTGTGGTGGATCTGGCCACTGGAACGCCTTATAAAAACGGGGCCAATGACTGGCTGTTCGAGGCGTCCGAGAACAAGGCGTTCATGAGCGGCCCGGCCAGCCTTGACAAAGGGCTGAATTATAATACCGATGCCGCCTATTTCGGAGAGGCCTATGAAGCCGGGGCAGGCTGGGATGGCGCTGTGTATAAACTCACCATTCCCTGGAAGTGTACGGTTGCTGGCTGTGAGTATGGTGATACAAGCAAGGGTTTTTATATTGATAATCCCCTTGATGGGGCAATGCCCTGGACTCTGGGTAAAATATTTTCTTCACCCGAGCCGATCACCACGACACCGTCATTGAGTGTGGATTATTTCGACAACGCCTGGATATATTTCGGCACGGGACGGTTGTTCAGTCAAGCGGACAAGTTGACCACCGCCACCCAATATTTGTATGGGATCAAGGACCCATTTTTCAATAAGCCGCAGTACAACGGCAGCTATTTTCATGATTATGCCACAACCAAGACTTTGACTGCCGCCGACCTGTTCGACGCGGATGCCTATAAGGTAATTTATCCGTGGGGCTGCGATCAGGCTCCTGCCGGCGATTGTTCCGCCGTGCCTGCGGGGCAGGTAGGGGATATTTATTCCGATGGCTCCTGTGTCTGTTCCTATGCGTGGCCAAGCCTGGTGTGTACGCCGGTGGACCCTGCGGATCAGGCCTTGTGCGATTCCTTTGAATCCGACCCAACCAAGGTCGGCGATCCGGATGGCACAGGCAGATGCGTCTGTGTCGCCTATGTCGCGCCTATTTGGGGATGTGTCGCCAAAGTGGCCGGTGGGTGCGATGGGGTGCCCCAAGGGGTGGTCGCTGATACTGCAACCTATAAATCTTTGTATTGGAGGGCCACACCTTCCACAGACGGAGCGTGTGACAGCATTCCTTTTGGGACGGTAGGATCTTTTAATGACAGCACCACGCCAGCGACCCCCGCAGGCACAACATGCGTGACCGAAGAGGTCCCCCTCCCGCCGTATAATTGTGTGGCGAGGCCGGCTGGAGATTGCCTGACCATTGTCCCGCCTGTCGTCTATGGGGACGAGGGGGACATGAATCAGGACGGAGGATCTTGTACCTGTGGCTGGTTTACGGTTGCCGACGGAGTAGCCAACGGCTGTGATGATCTGAATTTTTCAACCCTGTCAACAGTGTTGAATTTTCCGGATCTGCAAGGGGATGGCTCCTGCCTCGGCACCATTGTGGCAGAACCGGAGGCGGTTGTAACGGACGTCAATGGATTGAACGTGATGTCATTTAGCGATTTGCTTGCTCTTGCCCGGGCAAAGGATGGCTGGAAACGAGTTCTTCCACTTCCGAAGGAGCGTGCCTTGTCAAAGCCCTCGCTGTTAGGCGGCTTGGCTCTTTTTACGACCTATGTTCCCAATCAAGATGTGTGTTCGTTTGGCGGCGAGAGTTATCTGTATGCCCTGTATTTTGAAACAGGAACCCCCTATAAAAAGCCGGTCTTTACCGGCGAAAATGCGACCGAAACCGTTGGCGGCATGACGGTAATACGGCACAGGCTGAAACTTGGTCTGGGTATGGCTTCCAGTGTTGGTATCCATGTCGGACAGCAGGCGGGGGGCACGGCCACAGGGTATGTGCAGCAGAGTACCGGCGCGATTCTTCAGCTTGATTTGGATCCGGCCTTCAATATCCGAAGCGGTTTCATCTCTTGGGAAGAGCAATAAGTCAACAAAGAGAAAGCATACGGTGAATACGATGAGAAAAATATCTATACTGCTGAGAGTCGCAATGTGTGCTGCGGTTTCGTTGACAATGCTTGGCGGTGTTGTCCGGCAGGCACAGGCAGCTATGCCAAAGTTCGAGTTGACAGGAATGGTTGAGCGGAAAATACGTTCCGCTGAATTGCCGCAACCGTTCCATGCTGAGCCCGGCAAGCAGGCAACCAGAACGGATCGTGCAACGGCGGTTATGGTCGATGGCAACAGGATGTTTGTCCTTCCGGAGACAATAGTCAAAAAGTTGGGTACAACAGCCCAGAAAAATGATGGAATCGTAATCGATTTTGAGGAATTGGCAGTGCCGTGTCAGGCTAAGATCGTGTATCAGCAACTGCCAAATGGGAACAGAAATGTGCTGGAGATACACATTTTGAGCGAATCGGCCGGAGCTACCAAAAAATGGGCCGTTCCAGCGCCGCAATAATGGTACTCAGTCACGGCCACGTTTCTTGCGATGCCCCTGTGGCCAACGAGAGAAAAGATTAATGTCTCAAATATTAAATGACGAAAAATATCTTCTGGAGTTGCTTGCGCGAAACCGGCTGATCACCGCCGAGCAACGCTCCCTTGTTGAAAATCGCAAGGCCCAGCAGCGGCAGCTTCTGCTGCGGCAGCACAGCGCCCGCCGGACAACCGATACCGGCAAGGAGCGGGATGAGAGCCTGAGCTTTGTTGATATCATTGTCTCGTTAAACCTGGAATTGCCCGGGAAAAAAGGGCAGCTTCTCACCGAAGAGGTGGTTTTCCGCGTCGTGGCCAAGGATCTGGGGCTACCCTTTAAAAAGCTCGACCCCCTTGAGCTGGATCTGAAGACGGTCACCAAGACCATCCCCCGCACCTTTGCCTTCAGGCACCTGCTGCTGCCGTTCTCCATTGCCAACGGGGTGCTTGAGGTTGCCATCTGCAATCCCGACAACAAAACGGTCCTGGCCGAGATCGAACGGGCCAACCAGCTCTCGGTCAAGCCCTATCTGGCCACCAAGAGCGACATCCGCAAGACCCTGGCCGAGTTCTTCGGCTTTCAGTCCTCCATCACCGCAGCGGAAAGCCATCTGGCCCGGCCTCTGGTGGATCTGGGCAATCTTGAGCAGTATGTGCGCATTTCCTCCACCGAGGAGGCAGCCTCCTCCGACCAGCATGTGACCTCTGCGGTGGATCATATGTTCAATTACGCCTTTGAGCAGCGGGCCAGCGATATCCATATCGAGCCCAAGCGGGAGCAGGCCCTGGTCCGTTTGCGCATCGACGGGGTGCTGCACACCATCTACAAGCTGCCCAAGGTGGTGCACGCCGCCGTGGTTTCCCGGATCAAGTCCCTGGCCCGTCTGGATATCGCCGAAAAACGGCGGCCCCAGGACGGCCGGATCAAGGTGGACCGCGCAGGCCAGGAGGCGGAAATCAGGGTTTCCACCGTGCCGGTGGCCTTTGGCGAAAAGGCGGTGCTGCGGATCCTGGACCCGGATATCCTGTTTCAGGATGTGGACACGATCGGCTTTTCCGCGCGCGATCTTGAGGTGTACAAGAGTTTCATGTCCGCGCCGCATGGCATTTTTCTCGTCACCGGGCCAACGGGCAGCGGCAAGTCCACCACCCTCTATTCCACCCTCAAGCAGATCGCCACCCCGGAGAAAAATGTGGTTACCGTGGAAGACCCGGTGGAGATGGTGCATGAGGAATTCAATCAGATTCCGGTGCAGCCGCTGCTGGATGTGACCTTTTCCACCATCCTGCGCAACATCCTGCGCCAAGACCCGGACATCATCATGATCGGCGAGATCCGCGATCTGGACACGGCGGTGAATGCCGTGCAGGCCGCGCTCACCGGGCATCTGGTTTTTTCCACCCTGCATACCAACGATGCTGTTGCCTCCATCAGCCGGTTGCTGGATCTGGGGGTGCAGCCGTTCATGATCGGTTCGACCTTGCTGGGGGCCATGGCCCAGCGCTTGGTGCGGCGGATCTGCCCCCATTGCAGCGAAACCTACCGCATGCCGGCGGAGGAGCTGCGCGGGTTCGGGCTGCCCGTAACCGAGGATGGCGAGATCGAGCTGCGGCGGGGCAGGGGGTGTCAGCAATGCCGGGGGACCGGTTACCTTGGCCGGAGCGGCATCTTTGAAATCTTCGCGATGAGCGACAGGATCCGCAAGCAGATCAGCGGCGGAAGCTCGGAAACGGAGATCCGGCAAACCGCTATGGAGGAAGGCATGACCACGCTCAAGGAGGATGCCTGGCAAAAGGTGAAAAGCGGGATCACCACCCCGGAGGAGGCCTTGCGCGTAACCGGAGGAGATTAGCCGCGCCCGCGCCCCTCGCTTTTTAGGGCAGGATGTATTATAGTGTCTGCACAGTCCCCTTGTTCCTCCGGAGCAAGGGTTTTTTTCTTGAAGTTCGGCGGGTATGGACCAGCGGGTGAACATGTGGCTGTTAAGGTTGTCTGCACCAATAAAAAAGCCTACCACGATTTTACCATTGAAGCGGAAATCGAGGCGGGTCTTCAATTATTGGGCTCGGAGGTAAAGTCGCTCCGGGCCGGCAAGGCCAATCTGCGCGACGGGTATGCCAGGATCAAGAACGAAGAGGTTTTTCTTCTGCATGTGCATATTTCGCCCTACAGCCACGCCACCTACGATGCGCCGGACCCCGTGCGGGAGCGCAAGCTGCTGCTCAAGAAGCGCGAGATCCTCAAGCTCGTTGGCAAAACCCAGGAAAGAGGGTATTCTCTGATTCCCCTCAAGATGTATTTCAACGAGCGGGGCAAGGCCAAGGTTGTTCTTGGGCTGGCCAAGGGCAAGAAACTGTACGACAAGCGGGAATCGCTGAAGAAGAAAGACACGGACCGCGAGATTGATCGGGCCATGTTGAAATACAAGTAAAACTCAGTGCTGAGTACACAGTTCCGACTACTCAGCGCTCAACATTAAAATAAGGGGGCGAAACGGGTTCGACGGGGATATGTAAGCTCAGGTTGCATGCCGAGGTTTCTACCAACCTCGTAAAATAGGTAGAGCAAAATATAGTCGCAGACGACTATTCTTACGCTGTAGCAGCTTAAATGCTACCGGTCTTCCGGCTTACTCCTGCGCGACCGGAAAGAACGTCGACTAGCGGGATAGCCTTTCGCGCGCGCCTGCCGCACGAAAGGCGAAATTCAGTAGGATAGTGCCGAAAGCCTCTTGTTCTGGAGGGGGTGAGGCACGATAAGCAGCCAAACAGAACTAAGCATGTAGATATCGGGAGGGGAGTATTTTCGGACGCGGGTTCAACTCCCGCCGCCTCCACCATTTGTAACTTGTTGATTTTGTTGCACTTTGTATGAATGTTTTCCAAAAAAAGAGGCAGACCGGAGTTCCGGGCTGCCTCTTTTTTTGGGTCAAAAACGGCTAAAATTTCCAGGTCACCCCGGCCAGCACGGTCCGGTCGGTTTCAGGATCGTTGAGCCCGTATTTGACCCCGAAATCAAGATCAAACTCCTCGGAGAGGGCATAGACCAACCCAGCCAGGACAAAGGCGGGATCGGTGCCAGCGAGTTTGTCGGTGTTGCTTTCAACGCCGAGGTTGGCTACGGCGGTGAGCTTTTCGCTCAAGGCAACGGTGGCGGCGATGGATGCATGCCAGAGATTCTGCTCTTCATCCAGGGTGTTTTCGTTTCGGAGATAGCCGAGGTTCAGGTGGAAGGCCCACGGGTCCATTTCCTGTGAGGCGATGAAAAAAAGGCTGTAGGTTGCCTTGCCTGCGCCCAAGCCTTTTTCATCGTCGCCGGTGGGCAGGGTGAGTCCCGGTTTGATGGCAAGGCTTGTGTCGCCTTGTTCGTAAAACCGCCATTTCACCTCGATGGCTGTGTCGGAGAAGCCGTTTTCGCTCACCGTGGCTTCCTCGCTTTTTTCCCGGGAATGGATATAGGGGAGATCGATAACGAAATCCACCGATTCGCTGAGCCCATAGGAGAAACAGGCGTCTCCCTGGGTTGTGGTGGTGGTAACGCCCTCTTCCTTGTCGTGGCCATATTCGCCGTTCATTTCCAGTTGGGCCTTGCCCGTGCCCATGGTGCCCGTGTCGTCCGTGATCAGCGGATGGGCGGCAAAGGCGGCGGTCGAGCAGGAGAGGATGGAGAAGAAAACAACAGGGGCAGAGAGATGATGCAGACGAACGGTAGTAGGGAAATTCATGGGCTCCTCCGGTGTTACATTAATAATTAACGTGTCACTGAGCACCATACCTGGTGTTTTTTAAAAAAGCAAAAAAAATCGAAGGAGGAGTTTATCGGGGGGCAGGGGCGTCTTTCCGGGACAAAAGCTGGATAAGTTCCGTGCCGTGATCCTCGTAGGCGGCTCGAATGATGATTTTCAGCTCCCCCTTGATGCTGGCCAGGTGGGGCAGCGACTGGATGACCGGCAGGAAGTGCTCCGGCGGCAGTTGCGGAGCGATGTGCATTTTGGCCTCCATCCTCTGGGCCATCCCAACCTCCATGCCGCCCTCCATGCTGCCCGCCTTGTGCTGGTCCCCCAGGGTTTTAAGGAAACCCATGATGGAGCCCAGATCATTCTTCCGGTAGAAGGTTTCGATTTCTTCGTTGATTTCCTCGCGGTATTTCCTGAGTTCTTCAAACTTGGCCCGGTACTCTGCCAGATGTGCCTCCAACCGTTCGTAGCAGTCGAATATCAGATTTTTAAAACGGCCGGCATGGGTGAGCCCGTGGATGCGCACCCCGGAAAAAACCCGGTCCCGGATGGTGCTGGATTGGGTCAGATAGGGGTCGTAGAAAAGATCCTGGGGCAAGCCGGTGAGCGTAAAGAACCGCTGGATGAGGTCTTCGTTTTTAAGGACAATGTAGATGCGGATCAGATCAAAGCTGATCCGTTTTTCCAAGATAAAAGAATGTTGGCGTATTTTTTCGGCAAAATCGAGTTTGTCGTCCTCGATGAGTTTTCTGAAGCCGAAATAGCGATCCGCTATCTCCTTTTTAATCTCGTAGGCAAGCACATCATGGATGTTTGGGCTGTCCGGGCTCATTACGATGCATCCCTTTTTTGGGTCTCTCGACAATGGTGCTGGCCTGCTTTGTTATCCTGCAAACAAGTGTAGCACGGAAGATACGGCGGATCGGTACAAATCTTCTGCCAGCAACGGAAGCAGTAGAGCAAATTTTGATTGTGTAAGCGTTCAGCCCAGGATCAGCCCCTGCGCAAAGGAGATCAGCGGGCGCATGATTTTCGGGATGACCCCGGTGTAGAACAGGGCCAGCAGGAGAAAAAAGCCCACGGGCTCCAGCTTATTGTATACCCTGGCAAGATTGTGGGGAAGAAGGTTGCTGAGCACCTGGCTGCCGTCCAGGGGCGGGATGGGGATCAGGTTGAACACGGCCAGCATCACGTTTATCCAGACGCTGGCGGCAATCATCTGGATGAGCGGCCAAAAGATCGCCATGGGCAGCAGGTTGGCGACCGGGATCAGCAGCCGGACAGCAAGGCCGCTGGCCACGGCCAGAGCCAAGTTGGCGGAAACCCCGGCCAGCGAAACCCAGACCATGTCCTGGCGCGGATTTTTAAAATAGCGGGCATCCACCGGCACCGGCTTGGCCCAGCCGATCTTCATGATCAGAAAGGCAAGTACTCCGAGGGGGTCGAGATGTTTCAGCGGATTCAGGCTGAGCCTGCCCAGCCGTTGGGCGGTGGGGTCGCCAAACCTGTAGGCGATATAGGCATGGGCAAACTCGTGCACCGTGAGGGCCAGCAGAAACGGCGGGGCAAGGATGGCAATTTCTTGGATGAGCTTAGGGATGTCCATGGGCGGTATCGTGATCCGGGAGAGAGAAGTGTTCCTTGATAAAGGCGGTTTCCGTGGCCCGGTCGTGCACCAGACCGTCAAGGCGGGCGTTGAGCAGGCAGCGCAGGATGGTACCATAGAGCGGCCCCGGCAGATAGCCCATTTTTTCCAGGTCGTTGCCGTCGGTTTCCGGCTTCAGTTGGCTCCATTCCGTGACATGGAGGGAAATGGCCTTTTTCCCGGATTTTTTTTTCGTGATCCCCATGAGGTGCAGCAGCCCCTCCGGGGAAAGATCCTTGAGCAGGTGGTAGAGCCCGCTGGGGCTTTCCGGCATGGCGCGTTTCATGATCCCGGCAATTCGGGTAACAGCGAGTTTTTCCCGGACAAGAAACTGCCGCTGCCTGAGCGGCACCTCGAAGCGTTCGCAAAAGGCGGACACCTCCCGGGTGGTGAGGCCGGTCATGAGGGCCAGCAGATAGACCAGCCACTGCCGGCATGGCTGGTCAAGGTAGAGGAGCCGGCGCCAGGCCAGGGCCTGCCGGGTTTCCTCCAGGATCGTGGAGAGCTTCGGGTCGATGCGGAGGGTGGGGTGGAGAAACCGCAGCAGTCCCAGGTCCGCCATGCGGTGTATGGCCGGGATCGGGTTTTCCTCGGAGAGGATGGAGGTGAGTTCGTTGAAGAACCGTTTGCCGAAGAAGCGGTCGAAAAGCTCCATCTTCACCGCGTTTTTGATGAGCTTCTCCGTATGCTTGCCGATCTTGAAGCCCATGCGCTGCTCAAAGCGGATGGCGCGGAAGATCCGGGTCGGGTCTTCCACAAAGCTTAAATTGTGCAGGATTCGGATTTGCCGGTCTTTCAGGTCGTTCTGGCAGTTGAAAAAATCCACCAGGGTGCCGAAGGTGTCCGGGTTGAGGTGGATGGCCATGGCGTTGATGGTGAAATCGCGCCGGTAGAGGTCGAGCTTGATGGAGCTCAGCTCCACCGTGGGCATGGCGGCCGGATATTCGTAGTATTCAAGGCGGGCGGTGGCGATGTCGATCTTGAGGCCGTCGGGCAGGGTTACCACGGCGGTGCCGAATTTTTCATGGGTGCGCACCCTGCCGCCGAGTTTTTTCCCCAGCTTTTTGGCATAGGCCAAGCCATCGCCCTCGATGACCACATCCAGATCGAGGTTTTTGATGTGCAGCAGCAGGTCGCGGACAAACCCTCCCACCGCGTAGGCATGGCAGCCGGTTTCCTGCGCCACCTCGCCCAGGGTTTGCAGCAGGATGATGATTTCGCGGTTTACAACCTCCGCCATCAGGCCGGTCAGGTTGCGGTTGCGGGCCGTGGAGGGCTGATCGGTGCCGGCCAGCAACCGGCGGGGGATGTGGGCCGGATCGTTGACCAGCAGGTGGAGAAGGTCGGTGCGGGTAATGACCCCCAGGACCTTGCCTGCTTCCACCACCGGAATGAAGCGCTGGCGGTTTTCGATGATGAGTTCCTGGATGTCTGCCAGGGTCGCGGTGGGGGGCAGGGTGGCGAAGTCGGTGGTCATATAGTCGCTCACCGGCGAATTTCCCAAGCCCAGGTGGATGGACTTGCCCGCCACCAGACGGGAGATGAGGCCCACAGGCTCATGCCGCTCATTGACGATCAGCAGCACCGTGATGTTGTAGCGATTGAGCATCTCATCCGCCTCGCTGATCGTCAGCGTCGGCGGGCCGGAGATCACCGGCGCGGACATCAGCTCCCTGGCCAGACGCTGGGGGTGAACATGCTTGTGCAGGAGCTGGATCAATTTTTCTTCCGCCTCGATCAGGGTAAGATCCTTGATGGTGGCCGAGGAGGCCGAGGCATGGCCCCCGCCGCCGAAATCCCGGGCAATGGCCCCGGCATTCACCTCCGGGATCCGGCTGCGGGCAATGAGGTGGGTGCGCCCTGCCATGTGGGTCAGGGCAAAGAGGGTGTCGAGGTTTTCCATCACCATGAAGCGGCGGACAATGACGGAAAATTCGTCAACATATTCAGGCAGCTCTATCTTGGCCACCACCAGGTCCAGGCCGTGGATGGTATACGTGTGCGCGGATTTGATCAGGGCGTGGAGCAGGGTGACTTCCTGGCTGGTGAGCTCCTGGGCGATGAACTGGGAGATGGCGTTGAGGTTCGCCCCCAGACCAAGCAGCCAGGCCGCGGCCTCCAGATCCTCGGGGGAGGTGGTGTCGAAGGCGAAGTTGCCGGTGTCCTCATAGATGGCCATGGCCATGAGGGTCGCCTCCTCCGGGGTGAGTTGAACTTCCTTTTCCCGAAGGAGGCGGACAAAGATGGTGGTGGTGGAGCCCACGGGCCGGACGTGTTCCACCGAGCCGTGCAGATCTTCCGGGGTATCCGGGTGGTGGTCGTAGAGGTGGATGTCCAGGCCGGGGTTGTGCAGGCATTGGCTGAAGTCGCCGATGCGCGAACTCTGGCGGGTGTCCACCACGATGAGTCGGCGGATCTGGTCCTGGGGGATGTTTTTCAACCGCTGGAAGGTGTAGTGGTATTGCTCCGACTGGGCGAGAAAGTCCCGCAGGTTTTTTTCCTGGGAGCCGGAAAAGGCAAGCACCGCCTCGGGGTAGAGCTTGTGCGCGGCGATCATGGAGGCCAGCCCGTCAAAATCGGCGTTTACATGGGTGGTGATGACTTCCATAGCTGGTAAGGCCTCCGCAGGGTGTGTGCCAATTTCCTTTTTCAACTATAGACCATCGGGGGCGGGGTGACAATGGATGGAGCGGAGGATGCCGGGAAAATCAGCCCCGGGGGTGGAATTTCTGGTGGGCGGATTTGAGGCGGTTGCTGTCCACATGGGTGTAAATCTGAGTGGTGGCGATGTCGGCATGCCCCAGCATCATCTGCACGGAGCGGAGATCCGCGCCATGTTCCAGCAGGTGGGTGGCAAAGGAGTGGCGGAGCATGTGGGGGCTGATCTTCTTGCTGATGCCGTTCAGGCGCGCGCTTTGCTGGACGATCTGCCAGAAACGCAGACGGGTCATGGGCTTGCCGTGTCCGGTGACAAAGAGGAGATCGCTGGTTCTTTTTTTGAGAATCCTCGGGCGCCCGTTTTGGGTGTAGATTTTGAGGTACTCCCGGGCCGCCTCGCCAAAGGGGATGAGCCGTTCTTTGGAGCCCTTGCCGAAAACCCGGACATAGCCGCCCATGAGATTGACCCCGGCCAGGGGCAGGTTGACCAGCTCCGAGACCCGCATGCCGGTGGCGTACAGCAGGTGCAGCATGGCGTTGTTGCGCAAGGCCAGGGCATTGTCGTTGGTTGGCGGAGCCAGAAGCCGGTTCACCTCGGGGATGGTGAGCACCTTGGGCAGTGGCCGGCCCGGCTTGGGCAGATCCAGAATCCCGCAGGGATCAATGGTGATGCATTTTTCCGCCAGGAGAAACTTGAAAAAAGCGCGCAGCGAGGAGATCCGTCTGGCATTGCTGCGGTTGGAGATGCCCTGGGCGTGGCAATGGGCCAGGTAGGCGCGCAGGTGGCTGGCGTCAATTTGGCTCAGTTGGGTAAGGCGCTGCGGACGAAGAAAATCAAGAAAGGAAACAAGGTCAGCCTGATAGGCCAGGATGGTGTTGGCGGCCAGGCGGCGTTCCAGGCTGAGGTGCTGGGTGAACTGGTCGAGAAAAGGCTCGGAAAAAAGAGACGCTCCGCCGGATGAAGAGGAAGGAGCCGGCAACTGGGGCCGGACCCGGTCGGAGCGTGGGCAATGATCAGCGGGTTTTCCTCGTTTGGGTTTCATTCGAGGAAGCGCGGCACGTTAGTCGCGCTCGGTGCGCATCATGAGCTTGCGGAGTTTCCGTTTGGACTCGGCCTGCTTGCGGCGGCGTTTGTCGCTGGGTTTTTCGTAGTACTCGCGGCGCTTGAGTTCTTTCTTCATCCCATCGAGCTGCATTTTCTTCTTGAGCAGCCGGATCGCCTGTTCGATATCCCCTCTTACCTCTATTTCAATCATGATCTCTCCAATATGCGGGTTGCAACGTCACGTTTTCAGAATTTTCCGCCACCGCCTGTTTCCGAACGACTTGAAATGGCGCAGATTTTTAGGGGCCCGTTACAAAACAATCGCTGTCTTGCTGCTCGTTTCGGCGCGGCTCCGTATGCCGTTTTTGCCATCCGCTGGAACGGCATTGTTTTATTTTAACGGCTTAAAAAGAAACCGTTTATATAGCCGATCGTTGCGCTGATTGTCAAATATTTTTTTCCGGCGCGGGAGGGGAAGGGAATATCTTGCCTGGGTTGAGGATGTTGCGCGGGTCAAAGAGTTTTTTAATCTGTTGCATGAGCGCAAGGGTCGGCGGGTCAAGCTCCATGTCCAGATAGGGCGCCTTGGTCAGGCCGATGCCGTGTTCGCCGGACAGGGTGCCGCCCAACCGCAAGACCGCCTCAAAAAGAAGCTGCTTGGCCATATTGGCCTGCAGTACCTCCTGGGGATCATTTTTGTCCAGCATGATATTGACGTGGATATTGCCGTCTCCGGCGTGGCCGAAGGTGAAGATGACCACCCCCAGCTCCCGGCTCAATTTTTCGGTGCAGGAGACCAGTTCCGGCAAGCGGGAGCGGGGAACCACTACGTCTTCGCTCATCTTGTGGGGCTTGAGGCTGAAGGCCGCAGGCGATATGGCGCGGCGGGCGCCCCAGAGCTGTTCGGCCTCGACCGGGCTTGTGGCGGTGCGGCTCTGGACGATCCCCGGCTGCGTCTGCAAAAAATCGGTGAGTTGGCATGTGGCCAGGGGCACGGCGTCCTGTTGGCCGTCAAGTTCGATCAGGAGCAGGGCTCCGGCCTCTTCCGGAAAGGGGAAGGGCAGTTTGTTCCGGACAATGGCCAGGGCGGTCCGGTCCATGTATTCCAGGGTGCAGGGAGTATGGTGGGCGAGGATGCGCGCCACCAGAGAGGCTGCCTCGACCATGGTCCCGCAGAGAACCAGCAGGGTGGAGCGTGCCTCCGGGGCGGGAAGGAGCTTGACCGTGATCTTGGTGATGATGGCCAGGGTGCCTTCGGAGCCCACCAGCAACCGGGTAAGATCGTAGCCCACCACCCCCTTGGCGGTCCTGACCCCGGTATGGATGAGGCTGCCATCGGGCAGCACCGCTTCCAGGCCAAGGATATAGTCGCGGGTTACCCCATACTTCACTGCGCTGGGCCCGCCGGCGCACTCGGCCACATTGCCGCCCATGGTGCAGAACTTCAGGCTGGCCGGATCCGGCGGGTAATAGAGGTTGTGCCGGGCCGCCTCTGTGCGCAAATCTCCGGTGATCACCCCCGGCTCTACCACCCCGATCTGATTGGCCGGGTCGATTTCCAGGATGCGGTTCAGACGGCTCATGACCAGAACCAGGCCGCCGGCCACCGGCAAGGCACCACCGGTCATGCCGGTGCCGGCCCCCCGCGGCACCACGGGAAACGGGGTGGCGGAGGCGAGCTGCATGATGCGGCACACTTCCCCGGTGGAGCCGGGAAACGCCACGGCCGCGGGGAGATATTCCTGGCCGGCGCCGTCATAGGAGTAGCAGGCCAGCTCTTCGGGGTGCGTGGTTATCTGATCCTGGCCGACAATTTCCCGCAGTCTGTCGATGGTATGCTGGTTCATGGAGGTGTTTTCCGCGGGACAGGGGTTTTTCTTGCTCCCTGCAAAAATACCTACAAAAGAGGCAGGGAACTTATTATAAGGATAACGTGTTCGGCAGACGGGCTCATTTATGTTCAGCTCCCGCTGCGGCAGCATGCTCCTGTACAATTCAGTACGCAACTATTTGGAAAAAAGCTATGGAAAATAAAGCTGAGTTGAGCAGCGTGTCTGCTCAAACGAAACGTATGCCTGTTGGGCGAAAGATTCGCCTGGCCCTTGTCGCCGGGGGGAAATCCGGCGAACGCGAGGTTTCTCTGGCCGGAGCCAAAGAGGTGGAAAAGGCGCTCAACCGCGAAAAATATGAGGTTCGCCGCTACGACCCGGCCACGGATCTGGCCCGGTTGGCTGCGGATGCCGATTCGATCGACATGGCCTTCATCCTGCTCCATGGGCCCCTGGGGGAGGACGGCACCATGCAGGGTTTTCTCGATCTGCTGGGGATTCCCTACCAGGGGGCCGGGGTGCTGGGAAGCGCCCTTGCCATGGACAAGAATCTGGCCAAGATCCTGTACAAACAGGCCGGGCTCACCGTGGCCGCCTGGGAGATGGCGCAGCCGGAGGATCAGCAGAATCCCCGCCGGTTGCTTTCGCACCTTTCCCTGCCGTTGGTTATCAAGCCCATCCGCCAGGGCTCCAGCCTGGGGATGAGCCTGGCGCGCAGCGAAGAGGATCTGGTGCAGGGGCTGGCCAAGGCGTTTGCCTTTGACAGCGAGGTCATGGTCGAACAGTACGTGCAGGGGAGGGAGATCACCGGCGGAGTGCTGGGCAACACGGAACTCACCGCCCTGCCCCTGGTGGAGATCATCCCGGGCGAGGGGTTTGCTTTTTTTGACTATCAGGCCAAGTATCAGCCGGGCGCTTCCCGGGAGGTCTGCCCGGCGGAGCTGGAGCCCGAGGTGGCGGCCCGGGCCCGGGCGATGGCGCTCACCGCGCACCGGGCCTTGCATCTCAAGGGGTACAGCCGGACAGACATGATTGTCGCCGAGGATGGCATCTATGTGCTTGAGACCAACACCATTCCGGGGATGACCCCGACCAGTCTGCTGCCCCAGGCGGCCGCCGCCCATGGCTTGCCTTTCCCGGCCCTGCTTGACCGCTTGATCGAGTTGGCCTTGGCCAAGGAATGAGGCCGGCGCCAGATTTTTTGAAACAAAGCGGCTGGATTTGCTATACTTTGTAACGGGGTTTGACACGACTCCGGCGGGATACAGCCGAAGAATTCAGCGGAGCATCTGTCTTGACAGAGTGTGCGGCGGAAAATACAGGGCTTACCGCCCTGATTGTCGAGGATGATCAGGCTGTCTGCGATCTTTTGCGCAGGATCGTGGAACGCCGGGGCTACACCGTTGTCGTCAGCCCCACCGCCGCCTCGGCCAAGGCCGCATTTGCCGCGTCCTTCCCGCATCTCGTTCTCATGGACTGGATGCTGCCGGACATGGACGGCTTGGAGCTCTCCAAGGCCTTCCGCGCCTCGGAACGGGGAAAATACCTCACCATCCTGATGATTTCCGGCAAGGACAGCCCGGAGGACATTGCCACGGCCATTGCCGCCGGGGCCAATTATTTCATGGCCAAACCCGTTGAGCGGAAAGTGCTCGATATCTGGTTGTCCGCCGCCTCCCAGCAGGTGCGCGATTGCCTGCAACGGGAAGAGGATGACCTGGCCCTGGCGGAAATGCAAAAGGAACTGGTGGACAACAATCTCCAACTGGAAGAGGCGTTGAGCCGGGCCAACGCCCTGGCCATGGAGGCGGAGCAGGCCTATATCGAGATCAATCAGATATTCAAGACCGTTGCCGGGGGCATCATCCTGGTGGACAAACACTCCAATCTCCTGCGCTGCAACGACTCCTTTCTCAAGATGGCCGGAGTGGCCAGGGAGAAATCCCTGAACCGCAAGTGTTACGAGATCTTCCATTCCTGTCTGTGCGAAACAGAGGCGTGCCCGCTCCAGCAGATCCAAAAAGGGGAAAAGCGCGTTGAGCGCGAGATAGAACGGGTGGGGCAGAATGGGCAGAACGTCCATTACAGCATCGTTTCCACGCCTTTCAAGGGGCCGTCCGGGGACCTCATCGGGATTGTCGAGCATATCATCGATATCACCGAACGGGTCAAGGCCGAAAAATCCCTGGCCGAAAGCGAGCGCCGCTACAAAGAGCTCAGCCTGGTTGATGAGCTGACCAAGCTTTTTAACAAGCGGTATTTCAACACCCACCTGCAGCTTGAGGTGGAGCGGTCGAACCGGCACGGCCATCCGCTTTCCCTGCTGCTGCTGGATATCGACAATTTCAAGCACCACAACGACACGTATGGACATGCCGATGGAGACCGGGTTTTGGCACGATTGGGCCAGGTGATCGCGGAGTCGCTGCGGGTCAACGATGTTCCCTGCCGGTACGGCGGGGAGGAATTCACCATCATCCTGCCGGAAACCAGCGGCGAACAGGCGGTCGTGGTGGCGGAGCGGGTCAGAACCCGTTTTGCCGGGGAGATTTTTCAGCCGAATCCCCAGGAAACGGTGCGCAAGACCGTGAGCATCGGCGTAACCCAATACCGGGCAGGGGAAAGCGGACAGAACCTGCTGGAGCGCGCTGACCAGAACATGTACGAGGCCAAGCAGGGCGGCAAGAACCGGTATGTCCTGAAATGAGCATTCCTCTTGCAAGGGTGGCGGTCAAACCACCCGCATCTCTTTCTTAAAATCTTTTTTCAAAATAGGGCGCAAGCACTGCGGGGATGGCGATGGAGCCGTCTGCCTGCTGGTAATTCTCAAAAATGGCGGCCAGGGTCCGTCCAACCGCCAGGCCGCTGCCGTTCAAGGTGTGGACCAAGGCGCTTTTGGACTGGCCCTTGGGCCGGTACCTGATGCCTCCCCGCCTGGCCTGGAACTCCCCGAAGTTGCTGCATGAGGAGATTTCCCGGTAGGTGTCCTGGGCTGGCATCCACACCTCGATGTCGTAGGTCTTGTTGGCGGAAAAACCGAGGTCCCCGCTGCAGAGCTGCACCACCCGGTAGGGCAGCTCCAAGAGCTGCAACACCTCTTCCGCGTCGGCCAGCAGACTTTCCAGCTCGTCGCCGGAGGTTTCCGGGGTGGTGAATTTCACCAGCTCCACCTTGTCGAACTGGTGCTGGCGGATCAGTCCCCTGGTGTCGCGGCCGTAGGCCCCGGCCTCGGAACGGAAGCAGGGGGTGTAGGCCGTGTACTTGATGGGCAGCTCGTGCTCGGCCAGGGTTTCGTCCCGGTGCAGGTTGGTCACCGGCACCTCGGCGGTGGGAATCAGCCAGAGATCCCAATCCGTGATGGCAAAGAGATCCGCCGCGAACTTCGGGAGCTGGCCCGTGGCGGTCATGGTCTGGGAATTGACCAGAAACGGGGGGAGGATCTCGGTGTAGCCGTGCTTCTGGGTGTGGAGATCGAGCATGAAGTTGATCAACGCCCGCTCCAGGCGGGAGGCGAATCCCTTGAGCACGGCAAAGCGCGCGCCGGCAAGCTTGGCCGCCCGTTCAAAATCGATGACCCCGGCGGCTTCCCCAAGCTCATGGTGGGGTTTGGCTGCAAAGGAGAATTGGGGCGGTGCGCCCCAGCGCTTGATTTCCAGGTTGTCCTTGTCGTCGGTGCCTTTGGGCACGGAATCGTCGCAGAGGTTGGGCAGGGTCAGGACGATGTTCTGGAGATCTTCCTCCAGGGTGACAAGCTCGGTTTCGATCTCCTTGATCCGCTCCCCCACCTGACGCATTTCGGCCATGGGGACTTCGGCGTCGATTCCCGCCTTTTTCAGAGTGCCTATTTCCTGAGAAGCGGTCTTGCGTTTGTTGCGCAGCGATTCCACCTCGGAAAGCAGGGTGCGGCGCTTGCGGTCGATGGCGGCAAACTCGTCGATGCGGGAATCGGTGATCCCCCGGAAGGCGAGTTTTTCTTTGACGAGATCCAGATTTTCCCTGATGAAGCGCAATTCAAGCATGGATATCCCCTTGAGTATGGTGCCGTGTCGCTAAAAGTCCCTGTCAGAGGGGGTTGTATCATGGAGCAGGGCAGAAATCAAGAGGGCGGGACGTGCTGTGCGGTTAGAAAAAGGCGGAGGCGCAGAGGCGCAGGGAGACATCCTCCCCGGCCCGCAGGTGCTTCCGGCTGGGCGGCAGGTGGATGATGGCGTTGGCCGGTTCGTTTTTGCCCGCGGGGCGGACGGTGAGATTCTTGCCGCTGAGTTTTGCCACCGCGCCTTTCAGATTGAGCAGCCCGGTTTTTTTCAGGGTCACAGGGGCGGTGAGGGTGGCGCGGGCAAGGGGTGGCAAGGGGCGCGATTGCCCTTGCATGGCGCGCAGGGCCGGCAGGACAAGTTCGTGAAAAAGGAGGAAAACCGCGGGCGGCGGGCCGGGCAGGGCGAAGACCGGCTTGTTGTTGTAGAGGCCGAACATGGTCGAGCGGCCAGGGCGAACCGCCAGCGCGGCGTACACAGGGCGAATTCCGAGCTTGGCAAAGGCCTGGGGCAGGAGATCGTAGTTGCCCGGGCCCATGCCGCCGGTGGTGATCACGGCCTGGGAGGGGCCGTGCAGGGCCTTTTTCAGGGTGGCGACGATCCGGCCGCAGTCATCACTCACCAGGCCGAGATCGCGGGATGTTGCCCCGGAGTCTTTCAGGAGGGCGGCGAGCAGGAAACGGTTGCCGCCGACGATCTGGCCGGCCTCCGGGGTATCGGCTGTATCGAGCAATTCGCTGCCCGTGCAGATGATGGCCAGATCCGGACAGCCAACCACGGGAACCTCGGCTAACCCGCTTTCCGCCAGGAGCGGCAGGTGCTGGGGCTCGATTCGTGCCCCGGCGCGGACAATGGTTTGCTTGGCTCCCAGGTCCGCGCCTCTGGCGCGGATAAAGGCGCCGGGGTGGGGTGGAGTGTCCACCAGCACCACGGCTCCGGTCCTCTGGCAATGCTCAAAGGGGATAACCTGGTTCGCCCCGGGCGGCAAGGCGCCGCCGGTCATGATCGCGATGGCGGTTTTCCCGGCAAGCCGTGGCAGATCGGTGGCGCCAGCGGCAATCTCGCCGGTTACCTGTAAAGAAACCGGAGTAGCATCGCCGGTCAGGGTGCGGCTGTTGACGGCATAGCCGTCCATGGCGGAACGAGGGAAGGCGGGTACTGCCCGGGTCGCCTTGATGGTTTGCGCGGCCCTGCGTCCGGTGGCTTCCGAAAGGGCAACCTCCTCCGCGGCGAGGGTGGAGCAGTGGCGGACAATCAGGTGTTGCGCTTCTTTCAGCGAGAGGGTCGGCACGGCTCACACCCCCATGGCGGCAAGACGGGCAAGGTCATGCTGGTGGTTGATGTTCTGAAAGGTGGTGAGATCCGGCACAATCTGCAAGATCTCTTCGGCTGCAACCTTGCGGATGCGCAATTTTTCAAACACCATGCCTATCTTGTATTGTTTTTTGCCGAGCTGTTCTTCGATAATCGGCAGGGCTTTTTTGCTGTACACCGCGTACAGCGGCTCCGGCCCCTCGTGCAGCCAAGGCAGCACGATGTCATGGTCGCCTTCCAGCGCGCAGAGGAAACGGATCAAGTCCGGATTGATCAGCGGCATGTCGCAGCCGCAGACAAAGATGCGGGGCTGGGAGACCGTGCGCAGGGCGGCGTGGATGCCGGCCAGGGGGCCGCAATCGGGGTAGAGGTCTTTGGCCATGGGCCAGCCGAGGAACCCGTACTCCTCTGGCGTGTTGGTGATGAGCAGGGTTTCGGGAAACAGCCCGGCAAGCCTGCGGCTGATCCCCTGGATCAAGGCGTCGCCCTGGTGGAGGGCCAGGGCCTTGTTGCTCCCGAAACGTGAGCTTTTGCCGCCCGCCAGAATCACCCCGGCAACCTGGTCAATCCGCTGGGTCATTCCTGCGGATCCTGGCGGATGGTGATGATGATTTCCCGGGGATCCTGGCACCCCTTGAGCGAGCAGGTCATGCCGGTGATGGCCTGGCGGAGGAAGCTCTCCACGAAGGCGTTGAGATAAACGGGCTGGCCGTTGACCAGCAGGCTGGTTTTTTGCGTGGGAAAGGGTGTGATGAACCGCTCTTCCAGAAAATCCGCCAGCCCGGCGACATCCTCCAGCCCGAAGCAGGGGAGGTCAGCGACCCCGGCGGTGTCGCTGACCATGGCGACCCAGGTGTCATCCCGGTCCGGCAAGGGGGCCTCATGCTGGGCGCTGCGGAAGACCTCGATTTTGGGCAGACCCAGCCGTTTGTAGCCCTCGGCGATCACCAGGTCGATATCACCGTAATAGCGGCCCACCAGTTCTTCGATGGTCAGATCCTGGTCCACATCGCGGATGATGCCCAGGCCGGTGGGGGAGGAGAGGGCCACGGTATTGGCGCCGGCCTGCTTGTGGCGCCAGGTGTCCTTGCCGGGCTTGTCCATCTCAAAGGTATGGACGTGGTGCTTGATGGTGCCGATGCGGTAGCCGCGACGGCGCAGTTCCGGGATGAGTTTTTCAAGAAGCGTGGTCTTGCCGGAGTCGGGCTTGCCGATGAATGCGATGACAGGAGGCATGGCGGTATCTGTGGTGTCGGCGGTTTTCGGTTCAGCCCGGAGGCCACGACATGGCCCGGCCTCCGAGAACATGCAGGTGCAGGTGGAAGACGGTCTGCCCCGCCTCGGCGCCGTTATTCATGACCAGCCGGCAGTGTTCCGCGCCGTTTTCCCGGGCCAGTTGGGCGCCGACGCGGACGACCTTGCCGATGAGCTCCTCGTCCTCGGCGGAAATCGCCCCCGGGCCGCAGAGATGTTTCTTGGGGATGACCAGAAAATGGGTGGGCGCTTGGGGAGAGATGTCCCAGAAGGCGACGACTTCATCGTCCTCATGCAATTTTTTGGCAGGGATTTCACCGCTGGCGATCCTGCAGAAAAGACAGGGGCTGCTCATCCTTTTCTCCTTGGTTTTCGTGGTTCGCGGGGGAATGATTTGGCGCAGGATACTGTCCGGGCCGGATTCTGTCAAATGTAAAGCAAGAGCGGCAGGTCATGGGGCAGTCTCCCTGGTGACAGTTTTCCGCTATTCTGGTACTGTGACTGTGTGCTGCGTGGCAGGCAATGCCATGCGGATGGGCACACCCCGCAAATTCACCGGAAAACCAGCAGAGGACAGGCGATGCGTCAGTTTGTTGTCGATGAGTTGAGCAAAGAGGAGCAGGACAATCTGGAGTCATATCTGAAACGGACCTTGAAGGCAGGCCCCATGGAGGGGATGTTCTGGCTGGAGCTTCCGGAGGATGTGTTGGCTGAAGCTCAGCAGGGGCATGAGCAATGCGGGCCTTTTTTCTTCGGGATCGAGCTGGGACGGAGCCGGTTGATTGCCGAATTTCTGGTTCGCAGCCAGAGTAACTTGCATTGTTCATGCATCAGCTATTCCACCCCGGCGCAACGCCAGTTTTTGCTTGGTTTCCTTGACCGGATGCTTGCGGATGAACATATCAAGGCGTAGAGGCTGATGGTGCGGAGCGCCGTTTTTTTCTGGCTGGGGTTGGGGATCTTTTTCGGATATCAGGCCGAACCGTGCCGGGGTGGAACCGAAGAGGGTCTTACGGAAAAACAGTTTGTCTGTCCGTTTCCCGAGAGGACAGGCGAGGTTTTGTCCCTGACCTATGCCCAGATCCTGGGGGATGCTGTTCCCGTCTATGGCCAGCCGCAGGACGAGCGTGCCGGGGTGGCGCCGGTCCGGGTTACCAGGCCGGGCTTCATGTGGGTCAGTCTCAGCGAGACCCAACCGATCATGGTGGATGGCCAGGGGTGGTACAAAATCAATGAGCGGGAATACCTCCGGGCGGACAAGCTCCGGCTCGCCAAGCCTTCCGGCTTTCAAGGGGTTCTGGTGCCGCGGGATTTTGACAAGAAATTTGCCTGGATGATCTTTCACACCCGGGTCTCTCAAGGCCCCGGCGTCCCACCGGTTGAAGAGGAGGATCCGGCCGTGGTGCCGGCGAGATCCCTGGTCATTGTCCATGAGACGCGGGAAGTCGAGCAGCGCAAGTGGTGCAGGATCGGCACCGGCGTCTGGGTTCCTTACAGCCGCCTGGCCATGGTAGTTCCAGCGCTCCGCCCGGAGGAAGTCGGGGCGTCGGAGCGCTGGATCGAGGTGAATCTTACCGAGCAGACCCTGTCGGCGTATGAGGGAGACCGGTTGGTTTTCGCCACCCTGGTCTCTTCCGGTGATGAGCGGTTTCCAACGGTCAAGGGGTTGTTCCGGATCTGGGCCAAGGTCAGAATCGGCAAAATGAGCGGCGGGGAAGGTGACGAGGATCGTTACTATGTCGAGGATGTGCCTTGGCACATGTATTTCCATCAATCATACGGGCTGCACACCTCTTACTGGCACGATTTTTTTGGCCTGCCCAATTCCCACGGGTGCGTGAATCTGGCGCCCAAGGACGCCCTCTGGCTCTTTGAGTGGACAAGGCCCAAGGCAAGCAAGGGGAATTGGCAGGAGGCGACCAAGGGTGATCCGGGAACCTGGGTCTGGGTGCATGAAACACCGGTGGCGATGGGGGAGTGAGGCGAGGTTACTGCTGAATGACAACCTCGGTGCCCAGGGCGACGACCTTGAATAATTCTTCAATGTCCTTGTTGCGCAGGGCTACGCAGCCATAGGTCCAATCCCAGGTTTCCCCCCCGCCATGGATGAATATTTCGCCGCCCAGGGGGGTGTCCCAGGGGGGGATGGATTTTTTGGAGATTCTCTCGATGATCCGGTCGCGGTCGTTTTTGGTGATGAGTTTTTGCTCCAGACCGCGCTCCGCGTCTTCAATGCTGGGGTAACTCAAGCCAAGGGAGAGGTAGTATTTGCTGCGCGGGTTTTTCATGCAGATGTAATAGCTCCCCTCCGGGGTGCGTTTATCCCCCTGGCGGACTTTGTCGCCAACCGGGTTGAAGCCGAGCTTCACGGGGTAGGTGCGGAGCAGCTTCTCCTCGGAATAGAGGAAAAGCTTTTTCTTGGCTTTTTTGATGACTATTTTGGGGGCCTTGAGGGGGGCGGTAACCGGCAGTCCCGGGTCGATGTCTTCGGTATCCAAAAAGGGGAGGGGGCACGGGATATCCGCCGGTGGAAGCTGGACGATTTGGGGAGGAGTCTGCGTGGAGCAACCGCTGTGCAGCAAGGGGAAGGAAATGATGAGCAACAGGAAGAGGAGTGTCTTGGGGGGGGAGATTCCCCGCACGGTGAGTCGCGATTTCCAGATCATAGTGCGAAGTCCGTCATGATGTTGATTCGCAGACACGTTCCAGAGGTTCCCGTTGCCGGAAATTGCTGGCGTCCGGCAGGAGGTCACATCCCGCATCGGCAATGGTAAAGCCTGAAAAATCATACGATATTCATGCCGGGAATGCACAGGAAAATTCGATTTTCGGCGCAAAAAAAAATCCCCGGCCGATGAGGGTCAGGGATTTGCTTCAGTCCGCAAGGGCTGGAAAAGTCTTGCTTACCACCAGCAGATGGTCTGGTCGGCCGCGAAAACCTTATCCAGTAAAGCGCTGTAGTCCGGGCTCTCAACGTTGAGGTCAAAGGACTCAACATCACGGCCCCCGGAGACGATCTCCACCAGCTTCTTGGTGTCGTCACTGGGCTCGGAACGGTATACATTCAAGAGTTTCATTGGAACACTCCTTGTCGTTGTGGGTCAATAAGTATCTTAGCTCTTGTCGGAGCGGAGGATGCCGTAGGGGATGATGATCTCAAGGTCGCGCAACTGCTGGCCGATCTCCTCAAGGGAGATCTTGACCATGCCGTGTTTTTCGACATTGGCGTCCACGGTGGTGTAGACCTCGCCTTCCATGTCGCGAACCCACTCGATGTTCTCCTTGTGGTAGTCGCTCAGTTCGGGCAGCTCGTTGTTCATGACATAGGCATACGAGTACATGTTCTCGACGGCCAGACCCAGGGTGGAGCGGATGCCGTCCAGGGTGTATTCCTTGTTTACCAACAGAAAACCTACTTTCTTGGACATGGTTCTCTCCTTATAAGGTCAGGTAGCATTCGTAGTCTTCAATGATTTCGCCATGCTGGGACTGGGTGGCCATCTTCTTGGCCTCGAGACCCTTGGGGATGTCGGCGGGATCATAGCCTGCGTTCTTGTAGCTGTCCACGCAGATGGACACGTCGTCCGCCAGTTCGCAGAGCGCCGGGAATTCCGGGCACTTGGTCAGATGAACGGCATACCAACTGAAGAAAACCTTTACCTTGGAGCCCTTGGCCTTGGCGGCCTTGGTGATCCCCATGACATGGCGCATGTTCTGGGGGGAGGTAACAAAAATACCTAAACTTTTAGCCATTTCCTGTCTCCTGATGCAAAATTGAAGGCGCGGGACTTGTGTCCTGGCCGCGTCGTGTGGAGTAAAAAAGCTTATTTTTTCTGGAGGTAGAAGCGGATGAAACCGGAATCTTCCTTTTCGCCCAGGTAGACATGGCCGGAACGGGTGCACCAGCCGGGCAGGTCGTTGCGGGAGCCGGGATCGGTGCCGAGGATCTCCAGGATCTCGCCGGCGTTGATCTTGTCCATCTCTTTCTTGGTGCGCAACAGGGGCATGGGGCAGCTCAGGCCTTTTGCATCCAGGGTGCGGGTCGGGGTGATACCATCGGGGGCTACTTTAATATCGTCGCTCATGGTTTCCTCCTTAAAAAGGGTGTAGGGGTAATTTTTGCAAATTCAAAAAAATTAAGAAATAAGCGCCAGCGAATTATACACGGCAACTCGGATCCCTCCAGGCGTGACGGGATCTTTTTACACAAAAAAACACTCAAGCTCTTTCGTATACCATTGGGTCTCTACCAATATTCATGGGGCATGTCAAGGGAATTTGTGAATGGCGGTTCATGGTGCGGCAGAGAGGAAAAGAGGCCATAATTCAAGAAGATTATGCGGTGTGAGCGGGTATGGATGTATTGGGATACGGAGGGCGAATCCGGGAAAATGGTTTGTCAAACTTGACAAAATTTTAAGGCACGGGTAAAGGGGGGTATCGGTACAGTCACAGTATGGTCTTGACAATTTCAACGGGTTTTTTCGTTTTTTGGATGGCAGGCTTATCGTTTTGTAATTATTTGCAAAAAAATGGGAGAGGAGGTCTGGAATGGGCGAAGAAAGCGTTATGGGGAGTAAGGTCAAGGATCTGTACAAAAAACTGTGCAAGGACGAGTGGAATTCCGTCACGGCGGGGATCATCGTCGCCTTTTTGAGCGTGCTGGTTCTGGTCTGGGCTCGGCCGTGGGGCGCGGTTGGCGCCATCCGGAACTGGGGGGAATGGATCATCTACGGACTCGGCCTGTGGGATACCATCGGCCTGTGGGAGGCTGCCGCTCCCAAGAGCGCTCTGCTCGACACCGGCTCGGTGATCGGCATTGGTTTTGTGGCCGGGGCCTTTTTATCCGCCAACCTGGGTGACAACTTCGACATCCGCATCCCGCCGGTTCTGGAGATTGTCAAGGGGCTGGTGGCCGGTGTGCTCATGGGCATCGGTTCCGCCTTTGCCGGAGGCTGCAATGTGGGCGGCATGTACAATGCCATCGGCAATCTGGCCGCCAATGGCTTTGCCATGTGGCTGGGATTGATAATGGGCGTGATTCTCGGTCTCAAGTACATTTACTGGGAGATGGAGAACATCACCTGGGGGTCCGGCGGCGCCAAGACCATCGAGGTTCCGGTGCCCATGCGCAGGATCCTCGGCATCCTGGCCCTGGTTGGCTTGATCTGGGGCGCCTATGCCTATGGAGATCAGGTTATCCATGTGGCGGACTATGACAACCTCGGCGAAGAGGACTATCTTGGCATCGCCGGCGGTTTGAGCGGCCTGCTGCTCATTGCCGCCGCGATCGGCTACACTATGCAGCGCGGCCGCTGGTGCATGGTGCAGGCTTTCCGTGAGCCGCATATGACCGGCGACTGGACCTTGGCGCGGGGCGTCATGGTGAGCATCCTGCTCCTTGCCGTCGGCGTTGCGGTGGTCAAGGCCACCGGACTCCGTGAGCCGGTGCATTATGTGCGCGGCACCTTCGGTTTTGGCGCGGTGTTCGGCGGGCTTGTCTTCGGGCTTGGCGCCATGCTGGCGGGCGGCTGCGGTTCCGGCAGCCTCTGGCGGGTGGGCGAAGGCCAGGTCAAGCTGTGGCTGACCGTTGTTACCTTCGGAGTCTCCAACGCCATTTTGACCCCAAAATTTAAGGAATGGGCCTGGGAAGGCACTGCCGAGGAAAGCGGATTGCTCGGCCAGTGGATTTACATGCCGGACACCTTTTTGGGATACGGCGGCACCCTGGCGGTGATCGCTCTGTCCATGTGTCTCTGGTACCTCGTCGTCAGTTGGAACGAGGATACCGGCAAGCTGATGGTTGAGATGTAGATGTAGCGTTCATCATGCCGCTGGCCGGCATGGGTGACGATGGATCGCATTCCCCGGGTGTTTCGGGGAATGCGATTTTTTTTTCTGATTACCACCGAACTTCAGCCAATGTCGCAGGCAGCATGATAACTATCTGATTTTTTATTAATAATAATCGATGATTCCACAGTCGTCACCCCGGCGAAAGCCGGGGTCCAGAAACCCTTCGCGGACTGGATTCCGGCTTTCGCCGGGGTGACGAAAGAAATGGCTGAAGATTAGTGGTAATCAGATTTTTTTTGCCCATCCTTCGGCTCCGTTGCCTGCCAGGCGCAGGTTATTTCCCTTGACAGTGCTTTGCCTGTCGTCCTAGCATTGTGGTAGGCGCGTTGCGCAAAAACGTATTCTGACATAGTAAAGAGCGTCGCGGCATATGGGACCACGCGCTAAAATCGGGTTCTGCATCGGCGCGATGGCCTGGACTGAAAAGGATATTGTGACGGGCCTCGATCCTCATGCCGAGGCGCAGCATTTTTTGCCCGCAGGGTGGTTCTAATGGTCGAGGCGGTTTCCGGGTTACATCACCATGTCTCTCTTTCCCTGGGGCAACTGCTGCAAAACGGCGAGGTTATCGCCATTGTCGATGACGACGCGGCAATCCGCGAACCGCTCAGGATCTATTTCGAAGAGCATGGGCTGGCCGTGGCGGAATGCGCCTCGGCGACCGAGCTTATGCAGGTGCTGGCCTCCCGCAACGTGGCCCTGGTCCTTCTTGACATCGGTCTTCCTGATACCGATGGCCTCTCCCTTCTGCCCCGAATCA
The DNA here is from genome assembly GCA_964588325.1 of uncultured Desulfurivibrio sp. Taxonomy (GTDB): domain Bacteria; phylum Desulfobacterota; class Desulfobulbia; order Desulfobulbales; family Desulfurivibrionaceae; genus Thiovibrio. The sequence continues at coordinate 90,018 of CAZPOR010000010.1, forward strand.
TAGACCAATATCCCGATGCCGCGGTGGTGATGCTCACCGGTGTTTCCGAGCTGCGGGTGGTTTTGGACTGCATGCGCAAGGGCGCCACGGACTATCTGTCCAAGCCGGTGCAGTTTGAGGAGATATTCCATGTGGCGCGCAAGGCCCTGGAAAAGCGGCGGCTGGTATTTGAAAACCGCAAATATCAGGAGGAGCTGGAAGAGGCGCATTTCAGAATCCAGCTCCTGCATCAGTTGTCGGTGAAGATGAACAGCGTCTATCTGAGCACCGTGGAGCTCGACCAGATCCTGCGTGCGGTTTTGGTGGGGATCACCTCCCGGGAAGGCTTGGCTTTCAATCGGGCTTTTTTGCTTATGTTCGATGCGGATGGCAGATTTTTGCGGGGGAAGATGGCCATCGGCCCGAGTTCCCGGGAGGAGGCGGGGAGGGTTTGGGAGGAGATCGAGGAGCGGGATCTTAATTTTCTTGAGATCGTTGACAATCTCAAGGAAACCAGCAAGAGCCATGATGCAGCGGTCAATGCCATAGTCAGGAACCTGGTGATTTCGGCCGAGGCGACGGACAATATCCTGATCAATTCCGTGTTGAGCCGGAGGAGCTTTAGGGTTTCGCCGGAAAACGGCTGGGTGCCGATGCCCATTGAGCGGCGTCTTGGAAATAACAGAAAACGCAACGGGGGTGCGGTTCGTGAGCGCAGGGACAGGGCGGAGGCTGGTTTTCCCGACCTTGGCGTGCCCAGGGATCTCATCAATATCCTTGATGAGGATGCCTTTGTCGTGGTGCCGCTGTACTCTCCCGGCCGGGCCTTCGGGGTAATTATCGCCGACAATTATGTGACCCGGCGGTTCATTGAGGACAGCCATGTCGGCGCCCTGGAGCTATTTGCCAGCCAGGCCAGCCTCGCCATCGAGCAGAGCCATTTGTACAACGAGATGCAGCAGAAGGTGGCGGAGCTTGAGGCGGCCAATCAGGAGCTTGACCGGAACAAGGATCTGCTGGTCGAGGCGGAGCGGTATTCTGCCTTGGGCCACATGGCCGCCCAGTTGGTCCATATCATCAGGAATCCCATCACCTCCATCGGGGGAGTCTCCCGTATCCTGAGGAAAAAAAATGTCGATGCCGAGTGGGAAAAATATCTCAACGTCATTATCCACGAAACGGAGCGGGTGGAATCCACTCTGGAGGATCTCTTTGATTTTGTGGGGCAGGGCGAGATCCACAAGGAGGAGCTTTCGCTCTGTGGATTGATCAGGAAAACGGCTCTCCTGCTCCAGTCGAGCATGGCGAAACACGGCGTGACCTGGGAGATGGAATGTCCCCCGGTGGAGCCGGTGGTCCCAGGAGACATGCACCAGATCCGCCTGGTATTTCTCCACCTTTTCAAGAACGCGGTGGAGGCCATGGCCGATGGGGGGAGGTTGACCATCCTCGTCTCCGCCGCCGAAGGGCAAGCCGTTGTTTCGGTCATCGACACCGGCCCCGGGATCCCTGAATCCTATCTGGACAAGGCCAAGGACCCATTTTTTACCACGAAAACCTATGGAACCGGCATGGGGTTGACCCTGGTGGAACGGATTGTCCGCGCCCATGGCGGCAGTTTTTCCCTCAAGCCCCATCCGGGCGGCGGGCTGGAAGTTCGGGTGGTTCTGCCTCTCCAGTAACTCCCGCGATTTTTCCCCGGACATCTCCCGAATCAGGCAGACAAGGCGGTTTACGCATGAAAATTGGAGGATCCCCCTTTGTTGCGAAGGGGCTGCAATTGCCGGCTTCGGACCGGAGTGAGGGCGGGTCCACGCCGGGGTTGCCCGCGCCGGTGTTATTCGGGCAGGGGCAATTGGTCCGGGGAGCGGTAACCGGGATTACCTCGGAGGGCAAGGTGATGCTCGATATCGGTGGGCAACTCGTCGAGGCGAGAAGCGAGGTGGCGCTGAAACCGGGCAGCACCCTGTGGCTGGAGGTGCGGCAAACAGAGCCCCTGTGGCTGCGGGTGGCCGACAAGAAGGGCGCGACCCAGGAGTTTCTGCGTCAGTACTGTGCCGATCCCGCCGCCATGGGCAAGGGTTTGCGGGCCTTGCTCGGTCTCGCCTTTCTTGCGGACGCGGAAAAGGGTCTGGCCGGTCAGGCCGGAATGCTCCGAAATTTCGCCAATGCCGCCATGGGAGCGGAACCCGATCCGGACCGGATCATCCGCCTCTTGACCATGCTGGGCAGCGGCGCCGTTGGGGAGGAGCGCGGCTCAAGCCGGGAAGGAGGGAAACTCCAGGAGCTGCTTGCCCTCCTGACTGCGGACAAAACCGCGATTCTCGGCAAACCAAATGCCGCCGCCATGCAGAAGCTCGGGCTGCTCCTGGAATTGCAGGGCGAGATCAATGCCCTGCCCGCTTCACCCCAACAGGCGCAATTTCTCCTCTTTCCCTGCCTTTTTGCCATGGGCGCCGGGGTGGGACAGTGGCTTTTCACCCTGGACCGCGGGGAGGATCAGGCGGCAGCAGGCGAGGAGCGGGGCTACGCGCTTTCATTTTTTTTGGAGATGAGCCGGTTGGGGGAGCTGCAGATCCAGATCCGGGTTAAGGACCGGTCCCTGCAGGGAGAATGTGTCGTGGGCACCGAAGCGGTGCGGGAATATTTGGCCCCGCGACTCGGTGAGCTGGACGAGCTGCTGGGCAAGCTCGGTTACGGGCCGGTCCATTTTTCCTGCCGGGTCGCCAAAGGTTCCATGCTGGAATCATTGAAATTCGTGATGGAAGGGGCGGCCCAATTGGAGAGGGTCAGAATCGTTGATCTGGAGGCCTGACAACAGGAGGGATTTGGGGGGTGGCGTTGCCCCGGAGCCAGGAGGCGGTTGTGCCGAGCAGGCCGCTCAGGGCTGCCCCCAGCAAGGTTGCGTGCAGGGCGGCCAGGAAGGAGGCGGTATGTTCCGGCCTGAAATCCCGCAAGTCGAGGCCGTTTGTTTCCCCGCGAAAAAACAGGGAGAAAAGCAGAGCGGCCTGGGCGATGCCCAGGAGCATGCCCAGATTTCTTGCCGTGGCCAGCAGGGCAGCGGCTGCTCCCGCCTTGTCGGCCTCTACGTGGCTCAGGACCGAGGCGCTGTTTGGCGACAAAAACAGGGCCTGCCCCAGGCCAAGCAACATCAAGTGCCCGGCAATAACCAGCGGCGAAGTTGCGCCTTCAATCGTGGTGAGCAGCAAGACCCCCAGGGTGGAGACGCTCAACCCCAGGGTGGAAATGAACCGCGCCCCGACATAATCGGAAAGCCAGCCGGCCAGGGGGGAAACCAGCAGGATCGAGGAGGGAATGGCCAACATGACCATGCCTATTTTCGAAGGTGGCAACCCGAGGATCCGGTCGAGATGAAATGGAATGAGCAGGATTACGGCAAAGAGCACCATGAAGGAAAGTACGGCGCTGGTTATGGCCAGGCTGAAGTGGCGGTGGCGAAAAAGCTTCATGGACAGCAGCGGATGGGGCAGCCTGGATTCGACGGCGACAAAGCAGCACAGGGCGCCTGTTCCGGCCGTGCCGGTGAGGAGTAACCGGGCGGCTGACCAGTTGGCCGAGGAGGCATGGGCCAGGGTCAGGCAAAAAAGAACGAGGGCGGTGGCCCAGGCCAGGCTGCCAAGCCAGTCCAGCGGGCCGGTGTGCCGCCTGGTCGGACCGGGCAGTATCCGGATGGCGAGGAAGGCGAAAATCAGCCCCAGCGGGACCGTGATAAAGAAAAGGACGCGCCAGGAAGCGAGCCCGAGCAAAAATCCCCCCAGGCTCGGACCGCTCATCAGGCCGAGGGAAACGGCCATGCCGATCAGACCCAGCCCTCGGCCCAATTGTTCTTTAGGAAAGGTTTCCTTGATGATCGCGGGGCCCGCGGCCATCATCATCGCCCCGCCCAGGGCCTGGCAGAATCTGGCAAAAATCAGGAAGGAGAGGGCCGGAGCGTAGGCGCAGGCCAGGGAACCCACGCCGAAGATCAACAACCCTGCGGTGTATATCCTGCCCCTGCCCAGCCGGTCCCCAAGATGGCCCCAGAAAAGGAGAGAGGCCGTGATGGTGAGCAGGTAGATCATCACCACCCACTGGGTGTCGGCCAGCGAGCTGTGGAACTCCTGCATGATGAAGGGCAGGGCGATGTTCACCATGCTGCTGTCCAGGGTGGACATGAAAACGCCGGTGGCCACGATGAGGAAGGTGGGCCATTTGTTTGCAGGGGAAGACACGGCAGGGATCTGTTGCCTCTGGAAAGAAGAGCGGGGTTTCGCGCCGGAGGTATTGGAACCGGCTGATTTTTTTGCAGTGTATCGCAACTCGGCTGATCCTGCAAAGGGGATTGCTGTGCGCATGGTATTTCACGAGATGAATCTGAGCGATTATGGGGAGAACGATGGCTGGTATTCGAAACGAAAGCGAGGATGAAAGGATAGCCCGGTGTGTCGCGGCGTGCAAGGACCCGGCCCTGGGGGAGATTCTGCGGACGGCGGCCAGGGCGGCCCTTGCCGCGGGCAGCGTCTTGCGCAACCTGCACAACCAGCCCCACCGGATTACCCGCAAGGGGAGCATCGATCTGGTCACCGAGGCGGACGTGGCCGCGGAGCAGACCGTGCTTGCCATGCTGGGGGAAGCAGGCGGCGGCATTGGTTTTTTGGCCGAGGAGTCGCATGCTTCCTATGCAACCCTGCCCCAGGGCCCGGTCTGGATCATCGACCCCCTGGACGGCACCACCAATTTCGCCCACGACTTTCCGTTTTTTGCCGTGTCCATCGCCTATGCCGTGGGCACGGTTAGCACGGTCGGCGTGGTCTATTTGCCCATGCAGGACGAGCTGTTCTGTGCCTGCCGTGGCAGCGGCGCCTGGCTCAATGGGCGGTCCATCCAGGTTTCCGGGGCGGCAAGCTTGCAGGATTCCCTGCTGGCCACGGGCTTTCCCTATGCCATTGCCCAGGAGGTCGAGGGGGTGATGGCCGCCCTCGCCCGGTTGCTGACCCGATGCCAGGGGGTGCGGCGGACCGGGGCCGCGGCGGTTGATCTCGCCTATCTTGCCTGCGGCAGAACCGACGGCTTCTGGGAGATCAACCTCAAGCCCTGGGATACCGCCGCCGCCATGCTGCTGGTGAGCGAGGCCGGTGGCCGGGTGACCACTTACGACGGCAACGAGTACACCCCGTATGTCCCTGAAGTGGTGGCGAGCAACGGGAAGATCCATGCCGAAATGGTCGGGCAATTGGCGGATTTCACCCGGGAGGGGAAAAAGTGAAGAATGAAAAGTGAAAAATGGAAAATGACGGCGGTTTTTTCTATGAATATGCTGCCACAATGTGGTAGTCTTTTTGGGAAGTGAGGCTGGAAAGGCCGTTGTCCATTAACTCAATAGAGCTGGAGACGTCATGGACGCTGAAAAGAAAATGCATTTTCATACCCGGGTGATTCATGCCGCCCTCACCCCGGGGGAGTGGCAAGGCGCCACCCTGCCCCCCATTTTTCAGACCGCGGCCCATTGCCACGAGACCGCGGAAAACTTGAGCGACACCTTTGGGGGGCGCACCACCGACCATATCTACGCCCGGCTGACCAACCCCACCAACCGGGTGCTGGAGCAGAAGCTGGCCGACCTGGAAGGCGGGCGCGCCGCGGTGTTCATGGCCTCGGGCATGGCGGCGATCACCAACGGTTGCTTGGCCCTGTTGCGGCCTGGGGACGAGTTTGTCTGCGGCAACTCGCTCTTTATGTCCACCTATCTGCTCTTTGCCAATGTCTTCAAGAAGTACGGGATCACGGCCCGCTTTGTCGAGTCCACCGATCTGGCGGCCATGGAGGCGGCGATCAACGAGAAGACCCGGTTTCTCTACCTTGAAACCATCGGCAACCCGAAGATGGATGTGCCGGACCTGGCCCGGGCAGCGGAACTCGCCCACAGCCACGGGTTGCCCCTGCTGGTGGACAATACCCTGGCCACCCCGTACCTGTGCCGCCCCCTGGAGCTGGGCGCGGACATCGTCATCCACTCCACGACCAAGTATCTCAGCGGCCACGGCGATGCGGCAGGCGGGGTGGTGATCGACGGGGCGCGCTTCAACTGGAGCAGCGAGCGGTTTGCAGATTTCGCGCCCTTTGTCGAGCGCAAGGGCGAGCTTGCCTATCTGGATCGGGTCTGGCGGGAGCTGCACATCAATTTCGGCACCACCGCAGCGCCGCTCCATGCCTATCTGACCATGCTGGGGCTGGACACCCTGGCCCTGCGGATGGAGCGCCATCTGGCCAATGCCGCGCAGGTCGCCGCCTTTCTCGCTTCGCACCCCAAGGTGCAATGGGTGAATTACCCCGGCCTTGCCGATCACCCCCAGCATGCGGTGGCGCACAAACAGTTCGCGGACTTGGGCTTCGGCGGCATGCTGACCTTCGGCCTGGCGGATCAGGCTGCCTGTTTCCGCTTCATCAACAGCCTGAAGCTGGTCTATCACCTGGCCAACATCGGCGACTGCAAGAGCCTGGTGATCCATCCCTATTCCAGCCAATACCTCTCCTTTGCCGAGGAGCCGAAGAAAAATCTCTCCATCACCCCCGATCTGGTGCGGCTCTCCGTGGGGGTTGAGGCAGCGGAGGATATCATCGACGATCTGGCCCAGGCGCTTGCGAAGATCTAGGTCATGAACCCGGCCTGCCTCAACCTGGTCACAAAGCAGTTTTTCACCTTTGGCGAGCCGCCCCACGAGCTGGTGCTCGAAAGCGGCGAGCGTCTGGGCCCGGTGACCATCGCCTACGAAACCCTCGGCGTCCTGGCCCCGGACAAGGGCAACGCCATCCTGGTGGTCCACGCGCTCACCGGGGATTCCCATGTGGCGGGCTGCTACACCCAGGAGGATGTCAGGCCCGGCTGGTGGGAGATTATGGTCGGTCCGGGCAAGGCCATTGATACCGAGCGCTATTTCGTCATCTGCGCCAACGTGCTGGGCGGCTGCATGGGCTCCACCGGCCCTTCCTCGATCAATCCGGCCACCGGCAAGCCCTATGGGGTATCCTTCCCCCTAGTCACCATCGGCGATATGGTCACGGCGCAAAAGGCGCTGATCGATCACCTCGGCATCTCCCGCTTGCTCGCGGTGGTGGGCGGCTCGGTGGGCGGCATGCAGGTCCTGGCTTGGTGCGCCCGCTATCCGGAGATGGTCCGGGCGGCGATTCCCCTGGCCACCACGCCTCGGCATTCCGCCCAGTCAATCGCCTTCAACGAGGTGGCCCGGCAGGCGATCATGGCCGATCCCCATTGGCAAGGGGGCGATTATTACGGCCAAGCCAAGCCCGACCTTGGCCTGGCCGTGGCCCGGATGATCGGGCACATCACCTATCTCTCCAACGAATCCATGCGGCAGAAGTTCGGCAGGCAGCTCAAGAGCCGGGATGCCCTTTCCTTTCATTTTGACGCGGGTTTCGAGGTGGAGAGCTACCTGCGTTACCAGGGCAACAAGTTTGTCGAGCGCTTTGACGCCAATTCGTTTTTGTACCTGACCAAGGCCGCGGATTATTTCGATCTGGACGATTACGCGGCCACCGGGCTGAGCGGGGCGGCAATCAGTTTCCTGGTGGTGGCCTTCACCTCGGACTGGCTCTACCCCACCGAGCAGTCCCGCGCCCTGGTGCAACTCCTCAAACGCAACGGGCTGGATGTGAGTTTCTGCGAGATCCAATCGGACTGGGGCCATGACGCCTTCCTGCTGCCCAACGAAAGGCTGCACGCCCTGGTGGCGGCGTTTCTCTCCCGAATTTACCGGGAGGGGTCTGGGGGAGGGGAAAACCATGCGCTTTGATCTACAGATCATCGCCTCCTGGATTGCGCCCGGCTCACGGGTGCTGGATCTCGGCTGCGGGGAAGGGGAGCTGCTCCAGTATCTCAAGGAGCACAAAGGGGTGAAGGCCACGGGCATCGAGAAGGACGAGGCCGAGGTGGCGGTCTGTATCTCCAAGGGGCTTTCCGTACTCCAGGGGGATTTCAACCTGGAGGTGGCCGATTATCCGCCGGACAGTTTCGACTACATCGTCATCAGCCAGACCCTGCAACAGGTCTACGAACCGGTCACGCTCATCGAGACCCTGCTGGCCATCGGCAAAAAGGTCATTGTCAGTTTCCCCAACTTCAGCTTCTGGCGCATCCGCTTGCAGCTTCTTTTCGCGGGCTATGCCCCGAAAAGCACAGAATTGCCCTACGAATGGTACAACACCCCGAACATCCGGGTGATCACCCTGCGGGATTTCCGCAACTTTGCACGGGAAAAGGAGATCGCCATCCTCAAGGAGGTGGCGATCAACACCCACCGGCAACAGGAAACCGGGAATATCGTCACCTTTCTCCCCAACCTGCGGGCCACCTACGGCATTTTTTTGGTCGGGCGCGATGATCGGGAGGAGGCGGGTTGAGGGGGACAAAAGGGTGCGAAAAACTTATTTTTCAAGCCCTGACTTCGAGACTCTCCGGCCGGCGGAGCGCGTAGTGAGACGTGAAGGGGTTTCGACTAATCTTCCACTGACATATTTATGGAGAATGCTGGCGATAAGGGTTTGATAGGGAACACCATCCTCCAGCGCCCGTGCCTGTATGTCCATTAAATCAGGGGAAGATAGACGAATATTCACACGGCGGTCTTTTAGAAAGGTGGCCTGCGCGGCGGCCTTATATTCCCCTTTTTTCTTCGCGGATGGTTTTGTTGAGATCAGATCGCCTTTTTCATAGGCGTCTAAAATATCTTTTTCAAACTCATCGAGTTTTTTCATCTCTATTTCCTCCTGCCAAATAATCTCTGGTTGCCTTGCGGCTGGGAATAATCGTTTTCAAAAAGTAGTAATCAGCCTCTTCTACAAATGGAACGAGATAAATGTAACCATCCAACGCCACAACAAGGATACGTTGGTTTGGATACTTTGATTCGTTGGGGTGCTGCAAGATGTCAAGGAGGCCATCGCCTTCCAGGGCAAGCACAATCTCTTCGAAGGAAACTTCTCGTTCACCCTTGAGTTGTTCGTTTTTTTCATGATTCCATCGAAATGTCTTCATGGCAAAATCATACCTCGGTGTGTGCCTATTGTCATCACTTTTTTATGTTCGCTCGTTTTTCGTCTAGGGGCCGGGCAAGGGAATTCGACGGGCATGAACACTCTTGTTACAGCACACTACCTCTTCACATCTGACCGATGATTTTTCCCAGCACACCGCTGAACAGCCGCTGCTCCTCTTCCGATAGGGTAGCGGTGATCTCCTCGGTGAGGCGCAGATGGTACTGGTGGTGTTCGGCAAAAAGGGTCTGCCCCTTTTCGGTCAGCGCAATCAGGTAGGAGCGACGGTCTGTTTCGTGGGGGGTTCTTTTGAGCAGCCCCTGCTGCTCCAGCCGGTCGATCATCACGGTGAGGGTGCCGGTTGTTACGCCCATTTTCTTGGCCAGCTCCTTCATGCGCAAGGGGGCGCCGTGGGCTCCTTCGGCTCCGTGGCCGACGATCTCGATGGTGTGCATCTGGGCGGGGGAAAGGCCGGAGCTTTTCACCACGTCCTGCTCCCAGGAGGAGAGCTTTTCATACAGTTCCACGAGCTGATGGGAAAGCTTGGCAACCTCGCTCATCGGGGCAGACATGGCTCGTCCTCGCAGGTGTGGATCTCCACGGTGAGATGGGAAAGGCTGGGGAAATCGCGCAGCAGCTCCTTGTAGTAGCCGGTCTTCTGCGGATAATGGGTGACAATGGAGAGGATGGCCGCGTACTGGGCCGGGCCGACCTTCCAGACGTGCATGTCCGCGATCCGGTTATCGAGTGTCCCCTCGATTTTTTCCTTGATGGCACCAAGCTCCTTGGCGCTGATGCTGCCGTCCAGCAGGATGGAGCCGGTTTCCCGGATCAGGCCGTAGGCCCAGCGGGAGATGACCAGGGCGCCGACGATGCCCATCAGGGGATCGAGCCAGTTCCAGCCGAAGTATTTACCGAAGAGCAGCGCTCCGATGGCCAGCAGCGAGGTCAGGGCGTCGGCCATGACGTGCAGGTAGGCGGCCTTGAGGTTGTGGTCGTGGTGATGGTGGTGATGATGGCCGTCCTCGTCATGGCTGTGGCCGTGGTCATGGTGGCCTTGCAGGAGAAAGGCGCAGGCGATATTGACCAGCAACCCCAGGACCGCCACGCCGATGGCCTCGTTGAAATGGATCGGCTGCGGACTGAATATCCGCTGGCCCGACTCGACGAGCATGATCAGGGCAACGACGATCAGAGCGATGGCGCTGGCAAAGCCGCCCAGGACGCTGACCTTGCCGGTGCCAAAGGCAAAGGCCTTGTTGTGTGCGTGTTTTTGGGCGAAACGGTAGGCGAAGATCGTGATCAGGAAGGCGGCGACATGGGTGCCCATGTGCCAGCCGTCGGCGAGCAAAGCCATGGAGCCATAGGCCATGCCTGCGCCGATCTCAAACAGCATGGTAATGGCGGTGATGAGCAGCACCTGCCGGGTGCGCTTTTCGCCGTGTTCCTGAATTACGGCGAAATCATGGGGATGCTGCCAGGCGTCAAGGGAATGGGCGTGCATTGGAACCTCTCTCTTTATAAAAAGTGTTGCCCGATGCGCTTCCGGTGAAAGTTCTTCCCGGCAGGAAGGCAAGGGGTAAAGAGAGGGGAGAATACAGAGGAGTTGTTTGATTGTCAAGATGTTTGTTTGTCAAACAATATTGCTGGGCCGGAAGAAGATTGAAGGAAAGAAAAAACCGGCACGGGAAATGTCCCGCGCCGGTTTTTTCTTCCAGTTTGTTGAGGCTTACAGCAGGTCGGTTTTTTTGAGGGCAATGATGGCGCCCTGGTACGAGACAACCAGCACCAGCAGCCAGCCGACAAGCAGAATTGTATTCATGGAGTGCTCCTTTATCGGTTAATACATTTCCTTGGCGTCTTCACCGTTCAGTTCGGCCAGGGTCAGTTGTTTCGCATTCATCAGCTTCCAGACATAGGCGATATAGGCCAGGACAAAGGGCACCGCCAGGGCCACATAGCTCATGGTCGTGAGGGTGTATTTGCTGCTAGAGGCGTTATAAATGGTAAGGCTCGATTGCAGGTCGCTTAACGACGGATAAAAGGCGGTGTTGTTGTAGCCGGCCAGGGAAAAGATCGCCAGTCCAACCAGCACGGTGCCGATGCCCCCGAACCAGATGCCGCTGTTTTTGTTGAGAAAACCGGTGGCCGCCACGCCATAGATCACCGAACCCAGCCCCGCCAGAAGCAGGGTCAGCACCACTGGCATGGCCAGCAGATTGTTGAGATATTTGCCCTTCTCCATGAACACCGTGCCGGTTTCAGGGTTCACCGCAAACCCGTCCATGGTGACAAAGCTGATCAGGATGGTGAGCAAAAATGGCAGGGCCCAGAGCAGGTTGATCCAGGTCGCCTTGCGGGCGCGTTTGACCAGGGGGGCATGGTCGATGTGGCTCACGATGTACATGGCCCCCAAAATCCGGGCCAGGAATACCAGAAACAGGCCAAAGGCCAGGTTGAACGGGTTGAGCGCCGCTTCCAGTCCGCGATAGGGGGTATCCCAGGTCACGGAGTTGTAAAGGTTGAGACTGAAACGGGAGCCGGTGAAAAAGGTGCCCACCGCCGCGCCGATCAGGATAAGGCCGACGCTGCCGTTGATGGCCATGAAGATTTCATAGGTCCTCGCTCCGAGGACGTTGTCGGGTTTCTTGCGGTATTCGTAGCTCACCGCCTGGACGATAAAGGTGAAGAGGATGAGCATCCACACCCAGTAGGCCCCGCCGAAGCTGGTGGCGTAAAAGAGCGGGAAGGCGGCGAACAGGGCGCCGCCGAAGAGGACCAGAGTGGTGAAGGTGAGTTCCCACTTGCGGCCCATGGCGTTGATGATGAGCGTTTTCTCCTCTTCGGTGGAGGCCAGGGTGAAAATCAGGGTCTGGCCGCCCTGGACAAAGGTCAGGAAGAGGAAGAGCGACCCCACCACGGAGGCGATCAGCCACCAGAGTTGCTGCAGAGTTGAGTGATCCAGGTTTCCTATCATTGTGTTATGCCTCCGGTCCGATCTTGATTTGCTTCATCATAATGCGAATCTCCGCCAGTAGCAGCGCGGTGAACAGGGTGAGAAAGATGAAGAAGGTGGTCTGCACGTTGCTGGCGGCAATATTGGTGACGGCCACGCCCACCGGCAGCAGACCCTGGATGGCCCAGGGCTGCCTTCCCACCTCGGCCACGATCCACCCGGCCTGCTGGGCCACATAGCCGAGAAAGATGGAAAAGAAACAGGCCAGGTTGAGCCAGCGCTGGTACTCCAGGGTGCCCTTGAAGGCGAAGTAAAGCACCAGCAGGAAGATCACCGGGAAGAGGGTCCCCAGCACCACCATGATATGAAAGCTGTAGAAGGTTGTGGCCACCGGAGGCGCGGCCTCAACCGGGCTGTTCAGGTGGCCGTAGCCGAGATCGCCCTTGTGCTGGTCAAAAATGGCCAGGGCTGCTGCGGCGTCCGCCTCATTCCCTGTATCCTTGGCATACTTGTATCGCGCCAGCTCGGCCAGGGCGATCTTGCCGGTGACCATCCGCTGTTCGGCGCCCACAATATTGCGTTCGGCATTGCCGAAGACAAGATCGTTGATCCCCGGCACAAAACTGTTTGGATCCCGGTTGGCCAGGATCGAAAGCAGGCCGGGTACTTTCACCTCCTGATAGAAGGCGGGCAGGTCGTCGCCCGGTTGTTTGCTGGAGTTGATGATGCCCATGGCGACGAGGGGGGCCTTTTCCTGCCCCACGTACAGCCCTTCCATGGCCGCCAGTTTCATGGGTTGCCTCTGGGCCACGCTAAAGGCTGCTTCATCGCCGGTGAGGCCGACAAAGAGGGAGGCGATGAAACCGAAGACTGCGGCGACCACCATGCTGCGCTTGGCCATTTTCTGATGCCGCTCCTGCAGGAGAAAAAGAGCCGAGATGCCAACGACAAAGAGGGCGGCGAGCAGAAAAGCGGAGCTGGTGGTGTGGGTGAACTTGTGCACCGCCACCGGAGAGAGGGCGACCTCCCAGAAGTTCTGCATCTCAAAACGGGCTGTGTCGGGATTGAAGGCCATGCCGACGGGGAACTGCATCCAGCCGTTGGCCACGAGAATCCAGACCGCCGAGAGGTTGGAGCCCACGGCCACCATCCAGGTGGAAAAAAGGTGGAATCCCTTGGAGACCCGCTGCCAGCCGAAGAACATCACGGCAAAGAAGGTGGCCTCGATAAAGAAGGCGAAGATGCCCTCGATGGCCAGGGGGGCGCCGAAGATGTCGCCCACCATCCAGGAGTAGTTGGACCAGTTGGTGCCGAACTCGAATTCCAGGATGATGCCGGTGGCCACCCCGATGGCGAAGTTGATGCCAAAGAGGGTCATCCAGAATTTGGTCAGTTTTTTCCATTCCTCGTTGCCGGTTTTGACGTAGATGGACTCAAAAAAGGCGAGGAGAAAGGACAACCCCAGGGTTAACGGTACAAAAATCCAATGATACATGGCGGTCAGGGCGAATTGCGCCCTGGCCCAATCCACCGTGGTTAGGATTTGATCTCCCACAATATCCTCCTTCTGTGTGATGGCGGCAGGAGCACGCTCCCGCCATGGTTAAGCCGCTGTTCCAAGCAACTTGGTCATTTCGTTTGGGCTAATCGGCAGGAAGAGCCGGTAAGGATCGCCCGGAATTGTCCAGCCTGTTTGGTGGCGGCTCCTAAAAAAAGCGGTAAAAAAAGCCGGAATGCATGAATCAGCGGGCAGACTGTGCTCTGGTCAGGTTTTCCAGAACATGTTCAGCCCGGTCGCGCTCGTTGTGAAACGTGGTGTTGAGATAGTTGGGAAAGAAAAAAATCTTGAGAACGGCAAACATGATGAACAGTTTGACGGCGATGATTTTCCACAGGGTTTTCCCCACCACCATGGAGCGGAAGCCGTCTCGATAAAAAGAATACAGTTGTTTCGGCAGAGTGGTCATGGATGAGTTCCTCAGCGGATAAAAAAGATCCTGTTTCTTTGTTGTATATGGAGGACATTTGCCCGGTCAAATCATTTTTTCCCGAGGGGACCTTTCCGGTCGGTGGTCTCGGGGAAAGGTGTCAGGCAACAGGTCTCTTCCTTCGCCAGGGTGGCAAAATCCGCCTCCTGCAGGGTTGCCCGAAGCTGTCGGTTGGCCGTGTTCCAGACCTGGTGCACGGTGCAGAGCGGGCTGTTGTGGCAGGATTCCGGCCGGCCAACGCAGTCGTTGAGGGATATTTCGCCGATGATCGCCTCGATGACCGCCAACAGAGTGATCTCCGAAGGGTCGCGCAACAGGCGGTAGCCGCCGTTCGCGCCCTGCTGGATGTCAATGATTCCGGCCCTGGCAAGCTGCTGGGCGATTTTGGCGAGGAAGTGCGGCGGCACATCGGTGCGCACGGCAATCTCTTTTCTGCTGACCAGCGTTCCCTTGCCATGTCTGGCGAGGTGCTGAACGCAGCGTATTCCGTATTCTCCGGCGCGGGTAAGTCGCATGGCACAGTCCAAAGTTAAAAGAGACATATAAGATATTTTTAGTCTTATATCGAGTCCGGGGCATGGTTGTCAAGAAAAAATGCAGGAATATTTCGAGCGGGCGGGAGGCACAAGTGGGTTGTGCGTTGTGTGAGGTGAGGCGGAGCAGGTCAGGCAGCGGATTTTTTTTGGTATTTGTGTGCGGTGGCGATGCATTTGCTCCGGTATTTGAGCGTGGTGAGGCCGTAGCGGATAACCCCCGAGACGCTGCCTACGGTGTCGGCCAGCGAAAGCGACATTTCGAGGAGCGGGAGCATCTTGATGGGAAAGAGGTTTTTGAATCGCCGGGCCATGACATGGGGCGGCCTTTTGTAGCAAATATCCCGGATAAAGAGATTGGAAAAAACCGCAAGGTTTTGCAGGATATGCAGTTCGTCAACCAGGGATTCCGCTTCCGGAGGGTTGGGATCCATGCAGGCGACAATGGTGTCGGAAAAATTCCAGAAGCGGGCAATCTCCTGGCCGATCTCATGGAAGGTGAGCTGCTTGAACATCAGGCGGCACATGGCATCCTCGGAACTGCCACTGGTCGTTCCCGCCTCAATGCGCCGGTACACATCCGGAAAATAGATGGTCATGATAATGCGGCCCAGGTCATGCAAAAGCGTGCAGACATAGGCCTCTTCCGGCGAAACAGGGATTTTGTATTCCTGGACCACAAGCTTGCTGAGATTGGCGCTGAGCAGCGAGATCGCCATCTGCTGGCTCAAGCTGTCTTTATCGCCGCCGGATTTGAGGAACTCCTCGATAAGGCTGATGGAAACGGCAAGCTCCCGGACAACATCGAGGCCAAGGGCGGCCACGGCCCGATCGATGGTGGTAATGCGCGCCCCGCGAATATAATAGGCCGAGTTGGCAACCTGGAGAACCTTGTTGGTGAGCGAATAATCCTTGAGGATAACCTTGGAAACACAGGCTGTTAAAGCGCGCTTGTTGAGGGTTATCTTCAGAACCTCATTGACGTGCCCGGAGATGGCTGGAAGTTCGCCCAGATTCATCTTGGCGAAGATCTCGGTGAGTTTTTGATTTTTTACAATCGAACTGGTGTCGTGCTCCACGCGCTCCCTTTTATATGAAAACCGGCTAACAGGTTAAGCTCTAAAAACACAAAAACAAAGAGATGCGATCCTCGGGCATGAAATATACCATTTCATAACCCGGAAAGCAATGGCAGGAAGGGCAAGGAAGGAGGCGGGCACGGCAAAGGCTGCATTTTACGGGGCAACGGGCGCGAGGGCGGCAAGGGCTTCACGGACAAGCTGGTCGGCTGTAACCGTGCTTAGGCTGTGGTCCGCATACAGGAGGAATTCCGTGGTATCCCCGAGGCAGCGCGCGATTTTTCCGCCAGCCTCAGTGGCCCGGAGCTGTCCCAGGGCTCGGGCGGCCAAGGCCCGGACCATTTGCTCTTCCGATTCGAGGTAGGGGAGGAGGTACCGGTCCGCCTGCCAGGATCGGAGCAGATCCGGGCGTACTTGGGCCACCCGCGCCACTCCCCACATC
Source organism: uncultured Desulfurivibrio sp. (assembly GCA_964588325.1). Classification (GTDB taxonomy): domain Bacteria; phylum Desulfobacterota; class Desulfobulbia; order Desulfobulbales; family Desulfurivibrionaceae; genus Thiovibrio. Next base: position 106,046 of record CAZPOR010000010.1, read on the forward strand.
AGGCCGCGCTGGAGGGCAGGAAGTTCGAGATAAAAGCCGTCCTCCCGCATGAAGGCGACGAGGATCTTGGTATATTCCTCTGCCAGCCCGGCATGCAAGGCCAAACATTCGGCCATGGCCTCGGGGGCGCCCCAGCCGATGCCGCCGGATTCGTCGTTGAGGCTCCACATGAAGCGGCGCATGACCACCCTGGCCGCTTCCATGTCCTGGTCGGCAAGACGGGCCACGGTGGCGCCCATGGCGGTGATCGCGTGCCAGCGGGTTTTTGGGTCTGCGTGGCAGATGCCGGAGAACAGGGCGTTGAGCAACGTTTCGGGAGGATGCGCGGACAGCTCGGAGAGGATTCGCTCGACGTCCGGCCCGGGGAGCAGGGCAAGAACGGTTTTTTTGAGGTTTCTCTGGCCTGCCATGTCGACTCCTTTCCAGAGAAGAGCCTCCTGCCGGCCGGCAAGGACGGGCAGGAGGCAGAAGGAATTCCTATTTCTTCATTGCCGCGGCCACGGCGCTGCCCAGCTCGGAGCACGCCTTGAGCGTGTCGTGGGTGGGGACGTTTTTGATCTTGACCCCCTCGCCGGCGATTTCAAAGCCCATGTCCGTCATGTGCCCGGTGAGGTGTTTTACCGCCTCGCCGCTCCAACCGAAGGAGCCAAAGGCGGCGCCGATCTTGTCTTTCGGGCGCAGCCCCTTCATATAGGTGATGATGTCGGCCATGGCGGGCATGATGTTGTTGTTCAGGGTCGGCGAGCCGAGGATAACGGCGCGTGCGTCCAGCACCTCGGTGATGATGTCGCTGCGGTGGTTTCTGCGGGCATGCAGCATCTTCACATTGGTGATCCCGGACTGGAGCAGGCTGTTCATCACTCCTTTGGCCATCTTTTCGGTGCTGTGCCACATGGTGTCGTAGATGATGACCGCCTTGTTCTTTGTTTCGCCCCGGCTCCAGCGGTCGTAGGCCTCAAGGATGCTCTGCGGCGAGGTGCGCCAGATCACGCCATGGTCCGGGGCGATCATCTCGATTTCGAGGCCCATTTCCTTGACCTGGGCAAGCAGCTTCTGGACGATGGGCGAGAAGATCATCAGAATGTTGGCATAGTACTTGGCCGTATGCACCATGAGTTCATGGGGGTCCACCTCGTCGTCGAACCGTTCCGAGGTGGCCCAGTGGTGTCCGAAGGCGTCGCTCGATATGAGCAGCTTGTCCTCCGGGATATAGGAGAACATGCTGTCCGGCCAGTGGAGCATCTTGGTTTCAAGGAATTGCACCGTTTTCTTGCCGAGGCTGATGGAGTCTCCGGTGGCCACGACTTCGAACGGCCAGTCTTCCCGGTGAAAATGTTCGATCAGCGCCTTCTTGCCCATGGGCGAGCAGAAGATTTTTTCCGGCTTGATGAGGTCGATCAGCTCCGGCAGGGAGCCGGAGTGGTCCATCTCCACATGGTTGACGATGATGTAGTCGATCTTGCTCGGGTCGCCCAGGACCTGGTAGAGATGGTGGATCAGATCGCCCTTTACCTCTTTTTTCACGGTGTCGAACAGGGCGACCTTCTCGTCCTTGACCAGATAGGCGTTGTAGCTGGTGCCCTTTTCCGTGGAGTAGCCGTGGAAGTCCCGGATGTTCCAGTCCACGGCGCCGACCCAGTAGATGTCTTTTTTGATTTCTATCGCAGCCATGTTGTCCTCGCTTGTTAAAAAAAACTGCCGACCGTTTGGGTCGGCAGGGGTCCGCTTTTTTTAACCAAAGTTTGCGCTTTTTGCAAAGAGCAATTGCCCTTCTGGCGGAAAGTGGGAAAGATGCTACTCTCCCAAAGCCTGCGGCGGGGTAAAGACCCGTTGGCCCAGGGTGGCGTCCAGGGTGAACAGGGCGGTGGCGTCCTTGCCGATGAGCTTGAGCTTGTCGAGCACCGCGCCGACATTGGCCTCCTCTTCCACCTGTTCCGAGACAAACCATTGCAGGAAGATGTTGGTGGCGTGGTCTCGCTCGTCCAGGGCCAGGTTGACCAGGTTGTTGATCAGCCCGGTCACCTTCTGCTCGTGGCTGAGAACATCCTGAAAGACATGCAGGGTCGATTTCCAGTCGGTGGGCGGCTGCTTGATGGCCTTGAGGGCCACGCGGCCGCCCCGTTCATTGACATACCCAAAGAGCTTCATGCCGTGGAACCATTCCTCCTGGGTCTGGGCCCGCATCCACTGCGCCGCGCCGGGCAAGCCGACGGAGTCGAAATAGGTGGACATGGACAGATACATGTAGGAGGAATAGAATTCCGCATTGATCTGCTCGTTGAGAGCTTTTTCCATGGTTTTGCTCAGCATATCAGGCCTTCCAGAGTCCGTGGAGATTGCAATATTCGCGGGCGCTGACGGAGGGAGCGTCCACGGCGAAAAAGGCTTCCGGAGCATCGCCGGGCTTGAGGAACTGGCGGTACGCTTTGTCCCCGGCGATGAGCTCGATCCATTCGATGTGATGCTTTTCCTCCATGGGATGGGCCACTGCCCCCACCTTCACCTTATAGCCGCCCGCCACCTTCTCGATCACCGGCACATGTTTTTCCTTTGCCGCATCCACGGTGTTCTCGGTTTGCAGGGTCATGGGCTGGCCGCAGCAGACGAGTTCGCCCACTCCGCCGTGCAGAACTTCGACGATGTTGCCGCATATTTCACATTTGTACACTTGCAGTTTTTCAGCCATGATCGTTCCTCCTTGGGTTACCAGTTTTCGCCATGCAGTTCGAAATGATCTCGGGATGCGCGCAGGCCAGGCATTTCTCCGGGGCTTCCGGGCCGTGGTGGAGATAGCCGCAGTTACGGCACCGCCAGGTTACCTTGTCTTCTCTCTTGAAAACCCTCCTTTCTCGATGTTGGCCATGAGATCCAGGGAGCGTTTTTCATGCTGTTTTTCCGTCACTCCAATGGCCATGAACACCCCGGCTCTATCGGGAAAACCTTCTTCCCTGGCAATCGCGGCGAATTCCGGGGACATGACGGCGTGCTCAAGGAGCTCATGGAGGGGCCTTCCTGCGTCAAACGCGATGATGTCTTGGTAAAGTGATTGTGTTCGTATTGTACATGGTTCTCTGCGGTCTGTGTAGGAAAAAGCAGGCCGGGGGGAAATCAGGGCTGGCATTCCGGACAGAGGCCGGTGAACTCCAACCGGTGTCTGAGAATCTTAAAGGAGGTCAGTTCGCCTGCTGCTTTTTCCACATTAAAGTCGGGGGGGAGATCAAGGTCGTCAACCCGGCCGCAATGGTTGCAACGCACATGGTAATGGATATGGGGGGCGCCGTCAAAACGCTTTTGGGTGCCGCCGATATCGAGTTTTTGGATGATCCCGCACTCGGACATGATCTCCAGGTTACGGTAGACCGTGCCCAGGCTGATTTTGGGCAGCCGCTTGCGCACCATCTGGTAGAGTACGTCGGCAGTGGGGTGCGAGGTTACGCTGCACAGCTCATCAAGGATGATCTGGCGTTGCTTGGTTATCCGAAGGCTGTGGTTGTTGAGCTGCGACATATTGTCCTCCTTGTTTGATAATAGTTCTTATTACAGGAGGATCAAGGGATCCGCAAGATTTTTTTGCTTGGCATTGTGCCGGGCCATGCAATAATGGTGCTGTGCATGGAGAGGATCCGGCAGTCATGGAAAAACACAGTCTTACAGCAGGAAGGCTTCGGGGCCTCCCTTTCGGGAAGTAAAGGCGTTTTCTGCTGGCGGAGCGGGGTATTTTTTTTCGTCGTTGGGCGATGGTGGCTGCGGGCACGCTTCCAGCCCGGCGAAACTGCATGTCTGCAAGGGTGTCATATGCCGCGTGCGCCACTCTATCTTGCCCTTCACGCCTCCGGCGAGCTGCTTCTCCGGAGGGATGCGGCCCGTGAACGGCTTTCCTTCTGCCACCTCTGTCCAAGGCGTTGCGGAGTAAACCGCTTGGCTGGGGAAAAGGGCTTCTGCCGCACCGGCAGACTGGCCGTGGTGGCGGCCCATCATCCCCATTTCGGCGAGGAAGCCCCCCTTGTAGGGCATGGTGGCTCGGGCACCATCTTTTTCACCGGCTGCACTCTCGGCTGCGTCTTCTGTCAAAACTACGAAATAAGCCATGCGGGGGAAGGGAAAGAGGTCACTGCTCCGCAACTGGCGGAAATGATGGTGCGCCTTGCCCGGCAGGGCTGCCACAACATCAATCTGGTCACGCCCAGCCATGTGGTGGCGCAGATACTGGAGGCGTTGCCCCTTGCCGTCGAGGGCGGGCTTTCGGTGCCTCTGGTCTACAATACCGGCGGTTATGACGAGGTGGAGACCCTTCGGCTGCTGGAAGGGATAATCGACATCTACATGCCGGATTTTAAGTTTTGGTCAGAAAACAGCGCCCGCCGCTTTGCCAAGGCAGAGGATTACCCGGCTAAGGCCAGGCTGGCCATTGGCGAGATGCACCGCCAGGTGGGGGATCTGGTGATCAATGACCAGGGGCTTGCCGAGCATGGCCTTCTGGCGCGTCATCTGGTCATGCCGGAGGGATTGGCCGAAACCCGGGAGATCTTCGGCTTTCTGGCCAGGGAAATCTCGCCTGCCACGTATGTCAACGTGATGGATCAGTACCGTCCCTGCGGCCGGGCCATGAACTTTCCGCCCCTTGACCGCATGCTGCTGCCCCAGGAGTATCGCCAGGCACTGGAGCCGGCCGGTCAGGCAGGGCTGGCCCGGCTTGAGCAGCGGGATTTTCTCGCCGTGCTTCGAGCCTTGGGCGTGGTCTGAATCCCGGCCTGGTTCAGCGTTTTCGGGGCGGCTAGAAGGTGCCCACCACTGCGGCATCCGTGGCAAGGTCCGCGGGCTCCTGGAGAGGGCCGAGGGGGTTCTTTTTGTACACCTCTCCTTCGATGCGGGGTTGTCCGTCCCAGAGTTTGTACACCACCAGGTCGTCCACCAGGACAATGAAGGCGGAAAAGCGCCAGCCGGTCTGGTGGGCCTGGCGCTTGAAGCGCAGGAGATCAAGAAAAAGATTGCCCTGCCGCTGGCTTTTAAGATTTTGGGTCTTCAGTTCATAGGCGATACAGGAATCCGTCGCCTCCACGCAGCCCTGTAGCCCTTGGGGCAGATCGGCCTTGGTGATATTGGTGTTGGGCATGAATTTGGCGATGATGGCCAGATAGTTGAGAATCTGGATGTTGGCGGTTTGGTAGGGGTCGAAGCCAAGCTTTTGCAGGTCGTTTTTTGTGGTTGAGAAGGGAACGATCAGGTCAAAGGAAGCCTTGACCTGATCAAAGCTGTCCCAGCGGGATTCGTCCGTGGTTTTGGCCACCGGCAGCATGGTCCCGCAGCCTGAAGTCAGGCAGAGAACAAGGGCGAGCAGGATGGAGGTATGCAGGCGCATGGCGGACCTCTTTCCGCTGGTGTGGGGAGAGCCGGGATCAGGCATCGAGATTGAGGATCACTCGCCCCTTTTGCTTTCCTTGTAGAATAGATTCGATATGTTGGTCAAGCTCCTTGAGCGAAATTTCCGTGGTGATCCGTTCGAGCTGCGGCAGCCGCCAGCAGGTGGCGATCTTTTGCCAGATGGGGATGCGGGCCGCCATGGGGCATTCGGCGCTGTCGATGCCGATGAGGCTTACACCCCGCAGGATAAAGGGGTAGACATTCAGGGGCAGGTCCGGGGAGGCGACGTTGCCGCAGCAGGTGACTGCGCCGCCGTAGCGGGTGGATTTGATGGCCGTGGCCAGGATCTCGCCCCCCACCGTGTCGATGACTCCGCTCCATTTTTCCTTGAGCAGCATCCTTGCGCTGCGGTCGAGGCTGCTTTCCCGCGAGACAATCTCCTGGGCGCCCAGGTCGCGCAAAAAGGGTTCCTGCTCCGGTTTTCCGGTTACGGCGGCCACGGCAAAGCCGCTCATGGCAAGCATGGCCACGGCCATGCTGCCCACACCGCCGGTGGCGCCGGTGACCAGAACCTTGCCCTGCTCCGGCAGCACCGGGTACCGCTGCAGACGGTCAACGGATTGGGCCGCGGTAAACCCGGCGGTGCCGTAGATCATGCTCTCCCGCAGGGTCAGCCCTGCGGGCAGCGGCATGACCCATGCGGCCGGAACCCGGATGTACTGGGCAAAGCCGCCCGAGGTGTTCATGCCGAGATCGTAGCAGGAGACAATGACCGCGTCCCCCGGGGAAAAAGCGGGAGAACCGCTTGCCGCCACCTCGCCTGCCGCGTCGATGCCGGGGGTGTGCGGGTAGCGGCGGGTGACGCCCCGGTTGCCCGAGGCAGAGAGAGCGTCTTTATAGTTGAGCGACGAGTAGCGCACCCGGACCAACACCTCGCCCGGCGGCAGATCGCTGAGATTTCTGGTGACGATACCCCGCTGGAATTGGCCGGGGGCGGGTTGGGTGACGACCATGGCTTGGAAGGTGCTCGGCAACGGGATGCTCCTGTGTGCTGTGATGCAGAAAAAACGGGTAATCCGGAATAGTTGCAAGGAGGCACTATACCATGGAGCCGCCGGGAAAGCCACCATCTGTCACGGCGTCCGGGCCGGGAAAAAACTGTCCGGCTTTGGGAAAAAAATCTGCTGGACGCTCCTCTTTTTTGCTATCCTGAAAGTAATGCAAATTCCCCCCCCCCCCGGCCCAAGCTGGCAGGATGAAAATCATATTGACCAAGAGAGGTGGCGCCGCATGAAAGTCTATGACGACAAGCACATCAAGAACATCGTGTTGCTGGGCAGTGTCAAATCCGGCAAGACAACCTTGGCCGAGACCATGGTTTTCGAAGCGGGGCTCACCAAACGGCGGGGCACGGTCGAAGACAAAAACACCATCTCCGATTACCACCAGATCGAGCAGGAGCGCGGCAACTCGGTGTACGCCACCTCCCTGCACACCGAATGGCGGGATTACAAGATCAACATCATCGACACCCCCGGCCTGGACGATTTCGTGGGCGAGATCGTCTCCGCCCTGCGGGTGGCCGACACCTGCGTCATGCTGATCAACGCCCAGTACGGGGTGGAGGTGGGCACCGAGCTGGTCTGGAACTCGGTGGAACGGTTCGGCAAGCCCGCGATTTTTGCGATCAACCAGGTGGATCATCCCAAGGCAGCCTTTGACGAGGCGGTGTTCTCCCTGCAGGAACGGTTCGGCAACGCGGCGTTGCTCATGCAGTATCCGGTCAACCAGGGCCAGGGCTTCAACGCGATCATCGATCTGCTCAAGATGACCATGTACCGCTTCCCGCCCGAGGGGGGAAAGCCGGAGAAGCTGCCTATCCCCGAGAGCGAAAAGGAGCGGGCCGACACGCTGCATAACGAGTTGGTGGAAAAGGCGGCGGAAAACGACGAAGGTTTGATGGAGCTCTATTTCGACAAGGGCAGCCTGGACGAGGACGAGATGCGCATGGGGCTCAAGATCGGGATGCGCAACCGGTCGCTTTTTCCGATTTTTTGCCTCTCCGCCAAGCAGAACATGGGCAGCGGCAGGATGATGGGCTTCATCGACAACGTGGCGCCCTCGGCCCACGAGATGCTGCCCGAGCATACCCTGGAAGGCGGGGAGCTGGCCTGCGATCCGGCCGGGCCCCCGGTGCTCTTTGTCTTCAAGACCTTGGTGGAGCCCTATCTCGGCAAGATCACCTTTTTTAAAGTCTGTTCCGGCGAGGTGAGCGAGGGGCAGGATCTGGTCAACTATCAGACCGGCGACACCGAACGTCTGGCCCAGCTCTTTATTATGGACGGCAAGGAGCGCAACCAGGTGAAGAAGCTCTCCGCCGGCGACATCGGCGCGACCTTGAAAATGAAAACCACCGGCACCAACCACACCCTGCACTCCAAGGAAAAGCGGGTGGGGGTGGCGCCCATCGAATTTCCCGAGCCGCGCATCCGTTCGGCCATCGTGGCCAAGGAGAAGAAGGACGACGAAAAACTGGGCGAGGCCCTGCGCGACATGCAGACCGAGGACCAGACCCTCAAGGCCGAGTTCGCCTCGGAGGTGAAACAGTTGATCCTCTGGGGCCAGGGCGAGTTGCACCTGCAGGTGGCCCGCTGGCGTCTGGAGCATGTCTACGGGATCAAGACCGAGTTTACGGAGCCAAAGATTCCCTACCGGGAGACGATCCAGAGGCCGGCCATTGCCATGTACCGCCACAAGAAACAGTCCGGCGGCTCGGGCCAGTTCGCCGAGGTGCACCTGCGCATCGAGCCCCATGTGGAAGGCGCGCCCGACCCCACCGACCTCAACGTGCGGGGCAAGGAGGAGATCGACCTGCCCTGGGGCGGCAAGCTGGTGTTTTACAACTGCATCGTGGGCGGGGTTATCGATGCCAAGTACCTGCCCTCCATCCAGCGCGGGGTCATGGAAAAGATGCAGGAAGGCCCCATGACCGGTTCCCATGTGCGGGATGTGCGGGTCATGGTTTTCGACGGCAAGATGCACGCGGTGGATTCCAACGACATTTCCTTTAAGATCGCCGGGGCCCAGGCCTTCAAGGAGGCATTCCAGCAGGCGGACCCGCTGATCCTCGAACCCATCTACGAGATGGAGATCATGGTGCCGGAAGAGGTGATGGGCGAGGTGATGGGCGATCTCCAGACCCGGCGGTCGATCATCGGCGGCATGGAAACCCAGGGGCGCTATCAGGTGATCAAGGCCCTGACCCCGCTGGCAGAGCAGTACAAGTACACCACCGCGCTGAAATCCATTACCCAGGGGAGGGCCAGTTTCACGCGGCGGTTCAAGGAGTACGCGCCGGTGCCTTTTGAGGTGCAGAAGAGTCTGGCGGCGCAACACGCGGATTGATCGCGCAGAAAGGCCGCACTAAAAAAAGCCGCCGGACGTGCGTCCGACGGCTTTTTAAGGGGAGGGGAAGAACATTTGCCTGTGCTGCGCAGGAGCAACTGCGGATGGTGAATACAGGCGGGTATAAAGTGCTTAGTAATTTCACTTAATACTTAATATCTCTATTTTAGCTTTTCTGCAACTATTTTTTTTTGTGCGTATTTCTGAGGGGTTGTCTGTCGGAATGCGTACGCGTGGTGCGGGGAGTTGCTGGTGCCGTGGCGTTATCCGAGAAGGACAACGCTACGGCGGGCCGAAGAAAAGGCGGGTTATTTGGTGATCAGCACGGAACAGGGCGAGGAAGCGATCAGATCGGCGCACACGCTGCCCATCAGCAACCGTTGCAAGCCCGTTCTGCCATGGGAACCCATGATAATCACATCGACTTTTTTCTCCCGTGCCTTGCGCACGATCATGTCACAGGGCGATCCGATTTCGGCCACGGTTTCGATGGTGATTTTTTTGTTTTCTGCCTGTATCCGGGTTTTGATGCGCTGGACGCGTTGTTTGGCCTCGTCAAGCTCTGCGGCGTTGGCCGCTGCCGACACGACACAGATGTATTTCAGGTAGTCGCAGCGCGACACCATGTTGATGGCTTCTTTTTCCGCATTTTCGCTGAACGATGAACCATCGGTGGCAAGCAGGACGCCATCGCCTTCAATAACAAAATCCTTGGGAACAATGAGAGTTTTGCAGGGCACCATGGAGGCGACCTTTTCCGTCACCACTCCCATCAGGATTTTCTTGATGCCCCGTCTCCCCCTCCGCCCTGTTATGACGATGTCTATGTTTCTTGTCAGGACCTCCTCGTTGATAACTTCCACCGGGTCGTCCGAGTGGCGGATCACGATTTCCGCCTTGATTTCTTCGTTTGTTGCCATCCGGTGGATCTTTTCAAGGTGGTCTCTGGCCGATTCTTCCATCTCCCGTGCGGTTTCATGGCCGATGGTGGAAAATTCCGGATTGGCCTCAATGACATGCAGGATTGTCAAAGCCGCCCCGCAGGCCTGGGCAAAGAAAATAGCCTCCTGCTCGGCGCCTTCGCTGAACGCGGAGCAATCGGTGGCGAGAAGAATCCTTTCGACAAAAGATACCATTTGTGTCTGCGCGGTTTCCATAGTTGTCCGTCTCCTTTGTGTCCGTCTTGTTGATGGGTTGGAAGGCCATACGCGTGGCGGGCTTGAACGGAAACCTCTCGCACGGGGCGCTTGCCGTGGAGGGAAGCGCCCTGTGGTTTCATGGGTTGCTTAGATCTCTTTCATAGTCACCAGTTTTAAGGCGTGGGTGGTGCATTTGGTTACACAGGCGGGTTGCAGCCCCGCATCCAAACGGTCCATGCAGTAATCGCATTTCACCGCTTTGTTTGTTTCCGGGTTATGCTGAGGGATGCCCCAGGGGCAGGCGCCGGCGCAGGCCATGCAGCCGATGCATTTGGGCGCATCCACATAGACGATGCCGTCTGCCCGTTTTTTCATCGCCCCGGTGGGGCAGATGGTGACGCAGAACGGATCCTCGCAGTGGTAGCAGGAGCGGAATTTGAACTCGGTTTTCGGGACTCCCCGGACCGATTTGAGCGGTTCATGGCTTATTTCGCAGAGAATCGGCCCCACCGGCAGGTTCTTGTTGGCCTTGCAATGGACCACGCAGCCGTGACAGCCTATGCACCGTTTGCTGTTGAGATACAGGGTGTAGGTGTTCATAGTTCCACCTTCCGTTGATGGTTTTTCGAGCTTTTCCGTACGGTGACAAAGGTCTCGCAGAGGTTGAGGCCGCCGCCCACCGGGTCCATGTTCTGCAACTGACCCTTCATGAGCTTCTGGTCGCTCATGCCCGCATGGTAGGCCCTGGTTTGCAAGGGGATCTGGCGCCCGAAACCGTGCACGGTGTAAACTGCCTCGGGGTGGATGAAATCGGTCAGCTTGGCGGTGATCACGCTGGTGACATCCCCGGAAATGACATCGACGAAATCCCCTTCGGCAACCCCCATCTTGCCGGCCTCTCTGGTGTTGATCCACAGGGTGTTCTCCGGCATCATCTCATTGAGCAGCGGGTTGTTGACCGTGTGGCTGTGGGCATGCAGCGGCGAACGGCCGAACACCAGGCGATACTGGCCCTTCGGCGGCTTGGCCGGGCTCTCGTAGGGCTTCCAGGAAGGGAAACCCCATTCGCTGAGCTTCTGGCTGATGATTTCGACCTTGCCCGAGGGGGTCTTGAACTTGCCTTCCAGCTTGTCCCGGTCGTACAGCACCGGTTTGTCGGCGTATTCGACAAACCCTTTTTTCTCGAAGTCGGCGAGGGTGAAGCCGGTGGGTTCCAGTTGCCACTCCCATAATTCGCGCACGGTGTTGAAGGGGAAATACTGGTCAAGTCCGAGCCGGGTGGCCAGTCCTTTGATGATGGTGCAGAGACAGAGGGTGTCGGCCTGGGGGTCGATGGCCTTGTTGCGCATGATCATTCTGGGTTTCATCCCCTTTTGCAGGGCGATCATGCTGTCGCGCTCAAGATAGGTGGACTCGGGCAGGATCACGTCGGCATACCAGCCGAACTCGCTGTAATGGGTGTCGATGGACACGATGAGGTCGCAGTTGTCCAGCGCCTCCTTCTGTGCCTGCGGGTCGGGGAAGCAGGCAAAGGGGTCGTGGCGGACGCAGATGATCCCCTTGATCGGATACGGTTGCGCCGTGGCCATGGCCTTGTAGAAAAGATGGAACAGCCCCGGGCCTTTCTCGAACTGTTTGTACACGTCTCCCACCCCGTCGGCCCGTTTGGCGGTGGGTTTGGGCGAGAGCTCGGTGAGGCTGCGCGGCCCTTTGCCGCCGCAGTCGCCGGCGCCCTTGGCAAAGATAAGCCCGCCCTCGACCTCGATGTTGCCCATCAGGGCGTTGAGGCAGTTCAAAGCGCGGCTTGCGTAGAAGGAGTCGTTGTAGCGGGAGAGCATCCAGCCCGGATGGAAGACGACCTTGGGCCGGTCGGCAATGAGCTGGCCGACGAGTTCGTGGATGTCCTTGGCTTTGATCCCGCATTCCTTGGCCGCCCATTCGGCGGAGTAGTTTTCCACGAAATAGGCCAGTTCGTCAAAGCCTGTGGTGTAGCGCTCCACGAACTCCGCGTCATACCCCTCGGCCTTGATGATCTCATGGATCAGGGCCAGGGCCAGGGCGTAATCTGTGCCGGGCCGCACCTGGAAAAAATTGGTGGCCTTGATCCCGGTCAGGGTCTGGCGGACGTCCACATAGGTGAGCCTGCCGCCTTTGTCCAGCATGTCCATGACCTGGTTGACCTCGGCGGGCCTGAGCGAGGCGAGGATGTTGCGGCCGAACAGCACCAGATGCTTGGCGTTTTTGATGTCGTAGATGAACCCCTTGCGGCCCAAGCCGAAGAGCGAGATGCTGGCGTGGTGCACATTCCGGCCGCAGGCGCTGTCGTGGTTGCTGTAGTTGGGCGAACCCAGGGCATGGGTAAAGGCCTTGACCAGGTCTTGAAACGGGCCGCCCCTGGAGCTGGCCATGATCGCCTCCGGTCCATGGCGGTCGATGATGGTTTTCAGCTTGTCCGCGATGTAGTCGAGGGCGAACTCCCAGCTCACCGCCTCCCAGCGTCCTGCTCCCCGGCCGCCGCGTCTGATCAGCGGCTGCTGGGGGCGTTCCTTGTCGGCCACCAGGGAAGGACCCGCCGATCCCTTGGCGCACAGAGCGCCTTTCAGGATGTGCTGGTTGCCTTCGAGCCAGGTCACGGTGTTGTCTTCGACCTCGACCCGGATGGGGCAGCGAACGGTACACATGCCGCACATGCTCCAGACTGATTTCTTCATGATTACGACTCCTGTTTCTGTGGCTTGCCGTTCGCGGCTCAATTGGCCAGCGCGGCGGAGACCTTCTGTTCCAGTTCGCTTTTATCCACGGGCTTTACGCAGTAATCCGCCGCGCCAAGGCGCAGGGCCTGGCGGGCTGTTTCAATGGTCGGATATCCGGTGAGCATGATGACTCGGATCATCGGGTCCGCGCGCTTGAGCTCTTCCAGCACACTGATCCCGTTGGTTTTTTTCAGATTGATGTCCAGGATGGCCAGATCCACATGGTTTTTCCTGGCATACTGCACAGCTTCCCGTTCCTCGGTGAAAATCTCCACCTGGTGCCCTTTTTTGGTTAGAATTCGCTGGGTCAGTACGGCGGCATCCAGGACATCATCCAAGACGAAAATGTGAGCCATACTGTCCCCTCTTTTTGGATCGTAGAGTGGTTGGCCCAAGGTGTATCCCCAGGCCGGAGCCAGGTCCGGCCCCACGGCGAGTAAGGGAGGAGTGCGCCGCGGAACCGGACCTGGACGGATGGTTTTTTAATAAACGCCCAGCAGGTTCAGGGCGAGCAGCAACAAGCCGGCGCAAGCAACGCGTTTCACCACCTGCGGGCTGACCCGTTTGGCGATCTGCGGTCCGAGGTAGCCGCCCAGCAGGGCCGCCGGAAACATGGCCAGAAAGAGCAGCAGGTCGAAATTGCCGAACTGCATGTGCCGGACAGTGCCCATGGCCGTGTTGAAAAAGATGGCCAAGAGCGAGCTGCCGACCACGATATACATGGGCAGCCCCAGAGCGACGGTCATCAGCGGCACCATGAAGGGCCCGCCGCCGAAACCGAACATCGAGGACATAATGGCGATGAGAAAGCCGCCGAGGCAGCCGACCCACATGTTGACTTCAAATTCATGACCCCAGAAATCTACTTTCATAACGGATTCCTCCTGATGGTATTATTGGTTGCCCTTGGCCGCTGCTTCTTCCGCCCGTTTCTTGAACTCCTTCAGGATGGCCTGCTCCTTCTTGTTCTTCTCAAGATAGCCGGGGGTGGTCTGCCAGAACATCAAGCCGGCCAAGACGATCAGTATCCAGCCGAAAGCGAACTTGAACTGGTCCAGGGTGATCATCTCGGTGAGTTTGGGGCCGATGAAACCGCCCACCAGCATGGCGCAGCCGATGCCGATGCCGAGCTTCCAGTTGATGAATTTGATCTTTGAGTAGTTGTAGATGCCGGAGCCCTGGGAAAAGAGCACGGTGGGCATGACCGTGCCTGCCACGATGGTGTGGGGCAGGGGGAAGAGCGACACCAGGATGGGGTTGAGGATAAAGCCGCCGCCCGCGCCCATGAGCACGCCGAAGATGGAGATGGCCAGGCAGAGGACAAAGGGGTAGACGAGGTTGATGCTGGTGCCTGCGGAAGCCAGGTACACGGTGGGGAAGGATACGCTGTTTTCGAAGGTGGCGGGTTCGCTCTTGACCTTCTTGACCGTTTCCTTGTCCCCATCCTTGGTGCGTTCGGTTACAGCGGTGACGATGACGTTGTACTTGCCCGGGGCTTGTCCTGCCGGCAGCTTGATCTTGGCGGTATAGGCGCCGCTGGGCTGGGCCTCGACATTGGCTCCCAGCAGTTTGCCGACACCGCGGAAGCGGCCCTTCACCAGCTTCATGGACTCACTCTTGGTCGCTTTTTCGTCCATGGCGTCCAGCAGTTTGCCGCGGGAACCGATGATGCTGGCCATGATGGTGGCCTGGTAACTGTCAATCATGATCTTGGCCGGCGCGCTGTAGGCGGCGTCCGCGCCGGTTTTCTTCAGCACCTCGGAATATTTCCAGTCTTTGCCCGCAGCCTTGGCCTTGTCCAGCTCAGGTTGCATGTCCTTGGGCATGAGAATTTTGTAGAAGGCGGGCATCTCGTGGGTCAGGTAAAATTTGTAGGGGATCTTGCCGGTCTTCGGATCTTTCTTGCCGTCGAAGCGGTTGGCCCGTACCTTCTTGTCCGCGGCATAGACCTCGACATACACCTGGGCGCCCGCCGGGGCCTGGCCGCTGACGGTGATCTCGCCGCCGTTGGCAAGCGAAGTCTTATCGAGCGTTATGGTTGGGGCAGAGGCCGTTTCCTGGGCCTGTGCCTGCGGGATGATGGGCAAAACCATCATCGCCAGGGCGAGTAACGGCAATACACTGAACTTGACTTTCATACCATCCACCTCCTGTCTGAGATAAAATGTCTTAAAAGACGGCTTGTTCCCTAAGTCCCCCCTCTTGTGCCGTTGCACCTCCTTTGTCTTGTTCACAGGTTGAGAGGCGCGAACGGTTGTTGGGCCGGAACGGTCGCGCCTGATGTGTAGTGGGCGATGTCGGGGAGGGTTGCAGATCTCTCCCCTTCATTGTGCCAAAGCAATAATGGTGCCAATTCGCGAAAGCCGTAGGTGGTTGTTTGTATCTATCTGATTGTGCGTTTATATTGCTGTTTTGCGGCGAACGGGGCAGGCCGGGAAATGGCCGGAAAACGGACTGGAAAGCGCCGCAAAAAATATGCGCCGCCTCTTTTTTGTGGCGCATATTTTTTGCGGGAGGGTGGAGGGTATTGCTGGAGAGTTACCGAAAGGCGTCGGCAGCGAGGCCAAAGCGGTGCAGCAGTTTTTGAAAGGCTTGGCGGTTCATGCCGCTGGCCTGGGCCGCGGCCGTGACATTGCCGCTGCTTTGTTGCAGGGCCTCGGCCAGGTACGCGGCGGAGAAACCCTCCACCAACCGCTGTTTGGCGAGATTGTAGGGCAAGCCGTGCAGGTTTTCTGGTATCCCCTGGGGGGAGGAAATCTCCATCCCGGGTTCCGTAAGGGATCGGGCGGAGATGGGGGTGTCATCGGCAAGCAGCACCGCCCGTTTGACAACATTCTGAAGTTCGCGGACATTGCCTTTCCAGGATCGTTTCACCAGGGCGGGGAGTGCGTCCGGCGCAAAGACAAGGGACGGTCGGTCGTATTCCTCTCCAAAGGTCGCGAGGAAGTGCTGGGCAAGGGGGGGGATGTCTTCCTGCCTGTTTCTGAGGGGCGGCATGGTGATGGTCACTACGTTGAGGCGGTAGAAAAGATCCTCACGGAAAAGACCCTGGCGGATTTTTTCCTCCAGGTCCTGGTTGGTCGAGGCCAGCACCCGGACATCCACCCGGATGGTCTTGGTCTGGCCCAGGGGCATGATTTCCTTTTCCTGGAGAACCCGGAGCAACTTGGTCTGGAGCGCAATGGGGAGGTCGCCGATTTCGTCCAGCAGAATGGTGGAGGTGTTGGCTTCGAGAAACAGCCCTTTTTTGTCGTGGGTCGCCCCGGAAAAGGCGCCCCTGGCATAGCCGAAGAGTTCGCTTTCCAGGATTTGCTCCGGCAGGGCCGGGCAGTTTACCGTGACCATCGGGCGCGAATGCCGGCCGCTCAACCCATGCAGGGCGCGGGCGGCAAGTTCCTTGCCCGTGCCGGATTCTCCCCGGATCAACACGGTGACATCGGTATCGGCAAGCCTGCTGATCAGTCCGGAGACCTCCTTGATCGCCGGAGAGGTGCCGATGAAGCCGGGACAGGCTTCCTGTTCTGCGAGCCGGCTCTGAAGCCGCCGGTTTTTTTCAAGCAGGCAGAGGCGTTCCAGGCAGCGGTGCAGGGTGTGGAGCAGGTGCTCGTTGTCAAAGGGTTTCTGGATAAAGTCGTAGGCCCCGTTTTTCAGGGCGGCGATGGCCGACTCCACCGTGCCGTGGCCGGTCATCATAATAACGGCAATGGCCGGATACGCTTCCTTGATCTTGGCAAGGAGCGCCAGCCCGTCCATCCCCGGCATCTTGACATCCGTCAACACCATGTCCGGTTGCCAGTCCGCGATGATCCGCCAGGCAGCCTCCGCGGATGGAGCGGTTTTCACCTCGCAGCGGAATTTCTTGCGGATGAGCCGTTCCAGCATGGAGAGCATGTCGCGGTCATCGTCGACAAGGAGGACCGAGGCGGAAAAATCCGCGTCGGGGCAGGGAGGAAGAGGCTGATCAGAGGTCACGGACATGTCTCCGGAAAGCGCGGGCGTTTGACGGAATTTTTCCAATAACTCCCCATTGATGCACCATTTCCGAAAAACAAGCAACATCTTCTTGGCGGGAATCCGAATACGGATATGGCTTGCGTCCCTGCAGGCAACCTGCTATTTCTGGAAAAGGCACAATTTTTCCGGCGCGGATTGCGGGGGGAAACGGATGAAGAAAGACGGTGTTCTGCTGGGGTGTGTTCTCCTGTTTGCGTGGAGCGGCCCGGCCTGGGCGGTGCAGGGGCACGGGGTGGCGGAAGGCCCGGTGGTCCATTTGATGGCCCATCTCCTGCTTGGGGTGGCCTTGCTGCTCTTCCTCTATGTTTTGCACACCAAGCCGCCGGATACCGGGTATTCCTGGCGGTCACTCAAGCTTTCCCTGTTGTTTTTTCTCCTCTGGGATCTGGACCATCTGTTCGTGCACTGGTTTGCCGGCCAGATGTACCCCGATATCAGGGATTCCGGCGCCCGGCTGGTGGAGGACTATTTTACCGGGCCGCGCACCCTGCTCAGCGCCTTCTATTATCTGGGCCGTTTTGATCATCTGCTCTGCGTTCCGGCCCTCTGGTTTTTTACCACCGCCTTGCGGGGCTTCTGCGAGACCATCGCTGCACGGCGGCAGAGCTCAGGCGGGCAGGGGGAGTGATGGAAGAGAGCATTGTCTTGCCCCTGTTTCCTGTCTATCTGGTGGATTATCTCGGCGCCGCCGTGATGGTCATCCTTGCCTTTTTTGCGTTTTCCTATGCCCGGCGTCTCACAAAGCTTGAACCCAAGAATATCCTCTGGGCGTATTTTTTCTGGTTTTCCCTGGTCATGGTGGTGTTTTCCCTTTCCCGGGGCGTGGGGCATCTTTTGCCCTATGTTCTCAGGCTTGCCGGGATGCCGCAACTCTGGGACGAACTCGATCCCTACAGCGGAGGGCTCAACACCATCGCGCTCTGCGGGGTGGCCATCCTCACCCTCCACTACCACAACACGGCGGTGCTTATCGAACGAGCCAAGGGCGATGCGCTCTCGCTGGAATTGGCCAACGAACGGCTTAAAGTAGCGCATGCGGATCTGTCCCGGTTGAATCAGACCCTGGAGCAGCAGGTGGAGGAGCAGACCCGCGACCTGCGGTTGTCCGAGGAGAAATTTCGCGGTTTCTTCGAAGGATCCAAGGATATGATCTATTTTTGCGACGCGGAAGGCAAAATCTGCGACATCAACGAGAGCGGCTTGCAGTTGCTCGGGGTTGGCCAACGGCAGGATATTCTCGGCCAGCCCCTGGCCGAGTTTTTTTCCGACCCCCAGCGATGTGCCCAATACCGCGCGCAGCTTGGTTCGGACGGCCAGGTCAAGGATTTCGAGGCGGAGTTTGTCGGCAGGGAGGACGGCCCCTTGTATCTGATGATCACCGCCTCGGCCATTACGGACCGGGACGGCGAGCCCCAGGGGTACCAAGGGATTGCCAAGGATCTCACCCATTTCAAGAAGATGATGGAGCAGTTGGTGCACTCTGAAAAGATGACCTCGGTGGGCCAGCTCGCCGCGGGTGTTGCCCACGAAATCAATACCCCGCTCGGCATCATCCTCGGGTATGCCCAGTTACTGGAGGAGGATTTTCCGGAGCAGAGCGAGGTGCACGAAACCCTGGGGATCATCGAGAAACAGGCGAAGATCTGTCGGCGCATCGTTGCCGACCTGCTCAATTTCTCGCGGCAGACCCAGGAGCATAATAAATTGTGCGGCGATCTCAACCAGTGCCTGGAAGAGGTGTTGGCCATTGTCAACCACACCCTGAACATGGACCATATTTTCATCCACCGCTGCCTGGCCGAAAACCTGCCCAGCACCTGCTTTGACAACGAGCGGATGCGCCAGGTCTTTGTCAATCTGCTGACCAACGCCCACCATGCCATCGGCAGCGAAGGGATCATCGGGGTGTGGAGTCGCTGGCATGAGGAGAGCGGGCAGATCGAAATCATCATCGGCGATTCCGGGTCCGGCATCCCCCCGGAGCAAATGGGCCGCATCTTCGACCCCTTTTACACCACCAAGGGGGTTGGCAAGGGCACCGGACTCGGGTTGTCCGTTTCCTTCGGCATCATCCAGGACCACAACGGCAGGATAGAGGTCAAATCCCCGCCTGTGGAGCCGGAGCTTGTCGCCCTGGACATGCATACGACCTTTCATCTTTTCCTGCCGGTTATTGCCGCAGATCAGGAAGAGGAGCGCTAGGAGGATGGCGCAGATTCTGGTCTTGGACGATGTGCTGGACGCGGGGATTCTGATCCGGAGGATTCTGCAGAGGAAGGGGCATGTGGTGCATGTCTTCCACGATGAGGACGAGGCCCTCCGGTTCACGGAAAAAAATCAGGTGGACCTGGCAATCCTCGACATGAACCTGCGCAAGATGGACGGCCTCGGGGTGCTCTCCGAGATGCATAAGGTGTTGCCGCATTTGCCTGCCATAATGCTGACCGGGCTGCCCGATGCCGATATAGCCCGGCAGGCGTTTGCCCTCGGAGCGGTGGCCTATTGCGCCAAGCCCATCGACAAGGATCGGTTGGAAGAGCGGGTTGCCCAGGCCCTGTTGGGGGGGGGGGATCTGCCGGAGCAGTAGGATTCACGCCCCAGGTTTGGCGGGGCAGGCAAGTTCCCGGAGGGGGATGCGGGTGGCGGGGTCCAGATGCTGCTCGCGGCACCAGGCCTGATTGAGTTCGGCAAGCCGGGTGTTGAACGGGTCCAAAAACAGGAGCTCTTCCGGGGCAAAACCATGGCCGTCCGGAAAATTCAACCCGCAGGCCGAGACTTCGATGGCTTCGCGTTCTTCATCCACATAGGCCAGGGGCAGCCCCTGAGTCCGGCAGATAACGGGGCGGGCCGCGTAGATGGTGCAGAGATCATCGATGAGCAGGGGGCAGCGCTCAGGATCTTCGGCACGATTGCAGTCAAGCCGCTCCCGGCTGGCTGCGGGGAGGGAGGCAATGGCTTCCCGCACGCAGGCCGCCTCAATGGCCAGCACGCTGAAGGGTTGGCAGCAGGAGGCGCAGCCCGGCCCGCAGGAAATGGCCCCGGCATGGAGCTGGGCGATGCGCACGATCTCCGCGTCAAGGGCGGCAATAAGTTGCTGGTATTCTTGGATGCAGGCCATGGTGCAATACAGATCATCGATACCGGCACAGAACTTCATTCTCGGATGGCGCGGGATATGCGCATGGTCCAGGAACAGGAAGCGGTTGTTGCTCTGACGGGAGCAGGCCGATTCTCTCCCTTCCTCTTAATAATAAAGGAATCCTTCTTTTCCCAATAACCGTTCTGCGGACTTCGATGTTTGCCAATCGGTTGTTGGAATGTCGCCGGAACGAAATTGGGCTACGAAACGATTGGAGGCAAGCGCTTGCATTGCCGCCCGAATTGCCGGAGGGAGCGACATGTCCGGGAGCAGTCGATCACGGAGTTCCCCGGGGAGGTTGTTGGCGTCAAGTGAAGCGGTATCCCCCTGCGCTTCCGCTGGCCGTGGGGTGAGCACGATCAGCACGGCATTTTGTTTTTCCTCGGTCAGCCCTTCATTGAAAAGGTATTGCACCAAAGGGACATCTCCCAAGACTGGGGTGCGCGAACGAGCGGCCGTGCTCGCCTTTTCCGTTAACCCTGATATGACCAGCGTCTGACCGAGACGCATGAGGACGTTGGTGCTGACAAAGCTCCGGTTGGTTTGGAGAGCCTGGCTGAATGTGCCTGGAATCTCGTCTTCCACATCCGATCTGGCGGCCTTTACGGCAAGCAGTACACTGTTGTTGTCTATGAATGTGGGGGTTACGGAGAGGCTGACGCCGATTGGTTTTTCCTCGAGATCTCCATCGCTGAATGTGCCGGGGATGGCAACGGTCAGGTTTGTCCCGGAAAAGAATTTAGAGGGTCTGCGGTCCAAGGCCACCAACGATGGACGCGCAAGGACATCGTTGCGCAAATCCGTGGCGTTGGCAATATTGAGAGAATAGGTCACTCCAGCGGCGGGCAGCCCGTAGCTGTATGTGCGGTTTTTTGTGTATGAAGAGTCGGAATCGGTGAATGAACGGGTGATCAAGTTCGACCAGCCGAATACGACCTGGAGGCCATCGAGCAGATTGATGCCCCGCGAAGAAGAAAGGTATTCTTCGGTGCGGATGATCGCGGCGTCGATGATCACCATGCGCGGCAAAGGCTTTCCGGCGCATGGGCTTGGCAGCGGCCGCAGCGCTATGGTTTCGTCGCCTTGATTTCCGTTACTGTTGTAAAATCCGCTATCGTTGTCACTGGAGGAGTCATCGTCGGAGGGAGCTGTTTCGCGTTGCCGGCAGTCCGACCAGTCCGGAGATATCGCCTGAACTCCGCCGGCTGCGGATTTATCCGGCAAGGAAGAGTAGCCCGGTCTTGAGCCGCCATTTGGTTCGTCAAGTCCTCCGTCGTGCGGCTCTTCAGAGGGGCCATGAGCCACTCGTAATATCCCGTTGGCGTGCACCGTTTGCCATTGGGCCATACGGCGGTCTACCTGCGCCAGTTCCTTGGGATTTCCTCCGAGCGAAGCCAATGCCGCACGCGCTGATAGTGCTTCATTTTCAAGGCCAGAGGCCGCATGGATGAAGACCGCCGCACGCATGATACGGCGGTCTTCTGGTTGCAAGGTTGCTGCCAGGCGTATCGCGCCGAGCGCCGATTCAAGATCGCGGGAGTAATAGGAGGCAACAGCCAGACCGTAGGCGGCCTCGCTGTTGTCAGGTTCCAGATCGACTACCCGGGCAAAGGCTTTTTTTGCCCTCCCGGGTGATCCCATTTCCAGATAAAGCCAGCCCAACTGAAGCTGGGCCTGCCATAGGCTTGGATCGAGTTGGGATGCGACGGTGTAAGCAGTTTCGGCAAGGTCTCGGGAGTTGTGATTCCCCTGTTGGTACTCAGCTTGATACGCAAGGCCAGCAAGCATGTGCAGGTCCGCCCTGTGCGGCATCCGGGCCAGGGCGCGGTTGAAGGCAGTTATCGCCTCGGATGACCGGCCACTGTGAAGCGCCTTGACTCCGCTTGCCACAACGGCATCGACCCCCCCGCCGATTGTCCGGGGAGCGCCGTCGGGATCAGAGGCCGCCATTCCTCCCGGGTGCGAAGCCGCACAGCCCGCGAGAAACAGGGCCGTCAGCAGCATAATTATCAGTCTGCCTGTCAAGCGAGTCATCAACACGAGTCCATCCTTATTTGTGGAAATCTTTTTCTTCCTTATGGATTTTATACTCCCCATCCTGGTACTCGACAGACACTGCATACTTGTCCGGTTTCACCCCGTCGATTTTCAATTCGACGTCGTCTTTGCCGTCTCGTTTTATCCTGGCCTTGACGGTGTAGCTCTTTTTTGTTTCCAATTTGTTGCTCAACAGGATGCTCGTTCTGCCAGGGTCAAGCCAGTCTGGGCCACGTTGATGAACATCGTCGCCGTGCTTGATGACGACCCGAAAATCAACCCTGTGCTCTTTGAGTTTGTTTTGCACGACCACAAAAGGGGCGGTTTTCAAAACGCCGGCATAATCGCAGATATCGCCAGCTATCGCATGGGCTTTATTGGGTAGCCCTGCTGCTAGCCCCAGACAAGCGCCCTCAACCACCAACCCCCCCACGACACATGCTGGGGTTCCCATGCCTAGGGTGCTTTCTTCGCACTCTAGCCAAAACATAGGGGCCAATCCAGCACACACGGCGGCGCCAGCCGCAACATCTTTTATGACTTTTTCAACCTTGCCGACATTGCATTCTCCCCCAAAAGCCTGACCATTTACCATGAATAACGCTGCCAGCATTCCTGCCATGATTTTTGTTTTCATGCGCAGCCCCCTTCGTGAACGATGAAAAACACCCGTCAACTCCATGTTGATGGGTAACGCGATCGGTTCTTATTTTGCGGTGTTTTTCTTGTGAAAGTCTTTTTCTTCCTTGTGGATTTTGTACTCCCCATCCTGGTACTCGACAGACACCACATACTTGTCCGGTTTCACCCCGTCGATGCTCAAGTCGACGTCAGATTTTCCTGCAATCTTGACCTTGGCCTTGACAGTGTAGCTTGTTCCAGTTTGCATTTTGTTGCTCGACAGGATGCTTGTTTTGCCAGGGTCAAGCCAGTCGCTGCCGCGGTGATGGACATCGTCGCCGTGCTTGATGTTGACCCTGAAGTCAACCCTGTGTTCCTTGAGTTTGTTTCGCACAAGGACGAAAGGTGCGCTGTCAATATTTCCCGCATAGTCACAGATGTCACCAGCGATTGCAGGGGCTTTATTAACTACCTCGCGTACGCCAAATAAGGTGCATACCGTATCTAACCCTATCGTGGCAGCGTAACATCCTGGAGTTGACAAGCCTAACGTCTCCGGAGCTGTCCCTCCTTCACATATCGCACCAAACGCGACGGCTGCTGAAGCGCAAGTGACGGTTGCTCCTGCTTCGAATACAGTTATCATGGTTTTTTCGAGCTTGCCGACATTGCATTCTCCCCCAAAAGCCTGGCCATTTACCATGAGTAACGCTGCCAGTATTCCTGCCATGATTTTTGTTTTCATGCGAAGCCCCCTTCGTAGATGATGAAGAAATCCTTCAACCCCCTGTCGATGGATAACGTGATGTATTTTGAGTACATTTGTATCAAAATGTAGCTCCTTAGGCTATCAATTTCAGGTTTTGAAGACAAGTAGCGATTTTCGTGGATGTTTAAAATTATTTTGGAAATTAGGGGGGGGAGGTCACTTGCGGCAACAGAAAGGAATGTCCGGAAACTGGGCTCTACGCGTGCAGCGGTAAGAGTTCTCCCCGGAAGAAAAAAGCCCACGTTCTGATAGTGCAGCCCACACAATAAAAAAAGGGAATCAACTGAAAACAGTTGATTCCCTTTAGAATTTCTGGCGTCCCCAACGAGATTTGAACTCGTGTCGCCGGCGTGAAAGGCCGGTGTCCTGGACCGGGCTAGACGATGGGGACTAATATCCGTACAGTAAATGGTGGGTCGTGCGCGATTCGAACGCGCGACTCTCTGCTTAAAAGGCAGATACTCTACCGGCTGAGTTAACGACCCACCCTGTAGGAAAAGGCACTTTTACAATAGTCGCTTTTCCGTGTCAAGTCTTTGCTGGTTCATTTTTCTTTTTTTGTTCCGGATGTGTCCGGGGCCGTCTGCTGGATAACAGCCTGACCTTATGTAATTATTGGCATTTTCTCGCGACTGGGGCGGCGCTTAAATAGCTTGTGGCGGTCGCCCGGGTCTGCTATATCTTCTGATTTGTTGCTGCCTGCGATGGGGCTTCCGCTTGGGGCGGGGCTTTTTTTCTGACTATTTTTTAAGGGTGTGCCATGGGGTTGCTGGCCAGATCGGCAAGTTTTGTCCGCTATGCGGTGGAAGGGGAGCTGCCCGCGAATTTCTGGGAGTTCGCCGCCGAGCGGATTGCCCGGAATTCCTTCCGGGATATCGACGAGAGCTACGAAGAACGCTCCATCGGCTGGGTCTCCGTGCTCAATATGTTCGACAGCGAGTTTGCCTATGCCTCGTACGCGGCGGCGGACCATGTCGTGCTCTCCCTGCGCATCGACGAGCGGCGGGTTTCGCCCAAGGTGCTCAACAAGTTCTGCCTCAAGGAAGAGGAACGGCTTAAAAAAGCGCGGCAGATCCCCAAGCTGGCCAGGGCCCACCGGGTGGAGATCAAAGAGAGCGTCAAGCTGATGCTGATGAAAAAGGCCGCCCCCACCCCGGCGGTGTACGACCTCTGCTGGAATCTTGCCGAGTCCACGGTGCTGTTTTTTTCCACCAGCCAGAAGGCCCAGGAGCAGTTGGAGGAGTTCTTCAAGCAAACCTTTGATCTCAGCCTGATGCTCCAGGTGCCGTATCTCACCGCCGAGCATCTCCTCGACACCCCTGGCCGCGAGGCCCTGGCCGACATCACTCCCGCAATCTTCATTTAATTCCCAGAGGCATTACGCGCATGGATTTAGTTGATATTATTGAGGAAAAACGATTTTTGGGTCAGGAGTTTCTCACCTGGCTCTGGTTCAAAAGCGAGGAGCGGGGAGGCACCATCTTTCTTCCCGAGGCTGGCGAGGATATCCAGCTCGTTTTTGAAAAGCACATGCTGCTTGAGTACGGCGAAGGCGAGAACCGCGAGAAACTCATCTGCCGGGGGCTGATGACCGAACTCCAGGAGGCGCGCACCGGGCTGGCCATGGGCAAGAAGCTGGAGCAGGCCCGGATGCTCCTGACCCGGGGGGAGTATGAATGGAACCTCTCCTTCAAGGCCACGCTCATGGAGTTCCGCAACGTGAAGCCGCCCAAGACCATGGGCTCCGCCGAGGAAGGCAGCGACCCCGAGGCGGTGGAAGGCAGGCTGCTTGAGCACGTCAGCCTGCACGAGATGGCGGTGCGCACCATGGACCAGTTGTTCCGGATGTTCCTCGATCTGCGCATCGGTTCCGGCTGGGGCCAGGAACTAACCCGGATGCAAGCCTGGGTAAAAAAAGCAAAAGAGACGCACTGACCGGCGCTGTTATCCCGCCGCCGTTTCGTATTAGGGAGAGAAGACCATGGAATTTGAAACCGTCATCGGCCTTGAGGTCCATGCCCAGCTCAAAACCAAGAGCAAGATTTTCTGCGGCTGCACCACGGCCTTCGGCAACCCGCCCAATACCAACACCTGCCCGGTCTGCCTCGGCATGCCGGGCGTGCTGCCGGTGCTGAACAAAACCGTGGTGGAGTACGCCATGAAGATGGCTCTGGCCACCAACTGCGCCATCGGACCCATGAATCAGTTCGCCCGCAAGAACTACTTTTACCCAGACCTGCCCAAGGGGTACCAGATCTCCCAGTTCGACCTGCCCATTGCCGAGCACGGCTGGGTGGAGATCGAGGTTGGCGGCAAGACCCGGCGCATCGGCCTCACCCGCATCCACATGGAGGAGGACGCAGGCAAGCTCATCCACGACGAGCGCGAGCCGGTGAGCTATGTGGACCTCAACCGCACCGGGACTCCGCTCATCGAGATCGTCAGCGAGCCGGATATCCGCTCGCCGGAGGAGGCTGCGGCCTATCTCCGCAAGCTGCACGCCATCCTGCGCTATCTGGACATCTGCGACGGCAACATGCAGGAGGGCAGTTTCCGCTGCGACGCCAATATCTCGCTCAGACCCGTGGGCCAGAAGGAGTTCGGCACCCGCACCGAGCTCAAGAATATGAACTCCTTCAAGAATGTGCAGAAGGCGCTGGAATTCGAGGTGCGCCGCCAGCGCGACCGGTTGCTGGACGGGGAGAAGATCACCCAGGAGACCCTGCTCTGGGATGCGGACCGCAACGTGACCAACGCCATGCGCTCCAAGGAAGAGGCCCACGATTACCGCTACTTCTCGGACCCGGATCTGGTGCCGGTGGTGATCGATAAGGCGTGGATCGAGGCGGTCCGCGCCACCCTGCCCGAGTTGCCCGATGCGCGGAAAACCCGGTTCATCGAGCAGATCGGCCTGCCGGAGGATGATGCGGCGCTGCTCACCTCCTCCCGCGAGCTGGCCGATTATTTCGAGGCGGCCCTGGCAAGGTATCCCAATGGGAAAAAACTCGGCAACTGGCTGATGACCGAGCTGATGCGGCTGATGAAGGGCGAGGAGGCCATGGATATTACGCAGTGTCCGGTGTCGCCCGAGAATCTGGCCGCCCTGCTGGGTATGATCGACGCCGGCACCATCAGCGGCAAGATCGCCAAGACCGTGTTCGAGGAGATGATGGCCTCGGGCAAGGACGCGGAAACCGTGGTCAAGGAGAAAGGGCTGGTGCAGATGAGCGACCAGGGCGAGATTCTGGCCATCGTCAAGGAGATCATCGCGGCCAACCCCGAGCAGGCGCAGCAGTTCCGCGAGGGCAAGACCAAGGTCATGGGATTTTTCGTGGGCCAGCTCATGAAGCAGACCGGGGGCAAGGCCAACCCGGGCTTGGCCAATGAGCTGTTCAGCAAGGCGCTGGCGGAGTAAGTTTGCTGGTTTGTTCATTTCTTCGCGTGCCCAAAGAAACGAACCAAAGAAATACCATGCTGGCCATCTGATAGTATCG
>CAZPOR010000011.1:0-124531 GCA_964588325.1 uncultured Desulfurivibrio sp.
TGTGCTCCTCGATGCTGCCGGGGTTTTGCAAACTCGCTGCGCTCAAACAGTGCAAATCCCTTTTCGGCAGCCTCTCCGGTGCTCGGCTGCGGGCCAATGGGAAGTCCCCCCCCATTTGTCCTGCCGCGCCTCGCAGACGGGGGCGGGAAAAGACGCGGGAGGTAAGCGAAGACTCCGACTGTCTGAGGGCGAAGCCCGAGTTTTTCCGCGTCCCGCCCTCGGCGAGAAGTAAGGGAAGCCCGAAGGGCCAGGACTGGCTGGGGTGCCTTTTTCTTGTTTCTTCTTTTGGGCACGCAAAAGAAGAAAGAAAAACAGCAGGCAGGGATATATTGCTGGTTTTCTCCGGGATTCTTGCATGAACCAAATCTTTACGCGGCCACAAAAGGGGTATTGACCCGGCATGATTGATATTTCCATGGTGCAGCCCGAAATCCTTTTTGCCGCAGGCGTATTGTTTTTCGCCTATTTCATCCGCGGCATCGCCGGCTTCGGTTCGGCGTTGATCTCCGTGCCCCTGCTGGCCCTCCTTTTTCCTGTTTCGCAGGTGGTGCCTCTTATCGGGTTGCTGGACTGGCTGGCCTCGGTCAGCCAGGGGCTGCCCAACCGGCGGTTCATCCGCTGGCCCGATCTGCTGCCGCTTTTGCCCTTCACCGTGCTGGGTGTTGCCACCGGCCTCTACCTGCATACCGTTTTGGCGCCAACCAGTCTGCTGCTTGCGCTCTCCATTTTCATCATGCTCTATGCGGTCTATGCCCTGCTGCCGTTTCCGCCCCTGCACGGAGAACGCTGGCTGGCCGGGCCAGCCGGTTTGCTGGGGGGCATGGTGGGGGCGCTTTTCGGCACCGGGGGGCCTTTTTATGTGATCTATCTGACCCTGCGGCAGCTCGATAAAACAGAATTTCGCACCACCATCGCCACGGTATTCGTGATCGACGGGCTGTGCCGCATCGTGGGGTTTTCCTTGAGCGGTTTTTATACCCTGCGGACCCTGGCGTTCTGCGCGGGAATTGTGCCCCTTGGCGCTCTGGCCCTCTGGCTTGGCGGCAAGGTGCATCTGCGGATCAGCCATGCCGCCTTTGTCCGGCTGGTAAGCCTGATTCTGCTGGGCAGCGGGATTGCCCTGCTGTTGAAGGCGTTGAAAGGTTAGCCGGGATTCCGGCGGCCAACACAGAGAGAGTTGCGTAATGAACACCCTCGCACAGTTGAAAAAATATTCCGCCGAACTGGTTGACCTGCACCACACCTTGGCCCTCCTGCAGTGGGACCAGGAGGTGCGCATGCCCCGCCGGGCAGCGGAAGGGCGGGCCGGGCAGTTTGCCACCCTGAGCGCTTTGGTGCATCGGCGGGAGGTTTCCCCGGAGCTTGGCGTTCTGCTGGTTGAGGCTGAGGCGCGCAAAGAAGCGCTTTCCGTGGAGGACCGCGCCCTGCTGCGGGTCATGCGGCGGAGCTACAACCAGAACACCAAGCTGCCCGAGGAGTTTGTCTCCGAATTTTCCCGCCTTACCTCCCAGGCCCAGATGGCCTGGCTTGAAGCGCGGGAGCAATCCGATTTCGCCATTTTTCAACCCCTGCTGGAACGGCTGGTGGCCATGGTCCGGCAACAGGCGGAATACCTGGGCTATGCGGCCCATCCCTATGACGCGCTGCTCGATCTGTACGAGGAAGGGCTCACCACCGCCCGGGTGGAAGGGATGTTCGGAGAACTGCAAGCGCCCCTGGTTGCCATGGTCAAAAGATTCGCCGGACGGTTGGCCCCCTTGTCCTTTGCCGAGCCCTTTGCCCAGTCCGGCCAGGAGCAGTTTGCCGAACACCTCCTGGTGGCCATGGGCTTTGATTTCAGCCGGGGCTGCCTGGCCCGCTCAGCCCATCCCTTCACCACCACCCTGGGGCACCACGACCGGCGCATCACCAACCGGTATGCCCCCAAGAGTCTGGATTTCATCTTCGGCGCCCTGCACGAGGGAGGCCACGCCCTCTACGAGCAGGGCATCGACGAACGTTTGGCTAACAGCCATCTGGATGACGGGGTTTCCCTGGGCATCCACGAGTCGCAATCCCGATTCTGGGAGAATGTCGTAGGGAGAAGCCGATCGTTCTGGCAGCGGTTTTTCCCTGAGCTGCAACAGGCCTTTCCTGCCCAGTTCGCGCACACGGAGCTTGATGATTTTGTCCGGGGCATCAACGCCGTGAATCCAGGCCTGATCCGGGTGGACGCCGACGAGTTGACCTACAATCTCCATGTCCTGATCCGGTTTGAGATTGAAAAAGGGCTGATCGAGGGGAGCCTGGAGGTTGCCTCGTTGCCCCGGGTCTGGCGGGACAAATACCGGCAATACCTCGGGGTGGAGGTTGAATCCGACGCCGGCGGGGTCTTGCAGGACATCCACTGGGCCCATGGCAGCTTTGGCTATTTCCCCACCTACACCATTGGCAATCTGGCCGCAGCCCAGATATGGGAGGCGTATAAAGGGTATGATCCCGGATTCAGCCGGACCCTGGCCGAGGGGAACCTGGCAAAGGTCAGAGAGTGGCTGGTCCGGGAGATCCACAGCCACGGTAGCGTGTATCTCCCCGAGGAGCTGCTGGTGCGGGTAACGGGTGCGCCGCTCTCCGCCCATCCTTTTCTCGCCTATCTGGAGGAGAAGTTCAGCGCGCTGGCCGGCTGAGCCGGGCGGCGTGCGTGTTTCCAGTCTGTCCATCTGCGCGGGTCCGGTGATTTTAGCGGCGAATCCCGGCGGGAGCGGGTATACTGACTTCCTCATCCGTTGTGAATACTGAGTCCAAAAAGAAATTCATGAGAGCCGTTATGGTCCATCTTCGTGTATTGCTGGCGTCGGCGCTGTTCTTTTGCGCACTCGGCGGGAGTGTTTCGCCGGTCCGGGCTGCCCAGGATCCCTTTCCCCTCTATGATTGCATCACGCCCAATGTCGCGTTCTGGCGGGATATTTATGCCAAGTATCCCTCCTCGCAGGGGGTGCTCCACGACAAGCGGGACTTGCGCATTATCTACGAGGTGCTGGATGTCGAGGGAACCTGGGAAAACGGAGCCCGGGAACGGGACCGGCAGAGGATAGAACGGGCCAAGGAGAGGTATCTGGAAATTTTCAAATCCCTCGCCGCTGGCGCGTCCCCCCAGACCAGGGAGGAAAAACGGGTGGCCGCGCTCTTCGGGGCAAGGGCCACTCCCGAGGATTTCCGGCTGGCCCAGGAGAATATCCGTTTCCAGTCGGGCCAGAAGGATAATTTCCGGAAAGGGCTGATCCGCTCCGGCGCCTATCTGGAGGAGATCAAGCAGATCATGACGAGCTACGGGGTGCCCGAGGATTTGGCCTATCTGCCCCATGTGGAATCATCCTTCAACTACAAGGCGTACAGCAAGTTCGGCGCGGCCGGGATCTGGCAGTTCACCGAATCCTCGGGCAAGCAGTTCAAGCTGGATGTGGACTATGCCATTGACGAGCGGCGCGATCCGCTCAAGGCCACGCATGCCGCGGCACGCATGCTGCGGCATAATTACGAAAAACTCGGCACCTGGCCCTTGGCGGTAACCGCCTATAATCACGGGATCAACGGCATGATGCGGGCCAAGGCGGCCAAGGGGGATTATGAAAGGATCTTCCAGGAGCATGAGAGTGAGTTGTTCAAGTTTGCCTCGCGGAATTTCTACTCGGAATTTCTCGCCGCCAGGGAGGTAGCCAAGAACTATCCGGCTTTTTTCGGCCCGCTTCCCATTGAGCAGCCGGTCAACAGCAAGGGTGTGGTGCTGCCCAACTATGCCATGGTGGACGATCTGGTCAAGCATCTCAAGGTCGATCTGGAAACCTTCAAGGCTTTGAATCCAGCCCTGCGCGAGCCGGTATACAAGGGCCAGAAACTGATTCCCAAGGGCTACGAGGTGCGGGTGCCGCAACAGGGCAAGATCGTGCGGCTGGCGGACAATATCCCCCCGCAGATTCTCAAGGAGGATCAGGCGCAAACCACCATGTATCAAGTGCGCCAGGGAGACACCGCCTTTTCCATCGCCCGGCAGCATGGCGTTACGGTGACCGATCTTCTGCGGGGGAATGGGCTTGACGACCAGGCGGTGATCTGTCCCGGACAGAACCTGCGGATTCCAGGGCCGGATGAACAGGGACGCGTGCGGTTGGTTGCCACGGAAAGGAAAAAAGTGGATCCCCAGCCCCTGCCCGGCCTGACCCCGAAGACGGCTGCGCAGCCCAGCGCCGCGTCCGGGCCCGTGGCCAAGATGGAGGGCGCGCCGGTTGCGGCGTTGGGGTCTCCGCCGCCCACGGCGGCTTCGGAGCCGGAGGGTGTTGCGGCCCAAACCCCGGCCAGGGGCGCGCAGTGCCCGCCCCTCAATCCGGCCAAGGTTCTGGGCAATCTCGGGGTGGAGGTGGTCACGAAGCAGGGCAAGACCCATGGCGTCGTCCGGGTGGAGGCCGAGGAAACCCTGGGGCATTATGCGCGCTGGCTCGGGGTTCGGGCCTGGGATCTGCGCCGACTGAACAACTTGCGCTACGAGCAGTCCCTCTCCGTGGACCAGAAGATCAAGATTCCCCTTGCCAAGGGAGGCAAGGCGCGGTTTGAGGCCCAGCGCTATGAGTTTCACAAGGAGATTGTCGAGGATTTCTTCGCCGCCTACCGGCTGCTGGAAGGTACTCGCACCTATCGGGTGAAACAGGGGGATACCATCTGGTCGCTGTGCGAGAACGAATTCGAGCTGCCGTTCTGGTTGATAAAAAAATATAATGAATCCGTTAACTTCGCTCAGTTGAAACCGGGAATGCGGTTGGTGGTGCCCCGCGTTGAACCGATTCGCTGACCCTCTTGTGGACTGATCCATGGCTGCCCAACCCACAACCATTCTGCTCAAGGATTACCGTCCGCCCGCCTACTTGATCGAAGAGGTGGCGCTCGGTGTGGACCTGTTCGAGGAACGGGCCCGGGTCTGTTCCCGCCTGGTCTGCCGCCGGAATATCCAGGCTGCATCGGACTCCCCCCTTGTGCTTCAGGGGCGGAAGCTGGCGCTGAAGGGGATTGTTTTGGATGGCATCGCCCTCGCTCCGGACCAGTATCGGCTGGACGATGAAACCCTCACCATCCCTGCGGCGCCGGAGCGGTTCGTGCTTGAGATCGAAACCGAGCTCTATCCCCAGGACAACACCTCCCTTGACGGGTTGTACCGCTCCAGCGGCAATTTTTGCACCCAGTGCGAGGCCGAGGGGTTCCGCACAATCACCTATTTCCTCGACCGGCCCGATGTGCTGGCCCGGTACGAGGTAACGATCAGCGCGGAGCAAGAGCGCTACCCGGTGCTGCTGGCCAACGGCAACCGGGTAGAGGCCGGGGAGCTGCCCCAAGGCCGCCATTACGCACGCTGGCAGGACCCCTTTCCCAAGCCCTCGTACCTTTTTGCCATGGTTGCGGGCAATCTGGTCAAGATCGCGGACACCTTTGTCACCCGCTCCGGCCGCCAGGTGGCCCTGGAGATCTATGTCGAAGCGCATAACCGGGACAAATGCGGCCATGCCATGGATTCGCTCAAAAAGGCCATGGCTTGGGACGAGGAAACCTTTGGCCTGGAGTACGATCTCGACCAGTACATGATCGTGGCGGTGGACGATTTCAACATGGGCGCCATGGAGAACAAGGGGCTCAATGTTTTTAATTCCAAGTACGTGCTGGCCCGGCCGGATACCGCCACGGATGCGGATTACGAGGGGATCGAGGCGGTCATCGCCCACGAGTATTTCCACAACTGGACCGGCAATCGGGTCACCTGTAGGGACTGGTTCCAGCTCAGCCTCAAGGAAGGGCTCACCGTGTTCCGCGATCAGCAGTTCACCGCGGACCAGGTCTCTGCCGCGGTCAAGCGCATCCACGATGTCCGGCTTTTGCGCAACGTGCAGTTTCCCGAGGACAACGGCCCCATGGCCCATCCGGTGCGGCCCGATTCCTTTATGGAGATCAACAACTTCTACACCGTCACCATCTATGAAAAAGGGGCCGAGATCATCCGGATGCTGCACACCCTTTTGGGTCAGGAGTTGTTCCGTCAGGGGTTGGCACTGTACCTTGCGCGACACGACGGCCAGGCCGCCACCACCGATGATTTTGTCCAGGCCATGGCCGAGGTCTCGGGCCGCGATCTGACCCAGTTCAAGCGGTGGTACACCCAGGCCGGCACCCCGCAACTCAAAGTGCAGGGCGAGCATGACTCCCAGTCCCGCACCTATACCCTGCGTTTGGAGCAAAGCACCCCACCCACTCCGGGCCAGCCGGAAAAGGAGCCGCTCCATATCCCGGTTTCTCTTGGGTTGCTGGACAGTCAGGGCAGGGAGATGGAACTGGTCTGCCCGGAGCGGCAGAGGGAAGCGGATCGCTCCCTGTTCGAGCTGCGCAACGGTCGGGAGACCATCCGGTTCAGCGCGGTGGAGGAACAACCGCGCCTCTCGATTTTGCGCAATTTCTCCGCGCCGCTCAAGGTCGCATACGATTGTGACGAGGAAGAGCTGCTCTTTCTCTTCCGGTATGACCGTGACCCTTTTAACCGCTGGGAGGCGGGGCAATGCCTGGCCAGCCGCTTGCTTCTCGGGCTGGTGGAGGATTTCCGGCACAACCGCCCCCTGATTTTGGACCAACGGTTTATCGAGGCCTGCGGCCGGGTGCTTGATCGCGAAACCTTGGGGGATAAGGGACTCCTCGCTCTGCTGCTCACCCTGCCCTCGGAGGAATACCTGGCCGAGCAGATGGAGGTGGTGGATGTCGAGGGGATTCACGCGGCCCGCCTTTTTGCCCGGCAGACCCTGGCCCGTTCCCTCCGTCCCCTGTGGGAGCAAACGTATCAGGCCAACCAGGCCAGCGGCCCATACCGTTACGAACCCAAGCTGGCAGGGCAAAGGGCGTTGCGCAATCTCTGCCTTGCCTATCTGGTGAGCCTCGAAGACGATGACGCGGTCCAGATGGCCCTTGAGCAGTTCGCCACATCCGATAACATGACCGATCAGATGGCCGCTTTCTCGCCCCTGGCCCATTCCGGTCGCGCCGAGCGGCGACAGGTCATCGCTGATTTCTACCAGCAGTGGCAGGGTGATCCCCTGGTGCTGGACAAGTGGTTTGCGGTGCAGGCCACGGCGGCGCTGCCCCAAACCCTGGACGAGGTGCAAGCGCTCATGGCGCATCCGGCCTTCCAATTGAAGAACCCCAACAAGGTCCGCGCCCTGCTGGGCTCCTTTGCTGGGGGTAATCCCCTCTGTTTCCATGAGTTGTCCGGCCGGGGCTATGCCTTTCTCGCCGAGCAGATTTTGGCCCTCGATCCGCTCAACCCGCAGGTCGCCGCCCGTCTGGCGGCCCGGCTCGGCCGGGGAGCGCGCTATGACGCAACCCGGCGAGGCCTGATGCGGGGTCAGCTCGAGCGGATTGTCGCCAACAAGTCATTGTCCCGGGATGTGTTCGAGGTGGTGAGTAAGAGTTTGGGGTGAGGCATATTTTCTGGACCAACAAACAAGAGGGAATCGTAACAACTGCCCTTCGACAGGCTCAGGCCGAACGGACCTTGTCTTAATATATTGATATTCCGTTCGTGCTGAGCCTGTCGAAGCACTTGTTTGAAGCAAATTTCGAGTTGTTATGAGTCCAACAGACAAACAGGTACGCACATGGATATTTCAAAAACGATTGCCGAGATGAAGAAGAACCCCGCCTTTGCCGAGAACGTCGGCATGGTCCTGGTCCACAACGGCGTGGTCCGGGCCTGGTCGCGCAAGACCAGGGAAGGGGTCACCGCCCTTGAAGTCACCCCGGATCAGAAAAAGGTCGAGGCGATCCGCCAGGAATTCCTGCAAAAGCCGGGGATCTTCGACATCGTCATCGAGGCCAAGAGCGGCAGGTTCCAGCCCGGCGACGATCTGCTCTTCATCATCGTGGCCGGCGATATCCGGGAGAACGTGAAGCCGGTGCTGGGCGATCTCTTGGACCGCATCAAGGCAGAGGCCATCGGTAAAAAGGAAGTGCTGTCGGACTGAACTTCACCCTTGCAAAAATGCGGGAATCCGGTTAGTAAGGTGCCGCACCGTATTTTTTTGACTTGACTGCCACAGGGAGAAAACGAGTATGTATTCCGCTTCTGAGTTTCGCAAAGGCTTAAAGGTTCAGATCGACGGCGAACCGTATGTGATGACGGATTTTTCATTTTCCAAGCCCGGCAAGGGTCAGGCCCTGTACCGCGCCCGTTTGCGGAACATGATCACCGGCAACGCCTTTGAAAAGACCTTTCGCTCCAACGACAAGCTGGAAAAGGCCGCCCTTGAGGAGAGGACCATGCAGTACCTCTATTGCCAGGGCGATGCCTATACCTTCATGGACAACGCCAATTACGAGCAGTTGGAGATCTCCAAGGAGCAACTGGGCGATGCCATCAATTTTCTCACCGACAACATGGATGTGGAGGTGTTGCAGTACAACGGCCGCCCCATCGGCGTTACCCTGCCCAACTTCGTCAACCTCAAGGTCACCCAGTCCGACCCGTGGGTCAAGGGCGACACCAGCGGCAGCGACTCCAAGCCGGTGACCCTGGAAACCGGCTATGTGGTCCAGGTGCCGCCCTTCATCGAGGAAGGCGACAAGCTGCAGATCGACACCCGCACCGGGGGGTATGTTACTCGGGTCAAGGAGTAATCTGTAAACGTCCAGCAGCACCGCATCTGCTTTGTCATCGGCCTGCTCGTGTGCAATAGCACACTTCGCAGACCTCTTCCGCGCATCTGCGGCACTACTGAACGTTTACATCGCAGTGATGACATTCATGTTTCCGTTTCCGGCGAATGATTATGAATAACCATGGGGCGGCGGCCTTAATATTGCATCGATAACGACTATGATTCCTGTCCACGGCCTGCAATTGCGGGCCGTTATTATTCAGGCCCTGCGCGCCTTTTTCATCGACCGAGGCTATCTCGAAGTCGAAACCCCCATCCGTATCCCTGCCCCTGCCCCGGAAGCCTATATCGAGCCCATCACCAGCGAGGGCTGGTTTCTGCAAACCTCGCCCGAACTCTGCATGAAGCGGCTGCTGGTTGCAGGCATCCCCAAGATTTTCCAAATCTGCAAATGCTTCCGCAAAAACGAACGCGGCGGCCGCCACCTGCCTGAGTTCACCATGCTGGAGTGGTACGCGGCCAAAAGCGACTACCGCGATCTGATGACGGATTGCGAGGCGCTGCTGCGTTCTCTGGCCGTAGCCACGGGCAAGAGAGGGGTGCTGGAATGGCAGGGACGCAGGATCGATCTTGGGCCGGAATGGGAGCGGATCACCGTGGCCGAGGCCTTCCAGCGCTATGCGCCCTGCACGGTGGAGGAGGCGCTGGCCCAGGACCGGTTCGATGAGCTGCTGGTGGAGTATGTGGAGCCGCATCTGGGCATGACAACCCCCACCTTTCTCTGTGATTATCCTGCGGCGCTGGGCGCTTTGGCCCGGCTGTCGCCGAACGATGCAACAGTGGCCGAGCGTTTCGAA
This sequence comes from uncultured Desulfurivibrio sp., assembly GCA_964588325.1. Taxonomy (GTDB): domain Bacteria; phylum Desulfobacterota; class Desulfobulbia; order Desulfobulbales; family Desulfurivibrionaceae; genus Thiovibrio. Next base: position 9,515 of record CAZPOR010000011.1, read on the forward strand.
CTGTATGTGGCAGGGCTGGAACTGGCCAACGGTTTTTCCGAGCTGGTTGATCCGGTGGAGCAGCGGGCTCGGTTTCTGGCGGAGCAGGAGGCCATTCGTTTGCATGGCCGCGAGCCTGGCCCGATGCCGGAGCGGTTTCTTGCCGAGTTGGGCGACATGCCGCAGGCAGCCGGGATTGCTCTGGGGGTGGACCGGTTGGTGATGTTCTTTGCCGAAAAGGACACTATCGATCAGTTGGTGGCCTTTGTGCCGGAGGGATTGTAGGGTGGGGAAGTGGGGTGGTTTTGTGGGAACGTCTGACACAACCAGCGTTGCCGGCCTCATCGCGCAGCGCCCGTGTTGATGGATGGGTTGGGCTACACAGACGCATTTAGTCACTTTGTGTGTCATTTAAGAAATAGCTTACTTAGCATCTCTTGTTTCAGCGGAAAAACATTTTTAACATCAAACCACCGGCATTTAGGCTCTGCGTCATCGTCTCCCTTCGCTCGAAAACAAATTTCGCCTTCTCTGTCGAAATATCCGCGCTTTTCTTCGGTCAGGCTTATTCGTGTGATGGTTGGATTGCCGTAACAACTACGACCAAGGACAACCTTATCCACAATTACCTCCTCGTTACGCAGCACTGTGAGAATCACCTCAGGTGCAGCCGCGCACATGCCACGCTCTCTCCAGCTATCTTGTTGTGCTAACACTCTGTACCTCACCTTGCCGAGATTGCATTCGTATGTCAGATCTGATGGGGAGTAGAAGCTCTGTCGTGACCATGCCTTTGTAGGTGCGGCTTCCGCCGGATTGTTGTGAATTTGGCGATGTTCGATCTCAAAGAAACCAGCTTCTTGCACGCAGGAAATGCGTATGAAGTCCACCATATAGTCAGCCCTCGTGGGTTGTGCGGCGATACCCAGCACGGTGATTGATGCAGCGATTAACTTCCAAAACATGACGAGTGCCTCTTCTTGAATGGTCTAGCCCAACAAGTAATTATATGGTTTCGTGATATCAAACTATTATTCCTGATAACAGGAAACATGGCAGGCAAATACGTGAAAGCCAGCCAAGCTCTTCCCCTCTTTTTCTTACCAAATAATGTCCACCCCGTAGGCGGCAAAGGCCGTATCAGCAGTCACCAACGCCATCTCCTCGCACAGCGCCTGAGCAATGAGAAGCCGGTCGAAAGGATCACGGTGATAGAAGGGCAGGGTGGCGACCCGGACGCAGTGGGCTGGGTCAATAGCCAGCAGGCGGACGCCGTTCAGGGCAAGCTCCTTGCCGATCTCTTCCGCCCAATCGGGGGCCTGGAGCGACAATTTGCCGAGGCTGATCTTGATGCCGATCTCCCAGAAAGAGGCGGCGCTGAAGTACACGGTATTGTCCTGGTCCTGATAGGCACTGATCGCAGACGGCATCAGCCGGTCGCTGTCCGCCAGAATCCAGAGCAACACATGGGTGTCGAGCAGGACATTCATGGCATGTAATCGCCAAAATCCGCCAGTGGCGCGTCAAAATCCTCGCTCATCGAAACAACCAGGCCTTTGCACCCGTCCAGGCGGCGCTGCGGACGCGCTCCAGGCAAGGCAGTGAGCCGGACCAGAGGGGTCTTGCCCTTGGCGATGATGACCTCCTCGCCTTGCAGGGTTTCCTTTATGAGGCGGGAGAGATGGGTCTTGGCTTCGTGAATGGTGACTGTGTGCATTGGCTTCTCCAGAACAGGGGTGCTTAGTCAATATACTTAGTCATCTTTTCCTTGTCAAGAACCGCTGGCCGGATTGCCTGTAGGAAATGCAGGCCTAGCCGGTTTGAATCTTCTTCTGAATCATCTGCAAATCTAGCCAGGTCGCCTTTTTCATCTCCGGATTCTTTAAAAGAAATTCCGGCGAGAAGGTGGGTATGAGCGGGATGCCCTGAAAATCGTGGAACCTGCCGCGCAACTGGCTCAAGGGCTTGCTGGTGTGGAGCAGCTTTTGAGCGGCCACAGGCCCCATGGCGCAGATGACTGTGGGGGCGACGAGCATGATTTCCTTGAGCAGGAATGGCAGGCAGGCGTCCACCGCCTTCTTGTCCGGCGGCTCAGGCGCATGGCATCTGGTGAGCAGGCTCAGATGGACTGTATCCCGGCTCAGGCCGATGGCCCCCAGCATCTTGTCGAGGAGTTGGCCCGGTTCTCCGCTCATGGGTAGGCCGGAACAATCGTCCTCTGCAGAGGGCGCAGCGGTGATGATCAGCAGCTTGACTCCGGTTGCACCCTTTCCGGTTATCGGTTTGTTCCGGCTGAGGTGTCGCGGGCAGCGTTGGCAGGCCTGCATCTCTGCATACAGCTCGGTCAGGGTGGTGTCCGGCATGACGGCGGATGTCGCCTGCTGCCGGGCTGACGGGACAAGGGGTGCCTTGGTCTTGGCGGTTGCGGTCTGCGGTTTGGCTGTGGCAACCGGTTGCTGCGGCCCGGCAACAAAGCGTTCAAGCTCCGGGGTGCGGGGGTAGCCCTCGATGCCGATTGCCTGCTGGAAGGCGACAAGTTGCCGGACATCCTGGAGAAACTCCAGGGCACTCTCGGCTGGGATCGGCGGGGTTGTGGCGTAGTTTTCGTCGGGCGTGGTCATGGGTGGTCCTTGTTTGTTTGCCCATTATAGCCCGGAGCAGGGGGAAGGCCAAAAGAAAAGATGGGTAAGGCTCTTGCTTCTTCCCAATTGAATCCCCCTCCCTCGACGGGAGGGGGCCTGGCGGTGGGTGAAGCTGCATCTGCCGATTCCATGGCTGCTTCCCCCTCTCCCTAACCCTCCCCCGCCAGGGGGGAGGGAATTTTTGAGGGTTGGACAGGCTTGATTTGTGCTACAACACCACCGGAATGGAAAGAATCGATTCCCCCTTGAACAGGAAACCGGTTTCCCGTTTGATCCGCACCGTTACCTGATTGCCGATTTCCTTGTCGAGCAGGAAGATCTTCAGGTCGTCGATGGTGGTCACCGGTTCGTCATCCAGCGCCAGGATGACATCTTTTTTTCTGATCCCCGCCGCTCCTGCCTTGCTCTTTTCTGACAATCCTTCCACCTGCGGGCCATCGGCGGTGTTGCCAAGCATCACCCCCAGAAGCGCGGCCGGAGGCAGCTCATCGGGCTTGGAAAAAATCAGGTAGTCCGTCTCGGTCTGATCAAGCTCCCGGCCCATGCTGTTCAGGATGACGGCCTGGCGGATGGCCGGCAACCGGCGGGCAACCCGGGGTGGGATGGCGGTGGCCTTGTCGGTGTGCCCCTGGCCGGCCAGGACCACCATCCTCCTTTCCGGGTGGGCGGCGAGGAAGCTGGTCACGGATTCGGCCATGGTTTCGTCCCACAGGGCCTGGGCCTGGAAAAACCCGTTGACCTGTTCCGGCTTGCCGCCGTGCGGGCCGTGCAGGGCAAAGACCTCGGTGATCCGCTCACGATAGCCGGGGATGGTCAGGTCACGGTCCGTTGGGATCTTGGCCTGTTCTTCGGCGGTCAGGGCGGCGGTCCCTTCCTTGAAGACCTTGTTGACGATCGCTTTTTCCTGGTTGAGGGCCACGATGGGCAGCCGGTGGCGCCGGGCAAAGTTGATGATCTCCCGGTAGAAGCGGTAATCGTAGCCCCATTTGGAAAAATATTCCGATTGCTTCAAGAAATCCCGTTCGTTCAGTTCGCCTGTCACATACCGGTCAAGAACGGGTTGCGCCTCCCGGCTGAACATCTCCATGCCGATGGCAAGGTTGGGGTTTTGGGCGAAAAGCGCCCGGATCACCCGCAGTTGCAGGAGATGGTCTTCGTTGCGGGTGTGGTTCTCCCCCACATACACCACCTGGTTGTCAGCAAGCTGCTCCATGATGGCGGCAAAGGAAAGGGCCTTGGGCAGGGCGAGACCCATGGGCGGGGCATCAATGACCAGGCGCAGCCCCTGCTCCGTCTCCAGCACGGCTTTGTGCGCCACCCGGCCCAGGTTGAAATGGAGTGTGCCGTATTTGCCGTAATGGGCGAGTTTCGGCGCGGCTGCCTCTGTTTCCGCGGTGCTGGCCGAAGCGATCAGCACTGCCACCTGGCCGGGGGCCAGGGGATTTTCCCGCGCCTTCAGGGTAAAGCCGGTGGCGGGCTGGGGCTGGCCGGCAAAGATGGAGCGGGCCAGGGGGCTGTCCGTGCCGAGGAACAGCACGGCTTTGCCGGCCAGATCCTTGTCCGTGGCCTCGTTTGCGGGTTTGACCGGGCATTCCATGGCGGCAAGAAGTTCGATGAGCGGGGCATAGACCTGGCGCTCTTCACCTGCCGGGGCGATGGCCAGCCTCTCGCGGGCGCCGAGAAAGCGCGACCAGGTAGGCGGCAGCTCCTCGGGGGCCAAGGTGCGCATCAGGTCGTAGTCCGGGTCTCCGATTACCAGCGTGGGATAATCGGTCAGGCGGATGCGCAGTTTGGTTTCGCTTTCGGCAAGGGTCACTTCCCGCCGCTCCTTGCCCTTGGCGGTGACGATATCCAGGGGCAATCGCAGCCGGTAGGGTTTTTCCTGGAGCTGCTTGATGGTGAGGCCGAGTTCCAGGTGGTCCCCTTTCTCCGTAAGGGCTCCGGAGCTGATTTCCAGGCGGGGGAGATCGGTGCGGCCGAGCCATTGGCTGAAAAAGGGCTCAAGATTTTGGCTGGAGCTTGTGAAAAAAGTTGCGGCCAGATCCTGCCAGCTCGCCTGCTGATGACGGAAACGCGCATACACATCGCGAAGCCCGGCATAGAATGGAACATCGCCGATCTCCCGGAACAGCATGTGGAAGAGCATGCTCCCCTTCTCGTAGCCCACCGCCCGCGCCGCTTTGTTGCCGGAAGCAAGATGGCTGCCTGCCCCGCTGAAATCCGCGAGGGCCATGGTGTTGTCCGGCCCCACATAGCTCTGGTAGGTGATGAGCTGCTGCTTTCTGAATGCGGCATCGGTCCCTTTGTCCGCAGCAAAGGCCTGATCCGCCAGGTAGGTGGTCAGCCCCTCGCACCAGTTGCCCTGGCTGGTATCAACGTCAACACTGTTGCCGAACCAACTGTGCAGCACCTCATGGCCCAGCGAGGTTTCGGTGATGAAGGGCAGCCGGACCACGGCTTGGCCGAGCAGGGTAAAGGTGGGCATGGCGTAGCCGGTGGGCAGCCGGTTTTCCACGATGCTGAATCGTTTGTAGGGATAGGGGCCGACCAGTTCCTGGTAACGTTTGAGGTAAGCGAGTGTTTTCTTTCTGTATTCCGCCGCCAGTTCCCGGTCTTCGGCAAAGAAATAGGAGTACAGGGTTTGGCCTGGACCGATGGGCTCCTCTTCCACCACATAGGGGCCTGCCACGAAGTTGAGGCCGGCCAGGGGATGCTCGAACAGGAAGCGGACGGTGCGGATATTTCCGGCAAGCGAGTCGCTGATCTCCTCGGCCTCGGAGATGGCTGCAAAGTGTTTGGGGATGGCGGCGGTCAGGGTATATTGGCAGCCGGTGTCCAGGCGCGGATGCCAAAAGCCGGTGAGGGCGATGCCGCTGGGGTCGATGAGTCCGTTAAGGGTGCCGGGCTGGTTGCCTGCGGCTGTTGTGTGGAAACGGATGGCAACGTGCTGGTTTTGCGGCGCCGCGGGGAGGACTACTTGCTCCCCAGTCTGGAGGGTGACGCCGTCCAGGTCGAACTGCATGATCTCCAGATTTGCCAAGGAGATGGTGACCGCGGTTTGCGCAGGGATGGTGATGCGCGATGTGCCGATGAGCCGGTGGCTTTGCAGGTCAAAGGCGATGTCGAGCTGGTGCCGGGGCGGGGCCGGGCGTGGGGTTGCGGCGGACGCGGGCACGGAGAGAATCAGCAGGCCGAAAAACAGGAGAAGACACAGGGGAAACCGCGCATGGTTACGCCGGTTCCAGCTTTTCCGCGTCGCAGAAGTGTTTGAGGGAAGCCAGGGCTGTTTGCGCACGGTGTTGTCCTCGCAGTTTTTTTGGAAGCTTCGTCTCCCAGACCGGAAACAGGCCGAAGTTGATATTGGAGGGCTGAAAATGCTTGGGGTCGGTCTGGGTAAGATGGCCGACCAGGGCGCCCATGGCGGTGTCCTTGGGCAGATCAAGGCCTGCGTGCCCCTTGGCCAAGCGCACCGCGTTGATCCCGGCCAGCAATCCCATGGCCGTGGACTCCACATAACCTTCCACCCCGGTGATCTGCCCGGCCAGCAAAAGATCGGGCCGGTTTTTCACCTGCAGGCTCGGGAGCAGCACCTTGGGCCCGCAGACAAAGGTGTTGCGGTGGATGGAGCCGAGCCGGGCGAACTCCGCCTGGGCCATGCCCGGAATGAGCCGGAACACTTCCTGCTGGGATTTATAGGTCAGCTTGGTCTGGAAGCCCACCATATTGTAGAGCAGACCGTCTTTTTTTTCCATGCGGAGCTGGACCACTGCGTAGGGGTCGCGCCCGGTCCGCGGGTCGGGCAACCCCACCGGTTTCATGGGCCCAAAGCGCAGGGTGTTTTCGCCCCGTTCCATCATGATCTCGATGGGAAGACAGCCCTCGAAGTATTTTTGTTCCTCGAATTCCTTGAGCGGCACCGTGTCGGCGGAACGCATGGCCTCGATAAAGGCGGCGTACTCATCGCGGTTCATAGGGCAGTTCAGATAGTCGCCCGGGCCGTCGTCATAGCGGGAGGCCCGGTAGACGATGGACATGTCCAGGGAATCGGCGCTCACGATGGGGGCGATGGCGTCGTAAAAGGCGAGGTGCTCTTCCCCGGTAAGCTGGGCAAGAGAGGCGGCAAGCGGGCTTGAGGTGAGCGGGCCGGAGGCCAGGATGAGCGGCCATTGCCCGGGAGGAGGGAGTTCGGTGACCTCCTCCCGGACCACGGTGATGGACGGATGGTTTTCGATTTTTTCGGTGATGAACTGAGCAAAGAGAGCGCGGTCCACGGCCAGGGCCCGGCCTGCCGGAACCTGGGTATGGCCGGCCGCCGCCATGATCAGCGAGCCCAGGCAGCGCATCTCTTCCTTGAGAAGGCCCACGGCGGAAGAGACATCGGCGGCGCGCAGGGAGTTGCTGCACACCAATTCCGCCAACTGCGGCGACTCGTGCGCCGGGCTGAACCGCACCGGCTTCATTTCATAAAGCGTTACCCGGCAGCCGCGTTGGGCGATCTGCCAGGCGGCCTCGCATCCCGCGAGGCCGCCGCCGATGATGCTGACTTCCGGAGTTTTAGAGGCCAAGCTGCTTCTTGATGGCGTCAACCACCACATCGCTGGAGGTGCCGACGATGGACTTCAGCAGACCGGCCTTCTCGTAAAAACCGGCCAGGGGCGCGGTTTTCTCGTTGTAGGTGTCCAGACGGTGGGCAATGGCCTCCTGGGTTTCGTCCTCGCGCTGGATGGCCGGGCTGCCGCATTTGTCGCAGATGCCTTCCACCTTGGTCGGGTTGCTTTTGACGTTGTAGATCGCCTGGCAGGAGGGATTGGTGCAGGTTCTTCTCGTGCAGAGCCGGTCAAAGATCACGTCTCGGGGCACGTCGATGGAAGCGACCATGTCCAGGGTGATATTAAGTTTTTTCAGCAGGGCGGTCAGGGCTTCGGCCTGGGGAATGGTGCGCGGAAAGCCGTCCAGCAAAAAGCCCTTGGCGCAATCGGGTTCCTGAAGGCGTTTTTCCATGATCCCCATGATCAGCGAGTCGGGAACCAGATCGCCCCGTTTCATATAACCTTCTGCTTCCTTGCCGAGATCGGTGCCGGCCTGGACCGCGCCGCGCAGAATGTCGCCGGTGGAAATTTGGACCGAACCGTCGATGGCGGTGAGCAGCTTTGCCACCGTGCCTTTGCCGGCGCCGGGTGCGCCCAAAAGAATGAGTTTCATGTGTGTTTCTCCTGTGTTTCGATGAATGTATGCCCGCAACAGACGGCAGGGGGCCGCAATGGGGTGGGGGTTTGCCGGAACGTCAGCGGTTCCGGCAAGTAGAATCCGGGTCGCAACTATACCCGATTTTTGTCGCGGATGGTAGCGTTATCATCGTCCCTTGGCAAGGATGATTTCCTCCGTGAGATGATGATTGAGCGACGTGGCTGTGCCTGGCTTTCCTGAAAAATAGAGCCCGGTCTTGACAAGCACACAACAATTCTTATTGTGTGTGCAGAGCTGATAAACTCTGTTAAATCGAGTTGTTACACATAATTATCAAAGGAGGTGCGTATGGCGATAGTACGGTTTGCCGATCAGAAATTGTTCAGAAATCCCTGGGCTGATTTTGAAAGGATGCGCAGAGAGCTGGACGTGCTTTTTCAAGGGCCCGGGCAGGAAGCTGGCGGACGGGGCACGGTATTCCCAGCCTTGAACATTTCGGAAGACAGCGGAAACATCTATGTGCGGTCCGAGATTCCCGGGGTGCCGGCCGGCGAGGTGGAGATCTCCATCGAGGGCGACACCCTCACCATCCGGGGCGAACGGAAAACCTGCACGGCCGAGGAAAAATATTCCTATCACCGCCGGGAGCTTGAGTGCGGCAGGTTCAGCCGGGCCATCACCCTGCCGGCCAAGGTTCAGGTTGACAGGATCGAGGCGAAGGCAGCGGATGGGATCGTCACCATCACCCTGCCCAAGGCGGAAGCGGCAAAGCCCCGGCAGATCAAGGTGAATGTCGGATGAGGCAGCTTTGACGGAGTGTTTCATGTTTTTTTGAAGGAGTACACCGAATGACGGAAAAAGAAATGCAGATCCAGCAGAAACAGGAAGTGCAGCAGGCAGGGGAGCCAACCAAACCGGAAAAGCAGTATGTGCCCGCGGTGGATATCTTTGAAACCGCCGAAGCGGTCAATGTGCTGGCGGAGATGCCGGGGGTTGCCAAGGACGGGGTTGAAATCGAGCTGGAGAACGAAACCTTGACCATTCGCGGCACCGTGGCCTCGCAAGAACACGGAGGGGAAACCGTTCTGTTGCGCGAATTTGAGCCCGGGAGCTACCTGCGCAAGTTCACGGTGGCCGAGACCATTGATCAGGAAAAGATCCAGGCCACCATGGCCGATGGGGTGCTTACCCTGGTGCTTCCCAAGATCGCGCCCGCCAAGCCGCGCAGGATTGAGGTGCGGGGCGTCTGATCGATCCAGGCATCAGTTGCTTATGGGAAAAAGGTCATCCGGAGCCGGATGGCCTTTTTTGTTTCTGATTCCCATCGAACTTCGGCCGCCACTCAAGGATGCCAGGACAACATCTTGATAAATAACGATTTTTTACTGTTCGTCAAAAAAACCGGCAATCAGATTTTTGTCTGGGGACTGTGGGAATGCCCGAGGGTACGAGGGCAAGACGGGGCGGGCGGAATCATATCCGCTCAAGCTCAATGCATTTTTCCGGACACATGGCAACGGCCCGTTCCAGCGATTCGCTGCACGGCGCAGTGTCGGAGACGGGTTCTGCCTTTTCCAGCGCCGGATTCATCCGGAAGACCTCGGGGCAGATGACCACGCAGGTTTCGCAACTGTTGCAGCGGTAAGTGTCGATATTTACCCGGCAGATCATGAAAAATCCTGGGATGGATGAAAAGATGGCGGGGAAGGGCCGGGGGAGCGGAACTGGCTGCTCCCCCGGCCCGGGGAGGGGAATGCTTTTAGCTGACGCCCTTGCTGTTCAGGTAGGGGCCGTATTTTTTGTCCGTTTCCATGATGTGCTTGTCCAGCCAGTTTTTGAGGAAATTCATCACCTCGATGCTGACCGTGCTTTTGCCGCTTTGCACCTCGCCGATGAGCGCCTTGACCTTGGCGGTCATCTTGTTGTGCTTATCCTTGTGGTCCGCGGTTTCCGGGTATCCATGGGTGTCGAACAGCTTCTCCTCGACTCCGAAATGGCTCACGCAATAGTTGGCCAGTTTGGTCAGCACCGGCATCAGGGCGTCCTTGCCCTTGCCTGCCAGCATGGCGTCGTTGAGTTCGTTGATCATGGTGATCAACTGTTTGTGCTGGTCGTCGATTTGTTTGATGCCGACGGAATACTTGTCCTGCCACGTCAATAAGGCCATGCTTTTTCTCCTGTGTGTGATTGTTAAAAATTTTCAAACTCATCGTCGTCAAAGGGGATGACATCCTGCGCCTTGGCCGCCTTGGGCTGCGCGGTCGCAGGAGAGGCAAGTTTTCTTACCGTCTTTGCCGGGTTCGCCAGGGGCGCCCGTTTCTGAATTTGGACCGGTGCTTTTCCGCCGATGTTTTTTGGCGGCGGCGGAGCACTGGTCTCTCGGGCTCCCACTATCTCGGCCAGGGAATGGACCAGTTCGCTCAGTTCCCTGGCCTGGCCGGAAAGCTCCTCGCTTGCCGAGGCAGCTTCTTCGGAAATGGCGGCATTGCCCTGGGTTACCTTGTCCACATCGGCCACGGCGCTGTTGATCTGATTGACGCCCAAGGCCTGCTCGTCGCTGGCCACGGTGATCTCCCGGGCCAGTTGGCTGACTTTTTTGACCCCGTCAACGATCTTGGTCAGGATTTCTTTTACCTCCGCCGCCGATTTGACGCCGTTGTCCGCGTTTTTCTGAGATTCTTCAATGAGCTGCGCCGTATTTTTGGCGGCTTCCGCGCTGCGCAGGGCCAACGAGCGAACCTCTTCCGCCACCACGGCGAAGCCCGCGCCCGCCTCGCCTGCCCGCGCGGCCTCAACGGCGGCGTTCAAGGCCAGCAGGTTGGTCTGGAAGGCGATCTCATCGATGGTTTTCATGATCACCGCGGTTTGGTCCGCGGATTTTTTGATGGAGCCGATGGCCTCGGTCATCTTCTCCATGCTCTGCTGGGCGACCTCGGCCGAGCTTCTGGCATTTTCCGCCATCAGGCTGGTCTGGCTCACGTTTTCGGCGTTTTGCTTGGTCATGGAGGACATCTCTTCCAGCGAAGCCGAGGTTTCCTCAAGACTCGCGGCTTGACGGGTGGCGCCGTCGGCCAGTTCGTGGCTGGCTGAAGATACCTGGTTGGCTGCGTCAAGCAGGTTGTCCGCCCCCCGGGTCAGGTCGGCGATGATCCGGGTGACCGGCTTGATCACCGAATTGGACACGATGCGGATCACCAGGGTGGCGAAGAGCACCGCCATGATGGCGAGGCCGACCACCACCAGATAGGTGGCTTTGGTGATCGAGGCGCTCAACTGCTTGTCCGCCTGCTCCAGGGACTGGATCACCTCGAAGGCGCCGTGTATTTCGCCTGTCTTCCAATTTTCCATGGGACCGCCGGTGGGGTCGGTCCCGGTGTCGTTGCCCCAGAGGGCTTGGGAGGTTTTTGGGTCGCCGTGGCAGAGCAGGCATGTTTCCGAGAGGCGGACCGCCCGAAAATACCGGACGGCATTGAGTGCGGGGTCGATCTCGTAATATTCGTCAAGATTCTGCTCGTCCATCAGCTTGAGGGCCTTTGCCTCAAGCTGGTCCGGCTCGTTTTTGGGGTTTCTCGGTGAGTGTTTGGGCACCTTGAAGGTGTAGCCGCCCTCCTGCGCTTTGCGCATGGCGGCATTCCAGGCGGAAAATACCGGAACCATGGCCAGGACCTTCTCTTTTTCGCCCGCCTCGGCCAATTCCCGCAGGCGCTCGGCGGTGAACAGTCCCATCTGCCATTTTTTTTCCATCTCGTCGCGGGTGGACTCGGCGGTCAGGCAGATGGCTCTTGCCTTGTCCGCGTACGCGGTGAGGGTTTTTTCCCTTGATTCGCCGGAGTAAAGAAGGAACAACCCCAGGATGAGCAGGGTGGGCAGCACAACGCCCACCAGGACTATTTTTCCCCGCAACGACCACTGCTTGAGATCCATCGTGTTCTCCTTGAAAACTTGGGGAAAACTCCCCCTGCTTGTTGTGCGGCGGGCAGGCCAGATGACAGGCGTTTCAGTTCTTAGGATAGGATGAAGTAAGAAGGATTATCAAGAGAAAAAAGATCTGCGCAAAAAAAACAGAGGCCATTTCCGCAAGGTTGGAAATGGCCTCTGAGTGCCGCTTGTGGCGGCGAGGGAGAGGGGAGGAGAAACAAGGTGAAAAAAGAAACCAAAGGAGGAGATTTCTGCTCTTTCACACTGTTTATAATTTCATGACCGTTCCCTCACGGTGAAAGTTCCCACTTTTTTTTGAAAGAATCAAAAATCCTCAAAATCGTCGCCCATGGGGATGATATCCTCGGGCTTGGTCCCCTTGGCTGGACTGCTTTTGGGTGCCGGAGGCAGAGCTTTCCGTGCCGGAGGCGCGATCTTTTTGGCCCCGGATTGTGGCGGGGTGGGGGGACGCTTCAATCTTTTGTGTGCCTGCGGCTCGATTGCCGGACTCGTACCGCCGCCCACCATTTCCAGCAATTGCCCAACCGAGCCCTTCATCATTTCCGCCTGGGCGTTCAATTCTTCGGAGGCGGAGGCGGATTCTTCCGCTGCGGCGGCGTTTGCCTGGGTCACGGTGTCAATTTCATGGATGGCCTTGGTGACCTGGACCACGGCGTTGGCCTGTTGGCTCGCCGCCCCGGCAATCTCGGAGATGATCGTGCCGATGCGGGTGGTGGATTGGGCGGCAACATAGAACGATTCGCTGGTCTCGCTGACCAGGGCATTGCCCGCGGTAATCTTCTGCACCGTGCCCTCGATGAGATTGGAGGTGTTCTTGGCCGCTTCCGCAGCCCGCATGGCCAGGTTGCGCACCTCATCGGCCACCACCGCGAAACCTGCCCCGGCCTCGCCGGCCCGGGCCGCCTCAACCGCGGCATTCAGGGCCAGCAGGTTGGTCTGGAAGGCGATTTCGTCGATGGTCTTGACGATCTTCTGGGTTTGGGCGCTGGCAGCGGAGATTTCCTCCATGGAGACGGTGAGCTTTTTCATGGATTCATCCGCGCTCAAGATTACCGTGTTGGCCTCCTTCATCAGTTCGTCCGCTTGACGGGCATTGTCCGCGTCCTGCTTGATCATGGCGCCGACCTCTTCCAGGGAGGCAGAGGTTTCTTCCACCGCCGCCGCCTGCTGGGAGGCGCCTTCCGCCAAAGTTTGGCTGGAGGAGGAGACCTCGCCCGCGGCCGCAGCCACCTGGTCGGCGCCCTCGTTCAAGGTCTGGCTGACCAGCTTGAGGGTGGAGGAGATTCCCCGGCCAAGGAAAAAGGCGAGGGTGGCGCCGCCGGCCAGGACGGCGAGGCCCAAAACCATGGCCAGCAGACCCAGGAATTTGGCTTGCGCCTCGGCTTCAACCGTGTGTTGATTCGCCTCGTTCTGCACGGTTTCATAAAAATCGTCCAGAGCCGGTTCCGCAGCCTTGGCCGCCTCGCGGAGCTTTGGCTCGAGGCTCATCCGCTCATATTCAGGGGCGGCTATTATGATCTCGAAGTTTTTCTGGTATGCTTCCACGAGAGGGCGGATTTTCGTGATCTCCGCAATCCTTTTCGTATTGCCCTCTTTCTTGGCCATGGCTTCGATGGTGTCCAGCTCGTCCTCGAGGTCGGCGTAGCTGTCCTGCTGCCGCTTGACAATGCCTTCGTTGCCCGTGATCAGGAAATCCTTTTCAAAGCGGCGGCATTTGTTGAGGTGATTCAGGGCGGCATTGGTCCGCACGGCGATGGCCATGTCGATCTTGATGAGTTCTGTGAAGGTGGAGGTGGCGGAGGTGAGAGCGAACTGATAAACGCCGATAATTACGGCGGTCAGGAGAAGTATCACCCCGAAGCCGCCGCCGATTTTTGTGCCTAGGGTTGCCTGTTTTTTTGCCATTTCTCTCCTCCGCAGAGCGGTTAATCAGGAGGAATATCCTGAAAATTGATTGAACACCCTACACCATATAGAAAAAAAGGATAGAGCGTCAAGGGTTGTTTGTGAAAAATTGTCGCACTCCATGCGCCCGAATCAGTCGCGGCTGAGCACCCGGCCCAGGGTGGCGTCCACGGCGAGGGCCTGTTGCATGCGATCCTTGAGAAACCCTTCCCCCAGATACCTCCGGTTTTCCTCGATCACCGCGCAGAGCGTTTCGATGTCGCCGGATTCGGCCAGTTTCGTGATTGTGTTCAGGTTCTCGGCAAAGCTGGTGACAATGCGCCGCCCCTGGCCGCTGGTGGACATGATCTCCCCATAGGTGCGGGGATTCTGGCTGTGCACCCTGGCCATGGAAAGGATGGAATAGAGCGAGGTGAGGGTGGCGTGGCTGCCGATATCCTCCGGAGGGATGGCGTTGTCTTTGAGGGCCATGGCCAGGGCCACCGAGATGGAGGTGGGTAATTTCTGGCTTACCCCCATCATCAGGTCGTGCCGGCCCGGAGCGTCGTAGGATATCTTGGCCCCGTGCTTGTAAAGAAAGGCCTCGAATTCGCTGCTCAACACCCCGCTGCGCGCGGTGCGGACCACCGAGGCGTTTTTGTCTTTCATCGTCGCGGCCTGCGGCCCCCAGAGGTTGTGGACCAGCAGCACCTCCACCCCTTCCCCGGTATGGGTCAGGGCGGTGTGCAGCACGTTTTCCGCTTCGCCAGCCAGCAAAATCAGGGCCTGGTTTTCCGCCAGCAGCGGGCCGTATTCCGCCACCGCCGCTGGGGTGGCGCTGATGGGCACACAGATCACCACCACATCCACCTGGGGAATCATTGCTTCGGGGCGCAGAGCGCTGCTGCGGCCGGTGATCATGGTTTCGTAGCCTTCGCTCTTCAAGCGTTCGGCAAACCAGAGGCTCATGTCGCCGCTGCCGATAAAGCCAAAGGTTTTGATCCGCTTGACCCGCATGTCCACCCTGGGGAAGCTGCCCAGCACCCGCACGGAGCCGGGTTCTTGGATGACTTGGTGCTCGATGCGGTCGATGGCAGTGCGGACCCGTTCGTCGGAAAGATGCCCTTCAAACTCGATGAAAAACTGGAGCTTCTGGGTCTGGGGATCTGTTTCCGTCTGCATGTCGATGAGGTTGATGCTGCGTTTGGTGAACTCGTTCAAAAGGTCCACCAGGATACCGACCCGGTCCTTGATCGGAGTGGTGACCAGAACCGTGGCATCGTACCCGGTGCGGGAAGCCGGGTTCGGACCCAGCACTGCGTAGCGGGTGCGATTGTGGGGCACGATCTCCCTGGCGCGGATGGCCAGGCCGTAAGCGCGCAGCGCCTCCTCGGACTCGATGACCCCGTGGGTGGCAAGCCCCTGTTCCTTGATGTCCCGCACCGCCGCATCCAGGTCATGCACCGTGGTAAGGGTTGCCTCGGGATAGGCGCTGGTGATGTAGTCTTCGCACTGACGCAGCACCCCGCTTTTACCCAGAAGCATGGTGATCGGCTCCGCGGCGGAAAGAGAGCCCAGGGAAAGATGAATGGGCAGAACGATGTTGTCCTGCCAGAACCCCTTGTCCATCCCGGTGATCAGTCGGCTGTATTCCTTAACCTGCCCTTCGCGGGTATTGAAGACCGGCACCAGGGCCAGGTCGGTTTTCCGCTCGGTAAAGGCCTTGAATACCGTGGGCAGACTCGGGAAAAGTCTGATTGTCGCGTCCGGGTTATACTGGCGGGCCGCCTGCCAGGCGTTGGAGCCTTCCGGACCGATGGTAGCTATGGAAACCATATGAAAAACCTGCTGAATGCGTAATTGATCTGTGTTCGTCCTGCCGCGGCGGCAGAGCTTTTCTCCTTTTAGTGTGTTCGCAAGGGCTGGTCAATAGCTTTTCTCGGAGAGGCGCGGGTGAGAATCGGAGCTGACGGAGGGGCGGGAAGGAGAAGGCGGAGAACATGACGGGAGTTCCATGCGCGGAAAGTATTCAGGCCACGGTCTCGGCGTGTGGCAGAACATCGGCGATCCGGTTCAGGACTTCCGCGGGGATGAAAGGTTTGTCGATATAAGAGGCGCAGCCGCGTTTGCGCAGTTGCCGGAGGAGTTCCTTGTCGCCGTACCCGGTAATGACCATGATCGGGATACGGATGTTTGCCCCCTGGAGTTTATCGATCAGGCCAAGGCCGTCCAGTTCGGGCATCTTGAAGTCGGTGATGATCAGGCTGATTGGCCTGCCTGCGGGCTGCTGCCGGATTTTTTCGTAGGCATCCCGGCCATTGGCCGTCAGGATCACGCCAAATCCTGCCTGGCGCAAAACGAGATGCAGAGCCAGCCGGGTATGTTTTTCATCTTCTGCGATCAGGATCTGCGGGCTGGTCATGGGCGGGGCCGAAAACGATTGGGGGTCAATGGGCGAGGTGTGCCTTCATGATTCGGGCAAAGCCCTTTGCAAGGTTGGGGGCGATGCGCCGCACGAAAACCTCGCCGGTGGAGGTATTGAAAAATATCTTGTAGCCCTGGGTTCCCCCGGTTTTTTGCACGCCCGGAACAAGGCCGAACCGGGCGAGGGCCTCAAGAGCCGCGGCAATGTTCTGCTGGCCGATGGCAAAGCCGTCGGCGCCGAGGAAGCTGGTCTGGAGAACGCTTGCCCCGCCGAACAGTTTTACCTGAAGCTCCGATGGGGCGATGCCGTAGCGGTTGCGCATGGTTTCAAGCATATGGGGCACCGCCGTGTCCAGATACGGAAAATAGTGGGGCATGGGTATCTTGGTTTGATGGGGCAACATGCCGTGGCAGATGGCGCCGACCCGGAATCTTTCGTGGTGGAGACACAGGGAAACGCATGAGCCGAGGATGGTGGAAACAATGGAAGGCTGGTCGGTGATCAACAGCTTGCCGGGGGTAAGATTGATGATCGGCAGGTCGGGGTAAGACACGAAAAGAGAGGTCTGCGGCATGGCTGGGATCAACCTTATGGCGGGTGTTCCGGGAATGGTTGCAACCGTCGGTGTTGCGCCGTGCTCCATGGTCTGCTCCCGTTGCATTGTGCGTCCTGCTAAAAGCCAACTTCCTGCCAAGCCCCCAAAGGGACTTGGCAGGAAGTCTTGGACCGGCGAGGGGGGGGGACCGATCCAAATGGCTACTTGTGTAAGGCCCGATCGGGCCTGTGATCTGAACTGTTAGTGAGTCTTCCCTGCAATCATCTCGTAGGCGTCGGCTTCGGAATCCACCAAGGCGCCGAAGATAAGAGGCGTCTGGTGGGCGCGTTCCGCCGACAGAATGCAGATCTGTTCGGCAAAGCCGTTGAGGCCGCCGAGGGGGTTCACCCGCAGATCAATGACCGGCACGGTTCTGCCCCGGAAATTGATGATGCCCATGACCGTGTCGTCGGCAAGAGGGAGGGCGGTTGCCGACATCATGCCGAGAATCCCGGTGATCCGCAGCGAACCGTGGACGTATGCGCCCGGGTCGGACATGAGCGCTGCCAGCGTAGTTTTTCCTGCTGCTGTTCCCATGGTCTGCCCTCCTGATCGGGTGGAAGTGGCCCCGTTTTTTTTCGGGGGATGTCATGTGCTAATGGAAGAAATGTGCCAGGCTGGGAATAATGCGCGTAACGCTCCGATATCACAAAAAATATTTTTTTTATGCTGGGGAGAGGAAGGCAGGGTGAATCAAGGTATGTTGACGGGTGAATTGGGAATGGGCCGTGTAGCCCGTGGTGTGGCGGAAATAAATAAAAGTTGACTTGATCAATACACGTTGACGGGATGGAGGGGTTATTTCTCTTGTGGCGATCGCATGGGAAAGACCGCCCGGGCGATGGTGCCCTTGCCGGGCTGGGAGTTGAATTCAAGCCGGCCGCCATGTTCTTCCATGATCCCCGCGGAAATGGAAAGACCGAGGCCGCTGCCGCCGCCATCACGCTTGGTGGTGAAAAACGGGTCCAGGATGCGTTTGAGATTTTTGGGGGAAATGCCGCAGCCCTGGTCGGCTATTTCCACGAAAACAGTGGAGGTCTTTGGGTCCTGCCCGGTGGAAACCGTCAGGGGCTGATCCGGGGAAACCAGGGATTGGTAGGCGTTTTGCAGCAGGTTGATGATGACCTGTTCGGTTCGCTGGAAATTGCCGCGCACCGGCGGCAGCCCATCGCCGTAATGGATGGCGAGGTGGTCGGTCGCCTTTTTCAACGGATTGGCGAGCAGGACCAGGGCGGCGCGCAGCGCGGTGTTGAGGTCAACGTCCTGGTCCATGTCGGAGATGCCCTGCCGCGCGTAATCCCGCAGATTGAAAACAATCTTGCGGATGCGTTCCGAGCCGTCGAGGATGCCGGAAAAAAGCTCGGGAATATGCTCGCGCATCTCGGAAAAGGGGATGCCCGCCACGGGGAAATCTCCCTGCGTCCGGTAATGTTCTTCCAGGATGGGCAGGAAATCCTCCCAGGCGCGGTGAAGGATGGGGGCATTCATGGTGATGAAGTTGTTGGGGTTGTTGATCTCATGGGCCACTCCGGCCACCAGGATGCCGAGGGAGACCATTTTGTCGGCCTCGATGAGCTGCCGCCGCCGTTGTTCCGCCTCTTTTTCCGCCTTTTTCCTGGCCTTGATATCCGCCTCAAGCTGTTTGTTGATGCGGGCGAGTTCCGCAGTGCGCTTGGCGACCAGTTGCTCAAGATGGTCGCGGTGCCGGCGCAGTTCCTGCTGGCTTTTCTTGAGGGTTTTCAGCAGGGCCAGCCGTTCCATGCCCTTGCCCAGGGAGACTTCCAGTTCCATCATGGAGATCGGTTTCTGGATATAGTTGATCGCCCCTATCTTCATGGCCTCCACGGCAATGGCCAGATCCGCCTGCCCGGAAACCACGATGCATTCGAGGTCGGGCCGGATGGCCACTGCCTGCTGCATGAGCGCAAGGCCATCCATCTGGGGCATCATGATGTCGGTGACCATGAGATGGAAGTTGTTTTGGGCAAGGAGAGCCAGGGCGGCCGGTCCGCTGGGCGCGGGGATTACCGTATAGCCGAGGCGCTCGATCTGCAGGGTGAGCAGTTTGAGGACCATGGGCTCATCGTCAACAACAAGTATTTTTCCTTTGCTCGCCATGGTCTGAGGAGGATTCCTTTTTGAGTCCGTTAGGGCTGGCGCTTGAGCCGCTGATTCAAGGCCTGGGGCGTTATGCCCAGGATGAGGGCGGCGGCGCGCTGGTTGTTGTTGCTTCGCCGGAGGGCTTCGGCGATGAGCTCCTGATCGGCGTTTTTCAGGGTCGGCAGGCGCTCAAGGCTCGCTGTCCAGGATTTTAGCGGAAGAGTCCGGGAGGGGGACGTGGCGGGATTTTCCTGCAGGCTGGCCGTGCCGAGTTCCCTGCGGAAAAAAGTCATGGCCAGGGTGGTCCCCTGGTGATGGCTCATGGCGTCAAAGGCCAGAGCCCGGAGTTCCCGGACATTGCCGGGGAAATCATAGCCGGCCAGCAGGGTGATGAGATCATCCGGACAGCGGGGTTTTTCCTTGTTGAATTCCGTTGCGGCCTGGGCAAGAAAGAAATCCAGCAGGGCAGGGATGTCATCCTTGCGCTCCCGCAGCGGGGGGACCTGGATGCGATGGGTGCGCAGCCGGTAAAACAGGTCGGTGCGGAACAATCCTTTCCGGTGCTGCTGTTCCAGATCGCGATGGGTGGCGACAATGACCCGGGCGTCCGAATGATGCACCTGGTCGGAACCCAGGGGATAGTATTCGCGCTCCTCAAGAAAACGGAGGAGCTTGACCTGCGAGGGCTCGCTGAGATCGCCGATTTCGTCGAGAAACAGGGAGCCTCCGGCTGCTTTTTCCACCAGGCCGGCACGGTTGCGATCCGCACCGGTGAAGGCCCCCCTGGCGTGGCCAAAGAGGGTGTCGGCAAAAATCTGATCGTCAAGGCCGGCCACATTGACCGTGACATATTCGCCGGTCCTGCCGCTCAGATCATGGATGGCCCTGGCGATGCTCTCCTTGCCCACCCCTGTTTCCCCGGTGATCAGCACCGGCTGCCGCCCTTCGGCAATGGCCTCGCAATAGCGGAACAGGGACTTCATCGTGTCGTTGCCGGTGATGATGCGGGAGAACACCTCCGGATGGGCCGGGTCTTTGTCAAAGAAGCTGCTGGCGAGCCTGGAATTCTCCCTCCGGAGCTGCCTGACCTCAAGGGCCCGCCTGATGCTCGGCAGGAGGCGCTCGATTTCCACCGGCTTGAGCACATAGTCAAAGGCGCCCTGTTGGATGCAATGCACCGCGGTCTCCACCTCATTGACCCCGGTGATAATGATGACCGGCAGCTCCGGAAAGCGCTGGCGGACATGCCTGAGGATGTCATGTCCGGAAACATGGGGCATCATCAGATCGAGGAGGATGATTTCCACGGGCTGGTTGTCGAGAATGGCCGCGACGTCGCGGCTGTCCTGGCACCGGATGGTGTTGCTGATGCCGTGGGAGCGGAGGGCGATATCAAAGCTGGCTAGGGCATGGAGTTCGTCGTCAACCAGGAGAACGGGGTGGGGCGGATATGGAGGGGGAGCTTTTTTTCCCATGGCGACCGGCGTTGGGGCTCAGTTGGGCCAGAGCAATTTGCCCAATATCCAGCCGGTTGTGCCGTCCGCGTGCTTGACCTTGATCCAGTCGCCTTCGGTGGTCAGGGGTTTGAAGACCACGCCGCGTTTGGCCGCGGCCACGATTTCGTAGTCTTTTCCCGCGCCAACCCGCAGATTGGCGGTCTCTGATTTGACAATGACGGTTTTCTCCTTTGCGATCAGGGAGGCGGCGATCCAGCCCGTGTCTCCTTCAAAGTCCACGACCTTGGCCCAGGTCCCCTGGGTGGAGGTGACCTGCAGCGGAAAGCCCTTGAAGACCGTCCAGAGGATTTCTTTTGTCGCCTCGGGGCCGGAGCGGATATTGACTCCGTCCTTGATGACGCTGACGTATTCCGCGGCAGTGGCCGTGGCGGCGAGCAACAGCAGGGCTGCGCCGGCGAGGGCGGAGAGCAGGGATGACCGGAACAGGGGACGATTTTTTGTCATGACGGATACGCTCCTGAAAAAAACTTAGGGTATAGCTTGGTTGCGCAGTGCATGGGAAAGCCGGACAGGTGTGGAGGTTGCACCGCACCCAAGGTAGCATTTTCGCTTGGCCAAGTCAACCGTCTCCGGGGTTTTTTGCCTTCCATGCACACTGCGGCAGGTCCGGCATTGTGCGCCGCTTCACTGTGGAATTGCTTGTCATCCTGTTCTGCCGTATACTGTGTCTGTTCGGTACAGTATTGCGTCTCCCGTCCGCCGTCTCGGACCGGGCAGGAAGCTGTCAACTATGAGGATTGCCGTTTCGGGCAGGGGAAATGGTCATGGATGCTTTTCCGGAGAAGGCTCAGGCTCGCAGGCAACCGGCAGTGGACCTCCTTATGCAGAAGGTTGTGCAGGGAATCGAAAGCTACGTCGGGCAGGCAATGGCCGGAGTTTCGCCGGAGGTTGTGGCCGGGCTGGCAGACCGGGTTGTCCGCGAGGTTCGGGAGTTCAGCGAAGGGCAGGGAAATCATCTCTATGAGCTGGTGAAAATCGGCTTGGGACTCTCTTCGGAAAAAAACATTGACCGGCTTCTGGAGAGAATTGTGCGCGAGGCCCGGCATTTCACCAACGCCGACGGCGGAACCCTGTATATAAAGGATGACGCACGGCAGGCCCTTGATTTTGCCATTGTCCAGAATGATTCGCTCGGAGTCTGCATGGGAGGGAGCGGGGAAGTCATTTCCTGGCCTTCCGTGCCGCTGCGCCATGAAAACCACGGGGAGAATCACCGGAATGTTTCCGCCCACTGCGCCCTTACCGGCGAGCCGGTCAATATCTCCGACGTCTATGCCGCCGAAGGCTACGATTTTCAGGGAACCCGTGATTTTGACGGCTCCACTGGGTACCGTTCCCGCTCGATGCTGGTGATCCCGCTGCGGGATCACGAGGATGAGGTTATCGGGGTTTTGCAGCTCCTGAACGCCAAGGATCGGGAAACCGGCGCGGTTGTCCCTTTTCCCGGACATGAGGTGGGAATGGTCATGAGCTTGGCCTCGCAGGCGGCCATCGCCCTCACCAAGATGCGTTTGGTCCGGGGGCTTGAAACCCTGCTGGACGCTTTCGTGCGGACAATCGGCGATGCCATCGACGAAAAATCCCCTTATACGGCAGGGCATGTCTACCGGGTCGCCAATCTTACCGAAGAGATTGCCCTGGAGGTGAATAGGACCACCACCGGCAGATTCGCCTCGGTCAGCTTCAGCGCCGACGAGCTGGCCGAGATCAGGATGGCGGCCTGGCTCCATGACGTGGGGAAGATCACCACGCCGGAGCATCTGATGGACAAGGCAACCAAGCTGGAGACCATTTTCGACCGGATCGAATTGATTCGCCACCGGGTGGAAATCTCGCGGCTGCATGATGCGTTCGCCCGGCTGGAAAACGAACCCTGCCCAAGGACGGAAGGGCGGACCGCTCCTTTGCCCCCGGCAAAGGAGGAAGAATGGCAGGAGATCATCAATTTTCTCGATATGATCAATCTGGGCGGCGAAGGGCTGCCGGCCGAGAGCATCGAGAAGGTGCGGCGTCTGGCAGGGATGACCTATGCTATGAGCGGTGTCGAATTCCCCCTGCTTGCGCCCGATGAGGTGGAAAATCTCTGCGTGCAGAAAGGCACCTTGACCGCGGCGGAACGCAAGGTAATGAACCATCATGTGGAGATGAGCATCCGGATGCTTGAAGGGCTGCCTTTTCCTAAAAAGCTTCGGAATGTCCCGGTCTATGCCGGTATGCACCATGAAAAGCTGAACGGCACCGGCTATCCCCGGGGGCTTGGGAATGGCGCCATTCCCCTGCCGGCACGGATGCTGGCCCTGGCCGATGTGCTGGAAGCGTTGACCGCGGCGGACCGGCCTTACAAGCCAGGGAAGATGCTTTCCGAGGCCATGCGCATTCTGGAAGGCATGGTTGCCCGGGCAGATCTGGATGGGGATCTCTGTGATCTGGTTGTTGAGTCGGGTTTGGTCGCCCGCTTTGCCCAGGATCTCCCGGCGCGTCAGCGGGATGATTTTTTCTGGCGGGGCAAGCGTTATTGCGTCTCGGACACAAGGTAGATCAAAAACTCCCGGTTGCCCTTGGGGCCAAGGATCGGGGAGGGGCTGACCCCAACAGGGACGAGGTCAAGCCCGCCAGCAAATTCCCGGATTTCCTCAACCACCTTTTCATGGAGGTCGCTGTCGCGGACGACTCCGCCCGTGCCGAGCTGGCCACGGCCGACCTCGAACTGCGGTTTGATCAGGGCCAGCACCCGGATGGTTTTCGCGAAAAAGACGAGCAGCGGCGGCAGCAGGGTTTTGAGGGAAATAAACGAAGCATCGATCACCGCCAGGTCCAGGGACTCTTCCAGGTCACCGGCTTGCAGGTTTCGGGCGTTGGTTCTCTCCATGACCACCACCCTCGGATTCTGCCGCAGTTTCCAGGCCAGTTGACCATAGCCGACATCAATGGCATACACCTTGGCGGCCCCGCGCTGCAAGAGGCAGTCGGTGAAGCCGCCGGTGGAGGCGCCGATATCGGCGCAGATGAAGCCGGCGGGCTCGATCCGGAAATGGTCCAGGCCGGCCGCGAGTTTGATTCCGCCCCGGCTCACATAGGGGCAGGTTTTTTCCCTCAGCCGTATCCGGCTGTCCTTGGCAAAAAGCGAGCCGATCTTGTCCGCCGGCTGGTCGTTCACCAGCACCAGGCCCGCGGCAATGAGGGCCTGGGCCTTTTGCAGGGAAGGGGCCAGCCCGTGCAGCAGCACAAGCTGATCGAGTCGAGTCTTCATGGGTGCTTGGTTAGGCTTCGGCGGTGTCAGCCTTGCGGATCATTTCGCAGAGTTCGTCGGCCATGGCGTTGATCTGTGCGGCGTCCTGGCCCTCCACCATGACCCGGATAACCGGCTCGGTTCCGGAGGGACGGACGAGGATGCGGCCGTTTTTGTCCAGTTTCTTTTCCATTTCCTTGAGTTTTTTATTGAAGCCGGGAATGGTGCTGGTGTTGATTTTTTCCGCGGTGCGGACATTCTTGAGCACCTGGGGAAAGCTTTCCATGATGGCGGCAAGTTGCGACAGGGGTTTGCGTTTTTTGATCATCACCGCCAGCAACTGGAGCGCGGCGAGGATTCCGTCGCCGGTGGTGTTGTGTTCCATGAACACCAGATGCCCCGATTGTTCGCCGCCGAAGTTATAGCCGGATCTGCGCATCTCTTCCACCACATAGCGGTCCCCGACCTGGGTGCGGACCATGGCCCCGCCCATGCGCTGCATGGCGACCTCCAGACCGAGATTGCTCATCACCGTGGCGACCAGGGTTTTCTTTTTCAGCTTTTTGCGACTCATCAGGTCGGCGGCGCAGATGGCCATGATATGGTCGCCGTCAACGATGTCGCCGTGTTCGTCCGCCACGATGATCCGGTCGCCGTCGCCGTCCAGGGCGATGCCGATGTCCGCCCCCAGTTCTCGTACCTTGGCGGCCATGTGCTCCGGGTGCAAGGCGCCGCAATCGCGGTTGATGTTGGTGCCGTCCGGCTCCGCCGCCAGGGTGGTGACGGTGGCGCCCAGCTCCTCGAAGACATGGGGCGCCACCCCGTAGGTGGCGCCGTTGGCGCAGTCGAGCACGATGTGGAAGGCGTCCAGGGTGTATTCCTGGGGAAAGGTGTTCTTCAAAAAGACGATGTAGCGGCCCTTGGCGTCGTCGATGCGGGTGGCGCGGCCCACCTCCTCGGCCACCGGCCTCAGCACCTCCATCTTCTGCGAGAAGATCAGATCCTCGATCTCCAGTTCCAGGTCGTCCTGAAGTTTGAAGCCGTTTCGGGCGAATATCTTGATGCCGTTGTCCTGGAAGGGGTTATGGGAGGCGGAGATCACCACCCCGGCATCGGCCCGCATGCTGGTGGTGATGAAGGCGATGCCCGGGGTGGGCAGGGGCCCGACCAGAAGGACATCCACTCCCATGGAACAGATGCCCGCGGCCAGGGCGTTTTCGATCATGTAGCAGGAAAGGCGGGTGTCCTTGCCGATGACGATCCGGTGGCCGCGCCGCATGTCCTTGACCAGAAAGGCGAGGGCCCGTCCTATCTGCATGGCGATTTCGGTGGTCATGGGATAGGTGTTCGCCACCCCTCGCACCCCATCGGTGCCGAATAACTTTCTCATGCCTTACTCCTGGGGGCCGCAAAAAACACATGCGGAAGCCCCTTTTTTTTTCTGGAAGCCTGAGGCAACCCTGAGCCGACAGGGGAGAGCGCACTGGTGATTCGGCTCATTTGTCAAGGCGCCGGCCAATTTTCACGGTGACAACGGACGGGACTGCTTCGATAATGTGGACCTCTTCCGGCGCCGTGATTTTCACCTGCACCCGGTGTGTCCCGACCGAAAGCCCTTCTGTCGAGACACTGGCCTCGACAAGCCCGGCCTGGTTCCCCCTGCTGCTCAGGGGGAGCAGGGCGCGGACGCTGATGGCGCTGGGCTCAAGGGTCACTTTTCTGTCGGACTCTGGTCCCGTGAGGTGGACCGGGATGTCGGCGATGGTTTTCTCCGTGGTTTTTTCGCGGATCACCACATTGGCGGTGACCACGGTCTCACCCATGAGCTCAAGCAGTGCCGAACGCAATTCCAGGGGAACCTGGAAGGTTTTCGAGCTTTTCAGGCCGCTGATGTCGATGGGCTTGGCAGTGAAGATTTTTTCCCGGCCGACAACGGCCTTGGGGCCGGAAATCTTGATGAGCGGGGGCTCGAAGACAACCCCGCCCAGTTCGTAGCCGCCGGCCGGAGAGCCCGTTGTCCTGGCCTGCACCGGCAGTTCCTTCTCCACGAGTTCGTCGATGAGCAGGGTAATGTGGGTGGGCTGGATGCGCGATACGGTGACGCCGCGCGGAAATTGGATCGTCTCGGGTTCGTTGCGGATGACGATGGTGCCGGGGGTGGTCTTGGCAAGATTGATGGTTCGCGTGATCCGCTGGCGGTTGATGCCGCTGATCAGGCCGCGGGGACCGCTGACCGTGACCTCCAGTTGTTTCTTGAACTGGTTGGCGATAACCAGTTCCCGGGGCAGATTGACAATCTCCACCGGAATATAGACCGTGGTGTCAACCTTGTCCTCGCCCACCACGAAATACCAGAGGAGGACGGCGAAGATCAGGGAAATGAGCTTCAACCCCCAGTTGTTCGGCCAATTGAGGAAGTTGGGGGTGGGAACTCGCCGGATTATTTGTTTAACCAGTTTTTCCATAAGAGAGGAGTCGTGTTTTCCTTGGGAACAAAGATTGCGTCAAGTCGGCTTCTGAGTGCGTTTTCGTCGAGATCGGAGGTCATGGCCCCGTGCTGGACCAGGGAGATCTTCTGTGTTTCTTCCGAGATCACGATGATCACCGCGTCGGTCTCCTCGGAAAGACCGATGGCCGCGCGATGGCGAGTGCCAAGCTGTTTGCTGATGTAGGGGTTCCGGGTGAGGGGGAGCAGTGCCCCGGCCGAACGGATGCGGCCGTTATGGATGATCACCGCTCCGTCATGGAGGGGAGCGGTGGTTTGGAAAATGGTGACCAGGAGCTGTCTGCTGACGATGGCGTCAAGGCTGTGGGCGGATTCGATGTATTCATTGAGCCCTGTTTCCCGCTCGATGACGATGAGCCCGCCGATTTTGC
Organism: uncultured Desulfurivibrio sp.; assembly: GCA_964588325.1. Taxonomy (GTDB): domain Bacteria; phylum Desulfobacterota; class Desulfobulbia; order Desulfobulbales; family Desulfurivibrionaceae; genus Thiovibrio. The sequence continues at coordinate 35,889 of CAZPOR010000011.1, forward strand.
GCTGGGCCATCTGCTGCGCCGCCCGGACAATTTCGAGCAGAATGTGCACCGTGTCTTCCTGGGGTTTGGAAAAGGTGGTTTGCCCGACCTGGGCGAGGGCCCGCCGGATATCCCGCTGGAAGATGATAATGATGATCAGGAAGATCGAGCTGAGGAATGTTCCCAGCAGCCAGTACAGGGTGAGAAATTCGAGCTCCCGCGCGGCGAAATAGAGCACGACGAGGACCACGATGCCGGAAAGTATCTGGACGGCCCGGGTTCCGCGGATCAGCAGCATGACACGATAGATGATGAACGAAACGATCATGATATCGAAGATGTCTTGCCAGCGGAGTGATTGTGCGAATTCCAGCATCGGGGTCCGGGTTCCGTCAAAAAGAGAAATATGGGGTGAAAAAGAGAAAAAAATGGTGTTGTTTTCAAGGTAAACGAAAAGCAGTCCACCAAGCAAGGGGCATGAGTAAATTTTTTTAAAAAAATTGGGGAGATCTGTTGTGGTGTTGTAAAAAGAAAACAGGTTTTCCGGCAGACTCCCGCGTCCGCCGGAAAGATATTCGAAAGAGGCTTCCCAGTTGTTGCTTGACAAGGGTGGGGAATTGATTTATCTTCGTGAAATTTTCCAGCATCTTTCTGCCGGTGTTGCCGGGAAACGGCGATCGTGCAGAAACCCTGCCGGCGGTGAAACAGCGCGGCAGAGCATCTTGAATCAAACAATAATATTAGGAAACAGGAGTTGAGAATTGGCTAATCATAAATCCGCCGAGAAAAGGAATCGTCAGAACCAGTTGCAACGGCTTCGCAATCGCTCCAACAAGAGCAAGATGAAGGGCGTTGTGAAGAAGGTCCTTGAGGCCATTGAGCTGAAATCCGGAGATCAGGCCCAGGAAGCACTGAAGGCGGCGATCCCTGTTATTGAGAAAACAGCGGTAAAAGGCTCCATCCATAAAAAGAATGCCTCCCGCAAGGTGTCCCGTTTGACCAAGCGGGTGAATGCTTTGTTGGGCGCCGCGCAGTAACGAGAGAGCCGGTTGCGGCTGCGGTCCCGTTCGGCTTTCCCTGCGGGAGAAAGCCGCGCCAGACCTTCCGCTCCGGCGTGTTGTGCCTCTTCCATGTGCGCAGGGATCTCCTGTTTCTTCCTGAAGAGTGATGTGCCGTGAAAAGAAAAATCAAAAAGCCATGGGACGCCAATGTTCCATGGCTTTTTTTTATGAGTTGAGGATCCATCATGTTCCGACCTTCCTTGCAGGAGTTTGCCCACCTGGCCGCCGACGCCGGTTTGGTGCCGATCTATCGGGAAATCGTCGCCGACCTCGACACGCCGCTGACCATCTTTGCCAAGGTGGCGGGCGGGGAGTCGCACGCTTTTCTCTTTGAAAGCCTTGAAGGCGGGGAAAAATGGGGACGGTATTCCTTTATCGGGATTGATCCCATCGTCACCTTTGCCAGCCGCGGGAACCAGGTCACCATCATCCGGGAGGGCGCGGTGGAGCAGCAGCAGGGCGATCCGCTCGAAGCCCTGCAAACGTTGCTCAAATCCTTCAACGCCTGCAACTCCGGGATGGCCTGCGACCCCGAGTTGTTGCCGCGTTTCTTCGGCGGGGCCGTCGGCTTTCTGGGCTACGACATGGTGCGGTTCATGGAGCGGCTGCCCGAGTGCAACCCGCCCCTTGCCCAGTTTCCGGACAGCTCTTTCATGGTGCCGCGCACCGTTTTGATCTACGACAACCTCAGGCAACTGCTCACCGTGGTCAATCTGGTGCAGACCTCCGGCGGTGGGATCGAAGCGGGCGATATCCCGGCCTTGTACGCAAAAGCGCAGGGCGAGATCGAGGAGATCATCGTCCGCCTGCAGGCGCCCATGCCCACGGAGTATCTCGGCGGCAGCGGCAAGAAGGACACTACGCCCCACGCCTTTACCTCCAACATGAGCGAAGAGGCTTTCGAGAAGATGGTGGAGGCGGCCAAGGAGTATGTGCAGGCCGGCGATGTCATTCAGGTTGTTGTGTCTCAACGTTTTCATGCCAAAACAGAACTCGCCCCCTTTAAGCTCTACCGTGCCCTGCGCCATATCAATCCCAGCCCCTATCTCTTTTATCTCAAACTTGGGGATCTGGTCCAGATCGGTTCGTCTCCGGAGATTCTGGTCCGTCTCGAACAGGATGAGATCGAGCTCAGGCCCATTGCCGGGACGAGAAAGCGCGGCAAAACTCCGGAAGAAGACGCGGCCCTTGAGCAGGAACTGCTGGCCGACCCCAAGGAGCGGGCCGAACATCTGATGCTGGTCGATCTGGGTCGCAACGATGTGGGGCGGGTTGCCAGCTATGGCTCGGTGGAGGTCCGCGATCTGTTGGTGGTCGAGCGCTACAGTCATGTCATGCATCTGGTTTCCGGGGTGCATGGGACTTTGGCGCCGGGCAAGGATCAGTTCGATGTCCTGCGCGCCTGCTTTCCCGCGGGCACGGTGAGCGGCGCCCCGAAGATCCGGGCCATGGAGATCATCGAAGAACTTGAGCCCGAGCGGCGCGGTCCCTATGCCGGCTCGGTCGGGTATTTCGGTTTTTCCGGGAATATGGATTTTTGCATCACCATCCGGACCTTTGTCATGCAGGGCGATGATCTCTGGGTGCAGGCCGGCGCGGGGATTGTCGCCGACTCGGTGCCCGCCCTGGAATATCAGGAAACCATCAATAAATCCATGGGGCTGCGGCGGGCGGTGGAGCTGGCGGAAAAAGAGTTTTAGGAGCCGTTAGGAAACAGGAGCTCTCTTGTTCGTTTCGTTACGGCTCCTTATGCCGATCACTGCATTTCAATGGTACAGTTTTTCCGAACAACTGCTTAGCCCGGCGGAGCGCGAGAAAGAACATGATAGTCATCATCGATAATTACGACTCCTTTACCTACAATATCGTCCAGACCCTCGGGGGGATGGGCGCCGAGATGAAGATCTTCCGCAACGACGAAGTGGATATCTCCTTCATCGCGGGGCTTTCCCCCGACCGGTTACTGATCTCGCCAGGCCCCTGTTCTCCGGCCCAGGCAGGGATCTCCATCGAGGCGATCCGTTTTTTCAGCGAAAAGATTCCGGTGTTGGGGGTTTGCCTGGGACATCAGTCGCTGGGCGAGGCTTTTGGCGGACAAACCGTGCGGGCCGGGCGGCTCATGCACGGCAAGACAAGCCCCATCACCCACGACGGGCTGGGGGTGTTCACCGGCTTGCCCAATCCTTTTGATGCCATGCGCTACCATTCCCTGGTGGTCCGGGAGTCCGACCTGCCTGCTTGTCTGATGGTCACGGCGCGTTCCGATCAGGGCGAGCTCATGGGGCTCAGGCACCGGACGCTGCCGGTGGAGGGGGTGCAATTCCATCCCGAATCCATCATGACCCCGGCCGGGGTGCGGTTGCTGAAAAATTTCCTTGATCCGGCCTATCCGGAAATCCTTGAAAAACAGCGCAAGGAGATGGGCGCATGATGAAAGAGGCCATTGCCAAAGTGGTGGCGGGAACCGACCTGAGCGAAGCGGAGATGGTTGGAGTGATGGAGACAATCATGGGCGGCGAGGCCACCCCGGCCCAGATCGGCGCCTTTATCACCGCGCTGCGGATCAAGGGCGAAACCGTGGATGAGATCACCGGCGCGGCCAGGGTGATGCGGGCCAAGGCCACCAAGGTGCAGGCGGTTGGTGAGGGCGGGATTCTCGTGGATACCTGTGGCACCGGGGGCGACGCCTCCGGCACCTTCAATGTCTCCACCACCACTGCCTTTGTCGTGGCCGCGGCCGGGGTTCCGGTGGCAAAGCACGGCAACCGTTCCGTTTCCAGCCATTGCGGCAGCGCCGACGTGCTGGAGGCCCTGGGCGTGGATCTGAGCCTGAGCCCGGAAGAGATCGGCCAGTGCATCCGGGAGATCGGCATCGGCTTCATGTTTGCCCCGGCCCTGCATGGGGCCATGAAGCATGCCATCGGCCCGCGCCGCGAGATCGGGATCAGGACGATTTTCAATATTCTCGGCCCCCTGACCAACCCTGCCGGAGCCAACGTGCAGGTCATGGGGGTGTATGCCCCCTCTCTCACCGAAACTCTGGCCCGGGTGCTGGGCAGGCTCGGCACCCGGCGCGCCCTGGTGGTATGCGGCGAGGGCAATCTTGACGAAATCACCATTACCGGCGCCACCAGGGTGTCCGACTGGGCCAACGGCGCATTGACAACCTACAGCATCCATCCCTCGGAGCTGGGCATGGCCACGGCCAGTCTGGCGGAAATCAAGGGCGGCAGAACCGCGCCGGAGGCTGCGGCGCAGTTGCGTTTGGTGCTGAGCGGCGCGGCCGGTCCATGTCTGGATATGGTTCTGCTCAATGCCGGCGCCGCCCTGATGGCTGCCGGGCGCAGTGAAGACCTTGCTTCCGGCGTGGCCTTGGCCCGGGAGGTTGTGGCCAGCGGCGCCGCGCTCGGCAAGGTTGAGGCGCTGGTTGCCTTTTCCCGCTCGGTGAAAAAATGATCCTCGATACCATCGTAGCCAGAAAAAAAGAAGAAGTCGCCGCCCTCAAGATCAAAGGCCTTGCCGCGCCTGATCGGGAGATCCCGCCGCCGCGCGGCTTTATCCGGGCGCTCACCGGCTGTGCCGGCGTGGCCGTCATCGCCGAGGCCAAGAAAGCCTCTCCTTCCAAGGGCGTGATCCGGCCCGACTTCGATCCGGTGGCCATCGCCCGCAGCTATCTGTCCGGCGGCGCCCAGGCCCTGTCCGTGCTCACCGACGAGGATTTCTTCCAGGGTTCCCTCGCCTATATCCCCGCGGTGCGGGCGGCGGTGAATCTTCCGGTCCTGCGCAAGGATTTTATCATCGATCCTCTGCAGATCAAGGAGGCGCGGGCGTATGGCGCCGATGCGATCCTGTTGATCGCCGCCATTCTTGAGACTGCCCAGATTCAAGAGTATCAGGGGCTGGCCTTGGAGCTTGGCATGGATGCCTTGGTGGAGGTCCATGACGAGGCGGAGGTCGAAAAGGCCGTGGTTGCGGGCAGCCGTCTGATCGGGGTCAACAACCGCGATCTTCGTGATTTTTCCATGGACCTGAACACCACCTTCCGCTTGCAGAAGATGATTCCGGCGGAGATCCCCCTGGTGAGCGAATCCGGGATCCGTGACCATGACGACATGGTCCGGCTCGCGGCGCATGGGATCAGGGCGGCGTTGGTGGGAGAAACCCTGATGCGAGCCGCGAACCCGGCCGAGGCGTTGCGCGCGTTGGTCGGCGGGGAGCAACAAGGGAAAAGGGCATGAACCTCCGAACGCGGATCAAGATATGCGGGATGCGAGAGATGGCGGAGGTCGCCGCAGTGGCTGCCGCCGGGGTGGATGCAATCGGCCTGATCTTTGTCGAGAAAAGCCCCCGCTGTGTTGACCGGGAGCAGGCGCGGGAAATTGTTGCAAGCTTGCCGCCCTTTGTGGATGCAGTAGGGGTTTTCGTCGATCAGGACGCGGCACAGGTGAACGAGATTGTCCGGTACTGCGGCTTGACCAAGGTTCAGTTGCACGGGGCCGAATCCCCTGCCTATTGCGCGGAGATCAATTGCCGGGTGATAAAGGCCTTTCAGGTGAAGAAGTCTCTCTCCACCGCGGACCTGGCGCCCTATGCCGGCCTGGTTTCCGGCTTTTTATTCGACACCTTTCATGAGAAAATCGCCGGCGGCACCGGACAGACCTTTGATTGGCGGCTGCTGCAAAAAATGTCTCCCCTCCGCCCGGTTGTCCTGGCCGGCGGTCTCACCCCCGATAATGTGGGCGAGGCGATCCGGCAGACGCGTCCTTTTGCCGTGGATCTCAACTCCGGGGTGGAGTTCGCCCCCGGCCGCAAGGACATCGCCAAGGTCCGGGCGGCCGTTGCCCAGGTCGCGGCGGCGGACGGCGCCGCGCTTCGTTTGTCTGCCGGACTTACTTGACCGCGGGAAAGAGGACGACCACCTGCGGGGTATTGCCGATGGTCACGGAGAGGCGCAGCTCCTTCACCCCGTCTGCTTCTTCGCCCGGCATCCCCGGAAAGAAAAGAACGCCGTAGGCGATCTGATGCGGCAGGATGGCCTCATTGCGCAGTCTTTTTGCGGCAAGGTCTTCCCTGATTTTTTCCCCGCTGTCGCTGTAGCTCTTGGCCCCTCCGACAATAGCTCCACCCGCCGCGCCGATCACGGCGCCGGTTCCCATTGCCTCGCCGACATTCTGGCCGGTGACTACCCCAACGGCCAGTCCGGCCAGCGCTCCGGCCGCGCCCATGAGCAGAGCCGGTTTGCCGGCGCCCTTGGCTGTTTCCCCAAGATCGACATGCCCTGACGTCCGCTGATAGGTCTTCTCCAGCGAGAGGATCGGCCAGGCCCGATTGTTGTTATCGATGAGAAAGGTTTGCTCGGCATTGAGCCGCACTTTCTCCTGGCCGTCGTTTTGCAGGGTCAGTTGAATGGGCAGCAGGCCCGCCTTGCGTGCGCCAAAACCGAAGGCTTGCTTGGCTGCCTCATCGCTGCTGAAAGCCAGGGCGGAAATCTTGAGGCCATCCCCGACCACGATGCCGCCATTTTTGGCATCCGGCAGGTTGAGGGGGGCGACCCGATCCTGGTAGGTGCAGCCGCCGATCAGGCTGAACAGGCTCAGCAGGGTGGCCAGCCAGCCCAGACGTTTTCCAAAGCCATGCATGTTTTTCATGTTCTTTCCTTGTGTATTAAATGGATTTTATTTGAGTTTCAGACCAAAAAATCTGGTGCGGCCGTCACGCTTGATGAAAAAGGAAACCGTTGATTTTGCCTTCATCCCCTTGGTCATGCTGAGGAATCCCTTTACATCCCGGACAGGTTTCTGATTTACCTCGAGGATCAGATCCCCCCTGCGCAGGCCGGCAAGTGCCGCTGGCGAGGAGGGCTCAACCCCGGTAACCAGCACCCCGTGCGTATCGGTGATGCCCAGGGCCGCGGCAATTTCCGGGGTGAGATCCTGCACCCCCAGGCCAAGGCTTTTGCTCAGCGTCTCCGCCGGTTCGCTTGCGGCAGCCTGTTCTTCGCTGAGCTTGGCAATGGTCACCGGGAGCTTTTTCACCGCGCCTTTCCGGTACAGGGTGACTTCCGCCCTGCTTCCCACCGTGGTTTCCGCCACCAGATTGGGCAGCATGCTCATCTGGGAGATTTCCTTGCCGTTGAATTCGACAATGACATCACCCGGTTTGATGCCCGCCTTTTCCGCCGGACTGCCGGGAGAAATTTCGCCCACCAGGGCGCCGATGGGCCGGTCGAGTTTGAACTGGGCGGCAAGCTCTGGGGTTACCGGCTGGATCATCACCCCGAGCCAGCCGCGCACCACCGTGCCATGTTCCTTGAGCTGGTTGATGACGTTTTTAGCCATATTGGCCGGAATGGCGAAGCCGATACCGATGTTGCCGCCGTTGCGACTGTAGATGGCGGTGTTGATTCCGACCATCTCGCCTTTGAGATTGAACAGGGGGCCCCCGGAGTTGCCTGGGTTGATGGAGGCGTCTGTTTGAATGAAGTTTTCATAGGGGCCGCTGCCCAGGGAACGGCCCTTGCCGCTGACTATCCCGGCGGTAACGGTTTGCTCGAAACCGAAGGGATTGCCGATGGCCATAACCCAATCGCCAACCCGCAATTTCTCCGAATCCCCGAAGGCTATTGCCGGCAGCCCGTTTTTGGGCGTGATCTTGAGCAGGGCAAGGTCTGTTTTCGGGTCGCGGCCGATGGTCTTCGCGTCGTATTCCTCGAAGTTGGTCAACCGCACATTGATGGTGTCGGCGTTTTCCACGACATGGTTGTTGGTGACGATATAGCCATCCTTTGAGATGATCACCCCGGAGCCGAGGCTGGTTCGTTTCTGCTCGCGTTGGGGCTGGTCCTGGTCAAAGGGCGAGGGCAGGCCGAAAAAGCGGCGGAATGGTTCGGGAATATCCTGATGGTTGAACAGGTCATGGGGAGAGCGGGAAGGCTTGACCTTTTGGGTGGTGTAAATATTGACCACGGTGGGACTGAGTTTGTCCGCCAGATCGGCAAAGGTTTCCGGAGGACTGCTTGCCGCCCGGCTTGTTCCAGGCAGGATAGCGAAAAAAAACCCCATGAGCAGCAGGGCCAGGAAAACAGAAGCGGGGCGGCGGCGGGAGAAGGTCGGCAAGGGATGCATCATTGTGGGCTCCTTGGTGTGTTGAACAAGACAAAAGTGTCGTGCGGGCATGTTGTGTCTGTTCCGTATTGTGTATATCTCTTTTGCCGGAAGTCAAGTCCGGTGTGTGCTCCTTGTTCTCCCCAAAAAAAGGCGGGACCGCGGGAGCGAGGCTGCTCCGCGGTCCCAGGAAAGAGCCCTTCTGGGGAAGAAGGAAGAAAGAAGGGATGCTTGGAGGATGCGCATCCTGAAAAAAAAGACATGGCGTGACGGGTAAAAGTTCCTGAAAAAAATCAAGGCATGGTGTTATTCAAAGCGGATGGCGGCGGTTAATACCGTCTTGCCGTAGCCGAACCGTGCCTCCGCGGCTGCGGCAGGCGCCAGGGCGTAGTGGTGCCGGCCGAGAAGTTCATGGAAATTTGCCAGCTCCGCCTGGGGGAGATGAATAAGGTACAGGTTGGCGGTGATGCGGTGGAGCTGCCAGTTGTGGCGCACTATTTCCCGGCAGAGTCCGACCTGGCTTTCGTGGTCGGTTTTTTCAATGAGGACATGGATATCCGGGGACAACAGGCGAGGGGCGTGGTCAGCCGCGGGCCGCCGGGTTGCCGGAGCGAGGGATGCCAAGTGGCCGCTCCGGCTGCCTCCGTCATGGGAGACGGCAAACATGGTGTTCGGGGCAATGGGGAGCCGCCGGGGCGTGAGAAGTTCCCCGTGCGACGTGGCGCTCATGCGGGCTGGGCGGGAGGAAAGAACGCCGGGTGGCTCCAGGTGCGAGGTTTTCAGCAGAAAACCGGCCAGCATGGCAAGGGTGAATATGGCGGCGGCGGCCGGGATGGACAGGGAAAAATTCAGGGATTCGACAAGCGTCCAGGCGCGGTCGAAAATCCCCCGCTGTGCCAGTTTTGCGTGGATACCGGGGAGCAGATCCGCCGGAGGAGTCTGTGTTTCGAGATTGTGCATCAGGCTGAGGATCTGCTGGAATTCACGCCATTCTTTGGCGCAGATCTGGCAGTCGAGAAGATGGCCGGTCAGGGCGTGCAGTTCTTCGCGGCCAAGGGTGTTGTCCGCGAAATCGGTGAACAGCGTTTGGGCTTCAGTGCATTGCATGGGCGGGCCGTTTGGGTTACAAAAAATGTTTTAGGCGGTTTTTCAGGGCCAGGCGGGCCCGGTTCAACTTTGACTTGACCGTGCCCATGGGCAGGCCGAGGATTTCACTGATCTCTTCGTAGGACAGCTCCTGCAGATCGCGGAGAAGAATAACTTCCTTTTCCGCCGGCGCCAGGGAGGCAATGGCTTCTCTCACCAGGCGCGAGGTGTTTTGCCGTTCATATTCTTTTTCCGGAGTAGCGCCGGAGCTGAGGTTCAGTCCTGTTTCCGTGTCGTCCAGGGACTGGTTGCTGAAAAATCCCCTGCGGCGCAGTTTCTGGTAACGGTTCCGGCAGTGGTTCATGGCAAGCTGATAGAGCCAGGCCCCGAACTTGTTTTCGTCCTTGAGTTTGTCTATGTGCCGGAACACGGTGACGAAGATGTCCTGGGCGAGATCCTTGGCCTCGTCCTCCTGCTTCACATAACCAAGCGCCAGATTGTAGATCTTCCGCTGGTAGAGCGCCACCAGCCGGTTAAAGGCCTGCTGGTCCCCCTGGCGAAAGGCGCGGACAAGTTGGGCTGCTTCTTGGTATGGCATTGTTATCCGCTTGCCCTTCGAGGCCAGGGCCATTTTTTGCTGTTAATTGTAGAGACAACCACCCGGATAAAAAGTTCCGGGTAAAATGGGAATGCGTTTTCGGCGATTTCACCAAAGGAGGGGCGCTGGAAAAGAGCACCTCTTGCTCGATTAAACAAAAAAGGACTCAAAAGAACAACAGGAAAGCGTGGGGATTCGTGATTCGCGCGTTTTGCGCGGATGCTTGAAAGATTTTCCGTGATTGGGTATCTTGTTTTGTCGAGGTGTTCCTGGGCTGTTGCTCCCCTTTGCATGAGACTATTCCATGATAGAAAAAATCGTCACCGACTTGAAGAATATCTTTGTTTTCAAGGAGAGCACCCAGGTCGGGGATATTGTCCTGATCGTGGCCGAAAAAATTATGTACGCCCTGGTTACCGGAATCGAGCGGGATTATGCCAAGAAAGAAGAGTGGTGGCAGGTGAGTCTGCAGTTGTTGACCATTCCTCCGCAGAAGACGGTCTGGACTTTGCGGGCCCCGCAGTTCACCGGGCAGGAAATATTCACCATGGGGGGCGAGGAGCGTTTTATCAAGGCCATTGATTTCGGCAGGGGCGAGGCAGCGGAGAAGAAAAACATCGAACCGGCCGGTCCCGGGAAAAAGAAAGGGTCTTTTCTCAAGTTGATCAAATAGGAAGGGCTTCGCGGAAAAGAAGTGTGTCAGGCGCTTTTGCGGCAGCCATTCAGAACAAAGAAATTTTCAACCATCTCCATCATCTGCCTGTAACACCGGGGGCAATAGCCGTGTGAGAGCTGCACCCCGGACCTGGCAGCCTGTTTTGCCCAGCCCTTGTGATTTTTTGTTTTGTGACAAACGCAGCAGATTACTTGCATGGCCGGGCTCCTCGTTGTTCTTGCTCTACGGATCGGGATAGTTCCGGAAAAACTTGATGGGAAAATTAGGGAGAAGCATGACACGGTCCGGAGGAGAAAGAGGGATTATCGCCCGTATCCGTCAGGCGGCGGGGAGTTCGGACGACCTTGTGATCGGGATCGGCGATGATTGCGCGGTCTACCGGACGACCCAGGGGAGGGTCAGCTTGGTTACCACCGATACCATGGTGGCGGGGGTGCATTTCGATTCCGCCTGGCATCCGCCCCGTGAGCTGGGCAGGAAAGCAGCTTCGGTCAATATCAGCGACATCGCCGCCATGGGCGGTCTGCCCCGTTTTGCCCTGCTCTCCCTGGCCTTGACCCCGGCCTTTGCGAGCCAGTGGCTGGATGCATTCATGTCCGGTTTTCTTGCCGTGCTTGCCGAACAGGGGGTGGTGCTGATCGGCGGAGACACGATGCAGAGCGAGCAGGAGAGCGTGCTTTCCGTTACGGTGCTCGGGGAGATGGCTGAAACGGAGCTGCTTGCCAGAAAGGGCGCCCGGCCCGGCGATGTGGTTTTGGTCAGTGGTTTCTTGGGCGAGGCGGCGGCAGGTCTCGCCCTGTGCCGGAGGGGATTGGTTCACGATCCCGGCTGGCAGCCCCTGGTTGGAGCGCATTTGGACCCGGCGCCCCAGGTGACCGTGGGCAGGGTTTTGGCCGCGAGCGGTCTCGTTCACGCCATGCAGGATCTTTCCGACGGCCTGGCCACCGATCTGGCCCATATCTGCGCGGAAAGCAAGGTTGGGGCGGTGGTGGCGGCTGACAAGATCCCTTTTTCCCCCTTGCTGCGCGAGGCGGCGGCAATCTGCGGCCATTCTCCTCTTGACTGGGCGCTTGCCGGCGGAGAGGATTATCAATTGCTCTTCACCGCAGGCCAGCAGCAGGTGGCGTCGCTCCGCGCTCTGGTCAGGGAAAAAACCGGCAAGGAGATTTTTGCCGTGGGACGTATTGTCGAGGGTCAGGGTGTTTTTCTTGAAGAAGCGGGACAGTGCCGGGAGATCAGCTATCGTGGCTATGAGCATTTCAGATAACCGGCCGGAGGGGTTGCCTCCGGCTGCGTTTACCCTGCGGATCACCGTTGCGCCTGAAGATGCAGGCTCGGCCTGCGATCTCCTCGCCTCCCGGGCCGGGATTGCCAAGAGCCGGGTGAAGGACGCCATGTGCAAGGGGGCGGTTTGGCTGACCGGCACAAGGGGCGGGCGGAAACGGTTGCGAAAGGCAACCGCGCAGCCGGGGCCGGGCGAGGTGCTGGATCTGTATTACGACGCGCGGCTTCTCGCGGTGCAACCGCCGACACCCCGATGTCTCCTCGATGCCGGGCGGTACAGCGTTTGGCTGAAACCCGCCGGCCTGCTCGCCCAGGGAACGAACTACGGTGACCACTGCTCGCTGGTGCGCCAGGCCGAGGTCCATTTCCGCCTGAAGCGGCCGGTTCTGCCCGTGCATCGGTTGGACCGGGAAGCGGCCGGGTTGATGATCCTCGCCCACACCAAGGCGGCGGCAGCCAAACTTTCCCTGTTGTTGCAGGATAAGGCCATTGACAAGCAGTACCGGGTGACGGTGCTCGGCCGTCTCCCCTCGGAGTCCGGGACGATTGAGCTGCCTCTGGACAATAAGCCCGCCCTCACCCGATACACCCTCGCCGTCTATGATCCGGCCAGTGACAGTTCCGTGGTCGAGGTCACCCTTGGCACCGGACGTCTGCATCAGATCCGCCGGCACTTTGCCATGCTCGGCCATCCTGTTCTCGGCGATCCGAAGTATGGGGTCGGGAACAAGAACAGCACCGGCATGGAGCTTGTCGCCCATCGGCTTGCCTTTCGCTGCCCCTTCACCAGGAAGGAGGTGTGTGTCAGCTTGGAAGCCCAGGCTGAGACGATTATTTCTTAGACGGGGCGCCGAGGTGTTTGCGCAGGGACGCAGGGCCGCCCATGAGCCGCATCTGCCGCTGGATATGCCAGGCCCGTTCGCTGATGTAGCCGGAAGGCCGGGCGGCATTTGACCGCAGGGGGCTGGGCAGGATTGCCGCAAGGATGGCGGCTTCCGCGCTATTGAGCTTGGCGGCCGGTTTGTGGAAATACGCCCGGCTGGCCGCTTCCACCCCGAAGATGCCGGGACCGAACTCCGCCACGTTGAGGTAGACCTCGAGAATGCGGCGTTTGGGCCAGAGCCCCTCGATCAGCAGGGTGAAATACACCTCCAATCCCTTGCGGATAAAGCTTCTCCCCGGCCAGAGGAAGAGATTCTTGGCAACCTGCTGGGAGATGGTGCTGGCCCCATGCACCCGTTTCCGGCGCTGGTTGTGTTCCCAGGCTTTTTCGATGGCATCAAAGTCAAAGCCCCGGTGGCTGAAAAATTTTTGGTCTTCGGAGGCGACTGCCGCCAGCGGGGCATAGGGAGAAATGCGCCCCATGCTGACCCACTGGTAGCGGAAACGGTACTCCTTGTTTTTTTGCCACAGGGAGGCGATCTGGCGCTGAACCATCAGGGAACTCCCCGGCAGCGGCACCCAGCGAAAGAAAAGGGTGATCGCCATGGTGACCGCGAGGAAGCAGGCAAACCATCTGACGGCCAGCCGGAAAAACGAACGGAGCCGATGGCTGGTTCGTTTCTTTCTGGGCGGCAGGTCTGGGGGGGCGTTTTCGGCCCTGTGGCGAGGGGTGATATGCATAGTGGGGGGAGAAGGCCGGAGTATGCGGCTGTGCCCGGCGCAAGGCAGGAGCTGTGGTTGGCGGTTATTTCCCCGCGCCCCAGGGCGCGTAAATTTTTGTATCCGTCATGCTGCGAAAAAAAGAGAATGATCGGCTGTATAGCCAATTTTTTCGCCGGAGGCAAGAGGAATGGAGTTTCAGGCGGTTTTCCCTGACTCGGCCGGGCGGGCGGATTTTCTTCCCGCGCAACCGGGGGAACTCTCCGGCAAGGGCATGGGTCGTCGCCGGGGTCAGGCGGCGCTTTCCGGCCCAGGTGTCGCAGCCGGCGGCGCGGTGATGCTGCTGATGAACGTTTCCTCGGTTTTGGAGAAACCGCTTATCATCGACATGATAACCGCCGCCAGATACGGGATCGACTGGACCAGCAGGACCATGATCCAGACCATGAGGTCCGCGGTCTCCGATCCTTGCGAAATCACGACGCAGACCGCTGCGAGCCAGAGGGCGATCATGATCAGCCCTTCTTCCCTGGCGGACTGCAAGGCCTGCAGCAGGGCATGGCGTTTGGCTCGTTTCGGGGTCCGGAAAAACGGGATGTCCTTGGTGACAAAGCCAAGGAGGATCGCGCGGGAAATGGTGTGGGACAGGGAAAGGCCCGCCAGGGCCGAGGCCAGGGTCTGTCCGGCCGTGGCCCCGACCCGGGTCCGGTAGAGGTAGATCATCTTGCCCACCTTGAAAACAAAGAGGGTCAGCGGCAAGATCGACAGAATGACCAGGGGCGGGTCAACCTGGAGGGGAAAATAAACCATGCCGGTGGACCAGCCCAGGGCGGCCACGGTGAAGAACATGTTCAGGCTGTCCGCCATCCAGGGTATCCAGCCGGCGACAAAATGATAGCGCTGCCCCCTGGTGAGGGCGGTCTTTTTGCCGAAGAGCAGGGCCTTGGCGTGCCGCCGCAGGATCTGCACCGCCCCGTAGGCCCAGCGGAAGCGCTGTTTCTTGAAATCGATGAAGGTGTCCGGCATCAATCCCCGGCCGTAGGTCTTGGGGATATAGGTGGCTTCATAACCGCGTTCAAAGATCTTCAACCCCAGTTCGGCATCCTCGGTGATGCACCATTCCGCCCACCCCCCGACCTCCTGCAGCACGGATTTGCGCACCATGGTCATGGTGCCGTGCTGGATGATGGCGTTGCGTTCGTTGCGGGTCAGCATGCCGATATAGAAAAACCCCTTGTATTCCGCGTAACACATGGCCTTGAAGAGGTTTTCCCCGTCGTCCCGGTAATCCTGGGGCGCCTGGGCAATGGCCAGGGAGGGCTTGGCAAACTGGGGCGCCATGTCCCGCAGCCAGTCCGGGGTGACAATGTAATCGCTGTCGATGACCGCCAGAATCTCGGCCTCTGGGGCGGTTTTTTCCAGGGCGAAGTTCAGCGCCCCGGCCTTGAATCCAGCCAGCGGGGCCACATGGAAGAAGCGGAACTTGGGGCCGAGTTTTTGGCAGTGGGCTTCCACCGGTTGCCAGACCGCCGGGTCCTTGGTGTTGTTGTCGATGACCAGGACCTCGTAACGGGGGTAGTCCAACCGGGCCAGGGCGTTGAGGGTCTCGATCATCATCTCCGGCGGTTCGTTGTAGGCGGGCACCTGGACGCAAACCATGGGCAACTGGTCATCCTCCAGATGCTGCGGGGTAAACGGCCGCCGCCACTGGGAGAGCCAGGTTGCCTCCGCCCATTCATGGGCCTCGGCAAGGAGGACCACCACGACCCCGATCATGCCGATGACCATGAGGATGCCGATGAGGATGGTGGTGGGGTTCAGGTATTGTCTGGTGTAGGTGTACACGATCCATACCGCCCCGGTGGAGGCGGTGAAGGCGATGGTGGCGAGAAAGCTGCGCCCGCGGGTGCGCAGGGTTGTGCTGTCGATCAGGAGAAAGGCGAAGGTGATGATGGCGATGATCGCGGAGATTCCGGCCAGAGCGCGCCATTCCGGAATCCTGACGATGGGTTCGGTGAAGGGGAACTTGGGCTGGCGGTTGACGTCGTACACGCCCCAGTATGCGCCCACCGCGCCTTCGCTGCCCTGTTTCCAGGGCTGGTCAAAGGCCTCCATGACATAGTAGGTATATTTTTCCTGTTCGGCCTTGTCCAGAAAACGGCGGAGAAAGATGGCTTCGTTGGCCGGGGAGGCCACGGCCAGTTGCCGGGTTCTCCCGTTGCTGGGCCAGCCCACCTCGCCGATGATCACCTCTTTTCCCGGGAATTTTTGCTTCAGCATGTTCATGTGCTTGACGATGTAGTCAATGGACTGGGCCATCTCCACCCCTTCCCAGTAGGGCAGCATGTGGGTGGCGACGTAGTCCACGTGTTCGCCGATTTCCGGATATTTCATCCAGATGTGCCAGGGTTCGGCCGTGCTCACCGGAACCCCGATGGCTTCCTGCATCCGGTCGAGATAGGCGATGAGCTGTTCCGGGGTCAGGTCGCCCCGGAGGAGCACCTCGTTGCCGACGATGATCCGGATCACGTTTTTTGGGTTTTCCTGGGCAACCTTGATGGCGGTTGCGATCTCCGTCTCGTTTCTTTCGAGATCGTCGCTCAACCAGGCGCCGAGGGTCACATTGAGCCCGTATTTGCGCGCCAGCCGGGGAATCTCCGCCAGGGTCCCTTCCTGGGTATAGGTTCGCACCGCGTGGGTTTTGTTGGCCAGCAGGGCCAAGTCCGCGTCGATCTCCTCCTCGGTGGGCAGGACATGGTCGATGGCGCTCTGCCATTCGCGGAACGGGGAAAAAGAAAAACCCTGGATACGGGTCGGCCAGCGGGGCTCCTGTTCCGGTTTGTTGACAAAGGCCCAGATGCTGCTGGAAATAACCGCGATCGCGATGGCAATGAGGATGTTTGCCCTGGTCATATGACTCTCTTGTTTGGGAAGCGTTTCTGCCGGCGCATGGGGTGCAAGCCGGGAAAAAACTGCGGCGAAGCCGGGTTGCCCGGTTCCCCGGCGTGTTGTCTGTTCTGTGGGATGATGTGCGAGGCCAAACCCATTTTCCGCATGCGCGCATGGGAGGAAAGTGCTGGAATTTACACCATGAACAGTACCAGTATATACGTCTCAAGGGTGTTGCTTGTCAATCCTGTTCATGGGCGGGATTATTTTTTTGTCTCCTGCTCCGGATCTCTCCGGATTGTCAGCGAAAAAGGCGAAAAGTCATTGGGTCGGATTGTTTGGTAACACCCGGCCAATATGGTATGATGCCAACTCGCCCCTGATCGTGTCCGCCTTGGAGATGCGCCCCATGCCCTTTCAGCTTGAAACCACCTATACCCCTGCCGGAGACCA
Source organism: uncultured Desulfurivibrio sp. (assembly GCA_964588325.1). Classification (GTDB taxonomy): domain Bacteria; phylum Desulfobacterota; class Desulfobulbia; order Desulfobulbales; family Desulfurivibrionaceae; genus Thiovibrio. Next base: position 52,620 of record CAZPOR010000011.1, read on the forward strand.
ACCTGCGGCCATCGACCTGTTGTGCCGCGGTCTTACGGAAGGATTGCCGCATCAGGTGCTGCTCGGGGTCACCGGTTCGGGCAAGACCTTTACCGTGGCCCAGGTCATCGCCAAAACGGGCCGTCCGGCCCTGGTCATGGCTCCCAACAAGACCCTGGCTGCCCAGCTTTATTCGGAATTCAAGGAGCTGTTTCCCTATAACGCGGTGGAGTATTTCGTCAGCTATTACGACTATTACCAGCCCGAGGCGTACATCCCCTCGTCGGACACCTATATCGAAAAGGACTCCGCCATCAACGAGGCCATCGACAAGATGCGCCATTCCGCCACCCGGGCGCTCCTTACCCGGCGGGACGTGATCATCGTTGCCTCGGTTTCCTGTATCTACGGCCTGGGCTCCCCGGAGGAGTACCAGAACATGCATCTCTTTCTCAAGGAAGGGGAGGAGTATCCCCTGGAGGAGATGCGGCGCAGGCTGGTGCATATGCTTTACGAGCGCAACGATCTCTCCTTCCATCGCGGCACCTTCCGGGTGCGGGGCGACGTGCTGGAGATCTTCCCGGCCTACGAGGAGGACCGCGCCGTGCGGGTGGAGTTTTTCGGCGACACCATCGAGGCGGTCAGCATCATCGATCCCCTGCGGGGCAAGGTGCTGGAGCGGTTTGGCGAACTCACCGTCTTTCCGGGCAGCCATTTCGTCACCTCCAAGGACCGGTTGCAGCGGGCAACGGCCACCATCAAGGAGGAGCTTGTGGAACGGCTCGCCTTTTTTCAGGCGAATAACCGGCTGGTTGAGGCTCAGCGGTTAGAGCAGCGCACCATGTTCGATCTGGAGATGCTCCAAGAACTGGGCTACTGTCACGGCATCGAGAATTACAGCCGCCATTTCACCGGTCTTGCGCCCGGCGAGCCGCCCCCCACCCTGCTCGATTATTTCCCTCCGGATTTCGTCCTCTTTGCCGACGAGTCCCATGTGACCATCCCCCAGGTTGGGGGCATGTACCGGGGGGACCGCTCCCGCAAGGAAACCCTGGTCGATTTCGGTTTCCGGTTGCCTTCGGCCCTGGATAACCGGCCCCTGCGCTTTGAGGAATTCGCGGCCCGGATCCCCCAGGCGGTCTATGTTTCGGCGACTCCCGGCGATTTTGAGCTCAACAAGGCGGCGGGCAGGGTGGTGGAGCAATTGATCCGGCCCACCGGGCTTCTGGACCCGGAGATTCAGGTGCGGCCCGCAACCAATCAGGTGGACGATCTGCTCGAAGAGGTGCGGCTCCGCGAGGAGCGCGGGGAGGCGGTGCTGGTCACCACCCTGACCAAGCGGATGGCCGAGGATCTCACCGAGTATTACGAAAAGCTCGGGGTGCGGGTGCGCTATCTGCACTCGGACATCAAGACCATGGAGCGGATGGAGATTATCCGCGATCTGCGTCTGGGCGCGTTTCAGGTGCTGGTGGGCATCAACCTGCTCCGCGAGGGGCTGGATATCCCCGAGGTTTCGCTGGTGGCGGTGCTCGACGCCGACAAGGAGGGATTCCTGCGCAGCGGCCGTTCGCTGATCCAGACCTGCGGCCGCGCGGCCCGCAACGTGCATGGCAGGGTTATTCTGTATGGCGACCAGATCACCGATTCCATGCGCCAGACCATCGAGGAAACCGAGCGGCGGCGGACCATCCAGGCGGCGTACAACGAGACCCACGGGATTACTCCGGAAAGCGTCCAGTCGCGGATCAAGGATCTCATGGAGACGGTGTATGAAAAGGATTATGTCACCATTCCCGTGGCAACCGGCGAGGCAGGAGAGCAGTATGCAACCCTGGCGGAATTGCGGAGGGAGATGAAGGCGCTGGAAAAGGAGATGCGTGCCGCGGCCAAGGAGCTTGCCTTTGAGGATGCGGCTGTCCTGCGCGATCAGCTCAAGAAACTGAAGGAAATGGAACTTGCATGGCTGTGAAAAAAGGTTTTTTGTATACAATATTGCTGGCCTTTGTGCCGTGGTTGTATGCCGGGTTGAGCCGGGTGCTTTTTGCCACCTGCCGGGTGCGGGTGCATGGGGGGGGAAACCTGGCGCGGTGCGAGGCGCAGGCAAAGCCCTTTGTCGGGGTGTTCTGGCATTACAGCGTGTTTGCCGCGGTCGAACTCATCCGGGGCCGGGGCAGGGGATGGGGCGCCATGGTCAGCGCCAGTCAGGATGGTGAATTTGTCGCCCGGATTCTTGCCAGGCAGGGAGTGGTCGCGGTACGCGGTTCCCGCAACCGGGGCGGCCTTTCCGCGCTCAAGGGTTTGATCGGCTTGCTGCGTAAGGGCTACAATGCCGCCATCGTTGCTGATGGCTCCCAGGGCCCGGCCAGGGTCATGCAGGCAGGGGGTATCCTGCTCGCCAGCAAAAGCGGGGCGCCCATCCTGCCCCTGGCGGTGGCCGCGGATCGTTACTGGGCCTTCCGCAGTTGGGATCGCACCCTGCTGCCCAAGCCTTTTGCCCGGCTCGACCTCTGGTATGGCGAGCCTTTGGTGGTTCCGGAAAAATCAGGGGCGGAGGAGATCGAACGGTGCCGCCAGGAGATGGAGCATCGGCTCAATGCCTTGTATGCGCAAGCGTGGGGCAAATACGGCACGGAGGCTCATGGGAGGTAGCAGCCGACACCATGTCGCGGTTGTCGCGTGAAGCCAAAAAAAATAGGGGGTGAAAGAAACGCGCGTTTCTCTCACCCCTATTTTTTTGAAGATGCAGCCCTGTGACGGGCGTATCTGCCGTCTAGGCCAACTGATTCATGATCGCCTCGGTTACCGCCTTGATGGAGATGGAGCCGTCCACGGAGATCACCTTGGCGCCGCCACCCTTTTTGAAGTAGTTGACCGCGGCCATGGTGCCGGTTTTGTCGTCATAATAGATATCATGACGCTTGCCGATTGCGGCCTCGTCCTGATCGTCGGCCCGGGCGCTCAAGTCGCCGCCGCATACCCGGCAGACCAGCTTGCCGTCTTTTTCCACCGGCTTGATGGCCTCGAAGGCGATGTGGTTGGGATGGTTGTTGTCGTTGGCGCAGAGACGGCGGCCCATGATCCGGTCCTTGGCGATCTGGCGGTCGAGGACGATCTCGATCACATAATCCAAGGCCATGCCCGCATCCTTCAGGGCCTTGTCCAGGGCCTCGGCCTGGGCCAGGGAACGGGGGAAACCGTCCAGGAGCCAGCCTTTGTCCTTGGATTTCTTCAGGGTTTCAAGGACCATGGGGATGGTGATCTCGTCGGGAACCAGGTCGCCGCGTTCGATGAACGCCTTGGCCTTCATGCCCAGCTCGGTGCCGCCCTTGATGTGTTCGCGGAAGATGGCGCCGGATTCAATATGGTTGATGTTGTACTTGTCCTTGACAATGGCGCCCTGGGTGCCTTTGCCGCTTCCATTTGGCCCGAAAGCCAGGATGTTTACCGCCATGACGATTCTCCTTTATCAATACAGTATATGTTGGCGGGAACGCCTGATGCCCCCCGCTCCATGGACATGAATGAGTATTCACTCAAGGAAGAAATAGGTGATGACTATATACCAAAAAAAAGATTGAAGCCAGAAAAAATATTTTTTTGCGGGAAAGGCGAAGGGCGCTGGAGCAGCGGGATTATCGCCGCTCTCCTGAGGCTGGCGCGGGCCAATATTCGGCGCGATTGGGCAAACGTGTTGCGGGAAAAAATATCGACGGCAAGCGGATCAACTGGCGTTATGTAATGCGCAGAATTCTTTAATCAGGAGTTTTCGGGCGGAGAGCTCCAGCTTGAAGTAGAAAGGGCTTTGCATGAGGATTCGTATGGCTTTTTGAGGGGTCATGGCATTCACCTTCCGTGGGAATGTTTTTCGAGGCATCCGTTTTCTCTTGTGATTAACTCATCGGAGAATGTGCGGTCAAACTTGATTGAGAATAAAAATGGCGGGACGTATGCGGAGAGAAAAAACGCAACTTTTCCCGGGTATTGTTTCTTACTCGTTGATACCATTGAAAAAATGCAGCATACTGTGGGTGCAATAATTACGGTGTCCGGGCAGAGCAGGCCGTCGGCGGCATCGCTGCCGCGGCCTGTAAGTCGAAAACCGTCAGGGCCGGACAATCTTCGAGGGGTGCATGCAAAAAATATTTTTTGCCGTTTTCATGTTGGTCGTGATCCTGTGCATCGGCACCTCCGGATACATGCTGATCGAACACGGCTCTTTTCTCGATAGTCTGTATATGTCGGTGATTACCATCACCACGGTGGGCTATGGGGAGATTATCCCTTTAAGTCCGGCGGGAAGGATCTTTACCATCTGTCTTATCCTGGCCGGGGTAGGCTTTGTCCTCTATCTGGTGGGCGAGGTAACGGAATCCATGGTTGAAGGCGGATTGCGGAAAATCATGGGGAGGAACAATATGGAAAAACGGGTGGCGGTCTTGAAAGACCACTATATTGTCTGCGGTTTTGGCCGGATCGGCAAGGTGATCTGCAAGAACTTCAAAGAAAGCAAACTCCCCTTTGTCATCGTGGAAAGCGACCCCCAGGAGGTGCAGAAGATCGATGAACTCGGCTACCTGGCTCTGCCCGGCAATGCCTCCAGCGACGAGATGCTGCTCAAGGCCGGGATCAAACAGGCCAAGGGACTGATCGCCGTGGTCTCTTCCGACGCGGAAAACGTTTACATCATTCTTTCGGCCCGGGGGCTCAATGCCAATCTGTTCATCATGGCCCGTTCCAGCGGAGCGGAAGGTTCGGAAACCAAGCTGCTGCGGGCTGGGGCCGACAAGGTGATTTCCCCCTATTTCATCGGGGCCTGCCGCATGGCCCAACTGGTCGTGCGGCCAACGGTGGTGGATTTTCTCGATCTCACCGTGCATGGCGGGGAGCTGGGGTTGCGCCTGGAAGAGCTGCGGGTTTCCAAGCACTCGGCCCTTATCGGCAAGAGGCTGATGGATTCCGGGCTTCGCAAGGAGTATGATCTCATTGTCGTCGCCATCAAGAGGGAGCAGGGGGAGATGCAGTTCAATCCCCAGCCGCAAACCCTTATCCTGCCGGGAGACATTCTGGTGGTGCTTGGCGAGCATGAGCATATCACGGCGCTTGAAAAGCAACTGTGATCCGCCGCGGGTGTGATATATTGTACCCATTGGGGAGATAGCGGCCGGGATTGAAGATTTTTTTCTACTGGCCGATAGGACAAGGGAAAGGGAATTTCAGCCCGTTTTTTCATTCTTCCGTAGGTGGCAGGCGCAATGGCAAGTGAGAAACTATTCAAAGGCGGGGTAGAGATCCAGAATGGCGCGTTTATTCTGAGGGTCACCAAGGATCGTCTTCAGGCCGTTGTCACTATGAAAGACGCCAAGGCCGGGGTGCAGCTCGATAACAATCTGCTCCAGAAGGAGCTTGCCGAGAACGGGATTGTCGGCGGTTTGCTTCCGGCCCCCGAGTCGACGGGAGGAGGATCGTTTATCGTGGCCAAGGGGATCCCGCCGGCCATGGGCGATAACGCCAGGGTGAAAATGCATGTCAAGCCGGCCATCCCCGGTCCGCAGCGAACGGATCCGGATAAGGATCAGGTGGATTTCCGCGAACTCGGAACCATCGTCAATGTCGCCAAGGACAGGCTGCTGCTGGAGAAAATCGCCCCCACCCAGGGCAAGGCGGGCCAGGATGTTTTTGGGGTAGGCATCCCGGCCAAGCCGGGAAAAGACAGCAAGCTCAAATATGGCAAAGGGGTTACCCTCTCGCCCGACGAGATGAAGATTTTTGCCGCGCTTGACGGCAAGTTTGTCATGGATGATGGCAGACCCACGGTTTTCGGCGAACATTCCATTACCGGCGATGTGGATATGAAGGTGGGAAACATCGTCTTTGGCGGCTCCAAACTGACCATCAGCGGCGAGGTTCTTCCCGGCTTCAGCGTCAAATGCCGGGGGGATATCTGGATCGGCCAGGGGGTTAATAATTCTTCCGTCATGGCCGGCGGCGCTCTGACCGTTATCGGCGGGGTTGTCGGGGAGGAAGCGAAACTGCGCGCCAAGGGCGACATCACCGTTGATTTCGTGGAGAATGGCCCGAAACTTGAAACGGCGGGGTATCTCCGGGTCAATGACGTGTTGTTGCAGGCGCATGCCAGTGTCGGCAAGGAGGTGATCGCCACCCAGGGGAACGGCACGATCATCGGCGGCAAGATTATTGCCGCCGGTTCCGTGCACGTCAAGGAGCTGGGATGTGAAGCCGAGGTGGTCACCGAGGTTTGCGTCGGGCTCGTTCCTTCCTTGCAGATGAAGAAACAGAAGATCGACGAGGAACTTGGCCTGTGGTCGGACCGTTTGAATGAGGTCATCAAGAACATCAGCGCCCTGGAGAAGATCAAGAAGGAACTGGCGGCGAAATTTCCCGCGGACAAAAGCACCCTGCTGGCCAAATGCAAATCCTTCATGCCCAAGGCCATGGACAAGGTCAACCTCCTGACCGAAGAAAACCAGGCGCTGGAGCTGGAGCTTGAGCAGATGGTGAACGAGGTGGTCTATGTCTATGGACGCCTCTTCCCCGGGGTGGTGGTGAAGATAGGCTCCCTGGTCCGGACCATCACCCTTGAGGAAGACCAGTCGGTTGTGTATTTCGATCCCATAAGCCACCAGATCCTGGTGCGCAAGATGACCCGCGATGAACGGGACGCCATGCCTGCCTGAGGTTAGGGATCACCCACCGCCGGGGAGAACGCACCATCCGGTTCGTTCCCCTGAGCGTCGCTTAATTGGCGGTGCTGATTGCCTGGCCTCGGGAGGTGAAGGATATCCCCTGCTGCGATTCCGCCCCGATCATGATGGTTTCGACTAGCACCGGATTGACCGCTTTTTTCGCGTTCCATTCAACCACGAAGTTGGCTCCGGAGCCGCCGCTCTTGTCTTTCTGCGGCACGACATACCGGATCGATTCCCAAGGGCCGAGGGAGACGGGCTGCTCCAGATATTTCCGGATGCGTTTCCCCTTGGTGTCGTAATAGTCCGCGGCCGTTATGGTGACGGGGTGTTTGGCATCGATATTTCTGATGCTCAGGGTAACGGTCAGCAGGAAAGGCTGTTCTCTGTTCCCTATATAGATGTGGGAATAGGCCGGCACATACACGGTTTGCCCCTTTGAGAGATCCAAGGCTCCGGCGTCGGCATAGGCGGTCATGCAGACGGGAAACAGGAGCGCGAAGAGGATCAGGCCGGACAGGCAGCGGGTTTTTTTCATAATTTTTTCTCCATGACGGTATCTGGCGGCAGTTGTTTCTTCCCAGGTTCCACCATCTTTTTGAATGCGAGCCGTTCCTGCTTATTTCCCACCACAGAGAGCAGGTTGCCCTTTTAAAACAGTACGATGCTTTGGGGTTTGAGTGAAACGCTTTTTTCTTGCCTCATCCCCAGTACCGAGAGCATGGTTATGAGAGTGAGCTTGGCCCTAGCCAGTTGCAAGGCTTCGTTTACTGCGGGAGTGGCTCAGGTTTCGCGTTAGAGGTAGAGATGCAAAAAAAAAGAAATGGGACAAGGCCATGTTTGCAGAGGAATCGGTTAGGCCGTATGGAACTGAAGAATTGTCGCGAGATAGGCCATATACAGCACCAGGAGCAAGACCCCCCGCCTTCGTTCAATGAAGCCTGTGCGCGTGGGGTAAGTGAACGCCAGGACCATGAACCCAAACACCAACGCAACAGCTACCTCGCGCCAGGCAACGGTGATGGGATGGATGACAGCCGCGACAGCGATGATGAAAAAACCGTTGAAGATATTGCTGCCAAGAATTGTTCCCAGGCCAACCTCGTCGTGTCCGCGAAATTTGGCGATTATTGTGGTCGCGAGTTCGGGCACGGACGTGCCAACCGCGACAATAGTTGCTCCAACAATGAATTCATCTATGCCAAAGGCAATGGCGATGCCTCTTGCTCCCGCCACAATGAACTTTCCGGCAGCGACAAGCAGAACAAGTCCTGCAATGCACGAAAGAACAACCAGCCATCCTCGATGTTCACCAAGAATTTCATCCGCGGCACTTCGTTGCTTTCGTGCCTCGACAATGGTCGCCACAAGCCAAGCGAAAAACATGCCCAACATTAACAGGCCGTCAAACTTGGAAAGTTCGCCATCCAGAAACATAATTCCCGTAATTACAGGAATCAGCAATCCCACGGGGAAATCCCGCTTTACGCTGTCACGAGAACTTTTGATTCCGGAAATTAATAAAGCAAGACCGAGAATCAGGGCAACATTCACAATGTTACTGCCAAGGACGTCGCCGAGAGAAATTTGGGGCTTTCCCGCCAGAGCGGAATTTATCGCGACTGACAATTCCGGGGTTGATGTTGCGAATGCGGCAACGGTTGCGCCGATAATCCCCGGCGTAACTCGCGCCCAATGAGCCAGGCCGACTATGCCGCGGACAAAAAGCTCGCCGCCGATGCCGGCGCATGCAACCCCCAAAAGCAACGCGGTGTAATCGTTCATATCCCCCTTCCTGAAAGTAAACTGCCACCGCAAGCCCGGAGGTTTACCGGTTGGTTATTGTTTTATGAATGTCTGTAGTTTTCTCTGGAGCAACCGTTTAGCTGCCTTGTTCGTGCTCCAGCCAGCGTCTGAACTGGCGGATTCGTTCGGGAGTCCCCAGTACGAGCAACTCCGCCCCTTTGGTGAGGCGCTCGCGGCCAGCCGGATTGACGACCTTGTGACCGGCGCGGTCTATCCCGACCACCAGCACACTTGTCTGCTGCTGAATCTGCAGTTCGGCCAATGATCTGCCGACGCAGGGCCCCGCGGTAACGACAACTCTCTCCAGGTGGGCTTGATCAAAATCGGACACCTCTTCCGGACCTTTCACCTGACCGAGCCCCGACCGTGCGGCATCGATCTGTTCTTGCGTTCCAAGCAGGAGCAGCCGGTCGCCGGTATAGATCGCCTGCGTCGGCCTCGGCGCTATGATCATATGCCCCTGCCGGTCGATTTCCACTATGGAGGCCCCAAAGCGTGAACGCACCCGCAGTTCGGCAATACTGTGGCCGGAGCAGACCGCCCTCTCCGGCACGATGTATTCTTGAACGCGCAGAATCCACCCGCCGGAATCTTCCATCCATAACCTGTGATGCGGGCTTTCAGGGGTATGCGTCTCGGCAAAAACCTCCTGGAGCGAAATTTGCCATCTGCTGTGCCAGTCGATGAGGCGGCGCGAAAAAACGATGAGGACAATTGTGAGCACCGCCATGATTCCCAACCACCACCAACGAGACAGCGACTCAATCGGCAAAATCTGCACGAGCCAGTACGCGAGACCAACAGCGCATATCGTTTTGATGCTGTTTGCGATGAGCAACTTAGGGAGCCGGATACGAGCCGTGGTCAGTCCGGCAAAGATCATCGCCAGGGCACCGAGTTGGCGCCAGATGGCGATAAGCGGCACCAGCACCAGGACACCGATGGCCGTCCAGAAAAGGAGCCCCAACATCGCCGGCGTCAACCCTTTGTCGAGCAGGCTCTGCTGTAAAGCCGCCAATATCTTTTCGGAAAACGCCAGCAGGCCGGTGACGAACAAAATCTCCAGGGCGACCTGCAACACCGTCTTCTTGCTCAGTTGCCACCACAGTTGTCCTGCTTGCATGTTCCCGAGCTGCGCCAGCCAGAGGTGGTAGACCTCCAGCATGCGGTTCAACCAGCGCGGCTCAATTTTCTCGATTCCTTGCAAGAGCGGTTCGGCATGGCGATTGATCACCGGCGTGAGCAAGACGGTGAGGATGGATACCCCGACGGTGACCGGGTAGTACTCCGGTGGCAGCACATGCGCTCCTACCCCCAGTTGCGCGATGACAAAGGTGAATTCCCCCAACGGCATTAAGAGGAGTCCGGCCCGGCGCGCATCACGGGGCGGTGTGCCGAGCACCATCAAAGCAAACCCGGTGGAGAGAGAGCGAATCACCATGATAAAAATGGTCAGAGCCACGATCCAATGCCATACCCCGAACATCAGGTTCACATCGATCATCATGCCAATGGAGACGAAGAAGACGCTGCTGAACATGTCGCGCATGCCGCCGAAAGCTTTCTCCACCCCACTTTTTTGCGGCATCTCGGCGACGATGGTGCCGAGAAGAAAGGCGCCGAGGGCAAGCGAATACCCCGCCTTCACCGCCATGAGCGCCATCAGAAAAAGGATGCCGGCAACGATGATCGTCTGCAATTCTGGGTCAGCTTTGACGTTGAGTCGCCGCAAAAGAACCGGAACCAAAGAGAGACCGGCCATGACGAGCAGCACAACGAAAGCGCCCATGCTGGTCAACAGATTCCCTATGTTCAGTGACTCGGCACCGAAGGAAGTGACCTGCGAGCCGAGAACAGCGAGCATCATGACAGCAACAATGTCCTCCAGTACGGTGATGCCTTGCGCCAGTTGGCCCGGACGCTCGTGATTGAGGTTGAGCTCCCGGACAACCTTGGCGATGACGGCCGAACTGGAAACCATGAACATGGCTGCCATGAAGAGGCTTTGCGCGGAATTCCAGCCGAGCACTTTTCCCAGCAGATGCGTCAGGTTGAGTACAAAAAAAGCACCGAGCCCCGTCGCCAAAAGCATCGGGAGCCCCATCTTGTGCAGCTTGGTGAGACTCAACCCCAGACCGATGCCGAACATGAGGAAAACTAGGCCCACCAGAGAGAGCGTCTCAATCCGCCCCACATCGAGGATCAAGGAAAATGGCGGGGTGAAGGGGCCGACGAGGATGCCGGCAAGAATATAGCCGACAATCACCGACAAGCCGATGCGCTTGCACAACGCACCGGCGATGCCGGCCCCGAGAAGGACAATGGCAAGATCCTGAATAAAGTTAATACCGTCCATCACTGCTGCCTCATGACGTTGTAAAAGAATTCCAACGGAAAAAACAAGAAGTTGTCCATAAATAATTTTCTCGGGACTCGCGCCGGATTTTACAACGGATTTGTCCGAGACGATTGAGGAAAAGCACGGGCGTAACAGCGCTACGGCAATGATTTGCGATTGAAACGCGGCCACAGACAGCCAAAAGCCGGATATGAGCACCACAGATGTATTTACGGACAGGCTCTGAGGACACCCCCTGTTTTTTTAAGAATATACGGGGGCAAATTATCCTCAGGCATGAAAGCCGTTATTCCGTGAGTTTTACGGGAGAGACAAATCCGGCGGGCTTGAGTGCAAGCACGGAACATTGTACCTGCTCAAGAATAGCCTCAGCGGTATTGCCGATAATCAACCCGGCAATGCCTGTCCGCGCAACCGTCCCCATGACAACCAAATCCGCCTGCAACTCCCCGACCAGGGCGGGTATCACCTCGCGCGCCGTTCCTTTGCGGAGATGAAAGCGGGGGGTGAGGTACTCATAAGCCTCCGCGCCGATCCGGTTCCGTAACCACTTGCCCAACTGGTACAACCCGGCCTCATGGTGCAAGCGCTCATTTTCGACATAGGTGACAACAGTGGCGGGGTTTTGACTCCATGCGCTGATTTTGCCTTCGGCAAAAGCCTCCCAGGCATGCGCCAGATGCAAGGTGGCAACCTCAGACAACGCAATCGAAGCGGAGAGACCGAGAATCTTCTGGTTGAGTTCCAGTTCCTCGTCGCGAGGCATCAGCGGGGCAAAATCGACCGCCGCGAGAATGTTGCTGTAATTAGGCTTCTCCTGCGGCTTCATCAGCCACACCGGACAAGGACATTTGCGCAACAGATGCATATCGTTACTGCGGAAGAGCCTTTTAAAAAAATCAGGCTTTTCCGCGGGCTTGATCACCAGATCGTATCCTTGGCGCAGCACAGCGCGGATAATTTCGAGAAAAGACGTGCCGATTAACACCTCGCACTTAATTTTGAGTCGTTTCCGGTGCTGCTCGATAAACGACTCCAGACTTTGGCGATGTTCATTCGCCATTGCAGTCTGTAACTCGATGAAATCTGGCATGTTATCAGTTGTTCCTCCTTTCCCTTCCGGGAAACGGGGGATGATATCAATAACCGTCAGTTCGGACTGATCGTTTTCAGCCAGCGTTACCGCCCGCGTCAAGGCGGATTTTTGATCCACACTCCCCTCGGATACATAGAGAATATTTTTGAATCGATTCATAAGGCGACTCCCAAGTTGGTTTGCATACTCGATTCGGCATGGAGGGAATAGGCGATCCGCCGCCCCCGTGCCGAATCGGCATAAGGAATAAAGGTCAGGTCAACCCCCTAGTCTTGTAGGGGACATGTCGCAAAGATCGCGCATCTTCCGATGCGTAAGGTCAATTTGCAGTATTGATTATCTGGCCGCGCGAAGTAAAAGAGATTCCCTGCTGCGATTCCGCCCCGATCATGATGGCCTCGATTAGCACCGGATTGACAGGCTTTTTGGCGTTCCAATCGACCACGAAGTAGGCTCCGGAGCCGCCGCTTTTGTCTTTCTGCGGAACTACATACCGGATCGATTTCCGAGGCCCGAGGGAAACGGGCTTCTCCAGATATTGCCTGATGTGCTTCCCTTCAGTGTCATAATAGTCCACGGCTGTTATGGTGACGGGGTGTTTGGCGTTGATATTCCTGATACTCAGGGTAATGGTGAGCAGGAAGGGCTGTTCCCTGTTTCCTATATAGATATGGGAGTAGGCGGGAACATACACGGTCTGGCCTTGCGAACGAGGTATAGGTGCATCGGCCTCGGCTGTTGAAGACGAGAGAAACAAGAGCGCAAACAGGGCCAGAATTCTCAGGCAGCGGGAGTTTTTCATAGCGTTTTCTCCATGACGGTGTCTGGCCGCAGTTCTTTTTCAAGAGCCTCGGCCATCTTTTTGAACGCGAGCCGTTCCTGCTTATTCCCCACCACCGCGATCAGGTCTCCCTCTGTAAAACAATACTCCGCTTTGGGGTTGGAGTGAAATTCTTTTCCGTGCATCACTCCCACCACCGAAGCGCCCGTCTTGGTGCGGATCGCCAACCCTTTGATGCTTGCCCCGATGATGGGGCTTTCCGGGCCTATCTCCACCCAGGAGATCTCCAGTAGATTTTTGATGGTGTTCAGTCTGGTGAGGAGGTGGTAGTTCTGCTGGGAATACATCGGCGTGTACATCTTCTGCCGAATCTCGTCGGTGTATTGCTGAATGACCGGCACGGGGATCTCCAGATGCAGCAGGGCCTGCCTCGCGATCTCAAGCCCGGCTTCCATCTCCGGCAGCACCACCATATAGACGCCGTTTTCATACAATTGTTTTGTCTGCGCCACCCCCTCGGCCCTGGCCACGATATGCAGATCCGGGTTCAACCGGTGGGCCTGCCGGACGATGGCCTGGCTGACCACCACCGAGGGGGTGGTGATGAGCAGGAGCTTGGCTGAAACCACATGCGAGGCCTCGATTGCCGTGGGCTGGCTCATGTCGCCGAATATCACCGGAAAATTGGCAGCCTTGCATTCCAGCATCCGTTGATGGTTCAATTCGACGAGGACACAGGGAACGGAGAGTTCTTTCAGTATCCGGGCGATATGCTGCCCGACCCTGCCGCCGCCGGCGATGACCACATGGTCCGCGAGCCCGTGGCTGGGGAGGTTTTCCGTCTGCAGCGGCTCCGGACGGGAAAACCGCATTTTCAAGGCGTACAGGGGAGTTGTCAGGGCCGAGGCAAGGGGGGTGGCCACCATGCTGAGCACCGACACGGCCAGAACCAGGGAGTAGAGGTTCTGGTCGATGGCCTGTGTTTCAAGGCCGACTCTGGCCAGGACAAAGGAGAACTCACCCACCTGGAAGAGCCCGAATCCCACGGCCAGGGGGACGATGTTGCCGTAGCCGAAGAGCCGGGCCAGGACGAAGAAGATTGCTCCCTTGGCAAGCCCAATCGCCAGCAGCAGAAAAAGAATCCGGTCCCAGTGCGCAAAGAGGAAGGCCGGGTCAAGGAGCATGCCCACCGAGGTGAAAAACAGCAATCCGAAGATGTCCCGCAGCGGGATGATGTCGCTCAGCGCCTGGTGGCCGTAGTCGGATTCGCTGAGCACCATGCCGGCGACAAAGGCGCCGAAGGCGAAGGAGAGGCCGAAAAGATGGGTGGCGTAGCCGATCCCCAGGCCGATTGCCGTGATGGAGAGGATGAAGAGTTCCCTGGAGTTCCACTGGGCGACCGTGCCCAGCAGCCAAGGGAGAATTTTCGTGCCCAGATAGAGCATCACCACGAGGAAGATGATCGATTTGCCCACCGCCACGGCCAGCAAGGGCAACCCTGCCTCGGGGTTGCCCAGTTGCGGCAGGATGATCATCATCGGGATCACGGCCAGATCCTGAACGATGAGGATGCCGATCATCACCCGGCTGGAAAGGGTGCCCATGAGCCCTTTGCCGGTCAGGGTCTTGAGGGTGACCATGGTGCTGGACAGGGAGATCAGGGCGCCGAACCAGAGGGCCTGGGCCGGAGGATAGCCGAAATACCTGGCAAGGGCGAAGCCGAAGGCGATGCTGAGCAGGATCTGGATCGGGGTGCCGAACAGAGCGATTTTGCGGACGGGTTTGAGTTCGCTTAAGGAAAATTCCAGGCCGAGGGCAAAGAGCAGCAGGGCCACGCCGATCTCGGCCAGCATTTCGATTTCATGGATGTCGCCGACGGTGACGCCCCCGGTATACGGTCCCACCACGACACCGGCGAGGATGTAGCCCAGAATCAGCGGCTGCTTGAGCCGTTGGGCGATGAGCGCTCCGATCAGGGCGGCCACCACGATGATGACGATGTCGGCAACTATCCCCATGCGGATTCCCTATATTCTCAACTATCTCGCTGGCAGCAAAGCCAGCATCTCCCGCACCGCCTGATCGAGGCCGACGAAGATGGCCCGCGCCATGATCGCATGGCCGATGCTCAACTCCTCGATGGTGCCCAAGGCGGCCACCCGCCGGGTGTTCAGGTAGTTGAGGCCGTGTCCGGCATTGACCCGCAGCCCCATTTCATACGCCTCTTCCGCCGCCGTGGCGATGAGGGCGAATTCCTGGTCCCGTTTCTGTTCCGTTGCCGCGTCGCAGTAGCGGCCGGTGTGGATCTCGACAAAGGTCGCCCCCACCTCGTGCGCTGCATTGATCTGTTTGGTGTCCGGATCGATGAACAGGCTCACCGGGATGCCTGCCTTGCGCATCCGTTCGATGACCTCCTGGAGCCTCTTTTTTTGTCCGGCCACGTTGAGGCCGCCTTCGGTGGTCAGCTCCTTGCGTTTTTCTGGAACCAGAGTGATCATGTCCGGCTTGATCTCCAGGGCGATGTCGATGATTTCCTCGGTGGCCCCCATCTCCAGGTTGAGCTTGGTTTTCACCGTCTGCCGGAGCAGCCGCACGTCCCGGTCCTGGATGTGCCTGCGGTCTTCGCGGAGATGGACGACAATGCCCTGGGCTCCGGCCAGTTCGCAGATACCCGCGGCCAGAATCGGGTCCGGTTCTGTAATGCCCCGGGCCTGCCGCAGGGTGGCGACATGATCGACATTGATGGCAAGAGTGACCATTTTTCCTCTCCTTTCTTCTGCTGATAGTTGGTTCAAAAGCTGTTTTTCCCGCTCGGCCATGGCGTGTGCCTCACTGCGGGAGCGTTCGTGGTCAAGCCCCAGCAGGTGCAGCAACCCGTGGATCAGAAGGATCGTCACCCGCTGGTGCAGGGTCACCCCGTCGGTCACGGCTTCCCGGGACGCGGTGTCCAGAGAGATGATCACATCGCCCAAGAGTTCCGTGGGCAGATGTTCTCCTCCTCCTTCCTGCATGGCAAAGGCCAGAACGTTGGTCGGTCCTTTTTTGTTGCGGTACTGCTCGTTGAGCTGCGCCATGCCGGGATCGTCAAGCAGGAGGATGCTCAATTCGCTCCGTGCGCGACCGCAGAGGGCGAGCAATTTTTCGGCCCGCTGCCGGAGCTGATGCAGGCTGATGGGCGGGGGCGCGGCCGTCTGGCTGGTGATGAGCACGGGCATGATGGGAGGTCTCAGTGTTTCCTGGGGGTTGTCCGGCGGGGCGGCGGCAGGGTTTCCTTTGCGGCGTAGGCGAGGATGATCTCCTGCACCAGCCGGTGGCGAACCACGTCCACCTCGGAGAATTCGTTGAAGGAGATGCCCTTGATATCTTTGAGTATCCTGGCTGCCTCGATGAGCCCGGATTGCCTGCGGTCCGGCAGGTCGATCTGGGTGATGTCCCCGGTGATTACCGCTTGGGAGTTAAAGCCCAGCCGGGTCAGGAACATCTTCATCTGCTCATGCGTGGTGTTCTGGGCCTCGTCCAGGATGACAAAGGCGTTACTGAGCGTCCGGCCGCGCATGAAAGCCAGGGGCGCGATCTCGATGGATCCTTCTTCGATGAGGTCAGCAACCTTGCCCCTCCCCAGCATGGCATTCAAGGCATCGTGCAGAGGGCGCAGATAGGGATTGACCTTCTGGGCCAGATCGCCGGGGAGAAAGCCCAGCCGCTCGCCCGCCTCCACCGCGGGCCGGGCCAGGATGATGGAGCGGACCTGCTTGGAGACAAAGGCGGAAACCGCCATGGCCACGGCAAGGTAGGTTTTGCCGGTGCCTGCCGGGCCGATGCCGAAGACAATGTCGTTGGTCCGGATATTGTCGATGTAGAGCTTCTGGTTGATGCTTTTGGGCGAGATCACCTTCTGCTCGGCGGTGATGTACACCTTGTCGAGGAAGATCTCTTTGAGGTTCGCCTTGGGTGAGGCCTGGAGGATCCGCAGGGCATAGGCGACATCCGAGGGATACACCGGATAGCCAGCGCGCACCAATCCCTGGAGTTTGTCGATGGCCGAGGCCGTCAGCTCCACCTCGTGTTTCGGCCCGCTGACGGTGAGCTGGCTGCCCCGCACCTGGATGGTGACTCCGGCGCCCTCCTCAAGAACGGCGAGGTTCTTGTTCAGGTCGCCGTAAAGCAGCAGGGCGGTAGTGTTGTCGGCCAGGGCGATGTCGCGTTTGATCAACGGGAGGCTCCGGTTTTGGTGCGTTTGCTCAGCTCCTGGTTGATCATCTGCTGAAGATCCTTGAAGTTGCGCTCCTTCAGGCGGCGGCCATTGACGAAAATGGTCGGGGTGCCTCGAACTCCGACTTGTTGGGCCTCAATCATATCGCGTTCAAGGATCTGCCGGCTGACCGCCCCCTTGGAATCCTTGTTGAACCGTTCCAGGTCGAGGCCGAGCTTCTTGGCAAGCTCCGTGTATTTTGCCTCGGAAAGGGACTTCTGGTTTTCAAACAGCAGGTCATGGTACTGCCAGAATTTGCCTTGGCGATGGGCGGCCAGGGAGGCAAGGGCGGCGGGCTGGGCTTGCTTGTGCATGGCCAGGGGAAACTGCTTGAAAACGACCTTGACCTCCTTGGGATATTTGGCCAGCGCCTCTTCAAACAGACCGCCCACCGTGCCGCAATAGGGGCATTCAAAATCGCTGAACGCGACAATGACCACCGGAGCGTTTTCCGGCCCGAGAAACGGCGCGCCCTGGATATTGATGGGCACGGAAAAATCCAGGCTCACGGTCTGGACGGTTTTGTGTTTGGCGCTGGACAGATAGATCCGATCGGGGATGTTGGCTGCCTGCAGGCCGGAAGAGGCGATGCGGTCCATGGTCGGATCAACGGAAATGGTTTCCTCCAGGGCGCCTTTTTCGGAATAGACCAGGAGCCTGCCGCCTTCGGCCAGAACAAAGATCCATTTGCCGTCCAGTGAGGCGGCGATGTCCAAGGGCGTGGTCGGGGTTTTCAGGGTGCTGCTTACCTCCCAGTCAACTCCGGCCTGGCAGGGCGCCGTCACAAGCAGGGCCGCGAAAATCATGGGGAAACAGCCGAAAAATCGTCGTGCGGTCAGAGTCATTGTTGTCTCTCCTTTTTTTGATGCTCACACTATGCGCTGCCGAACCATCCGGCCGGGAACCTCACTGTACGGTCAACCTGTCCGGGGGATACATTATAATGCCCGGAAAAATTACGCAAGGATCAGCAGGAGGCAGGGGAAGAAAATTTCAGCCTCAAGGTTTTGTCTGGAGAAGCTCCGCCAGGAGAATGGCCAGATGGAGAACCTCCGGTTGTGCCGGGTCATGGCCCAACCCCTGCCGGATATGGATGAGGCAGCCGGAGCAGGTGGTGGTTATCAGATCGGGCGCCGCCTGTGCCAGTTGGGTGAGCAGGCGGCTTCTGATTGTTGCGGCCAGTTCGGGCTGAGCCAGATGAAACAAACCTCCCTGGCCGCAGCATTGCGGACCATTGGCAAGTTCGGCCAGGTGCAGGCCGGGGATGGCCGTAAGGATTTTCCTGGGCGGGGCGATAATTTTAGACGGAAACCTCAGATGGCAGGGGTCGTGGTAGACCACGGTGCGGGGCACGGGCGAACCGGCAAAACGGAAATCCGGCTCAGCCTCCATGGCTTGCGCCACAAAGGTTGAAAATTCAAGGAGACGGTCGGCAAAGGCCTGGGCCTGTGTAAGCCATTCAGGGTCATCGGCAAAAAGCTCGGGATAGCGGCGCAACTGGCTGTAGCAGGAAGCGCAGGAGGTCAGGATGGGCAAGGTGTTTCCGGCAAAGGCGTTGATGTTTTGCCTGGCAAGACGCGTGGCTGTGGCGGTATCGCCGCTGTTTTCCGCGGCAAGCCCGCAACAGCACTGCCGCGGTGGCATGAGGAGGGGGGCGCCGGTGAAGGGCGCGGTTACCCGTTCTGTTGCGTCAATAATCTCCCGGTGCAGATGGGTGGCGTAACAGCCCGGGAAAAAGGCCAGGGCCGGGGACGCGGATTTCTTCCCCGGAGGTTCAGGAAGGGCAGGGGAAAGGGATGCGCTCTCCGCCGGCAGGCCGAGGCGCAGCCGCAGGCCGCTGTCAGCGGGTAATCGGTCCAGCAGGGGGCGGCCGAGACCGGCGATTGTCGCCAACAGGGCCGGATTGCTCAGAGCCTTTCGGGTGATGGCCCTGAGCAAGACCTGGCACCCCGCGGTTTTCTCCAGCCGTTTCCGGGCGGCGATAAAACGGGCGGGCGGATCGATCCCCCGGGAGCACACGCCCCGGCAGGCTCCGCAGAGCAGGCATTGCGAAAGAATCTCCGCATAGGCTGCCGAGGCTTGGGCCGGATCAAGCCGAGCCAGCAGATGCAGTCTGCCTCGAGCCGAGAGCGATTCCCGGCCCGAGGCCTGAAAGACCGGGCAGACCACGGTGCAGGCCCCGCATTTTGCGCACTGGAGCGGAGTTATCTTTGCCACAGCAGATAGGCCTTGATGAACGGGTCAAGGTTGCCGTCCAGCGTGCTGTCCACATTGCCCACCTCAAAATTGGTCCGGTGGTCCTTGATCAGCCGATAGGGCTGCATTACATAGGAGCGGATCTGGCTGCCCCAGGCGATCTCTTTTTTCTCGCCGGCGATATCCTGGTGCTGCTCCTTCTGCGCCTCGCGTTCCTTTTCGTACAGCCGGGCCTTGAGCATCTTCATGGCCGTGTCCTTGTTGCGGTGCTGGCTGCGTTCGTTCTGGCACTGAACCACGATGCCCGTGGGCAAATGGGTGATGCGGATGGCCGAGCTGGTCTTGTTGACGTGCTGGCCGCCGGCGCCGCTGGCCCGGTAGGTGTCGATGCGCAGATCCTTGTCGTTGATGTCCACCTGGATGTCGTCGTCCAGCTCCGGAAAGACGAAAACCGAGGCAAAGGAGGTGTGCCGGCGGCCGCTGGCGTCAAAGGGGGAGATGCGCACCAGCCGGTGGATGCCCATTTCCGAGCGCAGCAAGCCATAGGCGTTGTGCCCGGTGACCATGACGGTCGCGCTCTTCACCCCGGCCTCATCGCCGGGTTGCAGGTCGAGCATCTCGGTGGGAAATTTTTTGGCCTCGCACCAGCGCAGATACATGCGCAGGAGGATGCTCACCCAGTCCTGGGCCTCGGTGCCGCCCGCGCCTGCGTGGATGGTAATCATGGCGTTGCTGGCGTCGTGCTCGCCGGTGAACATGCACTCAAGCTCAACGGTTCCCACCCGTTCAAGCAGCGCGTCCAGCGACTGATCAACCTCGTTGATGGTCGTCTCGTCGCCTTCGCTCATGCCCATTTCGAGCAGGAGTTCCGCCTCTTCCAGCTCTGTCTGGCAACTGTCCCATTCGTCAACAACATTCTGGATCGCGCCCTGCTCCCGCTGCACCTTTTGGGCGTTTTCCTGGTTATCCCAAAAGGCCGGGGCCAGGGTGAGCTGCTCCAGTTCCTGCAGTCGCTCCCTCTTGTGATCTACCTCAAAGATGCTCCTTCAGGGAGATGAGGCGCCCCTTGAGATCCTGGATTTTTTGTTTGAGTTCCGCAGACATGGTGTGTTCTCCTGAAAAAAAGGTTAAAGGCTAAAGGCTAAAGGTGAAAGGCTAAAGGCTAAAGGTCAAAGGCTAAAGGTTGAAAAATCATACCTTGCGCCTTTTACCTTTAGCCTTGCGCCTGTTTACTTCTGCCCCGATCAGGGTCAGGAGTAAACAACCCCACGGAAAAAGATACCCCCAGCGGACATAGCAGGTCAAGCCATTGACCAGGGCCACCGGCTGACTGCGGGCGTACTCGGTAAACAGGGGGGAAGCTTCCTGCGTCCGGCCCATGGGGTCGATGAAGGCGCTGATTCCGGTGTTGGCCGCGCGCACCAGGGTTTTTCTGGTCTCCACCGCCCGGAACACCCCCATGGCCAGATGCTGCATCGGGGCGCTCGACCTGCCGAACCAGGCGTCGTTGGTAAGTGTTACCAGCAAGTTTGCCCCAGCCTGTGCCTGCTTGCGGGAAATATCCGGGAAGATGCTCTCAAAGCAGATCAATATTCCGATCCTGCTGTTGTGGCAAGTAAGCGGCGTGTTGCTCCGGCCGGGCGTGAACTCGCCCAGGGTTTCCACCAGCGGCGAGGCAAAATGCAGGATCCGGCGGAAGGGAATATATTCGCCAAAGGGCACCAGATGCTGCTTGTCGTAGCGGCCAGCGACCTGCCCGTCCGGAGAGAGCAGGAAGGCGCTGTTGGCATAGCTGAGCGGCCCTGTGGCTGAGGTCTTTTCCCGGTGGGGCGCGCCGGTGAGCAGATATGTTTGGTGCGGCCGGGTCAGTTCGCTGTGCAGCCTGAGAAAGAGCGGGTGCTCGTAAGGGTAAAACGGCAGGGCTGTTTCCGGCCAGACAATGAGCCGCGGTTGCCTGGTAGTGAAAAATTCCTGGCTCAGCCGGAGGTAGGTGTCAATGGTTTCCCGCTGAAAGGCGGGCTGCCATTTTTGATCCTGGGGAATATTGCCCTGGGCCACCGCCACTTCCATCTGTTCCGTCTGGGCAAGGGCTGCGGGCAGGGTTTGCAGCCGCCAGAAATTATAGCCCGAAGCGAGCAGCAGCAGGGCTGACGCCGCAATGGTAATTGCATCGGGGCTTATCCGCTTGCCTCGGACGAGCGAAGCGGCGAGGGTGAAGATCAGCGCGTTTGCCAGCACCAGGAGGAAGGTAAGGCCATGGTGGCCCGCCAGATCGGCAATCTGGATGAGCTGGGGCAGATTGTACTGGGTGTAGGCCAGATCCAGCCAGGGAAAGCCGGTGAACAACATCCCCCGGATCAGGTCCAGCGCCACCCAGCAGGCCGGGGCGAAAACGAGCAGGGGAAGGCGCGGTCCTGTTTTGGCGCAGAGAAAGGCGAAGAGCGCCAGGTAGCAGCTCATGTACAGGGCCAGAAACACCAGGGCCAGCACCGCGATGGGCAGGGGTACCTGGCCGTAGGTGGCCAAAACAATGACGATCCAGTACAAAAGGGGCAGGTAATAGGCCAGGCCGCAGATGAGGCCGAGCAGCGCGGCCCGGCGTGGGGGCTGGTTGTCGAGGCTCCAGAAAAGAGGGACCAGCGCCAGCCAGGCAAGCTGCGGCAGGGCAAGGGCTCCCGGAGAGGCGAAAAATAACAGGGTGCTGGACAGCAATGCCAGCAGGGCACCCCTGCCGAAAGGGGTGTGGCTATCAGAGCGCGGGAACAGGGAAACCATCAGTCGAGCTTGGTCTGGATTTTTACGGTGTGGATGCGCCGCCGGTCGGCGGAGACCACCTCAAAGACCAGGGAGTTGATCAGCATGGTGGCGCCCACCGGCGGCACCCGGTCCAGTTGGTGGATGATCAGGCCGCCCACCGATTCGTAGGGGCCTTCCGGCAGGGTAACGCCGAAGAAATCCTCCACCTCCTCAAGATTGACCTTGGCGTCGGTGAGGAGCATGTGCTCGTTCACCACCTTCCACCGTTTTTCCGCCTTGTCGTATTCGTCGCGAATCTCGCCGACGATTTCTTCCAGCACGTCTTCCAGGGTCACCAACCCGCGGACGCTGCCGAATTCGTCGGTGACCACGGCCATATGGCCTTTCTGGCTCTGGAAATCCTTGAGCAGGTTGACGATCTTGCGGGTATCAAGCACGAAAAAAGCCGGTTTGACCAGCTCCGAGGCCGCGGGCATGGAGGAGGCGTTGAGGCAGAAGGGCAACAGATCCTTGGCATGGAGGATGCCGATGATATTGTCCGGGGAATCCTGGTAGATGGGGATTCTGGTGTACCCCTCATCGGTGATCAACTGGATGAGATCGGCGGCCGACACCTGTGCCTCGGCGCTGACCATGTCGCTTCGCGGGGTCATGATCTCGCGGACCAGGGTGTCCCTGAATTCGAGGATGGAGCTGATCATCTCCCCTTCCTCGCGGGAGATCAGCCCCTGTTCTTCTCCGTCATCGAGGAGTTCCTGTATTTCCTGCTCAATGTCTTCGGTGGTGTCTGGGGCGCGGTTGATGCCAAAAAAATTGAGAATGCGCTTGAAGGGGGAGTCGCCGGTGTCCGGGGCGGATGTGTCCATGTGGGGGTAAGAGTCCTCTGGGGTAAGACAACGGAGCAGGCGCACCGTCAACGGTGAGGCCGGCGCTGTCGTCCGGTGGAAAAAAAGTTTATACAATCGGCTGCAACACGCTCTGGCTAAAGGAAATAGCCGGGGGTGTCAAGAAAAAAAATTGACGTTTATCTTTAAAATCGGTATAAGGGCCACACTTTGACCATGGAATGCATGCCACTCCTGGTGAAGAAATCAAAAACAGGTTCACTATACCATAGAACACCATGCTGTTTCAACAGATTGCGCTTCATCGAATGGAGGGCTTTTGCTCCGGGGGGAGAATTGAGGCAGTCGCAGCAAGGCTCAACAGCCTTGCCGGTGCCTTTCCTTGTTATGAGATCATCTGAATTCATCTTTTCATTTGCCCTGAAAATTAGTAAGAACTAGAAAACGGAAACGGCGGAGTGATCGTTCTCTTTTTTCCTTTTTGTTTATGGGGATATGGTGAACGGTGCAGCCCGCCCCGCAACCGATATCGAGGGTTCGCTTGAAAGACAAGGTTTTGATTGCAAATCGGGGCGAGATTGCCCTGCGGATCATGGAGGCCTGTAAAGACCTGGGCCTGGATTATACCGTGATCTACACCGCGGCGGATGAGGAATCCGAACATGTGCGCCGCTGCCTGGACAGCCAGAGCAATGTCCGCCGGGCCTGGCGGGTATCGGCCTATACCGATCCCAACGATATTCTTTCCGTGGCCGACCACACCAAATGCACCGCCATCCATCCCGGCTACGGTTTTTTCTCCGAGGATTTCCGTTTTGCCCGGCGGGTCACGATCCGCAACCGGCCTCTGACCTTCATCGGCCCGAAATGGGAGGTGGTCAAGGATCTTGGCGACAAGATCAATACCAAGCGGGTTGCCAACCGGCTGGGTATCCCCACCATCCCCGGCACCGACGGCCCCATCTATAATGAGATGGAGGCCGAGGACATCGCCCTCCATCTTCTCGAAATCCAGGACGGCCAGAAGATCAAGAACCCCTCCATCCTGGTCAAGGCCGCGGCCGGCGGCGGCGGCATGGGCATCGAAGAGGTCTACCAGATCGAGCATTTCCGCCGCATCTACCGCCAGGTTCAGAACTATGCCAAACGGCAGTTCGGCGACGGCGGGGTGCTCATCGAGCAGCGAATCCGCGACTTCAATCATCTTGAGGTGCAGTTGGTCTGCAGCCGGCACGGCGAGCGGGTGCATTTCGGCACCCGGAACTGCACCATCCAAAGCACCGGCCGTCAGAAGCGGCTGGAGGCCGCGCCCGGATTCGACAACTCCTGCTTTTCCTACGATTTTAACGGTCAAGAGGTTTTGGACAAGGTGGTTGAGTATTCGCTCAAGCTTGCCGCCCATGTGCGCTACGATAATGTCGGCACCTGGGAGTGGATCGTCACCCGGGACGGCCAGCCCTATCTCCTTGAGGTCAACACCCGCATCCAGGTGGAAAACGATGTCTCCGCCCGGGTCAGTTACATAAACAACAAACATCCCAACCTCATCCGCGAGCAGATCCGGCTGGCCTTGGGCGACAAGATGGGATACAGCCAGAAGGATATCGTTTCCCGGGGCGCGAGCATCGAATTCAGAATCGTTGCGGAAGACACCGCCCGCGGCTTTGCTCCCTGGATTGGGACGATCTCCAAGTTCTCCTACCCGCAACACGATTGGTCCGCGGTTTACAGCCATGTGCCCACCGACCGATCTTACGCGATCCCCAGCGAGTATGACCCCAATCTGGCCTTGGCCTTGGTTTGGGGCGACACCATGGAGGAAGCCAAGGAACGGGGGCGGAAATTTCTGGCCGAGGTGGCCATCGAAGGCAGCAACGCCGCAGGAGGCCAAATCATGACCAACCTCCCTTATCTTCAGGAAAACATAGCCCGACTGCTCACTTTTTGATGAGTTACAGGTAATTTAGGAGCCGTTACCAAAAAATTTCTGCCCCTTTTTTTGTTACGGCTCTTTATGCCGTTTTTATCACTTTAAAGCTGAGTTGAGCAGCTCGCCTGCTCAACGAAACTTATGCCCTTTGGGTATAATAACGAACTTATCCATTGCAACGGCGCACTTTATGGAAGATTTACGAAAGCGGCTGCTCAAGATAGAAGAACGCATCAATTATCTGAGCCAGATCAAGGACGGCGTCGAGTGGGGGAATCTCTCCGGCCTGCGCGAAAAAATCGTCACTCTGCGGGACAAGTTTTACGACTATACCGAGGACCAGTTGTCCGAGGAAATCAAGGCCCTGGAGGAATCCATCTCCTTTTTGGAGGGTCGCTGCGAAGAAACCCTGACCTCCATGGACCGGGTGCGCATTGTCCGCAATACCCACCGGTTTTCCTTGAAGGACATCCTTGAGAATGTCTACGAGGATTACACCGAACTCGGCGGCGCCGAGGAGGTCAGCATCGATCCTTCCATGGTTGCGGCCAGGGCGAGCATCATGCGGCGGGTGAAAAACAAAACCGTCATGCAGCAGGTCATGGTCATCGGCCACGAGAAGGGGCATGGCGAGGAATACCGCAACGGCGGCTGCAGCAAGCCCTGGGGCAACGAAAAGGCCCTGCGCTACATGAAGGTTGCCGAAACCGAAGGCATTCCCATCCATTTTTATATCTTCACCCCCGGCTCCTTTCCGGTGGAGGATTATCCCGGCGCCGGCCAGCAGATCGCGCGCAATCTTTACGCCATGGCCAAGCTGCGGGTGCCGATGATTTCCGTCACTTCGGAAGGCGGTTCCGGCGGGGCAGAGGCCGTGGGCATGGCCGATGTCCGCTTGATGTTTTCCCACGGCTACTACTCGGTTATCTCTCCGGAAGGCGCGGCCGCCATCGAGGGCAAGATCCGCGAGGGCGAGAAGATGCCCAAGGAGCTGGTGGAGGCCTGCGCCGAGAATCTGCATATCACGGCGGCGGAAAATCTCAAGCTCGGGACCATCGATCGGATTGTCCATGAGCCTCCCTTGGGGGCAAAACGGGACGATTTCGGTTTTTTTCGGCAGCTCAAGAGCGAGATCATCCGGGCCACCGACGAAGTGGTGCTGAAAACCAAGAGCCTCCGGGCTTTTCGCGCCTATGAATTGACGATGAAGAAGTCGGAAGGGCAGGTCGTAGAAGAACCGCATATCGAGATTTCCTGGGATCTCAACGAGGACGAGGTCAAGCGGCTGCTCAGTTACCGTTCGAAAAAATACCGGAGCATGTCCTGCGCGGCCTATTCCGAAGAGAGCTCCGCCTGCTCCGCTTTCTGCCGGAAGGCAAAAAAGAGTATTGCCAAACTGTATTACAGCTTCCGCTATGATCTGCTGAAAACCCAGCAGAAGCAGGTGAAAAAGGTTTTTCAGGATGTGTCCGGCGAGGGCTCGGTGCTGCTCAGGCAGGTTTCCTCCCCGATCACCGCGGCCTACGATTTTATCTCGAAAAAGCCCGGCGCGCGTCCGGGCAAGTCGCCTGTTTCCTCAAGCGGCGCCGGGGAAGACCCCATTGAGTTCGGAGATGTCTATACCAGCCCGCTGGCCAACGAAGACCGCACCGTAACCTGCCCCAATACCGAAAAGCAGGGGTGCAAGGACCTCTGGGTGCCCGACCTCTACGGCGAATTCGGCGGGGTCTGCGAAAATTGCGGCCATCATTTCCCCTTGGAATATCAATGGTATCTCAAGCATCTTTTTGATCCGGATTCCATCCGGGAATTCAATGGAGGGGTGTGCGCGGGCAACCCCCTGGCCTACCCCGGTTTTGAAAAGAAATTGCAATCCGCCATTGCCAAGACCGGGCGGAAAAGCGGGATCATCACCTTCGACGCCAGGGTCATGGGCGTTGATCTGGTGGTGGCCATGCTGTACAGCGATTTCCGCAATGGGACCGTTGGCTCCGCCGAGGGCGAAAAATTCGTCCGGGCCTGCGAGTCGGCCAAGCTGAAACGGCGGCCCCTGTTGTCCTATGTGCACACCACCGGCGGCATCCGCATCCACGAGGGCACCCTGGGTGTGGTGCAGATGCCCAAGTGCACCATGGCGGTGCGTGAATACATCGATTCCGGCGGGTTGTACATCGTGGTCTACGACAATAATTCCTATGCCGGGCCGGTGGCGAGTTTCCTGGGCTGTTCGCCCTATCAGTTCGCCATCCGTTCCAGCCGGGTCGGTTTTGCCGGGCCCCGCGTTATCCGTGACACCACCGGCGAGGATATCCCGCCCGATTATCATAATGCCCGCAATGCCCTGCAGCGCGGTCACATCCAGGGCATTTGGGACCGCCGCGAGTTCAGGCGCAACCTCCATAAGTCCCTGCTGACCATGGGCGGCGGCAATCTGTATTACCGCTAAGGCGAAAGGCCAAAGGTTCAAGGCTAAAGGACAAATGCTTTGGGGGAAGGAACATTGCCGGGGCCGCAGGCTTTTGAAGACTTTGAGGTCTGGAAGCGTTCAGCCATTTTTTTTCGTCACCCCGGCGGAAGCCGGAATCCACTAGTATGCAAGGATTTCTGGACCCCGGCTTCCGCCGGGGTGACGGTCCTGGCAGCAGGAAACCGTGGAAATTTCCTCGATGCTTGCCGGGCTGATAAAAGCACGGCGCAGTTTTCTGCGAGAAGATGAATGATACCTTTGGCCTTGCACCTTTAACCTTTAACCTTTCCTCATATATCATGACTGACGAAATAGATTTCGACGCAATAATTGGCAAGTATCGCTCCGATCCTTTTGACTATCTGGACGTGCGGACCAGTCACACCGGCCAGGTCCGGTTCAGGGTGAAGGAAGGCGCCGAGGTGGAAGGGCCCTCCGGCGAATGGCATCATGTCCGGGGCACCTTGCTCTATGAGCTGCTGCGGGAGGGAAACCAGAAGAAGATCTTTTCCTCGAGCAACGGGGTGGTTTCCTTTATCCGCAGCGACTTGGAAGGGCAGTTCGTCGAAGCGGGCGAAAAGATCCTCACCATCCGGCATCCGTTGAAGAAGCGCGAGATCATCGAGAATATCCTCCGTCAGGTTTTGGAACCCTTCAACGCGCCGGAACGGGCCAAGTATTTCTTTTCCCTTGACCTGCAAGCCAAGATCGACAAGCACGGCCAGCGGGGGGTTTCCATCACGCCCGGGGACGAAATTCTCACCATGTCCCTGATGAAGCGCGACACCCCGGTCTATTATGCCGGGGAGCCGGGGATCATCCATTCCGTGTATTTTCAACCGGGGGTCAGCGTTTCCCAGGGCGAGCCGCTGCTGGGCATCTGTTCCCAGGAGAAGCTGCCCATGATCCAAAAGATTATCACCCGCGTCAAGGCTGAATGGGAGTAACCGTCCAGCAGCACCACATCTGCTTCGCAGTCTCGCTCTGCGCTCGCTTAGCTGTCATCGGCCTGCTCATGTGCACTAGCACACTTCGCAGGCCTCTTCCGCGCATCTGCGGCAGCAGCGAAGCGGTCGCTGCTGAGCAAGTTACTGTTTCAGTCTGTATTTTGTGTTAGCTAGATACTAATGGTTGAGTCTCTTTCCTTCCAAGCCATCCGCCAGCGCATCTCCGACGAGGAGATTCCCTCACGTCTCGCCCACTATCCCGCCGAAGTCGTTGATGCCGTCTACCGGTATGGCGCTCCGGTGGGCAGTGTCATCCAGCATCTGCCTCAAGCCGAACGTTTGATGCCCCTTGCCCGGCAACGGATCAACGAGTACGAGGCCCGCGGCCAATCCTGTCCCAGCGGCATGGTGTTTCTTGCCGATGAGCTCACCGATGGCCGCGGCCGGTTCCAGCGCTCCTGGCATGCTCCCCCAGGCGGCCTCTGGCTGACCCTGGTCATGGCCAACACCTTGTTGCCCGAAAGTATGCGCCTCTATCCCCTTGCCGCGGGCATGGCCTGCTGCGAGGCGGTGCGCGGTTATGGCATCGATGCGCGTCTCAAGTGGGTCAACGACGTGCAGGTGGCAGGGCGCAAGATCTGCGGGGTGCTCTGCGAATCGTTTACCAGCGCTGCCCATGGTGAAGAGTATATCCTGATCGGGGCGGGGCTTAACATCAACAACCTGGCTTTTCCCGCCGAGTTGGGCGCAACGGCGGTGTCCATGAAGGAGATCCTCGGGTGCGATACCGATCTTGCCGGTTTTGCTGCCCGGCTGCTGGCCAAATTTTCCTGGTCTTTTGGCCTGCTCTGCCATGACGAGGCGCAACGGCTCGCCGCGGATGACGGTTCCGGCGCGGACCTGCCGGAGAGCCTGCTGCTCGGTGCCTGGCGGGAACTGAGCGACACCGTGGGCCGCAGGGTATGGTTCGGCTTTGATGTCCAGCAAAAGCCCCAGTACCGGGCCGAGGTGCTGGGCATTGCCCCGGACGGCGGCATCATCCTCCGGCATCTGGAGAGCGGAGCCGAGATTGTCGAGCATTCCGGGGAGTTGTTGTATATTGATTGATGAAATCGCAGATAAGCCCAGATTTCGAGAAGTCGTCTCACCGGTGAAAACCGGTGTCCAGATTTTTTCCCCTGCATGGGAAACTGGATTCCCTTTCGCCGGAATGACGAAACTCGGGGGTGTTTGGTAGTTTTTTCGTGGCGGAGTCTCTTGTCCATGCCCTTTTCATCCACCCCAGTCTCCGTCATCATCCCTACCCACAACCGGGCCGGGTTTCTCGCCCAGGCCATCGACTCGGTCCTTTCCCAAACCTACACCAATTTTGAACTCATCGTGGTGGACGACGGTTCCACCGACGAGACCACTGCGTTGCTCGCCTCCTACGGCACGGCCCTTACCAGCCTGCGTCAGGAAAACCGGGGCCCGGCCGGGGCCCGGAACGCCGGGATCACTGCGGCCCGCCATTCCCTCCTCGCCTTTCTCGATTCCGACGACCTGTTCACCCGGGACAAACTGGCCCTCCAGGTTGCGGCCATGGAGGCGCAGCCTGAGCTGCTCATCTCCCACACCCAGGAAATCTGGTTCCGCAACGGCCAGCACCTCAACCAGAAGAAGCGTCACGCCAAGGAGGGCGGCGACATCTTTGCCCGCAGCCTGGAGCTCTGCGTGGTGGGCATGTCCACGGTCATGGCCCGGCGGGAGCTGTTCGACCGCGTCGGCCTGTTCGATGAATCCTTTCCCTGCTGCGAGGATTACGAACTCTGGCTCCGGGCCAGTGCAACGCATCCCTTTCTTTTGGTGGACGCACCGCTGACTGTCAAACACGGCGGCAGGGACGATCAGGTCTCCGTCCGGTTCAAGACCGGTATGGACCGTTTCCGCATCCGGGCCATGGAAAACCTTCTTGCCCGCGCCGCTCTCACCCCCGCGCAAACCTGCCTTGTCCGCGAGGAACTGGTTCGCAAGGCCACACTCTACGGGAATGGCTGCCTCAAGCATGGCCATATGGAAGAAGGGTGGCGCGCCCTCGCCCTTGTCCGCCGTTACGCCGCACCGTTGTAATTCTGTATTGTATTTTTTCCATCTTGACTTTGATTCGGGATTTTCTCTATCTTGAATTCATATGGGTAGTTACACCTAATTCCCTGTGTGCCCCTGACCGCATTTTTTGTTGGCCGGGTTTTGTCTTCCGTCACGCATGTTATTCCCCGCAAGGGGCTTGATTCCCTTAAAACCGTCAGCCAAAGAGAGGTGCATGGTATGCTGCAAAACATGAAAATCGGACAAAGACTGAACGCGGCTTTCGGCTGTGTGCTGCTTTTGCTGGCTGCGGTGGCCATGGTGGGCTATCTCAATGTCAGCAGGCTCGATGCGCTGATCGAGGAGGTGGTTCATGACAAGTTCCAGAAGGTGGAATTGCTCAATGACATGAATGAGGATGCCAATGTCATAGCCAGGGCCTTGCGCAACATGATTATCCAGCCCGATGCCGAGACCATGAAAAAGGAAAATGCCCGCATTGCTGAAATGCAGGAAAAGATCACCAAGGATATCGGCCAATTGCAGGAAGTTGTGCAATCGGACACGGGAAAGGGGTATCTCACGGCCCTTGTCGAGGCCAGAAAAGTTCACAAGGAACAGCTTGCCTTCATATTGGAAATGCTGCACCAGGGTCGGGCAAAAGAGGCTTCCACCGCATTGTTCGGGAGATTCAGGGAGGCGCAGACCGCCTATTTCAACGCCCTGAAGCAGATGGGAGAGTATCAGACCAATGAGACGGAACGGGTTGGTTTGGAAGCCCATGGATTGGCCGTATTCAGCCGTTGGCTCATCCTGGCCACGGGAATTGTAGCCCTGCTCTTGGGTGGGGCGCTTGCCTGGTTCATTAGCCGTTCCATTACTCGTCCGATCTCGGCCTGCGTGGAGGCTGCCCATAGGATTGCCGCCGGGAATACCGAGGTGCGGCTCGACACCTCCGCCAGCGATGAAACCGGGGTGCTCCAAACCGCCATGGCCAAAATGGTGGAGGCAATCAAGGCCACGGTGGCAGAGATTGCCGTGCTTTCCCAGGCAGCGGTCGAAGGAAAGCTTAGCACCCGGGCCGACGCAACGAAGCATCAGGGAGATTACAAAAAGATTGTCGAAGGGGTCAACAACACCATGTCTCGGCTGGTGGGTTTGCTCGATACCATGCCCGCCCCGGCCATGATCATCGATAACGATTTTCATATTTTGTATATGAACGAACTGGGCGCCAAGGTCGGCGGCAAGACCCCTGACCAGCTCATCGGCACTAATTGTTACGACCATTTCAAAACCTCGGATTGCAAGACCGACCGTTGCGCCTGCGGGCAGGCCATGCGGAGCGGGCAGGTCGCCAATGGCGAAACAGATGCTCATCCCGCGGCTGGCGTGGATCTGGATATCTCATACATCGGAACCGCGTTGCGCGATGAGGCGGGCAAGATCATCGGCGCCTTCGAGGTGGTGAATGACCAGACCGCGATCAAGAAGGCCGCGCGCCAGGCCCAGAAGGTCGCCGAGTACCAGAACATCGAAACAGAGAAGGTCGTTTCCTGCATGAGCAAGCTTGCCAAGGGCGACACCACCTGTTCCATCACCCCGGCCCCGGGAGATGCGGATACCGCTGAAATCCGCAAGACCTTTCAAGCCATTGCCGAGGCCTTCAATGCCTGCACGGCGGTGGTCGGTTCCCTGGCCGCCGATGTGGGCATGCTGTCCAGGGCCGCGATGGAAGGAAAGCTGAGCACCCGCGCCGATGCCTCGAAGCACCAAGGGGATTTCAAGAAGATCGTCGAGGGTGTCAACAACACCATCTCCAGGCTGGTGGGGTTGCTCGATACCATGCCCACTCCTGCCATGATCATCGACAATGATTTTAACGTGCAGTACATGAACGAACTGGGCGCCAAGGTCGGCGGCAAGAGCGCGGCTCAACTCGTCGGCACCAGGTGCTACGACCATTTCAAAACCTCGGATTGCAAGACCGACCGTTGCGCCTGCGGGCAGGCCATGCGGAGCGGGCAAAATGCCGGTTCTGAAACCGATGCCCATCCTGGAGGGTTGGATCTGGATATCAGCTACAACGCCACCCCGCTTCGTGATGAAACAGGCAAGATCATCGGGGCCTTCGAGGTGGTGAGCGACCAGACCGCCATCAAGCAGGCGGCCAGGGTGGCGCAAAAAATCGCCACTTATCAGGAGATCGAGACCCATAAGCTTGTGGAATGCCTCACCCGGCTTGCCGAGGGTGATATTACCCTCGCCCTCGAAACCGAGCCCGCCGATACCGATACCGCGCCGGTGAAACAGGTCTATGACGGCATCGGCTCCGCAGTGGGCGCCCTGATCAACGCCTTGAACGAGATTACCGGCACAGCCCGGGAAATTGCCGCCGGCAACCTGCTGGTCAAGATGAAGAAACGCAGCGGCCAGGATGAACTGATACAGGCATTGCAGGACATGGTCGAGAAGCTCAAGGAGATCATCACCGATGTGCGCGGTGCGGCGGATCAAGTCGCCTCCGGCAGTCAGGAGTTGAGCAGCAGCTCTCAGCAGGTCTCCCAGGGGGCCAGCGAACAGGCCGCCTCGGTGGAGGAAATCTCCTCGTCCATGGAAGAGCTGGCCAGCACCGTGGCCCAGACCGCCGACCATGCCCGGCAGACTGCGGCCATTTCCAATAAAGCGGCAGCCGATGCCGTGGATGGCGGCAAGGCGGTGGCGGAAACCGTGGCCGCCATGCAGCTCATTGCCAACAAGATCGAGCTCATCGAAGAGATCGCCCGGCAGACCAATCTGTTGGCCCTGAACGCAGCCATCGAGGCGGCTCGGGCCGGGGAGCACGGCAAGGGCTTTGCCGTGGTGGCCGCCGAGGTGCGCAAGCTCGCGGAGCGCAGCCAGGTCTCGGCCCAGGAGATCAAGGGCGTTGCCGGAACCAGCGTGGAAACCGCATCCAACGCGGGCAGGCTCATCAACGATATCGTGCCGCAGATCCAGAAAACCGCCGAGCTGGTCCATGAGATCGACGCGGCCAGCAACGAACAGGCCAGGGGCATTGATGAAAACGCCCGGGCCATCCAGCAGTTCGACCAAGTCATCCAGGCCAACAGCGCCGCAGCCGAGGAGATGGCTTCCACCAGCGAGGAATTGACCGCCCAGGCGGCCCATTTACAAGAAACCATCGCCTTTTTTAAGGTGGAAACGGAAAGCGGACTTCGGTCCCACGTTTTGCCCCT
This sequence comes from uncultured Desulfurivibrio sp., assembly GCA_964588325.1. Lineage (GTDB taxonomy): Bacteria > Desulfobacterota > Desulfobulbia > Desulfobulbales > Desulfurivibrionaceae > Thiovibrio. The sequence goes on from CAZPOR010000011.1 coordinate 86,045, forward strand.
GCCTCGGGTTGCCTCGATTGGCCGGGGAGAAAAAAAGCCATCCGGCACAAAGGGCACAGGAGTGAAGCTGTCCCTGCCAGGCGCCGGAGATGGTGACTTCGAGCGGTATTAATAGTTTTTTTCTAAATTGAGGACAGCTTGAATCGGAGGGGCGCACTCTATGGTGCTGCCCCTCTTTTTTTTTATCCTGTATTTTCACCCTGCTGCTGCAAATTTTTTTTGCAGGTCAAGAAAGCTCTGGACATTCCTATTTCTTCTTGCGACGATTTTTTACCGGCAATTATCTTTCGGCCCGTGCTGAAGGCATAACGGTATGCTTCCTGTTTTTTGCTGTGACAGGGAGCGCTGCGTTCCGCGAGAACGGTTTTTCACATTAAAGGAGTGTGCGCCATGAATCTGCTCAACAAAATGAAGGTGGGGAGCCGTGTTTTTCTGATCGTCGCCGTTCTGCTCGTTTTGACCGGCGTCGTTGCAACAGTGGGGCTGGTCAAGATGAACCAGATCGGCGGCGAACTGCAATCTATTGCCGAACGCGATCTGCCGCTCACCACCACCATCACCGCAATCGCCGAACGCCAGTTGCAAATCGGCATCCTGTTTGAACGGGGCTACCGCCACGGAGAAAATGGCAACAAGGCCGGACTTCAGCATGCCTTGGATGAAATCAAAACTGTCGGCAATGAGGCCGGCGCCAAGCTCCAAGAGGCGGAAAAGATCGCCGAAGGCGCCTTGACCCACGCACGGAACGCTGACGAGCGCCGAGAGTTTGAAAAGGTGCTGGGCGAACTCAAGGTGGTGGAGAAGGAGCACGCCGAGGTGGAGGAGCATACCGCGAAATGTTTTGAACTGCTGGCCTCCGGCAATCTTCGCGAGGCGGAACTTTTGTGCGACAAGGTCTCTAAGGAGGCAGAGGACGTGGATCACAAGATTGTCGGAATACTTGACGAGGTGGAAAAATTTACCCAGGCTGCGGCTCTCCAGGCGGAAAAGGATGAGCAGGCCGGTCTGCGGATTATTCTCTTTGTAGCCGTGGCCAGCATGGTTGTCGGCTTTGCCCTTGGCATGCTGGTGACCAGAAGTGTTACCAATTCGCTTCTGAACGTGCGGATCATTGCCGACAACGTCACCGCTGCAAGCCAGGAATTGAGCGCCACGGCGGAGGAAGTTTCCCAGGGCGCCAGCGAACAGGCCGCCGCGGTGGAGGAATCTACAGCCTCGGTGGAGGAGATGAGCGCCACCATCCGCCAAAACCGGGAAAACGCCCAGCAGACAGAGCAGATTGCCGTGTTGGCCGCCAATGACACCGAGGAGAGCGGCAAGGCGGTCACCCAGACTGTGAGCGCCATGAAGCAGATCGCCGCCAAGATCTCGATTATCGAGGAGATCGCCCGCCAGACCAATCTGCTCGCCTTGAACGCAGCCATCGAAGCGGCCCGCGCCGGAGAGCACGGCAAGGGCTTTGCCGTGGTGGCCGCCGAGGTGCGCAAGCTCGCGGAACGCAGCCAGCAGGCGGCCGCGGAGATCAGTGAGCTTTCCGCTTCTAGCGTGGCGGTGGCGGACAAGGCCGGAACCATGCTGGCCAAGATCATGCCGGATATCCAGAAAACCGCGACCCTGGTACAGGAAATTGCCGCCGCCAGCGTGGAGCAGAGCGCCGGCATCGACCAGATCAGCGAGGGCATGCAGCAGCTTGACACGGTGGTGCAACAGAATTCCAGTGTCTCGGAGGAAATGGCGGCCACTGCGGAGGAGCTCTCCGCGCAGGCCGATGAGTTGCAGTCTGTAATTGCCGCGCTCATCGATACTAAAGCCGGTACCGGTCAACCTCGACGGCCCAGAACCAGCGCTGCCAAGGTTGCGCATTACGGCAACAAAAAGCCGCTCACTGCTCCGCCATCCACGGGGGGCACCCGCCTCCAACTCGGCCAGCGTGCCGACAAGAGCGACGATCTCGATCAGGATTTTGAACGGTTGTAAATGTCAAACCGTGAAGGCCTTGCCGCGTTTCGTGGAAAATAGTGAAAATTGGTCAAGGAGATCACCCGGCAGGGGGATCTCCTCCGGGAGAGGGGCCTTCGAGCGGGGGTTTATAATTCTTGCACGCCTGTGAAGTTTCTGCCTATCATCTGAATACAGTCTTGTTTCTCCGGAGATGGATTCATTACTTTATGAGGTGAGCGGATGCGGTGGAATGATTTGAAAATCGGCAGGAAAATAATGATTGGCTCGGTCAGCATTCTTTTTCTGCTGGTTGTGGTCGGAGCCTGGGCTTTTTGGGGGCTTGGGAGCGTGGTGCGCGACGGCATCGAGGTTGCTAACGGCAACGCGCTGCGCGGCGAACTGCTGCAGCGGGAGGTTGACCATCTGAACTGGGCAAAGAAGGTGTCCGCTTACGTTTACAGCGATAAGGGCGGGAACCTCGAGGTGGAACTCGATCACACCAAATGCGGCTTCGGTAAGTGGTATTACGGCGAGGGCAGAAAGCAGGCGGAGACCATGCTGCCCTTGCTCCGGGACCACTTGGCCGATATTGCCGCGCCGCACCAGCGGCTCCATGAATCGGCCGTGAAAATCAAGGAAGCCTTTCAGCAAAGGGAAGGTCAGGATGGCCGGCAGCAGGCGGAACGGGTCTTCAACACGGACACCCAGGTCAATCTGCTCAAGGTGCAAGGGGTTTTGAATACAATGACCACTCTGGCCAAGGAAAATATCCTTTCCGAGGAGCAGATGATCCATAATGCCAGGACAACCAGGCTCGCCATCGTGGTCATTGGCCTTCTCGCCATTGTCCTTGGGGTGGGGGTTTCCCTGCTTACCGCGCGCTCCATTGCAAGGCCCATTTCCTCGGTGGTGGAGATGAATAACCGGCTGGCTTTGGGGGATGTCAATGTTGTCATGGAAAATGACCGCCGGGATGAAGTGGGCTTGATGCTTAACTCCATGAATGCGATGGTCGGAAATCTCAAGGCGACAGCCGGGTTGGCGGAGCAGATAGCCCTCGGCAATCTGGACGTGCAGGTCTCGATCCTTTCTGAACAGGATGCGCTGGGCAAATCCTTGGCTGCCATGGTGAGCAAGCTTCAGGAAACAGCCGAATTGGCCAGGCAGATATCCTTGGGGGACTTGAACGTGCAGGCAAAGGTTCTTTCCGAGAAAGATCTGTTGGGCAAGTGTCTGGTCAATATGGTGGAAAATCTCCGGCAGACGGCGGCCAAGGCCGAACAGATCGCCGAAGGCGACCTGCGGGTGGACATGACCCTGCTTTCCGACAAGGATAGTCTGGGCAAGTCGCTTGCCGCCATGATCTGCAAGCTGCGTCAGGTGATAACCGATGTGCGCGCCGCCGCCGATCAGGTAGCGGCCGGGAGCGAAGAATTGAGCAGCAGCTCCCAGCAGGTTTCCCAGGGGGCCAGCGAACAGGCGGCCTCGACGGAGCAAATATCCGCTTCCATGGAGGAGCTGGCCAGCACCGTGGCCCAGACCGCCGACCATGCCCGGCAGACTGCGGCGATCGCCAACAAGGCTGCAGCCGACGCCGTGGCCGGCGGCAAGGCGGTGGCGGAAACCGTTGACGCCATGCAGCATATCGCCGAAAAAATAGAGCTCATCGAGGAGATCGCCCGGCAAACCAATCTGCTGGCCTTAAACGCCGCCATCGAGGCGGCCCGGGCCGGTGAGCACGGCAAGGGTTTTGCCGTGGTGGCCTCCGAGGTCCGCAAACTTGCCGAACGCAGCCAGGTGTCGGCCCAGGAGATCAAAGGCGTGGCCAGCGTCAGCGTCAAAACCGCGGCCAATGCCGGGATGTTGATCAACGAAATCGTGCCCCAGATTCAAAAAACCGCCGAGTTGGTTCATGAGATCGATGCAGCCAGCAACGAGCAGGCCAGGGGTATCGACGAAAACGCCCGCGCCATCCAGCAGTTTGATCAGGTGATTCAATCCAATAGCGCGGCCGCCGAGGAAATGGCCTCCACCAGTGAGGAGCTTACTGCCCAAGCGGCGCAGATGCAGGAAACAATATCCTTTTTCACGGTGGAAACAGGGGAAGTTGCCAGCCGTGTCCGGGGAGGCTCTTTGCCGCGGTCTGCCTCGATCGGCGGAATGAAGACGGCGGTTAAAAGCAGCGGGGTGAAGCTCTCCCTGCCGGGCGGCAATGATGAGTCTTTTGAGCGCTATTGATTGCCGTCGTTTCCCATGCTGAAATGAAAACGCTCTCGATCCGAGGGCGTTTTTTGTATGTGCGGCGGGTTATAGTTGATTCAAAGGGTCCGGTTTTCTCTGTTTTTTATTCTTTGACGTGTTTTATTTCCCATGCGTATAATTATTCCACATAGGCATTTGTACGGATGGCGGCCGCACAAGGTCACAGGAACAAGGAGCGGAGCATGCTGAAGGAAAAATTTCAAAACATGGGGATCGCAACAAAACTGAACATGGCCATTGTGGCTGCGGTGCTGCTGCTCATGCTCGGCATGAGCGTGGCGGTAAATTCCGCGGTGCGCAACGCTCTGAGCGAGCAAGGGGATGCCTTTGTCTCCACTCTGAAGGAGCAGCAGAAAAGCCAGGAGGAATTGCTGCGCCAGGATCTGGTTTTGAAGGGCAACTCCTTTGCCGAGATGCTGGCCAGGGTCGGACAGGATCTTATCCTGAATTATGAGTACGCCTTTTTGGAGAAGATCGTCCAGAGCGTGGTCAATGATCCTGATATTCCTTTTGCCGTTTTTTATGACAAGGACGGCAATGCCGTCACCACCACAAGCGTCAGGCCGGAAGGATTCCCAACCCAGAATATCGTGAGCAAGGAGATCCTGGCCGGTGAGCAAAAGGTCGGCTCCGTGGTCATCGGTTTGAATTTCGCCGCGGTGGAGAAAAATATCGAAAAAACCCTTGCCCAGGGCAACGCGGTGATCGCCGCGGCCCAGCAGAGACAAAAGGATGTTTTGCTGCGGATCGCCATGAGCATCGCAGGCTTCGCCGTTGTTGTGGTGGTGCTCATCGGCGGCATTGTCTATTACGCCATTCGCCTCATGATCAAGCCTCTGACGCAGGCGGTGGCCAACATGCAGAGGGTGGCCCAGGGTGATTTGGACGTCGAAATCGCCAGTACGAGCGGGGATGAAATTGGTCAGATGTGTGGGGCCATGCACGGCATGGTCGAAAATCTTAGAGCCACGGCGGCAATGGCCGGGCAGATCGCGTTGGGTAATTTGGATGTAAAGGTGACTATCCTTTCCGAAAAAGATCGAATGGGGATATCCTTGGCGAAGATGGTGGAAAATTTGAAGGCCAAGGCAGAGCAAATTGAAAAAGGAGATCTTGGCTCAAAAGTAGAACTCCTTTCCGGAAACGATATGTTTGGCAAGGCCCTGGCCGCCTTGTTTCAAAGATTGCGCCAGATTATCACGGAGGTCCAGACTGCGGCCGACCAGGTTGTCGCTGGCAGCCAGGAATTGAGTAGCAGCTCCCAGCAGGTTTCGCAAGGGACCAGTCAACAGGCTGCCGCGGTGGAGGAAATTTCGGCCTCCATGGAAGAATTGGCCAGCACCGTGGCCCAGACTGCAGATCATGCCCGGCAAACTGCGTTCATAGCCCAAAAAGCTTCTGCCGATGCGGTGGAGGGCGGAAAAGTAGTGGCGGAAACCGTCTCCGCCATGCAGCATATCGCGGAAAAAATCGGGTTTATTGAAGAGATTGCCAGGCAGACCAATCTGTTGGCTCTGAACGCCGCTATCGAGGCGGCTCGGGCCGGTGAACACGGTAAGGGTTTCGCCGTGGTTTCCGCCGAGGTGCGAAAGCTTGCCGAGCGAAGTCAGACCTCGGCCCAAGAGATCAAGGGCGTTGCCAATGCCAGTGTGGAAACCGCAGGAAATGCGGGGAGGCTTATTAACGAGATCGTGCCTCAGATCCAGAAAACAGCGGAGCTTGTCCAGGAGATCGATGCAGCCAGTAACGAGCAAGCCCGCGGTATAGATCAAAATACCAAGGCTATCCAGCAGTTTGATCAGGTAATCCAGGCCAACAGCGCGGCCGCCGAGGAGATGGCCTCCACCAGCGAGGAACTGTCCAGCCAGGCTGCGCATCTTCAGGAATCAATATCGTTTTTTAAATTGAACAATCGGGAAAAGGAGTTATTGCCGGATGCGGGTGAGGAGAGCTTCAACGAGGCTTATAAGTTGACATGAGCATTTTTTGCGCGGGAGGAGGCACGCATGGGGAATAATTTCAGCATAAAGACGAAGATATTAATTCTCGTTTTGAGCGGCATTTTGCTTATGACCCTGTTTAACATGGGCAAGCAATATGTTGATTTCGATAAAACCCTGGACGCCGCCAAAAAGACCCAGGCTGCCAGGGTACGGGCCACCTTCAAGAATTCTCTTGGCCAGCAACTCCAGAATTTGTCTCTGGCCATGGAAACACTGACGCAAAATAAAGATGTTGTCCGTTCTTTTGCCGAGGGCAATAGAGAGGCATTGATCCAAGATTTGGTCAAGTATAATGAAAAGCTCAAGAAGCAATATGATATCGACCAGTTTCAATTTCACACCCCGCCGGCAACCAGTTTTTTAAGGCTGCATAAAATCAGCCAGCACGGGGATGATCTTTCTTCCTTCCGCAGCACGGTTGTCGAAGCCAATCAGAGTAAAAAAACGGTTGTCGGCCTCGAAGTCGGGTTCGGTGGGCCTGGGCTGCGGGTGGTATATCCAGTTTCCTATGAAAATAACCACATCGGCACCGTGGAATTCGGCGGTTCGATCAGTGGTCTGTTGAAAAATCTCAAGGAGACCTTTGGCATAGAATACGCCATAGGCATCCGTCCGGATGTTTTTCAAAAAGCGCAACGCGTGAAATCAGAAACCACGGATATTCTTGCCGATAACTTGGTTTTTTATGCAACCTCCTCTGAACTTGCCAAAAGCATTCTCGGCACATATTCGGCTGGAAAAGACGAATACAAGATCAACGGAAAGTTGTTTGTGACCTATCCGTTGGTGTTAACGGACTATCAGGGCCAGGAAATTGGCTATATCCTTGTCGTGGACGATGTGCAGGCTATCGTCGATGATCTGCGAAAAAAATTAATCGTCAATCTGGGCATCAACCTTATCCTTACGGCCATTATTCTTGCGGCGCTTTTTTTCTTTGTCAGAAAAGCCTTTCTCCCGATCAACGATGCTGTCGCCACCTTTGACAAAATTGCAGGTGGCGACCTGACCGTGGACATAAGGGTGGACAAAAAAGATGAGGTTGCGCAGATGCTGATCGCCATGCGAAACATGGTTGAAAATCTTCGTAAAACCGCGCAAATGGCAGAAGAGATCGCCTTGGGGGATCTCGATGTCAAGGTTGTAATCCTTTCAGACAAAGACGTGTTGGGCAAATCCCTTGCCAACATGGTTGATACCCTGAGGAGAACTGCGGCCAATGCTGAAATGATCGCCAACGGCGATCTTCGGGTTGAGGTTAAATTGCTTTCCGCAAAAGATGCCTTGGGCAAGTCCCTGACCGCGATGATCGAAAAATTACGACAAATTATTACCGACGTGCGAGCCGCAGGCGATCAAGTGGCATCCGGCAGTCAGGAGTTGAGCAGCAGTTCGGAACAGGTTTCGCAAGGGGCCAGTGAGCAGGCCGCGGCGGTGGAAGAGATTTCCTCGTCCATGGAGGAATTGGCCAGCACCGTGTCCCAGACCGCCGACCATGCCAGGCAGACGGCGGCCATCTCCAATAAGGCGGCTTCTGACGCCGTGGATGGCGGCAAGGCGGTGGCGGAAACCGTTAGCGCCATGCAGCATATCGCCGAAAAGATCGAGTTGATCGAGGAAATCGCCCGGCAAACCAATCTGTTGGCCTTGAATGCCGCCATTGAAGCGGCTCGGGCCGGGGTACACGGCAAGGGTTTTGCCGTGGTGGCCGCCGAGGTGCGCAAACTTGCCGAGCGCAGCCAGGTGTCGGCCCAGGAGATCAAGGTCGTGGCCGCCAAAAGCGTGGAAACAGCGGCAAGGGCCGGAGAGTTGATTAACGAGATTGTGCCTCAGATACAGAAAACAGCCGAGCTGGTTCAGGAGATCGACGCGGCAGCCAATGAGCAGGCCCGTGGCATCGATGAAAACGCCAAGGCCATCCAGCAGTTTGATCAGGTGATTCAAAGCAATAGCGCGGCTGCGGAGGAAATGGCTTCCACCAGCGAAGAGCTCACCGCCCAAGCTGCGCAGATGCAGGCAACCATCGCTTTTTTTCGGGTGGAGACGGCGGGAGCGAAGAGCAGACCCAGATCGCAAGAGCGGCCTCTGGCTAAGCCTGCCGCGCCCAGTCAAACAGGGGGGAAATCGGGCAAGGGAGTGAAACTGTCCCTGCCTGGCATCGGTGATGGTGATTTCGAGCGTTATTAAGGCGCAGCCCCCCTTTAGTCTGATGGAGAAAATATGAAAAAAAATATTAGAAACAAGATGCTGTTCGCTTTTGGCGGAGTTTGTCTGGTTCTGCTGATCCAGCTCATGGTGAACGGCTTTTTTCAGAGCCAGGTGACCCGCAGCGTGGAAGAGGCCCGGGACAAGGGGTATGGCGGCAACGAGTTGGCCATGGGGATCAAGCTTGAGGTGCTTCAGGTGCAGGAAATACTCACCGATGCCTGCGCCGTTCGCACCGCGGAGGTTCTGCTCAGCGCCAACAAGGATGCCAGCGAGCATGTTGCCCGGCTCCGCGAGCATGCCGAGGCGCTGAAAACGCTCCACCCTGACAACCGGCGGGATGTCGAGGAGATTGAGAAACTGTTCGGGGAATTTTTTGAAAAGGGCAAGCGGACCGCCGAACTTTATGTGAAGGGAGATTTGGCGTTGGGCACCAAGGCCATGGATGAGTTCGACGTCGCGGCCGAGGAGTTGGGCAAGCTGGTTGACCAGATTGAAGAGGAGATGGAGGCTGAAGCGGCGAAGGGCATTGCCGGCGCGCTTTCCACCATCAAGATGGCGAATATTATCAGCGTGGTGCTGGGTCTGGCCATTATCGCCTTCACCACCATCCTGGCTTTTGTTTTTTCGGGCAGGATTGCCTCGGCTCTTGGGACAATGGTCGGTGTTGCCCAGCGGATTGCCGACGGCGATCTGGCCCATACGCAGCAAATGGAGGCCAATAAGGAAGATGAAATCGGGCAGTTGGCCGAAGCTTTGGATAGCATGGTGCAGAAACTCCGGGAAATCATCCAGGATGTGCGCATGGCTTCGGATCAGGTGGCTGCGGGCAGCCATGAGTTGAGCAGCAGTTCCCAGCAGGTTTCCCAAGGCGCCAGCGAGCAGGCCGCCTCGGTGGAGGAGATTTCCAGTTCCATGGAAGAGCTGGCCAGCACCGTGGCCCAGAGCGCCGATAACGCCCGGCAGACCACGGCCATCGCCGGCAAGGCGGCGAGGGATGCAGTGGAAGGCGGCAAGGCCATGTCGGAAACCGTGGACGCCATGCAGCATATCGCGGAAAAGATAGAGGTGATCGAGGAGATTGCCCGGCAGACCAATCTGCTGGCTTTGAATGCCGCCATCGAAGCAGCCAGGGCCGGGGAGCACGGCAAGGGTTTTGCCGTGGTAGCCGCCGAAGTGCGTAAGCTTGCCGAACGCAGCCAGGTCTCGGCCCAGGAAATCAAAGGAGTTGCCTCGGCCAGCGTGGCCACGGCCACCAATGCAGGCAAGCTGATCAACGAGATCGTGCCCCAGATCCAGAAGACCGCCGAACTGGTGCAGGAAATCGATGCGGCCAGCAATGAACAGGCCCGGGGGTTGGAAGAAAACGCCAAGGCCATCGAGCAGTTCGATCAGGTTATTCAGGCCAACAGCGCGGCGGCCGAGGAAATGGCCTCCACCAGTGAGGAACTCACCGCCCAGGCCGGGCGGCTTCAGGAAACCATCGCTTTTTTCAGGGTGGATAATGCCATGGACAAAAGACGTTCTGCAAGCGGGGCGGATATTGGCTACCGCAAACCAGGCGGCATTCTGCCGCCACCTCCTTCCGGAAGGGGCGCGGGCGGGCAGGGGATAAAAGTTCCGCCGGCCAAGGACGGCGGGGCAAGGATTTCTCTCAATGAGGCAAATGACTTTGAACGCTATTAACGGGATTATTTTTTCCGGCATACGGGCGACCAAGAAGGTGAAACATGGCTGATACCGAATACGCAGAAGTTTTTCGCGAGGAAGCGGGCGAGCTGCTTGAAGAGTTGGAAACCTCTCTGTTGGAATTGGAGAAGGATCCGGCCGATCTCAAGATAGTGAGCCGGGTTTTCCGGGCAATGCATACCATCAAGGGGTCCGGAGCGATGTTCGGCTTCGACGATATCGCCGGGTTCACCCATCATGTGGAAACGGCCCTGGATAAGGTTCGGGACGGAACGGTGCCTGTGAGCACCGAGTTGATCGACCTGACCTTGGCCTCGCGGGACCATATCCGCGCCCTGCTCGATGCCGCCACCGGTGGAGGCGAGGCAGATCCCGCCGAGGGGGAGCGGATCATCAGCGGGTTGCAAGCCTTGGTTGGCGGCGGCGCCCGGGATAGGGCACAGGCGATTGTTGCTCCGGAGGTTCCGGCGAAGGAAAAGGATCCCACCGAGGGCAGGCGCAGTCATTACCGGATTTCCATTAAGCCGACGCCGGAGTTTTTTGTGGGCGGCTACACCATGGAAGCACTGACCGGAGAACTTGACACGCTGGGAGAAAGCACGGTTTTCATGGATGCCGAGCATGAAGGGGGCGGGGTGCTCATCCTGCTCACCACCGACAAGGGGCTCAATGCCATTGAAGATGTGCTGGTGTTTGCCGAATCGAGTTGCCAGGTGGCGGTGACGGTGCTTGCCGTCGAAGGGGAGGAAGACCTTGAAGAGCACAAAAAGCTCGGCCAGATCCTGCTGGAACGGGGGGAGATTTCCGCCGATGATCTGACTACGGTGCTTGCCCGGCAAAAACCGCTGGGCGAACTGCTGGTCGGGGAGAAGCTTGTCTCTCGAACCAGTGTTGACGGAGCCCTTGCCGAACAGAGGCTGGTCCGGGAGGCCAAGGAAAAAGCGACGGTGGCCAAGGGTGCGGAAAGCATCCGGGTTGCCTCGGAAAAACTGGATCAACTCATCAATCTGGTGGGAGAATTGGTTGTCACCCAGGCGCGACTGACCCAGGTTGCCTCCAGCAACAAGGACGCCGATCTTGTCGAGCCGGTGGAGGAAGTGGAGCGCCTTACCGCGGAACTGCGGGATTGCGTGCTCAATATCCGGATGTTGCCCATCGGCACCACCTTTGCCAAATTCAAGCGGCTGGTCCGGGATCTTTCCGCCGAACTGGGCAAGGAAGTGGTCATGGTCACCGAGGGCGCGGAAACCGAACTGGACAAGAATGTCATCGACCAGTTGGGCGACCCCATGGTCCATCTTATCCGCAACAGTATCGATCATGGAATCGAGTCCCCGGAGGAACGGGAGCTGGCCGGTAAGCCGCGCAAGGGCACCATATCCCTTGCCGCCCAGCATTCCGGGGCCAATGTCGTCATCACCGTCACCGACGACGGCAAGGGGCTCGATGCGGAGAGGATCCGGCAGAAAGGCTTGGAAAAAGGGCTGCTTCGGGTGGATACCGAACTGAGCGAACAGGATATCTGGAACACTATTTTCACCCCGGGTCTTTCCACGGCCAAGACCGTTACCAGCGTCTCTGGGCGGGGGGTGGGCATGGACGTGGTGAAAAGCACGGTGGATGCCCTCAAGGGTTCGGTGTCGGTAACCCGGAGCGTCAAGGGGCAGGGCACCACCATCACCATCATGTTGCCCCTGACCCTGGCCATCATTGACGGCCTGCTGGTGCAGGTCGGAGAAACCCATTTTGTTCTTCCTCTTTCCCAGGTGGAGGAATGCGTGGAATTGACCCAGGAGGATATCGCCAGATTCCATGAACGGCGGATGCTGCCGGTGCGGGATCAGCTCGTGCCCTATGTGCGGCTCCGGGATTTCTTTGCCATTGCCGGAGAACGGCCGGCGCGGGAGCAGATGGTGATCAGCCGAATCAACGGCGATCGCTTTGGCCTGGTGTTGGATGGGGTGGTGGGCGAGCACCAGACGGTTTTGAAATCACTGGGCTGGGTCTACCGGAATGCCACGGGCCTTTCTGGCTCGACAATCCTGGGGAACGGCCATGTCGCCCTGATTCTTGATGTGGCCAATGTTATGCAGTGCGCCCGCCGGGAAGAGCATAATGCTCTAGCCAACTGAAGAAAAAAGGGGCAAGGATGAAGGTGAAAGGATAAAGGATAACGGGTTGATTTTTTTGCACCTTTAACCTTTATCCCGTAGCCTCGGCCTTCAGCCTTGCATCTTAACTCAAGCACACAGGAGAGAAATCATGAGTGTAAAAAACGAGACGATTCAGTCGCAGACCACGCAATATCTCACCTTCATGCTCCGGGAGGAGGGGTTTGCCATTGAAATATCCAAGGTCAGGGAGGTGCTTGACGTCACCACCATGACCAGGATTCCCCGGATGCCAGAATATCTGAGCGGGGTCATCAACCTGCGCGGCAATGTGGTGCCGGTTATGGATCTTGGCCAGAAATTGGGTATGGGAAGCATCGAATACACCAAGAATACCTGCATCATGATCGTGGAACTGGAAGTGGACGCCAACCTTGTGGAGATGGGGGTGCTCACCGATTCCGTGCAGATGGTGCTTGATCTCAACCCCGAGGACATCGAGTCTGTTCCGAAAATGGGCACCAATCTGAACACCGAGTTCATCAAGGGCATGGGGCGGCAGACCGAGGAGAAATTCTTGATCATCCTCGATATCGATAAGGTTCTGGCCAGCGAGGGCGAAGCGGCTCTGCGGGAAATGGACAGTCCCGCCTCGGTTCAGGCAGTTGGCGCCACGCCCGAAGAAGCTGTCGGCGTGGAAGCATAAAGGCGCAAGGCTACAGGCTCAAGGCAAAAGGTCCGGCATGGGCTTTTTGGCTATCCTTTTACCCTGCCGGTATTTGGGGGACGCATGACTTTTTCCGGAAATCAGGGAAGTTCAGGGGATTGGTCCGTGCAGTCACCGGCATTGTCCGATCGGGATTTCAATCGGTTCAGCGCTTTTATTTACGAGACCTGCGGCATCAAACTGCCTCCCATCAAGAAAACCATGCTTTCCGCCCGGTTGCAGAAGCGGCTGCGGCAGCTCCATCTGGATTCCTTCTCCGCCTATCTCGATTATGTATTGAGTCCCGATGGCCAAGCCAGGGAACTGTGCCACATGATCGACGTGGTCAGCACCAACAAGACCGATTTTTTCCGGGAGGCAAAGCATTTTGATGTCATGACCTCTCTCGTTCTCCCCGACTATGTGCAGCGGATGACCCATTCGGCCCACAAGACTCTCCGGGTATGGAGCGCGGGCTGTTCCAGCGGCGAGGAGCCGTACACCATGGCCATGGTGCTGGAGGAGTTCTTCTCCCGCTATCCGGGGCTGGACTATTCCATCTTCGCCACGGATATCTGCACCGAGGTGCTTGCCAAGGCGGAAGAGGCTATTTATTCCGATGATGTGGTGGCGCCGGTTTCGGCGGTGTTCCGCAATAAGTATCTGATGAAGGGAAAGGGAGCGCACAAAGGATTTCACCGGGTTGTCCCGGAACTTCGCCGCAAGGTGGAATTCCGGCGGCTCAATTTCATGGATCGGGATTTCGGCATTGACCGGAAGATGGACATCATCTTTTGCCGGAACGTAATCATCTATTTTGACCGGAAAACCCAGTGTGCGCTGTTTGAAAAATTTTATCGTCAGCTTTCGCCCAAGGGCTATTTGTTCACCGGGCATTCGGAAACCCTGGAAGGCATAGGAGACCGGATGGATCGTGTCGCCGCGGCGGTGTATCGATGCCGCAAATAAGGGATATCCTCGATACGGATCTCCCGGTGGTGAACCTGCACCCCGGCGAGCTGTTTGTCGCCCAGGAGCCGACACTGATCGCCACCATCCTCGGCTCCTGCGTTTCGGTGTGCCTGTTTTGCCCCAGGCAGAAGACCGGGGCCATGTGCCATGGCGTGATGCCGGTTCGAGCGGATGTGGATGAGGAGGATAATTTCCGCTTTGTGGAGAGTTCGGTGCGGTACATGGTTGAGATCCTGACCCACGGCAATGTTTTTTGTCCCAACGCCGGACTGGTGGCAAAGATCTTTGGCGGGGCGGATGTTCTGGATGTGCGATTTGGTCCGGCAACCGGCGCCAGAAGCATTGGCGCAATGAATATCAAGGCGGCGCGAGAGGCTTTGGCTCGATACAATGTTTCCATTGCCGTGGAGGAGGTGGGCGGAGTGCATGGTTGCAAGCTCTTTTTCTATACCCACACCGGCGAAGTTTTGCTGCGGCGTATTCCCCGTTCTTCTGTCCCAGGGTGATGTCGATGTCTCATGGTAAAATCAGGGTGCTGATCGTCGACGATTCCGCCGTGGTGCGGCAGACCTTGACCGATACGCTGCAGTCGGATCCGCATATCGAGGTGATGGGAGCGGCCAGGGACCCCTATGTGGCTGCCGATCTTATCGCCAAAGAGGTGCCGGACGTCATCGTCCTTGACGTGGAGATGCCGCGCATGGACGGGATCACCTTTCTCCACAAGCTCATGAGCCAGCATCCCATTCCGGTGGTCATGTGTTCGACTCTTACGGAAAAAGGGGCGGAAACCACGCTCAAGGCCTTGGAATACGGGGCCATCGACATCATTCAGAAGCCCAAGCTGGGCACGAAACAGTTCATCGAAGAGTCGAGAATCCGGATCTGCGACGCAGTCAAGGCCGCATCCAGAGTCATGGTCAAGCGCATTTCCGCCAAGCCCCATCATGTGGAGAAAAAACTCACCGCCGATGTTATGCTGCCCCCGCCTTCCTCCACCGCCATGGTGCAGACCACCGAACAGGTGGTGGCGGTGGGCGCGTCCACCGGCGGCACCGAAGCCCTGCGGATATTTCTCGAAGCGTTGCCCGGGGATTGTTCCGGCATCGTTATTGTGCAGCACATGCCCGAAGGATTTACCCGCGCCTTTGCCGAGCGGTTGAACGGACTGTGCCGCATCCGGGTCAAGGAAGCGCAGGACGGCGATACCGTGTTGCGCGGCCAGGCCCTGATCGCCCCCGGCAACCGGCACATGCTGCTGAAACGCAGCGGCGCCCGCTATTTCGTGGAGATCAAGGATGGGCCTCTGGTCTGCAGGCACCGGCCCTCGGTGGATGTGCTTTTCCGTTCCACTGCCCGCTACGCAGGGAAAAATGCCATCGGCATCATCATGACCGGCATGGGGGATGACGGGGCGCGGGGAATGGCCGAGATGCACCAGGCCGGAGCCTACACCATCGCCCAGGATGAGGCGTCCTGCGTGGTTTTTGGCATGCCCAAGGAGGCCATCGCCCTTGGCGGGGTGGAAAAAATTGTGTCTCTTGAGCGGATTGCTCCCCTGATAGCCGGGAAATGAAAAAAAAGATTCTAAAAAGGAAGCCCGTGTAATAGTATGTTACCATATTGAATGGACACGTTTTTGCCTGTGAAGGGCTGGGCAAGCCGGAAGGATAACGAGCGAGAAGGAGTACCATGGATCTCTTAAAGGATTTTGCGCAAAAAGATATGATCGAACAGATCATCTGCCTGGATGAGATCAAGGAATCCAGGTTGGTGGAAGCCATTCCCGGCTTGTGGAATCTGTATGCCAATCCGCTTGGAGATCAGGCGGTCGATGAAATGGTCTACCACACCATTTTTGATCTGCTTGCCGGACGGGAGCAAGAGATCATCGCCGGCCTGGAGCATCAATCAGCGGCTGTCCGTCTTCTCTGCATCCGGCGGGCGGCCGACGGTGGTTCCGCCGCCCTCAAGGACGCGCTGATCAAACTCCTTGGCTCGGCAACGGACAATGAGCTGGTCTCCGAGATCATTCGGGCTCTATGCAATTTCAAGGATGAGGGCCTTACCGGTATTCTGCTGCCGTATCTCAAGCATGACGATTATTCCGTGGTTGCCTGGGCCATGCGCTCCCTTGCCGCCACCCATGATCCAAAAGTCTGTAATGCCTTGATGGCCTTGGTTTCCGAGAGCAAGGAGGTCCAGAAAGTTGATGCCGGGTGCGACCTGCGCACTGCCCTGGCCGTGGAAAACCTCGCTAATTTTCCCGGCGACACGACGGCTGATTTTCTCATCGGGTTCATCCATCACGCCAATCCCTCGTTCCGGCGGGTCGTGATCTCTACCCTTGCCGGCATGGGGGAGGGGATTCTCTCTGCCCTGGAAAGATGTCTCGATACCGGTGACAAGGATGAAAAAATCATGGCGGCCAACGTCATCGGCATGACCGGGAAAAAACGGGGCGCCGATATTCTGGTCGCCCATCTGGAAAATGCCGGAGAGGCCAACCTTAAATTCGCCATCTATGAAGCGCTGGGAAGGATCACCTCCATGCGCAGCGTGATTGGCCTGACCGACGGCTTGGCCGAGACGGATGATCTTGTTCTCATTGCCGTGGTGACCGCCCTTGACCACCAGTGCAATCCGGGGGTGGTCAAGATGCTGAACGAGATCATTGCCAAGGGTGACGCCCAGAGCAGGCAGGTGCTTTCGGCCATCGTCACCTCCCACGCCCGGCAACTCTTTGCCGCCCTCTATAAAGATGGCGGACAGCGCGTTGTCTTGCTTGACGCCGTGGGAAAATCAGGGGATCATCAAGCCATCGGCGCCTTCCGGGCCGAACTGGAGAGGATCGGAGGAGACCAGGCCGCCAAAGATATCCAGGAGTTGAGCCTCGCCGATGTCGGCGCCAAGGAAAAACGTATTCTTGCCGCGGATGACTCCAAGGCCATGCTCTTCTTCTATAAGGGGGTTGCCGCGGACCTCGGCATGGAGCTGGTCACGGTGGAAGACGGCAAAAAAGCCTTTGATTATCTCCAGATAGACAGCGAATTTGACCTGATCATCACCGATATGAACATGCCGAACATGGACGGTATCGAGCTGACCCGCGAGATTCGGAAAAAAACGGAATGGGCAAAGATTCCGGTGTTGATGGCGACCACCGAATCGGAAAAAACCCAGTCGGAACTGGCCCGGCAGGCCGGGGTGACGGATTTCATCACCAAGCCCTTTTCCAAGGAAGACTTCAAGGCGAAGATCGGGCAGATGTTTGCCTGATCCCGGTGTTATGAGACGAGGGGAAAAGAGTCTGCCTCCGGGCAGGCTCTTTTTGTTTGACCCCAAGGGTTTTCTTCCGTACTATTCCGCAGGGCATGCGTCCTAAGTCGCCGTGCTAAAAAATTTTGATCCTCCATGGGGAATGCAATGACTAAACCGTTTGGAATTACCGTAAGCCGTCACATCATGGACAGCCAGCGTCTGCATCCCGAGGCCACCGGCGATCTGTCCGGCCTGCTCAGTGAATTGATCGTGGCTGCCAAAACAATCAACGCCGAAGTCAATATGGCCGGGTTGGCAGATGTTTTGGGGATGGCCGGAAAAACCAATATTCAGGGCGAGCATGTGCAAAAGCTCGACGAGTTGGCCAACAACGCCATCAAGCGCCGTATGGCCCGCTGCGGCTATATCTGCGTGATGACCTCGGAGGAGGAAGCGGATATCATCCCGGTGGCCGAGGGGAGCGCGGGGAAATATACCCTGGCGTTTGATCCGTTGGACGGCTCATCCAACATCGATGTCAACGTGAGCATCGGCACGATTTTTTCCATTCATCGGCGGATATCCACCAATGAGCTTACCCCCCAGGGAGAGGAAGCAGATCTGCTACAGAAGGGACGGGCTCAGGTGGCTGCCGGGTATATTATCTACGGCTCCAGCACCATGCTGGTGTTCACCACGGGTGAGGGAGTGCATGGCTTTACCCTTGATCCCAGCGTGGGGGAGTTCTACCTGTCGCATCCTGATATCAGGATGCCGGAGCGGAGCAAATATTTCAGTGTCAATGAGGGGAATTACAACTTCTGGAACAGCGAGGTCCGGAGGTTCGTGGACTACCTGAAGGAAAACGACAAGGAAACCGGGCGGCCCTACAATGCCCGGTACATCGGCTCATTGGTCGCTGATTTTCACCGCAACCTCATTGCCGGAGGGATTTTTCTCTACCCCCGCGACAATCGGAACCCGGCCAAGCCGCACGGCAAGCTGCGGTTGTTGTACGAGGCCGCGCCCCTGGCTTTTTTGGTGGAACAAGCCGGAGGCAGGGCCATTACCGATGAGGGCGTGAATATCATGGATATTGAGCCGAAATCCTTGCACCAGCGGGTGCCGCTGGTTATCGGCTCCCGCCATGAAGTGGACCTGTTTGAGGAGATTGTGTCCGGAAGCAGGTGAAAGGATCAAGGAGCAAAGTTAAAGGATACAGGATAACCGGCTGGCGCGGGGAACGAATTTCTCGCGCTTTTGTTTCCCTTGAACCTTTTACCGCGCGCCTTTTACCTTTTCGTTATCCCGCAAGGTGACCGTCCGGTTGAATACCGGGCTGCCATCTTTGGAATCCATACTGTCCGCGCAAAAATACCCCTGCCGTTCAAACTGGTAATGGCTGCCGGGCTGGGCATTGGCCAAACTCGGCTCCACCAGGCAATCCGTAAGCACCACCAGGGATTCCGGATTGACAAAGGTCTTGAAGTCCGCCTCGCCGGCGTCCGGGTTTTCCTCGGTGAAGAGGCGGTCGTAGAGGCGCACTTCCGCAACTACCCCATGGGCGGCGGACACCCAGTGGATGGTGCCCTTAACCTTGCGGCCATCCGGGGCCGAGCCGCCCAGGGTGGCCGGATCGTAGGTGCAATGCAGCTCGATGATCTCGCCGCTGAGTTCGTCCTTGATTATCTTTTCGCATTTGATGAAATAGGCGTAGCGCAACCGCACCTCTCGTCCTGGAGCCAGACGGAAGAACTTTTTCGCTGGCTCCTCCATGAAATCTTCCCGCTCGATATATATCTCCCTGCCAAAGGGCACAGTTCGTTCTCCCATCTCCGGCTTCTGGGGATGGTTCTGGGCTGGAAGATTTACGGTGCGGCCTTCGGGGTAGTTGGTGATCACCACCTTGAGCGGGGCGAGAACCCCCATGACCCGGACGGCGGTTTCGTTGAGATCCTCCCGCACGCAGTGCTCCAGCAGGGCCACATCCACCACGCTGTCTTTCTTGGCCACCCCGATCTTGTCGCAGAAACTGCGCAGCGCAGCCGGAGTATAGCCGCGGCGGCGGATGCCGGAAAGGGTGGGCATCCGGGGGTCGTCCCAGCCGGAAACATGCCCCTCGTTGACCAGTTGCAGGAGCTTGCGCTTGCTGACCACGGTGTAGCTGAGGTTGAGCCGTGCGAACTCGATCTGCCGCGGGTGGCAGGGCACCGGCAGGTTGTCCAGGGTCCAGTCGTACAGGGGCCGGTGGTCGGCAAACTCCAGGGTGCAGAGCGAGTGGGTGATCCCCTCCAGCGCGTCGGAAATGGGGTGGGTGTAGTCGTACATCGGATAGATGCACCAGGCGTCGCCGGTCCGGTGATGGCTTGCGTGCAGGATGCGGTAGATTACCGGATCGCGCATGTTCATGTTGCCGGAGGCCATGTCGATCTTGGCCCGCAGCACCCGGGCGCCATCGGGGAACTCCCCGGCCCGCATGCGCCGGAACAGGTCGAGGTTTTCCGCAACCGGCCGGTCGCGGTACGGGCTGTTTCTGCCCGGTTCGGTGAGGGTGCCGCGGTAGCTCCGGGTCTCCTCGGCGGAGAGATCGCAGACGTAAGCCTTGCCGGTGGTGATCAGGTGCTCGGCGTATTGGTAGAGCTGCTCGAAATAATCCGAGGCAAAGTAGAGATGCTCGCCCCAGTCAAAGCCGAGCCAGCGGACATTGTCCTTGATGGATTCGACATACTCCTGCTCTTCCTTGGTGGGGTTGGTATCATCGAAGCGCAGGTGGCAGCGGGCGTTTGGGTTTTCCTTGGCGATGCCGAAGTTGAGGCAGATGGACTTGGCATGGCCGATATGGAGATAGCCGTTGGGCTCGGGCGGGAAGCGGGTGACGATCTGCTCGTGCTTGCCTGTGGCCAGATCATCGGCGATGATGGCGCGGATGAAGTCCTGTGACTGGGTCTCGTCGCTGGTCATATGTGTATTTCCCGTAGAATTTTTTGGGCCACGAAACCCACGAAATGACAGAAAGACTTAAGTCTCTGGCAAATATTCTCAGCTCTTTCCTGCAAAGCAGGATGCGAGTTTTTTTGTTTTCGTGTTCTTTCGTGGATTTCGTGGCGATTCTTAGCCGAAGTATTTTCCTGCATCACGCAAGCGACTCACCACCCGCTGCTTGCCAAGTTGGGCAAACACCTCGAACATGCTCGGCCCCTTGACCTGGCCGGTGATTACGGCCCGCGCCCCGTTGACCAGCACCCCCACCTTTACCCCGAGCTCTTCGGCGAACTCCCGGCAGACCCGTTCCGTTTCATCGTGGCTCAGCTCCGGCAGGGCTTCGAGGCGGCCAGCGAGCGTGGGCAGCCATTCCTTGAGCTCCGGATGCTTCAGCACGTTCTTGGCCAGGGCGGTTTCGTCCATGGCAAAGTCATCGGCAAACCAGGCCCGCCCCAGGGAGGCAAAGTCCTTCAGGGTGTGGAAACGTTCCCTGGTCATGTCCAGGGTTTTCAGGAACCACTCCCTTTTGTCGCCATCGTAGGCCGCATCCCACAGCCCTTCTTGTTGAAACTCCGCTTTTACCAGCCCGCCGATTTCCTCGATGGGCAGGGTGCGCAGGTAATGGGCGTTGATGTTGATCGCCTTGGGATCGGTGAAAAACTTGGGGTCGTCCTTGCGGTAGTTGAAGATGGAGTTGGACCGGGTGATGCCGGAAAGATCGAAGACCTCGATGAGCTCTTCCCGCGAGAAAATTTCGCGATCATCGGAGGTGGACCAGCCCAGCAGGACGAGAAAATTTGCCAGGGCCCAGGGGAGGAACCCCTGTTCGCGGTAAAACTGAACCGAGACGATCTCGCCGTGGCTGCGCTTGGAGATCTTGGCCTTGTTCAGGTCAAGGGTCAGCGGCATGTGGGCGAAGGTGGGCAGTTGCGCGCCCAGGGCCCGATAGAGCAGGATCTGGCGCGGGGTGTTGCTCAGGCCGTCCTGTCCCCGGATGACATGGGTGATGCGGTCGCGGATATCGTCCACCACGTTGCAGAGCAGATACAGCGGCATGCCGTTGGAGCGGACAATGACGAAATCCTCGATATCCTCGTAGGCGCGCTCAACCCGGCCGTAGACCTGATCGTCAAACCCGACCTTGCCCGGTTCCTGCGGCACCTTGAATCGGATGACATAGGGGAGTCCGTTGGCCTCTTTTTCTCTTACCTGTTCGGGGCTGAGCCTGCGGCAGACGCCGTCGTACCGGTAGTCGCCCTTGGCTGCGGCTGCGGCTTCCCGTTTGGCTTCAAGCTCTTCCTTGCTGCAAAAGCATTTGTAGGCATTGCCCTCGGCCAGCAGTCTTTCGGCTGCGGCCACATGCTCCTTGGCATATTCCGACTGAAAATAGGGGCCTTCATCCCATGTCACGCCGAGCCATTCCAGGCCGTCGAGGATGCCCTGGATGGATTCCTGGGTGGAGCGTTCCGCGTCCGTATCCTCGATGCGCAGCACCAGCTTGCCCCCGTGCTTGCGGGCAAACAGCCAGTTGTAGATGGCGGTTCTGGCTCCGCCGATATGGAGGTAGCCGGTCGGGCTGGGTGGAAAGCGGACGCGGACTTCGGGCATGGTGTTCTCCTTGCAAAAAAAAATGAGCAACGCGGAAGAGACTGCGCGATGCTGACGGATCGGATTCAAACTGTGTTTTATATATCGTTTTACCGGGTTATTCAAGAGGATGCTTGGGAAAAAGCAGGGGGAGGCGGGCTGGAAATGGGGCTGGATAATTTTCCCTCAAGGGATTGCTTTATCTTTAATGAAAATTATAGTAGCATAATAACGTAACTATCCGCTGGTAGCCAGCCAGGGTGTTACAGTAAAATCGATGCGTACGCTCACAGGAGGTGGAACAATGCTTTTGGATCCCAGCGCCACTTCAGTACAAGCCAATGTCAGGACCGAACGGCCCGCTTCTCCTTATGCCGAGGCAGGAGGAGCAAAGAAGACGGACAGCAACCGGACCGAATCCGGCCAGACCAGTCAGGCATCCCCAGATGTCGTGACCAATATCTCCGCCGCCGCCCTGGAAGCCTCCAGGGCGGTCACCCAGGCTGAGCAGGCGGCGGACCAGAATGCCGCGGAAGAATCCGTGCGTGCGCGGGAAAGGCGGGAACCTTCGCCACGACAGCCCGAGGAGCAAAATGCTCGGATGGAACAGCGATCACGCGGGGTGAATGTGGTCGTCTGATCTGCAAAAAAAGAAAAGCGGTAACCGGGGGGCGATTCTCAGGAGTCGGCCCCCGTTTTTTGTTAAAAGCCGAGTTCCCTCAGAAAGCGCGGGTCGCTGGTCCAATCTTTTTGCACCTTCACCCACAGTTTGAGCAGCACATGCTGATCAAGGAGAATCTCGATGTCTTTTCGGGCGGCCTGCCCGAGCTGTTTGAGCTTGCTGCCGTTCTTGCCGATAATGATCCCTTTTTGCGAATCCTTTTCCACATAGATGGTGGCGTGGATCGTGATCAGTTGTTTGGCCTCGTTTTCCTTGAAGCTCTCAATCGTCACCGCCGTGGAATAGGGGATTTCCTGGCCGGTCAGCAAGAAGATCTTTTCTCGGATGATCTCCGCGACAATGAATCGTTCCGTGACATCGGTGGGAATATCCTCGGGATAGAGGCGCGGCCCGGTGGGCAGCAGATGGCAGAGCTCCCGGATGACCAGATCGGTGCCGTCGTTGGCTTTGGCCGACAGGGGCAGGATTGCCTGAAACGGGTAGAGTCCCTGGTAGGTGGCGATGATGGGCAGCAGCTTTTCCTTGTCGATGAGATCCATTTTGTTCAGGAGCAGCAGCACCGGTTTGTCGATGCCCTCAAGGCAGCGGGTCAGGGTGGCGCCCGTGCTGGGCAGGGGCATGGTGACGTCCACCATGAAAACAATGGCGTCCACCTCGGCCAGGCTGCCCAGGGCGATCTTGACCATCTCCAGGTTCAAGGGGCTTCTTGCCTTGTGAATGCCCGGGGTGTCCAGCATGACGATCTGGTAGTCCGTCCCGTTGACGATGCCCAGGATCCGGTTGCGGGTGGTCTGGGGCTTGGGCGAGACAATGGAGATCTTCTGGCCGAGCAGACTGTTCAGCAGGGTGGACTTGCCCACATTGGGCGGCCCGATGAGGGCGACAATGCCTGATTTGACCTGTTCCGGGGAGTTGTTCATGGGGGCGTTGCGCTCGTGTGTATTTTTAGTGGAAAAACCAGTCTGTTACATACCAGTATTCCCGGTTTTCCGCATCCCCTCTCTTTTTAATCGTCGCGGAAAAAGATGACAACCACTGGAATAGCTGGTACACATTGCGTTTTCTTTCACCACAAGGGCATATTGCATGGCTTTTCCAGGCGCAATCATAGAATACATGGAGCAGGGCAGGTTCATTTGCGCCATGGTCCTTGACGAGGACAGCAAACGGCTGCGTCTGATCAACCAGAACGGCAGGGAGGTGAATCTTCCCCTCTCCCGCGTGCTGCACCAATCCGCGCAACGCCATTCGCTTACGCTCAGCCGGGATGAGCAGCTCCGTCTGCTTAAAGAAGCAGATCAGGCCCGGCATGCCATGATGGGGCAGATTGACCTGGCCGGGATCTGGCAGTTGGCCAGCGAGGAGGAAGGGGCAGGCTTCCGCCCCGAGTTTCTGGCCGAGCTGGCTTTCGGCGAAGACGCCACGGATAACCATGTCGCCGCCTTTCTCCGTTCGATCTTTGTGGATCGCCTCTATTTCAAATACAAGGAGGGTCAGGTTCTCGCCCACAGTCCTGAGGCGGTTGAAGGCTTGCGCCTCAAGCAGGAAAAGGCAAAGGAGCAGGAGGCCCTGATGAACACCGGGGCCATGATGCTCAAGCGTCTCTGGGAGGAAGAGCCTGCGGCGGAATGGCCGGAGCGTGACCGCTGCCTCAGTTTACTGGCCGATTACTATGTTTTCGGCAGCGAGGCCGAAGAGCATGAGCTTGCCAGGGAGCTTCTGAAAAAAGCAGGGCTCACCGGGCCGCACGATGTCTATCATCTCCTGATCAAGGGTGGGGTTTGGCAGCTCCATGAAAATGTGGCCCTGCTGCGGTATGCCATTCCAGTGGCATTTTCCGAGGAACTTAGCGCTGCGGCGGCCCAAGCGCCAGAGCCCGTGGCCGAGGAGCTTGTCGGTCGCAACCGCAGGGATTTCCGGGAGCTGCCCCTGCTCACCATCGATGGCGAATCCACCCGCGACTACGACGATGCCCTGCATGTGGAGCGGAGGGGCGACGACTTCCTGGTGGGTATCCATATCTCCGACGTGGCCCATTACGTTGCCCCCGGTACGCCGGTTTATGCAGAGGCATCCCGGCGAATGACCTCGCTGTATTTTCCCGAGACCCAGATCCCCATGCTGCCGCCAGCGCTCTCCGAGGGAGTGTGCAGCCTGGTTGCCGGTAAGGCGCGGGCGGCCATGAGTGTCATGGTGCTGCTCAACCTCAAGGGCGAGGTGCTGGAGTTCGACCTTGTCCCCAGCCTGGTTACGGTGAAGCGGCAGTTGAACTACCCGGAGGCGGAACGGCTGGCTGCGGGCGGCGACTGGGAGTTGCAGGCCCTGGCCAAGCTCAGCGAGCAGCTCAAGCAACGGCGCATTGAAAAAGGGGCGCTCCTGCTGCCGGTGCCGGATGTGAATATCAGTGTTGATCCGGAGGGGAAGGTATCGGTGGCCCTCTCTCCGGTGGATACCATCTCCCGCAGCCTGGTGGCGGAGTTCATGGTGCTGGCCAATACTCTTTCCGCCCAATTCGTGGCGGACCGTCAGGCCCCCGGTCTGTTCCGGGCCCAGGACGATCCCCATCAGCGGTTGGTTGCTGGCGGGGAGAAGGACCTGTTTTCGGTCTTTCGTCAGCGCAAACAGTTGAAGCCGGGAGAACTTCTGGTCTATCCCAAGCCCCACAGCGGGGTCGGGGTCATGCAGTACACCACGGTCACCTCTCCCATTCGGAGGTTTCTCGACCTGGTCATGCAGCATCAGATTAAAAACATGCTTCTCGGGAGGGGGGCGATGTTTTCCGCCGACGAACTGGCCGGGGTTGTTGGGGATATCAACACGGTCCTGGCCAAGGTCAATCAGGTGCGGCGCACGCGGCACCGGTACTGGCTGCTCCGGTATCTGGAGCAGAAGGTTGGGGGGCGGGTTGAGGCGCTGCTGGTCAACAAGGGGCCCAAGCGGATCAATCTGACCCTGCTTGATTGCCTGTTGGATGCCGACATGCCGCCGAGCCAGTCTTTGAGCGCAAAGCCGGGGGATGTCGTTTCGGTCCGGGTGGCCAAGGTTGATGCCCTGGACAATGTGCTGCGGCTGGAGTGGTAATCAGTCGTAGATGATGCAGGTCCAGCGGGAGAGGATCTCTTCGGTTTCCTCATCCAGTTGCTCTGCCACTTCATGGATCTGGTATTCGTGCCCGCATTTTTGACACCGCATGCGGACCCTGCGGCAGGACCGGGAAACCTCCAGCCTGCCCTTGCATTTCGTGCACTGCATTGCGTTAATCCTTTTGCAACAGGGTGTGCCGGGTAAAGATCGCTTCGAGCCTATAGCCCTTCTCGGCCAGTGCCTCGGCTCCGCCTTCCAGCCGGTCCACCACGGTCACCACCAGCCCCACCTTGAACCCAGCCGCCTCCACCCGTTCGATCACGGTGAGCAGGGTGCCGCCCGTGGTAACCACGTCTTCCAGCAGGGCAACGGTGCCGCCCGGAACCATGTTGCTCAAACCTTCGATGTATTGGCCGGTGCCGTGGCCCTTGGATTCCTTGCGCACGATGAAGGCGGGGATCGGCGCCTGTTCCAGATGGCTCACCACCGAAACCGCCGTGACCAGAGGATCGGCGCCCAGGGTCATGCCGCCCACCGCGTCGATTTTTTCCGGGTTGTTTTTGATGATCTCGAAGATCAGCTTGCCGCAGAGGTATGCGCCTTCCGCAGACAGGGTAGTCTGTTTGCCGTCGATGTAGAAGTCCGATTCCCTGCCGGAGGAGAGCGTGAACTTCCCGTGGCGGTATGATTTGGTCAGCAGCAGTTGTTTGAGTTGTTCCCTGTTGTTCACGATGCTTCCTTTTGTCTTGAGGGGAGTGGCGGATTATTTCATCTTGGCGAAATAGGTGGTCAGGTTTGCCTTGGCGCTGATTGTGGGCGCCAGCAACCCGTCTTTCGAGGTCATGGCGATCATCACTCCCGGGCCATGTCCGGCCAGGACGCAACTGGCGTGGGCAACGATGCCGATCACCACCCCGCCGGTCTTGTAGATCCGGCCATAGGTGGCGTCCGCGTCCAGGATGGCGACGAAATCGCCCAGCCGCAGATCCTCAAGGCCGTATTCCTTGACAATCCCCTGATCGAACATCTGGATGTCGTAATCGCCGCTGTGGCTGTGGGAGGCGCCGATGCCGGAGCCCATGATCTTGGCGGGCACGGTGTGGGTCACCGGAACCTCCAGTCTGCCATCCTTGAGTTTTTTGAGAGGCATGGCGGCAAGCAGGGCCGGGTCCAGGTTCAGCACCTTGATCCCCGGGAAATCCGGGAGATTCAGCCCGCAACCGCACGCCTTGATCTGAATCTTGTCGCCGATGGTGAGCCGCTCCAGCACCTTCGGGGCAAAATCCACCAGCACATGTTCGATGCCGCCATGCTTGCCCGTCACTCTCCCGGTCTCGCCCTTGGCGTCGCCGGAGACCACCCGGGCGATATTGCCCACGCAGGAAAACTGGTTCAAGGCCCGGTTGGGGCCGGGTTGCCCCTGGATCTGGGTGAAGTTGCTGATGGAGACTCCGGGCTCCACATGGTCGCCGAACTTCTCCGCGGCCAGATCGCCGATCCGCAGGTTGTAAGTGATGCCGCCCACGCCGGGGTAGACGTCCGAATGGCCATCCGGGTTGATCCTGTACGGGTTGATCCCGCCCTGGGGCGAGGTGATTTCCCCGATCACCGACTGGCAGACCAGTTGTTCCGTATTGGTTTTAATCATTGCGCGTCCCTTGAGGCTAGACGTTGAAGCGGAAATTCATGCAATCGCCGTCCTGCACCACATATTCCTTGCCTTCCAGCCGCAGCAGCCCTTTCTCGCGGGCCTTGGCCTCACCGCCGCAGGCCACGAAATCCGCGTAGGAGATGACCTCGGCCCGGATAAAGCCGCGCTCGAAATCGGTGTGGATAACCGCGGCGGCCTGCGGGGCCTTGGTGCCGCGTTTGATGGTCCAGGCCCTGGTTTCCTTCTCGCCCACGGTGAAGTAATTGATCAGCCCCAGTAGTTCGTAGCCTGCCTTGATCAGCCGGTTGAGCCCCGGCTCCTCAAGGCCGAGATCGGCCAGGAAGTCCCGGCGTTCGACCGGATCAAGGGCGCTCAGCTCCTCTTCGATGGCCCCGGAGATCATGACCACCGAGGCATTTTCCTCTGCCGCCGCTGTGCGGAGCGCATCCACCCACTGGTTGCCGGTGTTGATCTCCGCCTCGCTGACATTGGCTACATAGAGCACGGGTTTGGCGGTGAGCAGGCACAGCTCCTTCATCAGCTTCTGGCCCGTATCGTCAAGCTCTGCGACTCGGGCGGGTTTGCCGTCGTTGAGCAGTTCGTGCAACCCCTCAAGGACAAGCAGTTGCGCCTTGTAGACCGCATCCCCGGATTTTGCCTGGGATGCGGTTTTGGTCATGCGCCGGCTCACGGTGTCCAGGTCGGAGAGGATCAATTCGGTGTTGATGACATCGCGGTCGCGCAGGGGGTCGATGCTGCCCTCCACATGCACGATGTTGGTATCTTCAAAGCAGCGGACCACATGGGCGATGGCGTCCACCTGGCGGATGTGTCCCAGGAACTGGTTGCCCAAACCCTCGCCCTTGCTGGCTCCGCTCACCAGGCCGGCGATATCGACGAACTCCATCTGGGCGTGAACCTTGACCTTGGTCTTGGCCATCTCGGCCAGGATGTCAAGCCGGGTGTCCGGCACCGGCACCATGCCCACGTTGGGTTCGATGGTGCAGAAAGGGTAGTTGGCCGACTCGATGCCCGCCGAGGTGAGGGCGTTGAAGATGGTCGATTTGCCGACGTTGGGCAGGCCGACGATGCCACAGCGAAAGCCCATGGGGAAGTCCTTGTTGTTGCGGTTCAATAATAAGGTGGCCGGAAAATGACCGAAAATTGTGAGCAGTATATAATGATTTCTTTGCAATGCGGCAAGGGTTGTTTACAATCCAACCACGAAAACCCTCTCAATCAGGCGCAAATACCATGGCTGCTCCCGAAAAAATCACCCGCATCGATTCCCTCTTTGCCGAGCTGTTTAAAAAAAGGCAGTGGGACAAACGCTTGGCCCTGCACGCGGTTTTTCGCAACTGGCCGGAGGTGGTCGGGCCGGAGATCGCGGAGCGGACCGAGCCGCGGGTGATCCGGGGCACGGTGCTCTGGATAGCGGTTTCCGACTCGGTCTGGATGCAGCAGCTCCACCTGCAAAAGCAGGCGCTGCTTGAGCATGTCAACGCGAATGTGCGTGGTTCAGAGAAGATCAGCGATATCCGTTTTCAGATAGACGCCGCCCTTGGTGAGGAAAGAATGGCCGTGAGCAGCCCCAAACCGGCGGCATCTCCGCAGCCGATTGATCCGGAGGAGCAAAAGGGCTTTGAGGGATTGATTTCCTCCATCGGCGATGCGGAATTACGGAATCGTTTGCTTGCCTTGTGGCGGAAAAACCAGCAGCATGCGCATCTTGTGGGGAAAGAATAATTTGTTGTTTTTCTGGCGAGGGCAGTTATCCGAGTTCCTTTCCTTTTACCAGTTCCACCAGTTGCTGGACGAAATTGTTGAGACGTTGTGACTGTTGTTTCATGTCTCTCGAGATTTGTGATGCTTGGTCCGCATCCGCGGCATTGTGTTGAGTCACTTCGTCAAGTTCATGCACCGCCTTGGAAACCTGACCGATGCCCGTAGATTGTTCTTTGGAGGCTGTGGTTATTTCTTGAAGGAGGCTTGCTGTTTTTTTGCTTTGTTCTGCCGCCTGTTTGAATGAATTATCAGTCAGTTGCACCAACTTCACACCATTTTCAACCTTTTCATGGGTGCCTTCCAGCAGTTGGGTTGTGTTTTTTGCCGCCTCGGCCGCACGCATGGCCAGGTTGCGGACCTCGTCCGCAACCACCGCGAAACCGGCCCCGGCTTCACCGGCTCTGGCCGCCTCCACCGCCGCGTTCAAGGCGAGAAGATTGGTTTGGAAAGCAATTTCGTCAATGGTTTTGATGATTTTTGAGGTCTCTTCGTTGGCAGAGGCAATAGTGCTCATTGCCAAGGTGAGTTCATCCATGGACTGATTCGCTGCAATCATGATTTCACTTGTTTCTTCCATGAGTTCATTGGCCGTGGTCGCATTGTCGGCATTTTGGGTGGTCATGGAGGAAATTTCTTCAAGGGAGGCGCTTGTCTCCTCCAGAGAGGCTGCCTGTTGCGAGGCGTGATCCGCCAAGGATTGACTCGCGATCGCAGCCTGATTGGCAACAGTGGCAACTCTGTCCGCGCTGGCGGTAAGGTCGTCAATGATATCGGTAATGGGGTTGGTTACGGCGCGTTGCATCACAAGATAAATGCTGCCGCCGGTGACCACGATCAAGGAAAGACAGCCAATGGCCAGGAAGATCATCAGGCTGTTTACGCCAGAGGTCAGAGGGGAGAGATCAAAGGTCAGCGAGAGGCTACCGCTGATCTCTCCTTCCTGCCATGTTTGATGGCAGCGGATACAGTCGGGCTCCACCAGTTGCGGAGCAACGATGCGGACAACGTGCGAGTTGATCTCTTCAAATATCTTTTTGGAGCTGATTTCTTTTTTGATTTCTTCTGGAAGATCTGTTTTTCCGTCCGGGTTGCCAGAGGAAGAAAGGTTCATTTTCCCTTCTTTGTCATACAGGGATGCATCTATCACTCCTTTGACGTCTTTTTGTTGGATAAGCAGGATCTGGAAATTTTTCATCTGTCCACGTTCAAGTGAGCCTTTTACCCCTTCCTGGAAAGAGTTGAACAGGGTGTGGACTGAATCAACATATATCCGGGTCATCTTGCTTTTTACATACAGGCTGATCAGTATGGTTCCCGCGAGCAAGGTCAAGATAAGCACGGATTGTGCGATGATCATGACTCTTTGGGTAACAGGACGATGTGCAAAGGTTTCCCTGAGCATGGCGGCTCTCCCTTGACAGAGGTGATTATTTTTTGGACTCGCTCAACCGGTAGAACGGGATGCTTTTCTTTCGCGCAAAGTTTGGTGAGGCACACCCGATACATGGCGCGTTGCTGTCGATACACCAAGTTCTTCCGCCGTTCCACCAACGGGTCGGGCAATCGGCATAGGTGTCGGGGCCAAGGCAGCCCAGCTTGAAGAGGCACCCCTTGTCGCCCAGTTTCTTGGCAAAAATCTCCTGCTGGAAATCATGGTATCTGGGACAAAGCTCGTGGACCTTACGGCTGTAGAAGAGCTTTGGCGCATCGTTGACCAGTTCGGGAACGCCGACCTTCACCAGATGGATGATGGTATGCCAGACCCAGTCCGGATGAACCGAACAGCCTCGAATGTTCACCACCAGTTTTTTGATCCCCCGCTTCGTGTAAAACTCCTTGAGTCCGATGGCGCCGGTTAGATTTCCTTCGGCGGCGGGAATTCCGCCATCGCAGGCGCAGGCCCCCACGGCGACTGCGCCGGTCATGGTTTTTGCCGCAGCTTCAAGGAGCTGGGCAAAGGTCTTGTCGCCGATGACGCAGGCTTCAGGCATTCGTTCGGGAATGGCTCCTTCCACGGCTAAAAAGTAGGGGCCTGCCTGCCCGGAAATATATTTTTCCACGAGATCAAAGGCTTTTTTCCCGGAAATCGCGGAGAGATCGGCATGGAAGGCGAGCTGTGAATAATCCGTTATCAGGGAGAGAGGGGAAGGAGTCTCCGCCTGCAGGAGCGAGATGGAGCATCCTGTACAGGAAAGCCCCTGGAGGTAGATGAGCTTGGGAACCGCCGCCGGATCGATTTTTTTGAGGGCTGCCATGACCGGTTCCGGTAGACCATTGATGCCAAAGGCTGTACCCAATGCAGCGGCAAGTTTTATGAAGTCGCGTCTATGTATCATGGATTCCCTCAAAAAGTCTGGTGTCTCAATGAACCGCGCAGGCGATGCAGGGATCGAAGGAATGTACTATCCTGAGTGATTCGATCTGTTCTTCCGGGATTGCAACCCGTGTGCCTATGAGGGCCGATTCCATGGCCCCCGGTTGGCCCCGGTCATCCCGTGGGGAAGCGTTCCAGGTGGTTGGCACCACACATTCGTACTTGGCAATTTTATGGTTTTCGATACGGAGATAGTGGAGCAGGGCGCCGCGTGAGGCTTCTGTCATGCCAAATCCTTCGCCGGAACGGGGAATGACGATATTCGCCATGGCCGGGGCGCCATGTTCGAGACGCTCTGTTTCATTCAGGAGGAAATCAGCAATGATAGTCGCCTGAATAGCCCGACACAGGTGGCGTCCCAGCACGGAATTGAGTTGGTTGGGGGTGATCTTTGCAATGCCGGCGAATTTGTTGACCATTTCTTTCAGAACAGGGTTGTTTCCTTGATGGTAGTCAATCAGAACTCTGGCTGCCGGCCCTACTTCGAGCATGCGGCCTCCGTAGCGAGGGGCTTTGCTCCAAGAGTAGGCCCCTTCTTTGTGGGGCGCCGGGGTGAGCGTGGACTCCTTAATCTTGAGTCCGCTCGGAGAAGAATATTTGGAGTGTTGGATGTCCTGGGTGATTTGTTTCAGGTCCACAGCGGATACCGTGCCGTCGAACATCACACCTGCCGCGAAGAGACGTTTACTGTTTTTGGTTGGAGAGAGAGGCAGCATGCCATAGGAAAGAAACCCGCCCTTGCTGGCTCCGATTTTCCAATATTCCGGGAAGGCTGCTGCAACCGCGAGCACATCGGGGATGTACTTGCTGGTGACGAACTCCTTGACTTCACGGATGAGTGCTTGGTAGGAAGCAATAAGGTCGATCCGCACGTCCTGCGTGCAGCCGCCGGGGAAAATGCCGGTGGAATGCGGGAATTTTCCCCCGAAAATGGCGGCTGCGCGGTTGGCTTTTTTCTGAATCTCCATGGCCTCCAGATAGTGCTTGATCGCCCCAATGTTGATATCTGCATTTGCGATATATTTTCCAGACAACCTGGGGAGGAATGGCGCAGCAGGGAAAGCCTTGCCTCGGCTCAGTTCCGCCTGAACCCATTGCCGGACCTTGACCAGTTCTGCATCCTTGCCTTTGTATTGAAGGATGGCTGTGACATCAACGAAATCGAGAGATGAAAGCTGATAGAAATGCAAAAGGTAGTCATAGAGATGGTTTGCACCTTCAATGAGGTTGTGCAGAATTCTGCCATTGGCAGGCACTTGGAGCTGGTATGCGTTTTCTTGGGCAAGTGAGGAGGCAATGGCATGAGCGTAAGGACAGACCCCGCAAATTCGTTGAGTTATCTGTTGGGCGTCGAGGGGATCTCGCCCCAGGAGGAGGACTTCAAATCCCCGGAACATTTCAGACATGCATTGGGCATCAACTACCACCCCATTTTCAACGGTGGTCCGCACATTGAGATGGCCTTCAATGCGGGTGACGGGACCAATATCTATTTTCATGAATTTCTCCGGGGCTCATTTTTAAGGTAGGCGTGGGGCTTCTTTTAGCCTTGAGGGTTAAAGGGCATAAAGGAGCAGGACACCATATCCTGCGCGCATCCTGCATGATCCGCTATTGGCAAAACTAAAGTCAAGGAAATAGGGAGGGCTGACAAAAAAATAGGATGGGGGGGATGGGCAGGGTGTGCGGAAGTTCGTGGAGGTTCAGGTCGCGTTTGGCGGGGAATTTTCGATGGAGCAAATGGCAAGGTAGCGTTCGAGATTTTCCCGGTCCGTACCCTTCAGCGTGAACTGAAGGCCGAATTCCCTGGTTTCCTGATCAATCTCGATAACCCGGCGGACAATGGCTTCCGGGGCGGTGGCTTTTTCCTCAAAATCGCCAAATTTTAAACGAAGGGTCATGCTGAGCGGGCTGAGCTTGTCTCCTTTTTGGATATGCTGGGAAAATTTCCCCACCACCCTTGCCCCCTCGATGGAGATGTTTTTTATCGTGCCATGGTTGAGATACTGGCTTGCCTTGCGGGTGAAAGTCGCCACGGAGCGGGGACTTGTCATGTACCGGGGGTATCTCCTCCGTTGAATGGTGATAATTGAGATGGGAAAGCGCACCCCCAGTTCACTGGTGGTTTCAAGCGCAGGGATAGCGTGGAACCCTCGCATGGGCTGGTTCTGCTGCTGATACAGGAGCAGGCACGGATCCTTTGGGGCCTGGAAAGGGGACTCCTTGGTCAGAAGAAGAAGTGGTTCCTTTTCTTTGGTGAATATCTCGGAAGGCGTGAGTTTTTGCGGGTTGAGCCCCTTTTGAAAGAGGGTTACCGGGATGCGCTGGCCGACAATCCGTATGATTTCTTCTCCAACGACTTTCGGGTCATCGGACCAAAGCTCTTGCATGGAAAGCCCCTCGCCGGGCAAAAAAGATACATGGTTTCGGGCGTAAACTGCGTCACCCGTACAGTTATAAATGAGCAAGAATATATAGCTATTTTTGCAACGCTTGTAAAGCAGGGGTTGCAAATATATGGGAAAGGAATGGGGGGTGCGGCTAGAATTGCTTTTCCGTGTCCAGAAGCAGGGTCACCGGCCCGTTGTTTATCAGGGTTACGTCCATCATGGACTGAAACTTGCCGGTGGCCACGGTGATGTTTTTTGTGCGGATTTCGTGGATGAATCGTTCGTAGAGGCTCGCTGCCTCTGCGGGCGGCGCAGCCGTCGAATAGGATGGGCGTCTTCCTTTGCGGCAGTCGCCGAACAGGGTGAACTGGGAAACCACCAGCATCTCCCCTTGCACTTCGAGCAGGGAACGGTTCATAAGGCCTTGTTCGTCATCAAAGATGCGGAGATTGGCAATTTTGTCGGCCAGGAGCACCGCGTCCTGTTCCGAATCATTTTTCCCGACCCCGAGAAGGACGAAAAGCCCCGCTCCGACGGCGCCGCAGGTCTGTGCATCGACTCGAACCGAGGCTTGGCTTACCCGTTGGACAACGGCGCGCATGGACTTTTCTCCTGATCGTCCGGAAGAACCGGGTCGAGATTGCCAAGGGTAAATTGCAGGATTGCTGTTGCTGCAAGGGTTGCCGTTTCGGCGCGCAGAATGCGCGGTCCCAGGGAAACCGGAGTAAAACCTTCCTTCTGGGCGCGGGCAACCTCTGTCTCGCTGAAACCTCCCTCCGGACCGAGAAGGAATAAAACGGATCGGCACTCCTTGTTTTTGGAGGCAAGGGCATCCTTCAGGGGGTGCCGGGTCTCGTGTTCCCAGAAGATCAGCCGTGCGTCACATGACGGGAGCTGAGTCATGAGGTCGATTATTTCTCTGGGCTCATGGATTTCCGGCGGCGCGGCCCGGTCGCATTGTTTGCAGGCCTCGAGAACGATGCGTTGCCAGCGGTCCATCTGGGTGTCTCGTGGCTGTTTGTGGATTCCGTGTTCCGAGTAAAAAGGGGAGATCGCCTCAACTCCTAGTTCCGTGGCTTTTTGCAGGATGAGATCCATTTTCTGCCCTTTGAGCAGGGCTTGTCCCAGATGCAAGCGAACCTTGGGCGGAAGATCCCGTGTTTGCCCGATAATGGTTGCGGTTACCCGGTCTTTGAGGATGCGTTCGATGCGGGCCTGGTAGCGCGCGCCGGTCCCGTCAAAAAAAGTAATGGGGTCGCCGGGACTCAGCCTGAGGACGGTCCGGAGATGGTGGGCTTCCGGGCCCGTCAATAGCGCGGTTTCTCCCGTGATATCAGCCGGGTGGATGAAAAAGCGGCGGAGGCTCATGGGGTTATGGCCGTGCGAAGAGAAGGGCGCTCCATTCCCCTTCGCTGCGGGTTTCCAGGTGTTTCAGGCCGAGAGCGGTATAGGTGGCGCGGATATTGTCGGTCTGGGGGCCGGTCAGGATGCCTGCCATGATGAGCTTGCCGTTGAGAGCCACGTGCGCGGCAAGAGGAGCGGCAAGTTCAATGAGCGTGTCATGGATGATGTTGGCGATGACAAGATCGAACTGGCGGAGGATCTCCTCCAGGGCGGCGCCGGAAGCGGTAATGGCTGGCAGCAGCGCATTGCGCAGGATATTTTCTTTTGCCACCACCACCGCTTCCGGGTCGTTGTCGATGGCCAAGACCTCCTGGGCGCCGAAGAGGGCGGCGGCCATGGCCAGGATGCCCGTGCCGGTGCCGACATCGAGAACGGTTTCGGGCAAGGGGCTTTTGCCGTGAAAAAGCGCCTCGATGAATTCAAGGGCCAGCTTGGTGCTGGCGTGGTGTCCTGTGCCAAAGGCCATGCCAGGATCCATCTCGATTACCTTTTCTCCTGGGTGTGGCTGGTATGATTCCCAGGTGGGCTTGATGACAAGATGGGTGGTGATCGGCAGAGGCTTGAATCGTTCTTTCCAGGCCTTGTTCCAGTCTTCGTCAGGGATGATTTCTGTTTCAAGCCGCGTTGTTCCCTCTCCAGGGGTGAGGTCGGCGAGTTCCGCAAGATACTCCGTGATTCTTTTCAGTTGTTCCTGGGCGTGCGGGCCATTTTCCACGTAGCCGACAATTTGTTCCTGGGCGGCGTTGGCTGTCGCCATCGGGACCTGTTCGACTCCGCCGGTTTGTTGGCAGACAAAGTCGGCGATGGGGTCGGAAATGGTCTCGCCGGCGGTGATCGTGATTTTAAGCCATGATTTGGACGGTGGCTGTGCTGGGCTTTTGGCTGGCATCGGAATCCCTGTGGAAAAGCGGTTGCAAGGAAATACACTGAAAACTCTCTCAAAGTGCGTTACTCTACCGGATGCTGTATCCTCAGGCAAGATCTAGTTGAACCGAAGCATGGATGATGGTTCTGTTTGTTTCTTCTCATATAAGGTGTCGAGGTTGCGGGATGGATGAAAAAAGGATGCAGAATCTTCTTCAAGAGGTGAGTCGCGGGGCATGTACTGTTGCCGAAGCCTTGGCGGAATTGAAGCATTTTCCCTCCGAGATGCTGTCCTGTGCCCACCTCGATCATCACCGGCGGTTGCGAACCGGAGTGCCCGAAGTGGTGTATGGGGAGAACAAGACTGCCGGTCAGATTGCCGATATCTTAAAAAAGCTTCTCGGTTTTTCTCCGGCGGTCATGGCCACGCGGGTAAGCAGGGAGAAGGGAGAGGCGGTTTGTCTGGAAATTCCGGGGCTTGTTTACCATGGGGAGGCCCGCATGGTGACGGCGAAGATGGCAGAGCCTGGGCCGGAAGCACACGGCGGGGAAGGTCCTATTGTGGTGCTCACGGCCGGGACTTCCGATATCCCGGTGGCGGAGGAGGCATATGTCACCCTGCGCTGCCTCGGGCATGCGGTCGAGAAGTTATATGATGTCGGGGTGGCGGGAATACATCGGCTGCTTTCGCGCCGTGATCTTCTCGACAAGGCGTGCGTATTGATCGTGGTCGCCGGGATGGAAGGCGCTTTGCCCAGCGTGGTCGGTGGTCTGGTGGATAAACCCATTATCGCCGTGCCTACCAGCGTTGGCTATGGGACAGGTCTCGGGGGCATTGCCGCGCTTCTGGGTATGCTCAATAGTTGCGCTCCGGGGATCGCCGTGGTGAATATTGACAATGGCTTTGGCGCGGCATGCATGGCGGCAGGTATCGGGCGGCAAATCCGCGGACAGAAAGGGAGATTTTGATTATTTTTTCAAGCCCAGGCCGAAGAAGCCAGTATTTCAGGTTTGGGCAAGGGGGGGAGATCCGGGAGGGGCCTCGCAGAAAAACAACGAGTTACAGGGCAGCGCTGTGCTGGGTGCGTGTTTTTTGAGATTTCCGCAATATTGCTGTTGACAAGGGGGGGCGGTTCGGCTATTTTGGCCCCCGAACGATAACCCGGCACCATGACGAGAGTCGTTAAAAAACGTCAGAAAACATCTTGACGGACTCTGGTGTTTCGGTTATCTTTTCTTTTTCCCGCTCGTTGGGAAGCCTCGGTTTTCGGGGCGCAGCGATCATTGAAAACTGAATAGTGAGCAAAGTAGAAGATGGGCCCCAAGAAACCGGAGCTTTAAGCTTCGGGAGTTTTTATTGCAGTAAAGAGATCAGAATCTCTGTTGAAGAATAACGGGTCTTTAAGACTTGTTAAGATATTTAACTGGAGAGTTTGATCCTGGCTCAGATTGAACGCTGGCGGCGTGCTTAACACATGCAAGTCGAACGAGAAAGGGACTTCGGTCCTGAGTAGAGTGGCGCACGGGTGAGTAACGCGTAGGTAATCTACCTCTGCATCTGGGATAACACTTCGAAAGGGGTGCTAATACCGGATACACTTATGCATCGCGAGATGTATAAGGAAAGGAGACCTCTCCTTGGAAGTTTCTGTGTAGAGATGAGCCTGCGTCCCATTAGCTAGTTGGCAGGGTAAGAGCCTACCAAGGCGACGATGGGTAGCGGGTCTGAGAGGATGATCCGCCACACTGGAACTGAAACACGGACCAGACTCCTACGGGAGGCAGCAGTGAGGAATATTGGACAATGGGCGCAAGCCTGATCCAGCGACGCCGCGTGAGTGATGAAGGCCTTTGGGTCGTAAAGCTCTGTCAGCAGGGAAGAACGGCCGTGTGGTTAATACCCATGCGGATTGACGGTACCTGCAGAGGAAGCACCGGCTAACTCCGTGCCAGCAGCCGCGGTAATACGGAGGGTGCGAGCGTTAATCGGAATTACTGGGCGTAAAGGGCGCGTAGGCGGCTGATCAAGTCAGGTGTGAAAGCCCACGGCTTAACCGTGTGAAGTGCATCTGAAACTGGTCGGCTTGAGTATCGGAGAGGAAAGTGGAATTCCCGGTGTAGAGGTGAAATTCGTAGATATCGGGAGGAATACCGGTGGCGAAGGCGACTTTCTGGACGAATACTGACGCTGAGGCGCGAAAGCGTGGGGAGCAAACAGGATTAGATACCCTGGTAGTCCACAGCTGTAAACGATGTGCACTAGATGTGGGGAAGTGTTGACCTTTCCTGTGTCGCAGCTAACGCATTAAGTGCACCGCCTGGGGAGTACGGCCGCAAGGTTAAAACTCAAAGGAATTGACGGGGGCCCGCACAAGCGGTGGAGTATGTGGTTTAATTCGACGCAACGCGCAGAACCTTACCTAGACTTGACATCCCGGGGATTTTCTGGAAACAGAGAAGTGCTTTAGCAATAAAGAACCCGGTGACAGGTGCTGCATGGCTGTCGTCAGCTCGTGTCGTGAGATGTTGGGTTA
>CAZPOR010000012.1:0-122403 GCA_964588325.1 uncultured Desulfurivibrio sp.
GGCCGTCGGGGGCTCGAACCCCAAACCTACTGATTAAGAGTCAGTTGCTCTACCAGTTGAGCTAACGGCCCTTCTCTTTATGTCGTGGCAAGATATACACCTTCCGTTTTGCCTTGTCAACATGTTGCGTCACTTCTTCCGGAATCTTTTTGGTGGCGCGGCAGAACTGTTTTTTTTGACGGTGTTTCAGCCAGACAGGTGCAAAAGGGGAGGGTTTCAGGTATAGTGGCCCGGTTAGGTTCGGTTTTTTTCGGCGCATGCGGAGGCATGGCAGAGCACAGGGAAAGGAGAGGGGTTATGAGCAAGGTGTTGATAATCGGAGCCGGCGGAGTCGGCAGTGTTGTGGTCCACAAATGCGCGCAGGTTCCGGAGGTTTTTTCGGAGATCGTTCTTGCCAGCCGGACCCTTGCCCGCTGCGAAAATATCCAAAAATCCGTCAAGGAGCGGACTGGCCGCGATATCGAGATCGCCCGGGTCGATGCCGACAATGTCGCCGAGACCGTGGCTCTGATCCGCCGCGTTAACCCCAAGCTGGTGCTCAATCTGGCCCTGCCCTACCAGGATCTGCACATCATGGACGCCTGCCTGGAAACCGGAGTGGATTACCTGGACACCGCCAATTACGAGCCGCCGGACGAGGCGAAGTTCTGCTACAAATGGCAGTGGGAGTATCAGGAGCGCTTCAAGGCAAAGGGGCTCATGGCCCTGCTGGGCAGCGGTTTTGATCCCGGGGTCACCAATGTTTTTTGTGCCCACGCGGCCAAGCACCATTTCGACGAGATCCATTATGTGGACATCCTCGACGCCAATGCCGGGGACCACGGCCACCCCTTTGCCACCAACTTCAACCCCGAGATCAATATCCGCGAGGTCACGGCCAAGGGCAAGTACTGGGAGAACGGCAACTGGATCGAGACCGCGCCGCTGTCCATCAAGCAGAGCTACGATTTTCCGGTGATCGGCCCCAAGAATGCCTACCTCATGTACCACGAGGAGCTGGAGTCCTTGGCCAAGAACCTCAAAGGGCTCAAGCGCATCCGCTTCTGGATGACCTTTTCCGACAACTATCTCAAACATCTTGAGGTGTTGCAGAACGTGGGCATGACCGGGATCGAGCCGGTCATGTTCGAGGGCAAAGAGATCATCCCCTTGCAGTTTTTGAAGGCGCTGCTGCCCGACCCCGCATCGCTCGGGCCGCGGACCAAGGGCAAGACCTGCATCGGCTGTGAGGTGGAGGGGGTCAAGAACGGCAAGCCCAAAAAGATGTTCATCTATAATGTCTGCGACCACGAGGAATGCTACCGCGAGGTGGGCTCCCAGGCCATCTCCTACACCACCGGGGTGCCGGCCATGATCGGGGCGATGATGATGCTCACCGGCAAGTGGCGGGGGGCCGGGGTTTTCAACATGGAGGAGCTGGACCCGGACCCGTTCATGGAGAAGCTCAATATCCATGGGTTGCCGTGGCTGGAAAAGGTTATGGTCTGAAAGAGCGAGGATTTTCCAACAACTGCCCTTCGACAGGCTCAGGGCGAACGGATTTGCTTACTGTATTGATTTCCGTTCGTGCTGAGCCTGTCGAAGCACCTGTTTTCAGTATGTTCTAAGTTGTTCCCCCCCCCAAGTGAAGCGTGAAGGAACCAATGAGCCACAAAGTCATCAACATCGGCTGCGACGTAAGCGGCGTACCCACCCCCAGCTACGTCTGCGACCGGGCCAGCCTGGCCCGCAACCTGGCTATCCTCGACCAAGTCCAGCAGCGTACCGGCTGCCGGATTCTCCTGGCCCTCAAGGGCTTTGCCATGTTCAGCCTCTTTGGCCAGATCCGCGAAGTGCTGCACGGGGCCTCGGCCAGCTCCCTCTCGGAAGCGCGTTTGGCTGCGGAGGAGTTCGGCAAGGAGGTGCATGTCTATGCCCCGGCCTACGGGGATGAGGAGTTTGGGGAAATCCTCGCGGCAGCCGATCATCTGGTCTTCAATTCCTTCCGCCAGTGGCAGCAGTTCAAGGACCAAGTTGCCGGGGCTGGCAAGAAGATTTCCTGCGGCATCCGGGTCAACCCGCAGTATTCCGAGGTGGATGTGGATCTCTACAACCCCTGCGGCCGCTTCTCCCGCCTGGGCGTGGTGCGCGATCAGTTCCGGCCCGATTTGCTGACCGGCATCGAGGGACTGCACTTCCATGCCCTGTGCGAGCAGGATGCCGATGCCCTGGAGCACACGGTCGCGGCCTTTGAAGAAAAGTTCGGCGCGTTTCTCCACGGGATGCAGTGGGTCAATTTCGGGGGCGGCCACCACATCACCCGGGAGGGGTACGACCTCGACCGGTTATGCGCCACCATCAGCCGGATTCAAAAGCAATACGGGGTGCAGGTCTATCTGGAGCCCGGCGAGGCCATCGGCCTCAACATCGGGGTGCTGGTGACCCGGGTGCTGGACATCGTGGAAAACGAGATGTCGACGGCCATCCTCGATACATCGGCCACGGCCCACATGCCCGATGTCCTGGAAATGCCCTACCGGCCCGTGCTGTTCGGCGCGGGCGAGCCCGGCGAGTTTGCCCACACCTACCGCTTGGGCGGGCTCTCCTGTCTGGCCGGGGACGTGATCGGCGACTATTCCTTTCCCGAGCCGCTTAAAATCGGGCAGCGGCTGGTCTTCGGCGACATGGCCCATTACACCATGGTCAAGACCACCACCTTCAACGGGGTGCGGCTGCCCAGCATCGTGGTCTGCGATTCGCGCACCGGCGAGAGCTGCGTGGTGCGCTCTTTTGGCTACGAGGATTATAAGTCCCGGCTTTCCTGATTTGCCCGTTCTTCCGGTTGCGGCTGTTCTTCCTCGCGGCTCTGACGCGCCGGGGTGATATGGAAGAGCCGGTAGCCGTCCCCTGCCAGAATCATTCTGTTCAGTCCCTGTCCGGTTGCGCCGGAAAACAAATCCTGCACCACAATACCT
The DNA here is from genome assembly GCA_964588325.1 of uncultured Desulfurivibrio sp. GTDB lineage: Bacteria > Desulfobacterota > Desulfobulbia > Desulfobulbales > Desulfurivibrionaceae > Thiovibrio. Next base: position 2,955 of record CAZPOR010000012.1, read on the forward strand.
TCCCTGGGAAGCTCCTCCGCCCGCACACTCACCAAAGCCGGTTCCGTGTGTTCATTCATTAAAGAGAGAAGCCAGCCGTCCGCGGTTTGACGCAGATCGGCGAGGACATAGCTCGCCCCTCGCCCTGTGAGTTCGATCCGGGGCTGCATCTTGAAAAAATTCTTGTAGATCGCAGTCAGCCAAGCGGTTCTGGTATCCCAGGCAAAGGTGGGCGCACCGCTTGGGCTGCTCAACAAGATGTCCGGAGCGATGAAGTCGCCCAACCCAAAGGTGTTGATGGCGGTGCGCGCCAGGGGGTGTTCCTTGGTAGCCAGAGCCGCGCCCAGGCGCAGGGAGGATTCTGTTTCGCTCCACACCTGGGCTGTGCCGCCCGAGGCCGGGCGCACCCCGTGCCAGTATTTCCAGGCCCGGATCGTCTTTGGCTGGGTCTGGCCGAGGATGCCTTCTGATGCAGGGTTGAGGAGCAAGGGCGCATACCCTCCGCTCCAGTCCGCTCCAGGACGTATCCCGGTATCCCAGGCTGGCCGCGCGTGGCTCACGTCAATCCCGAAAACCTTGGCCATGGTCGATCCCCAGCCGGGGTTGTCTTTATGGTTGGCATCGAACTGGCCGGGCAGGTCCAGGTTGGCGTGGATATGCATGGGGTGGTCGAGCAGTTTGGGCAGGGCGGCAAGGTCATCGGGGTGCATCTGGAAGTTTCTTGGCAAAAGCAGGCTCTTGGCCTTCGATTCTGTCGTGCTCAGATCGGCAAGGGGGCGGCTGACGAGCTTTGGCCGAAACCCCAACCGGCGCAGCCCGCCCCAGAGGGAGGCGGTCTCTTCGTTGGCCCGGTTCCAGCCCAGGTCGATGTCATGGGGCCAGTAGACGAGGATGTCCGGCTCCAGGGGGTGCGACCCAACAAGAAGGCGGGCCAGGGGGAGCTCGTCCATCTGCCGGAACATGGTCCGCACCGCCTCGTATACCTTGGGCTTTGGCCGCCGTTCCTGAGCCACCACCCCGAATCCCGCCTCCCGTGGGTACGGGGTGGCGAGGAAATTGTCGCGGTCGCTCCAGTGGAAGAGATGCACGCCCATGGCTCCGGAGAGCAGCCCCTCCCAGGCGGAGCTGACAATGGCCTCGGTCTGGCGTCCAGCCGCGCCGGGGAACATGGTCTCCGTGGAGCTGTGGCCGGTTTCCGTGATCAGCACCGGGATGTCGATGAGGTCGCGGAACTTGGCCATGCCGAAATCCAGGGAGCGCAGCTCATGGCCTGCCAGGGCCCAGGAGTACAGGTTGAGGGACATGAAATCCAGGGGCGCGCCTACAGCCCGGCAGCGTTCGGTGATAGTCTGCGGGTCTTCGGCGGTGTAATTGGGGTCCAGCCCGTTGAAGATGCCAGCCACGATGGAGTAGGAGATCAGTTGGTCCGGCGCGGCGGTTTTCGCCGCTTTGGCGCCTGCGGCCAAGAAGTCACCGATGGTCTGTTTGCGCCATTGGATGAGGTCGTGGTAGCCGGAGTTGCGGATGGCCTCGTGGTCGGCCCGGTCCGCGGGGTAGGCGCGGGCCATGTGTACCTCGTTAAAGTCTTGGAAGGTGGTGCCCCAGGCACTGTTGAGTCGTGCGATGCTCCCCCCGTAGGTCTGCGCCAAAAAAGCTTGGTAGGAGGGAAGGCTCACCTGTTCGTCGTAGCCCACCTGATTCTTGATAGGGGTATTCTCCCAGAGATCGTAGAAGGCGAATTCGTTGCCGAGAATCCAGCCGCCGATGGCAGGGCTTGTCTTGTAGCGGTCGCAAACCGCGCCGATGAACCGGGCAAAGGCTTCCTTGGCGCGCGGGTGGCTGTAGTTCAGCAGGGGGCTGGGGCCGGTGGCGGTGCGGGCCATGGCCTCGGGATAATGGGCGGAAAACCAGGAGGGGGGGTACTGGTAGCCGATGAGGATGAAGAGCTTGAGCCCGAGCTGTTCGGCCTTTTTGACCAGATGGTCGGCCTGGTCCCAGCGGAACACGCCTTCTGCCTGTTCCACGCTTTCCCAGACGAGCTCCACCCGCAGGGAGTTGGCATGGGCCTGTTGCATGGCCTCCAGATCATAGTCCACCTCGGCCAGGGTCTGGGTGGCGAAAACCGGCGGGTTCCACACCTGATAGGCAAAGCCGTGGGGGATGAAGACCTCCTGGCGGTCGGTGTCCCAAAAATAGCCCTGGCGGATGGTCAGCCCGGCATCGGCCGTGGGCGGGGCAAGGCAGAGGATGAGCAATGCGGCTGCCATGAAAAAGGCGGGAAGCCTTTTGAGTGCGCGGGAAGAAGGTGTCTGCGTTAACAGCATGGAGAAGATGCCCCCTGAATAGATATGGATAAGGATTGATGCTGGGGCATTGTATCATCAGCGGGCTGGGGTTGTCCTGGGCAAAAAGGTTTATCTGGGAAGTTCTGGGAATGAGATGGAGAAAACCTTTCTCATGTCCTCTTTTTCTTCTTTTGCGTGCCCAAAAGAAGAAACAAGAAAAGGGCACCCCAACCAGTCCTGGCCCTGCGGGCTCCCCTTGCTTCTCGCCGAGGGCGGGACGCGGAAAAACTCGGGCTTCGCCCTCAAACAGTTCCCGCGTCTTTATCCGCCCCCGTCTGCGAGGCGCGGCAGGACAAATGGGGGGAGGGGAAAATCCCATTGGCACGCCGCCGAGCACCGGAGAGGCTGCCGAAAAGGGGATTTGCACTGTTTGAGGCGTTAGCCGAGTTTGCAAAGCCCCGGCAGCATCGAGGAGCACAGGGTATCCCGCCTTCGGCGGGACAAGGGACACGGGGGCCTTTTCTTTGGTTCGTTTCTTTGGGCACGCAAAGAAATGAACATACTGATACGTGCCGCATTCCCGGAAAACAAAAAAAGGCCACAGCTCAACAGAGCTCCGGCCTTTTTTCTATGTATGAAGCGTAGTGAGATGCTTGTTTATCGATCCGCCATCCCGTAGCCTGATTCGCCATGGAGGGACATGTCAAGACCCTCGATCTCTCCCTGCTGGTCGATTCTGAAACCCACGGTTTTCTCCACAACCACACAGATCAGAAGGGTGGCGGAGGCGGCCAGGGCGATGGTCACTCCCATGCCCAACAACTGCACCTGCAACTGATCAATGGCGGTCCAGGTCCGTCCGGCTGCGGCGGAGGCCTTGGCCAGCCAGGAATCGCGGATGAAAAAGGAGAGCAGGAGCACGCCGAGGCCGCTGCCCACCCCGTGGATGCCGAAACAGTCCAGGGAGTCGTCGTAACCGAGACGGATTTTCATGAGCAGGGCAAAGTAGCAGAGCAGCGAAGAAGCGGCGCCGAGGGTGAGGGCGCCCAGGGGCTGGACCACTCCGGCGGCAGGGGTGATCACCACCAGCCCGGCCAGGATGCCGGAGACAAAGCCAAGGGAGGTGGCCTTTTTAAAGGCGATGGCCTCGATGATCAGCCAGGTCAGCGCGCCGCTTGCCGCGGAGATCTGGGTCATCGTTAGCGCCCGGGCGGTTTCCAGGCCGCTCTGCACGGTGGAGCCGGCATTGAAGCCGTACCAGCCCACCCAGAGAAGTCCCGCGCCCATCATGGTCATGACCAGATTGTTCGGGTGCATGGCGGTCTTCGGATACCCGTGCCGCGGGCCGAGAAAAAGGGCGGCAACCAGGGCGCTGATTCCGGCGGAAACGTGGATCACCAAACCCCCGGCCAGGTCGATAACTCCGCCCGCGCCCGCATTGAACAGCCAGCCGTCCGGAGCCCAGATCCAGTGGCACAACGGACTGTAAACAAAGAGAAACCAGAGGACGATGAAGAGAATGTAGCCCCGGAAATAGACCCGTTCGGCAATGGCGCCGCTGATCAGGGCCGGGGTGATGATGGCGAATTTGCCCTGGAACATGGCGAGGACATACTCGGGCACCCCGTTGGTGATGGCCTCGTCAATGCCCTGGAGCAGAAAATAATCCGGGTTCCAGCCGATGACCCCGCCGAGGATCCCCTTGCCGAAGGTGAGGCTGTAGCCGCAAACCACCCAGAGCACGCCGATCACCGCCATGGAGACGAAGCTGTGCATCATGGTGCCGAGGACATTCTTGGTGCGGACCAGTCCGCCGTAAAACATGGCCAGGCCGGGAATCATCAGAAGTACCAACCCCGTGGAGATCAGCATCCAGGCGGTGGCGCCGCTGTCGATGCTTTGGCTGTCCCCGGCCAGGGCAAGGCTGGGGAGAAGCCCAAGGCCAATGGTGGTGCAGAGTCGGGCGAAAAAACGAGGGCGCATGGTGCCTCCTTGTGTTTCGGGTTGATATGGGGTGATGACCCACGAAACGGTTTGCGATAATCGTGCCACCGGGGCGCTGTCCGTTTTTCTGTTGATTATGCGTATTTTTCCGCATAATTGGCGCGCGGTGTCCGGCTGTATTGCGCTATAAATATGTAAAATACATGTTTGTTTTGCACATATTTGTAGCGGTTTTTTGTGGAAAACTGGCAGGGAAAGGGAACGCCGGCTCGCAGGAAACAGGGAGACAGAAACTCGTATTTTTTAGGTATTGACCTGGATGGGCAAATAATGCGATACCCATGCATAAGGTTGGTTGTATCAACCGGGGGGAGTTCTGGGGGAACTGCCCCTGATTTTTTAGGCAAAAGGAGAGGGGGATGCGCAAGTTTGTGGTAAAATTCAAGGTTGGGGGAGCAGAGCTCTGGCGGACTGCCGCAATCGAAAAAACAACCGTCGATGCGCGGAATGTGGCCATGGCCATGGTTGAATTTCATCGAAAAAATGCCCGGACCAGCGGAAAAATGATTGTCACCGAGGTGTACGAAGAGGGCTAGGGCGGATCGGCAAGGCTCTTCTCATGGGAAGGTTGAGAAAAAAGAGGGACGGCGGGGGCCGCTCCTCTTTTTTTTGTGCAAAGCCGCTGCGGGGGGGGAGCTGCCACGTGCGGCATGCCGCGGGAAAAACGGCAAGAAACCCTCTCGCAGGGTGGCGAAAAACTCGTTTTTCGCCACCCTGCGTGCGCTTCAGGAATGGATCGCCAATTTCGGCGAATTCTATCTCGGTGAAATTGTGAGATCGGACAGAATTCACTTCTGGCCGATCGTGGTTGAAAAAAGCCAGGACGGCTTTTTTCAACATCCTGCGAGCGGAGCTGTGTTCAAGAGAGAGCCGGCCATCGGAGAAAAAACAGGGGCAGCCGGGAGAGGCTGCCCCTGTTTTTTTGAGAGCTTAGGGGGATCAGGATAAAAAAGGATCAGAAGGGCCGCATTACCCAGATGCCGCAGGGGCAGGTATCGCTGCAGAAGCCGCAGGCGATGCACTTGTCCGGATCCGAGACATAGCGGTAGTCTTTGCCCTCCAGCTTTTCCCGGGAGATGGCCTGGGTGGGGCAGATGGTCTCGCAGAGGTGGCAGTCGCGGCAGGTGCCGCAGCTCATGCAGCGTTCCGCCTCAGCCGCCTCCGAAGAACCGGGGCACGGCTCGGGGTTGTAATGGGCCGCTGTCAGGCTGGCGTGGGGGATGAGCTGCTGGCCGAAATCCTTCCACTCCTCGCCCTTGAAACCGGCCAGGATGGCTTCCGCGGTTTTCTTGCCCGCGCCCAGGGCGTTGGTGGCCAATCCCGGCCGCTCCACATCGCCAACAGCCGAGATCTTTGGATCGCTGGTAAGGCCTGCGGCGTTGCACTTGATCCAGCCCGCGCCGCCCACGGTGATGACCTCGACGGTGTCCGGCAGGAACTTCAAGGCCGGGACATCGCCGATGGAGATGATCACGGTCTGGGCCTCAATGAGCTGGCCTGCCGCGTCGATGAGCCCCTCGGCGGTGACTTCCTTGGTCTGCACCGGCCATTTGAAGGTGGCGCCAAGCGCCTCTGCCGCCGCCTTCTCCTTGCCGAAGGCCAGGGGCTTCTGGATATCCACCAGGGTAACTTCCTTGGCTCCCAGCCGGTACGCCTCGCAGGCCACATCGCAGCCCACGTTGCCCGCGCCGATGATCACCACCTGCTTGCCGACCTTGGGCGGCTTGGCGCTTTTCGCGCTTTTCAGGAAGTCCAGGGCGGGGATGACCCGCTCATGGCCGGGGAAGGGAATGGTGCGCGGCTGATGGGTGCCCACGGCCACGATGACATGGTCGTATTTTTTCTTCAGCTCGGCGAATTTTTCCTTGGTCATGGATACGCCGAAGGTGGCCTTGATATTGGGCATGGAGAGGAAGCGCTGGATCTCCGCATCCCAGATGGCCTTGGGCAGCCGTTCCCAGGGAATGACCTGGCCCAGCTTGCCGCCCAACTGCTGGTCGCGCTCGAAGATATGCGCCTCGACCCCTGCCTTGGCCAGTTGCCAGGCCGCGTTCATGCCGGCCGGGCCGCCGCCGATGATGGCGACCTTCTTGCCCAGCGATTTGGCCGGTTTGGGAGCCTTGGCGTCGCGGGCCGCGCGGCCCAGCATCTGCACGTCGATTTTTTCGTCCACCAGTTGCCGGGAACAGTTCTGCATGCAGAGGTTCGGGCAGATATAGCCGCAGACCGAGGCCGGCAGCGGGGTGTAATCGAGCAGCATCTTGTAGGCCTCATCCCCCTTGCCTTCGCGGATCAGCCGCAACCGGTCGATGGTGGGGATGTGCACCGGACAGTAGTAAGCGCAGGGCGCTGCCTTGTCGCGGTTGGCCCAGAAGGGCTGCCGCCGCCTGAGATCCCCGGTTTCGATCATACCGATGGGGGAGCGGTCAAGGCCTGGGGCCAGATCGCGGATGGGGTCGCCGCCGCCAAAGCCCGGGTTCCAGATCTTCTGCTTGAACTCGGCCATGGGCATGGGGCCGGAGAACATCAAGGCCCGGTCCTGGGGCGGGATGGAAACCAGCATCATCCATTCCCTGCGGACGGAGAGCTTCTTGAGCAGCCGGGTGCGGCCGATTTTTTTGAGATAAACGGGCATCCGCTCCATGAGCCAGGCCCACTGCTCGTCGTTGGGCAGCACGGCCATGACGCTCTTCTTGTCATAGGAGCCGTCGTTTTTGCCCCGGTAGTAGATCCAGCCGCCGACCATGCCCACGCAGGGGCGGTAGCCCAGGACGTTCTTGGGATTCTTGGCTTCGATGCCGCAGATGATGCCGATGCCGCCGCAGTTGAACTCGGCGAAAGTGTCGCCCACCGAGCCCAGCACCCACAGCTCCGGGCGCTGGTGTTCGGGGTTCCATTTGGTCATGGTCAGGCCCCGGGCGCCAATGGAGCCGCCCACGTACACCTTGCCTTCGGCCATGGCATTGCAGACCCCGTTGGTGGCGTCGCCCTTGACGGTGATCTCCGCGCCGATATTGAGATAGCCCACGTCATCGGAGGCAGGCCCGTCGCAGACAATGGTGGTGCCGGGCATGCCCATGCAGCCGAGGCGCTGACCGCAGGGGCCGCTGACCTCGATCTCCACCTTTTTGCCCGCGTTTTTCAAGCGGCCGCCCACGTTGTGCTGACCGTAGGTTTCCAGCTTCAGGCGGGTGGATTTGGCAAAGGCCTTCTGAGCCAGCTCTTCGTAATTCTTGGAGCTGATCCGCTGGCCATTGGCGTCAAGCCCTTTTACGACAATTACTTTGCTCACAGCGTGCTCCTTCCTTAACAGACGTATCTGATATTTAAACGTTCGGCCACATCCTTGTCATCGATGCCCAGGGCGTCGGACATGCCGATGGGCAGGCTCTGAGAGCGGCCCAGGGGCGCCATGACCTTCTTGATCTCGGTGCGGATGGACATGAAGGTCTCCACCACGCGCTGGGCGACCTGATCCGGGTCGAGACGGCGGTAGAGCTTGGGATTCTGGCTGGTGATGCCCTTGGGGCACAACCCGATGTTGCAGACGTTGCAGCGATTGGTCTCGGTGCCGAGACAGCCGGCCGCCGATTGCATGATGAACTTGCCCATGTGAACGCCGGAGGCGCCCAGCATGATCAGGGCCATGCCGTTCTGGGTGACGTTGCCGTTCTTGCCCACGCCGCCCGCGGCGAAGATGGGGATTTCGTTCTGCTTGCCCTGGGCGCAGAGGTCGAGGTAGCACTCGCGGACATTTGCGGCGATGGGGTGGCCGGTGGCGTCCATGCTGATGTTGTAGGCCGCGCCGGTGCCGCCGTCGATGCCGTCGATCATCAGCGCCCCGGCATAGGGGTTGCGCACCAGGTTGTTCAAAACCGACTTGGCCGAGGTGGAACCGGAGATCTTCGGATACACCGGGACCCGGAAGTTCCAGGCCATGGACATGGTCTGGATCATCTTCATCACCGACTCCTCAATGGAGTAGAGGGTCTGGTGCACGGGCGGGCTTGGCAGGTCCACGCCCTCGGGCACGCCGCGCAGGCGGGCGATGATCTTCGATACCTTGAACCACATCAGGAGGCCGCCGTCACCGGGCTTGGCGCCCTGGCCGTACTTGATCTCGATGGCCGCCGGATCGCACTGCATCTCGGGGATGGCCCGGATGATCTCGTCCCAGCCGAAATAGCCGGACGCGATCTGGAGGATGATGTATTTGAGAAAGGGGCTGCGCAGAACCCAGGGCGGGCAGCCGCCCTCGCCGGTGGCCATGACCACGGGGATGCCGAGAACCTCGTTGCAATAGGCCACGCCCTGCAGCAAGCCCAGCCACATATTGGGCGAGAGCGCGCCAAAGGACATGGAGCCGATGACAAAGGGGAAGATCTCCCGCACCGGCGGAATCCACTCGCCAGCCAGCTTGCGGCGGACGTATTCTTCCGGCGGTAAGACCCGGCCGAGCAGGGTGTTGCAGGAAAATTCGTGACGGCCCGCATCCAGAGCCGGATCGGTGAGCATGGAGATCCGGTCGAAGATGATGCGGTCAAGCAAGCTCGCACCCGGCTCGTTGCGGCGGCCGCCGCGCTTGGCCGGTTCGCCCTGCTGGTTGTTGACGAAACGGAAGCGGTCGCGGGAAGGGTTTTGCACCGGATGGATGGCCTCGTTGGGGCAGACCATGGCGCAGGAACCGCAGCCGATGCAACGCTTGCTCACCTCGGTGGACTGGCGGATGCCGACAAAGGTCTTGTACGAGCTGCCCCGTTCCGTGGCGGCAAGCACCAGATGGGGCATGCGCTTGCGCATGTAGGCCAGCTTCAGGGTGTTTACCGGGCATACCGCAGCGCACTTGCCGCACAGGGTGCAGCGGTCTTCGCGGTGCTCGATGATCCAAGGCAGATCGTTGGGGGTCAGGCTGCTTGGTGTATTGGCAAGTGATCGAACTGAGACCATATCTGCAACTCCTGTCTGTCTGGAGGAATAATAACGGTGTGTTCCCGCATGGGCTGAAAATCCTTAGAGCGATCCCGGTCGGGGATCATGGCGTCAACGCCGCACATCTCCGAGGCAATGGCCCACTCGCCGGGTTTGCCGCCCACGGTGGCGGGGCGCATCTTCTTGGCATCCATGACCAGCATGGAGGTTTCGTCGGGCAGGGTGCCGATCACCGCGTTGGGGCCGTCGATGATAAGCCTCCGGCAGGAATCGCGCAGACCCCGGAGAAAATCGCCCTGGGGATGCTTGGCCAGCTCTTCGTTCTTGAGCGGGGTGATCACATGCTTGTAGGTTTCCAAGGGCAGCTTGAGCTGCTTGGTCACATAGTGGAGGATGTGGGCGAAGACCTCGGAATCGGACTGGTAGCCGATGTAGCCTGGAAACCCGCGGCCGGAGAGCCAATCCTTGATGGGGATGAAGGCGGTGTTCTCGCCGTTGGTCATGGTGGCCACGCCCTGGATGAAGAAGGGGTGGCAGGCATAGAGGTTGATGCCGTAGTTGGTGTTCTGACGGCCCTGGGCCATGCAGATCCGGCTGGTGATCCGGCCGGAGTCCAGGCCCAGCGCTTGGCCAACCCCGAGCGGCCAGCCCACTTCCTTGATCATGGCTACATCGGGCCAGAGAGAGAAGACGGTGAGATCCTGGCCGTGGGCCTCGCCGTCCTTGCGCAGGGCAAGACGGGTGAGCATCAGCCGGTTTTCCACTTCTTCAGCGGACAGGCTGGCCCAGGTCGCCGATTGTTTGTAGACGCGAAGGATGTACTTAAAGCGGTCCTTGGCTTCGATCATCTGCCGTTTCACGTCAAATTCGTGATCGTACTTCAGCTCGAAGCCCGCTTCGATCATGATTTTGTTCAGCCTGGCAAGGGCGGCCTCGGAGTGGGCGATCCCGGAAAGGATTGGATCTTTGGCATTGTATTTGTACTCCGCAAATTCAAGCCCCCGCAAGAGCAAGCCGAGGCCGCTGCCGTCATACCCTTCCTGCATGGCCTCCATGGCTTCCAGCACCGAAAAGGGGGAGAAAGGCTTGCTTGCGGTTTTCATGGCTAACCGACACATGTGTTGTCCTTTTTGGAGAGAGTTGTTTTCATAACCGTCCCGTGACGGTCTTTGTGTTATTTCTTTGGCCGACCCGCAAAAGTATTTTAGGTCGTTGTTAAATACCGAAAAGTTCGCAATTTTACCAGGATTTTTTGCCTTACAACAGTGAATTCCGCAGCGGTCGAGATGGAAACGCTTTCCGGTCATTTTTAGCGAGTCAAGGCCTGGGCGCGCGTTTCCAATTCCCGATAATGAAATAAGCGTTCGTATTCCACCAGGCCGGACATGGCCTGCGACTGGATACGGATGCCGGTCTCCTCAAGCACCGCGACCGGATTGAGGCCACCGATGACCACAGCCCCAATCTGGCCTTCAAGCACGGGAATTTCCAGTAATGGCTGTCCCGGCCAGCCCACCATCAAAAACGCACCCAGCCCGACTTTTTCCAGTTCTTGAATAAGGGAGAGCACCCCGTCGCGGCTGTCCGCCGGCATCTCCCTGAATCCCACCCCGATTCTGCCGTCGCCGGTTTTAATGGCTCCCAGGTAGTCTGTCATCCCGCTGCGGATGAAAATTTCCAAGGGGACAAGGCTGCTGCCATCATATTTGATGATTTCCACAAAGCGTACGGGCTTGCGATCCCGGAGTTCCAGGAGGCCGCCGAAACTGGCGTGGGTGGGGATGCCGTGGGCCAGGAGTACTCCGTTCAGGGTTATCGAGCAGACTGTCCCCAGCCCAGCCATGTTCTCCGGGATAATCATCTCTCCCAGTTGTTCGCCTGGAGCGAACAGGGCCATCATGCAGCCCATGGAATAACCTGCGGCGTAAACCTTGCAGACCATCGGCACCGCCCGGGACAGCAACGACAGGGGGATGAGGCTTATGTTGCTGATGACAGTGCCGCTTCGCCGATGCAAGTCAAAGCTCATCCGGTATGTCAACTGATCGATTTTTGCGGTGAGAAACCCGACTTTGTCAAAAATTCTGGCGTTGTCCAGCTCCATTTGGCCGGCGACGGTGATGCTTCGTCCTTTTTTGCCTAGATTGCTGGTTAACCCTCTGCGATCCAGCTCCAAAAGATAATGGCGCACGGTCCGCTCGCTAACCTCATGCCCCATGGCCTGAAGATTTTCCGTCAGCCGGGAGCTGGCAAGGGGGGCGTTCGCCTTTTGCAATAGCCGCAAGATCGCCAATTCTTTTTTTTCTGTTTTTTCAGCCACGCGGGAAAATACCCCTTTTGTTACTATTTTTCAAACGAAAAAACGGCAATTTTGCCGAATATCGGTTGTTTGGTTGTGTGCCGGTTGGTCGCATTTTTGCTGGAGTTTTGGGGGCGAGAGTACAGTTTTACGGCCTTTTTGCAAGAGTTTTTTTGGGGGATTGGATGTGGGGTATATGGCAATTTTGCCAAAAAAAGTAGACGGATTGCTGGTCTGCTGGTTATGGTTTTTATTGGTTTTATGCTTTTATAATGATGGGTTGATTTATATTGAAAAAAAAAAATCTGGTGTTACCATCGGCAAACCATTGCCGTATTTTTTTGCGCGTTACAGTGTCGGCATGCAATGAGCACTGGTCCGTAACCAGGGGAAATCGCTTGGTTGCGCGGTGCAAGGAAGACGAACAAGCGGAGCGGGCAGCCTCGGAATTGCATGGTGTTTGGCATTGTTGCCGGCTGCTTGTCGCCGAAAAATACACTATCAAAATAATGAAGAGAGGAACGATCATGACATTCAGCAAGCCAAACCGTAGCCCCGCCACCCTGACCAGCACCCGCGTGAACCCGGCCCCGGGTTCCGGCATCTGCGTGACCTGTCTTGACGGCTGCCGGGGTCCTTGTGAGATCGGTAAATCAGCCATCAAGGGACGGGAGATGCTCTATCCCGCGCCCTTCGGTAAAACAACCTCGGGATCGGAGAAGGATTACCCTGTTGATTTTTCCCACTTCAATATCCAGGGGACTGCGGTCGGCGCGGTGGGCGTGGCTGCCGACCCGGACTTTGCCACCTTTCCCGCCGTGGACACCACTACCAATTTGGGCGCCGATGGCAGCATTACATTGAAATTTCCGGTATTCACCGGCGCTGTCGGCTCAACGGAGATAGCGCGGGTCAACTGGGATGAGATCGCCGTGGGCGCCGCCATCTCCGGCGTCATTGTCGTGGCCGGAGAAAATATCTGCGGCATGGACCCCCAGGCGGAATTTTCCAAGGGTTGCATAGTCAGGTCTCCGGAGATGGAGCGCCGGATTGCCGCTTTTAAACAATGGTACGACGGCACCGGCGGCATCATCATTCAAGCCAACGTGGAAGATACCAAGCTACGGGTGCCGGAGTATGTCATTGAAAAGCTGGGCATTGAGATTTTCGAGTTAAAATGGGGGCAGGGCGCCAAGGACATCGGCGGCGAGGTCAAGCTGCATTCCATTGAGCGGGCCCTGCAGCTCAAGGAACGCGGCTATATCGTCCTGCCAGACCCAACCAACCCTGCGGTGGTAAGGGCGTTCAACGCCGGCGCCATCACCGAGTTCGAGCGTCATTCCCGTCTGGGTATGGTCACGGAGGAGTCCTTCCACGCCTCGGTCACGCATCTCCGCTCCGTGGGAGCCAGATACGTGACACTGAAAACCGGTGCCTATCGTCCTGCTGATCTGGCCCGGGCCATCAAATACGCCTCCGATGCCAAAATCGACCTGCTCACCATCGACGGCGCCGGCGGCGGCACCGGCATGAGCCCCTGGCGGATGATGAACGAGTGGGGCATTCCCACCGTGCAATTGGAGTGTCTGGCTCATCAGATGTGTGAGCGTCTGGCTGCCCGGGGCGCCTATATCCCCCCCATCGCCATTGCCGGCGGCCTCTCTTTGGAAGACCATGTCCACAAGGCTCTGGCCTTGGGCGCACCGTATGTGAAGGCTGTCTGTCTCGGGCGGGCCATGCTCACCGCAGCCATGGTCGGAAAAACCCATGGCCGGCTTATGCGGGAAAAGATGGAAACCGAGGAAGAAAGCGTTACCGATGGTTATCTGAAGCTCTTTGCCGTTGCTGCGGACCTGCGGGAGAAGTATGGCAAAGATTTCGACAAGTTGCCTGCCGGCGCCATTGGCATGTACTCGTACATTGATCGGATGAAGCAGGGCTTGCAGCAGTTCATGGCCGGTTCCCGGAAGTTCGCGCTCAAGTACATCGAGCGCAACGACTTGGTGGCCCTGACTCGGGACGCTGCGGATGTTTCCGGCATTCCCTATGTTATGGATTCTGACCGGGAAGAGGTGGATCGGATATTGGGATAAATTCGGTTAAGCCCATCAACGGGGCGTAACGCATCGTGTCGAGGATCATGGAACCAGTTCATCTGTAGTTTTTTGTCCTGGTCCGGACGGCATTAAAAGTTGTTTTTTTATGGTTCAGCACCACTCTGTGCAGGCGAGCAGAGTGGTGCTTTTTTATTTTGACTTGACATGAAGAACAATTCTGCATTAAGGAGAAACTCCTCTGATTGATAGCGAGTAGCAAAAAAACGGGTGCTATTTTGATTCAGATCTCCCGTGGAGCTTCGTCCTCCCAATAATTTTTCTTTCTCAATTTTTAGGGAAGGTGGCATGACCTCTCTACTGACATTCCCCAAAGGTGGTGTGCATCCGCCTGCATCAAAGGGCCTGACCGAGAACCTCGCCATTGAGGTAATGTCGGCGCCCGACGAGCTTGAGATTATTCTTGGCCAGCATATCGGCGCGCCCTGCACTCCCACGGTGGCCGCCAAGGATGCCGTACAGGAAGGTCAGGTCATCGGCGAGGTGACCAAGGGGCTCGGCGTGCCCCTCCATGCCCCAATGGCCGGGACCGTCAAGGCCCTTGGCATGTCCGGCCACCCCATGCGCGTCAGCGCACCCTCCATCACCATTCAGACCAACAAGGAAGCAGCGCCGGTGCGGTATTCCCGCTGCGACTGGCAGAAGCTCGCCAAGGAAGAATTGCTCGCCAAGGTGCACGGAGCCGGAATCATCGGTATCGGCGGCGCGGGCTTTCCCTCCCATGTCAAGCTCTCCCCTCCGCCGGACAATCCGGTGGATACCCTGATTTTAAATGGCGCCGAATGCGAGCCGTACATCACGGCGGACCATCGTCAGATGCTGGAGCGCGCCCCGGAGATCGTCGAGGGCGCCTTGGTGATCCTCAAGATTCTCGGCATCAAAAAATGCTTCATCGGCATCGAGAACAACAAGCCCGACGCCATCAAGACCATGAGTGAGGCGGCTGCCGCTGCTTCCACCCCGGAATACACCGTTGTTGTCCAGCCCTTGGAGGTCAAGTACCCGCAGGGCTCGGAAAAGCAGCTCATCCAGGCCATCACCGGCCGCAAGGTTCCCGGCTTTGCCCTGCCATCCGCCGTGGGCGTGGTGGTGCACAATGTCAGCACCGCCCGCGCTATATATGATGCAGTGGTGCTGTCCAAGCCCTTGTACGAGAAGGTGATGACCATCTCCGGCAAGGGGATCATGCGGCCCGCAAACCTGCTGGTCAAGGTGGGCACCAGGGTCAGCGACATCGTCGAGTACCTGGGCGGGGTAACGCCGGAGCTGTCCAAGATCGTCATGGGCGGGCCAATGATGGGCTTTGCCGTATCCTCCCTGGACATCCCGGTGACCAAGACCACCTCCTCGGTGCTGTTTCTCGCCGAAGATGAGATCGACACCACCCCCCATTCCCAGTGCATCCGCTGCGGCTGGTGTCTGGAGGCCTGCCCCATGGGGCTGGAGCCCAAGGAGATCGCCCTCTATGTGGAGGCGGGCCGGCCGCAGGATACCGGACAGTTCGGAGTGTTCGAGTGTTTTGAGTGCGGTTGTTGCGCCTATGTCTGCCCGGCGAAACGCCCCTTGGTCCAGTTCATCCGGCTGGCCAAGATGAAGGCCAAGCGTTGATTTTTTAGAATGTAATCGAAGGAGAACGGCCATTAACGAGCACGCTTCAGAGAACCAATCCCCCGCTGCTTCACACCTGTGGAAGGTTTCCATCTCCCCCCATGTGAAGAGCGGCGAGTCGGTTGAGAAAATCATGTGGACCGTGGTGGCCTGCCTGGTGCCGCCCCTGGTTCTTTCCGTCTTTATCTTCGGCATCCAGACCCTGCTCATCACCGCGGTCAGCGTGGCAAGCTGCGTGGCGGTCGAGGCCGCAACCCAGAAGGCCATGGGCCGCAAAATCACCATTTCCGACGGCAGCGCGGTGATCACCGGCATGCTCATCGCCTTTGTCATTCCGCCCGGGGTGTCGCCGCTGCTGCCTATATTGGGCGCGGTCATGGGTATCGCCATCGGCAAGCACCTGCTGGGCGGGATCGGTTATAATATCTTTAACCCGGCCCTGCTGGCCCGGGCCTTTCTTTTGGCCACCTTCCCGGTGGCCATGACCTCGGCCTGGCTGCCGCCGCTTAGCGACATGGCGATCTTTTCCTATCTCGGCACCCCCATCGACGCCATTGCCACGGCCACCCCGCTGGCAGTGCTCAAGACCCAGGGGCTCGGTGTTTTCAGCGAGCAGTTCGGCGTGGGGGCCAATCTCTACACCAATTTCTTCCTCGGTTGGCGGCCCGGCTCCATCGGCGAAACCTCCGGGTTGCTCATCGTGCTGGGCGGGCTCTATCTGCTCTATCGCGGCTACATCACCTGGCATATCCCGGTTTCCATGCTGGCCACCATCGCTCTGCTGTCCTGGTGCTTCGGCGGGGAGGTCCTGTTCGCCGGCGATCCTTTGCTGGCCGTGCTTTCCGGCGGCGCCTTGCTCGGCGCCTTTTTCATGGCCACCGATTACGTCACCAGCCCGACCAACAAGACCTCCCAACTCATTTTCGGCGCCGGCATCGGGGCGCTCACCGTGCTGATCCGTCTTAAGGGCGGCTATCCCGAGGGAATCTGCTACGCCATCCTGCTCATGAATCCGGTGAGCACGGTGCTGGATGGATTCTTTAAGCCCAAGCGCTTTGCGCCTCTCCAGGGAGGTGGCAAATGAAGAATATTTTCACCATCATCTTCCGGCTGACCGTGGCCTGTCTGTTGGCCGGGCTGGTCATGGGCGCAGCCTTCATCGCCACCAACAAGGCGAAGAAGCACAATATCCATGTCAACGAGCAGAAGGTCATGCTCAGCCTGCTGGGTTTTTCGGCAAAGAATCCGGTCCCGGACAGCGTGGCCATGCATGAGTTGTACCGATACCTTGTCGGCGAAGGAGAAGATCTGGCCATGGGCTATCTCCTTCCCCTGCAAGACGGCTCCTTTTCCTTTGTAACCATCGATCTGGCGGGCGGGTTCGTGGCCCAGACCCCCGTGGCGCTTGCCGCGGAAAAGGCAACCGAGGAGGGGGAGCGCACCCAGGCGGTTGGAGCGGCCATCGGCGCGGACAAACCGCTGCGTTACGCCGACCAGACCATCGTGGTCACCAACGGCGGCAAGCGCATGGCCTATCTCCTGCCCGGCAAGTTTCCCGGCTTCAAGACCTTCATCGGGGCCATGCTGGCCCTGGACCAGGATTTCACCATCCGCGGTCTGGAGATCATGGAGCATGAAGAGGATCCGGGCTTGGGCGCGGAGATAGACCAGGAGTATTTCAAAAACCAGTTCAAGGGCAAGCCCCTTGAAGCGGTGAAGACGCTGGAAGTCAAGAAAACGCCCCTGCCCGAAGAATACCTCAAGGCGCTGGAGACAGGCAAGTACGGTCTCGGAGCGGAAGAGGTGGCCCGCATCCAGGAACAGTACCAGGATGACGATATCTACGCCCTCACCGGCGCCACCATTTCAAGCAGCGCGGTGACCAATGGGGTCAAGGCGATGGTGAAGAAGTTCGCCTACCGCTTGGCGATCCTGGATCGGGTTTTGGCTGAACAGCATATCGCGACGCCTTTTTAGGAGAATGTGAAAGTGGCGACTGAGAAAACAAACCTGCAACTGGTGGTCAACGGGATTTTAAACGAGAACCCCATCTTCCGGCTGGTGCTTTCCATGTGTCCGGCGGTGGGAATCAGCACCACGGTGATGAACGGCTTTATGCTGGGGATCGCCGTGCTTTTTGTCCAGGTCTTTTCAAGCTGCACCATTTCCCTGTTCAAGAACGTCATCCATCCCCGGATCCGGATCCCAACGTATACTCTGACCATCGCCACCTGGGTGACGGTGATCGACATGGTCCTGGCCGCGTACCTGCCCGAGGCCTACGCCAAGATGGGTATCTTTGTCAAGCTCATCGTCGCCTTTGCCATCATCACCATGCGCTTGGAGATGTTCGCCTGCAAGGAGAGCGTCAACGCCTCGTTCTGGGACGGCATCGGCATGGGGCTCGGCTTCATGTTCGGCATGATGGCTCTGGGCTTTGTCCGCGAGCTGCTGGGGTTGGGCACTGTCCTTGGCTACGATGTGCTGGGCTTTAAGCCCCTGCTCTTCTTCGTGCTTCCCTTTGCCGGGTTCTTCTGTGTCGGCCTGATGATGGCTTTTTTCAACTATGTCGAGATCGTCTACAAACGAGCAAAACGGGCCTGATTTATGAATATGCATAGCATGAGAAGAATACTGCTTTCCCTCGTTCTGCTCCTTGGTGTGCCGGTGCTGGCGCAGGCCCAGGAACTGATTGCCGGGAAGTCCTTCGGCAAGGCGCCAAACGAGATCGTCGTCACCTTTGCCGGGCCGGTGGACCGCGTCGTGGTTGAGGAACCGGCAAACTATCTGGTATACGAGGAGCAGGATCCGGATATCCGGCTTGCCCTGGAAAGCGTGGTTCTGGCCGAGGACGGAAAAACCGCCACTCTGACCTTCGCGGAGCCGCTCAACTCCAGGCTGTCTCATGTGGTCACCATCGACCGGGTTGCCGAAAGCGGGGCCGCGGCCTCCTTCACGGTGATGAAGCCCTATCTGGGCTATCTGTTCTCCATCCTCATCAGCGCCCTGTTGATCAACAACTTCGTCTTTACCAAGTATCTGGGCTTGTGCGTCTTTTTCGGCACCTCCAAGCGCAAGGATACGGCCAAGGGAATGGGGCTCACCTTCACCCTCGTCATGGTGGTCAGCGCCATCATGAGCTGGTTTTTCTACCAGTTCATCATGAAACCCTATGGCCTGAACTTTTTGCAGATCGTGATCTTTATCGGCCTGGTTTCCCTTACGGTGCAGGCGGTGGACACGGTGCTGCGCAAGGTAAACCCGGCCCTGTTCAACGCCTTTGGCGTGTATCTGGTGCTGGTCATCGCCAACTGCGTGATCATCGCGGTGCCGCTGATTTTGGCCGACAATGAATACAACTTTTGGGAGTCCTTCATGCTTGCCCTGGGGGCAGGCGGCGGCTTCCTTCTCGCCCTGTATCTGATGAGTTCGGTGCGGGAGAGGATGGAGCTGGCCAATATTCCGCCGACCTTCAAGGGCGTGCCCATCGCCTTTATCGTCGCCGGACAGTTTGCCCTGGCGTTTCTGGGATTTTCCGGGCTGACTCTTTTTTAATGATTGATGAGAAATTTTAACGCAAAGACGCAGAGGCGCAAAGTTTTATCAGGCTTAACGGTGCGCCTGCATTCAGGGAAATTATCCTCGCGCCTTTGCGCCTTCGCGTTAGTTCTTTTTTTAATTATTCCCTTGTCGTTGGGATAGGTGTGGAAATGGATCCAGCATTAGTCAAACTCGCCCTTGGCGGCATTGCGCTCCTGGGCTGCATCGGCCTCTTCTTCGGCATCGGTCTTGCCCTGGCGGCGCATCGTTTCGCCGTCGAGGCCAACCCCCTGATCGAAGAGGTCTTGGAGTCCCTGGCCGGGGCCCAGTGCGGCGGCTGCGGCTATCCGGGCTGCGAGGGCTACGCCATCGCGGTGGTCACCAATCCCGAGGTGCCGCCCAATCTTTGCTATCCCGGCAAGGAAAAGGTGGCCGAGCGGGTGGCCCAGCTCACCGGCAAGAAGATGGCCGCGGTGGAGGATATGATCGCCCTGGTCCGCTGTTCCCGCAAGGAGGGCAGGGTCAGCCACAAGCACGAGTACATCGGCTTTGCCTCCTGCACCGCGGCCAACCTCGGCTTCGGCGGGCCGTCATCCTGCAACTATTCCTGCATCGGGCTTGGTGAATGCGCCGAGAGCTGCCCCTTTGACGCCATTACCATGGTGGACGGCTTTCCGGTGGTGAACCCCGACAAGTGCGTGGCCTGCGGCACCTGCGTCCGGGCCTGCCCCAAAAAGGTTATCGAGCTGATGAGCCTCAAGGCCAGGGTGCATGTGCCGTGCTCCACCAAGGATCTCGGCAAGAACGTCCGCAAGGTCTGCGAGGTGGGCTGTATCTCCTGCCAGATGTGCGTGAAGAAATGCCCGGCCGAGGCCATTGCCTACACGGACGGCCTGATCAAGATCGATCATCCGAAGTGTATCGCCTATGGCCCGGAATGCCAGGATATCTGTGTGGAAAAATGCCCCCGCAACATCATGCGGAAATACGAAGGAAGAGCAGCCATTGCCCGCCAGGCGGACGGCTTGAAGATGGCATCCTAGAGAGTGAACAGTGCAGAGTGAAAATTTTAAAGTGAAAGGCGAAAGGGCGTATTCCCCCAATCCTTTTTATTGCCTTGAGAGAGGGACACAATGAAAACGAGACCAGCCATGCAGAACCTGTGCAATCCGCAACGAAGATCCTTTTTGAAGCTTTCCGGCCTGCTCGGCCTTGGCGCGGCTTCCGCGGCCCTGCTGCCCACGTCCCAGGCGGAGGCGGTTCTTTTCGGGCCCAAGGAATACAAGGTTTCCTCCACCAGGCTGGTCATGGGTTCGTTTCTGTCCATCACCGCCATCCATTCCTCCAAGGACGAGGCGGAAAATGCGATTGGCCTTGCCTGGGAGGAGATCGACCGGCTGAGCAGGCTCTTGAGCCGCCACGACTCCGCCACCCCGGTTTCCCAGCTCAACAGCACCGGCGCCCTGCGCAAAGCGCCGCCCGAGGTGCTCGAGGTGGTGGCCCGCTCCCTCTACCTCAACAAGCAGACCAACGGCGCCTTTGACATCACGGTCAAGCCCCTGGTCGATCTTTTCAAGGATCGGTTCGGAGCCGGGAAGACCCCTTCCGAGGCGGAGATCACCGCGCTTCTGCCCCGGGTGGGTTCGGAGCAGATTCGTTTTTCCGCAGGCGATATCTCCTTTGCGCGCCAGGGTATGGGCATCACCCTGGACGGCATCGCCCCGGGCTATATTGTGGATCGGGTCTCCGCGCTCCTTGCGGCCAAGGGGATCACCAATCATCTCATCAATTGCAGCGGCGACATCCGCACCAGCGGCACCGCAGCCAAGGGCAAGCCCTGGACCGTGGCCATTCAGGACCCGGCCAAGCAAAAGGCCTACCCCGAGGTGCTGGCCATGACCACCGGCGCCATCTCCACCTCCGGCAGCTACGAGGTGTTTTACGATCGCGAGAAGATGTTCCACCACATCGTCACCCCCCAGACCGGCCGTTCGCCCAGGCTGGCAACCAGCGTCACGGTCAAGGCGCATTCGGTCATGGATGCCGATGCTCTGGCCACCGGGATCATGGTCATGCCGCCGGCGGAAGGGATTCGTTTCGCAGACAGCCAGCCGGGCTGCGCATGTTTTGTCGTGGCCCAGGATGGCGGCTTCAAGAAATCCGCAGGCTGGAACACGTTCGTCTGATTGTTTGCGGCGGCAGAGTGCAGGTAAGAAAAAGAGGCCTGCGGGCCTCTTTTTTTGTGGGAGAATGCGAGCCATGTCCGAACTGAAAAATCCCCTGGAGATCTACGCGGCCCTCGCCAAGTCAAACTGCGGCCAGTGCGGGGTCCCTTCATGCATGGCCTTTGCCGCCGCAGTGTTGCAAGGGCAGAAAAAACTGGCCGGGTGTCCGTATCTGGACCCGGCGGCCGCCGCGCAGTTAAGCCACCGGCTTGTTCAGCGCCGCTCCCTGGAGGAGGACCACCAGCAGGCCATCGCGCAGTTGCAGCGGGAGGTGGCGGTTCTGGATTTTTCTCTTCTGGCGCCGCGTCTCGGGGCGCGTCTGGTAGACGGGAATCTGGCGATCAATTGTCTGGGCAAGGATTTTTGCATCACCCCCGCCGGCGAGATGATTTCCGACTGCCATCTTAACCACTGGATTTATGTGCCTCTGCTCCATTATATTATTCTCTGCCAGGGCAAGGAGGTGCAGGGCGATTGGGTTCCCTATGCCACCTTGCCCGGGGCGGCAGAATGGAGCCAGTATTTCAGCCACCGCTGCGAAGAGCCTCTGCGCCAGTTGGCCGACGCCCATTGCTCCCTGATTTTTGAAATGTTCCATCTGTTCGGGGCAAAACCTGTTGTTCTGTCCGGCGGCGCGGACCATTCCCTGATGATCCTGCCCCTGCCCAAGGTGCCTTTCCTGATTAATTACTGGGAGCCGGAAGAAGGGTTTGACTCGAAACTGAACATCCTGCTCGACCGCTCGGCCGGGGAGAATATCAACGCCCAATCCATAAACCTGCTTGCCCGGGGCATCATTGAGATGTTCCGCCAGCTCATTCTTCGGCACAGCCGGGACGGCAAGCTTTTCTGAGTAAACGGCCACATGGCACCGCATCTGCTTCGCAGTCTCGCTGTGCTCGCTTAGCTGTCATCGGCCTGCTCATGTGCATTAGCACACTGCGCAAACCTCTTCCGCGCATCTGCACTACCCTGTGGCCGTTTACGGCGCGGGCCTGGAATCAGTTCGTTTTAAGCCTCTTTCGGTCCGAAAAATGAAAAATATGATCCGTTCCCGCATAGCTCCCACCCCCAGCGGCCTGCTCCATCTCGGCAATGCGGTCAATTGCATCCTCACCTGGCTGATGGTGCGCAAGGCCGGCGGCGCGTTGCGGCTGCGCATCGACGATGCCGATTGCCTTCGCGCCAAGCCCGAGTATCTGGAGGACATCTTCCGCCAGCTTGAATGGCTCGGGATCACTTGGGACGAAGGACCCACGGGCCCGGACGACTTCCGGGCCCGGTTTTCCCAGCAGCTTCGGCTGGAGCGGTACCGGAGTTTTCTGGACGAGCTTGACCGTCTTGGGCATCTCTATCCCTGCGGCTGCTCGCGCAGCACGATCAGGCAACTCGCTCCGGATGGGGTGTATCCAGGATTTTGCCGGGACCGCGCCGAAGCGTTTAAAGCAGGGGAGGCGCAACGGGTGCGGGTTCCGGAGGGGAGCGTGTTCCGGGTGGGCGGCCAGGAGATCGCGCTCTGCAAGGCGATGGGGGATTTTGTTGTCTGGCGGAAAGAGGATCTGCCAGCCTACCAACTGGTCAGCCTGGTCGATGATCTGGATGACCGGATCAATTGCATTGTCCGCGGCCAGGACCTGTTGCCCTCCACCGCGGCCCAGCTTTTTCTTGCCGGATTGCATGGGGACAATTTTTTCGCGGAAACCTTTTTTCATCATCACCCATTGGTGCTGGGTGATGACGGCAGAAAGCTTTCCAAGTCGGACAACGCTTTGTCCCTGGCCGCCTTGCGAGAGAGAGAGCCTTCCCCGATCCCGGTGTATCAGGAGGTGGCACGGCAGGTTGAGGTGGATCCGGCCGGGATCGACAGCCTCGACGAGCTGCTGCGCAGGTTTTGCGAGATGGTCTGAGCCTCGCCTGTCAGACCGTGTTCCATTTCCCCGGCCGGCGCGGTCTGGAAACCGCCCGGGCCAGGCGGCGGGAAAACTCCTCGCCGGGAATCTCCCTGGCCCCAAGGCGTTGTAGATGTCCTGTGCCGACCTGGCAATCGATCAGCTCGAAATCCCAGCTTTTCAGCCGGTCAACCAGTCCGGCCAAGGCTACCTTGGAGCTGTCTCGTACCAGGCTGAACATGGATTCCCCGAAAAACACCCCGCCCAAGGAAACCCCGTACAACCCGCCGGCCAGTTTTCCCTCCTGCCAACATTCCACCGAATGGGCATGACCCAGGGCATGCAAATTCTGATACGCCTCGATCATCTCCGCACTGAGCCAGGTTCCCTCTCCTTCTTCGAGCCGGAGACGGGCGCACTGGGCAATAACCCCGGAAAAATCCGTGTCAAAGGTGAGTGCGAATGTCCGCTGCCGGATGGTGCGTCCCAGCCGTTTGGAGAGATGGAATTCTTCGGGGAACAGAACCAGGCGCGGATTGGGCGACCACCAGAGGATCGGCTCGCCGGGGGAGTACCAGGGGAAGATGCCCTGCTGGTATGCCAGCAGCAACCGCTCCGCGGAAAGGTCGCCGCCCACCGCCAGCAGGCCGTCTTCCTCGGCCAGGGCCGGAGGCGGAAAAAGCAGGCTGTCGCTCAGTTGGAAGACAGGCATGGATGATAGTTAAAAGTGCAAAGTGCAGAGTTGAGAGGGCAGAAAAATAAGGCCCCCGGCAGGCATGTTCAGGCGATCCTCTGGATGCTGGGGATTTCGTGGATGCCGGTGGTGCAAACATTGAGATCCCGCAGGATGCCGTCGCTCACCCGGTAGATCCAGCCATGCACCGCCAATCCCTGCCCGGACTTCCAGGCGTTCTGCACGATGGTCGTATGGCAGACATTGGCCACCTGTTCCATCACGTTCAACTCGCAGAGCAGATCGAGTTTTTCTTTTTCGCTGGGCAGCGCATCGATCTCTTTTTGGTGAAACCGGTACACGTCCTTGATGTGCCGCAGCCAGTTGTCGATCAGGCCGTGCTCGCTGTTTTCCAGGGCAGCGGTGATGCCGCCGCAATCGTAGTGGCCGCAGACGATGATGTGCTTGACCTTGAGCACGTCCACCGCGTACTGGATCACCGAGAGGCAGTTGAGGTCGGTATGGACCACCACGTTGGCGATGTTGCGGTGCACGAAGATCTCGCCCGGCAGCATATTGACGATTTCGTTGGCAGGCACCCGGCTGTCGGCGCAGCCAATCCAGAGATACTCGGGCCGTTGCTGGCTGGAGAGTTTGCTGAAAAAATCCGGGTCAGCCTTTTTGATGGCGGCGGCCCAGCTTTTGTTGTTGTCGAAAAGATGCTTTAAAACCTGCATGGATTTCCTTGATGTGCGGTCAGTGGAGGGGATCAGTTGCGCTTGGCGGTCATGGCGAAGGCGGTCAACTCGATGAGAAACTGGTTTAAGTTCTGGAGATCGTCGTGCCTGAGGACGATGTTGATCGCGCCCAGCACCTCCTTGCTTCGGTCCGAACGCAGGGCCGAGATGAAGGCGAGGATCATCTCGCGGTCAAACAGCGTGTCGATTCCCTCGCACAGCGTCCGGAGGGCCTCTTCGACGGGCAGGGCGTCGCGGTAGGGGCGTTTTGAGGTCAGGGCGTCGAAGACATCCGCCACCGCGATGATCCGGCCGAACAGGGAGATGTCGGTACCGATCAGACCGAGGGGATAGCCGGTGCCGTCCATGCGTTCGTGGTGCTGGGTCGCGCCTTCAAGGATGTGGGGTGGCAGCTTGATGGGCTGAAGGATTTTGTCGGTGAAGACCGGATGCTGCTGAATGAGGCAGAACTCTTCATTGGTCAGCTTGCCGGGTTTGCCCAGGATCAGTTCCGAGATGCCGATCTTGCCCAGGTCATGCATGTATCCGGCAATTTCCAGATCGTTGAGCTGCTGGCTGTCGATGCCGAGCTCTCCGCCGATGGCCAGGGCGTACTTGGCCACCCGGAAGGAATGGCCGTGGGTATACTCGTCCTTGGCGTCGATGGCCGCGGCCAGGGCCTTGACCGTGTTCAGGTAGAGATCCTGGAGGCTGTCGTACAAGCGCAGGGTTTCAAAGGTCGGCGAGATGATGTTTTCGATGATGCCGACCAACTGTTTTTCGGAAGCGGAAAAAGCCCGGTGGCCGCCGGTGCGGATAAAGAGCATCTGGCCGCTTAACCCCTTTTTTTCCTTGATCGGCGAATAGAGCAGCGAGGCCCCGTCCTCGCGGGTGCAGATGATGGTGGAGCCGGAGGCAGAGCGCTGCAGGTTGGCGCTCTGCCGGTTTGCGGCCACTTCCTCTTCCGTCATCCGGTGGGTGACGCGGATTTCCTCTCCCCACCTCCCCTTGGTCTGGATAAATCCCTGGTCCGCCTTGGTTGCCGTGGCGATTTCCTCCAGGATGATTTGGTAGCACTTTTTCAGGTCGTCGATGCCGATGATCTTCTTG
Source organism: uncultured Desulfurivibrio sp. (assembly GCA_964588325.1). GTDB lineage: Bacteria > Desulfobacterota > Desulfobulbia > Desulfobulbales > Desulfurivibrionaceae > Thiovibrio. Next base: position 28,347 of record CAZPOR010000012.1, read on the forward strand.
GCTACCTTGACCAGGAAGTTCATCTGGCTGGCGAGTTGCAGCATCTCCTCGGTGGTTTCCTGGAGTTCGGTTTCCCGGAGGAGCTGGCTGTTGAGGGCTGTAAGGCAATAGCGGATGTGCGGTTCGGCTCGGGCAAGGTGCTCGGGGTCTGGAGCGGCGCAGACAATACCGCCGATGTTGGAGGGAAAGCGGAAGGGGTACGCGCGGTTGGCCGGGGTGTCGTGCCCCTCGGGTTGCCGGCTTGCCACGGCCATTCCCTCGCTGTCGACCACGGTGACGGCAAGGTTGTGCGCTTCGGCGAGATAATCGATTGATTGGTCCAGAAAAGCGGTGTCGAACAGATAGTCCCGAATAGAGGCCATGGCAGGTCAGTTCGTTCCGAGGATGTCGCGGATGGCCTGGGAGAGTTCTTCCCGGCAGATCGGCTTGTTTAAAAAGCCGATGCCGCCGGCCTCCTTGGCCTGGACGATACTTTCTTCGCTCCCCAGAGCGGTGAAGAAGGCTACGGGAATATGGGCGGTGCGCTGGTCAGCCTTGATCCGCCAGGTTGCCTCGAAGCCCCCCATGATCGGCATTTCGATGTCCATGATAATCATGTCCGGCTGGATGTCGACGGCCAGCTCGCAACCCTGGAGACCGTTTTCCGCGGTGATGGACCGGTGCCCCAGTTGCTGGACAAGCTGGCTGACGATGCGCCGGATCATGGCGGAATCATCGACTATGAGGATGGTTTTCAACATGAAGCATAACTCGCAACGTGTAAGGGGGATGTGGCCCCGGTGGACAATTTGCGTACTATACTCCTAAATCCGGAGGGAAGGCAAAAAAAATATGGGCTTCCCCTGTCCGGTCGGCGCTGGGCGGGGAATTTCAGACTGTTGCGAGGACGACGGCCTATTTTTTCCCGGTCCGAATGGTCACGGAATTGGCGTGGGCGGTGAGGCCCTCCAGCTTGGCCAGCAATTGGATATGGCCGCTGTCCGCCTGGAGGGCCTCTTGGGAATAGGCGATCAGGCTGGATTTCTTGATGAAGGTTTCCACCCCCAACGCAGAAGAGAAGCGGGCCGTGCCCATGGTCGGCAGCACATGGTTGGGGCCGGCCAGATAATCTCCGGCCGATTCCGGGGTGTGGCGACCGAGAAAGATCGCCCCGGCGTGGCGGACGCGGGTCAGCCAGAGGAAGGGCTCCTGCACCATCAATTCCAGATGCTCGGCCGCAATCTGGTTGGCCAGCAGGATCGCTTCCTCGAGGTCCTTGGCCACCAGAATCACTCCGCGTTCGCTCAGGGATTTCCGGGCGATCTCGGAGCGGGAGAGGTTTGCCAGTTGTTTTTTGAGCTCCACCACGATCCGGCCGGCCAGCTCCTCGCTGGTGGTGATGCACATGGCTTGGGCCTGCGGGTCGTGTTCCGCCTGGGCCAGCATGTCCGCGGCGATGAAGGAGGGCTCCCCGGTTTCGTCGGCGATGATCAGCACCTCGCTGGGCCCGGCGATCATGTCGATGCGCACCCTCCCTGAAACCTGGCGCTTGGCCTCGGTCACATACTGGTTGCCCGGGCCGACAATCACGTCCACCGGGGCAATGGTCTTGGTGCCGTAGGCCAGGGCCGCGATGGCCCAGGCGCTGCCCGCCTTGTAGATCTCGGTGATCCCGATCTCCTGGGCCGCCACCAGCAGGGCAGGGTTGATCGTGCCGTTTGCATCGGGCGGGGTCATCATCACCCGCCGCTCCACCCCGGCGATGGCCGCGGGGATGCCGTTCATCAGCACCGAGGAGACCAGGGGGGTCTTGCCGCCCTGGCCACCCGGCACATAGAGCCCGGCCGAGTCCACCGGATGCACGAGCCGGCCGGTGATGGCGCCGTCTTCCCGGGTCATCATCCAGGACTGTTCCTTTTCCCGCTCATGAAAGGTGTAGATGCGCTCGATGGCGATCTCCAGGGTGTCGAGGAAATCATCATCCACCGAGGCCATGGCCTCGTGCAGTTCTTGGTCGCTGACCCGGAGCTGTGTGACGCTCATCTCCGGCGCATCAAATTTGCGGATGTATTCGACCAATGCCTCGTCGCCGCGCTGGCGGATTTCACTGATGATGTCGGTCACGGTATGCTGGCAGGCAGGGTCGGCCAGTTGAAAACGGTCGCGCAACCCGGCGAGGATTTTTTTGCCTTGGACAGAGCTGGTGGAAACGGGGGTGATGGTCATGGTGTGCCTCTATTGTTGAGCGGCAGGCGGAAGAGCGCATTGGAGCGCGGCCTGCTTTTTTATTCGCGGGTTTTCCATGTGAATCCGTCATTCCGGCGGAGGCCGGAGGTGTAAGCGAGCGAAGCGAGACTCGGATCCAGGCCCATGGTTTTCTGGACCCCGGCCTTCGCCGGGGTGACGGTCATTTGGGGCGCTCCGGGCAATTACGTCCAACTGTTTGATGCATGAATAATATTCTCTCTATACCAGCGATTACAGGGGAAGAAAAGCCCTCTTCGCGCAAATGGCCAAGATTTGCACCGGTGGTTCGCATTGCAAAGAGGCAGGGCAGCGTATACTTTGAAAGCTGGAAATGATTTTTTTTACGAGGACAGCTATGTTTCGCGCATATCTCAAGGCGGTGCGGGAGCTTCCCCGTCCTCCCCGTCTTTTTCTGCTCTTTACGGCGGTAAACGTCTTTTCCTGGCAATGCATCGCCGGGCAGGCACTGGTCCTTTTTGCCCGCGCCGTCAATATGCCCCCCTCCTGGGTGGGTCTGTTGCTCTCCTTTCTGCCTCTGTCCATGCTCCTGGTGGTGTTCACCGTGCCGCTGGTGGAGCGTCTTGGCCCCCGGAAACTGCTGGTGTGGACCTGGCTTGCCAGAAATGTCCTTTCCCTGTCGGTTTTTGTGTTCCCCTGGGCAGTGAGCCGCTGGGGGGAGGCGGGCGGCTGGCAGGTGCTGTTGTTCGCCACTCTGGCCTTTTCCCTTATCCGGGCCGTGGGAGTGGGCGCCTGGTATCCGTGGCTGCACGAGATCGTGCCCAGGCCGCTTCTCGGTTCGTATTTTTCCATCGAGGCGGCCATGAGCCAGGGAATCACCATCGTCCTTGCCCTGGTCATGGCTCTGATCCTTGGCGTGGATCAGGGGTTGGGCCGTTTTTTTCTCATCTATGGGGCGGGAATCGGGGCAGGTTTATGGAGCGTCCAGCTTATCCGGAAGATCCCCGGCGGGGAAAGCAGCTTGACCGCGGATTTTCCGGAATCCGCCCGGCGGCCGGCCTTGCGGGAGGCGCTGGCCGATGCTGAATACCGTCGCTTTTTCATCCTCGCCATGCTGGGCGCCGGTTCGCTCATGTGGCTCAATGCCGCTTCGGTGATGTACCTGCGCGACATACTCTTCTATTCCGAGACCAGGATCATGCTGCTTCTTGGCGCGGGTGGGATCGGGGTGGCCTGCACCGTCCATTTCTGGGGGCGGGCCGCCGACCGTTTCGGCAGCGTTCCGGCCATGATCCAGCTTCTGGCGGCGCACGCGCTGCTGGCCTTTTCCTGGTGGGGACTGCTGCCGGGCGGCAGTCTGACCGGGCTGCTGGCGGTGGTGGTCATTGTTTTCACCACGATTTTCAATGGCGCCTTCACCATGGTCAGCGCCCGGGGCATGCTCTGCCGGGTGCGCGACGAGGGGCGGGTGGCCTATACCAGTCTCTGGATTCTCGGGGTCTCCACCGCCAACGGGTTGCCGCCGATTTTGGCCGGTTTGCTCATCGACCACCTGGGGCTGGCCGGATTCCGGCTCTGTTTTCTCGTCGCCGGGGGCCTCGGTCTGGCTGCGGCCGGGTTCCTGTTTCGTCTGCCGCCGGAGGAGGGCAAGCTGCCCATGCAGGAGCTGCGCCATCTGCTCCACCCGAGCCAGCCTTTGCGTTCCCTGGCCAGGGTTTTCTGGATTACCTTGGGGTTTGGCGACAAGAAGTAAAGAGCTTCGCGGCGGGCAAGGAGATGCCATTTTTCAGCCCCGGCGTGGAGCCGAAGGTCTGGAGTCGCGGGCGCCTCTATTTGTCGTGCGGCATGGCAAGATATATGTCCGGATAATGTTCCTTCAGGCAGTCCGGGCACAGGCCATGGCTGATGTCCGCCTCGGTATGCTTGTGAATGTAGACATCGACATTCTCCCAGATTCCCTCGGCGGTGCGGATCTTTTTGCAGAAGCTGCACAGCGGCAGGATGCCCCGCAGGGTCTTGATTTCCCCGAGGGCGGCCTGGAGTTCCTGATTGACCCGGCGCAGTTCTGTCAGGTCTGCATGGCGGGTCATGGCGATGGTGATGGCGCGGTCTATTTCCGCCAATACCGGCGGCTTGGTCAGAAAGGCGGAAACCCCGGCCTTGCTCGCCGTCTCAACCAGATCCGCGGTTTCGTAAGCGGTCATGATCACAATGGGGGTAGGGCACTCCTCCGTAATGCGGCGCGAGGCTTCCAACCCGTCCATCTCCGGCATCTTGATGTCCATGAGCACGGCATCGGGACGCAGTTCGGCAACCAACCGGACCGCCTGCCCTCCGGTGCCCGCTTCCCCAACCACTTCGTAGGATGTGCCCCGCAGGATGCGCTTCAGTTCCTCGCACACCAGAAAATCATCCTCCGCCACCACCAGACGGACATGTTGATTCCCCATGACTCTTCCTCCTTGAGATCAGGCCGCCGGTTCGGGGGCTGTCGCCGGGAAGGCAATGCGGGCCACCCCCCCGTTGTCGTTGGTCAGGGTGATTGATCCTTGCAGGTTTCTCGTTACCAGCCCGTGTATCAGGGTGATGCCGATTCCGCTGCTGGAGAAATCCCCCTGCAGGAGCGGTTCCGGAAAACCGGGGCCGTCGTCCTGGTAGGTGAGCTGGATCAAGCCATCTCGAGGCGTGATGGATACCGTAATGCTGGCGGTTTCCCGGCCGCGCAGCGCATATTTCATGGTGTTGGTGCTCAACTCGTTTAACACCATGGCCAGGGAATGGGCCTGATCGCTGTCCACGCAGAGGCCGGAGGGCGAAACGCTCAGGCGAATCGAACGGGAGGCGGACAATCCCTTGAGGGTTTCCAGGATCACGCTTTCGCAGAGCTGGCTCAACGGCAGGGGCTTCCACTCCGAGGAGGAAAGGAGCCGGTGTACGGTGAGCAGCCCCGCCACCCGCCAGACCACCTCCTGGATGCGGCGCTCGTATTCCTGCATCCCCTTTTCCCTGGCCCGGTCTTCCTCCTGGTGCAGCATGCTGATGATGGCGACCAGATTATTCTTGACCCGGTGATTTACCTCCCGGAGCAGCACCATCTGCATCTCTGCGTATTCACGCATTTTTTTCTCTGCCAGACTGCGTTCGCTCACTTCCTCCGCCAATTTTTCGTTCAGGGCCTGCAGCTCCCTGGTGCGGTCCGTTACCCGTTGTTCCAGTGAATCGTGGGATTCCTTGAGGCGATCGAGCATGGTGTTGAACGAGATGGCCAGTTGGGTGATTTCATCGTGGCTGGTCACGCTGATCTGGCTGGTTGGATCGCTCTGCTGGGTCACCTGATTGGCGGTTTTGGTCAGGGCGACGAGGGGGGCGGTCAGTTTTTTTGCCATGAGCCGGGAGGCAGCCATGGTGAGCTGGAGGATCAAGATGCCGATGCCCAGATAGATTCCGGTCATGGTAAGCAGCGGCGCATAGGCCTGGCTGGTGCTTTGGCCGACGGTCAGGGCCAGGGCCAATTGGTCGAGGGGGGCTTGGGTTGTTAACTGCGTGGTGGTGCTTAATATGGACGGGGCATGGTCCTTGGCGGTTGTCCAGATCTCGCCGCTCGTGCCCGAGAGCCTGAAGATATGATCGTTTGCGCCGGGAATCTTTGGCAGGCAAGCGCTGACAAGGGGGATGATTGGCAGCTCCAAAACCAGCAACCCCTCGGCCTTGCCGGTGGCGCCATACAGCACAGGGTAGGCGATGAGCAGATGGCTTTCCGTGCCGCTTTTTTCCAGGCGCGCCAAGGGGCGCTGATTGGTAATCACCTGCGTCAGCAGGGGCTCGTCCGAATAGGAACGTAATTTTTCCAACCCCTGGCAGGAGATAATAGGGCTTCCTGAAAAATCGCACAGGGTGAGCAGGCAGGGGATGTTTTGCGGGAGGTGGTAGCTGCGGAGAAAAGGTTCGACGTACATCTCCCGTCCTGCGGAGTCGACGAGGGCATTGACCACAATGAGGTTTGCCGACATGTTGCGCATGTCGTTGTTGATGTTGTCCAACCGCGCTTCCAGCCGGTGGTTGATCAGGTCCGCCTCAAAGGAGAGTTTTTCTTCGATCTGCGCCTTGAGCGTATGCCGGGTGAAGATGTAGCTTGCCGTGCCCAAGGCAAGAACCACGGCCATGGTCAGCGACAGGGCGGCAAGCGAGATCTTGTTGGCAATGCTTCGAGGCATGGGCAGCTACTCCCGGATCCGCAGAATGGCGCCATCATTCCGGAACCGGCTCATGAACAGGTCGCCGGGATCCAGGGCCTCATGGCGTTCTGGGGTGAATGGCCGCGGGTAGGATTTGATCAGGCCGTCGTAGTTTCGCACCTGTTCCAGAGCGTCGCGGATCTTGGTCCGGTCGGTTGTTTCGGCCTTGGTGATGGCCAGGGCCAGGATGTGGGTCAGGTCATAGGCATGGGCCATGCCCACCGGCGAGGGGATGTCCTCCGGCGTGCTGATCTTGAAGAGTTCTCCGGTGGTTTTGTAAAACTGTTTCAGCTTCTGCTCCCGCCGGTTGTCGAAAAAACTGTAGGTCTGCACCACGGAAAAATCGATCTGATTGATGGCCTCGCCGGTCATTCTGGTGAAGTCGCTGCCGGTGACCCCCCAATGGCTGACAATGGGGAGGCGTTTTTCCCGGGGCAGGGCAGCCACCTCCTTGACCAGGATCGACCCCTCGGCCTCGTTGGCCACCAGGAGGATCGATTCGGCTCCGGAGGTGCGCGCCGCTTCATACTTGTCGAGCAGGGATTTGTCGCCCCACATGTACCACTGGATCGTGGTGACGTTCAGCTTCGGGTGCGCGGCGAGATACGTCTTGACCGCATTTTCGCAGCTTCGTCCCCAGCCGGTGGTGGGCAGCAGCACGCCGAACCGTTTGGCCCCTTTTTTCGCGGCGTGATTCAGCATGGTCTGGATGGCCCAACTGTCTTTGAGGGAAAGGCGGAAGCAGAAGTTCGGCGTGCGCCCATTGTCAACGATGTTGTCGGCCGCGCCCCAGGCATTGAGGAGGATCACCTTTTTTTCGTGGAGAATCGGCACCTCTTCCTGCATTACCGGAGTAAATCTGCCGCCCACCACCGCGACCAGGTCGGGGATCTCGGCGAACTCCTCGATATTCTTGATTCCGCGGGCCGGCACGGAGCGGTGGTCCTTGATCACCAGCTCCAGGGGCCTGCCGCCCAGCACCCCGCCCGCCGCATTGATTTCGTGGATGGCGGTGAGGATCCCCATCCGGATGGCGTCATCCGAGGTGCTGGTGGTGTGGCCGACCTCCGCGTCGAAGCCGATGATCACCGGTTTTTTCGCGGGTTCGGCGGCAAGGGCGCTGGCAGCTACAGCGATTGTTGCGATCAGGGTGAGAAAAAGAGTCATGGCCGGTGATGTCTGGCGCGGTCCCATTTTTTGCCTCCTGTGCCGGTCTCGGAAGAACAATAGCGCTATCTTTAAGTGTCAGGTGTGGTGCGGCATTGCCGTCTATTTTTAGGGTATAGAGCAAAAAGGGAAATGTCAAAATATTGTGTGTGTGGCAGGATGTCGTGGGAGGTTTCAGGACAACGGCCTGCCGCCGGGGGAGGACAAGCCGGGAGAGTTGAAGAAAACCGGGGAGTGGCCAGATGAAGATACTCACTGTACAAGGGGATAATGATGTATCGGAGTTCGCGGTGTTTTTGCGCACGGTTTCCGGCAAACTCGCCGCGGCAATATGCAAGAAATTCCAGGCGTATGCTGCACTGAATGACCTTTACAGATGCAACAGCTTGAAGATCCTGAACCCGAAGATCTGGGGGTATAAGGGAACCATTTACAAGCTTCGCGTGGATTGCGGGAAAGAGTCCGCCCGTGTGCTGTTTGTGAAAACACCGGACAACGACCTTGTCCTCTTGCATGGCTTTATCAAAAAAACTCGAAAAACCCCGAGTAAAGAAGCCAAGATTGCCATGGAAAATCTCGAGCGGCTCAAAAACAACGCAGCGCTCAGCCAATTCCCATTGGCAAAGTACTCGCCCTAAACGCCCGGTTTCGGCAGGCGAAGATATTGTCCGGGGGGGGGACCGGGGCGTGTCCCGGTTTTGCTATCTTATGACGCAACGTCGAGGAGTTTGCCTGAGTCGTAGTCAAGTAACAGCGCGGATCGCAGCACCCCGTTTTCTCCCTGGACGTTGCAGTTTATATAACGGGTGGTGCCAATGGTGACCATGCCGTGATGGCTGTGGATATGGCCGAAAATATGATACTTGGGTTTGAGTTTGGCCACGGCGGCGGCGAGTTCGGCGCAGCCATGTGATATGGGGCCATCTTGGTCAAAAATGCCGAGCGGTGGTGCGTGGGTGACCAGGATATCGATTCCTTGCGGGATCATATCCCATTTTTCTTTCAGGGCGTTGCCCCGCGGCAAGGCAAAGGCATCACACGCATAGTCGTTAAATGTTGGTTGCCAAGGCGCCCCGTAGAGAGTGAGGCCGGAAACAACCACGCTTTCATCCTGCAGATAGACAGCGTTGGTCAAGAGGGCTTTGGCCTTTTCCGGGTCACGCGCCAGCCTGTGGTCGTGATTGCCGCCAATGACAATTTTATGCGTATGGGGAAGAGTTCCCAGAAAGGTGTTGAAGTTCGCAACATCGTGCGAGGTTCTGCAATGGGTCATATCGCCGGCAAAGATTAAAATATCTGCATCGGGGATAGTTATTCTTCCGTGTGTTGCGTGGGTATCGCTGAAAAGAGCTAGCTTCATTGTTGAGATTGGGATTGATCTATCTTTTCATTGTTTGGTTGTTCAGTTTGTGTCTCACGCAGCCAGCGGCGTGATGCGGGCAAGCGATTCTCCGGCTATTTTTTCAGCTTCCTCGGTGTCGTAGTCGGCCTGCAAGCCAAGCCAGAACCCCGGCGTGGTGCCGAAGGCGCGGGAAAGCCGCAGAGCGGTGTCGGCGGTGACCGAGCGCTTCCCGGCGCAAATTTCGCTGATGCGCATGGCCGGGACGCCGATGGCCTTGGCCAACCGATATTGGCTGATCTCCATGGGTTTGAGAAATTCTTCCCGCAGTATCTCGCCGGGATGGATGTTGGGCAGTCTGTTCATGGTTGCCTCCTGTCAGTGATAGTCGCAGATCTCGACCTGCTCTGCGTTGCCGTCCGCCCAGGCAAAGCAGACCCGCCATTGGTCGTTGATCCGAATGCTCCATTGTCCGTCCCGGTCCCCGGAAAGCCGTTCAAGGCGATTGGCCGGGGGGATGCGCAGGTCGTCGAGCGCGCGGGCGTTGTTCAACATTCTCAGCTTGCGGCGGGCGGTGGCCTGAATCTGATTGGGCAAACGCCGCGAAAATTCACCGCGCCACACCTTTTCTGTTTCGCTGTCGTGGAATGCGGCGATCATAAGATATAGTATTGTTTTGCGATATTATTGTCAAGCGGTATTGGCGAGGTTTTTTATACTCGTTACTTTCGTGCGTTTCCGCTCTCCTCGTCAAACACCGGGCATTTCCGCTCCGGAGTATAGTCTCGATACACCTTGTCGTTGTAATCCTTGTGGCAAGGCAAACATTGTCCCACCCGGAGGATGCGGGCCAACTCTTGTTTGTTGAAGGGGCGCAGGTCGGGCCGGGCGCTTTTTTGCAGCGGCTTGCCCTCGATGTTCACATAGCCGTCCAGCGGCGGGGTGGGGCCGGCTTCGGTTTGCAATCCCTGGTCAACCCCGGAAAACCGCCACTCTCCTTTTTCCTTCCAGGCCGTGCCCTCGCCCAACCCCACGGTTTTTGTGGAGGTGTGGCAGTCAACGCAGGTGCGGCCCGCCTTTTGGGTGGTATGCGGGCTTAAGGCCGCCATGGTCAGGGAGTTGAAGGAACCCGCCGGCTTGCCCTCTTTGTCGATCAGGGTCACGACATCCTGGCAGCCGGGGGTGACGGTGACGACCTTGTCCTTCCACACGGCCAGCATGGGCTTTTCGTAGCGGAGGTAGGAGCGGCCCTCCTCCCACCAGCCGTCGGTTTCCTTGCCGGTCAGCTTGTCGAGATGGGTGTCGCGCATGTCCCGCTTGGCATGGCAGCCGTAGCATTGCGGAATCCACTTGGAATGGCAGGAGGCGCAGCCCATCCGCTTGTGGCCGGGGTAATCGCAGATCCCGTTCTTGGGCGGGTTGAGGGGATGTTTTTTCTCGTCGAGTTTCCCGGTCAGCACGAAGCGGCCATCGGGTTCCTGAGTGATATTGTTCAGTTTTTTATTTTTCCGGGTTGTCCCTGGCGCGCCATTGCTGGTGTGGCAGAGCTCGCAGGAGATCTCCAGCGCCTGCTCGTAATGGGCGTAATTGGTGCCGTCGCCCATGATCTCGTCGCGGGTGTGGCAGTCGATGCAGGCCATGCCCTTCTGGTGGTGGATGTCCGAAGGCAGGTCCAGATAGTAGCGGTCGCCGGGCAGCTCTTTCTTGGATGGTCCGCCGTGTTCGTAAGGGGTGCCGTAGCTCTCCCCCTCGTAGACGCCGATAAACGAAGTGCCCACCCGACCGCTCCGGTTATGGCAGCGGATGCAGTTCTCCATGGGTACCTTTTTGCTGATCAGGGGGTGCGGTTTTTTCTTGTCCTGGCCGAACCGGAAAAAGGTTTCCCAGGGCCGAACCGCGGTGGGAGCCTGGGGCCGGGTGTAATGGCAGGCCGTGCAGCCGCCGCCTTTCTCGCCGAAGAATCCTTCCAGGTCGCCTTTTTCCTTCCAGAGATGGCAGGTGGCGCAGAGCTTGCGGTAATAGTCGATGGCCAGCGAGGTCTTGCCGGTTGCGATCAGCTCCTCCACCGAGAAGTCGCCGTTCTGATCCGGGGCTTCGCCCCAGTAGTGGAGCAAGGTGGCGAGGATTCCCCGGTTGGTGGCCATGAGCGAGTTCTTCACTTTCTTGACATCCTGGGCGTGGCACCCCTCGACCCCGCAGGTTTTTTCCACCACCCGCAGGTCGCCTGGGTTTTTGACAATGCCCTTGTGGGCCGGCTTTTTTTCGATGGCCAGCGGGTCGCCGAGGTGACAGGACGAGCAGCCCAGCACCTCGCGGCCATGGGCCGGGTCGAGTTTTTCCTCCTTGTGGCAGGAGAGGCACATCTCCACCTGGCCGTTGACCAGTTGGTAGAGCTTGTCCGGCCTTTTGGTCAGGTTCTCGCGGACCACCAGGGCCAGCACCACCAGAAGCAAGGAGAAAAGAAGCCAGCGCGGGGAGATGGGAGGCATTTTCATGGCAGGACGGTTTCCCGGTAGCCTTCGGCCGTGGGGTAGCGGCGGCCCTGGCCGAATGCCTTGGTCGTGACCTTGAGGCCGAGGGGGGCTTGTTTGCGTTTGTATTCGTTGATCCGGATGCGGCGGACCACATCTGTCACCACCGCTTGCTCATAGCCCATCTCCACGATCTCCGCAATGGAGCGATGCTCCTCCAGGTAGGCGGCAAGAATCGCGTCCAGCACCGGGTAGGGCGGCAGGTCGTCCTCGTCGCGCTGGTTGGGGGCCAGCTCGGCGCTGGGGGGTTTGTCGATGGTGCGGACGGGGATGATCTCCCGCTCTGTGTTGAGATACCGGCACAGGCCGTAGACCAGTTGCTTGGGCACATCCGAGATCACCGCCAATCCGCCGCTCATGTCGCCGTACAAGGTGCAGTAGCCCACGGCGTTTTCCGATTTGTTGCCGGTGGAGAGCAGCAACCGCCCCTGTTTGTTGGCAATGGCCATGAGCAGGTTGCCCCGGATGCGGGCCTGGATGTTCTGTTCGGTGACATCGGGCTTTGCCCCGGCAAAGGTGGGGGCCAGGGCGGCGAGATAGGCTTCGAACAGCCCAGTGATGGGCAGGACGGTAAAATCGATGCCCAGATTTTTTGCCACCTGTTCGGCATCCTCCAGGCTTTCCGGGGAGGAGTAGGGCGAGGGCAGGGCCACCCCCAGCACGTTTTCCGGCCCCAGGGCGCGGGTGGCAATGGCCGCGGTCAGGGCTGAATCCACCCCGCCGGATAACCCGATGACCACCTTGGAAAAGCCGCATTTGGTGACATAGTCGCGGGTGCCCAGCACCAGGGCTTCGCAGACCTCGCCGGTCTCCTGTTCCGCCCCGGTCACGCAGGAGGGCGCGTGGTTCTCCCCCTGCCAGGTTGCGGTGTCGATCACCACCAGATCTTCGGCAAACCGGACGGCTTGGGCTACAACCGCGCCGTGTTTGTCCAGAGCGACGCTACCGCCGTCAAAGATCAGAGAGTCCTGGCCACCCACCTGGTTGACATAGATGAATGGCAGGTGGTATCGCTGGCAGAGGTTGGCGAAGATCGTGCGCCGGATTCCGCCCTTGCCAAGATTGAAGGGCGAGGCCGCCAGGTTGATCAGCAGGTCCACCGGGGTATCGGCCTGGGCCAGCATGGAGTCCACCGGGTCGGTGGCGTAGAGGGGGCGTGGGAAGAGGCTCTTGTCGTTCCAGATATCCTCGCAGATGGTGAGCCCCAGATGCAATCCTTTGTAACGGAAGGTTCCGTTGCCGCGCCCCGGTTCGAAATAACGGGCCTCGTCAAAGACATCGTAGGAGGGAAGGAGCTGCTTGTGGGTGGTGAACAGCACCGTGCCGCCGGCAAAGAGGACCGCGCTGTTGTGCAGGGGCTTGCCCATGGGGGTGGGGTTGCGGGTGACCAGGCCGCAGACCACGCCGATGCCGATGTCGCGGGCCAGCGCCACCAGCCGGAAAAAGGCTTGGTTCTGGTCGTCGAGAAAGGCCGGACGCTCCAGCAGATCCTGGGGCGGATAGCCGCTGACGGCAAGTTCCGGCAGGATGGCAAGCTGGCAGTCCGCGGCCCTGGCTTTTTTCAGCCAGTCCGCGATCCGGGCGATATTTCCGGCAAAGTCGCCGATAACCGGATTGTATTGGATGAGGGCGATTTTCATGGCCGCCATCATAGCATACTCCCTTGGGAAAGGGGATGGAAAAAGGTCCGTCCCACCGTTGTCCGTCCATCATTTTGCTTGCCAAGGAATGGTTTGTTTGGCTAAGCTAAGAGCCGTTCTCGTCACGCCCATGGACAGGGCATTGTGCCGCAACGATTTGCCTGAAACCGCCTGGCCGCCCTTGCGCGGACAATCCCTGCCGGCTGGCCATCTCCGGCCGCCGCTTTCCCCTCCAATCAGGAGTCTCCTTGAAAAAATACTTTGTTCTCGATACCAATGTTCTCTTGCACAATGCCGATTCCATCACCTCTTTCGCCGACAACACCGTGGTTTTGCCCATGTCGGTCATCGAGGAGCTGGACAAGTTCAAGAGCCATACCGACGAATTGGGCCGCAATGCCCGGCATGTGATCCGCCAGCTCGACGCGCTGCGCCAGAAGGGCAAGCTCGGCGAAGGGGTGCCCATGGAGGGCGGCGGCGCTCTGTGGATTTACATGGAAAAGGGCCAGTGTGTAGACACGGGGCTGGACATGCATGTGGCGGACAACCGGATTCTGGCCGTGGCCTTCACCCTTTTGCAGAAAGGGGAAAAGGTCATCTTTGTTTCCAAGGATATCAATGCCCGGCTCAAGGCCGATGCCATCGGCATCGAGGTGATGGATTTCGAGAAACAGAAGGTCAATATCGACGAGCTGTACCGGGGCCAGCGGGAACTGCTGGTGCCGGGGAGTGTGATCGACGAATTCTATCAGAAAAAACAGGTGGTCAGCGAAGGCCTCAACCTGATGCCCAACGAGTTTGTTCTTCTGCGCGATGAAAACGATGAAAAGCACACCGCCCTGACCCGCGCCCGGGAGAACGAGATGCTGGTCCCCTTGCAGGAGGAATACGAAACGGTCTGGAACATCCGTTCGCGCAGCAAGGAGCAGCGCATGGCCTTCGAGCTCTTGATGGACCCGGCCATCCAGCTCGTGACCCTGGTGGGCCAGGCGGGCACCGGCAAGACCCTGCTGGCTCTGGCCGCTGCCCTGGAATGTGTGCTCTCCCTCAAGCGCTACGACCGGATTCTCGTTTCCCGGCCCATTATCCCCCTGGGCAAGGATCTGGGCTACATGCCCGGCGACAAGGATGAAAAGCTGGCCCACTGGATGCAGCCCATTTTCGACAATCTCACCTATCTGATGGCCGACGGCGCCAGGCGCAAGGAGCACGAAACGGACGAGTCGGCCAAGCAGAAGGTGGACAAGCTCCTCCAGGCCCATGTGGTGGAACTGGAGGCCTTGACCTATATCCGGGGCCGCTCCATTCCCAGGCAGTTTGTCATCGTGGACGAGGCCCAAAACCTGACGCCCCACGAGGTGAAAACCATTATCAGCCGAGCCGGGGAAGGAACCAAAATGGTGCTCACCGGCGACCCCTACCAGATCGACAATCCCTATCTCGACACCAGCAGCAACGGTCTGACCTATGCGGTGGAACGGTTGAAACAGCAGAAGATCCACGGGCACATTACCCTGCTCAAGAGCGAGCGGAGCCTGCTTGCCGCGATAGCCGCCGATTTTCTGTAGCGCCTGCTTGTTCTTTTGCCGGCATTGGCTATAGTATTCCAATCTGCCGGTTCGTTTTAGCCTTCAACGTTGTGAGGTCCATCCGTGGAATTTGAACCAAAATGGATAGCCTGGGAGATCACCAGGCGTTGCAATCTCAAGTGCGTGCATTGCCGCTCCTCCTCCGGGCTTGAGGCAAAAGGGCACCCTGATTTCACCCTGGCCGAGGCCAAACGGGTGCTTGACGATATTGCCTCCTACGGTAAGCCGGTGGTGGTGCTTTCCGGGGGCGAGCCCCTGCTGCGGCCCGATGTATTCGAGATCGCCCAATATGGAACCGGCCTGGGGCTGCGGATGTGTCTGGCCACCAACGGCACCCTGGTGACCCAGGAAATCTGCACCAAGATCAAGGGGGCCGGGATCAAAATGGTATCGCTCAGCCTGGACGGGGCCAGCGCCGAGGTGCACGACAACTTCCGCAACCAGCCCGGCGCCTTTGCCGGAACCCTCAACGCGGCCAGGCTCTTCAAGGAAAACTCCATCTCCTTTTTAATCAACTCATCCTTCACCAAGCGCAACCAGGAGGAGATCCCCAAAATCTACCATCTGGCCAAGGATCTGGGCGCCACGGCCTGGTACATGTTCATGATCGTGCCCACCGGGAGGGGAGAGGACATCATGGACGAGCTCATCGCCCCGGAGGATTACGAAAAGCTCCTGGTCTGGCATTATGAGATGGAAAAGGGGGAAAAGGACATTCTGGTCCGGCCCACCTGCGCCCCCAACTACTACCGGGTCGTGCTCCAGCAGGCCAAGGAGCAGGGCGATGATTTCGAGCGACGCACCCTGCAGTTTTCCACCGGCGGCTCCAAGGGGTGTTTGGCCGGGCAGCTCATCTCCCTGATCGATGTGGACGGCAATGTGCTGCCGTGCAGCTATTTTCCCATGGCCGCCGGAAACATCCGCGAGAAATCCTTCAAGGAGATATGGGAACATTCGGAGCTGTTTCACGATCTGCGCAATTTCAAGGCCTACAAGGGCCGTTGCGGCTCCTGCGAGTATGTCAATGTCTGCGGGGGCTGCCGGGCCAGGGCTTATGCGGTTTCCGGCGATTATATGGCCGAGGAGCCTTACTGCACCTATGTGCCGAAAAAAATGAAGGCTGGAAAATGACGGGCTGGCGATAATCTTGTTTTCTCGCCAAGACGCGAAGGACGCAAAGAAAGAATGACATCAGGTTAACCTGTCGGCTTTGCGCGCTTCGCGTCTTGGCGAGAGTATTTGAGTTTGAATTTCCAACTGGAGAAACCATGAACGATACATTTTTGAAGGCCTGCCGAGGGGAGAAAACCGACTACACCCCGGTGTGGCTCATGCGCCAGGCGGGCCGTTATCTGCCCGAGTACCACGCGGTCCGCAGCAAGTACACCTTTCTGGAGATGTGCAAGACCCCGGAGGCTGCCGCGGAGGTGACCATCCAGCCCGTGGATATTCTGGGAGTCGATGCGGCCATTCTCTTCTCCGATATCCTGGTGCCCCTGGAAAAGATGGGCGCGCCCCTGGAGTTCCACGAAAAACGGGGGCCGGTGTTCCTGGAGCCGATCCGGGACCGGGCGGCCATGGAGAAGCTCCATATTCCGGATCCCGAGGCGGAGCTGGGCTATGTCATGGAGACCATCCGCATCCTGCGGAAGGAGCTGGCCGGGAGGGTGCCGCTCATCGGGTTTTCCGGGGCGCCCTTCACCCTGGCCACCTATCTCATCGAGGGCGGCTCGTCCAAGAACTACTTTTTGACCAAAAAGATGATGTACACCGATCCGGAGCTGTATGGAGATATGCTGGACAAGATCACCGACTGCACGACCCTGTACCTCAAGGCCCAGTTTGCGGCCGGGGCACAGGCGTTGCAGATCTTCGACTCCTGGGCCGGGGTGCTGGCGCCCAATGATTTTGCCGAATTCGCCATCCCCTATGTGAAGCGGATCATCGCCGCCCTCAAGGCGGACGGGGTAACCGTGCCCATCATCTATTTTGCCAACAACGGCGCGACCCTTTTGTCTCAGTCGCTTACCAGCGGGGCCGACGTGCTGGGCCTTGACTGGCGGCTTCCCTTGGACGAGGCGGTGAAGGTGGTGGGGCAGAAGGTGTCGCTCCAGGGCAACATGGACCCCATCGCCCTGCTGCTGCCTCCGGCCAAGATGGAAAAATTGATTCAGGATATCCTGGATCAGGCCAAGGGCGCGCGGGGCCACATCTTCAACCTGGGCCACGGCATCGTGCCCGAGATCCCGCCGGAGCAGGCGAAGTTCTTTGTTGAGGCGGTGCATCGGCTGAGCAGAAAAGGCTAGCAAGGTGATTCCCTCCATTGCCCAGTGTTTCCGGCTCATGGAGCAGTATGCGATGCTGCCCAATATCCGGGAACATTCCGTGATGGTCGGCCGGGTGGCCGGGCTCATCGGCAGCGGGCTGGCGCGGGCTGGCAGGGGGCTTTCCCAGCAGCTTATCGTGACCGGCGCTCTGCTGCACGATATCGCCAAGACCGCCAGCCTCGAAACGGAGCTGCGCCACGATGAGCTTGGGAAGGAAATCTGCCTGCGGCATGGCTTTGACGAGCTGGCCGAGATCGTGGCCGAGCATGTGGTCTTAAAAAACGGCCCGCCGGATCGGTGCATGGAAAAGGAAATCGTCTATTACGCGGACAAACGGGTGCTCCACGATGCAGTGGTCACCCTTGAGGCGCGACTTGATTACATCATCCACCGCTACGGGAATGGGGACGAGGGGCTGCACGCCAGAATCCGGCACAACTTCGCCCAGGCCCATGCCATTGAGGCGCGGCTGTTTGCCGAGCTCGATTTCTCCCCGGCGGAGCTGGAAGAGCGGCTGAACAGAGAAATGTTTCTGCTGGAGGCCTTTGGGACATGAGTGAATCGAGCGAACCCGTCGGCGTTGTCCTGCTCAATCTCGGCGGGCCTGAAACCCTGGCCGATGTCGAGCCGTTTTTGGTCAATCTCTTTTCCGACCGCGAGATCATCCGCCTTTCTCCCTTTCCCTTTCTGCAAAAATTCATTGCCCGGCGGATCGCTGCCAAACGGGCGCCGAAAAGCCGGGAGGCCTATCGCCTCATCGGCGGCGGCTCGCCCCTGGCGCGGATCACCGGGGAGCAGGCGCGGGCGCTGCAAACAGCCTTGCTGGTAGAGGGCCGTTTTCTGGTGCGCATGGCCATGCGCTACTGGCAGCCGGGTGCGGAGGAGGCCCTGGCGGAATTTGCCCAGGAGGGAATCCGCCGGATTGTGGCCCTGACCCTGTACCCCCACTATTCCCGCGCCACCACAGGTTCATCCCTGGATGCATTGCGCAAGGCGATTGCCGCATCCGGGCATGACTTCGAGCTTGTCGAGGTGAGGGAATGGCCGGAACAGCCTGAGTATATCGAATGCCTGGCGCAGGGCATCCGGGAGGGGATGGCGGGATTCGACGGAGAACCGGCGCAGTTGGTCTACAGCGCGCACAGCCTGCCGGTCTCCTTTATCCGGGAGGGCGATCCCTATCTGGACCAGATCAGGCGAACCATCGCCGCTGTGGAAAAAATCACCGGCATGGCGGGGCGTTTGTGCTTTCAGAGCCGCAGCGGCCCGGTGGAGTGGCTCGCCCCTTCCACCCCGGAGATGCTGGAGCAATTGGCCGCAGAAGAAGTGAAAAACGTCCTGATGGTGCCGGTCAGTTTTGTCTCCGACCATGTGGAGACCCTCTACGAGATCGACATCCAGTACCGGGAGCAGGCGAAAGAGCTCGGGATGCGGCTTGAGCGCACCGGCTCCCTCAATATCCGTCCCCTTTTCATTGAAGGGCTGGCCACGCTGGTGAAGGATCCCTGCGCAAAACAGGGCTGGCTCTGATTTCTTCCTCTTGTTTTCCCGCGATATTTTCGCCCTGATACGCGATCGCGTATCGCTCTTTTCTTCCGGCACGGCATGATTTTTATTTCGTTTCGGCGTGCTGCAAGTCCAATTTCCCCACAAGTAAAGAATTGTGCGCCCATGCGGCATATGGTCGCAGGAACAGTGGCCAGTTCCTGACCACCCTCTCCCAAGAAAATGATGGGCCGGGAGGGAGTGGTGGTGGTGATGTTTAAACTTCTTATGAAAAAACAATGAGTTGTTGTTGTAAATTTCCTTGTGGTACCGTTCTTGCTATCCCTGAAGGAGAAATGGGCGCGGGTGCTTTTTGCGTTATTCCGTGGCGACACGCCTCCACACTGTTCACCGTATTGGGAAAGTTTTGCGCACCTCACCAGAGAAGGAGGCGGCTCCCGCCGTGTCGCTTTATCAACTCCAGGATGAACATAACGAGATGGGAAAAATGAGCAGAGCACAAACAAGCAGCAATGATCGCCGGTCTCTCGTCCGCATGCCGTTCAATCTGAAGTTCCGTATCCGGGAAGACAGCGGCAGGCAAACCTTTCTTGCCACAAGCTGCGATATCCATCCTTGCGGAATCCAACTGGAAACCGATGCGCCTGTGGCCCCGCGGATGGATGTGGAGCTGTGGCCGGAGGACAACATCCTTGACACCTATTATGTGCATGGCGAGATCAGTTGGGTCAAAACATTGAACGACAGTGGAAAGATGTTGTGCGGGATCAATTTCAAAAGGCGGGTTGACTGGAATATTCCCCTGCCGGTTCTCACCAAAACCTACACCAGCCCAAAGGGGTCCGGGGTGATGACCTCTACGGATTTTATTCTCGACAGCATTGTGGATGGGGTTTTCAGCGTTGATCAGAACTGGCGGCTTACCTCATTTAACAGGGCGGCCGAGGAATTGACCGGATGGAAGCGGGAGGATGCCCTGGGCAAAACCTGCAAAGAGGTGTTCAAGTCCAATTGTTGCGGCACGGATTGCGTGCTCGCCGAGAGCATCGACTCAAAAAAACCGGTGGAAAACAAGTCTGTTTTCATTACCCACGCCAATGGCACCCGGATCGGCGCCACGATCAGCGCTACGCCCCTGTTGGATAATAAAAACAACGTGGTTGGCGGGGTTCAGGTCTTTCGGAGCGCCAAGGCCTCCATACACCGGGCTGTGATTCTCGACAACATTGCCGATGGGGTGTTCACTGTGGACACCAATTGGCGGGTCACCTCCTTTAACAAAGCGGCGGAACGGATCACCGGTTTGCCGCGGGAGGTGGCGATCGGCAAGCCGTGCAGCGAAGTTTTTCATGCCAGCATCTGCGGGGATTCCTGCGCCATAGCGTACAGCATCAGCACCGGCAAGCCGGAAACCAATCGTTGCATAACCATCTGCAATGTGGATGGGGCCAGGGTGCCGGTGAGTATCTGCGCCGCGCCCATGTACGACAACAACGGCAACTTGATCGGCGGAGTGGAAACCTTTCGGGATCTGCGGGTGGTCAAGGCGTTGCAGAAAAAGATTTTTCAGCGGGAACGGTTGGGCGATATGATCAGCAAAAGTGCGCCCATGAAGAAAATTTTTGATATTTTGCCGCAGATTTCCCAAAGTGAAAGCAATGTGCTCATTCTCGGCGAATCCGGGACAGGCAAGGAACTGATTGCCTGGTCATTGCACAACATGAGCGAGAGACGCAAGGGGCCTTTCGTTGCCGTCAACTGCGGAGCACTGCCGGACACTCTCCTGGAATCGGAACTCTTCGGCTGCAAGGCCGGCGCGTATACCGACGCCAAGCAGGACCGTCAAGGGCGTTTTGCCGCGGCGGAGGGGGGGACTCTTTTCCTCGACGAAATCGGCGATATCTCTCCGGCCATGCAAGTAAAGTTGCTCCGTGTCCTGGAGACCAAATGCTATGAGCCTTTGGGTTCCAGCCGGACGATAAAGGCCAATGTCCGCATCGTGTCCGCGACCAACCGCGATGTGGAACTGCTGGTCCAGGAGGGCAAGTTCCGGGACGATCTCTTTTACCGCCTGAATGTGGCAAAGCTGGAGCTGCCGCTCTTGCGGGAACGGGCCGTGGATATTCCGTTGCTGGTGGAGCATTTTGTCGAAAAACTCAATGCCGAGAAAGATCGCGATATCGGCGGGGTGTCTGAAGAAGCTTTGCGGATATTGATGTCCTATGATTTCCCTGGGAATATCCGAGAGTTGCAGAATATTATCGAGTATGCCTTCATCCTGTGTCCGGGGGGCCTGATCCAGCCGGATCATCTTCCCTCGCCGCTGGCCGCGCAACTGGACCCGGTTATGGGGGGGATGGATATGAACAGGCCGCTACCCCTTACGCAGATCGAGAAAAGGGCCATCCTCAGCGCCTTGACCCGCAATGGCTGGCGGCGTATGGCAACCTGCCGGGAATTGGGCATTTCCAAGGATACCTTGCGCCGCAAGATTGCCCAGTTTGGCTTGGATGTTCAGGAGGCGTTGGCAGAGGCGTGAGATGAGAGGCTGAATTTCGCCTGACTCCGGAAGGTGGGGGCGAAAAGAAGATGTGTGATGATCCCGGGATTTGCGAGCGATGCAGAGGCCCTTGCTTTCGGTGCGACGCCGGAAAGTAAGGGCCTTTTTATGCGCGCATGGCGGGTTGCTGCGGCAACAGGGGCAGGAAAATCGTAAACACCGCGCCGCCGTCGGGACTGTTATTGCCGGTGACCATGCCGCCGTGATATTCGATGATCTTTCTGACATTGGCAAGTCCCAGGCCGGTGCCGCCTTCGCGGGTCGTGAAAAAAGGCTGAAAAAGACGGCCGATTTTTTCCGGGTTGATTCCCGGGCCATTATCCCGCACCAGGATAACCACCTGGTTTTCCTGGTCGTCTTGGTTTTTTGCGATCCGGACCGAGATCTGCACGGTCCCTTCCTTGGGCGACCACTGGATGGCGTTCAAGATCAGATTGGAGAAGGCCCGGATGAACAATTCGACATCCACCACCAAGGGCAGATCATCGCCCAGGCTGTTGTTGATTTCCAGCGTGACGCCCTTGTTTTTCTTTTCCTGGGCTATGGCAATAAGCGTTTTTTGCATGAGTTCCGGGAAGCTGCTCCGGCTCAGGCTGAGCTGCAAGGGTTTGCCATAGCTCAACAGGTCGTTCAGCATGGTTTCAAGGCGCAGCGACTGCTGGCAGGTGATTTCCGCCAACTCGGAAAAAAGCGCGTTCTCAGTGCCCAGGTTTTGCTGGATCGTCTGGATGTTCATTTTTATCGAAGAGAGAGGGTTGCGCATCTCATGGGCGATACTGGAGGTCAATTCGCCGATCGCCGCCAGGGAGGCTGTTTTCGCAAGAGCTCTCTCGACAGCGATTTTTCGCAGCATCTCCTCGGTCTTTTTGCGCTGGGTGATGTCGTTGACCACGCAAATTATCGCCTCGATTTCCCGGTCAGGAGAGCGCATCACCGAACCGGAAAAAAGCGCGGGGATTTTTGTTCTCTGCCGTGTCATCAGGCTAATCTCTAGATTATTGACCTCTTCTCCCCGAGCGAGAACATTCAGTCCGAAATTTTTGAACACGCTGATCGTGTCGCTGCCGATGAATTGGTCAATCTGGCACCCCAGCATCTCCTCTTCGGAAAATCCCAAAAGCGTTGCGGTGTTGTTGTTGATTTTGATCAGGGTCCAGTCGGACGAAAGGACCATGAGGCAACCGCTCATGTGTTTGATGATGTTGTCCACATAGCTTTTGGAAACCATGGTCTGTTTGAGTTCTTCGATCATGCTCCAGAAGGAGGCGGCCAGGTTGTTGATTTCGTCGTCCTGGTTGCCGTGGGGCGGACGGAGAATCTCCCTGTTTTGCGTAAAGCGAACCACCATTTCCTGTATGTGGGTGAGCGGTTCGATGAGTTGCCTGTTGGCAAAACAACGGCTGATAAGAGTTGCGCTGATCAAAACCAGCACAAAAAGAAGGCCGAGGAACAGCGTGTTGGCCTGAGCATGCCGTCTTTCGTCCTGGATGTGCTGTTCAACGCTATGGGCGAGGTGTTGGGACAGATCGAGAAGATCATTGAGCAAGCGGGTTTGCATGTTGCCGAGCTGTTGGACTTTTTGCTGTAGTTCCAGGGAGGTTTCGATGGACTGGGTTCTGAGGTAGACCTCCGCCGCCAACTGATAGAATTCATTGTATTGCTTTTGCAGTTCTTCAATAAGGGCGGCTTCGGGCGAAAAAATGGTGTTTTGATCGGACACCTTTTTCATCTGTTCCAGAAGCTGCAAAATTGTTGTGCTGAGATGGTTGCCCTCGATCGCCTGGTCGGTTTCCCCGGTCAGAAAAGCATCTTCATATTTTGATATCTGGTTTTTGAAGGTGTTGACCGTTTCGTCGCTGAGCCGTGCCAGGGGGAAGTGGATGGTCTGCAGGGTTGCAAGCCTCTCGGCCTGCCTGCTGTTTGAGTAAAAGCTGGAGAGGGTGGCGATAAAATATCCCGCCAGCGCGATAAGCACGCATACCCAGACTTTTGTTCTGATGCTGCCGGCAACAAAAAATATTTTGCTAAGTTTACAGTTCATGATCCCTTTGCTGGCTGTTTGCCAGATAATTGTCAAGGTGTTCTTCCGTGAAACGGCAGAAGGTATTGCGCCCGGACGCTTTTGCCAGGTACATGGCGTAATCTGCTTTGTTCACCAAGATTTCAGTATGGGAGCCGTCCTTCGGAAACAGGCTGATTCCGATACTGACGCCCAGGGTGCAATCAAACCCATTCGCGGCAACCGGGGCGGCGATGGTTTTCGTAATTTTTTTGGCGAGGAGCTCGGCATCTGCGGGCGAATGCAACGCATTGAGAATAATGGTGAATTCGTCGCCGCCCATCCTTGCCACCATATCGCCGGTGCGAACAACTTCTTGCAGCCTGCTTGCCACGGTTTTGAGAACCAGGTCGCCGATTTCATGGCCCATGCTGTCGTTGATCGCTTTAAACTGGTCCAGGTCGAGATAGAGCAAGGCGAAAATGCGCTCTTCGCGCTGTGCATCACGGATGGAATTTTCCAGCTTTTCGAAGAAGAGATTCCGGTTGGCGACTCCGGTGAGGGCATCATAATGGGCCATTTTTTTCAGGGTGTGTTCCGCTTTTTTCAGCTCGGTAATATCATTGAACACGCAGATAATCCCTTCCAGGGATCCCGCCTCATGGTGCATGGCCGATCCGGAAAAATGGGCGGGAAACCGGCGGCCGTTTTTGGTGAGGCAGGTGATTTCCCTGTCCTTCATCGGGCCGTTTTTTTCCAGAGTGTTGATCAGGCTTGCGGAGAAAAGCGATTCGTCCTCCGGGGTAAGCAGGGTGGCCGCCATCTTGCCGAGCAACTCGTCTTCGTTGTATCCGAACATGGCCAGAGTCACTTGGTTCACGGTCTGGATGGTTCCGGAAGGGGAAACGACCACAAGCCCGCCGGTCATGTTTTGTATGATGTTGTCGACATATTTTTTAGAAACGGTGGTAACTTTGAGGTTTTGCGTCATCTCCCAGAAGGCCTTGGCTAAACGGCCTATTTCGTCTGTGGCGCCGGCCTGTTCCGGGCGAATGGCATCCTGGGTTCGGGAAAACTTGTGCACATTTTCCTGGAGTTTGGCCAGGGGGGTGATCAGCAGGCGATGGGCCACGCGGTCAATGATAAGGGTGACCGTCAGGAGCACCAGTACGAACAAAGTGCCGAGGAAGATGGTGCTCTTGAGTGATTTGGTCTTGTTTTCTTCGATTTCGCTGATAAGGAAGGTGTTCAGCCTTTTGTCAAGATCGGTGAATCCCGCAAGAAGGTGACGCTGTGATCTGCCGAGCTGGGCCACTTCCTTTTGCAGATCAAGGGAGGATTCCACTTCCGATACATGGGCGTACACATTGCTTGCAAGATGCGCATAATCCCGGTAATCATCCCGCAGCTTTTGCACATAGGCCGGACTCACCTGGGGATGGGGAGAGTTTTTAATCGCCACCAGAAGCGTATCAAGCATGGTGGACAGGTCGGCGCTGAGCCCATCCGTCTGGGCGGCCAATTCGCTTTCCCCGGTGAGAAAGGCTTCTTCGTACCGCTCTGTCTGTTTCTTGAAGGTGTAAAGGATGTCATTTCCCAGGGTTGCCTGGGGAAAATGAACCTGCACCAGCTTGGAAAGTCTGTCGTATTGCGACATGTTCAGATAGAAACTCGCCATGGTCGCCACAAAATAGCCGATAAGGGCGACCAAAACGCAACGCCAGATTCTTGCACGGATGCTCCCGCCGCCACTCATCAGCGGGTCTCCACTTTTTTCACCTGCCGATCCAAGGCGTCTTCGGTGATATAGCTGATGGCGTTCTTGTGCGTGCCAACGTATGATTTCGCCGCCTCGTCATCTTTTACGGCAAGGGGCAGCATGCCGCCCCCGCTGTATAAAATCTTTTTCCAGTAGACGGAAAGTTGGACGGGTGATTTCTGCAGCATAATCCTGGTGAATCGTTCATGGATCTCTTCATTGGTATTCATGACAAGGGTAATGGGTAACTCGTTGCCCCATTTGGTTTTCTTGCCGAGAAAGATATCCTTCACTTCTTGGTGGGTTAACCTGTCCACGGGGTTTTCTTTGTTCACCACGAGGATATAGTCCGCCGCCTTTGCGAAGAATGTGCTTCCCAATAGCAGGCCGAGCGTGATCAGCAAGATGTATGTGGTTCTTTTTAGCTTCAATTGTGTATTTTTCGTCTGCTAAACATTCAATGGCATCCAGCAACACGCGAAGGAACGAACGGCGCCGTGCAGCGCCTTCGGGTGCGGTTTGCCTCGCGGAAGCCCGCTTTTCCGTTATCGCGGCGCACCATTTTACCGGTCACGTATTGCCCCTGGCGCAAGGTCGAAATTGTTCGCGGGACTGCGTATCGCTTCCGGCGTGGATGCGCCGGGCGGCGGAAGGTTCGGCAATCCTGCCCCTGGCGTTCCGGTTTGCGGCGTATCCGCCGTTGCTGCGGGTGGCGTTCCGGTTTTCAGCCCCTTGGAGCCGGTAAAGGTCATGTCGAACTCCGTTTTGAGAATTTGGACGCGATTGTTGAATAGGTCGGCAACAATGAGCCGTCCTTTCCGGTCGACCGTGATGGAGTTCGGAAAGTTGAACCAGAGCGGGCCGCTGCCGCGTCCACCGAACTCGTAGAGATACTTCCCCGCCAAGTCGTAGGCCAGGATGGTGTGCCGCATGTAATCAACGATGTAAATAATCTTGCGGCCTTCGTTGATGGCAATCCCTCGCGGCCGGCTCATTTTTCCGGTGGAGCCTCCCTTTTCGCCGAAACTGAACAGGAATTCTTCATTGATCGCGTATACATAGACCTTGCTGGTTTCTTCACTGAGGAAGAAAAGATGCCCGTCGCTGTCCGTCATGATGTCGGTGATTATGATCGGTTCCGATGCGGGGCCTCCTGATGACTCCGCTGCGCGGGTTCGAGCCTTTGGGCGAAGTTCCGGCGGCAGGTCCAGGAGGGCGGTTTCGGGGGGGAGTTCCGGCGGAGATGGCGCCTCGATGCCTTCTTTTTCGTCCGGTGAATCCGTTTCCGCAGTTTTCCGGACGATCTTCCGGAGAATTTTGTCTTTGGGCTTGAGCCAACGGAGAAAATTACCGTCCCTGTCAAGGACCAGGACGCCGCGAATATTGTTGTCGATCAAATAGATGTTGCCCGTCTTTCCCAACACGCCGCGAAATGGGGAAAAATTTTCAGCTTCCGGAATAGTGTCGAAAACGATCTCCTTGACCTGAAAAAAGGCGCCGTTCAGAATGGTAAGCCGCGGCGGGTGGTCGGCCGACTTCCCCTGGCAGACAAAGATATTCCCCTCCCTGGTGTCGAAAAAAACACTTTGCGGAGAATCAATGCCTCGTCCGGCGCCGAGGAAAAGGTGGGGGATGAAGTCGTTGTCATAAATGATAAAGCCCATTTTTCCGCCATTGATGACGTATATTTCTTCCTGTTCCGGATCAAAGGCAACGGTGGACGGAAAACGTAATGGTTTTCCCTGGTTGTCGTCGCTGAGGATGGTCACCACGCTCATCGGTTGTTGAACGGGAGCCGCCGCCGGCTCCTCTGCCCGGCAGCGGCCGGAAGTGGCGGCAATGCAGAGGAGGCAGAATGCGAGGCAAAAACAGTGGCGTGCACAGCGTACTGCCGCCCCTGCTGGGCGCGGAGATCTTGCGTGGGCGGTTATCGTGCGGAGGAAAAAGTGTGCCATGAATGAGTTTGCCTTATTAATAATGGCATTGACTGCAGATATGGCCGCCCAGAATGTCGCCGATCAGCAGAAACTTAAAATCAGAGCCGTGGGGGTTGTGGCAACTGGTGCAGGTGAATGAGCGTTCCGGCCTGCGAGGATCTTTTGCGCCCGAAACCGGGTGCCCTCCCACCGGGTGTCCCCTGGTGACCCCCTTCAGGGTTGTGTGGCATCCCGTGCAAAGATCGTTGATCGGTTTGTAGAGCTGGAAAGCATTGTTGGTGGCATGGGGATCATGGCAGGCGATGCAACCGATGCCGTTTAAGATTCCGTGCACATAGTAGACGGGCTTTTTGCCGTTGACCAAGCTCTTTTTGTCTGTATGACAGGCGACACAAAGTTCGTCTTTGCCGGCAGCCCAAAGCTGGAATCGCTCGATGTCGCCATGGGGATTATGGCAAACCGTGCAATCCCCAGTGCCGACCGGGCCGTGAATGTGGCTCTTTTGGAGCCAGGATTTTTTGTTGACGTGGCATCGGAAGCAGAGGTTTTCCGATTTTCCTCCGGGGATGGTGATTTTTAAAAGGGAGCCCGGTTCCTTATGGCAGGCAAGGCATTGTTTGTTGACGGCCGGCCCGTGTTGCCATGGAGTTTTTCCCAGAATGTTTTTGTGACAGGAGAAGCAGAGGGCCTGTGACTCGCCGCTGAGGTTTTCCGAGAGTTTTATTTTTTTTGGGTCGTGGCATTGGGTACAGCTCTCGGGCAGGACTTCATTGCGGTGGAAAAGATAGGCGTCCTTGTCGTTGGGGTTGAAAGTCGACAGAGAACGCAAGGGTTTGTAGGTGATGGAAATATTTTTTCCGGAAGAGAGAAGCTCGAAGGAGTTTTTGCCGGGCTTGAGCGGTACGTTGAAATGGAGGTAATGGGCGCCCTGGGCGGCCCATATGCCGAGCGGTGCGTACAGAATGTCGCCGCTCCTGACTCGGATCTGGCTGAGGCCTTTGTCATCTTTCTGCCGGGCAATAATGGATATCGACGGAATTTTGGCATGAATGACGGCTTTTGCCGGCGGGTAGAGTATATCGGGTTCTTCAGCCCAGGAGACCGCTGGGAAAAGGAACGAGGCAAGCACGAGGAGCAGCATGGCGCGCACTGTCCTGTCCTTTCGGGGCAACCGATTGTCCGATGCGTGTTCCGGAGGATTTTTCATCTTCATCCCGTATTGTGTTGAGTGCATGTGGCTGGCGGTTGAACTTCCACGGTATCACTCTTCAGCGTGTGCCTGCCTGCTGAGCAATTCATAGGCCTTGCGAAATTCCTGGGAGGCCTTTTCGTGGTCGGCTTTTTTGGCATAGAATGTGCCAAGGATATAATGCAAATGGTGACTGCGGTTGTTGCGAAAAACCATGGGCTGCAGGTCGGCGATAGCTTGGGCAACCTCTCCCTTTTCCGCCCGTATTTGCGCATTGCAGATTTCGCCCTCTAGAGAGCCGGGGTTCAGAGCCAAACCAGCGTCGATGGCGGTTTGCGCTTCCGCGAGTTTGCCGAGCTCAACAAGGACACAGCCTAATTGGATATGGGCGTCGGCAAGCTTCGGAGAGTTTTTGATGGCCAGGGCATATTCCCTGGCGGCGGCATCGGGCTGTCCTTTTTTGGCCAGGACACGCCCCATGTTCAGGTGGCGAGCGCCATCCTTCTCTTCCTTGCTGGTGTCGATCATGACCGGGTGGAGTTCGGCCTCGACTTGCGCCTGGTTTTTTTCGCCCAGCAGAATCTCGATTTCTCCCTTGAGCCTGCCTACCATCTCCTGGCTGTAGCCAAACCCATTGACCACCTTGCCCCCCTTGTCAACGAGCATTACCGCAGGCATTACCAGGAGACCCAGATTGCGGTAAGCGCTTTGATCCGAATCCAGATAGGTCGGGGAGGAGATTCCCGAGGCGGCTATAACCTCTTTTATGATCTCTGCGGAGTCTCCCTGGGCGTTGACCACCAGCAAATCAACCTGTTTTTCCTTGAAAAAAGGGGCCAGTTGCTGGAGCTGGTTCAGCGCTTGGGTGGACCGCTGTTTTTTGGTGGGGAGATCGGCGCCCCAGAAAGCGAGGACAGTAATGCGGCCTCCCGGTTTGCCCACGGTGATTTTTTTCCCGGAATCACTCTGCGAGATTGTCGTGACAGGCAGCATGTCGCCGGGGTTGACCGACCGAAACGGGAAGGACTCTGCGGCCCCAGTGCTGAAAACGAAATAGAATGTTGCGAGAAAACAGCAAATGGCGGTATGGGAACGGACGTTCAATGGCGCACCTCTCTCCTTGTGTATGCGGAGCCGTGGCGGAATTCGGCCCGCATGCATTTAAATGCCGCGGAAAATCAAGCAATGAAGAAAAGAGGTGGAAGGCTCTATGGCAATGGGGAATTGCCATATAAGTCTCACTTTTATACTCCTCTTGATTCGAATGATCAACAACTTAATTGTGAAAAAGATCCGAAAAAATTGGAGGATCTTTGCCCGCTCTGGAATCGCCGTCATGTGAGAGAGGCGACGGCATATCAGGTGGGAGTATCCTGCGCCAGAAGGAATGGACCTGCCTGCAATGCAGGAGTGGTTGCAGTGCTTGCCCCAGGGGAGATGTGATCTGTGAATGGAGTTGCAGTGTCGCCGGGGGGGTGACCATGCGGTTCACGTTGACCTGTTGCAAAAAGTGAGGTAGCCTTTTTTCGGGAAAAGGCTTTCTTGTGGTATTGTTTGTGTTGTTTGCCCGGTAACGAACCGGCCCAATGCCGGACGGTTACGGTTTCTGGAGGGGAATCCCGATGAAGGTGTTGATAATTGATGACGATCAGGCGCTGTGCCGGTCGTTGCAGATTGCGCTTACTCTCAAGCGGCATGAAGTGCGTTGCTCTTTTTCGTCGGACGCGGGGGTGATTGAGGCGCAGACCTTTTCTCCGGATGTGGTTTTTCTTGATGTGAATCTTCCCGATCACAGCGGGCTCAAAACCTTGCCGAGGCTGCTCGAAAGCCCTTGCCAGCCCACGGTTATCATCATGACGGGGGAATCCGACAATAATGCGGCGGTTGAGGCGATGCGGAGCGGCGCCTTTGAATACCTGCGAAAGCCCTTGGATATGGACGAGATCCGCGCCATCGTGACACGGGTGGAGCGTCATCGTAGCTGGGTTGAGCCGGAGGGGAAAATTCCTGAAAAGGTTCTGTGCGACGGCTTTGGTTTTGACATGATCGGCGCCCACCCCAAAGTCGTTGCGCTGCATAAAAAAATAGGGCTGTTGTCCAGAACCAAGGTGATTGTTCTCGTTCAGGGGGAGTCCGGAACCGGCAAGGAATTGGCCGCCAGAATCTTGCATCAGGCGGGTTCGCCCGGTAAACCGTTTGTTGCCGTCAATTGCTCCGCCGTGGTGCCGACGTTGCTGGAAAGCGAGTTTTTTGGCCACGAGAAAGGATCTTTTACCGGGGCTGACCGGTTGAAAATAGGAAAGCTTGAGTATGCCGATGGCGGTACGGTTTTTCTTGACGAGATCGGCGATATGGCCATGGATCTACAGGCCAAGCTGTTGCGGGTTTTGCAGGAGGAGGAGTTTGTCCGGGTCGGGGGGTTGGAGCCTATCCCGCTTACGGCGCGCATCGTGGCGGCTACCCATTGCGATTTGCGGCGGCTTGTCAGCGAAGGGCGGTTCCGGGAGGATCTTTTCTACCGTCTGAGTGTGTCTTCGCTTCAGATGCCTCCGTTGCGGGAGAGGCGATCTGATATTCCTCTGTTGGCCGAGGCGCTGCTTGGGAAAATAACAGCGAAATTCCAATGCTACAAGCCGACTCTCTCCGAGGAGGCCCTGCAAAAATTGCTGGCCTATGACTGGCCGGGCAATGTCCGGGAGTTGGAAAATGTTTTGACCCGCGCGGCTGTTTTGGCCGTCGATGCGGTGCTCACTGCCGAGGATTTGCAACTTGCTCCGGGCAAGGAAGGAGCTGCGGCGCAAGACTGCGGCGCCAAGCCGACCACTCTGGCTGAGGCGGAGAAGCGGCATGTCGAAAAAACCCTGGATAGCCTTCGGTGGAATATCACGAAGGTGGCCAAGCAGTTGGACATTTCCCCGACCACCCTCCGGAAAAAAATTGTCGATTATGAGTTGCTGAATCCCTTCGCCTGATCCGGTGACCAGTTTCTGATTGTGCGCCCGACAGAAACTGGTCACCTGCCGCTTGTTTTCAGCGGCAAATTCGGTTTGTGCGGGAGCTGGAAAAAATAACTAGTTCCAGTATGTCCTCTTTTTGCTCGACCGGAATGGGTTTCGCCCGCCCGGCGGGTTTTCTTTTTTGGTGTGCCGTTCTGTGGCACGATACTTGCTTTTGTGTTTTTTGGATTCTGGGTCCGGTTGAGCGATTGCTCCCTGATTTTGCGATATTTGTTTTTAATTGACGACCAGTTGATAGTGGCATATCGTAACATGTGAAGAAGTTTTGTTGAGAAAATCTGAGAGTGGGGAAGGAGAGCAGGAAGGCGGAAGGGGGCGTATGGGCTGAGTGAGCTTATGAAATCGGGGAAAAACGGAGGGAGAACAATGCGTTACACATCCAAGACAACGGGAAATATTTTCACCGTACGGAAGATGTCGGTTGCCATGGCGGCCGTGTTGCTCGGCGCGGTTTGTTTGTTGCCGAAAGGCGGCAATGCCCAGGTAACTGGCCAATGCGTCAACTGTCACACCATGCATAACAGCCAGGGGGGGGCGAGCATGTCTGCTACGTCCACCGTTTACCGGTCCTTGACCAAGGGCGACTGCGTGGGCTGCCACACCGGCGGGGCAACCGATTTGACGGACAATAATATCCCCAAGGTGAATCATACTGCCGCGCCCGCTGCGACCCTGGCCGGGGGCAGCTTCTTCTGGGCGCAGACCGTGGATGCCAAGGGGCATAATGTGAAGGGGGTCTCGGGCGTGGATGGTGTGCTGGGCAATACCCCGCCGGGAGGGGCGCCTTTGGGGTCGCAGTTGACCTGTGCCGGCACCACCGGCTGTCATGGCGACAGAGCCCAAGGGGATGAATATGCGGCGCTCAGCGGCTCGCATCATGCGCCGCCACAGAATTCCGGAGGCGTCGCCGGTGCTGTTGACGGATCAAGTCTGGTCAATAGCTACCGCTTTCTCAATGGCACGAAGGGGATTGAGGCCGCTGACTGGGAAAAGACGGTCTCCGCTGCTTCCCATAACCAATATTACGGGGTGGCGCGAACCACTGATGCTGCCGTTGCCGGAACCATCAGCGCCCTGTGCGGGCAATGCCATGGCGCTTTCCACGCTTCAAGCGCTGCGCATGCCGCAAATGATGTCGGAATCAGTTATTCTAACAACATGACCTCCCCGTGGGTGCGTCATCCAACCGATTTTGACATGTTTACCGTGAAGGCGAAAGAATACGGTGATTACGGAGGAAACGGAGTCAATGCCTATGTGCCTCAGGCGCCGGTGGCAAGCAATAGCATCGCTGCAGTGAAATCCACGGTACTGCAGACTGCAGGCGACGCCATCGTCACCTGCATCTCCTGTCACCGGGCCCATGGCAGCGATCAGGCCGACCTGTTGCGCTGGGATTATACTGCCATGAATGCCCATGCCAGCGCGGGTGGCAATGTCGGCTGCTTTGCATGCCATACCACCAAGGATACTTGATCTGTAGCATAGCGAGTAAGCCATGGTGGCTGGGAAATGATGAACACCGCGCCGGTCAGTTGGCAATGTCCCGGCGCGGTGTTTTATTATGCCTCGGGGCGAGATTGAGAATATTTATTAAAGACAGCGGGTTAAGTGTAAAAGAACATGTGGGGCGTTGACTCGTAGTGCTAATTTTTCCCGGGGGGGGATTGACGTGAGGCTGATCCGCCGAACTGGCCATGTCGTTTTTTCTTGCGCCCTGAGCGCCCTTCTTTTTTTAGCTATGCACACCCGGGCCGGCGCGAAAATTACCGGCGAGTGCGACAACTGCCACACCATGCACAACAGCCAGCAAGGCGCCAGCATGCAGTTCAACAATTCCGCCAAGGTGGAGCGAAACCTGCTGCGGGGAGACTGCCTCGGCTGTCATGGTCAGGCCACTGCCCAGAAGATCGTCAACATAAACGGCAGCCTGATTCCCCAGGTCATGCATTCCGATCCCAGCGGGGATCTTGCCGCGGGCAATTTCGGATATATTACCGGCATCAAGGGCACCGCCGCCAACAGCCATGGCCACAATGTCATTGCCCTGGGCGCGGAATTTAAAGAGACCCTGATAACCAACCTGCCCGGCGGAATCAGGCAGTCCTTCCACGACGGGTATATCGTCAACGCCTCAAACCTGACGTGCGCCGGGGTAAACGGATGCCATGGCTACAGATTGGCCAGCGGCTCACCGACCGATGTCGTCGCGCTCAAGGGCGCGCATCATAACAACGTGGATGGTCAACTGCTGGTGGCAGACACCGCGGCAAACAGCTATCGCTTTCTTGTTGGTGTGAGAGGCTATGAAAACCAGACCGACAGATGGCAGAACGCGAGTCCTTCCAGCCACAACGAATATTACGGCGCCACCACGCCCATGACTTTGGGCTGCAGCGCCACCAGTTGCCATGGCAGCAATGGCGTATCCCCGCCCAACCACACGATCAGCGGATTCTGCGGCACCTGCCACGGCAATTTTCACACCCTCTCGGCAGGCGCCAGCGACGGCATCGGCCCGGACATAACCTCGCCATTCATCCGGCACCCCAACGATATCGTGCTTCCGGCCTCCAGGGAATATCAGAACTACACCACCTACAGTGTTCAGGCGCCTATCGGCCGCACCACGGTACCGGCATCCGCCAGCAGCGTTGTGACCCCCGGCGCCGATGTGGTTACCTGTCTCTCCTGCCATATGGCCCATGCCAGCCCGTATCCGGACATGCTGCGCTGGGATTACAGCCAGATGAATGCGCACCAGAGCGGCGATGTAAACACGGGATGCTTTACCTGCCATACCGCCAAGGACAACTGATACTCGCGGCCACTGCGAGATGACTGGAATAAAAATAGTGCTGGGAGGAAAAAAAAATTGGAACGCTTTTTCGGTACAACACAGAGCGGCAACAGGCCATCGGGACAAGCAGGTTTGTTGCAGGGCCTCCTTGCGGCATTATATCTTTGTGTCGGGCTTGGTATTTTTTTTGTGCCTTCTGTAACCTGGGGTGCGCAGGAGGAGATTACCGTTGTGTCTCCGCTCGATGGCGCTTGGGTGACCGGGAAAGATCTTTTTCTGGCAGGATTTGTGAGTGGCGTTGAGGTGAAGGGCGTTGCCATCGAAGGGGTGAGTAATAAGGCTTCGGGTGGAGTTCTGCCGGTGGAAGAGGGAGCATTCGGGGGGATGATTTCTCTTAGGGAAGGGGAAAATGTCATCAGCTTGAGCGCCGGCAAGCTTCAGAAAAAGGTGAAGGTTTTTTATGGGCCATCTCAAAAAGACAAGACAGGCCCCAAAGGCTACAAACGGTTTTATGTGCATAGCAATCCCGTGGCTCTGGACTGTAAAGAATGCCACAGGCTGCGACGCGGGCAGTATGATTTCAAAAAGATTGTGCCGACCAGAGCCAATTGTACTACAGGGAAATGCCATGCCAATATGGGCAAGGCCGCCCATGTGCATGGGCCGGTGGGCGCCGGGGTCTGCATCTCATGCCATAGCCCGCACGGATCCTTTAATCCCATGGCCATGGAGCGAACCGGGCAGGACCTGTGCCTGGTCTGCCATCAGGCAAAGCAGGCAGAATTTAATGACAGCGTCGTGCATCAACCGGTTAAGGAAGGGTGCGTCGATTGTCATAACCCCCACGAATCCCCGATGCGCTTTCAGTTGCGCGGGAATGGCTCAAGCGTCAGCAGCCTGTGCTTCAACTGTCATGCGGCAGCGGTTTTTACCAAATCCCATCGCCATGGTCCAGTCGGCGCGGGGGATTGTATCGCCTGTCACCGCCCCCATTCCGGCAAGCATAAAAAATTGCTGATCGCTTCTCCTGAAAAAGCAGAGCTGTGTTTTCAGTGTCATCAGGAGCGAAAAAATGAATTCAGCATGAAACATGTCCATAAACCCGTGACCGAGAACTGCAACAAGTGTCATGATCCGCACAGTTCCGATTCCCAGTTCCAGTTACATAAAAAAAGCAGCGCGCTCTGCGCTGAATGTCATGAGAAGTTGAGTCCTGCTGTCTATAGTGAAATTAAAACCGCCACCTTTAAACACGCCCCTGTTGACCAGGGGAAGTGTACGGAATGCCACCGGGCTCATTCTTCCAACGAGAAGGCTCTGCTAAAAGACAACACGACAAAAATGTGTTTTACCTGTCATGATGAGTTGGGCGACAATGTCACCGGCAGCAAGTCGAAGCATGGCCCGGTTCAGACCGGTGATTGCATGGCCTGCCATAAGGTGCATGGCTCCAAGTTCAGCCGTCTTCTTGTGCGGTATTATCCAGAAGAGTTTTACAAGGAATACAGTCCGGAGAATTATGATCTGTGCTTCGGCTGCCATAACAAGGAAATTGCCAAGAATAAATTCACCAGCACTCTCACCAATTTCCGGGATGGCGAATACAATCTGCACTTTTATCATGTCAACATGAAGAAAGGCCGGAACTGTGTTTCTTGTCACGATGCGCATGCCAGCAGCCAGGCAAAGCATATCCGCAAGGAGGTTCCGTTCGGGTCTTGGTCGTACCCCATTGCCATGACCAAGACCGAAACCGGCGGAACGTGCGTGGTGGGTTGCCATGCGCCGAAAACCTATGACCGGAAAAATCCGAAAATCAAACCGAGCAGGTAGATGATCTCTGCCGCGGGTCGTCATGGCGTTCGGACTCGGAAAATGTTGCGGTCGGCAATGACGGCAGGTGAATTGGGGGCAAGCCGGAAGGGCTTGCCCCTTGAAGGATAAGCGGGAGAATGCCCTGTTTGAGATCACGGCGTGGATGCTTTCGGAGCATGGTTCTCTCGGCCCTTGCCGTGTTGGTTTCATCCGCCGGAAATGCGTTTGCAGGACAGGCCCTGACCTCCAGTTGGCTGCATGAAAAGACAAAAGACGATCCCGAGGCCGATGATTACAGGGTAACGTATACGGTTGATCTCAAGCAGGAGATTACCGAGGCCATGTCATTGCAGGAAGCGTTTCGCTATAATCGGAACTGGGGAGAACAGGAAGACACGGAGGGATTTGATCCGAGTCTGCGTTTTGCCATCCAGAACGATATTTTCCTCTTTGACCTGTTCGGCTCGGTCAGCGAACAGCGGAGTTCCATTGCTACGGATCGGAGCCGGCGGAGTTGGGAATCTACATGGTCCAGTAACTGGCAGGATCGTTTTTGGCCGAAATTGCGGGCTTCCTACGGCAGGGATTTCAGTAGCGACAGCGAAAGTCCCCATATACAGGATACCGATGATACCCGGGAATCCGTAGGGGTAGACTGGGATTTCGAACTGTTTAAAACCCATTATAATTTCAATCGTACCCAGCAGAATGACAATGTAACTTTTGGTGAGACCACCGCCACCAATCACTTTGCCAGGCTGGACAGTTCCGGCCGTTTTTTCGACAATCGTCTCAGCCTTGGGTTTTCCCAGCAATTTTCCACGAGCCAGACCGAATCTTCCACTGCGGTCGGGGCAGACGGACTTGCTCTTATAAAACAGGGAATCGCCCAGGTTCTGGCGGGCAAGGATGATACCCCGCTCATCAGCGATTCCGGCGAACTGAGCGCCAACGCCCTGATGTCCGACAGTGATGTTGAAGTCGTGAGCGGAATCTACACGGATGGCTTTGATAATCCGCCGCTTAACATTGCTTTCCGGGTAGACCTGCGGGAGGTCAACCGGATTTTCCTGTACACGGAAAAAAGTATCGGACTGGTGACGGCCAGCTCCTTCACCATGGATCTCTATGGGAGCACGAACGGCACCGATTATCAGCGTATCCAGCAAAATGTTTTGTTCACTTATGACTCTGTAAAAAAACGCTTCGATATAACCATGGGCAGCGTCACCTTCCGATGGCTTAAGCTGGTTGTTACCAGCAGCCCTGTCCAGCGGGTGGATTTTACAGAAATAGAGACATATAGCCAGGTCGCTTCTGCCGAGGATTTTGTCTCTCGAAAGGACAAAACATTAAGCAATATCAGCGATCTGAATGTGGGGTACAAATTTTCCCAAGCCTTGGGCATGACCTATAATCTTTCCGTTGAAAATGGGAATTATGCCTCGGAAACCGATTATCGCCGGCAGAATCAGATCGGTGAAATGCGGTGGGCTCCTTGGGAATATTTTTCCACTGCTTTTGGGGTCAGCGAAAACATGGAAGATATCGAAGGTCTGCCGGAGACCCTCAACAGGGCTTATTCGCTGCGCTTGAGTTCTCTTCCCGTCCCCAGCGTGGATATGAATCTCGGCTTGTCCAAAACCGAACGGTATGAAGAAAAGAAGTTGCTGTCCACCTCGTATGTGACGGGACTTTATACCTCTGCCGCTCTCTATCCCGATCTTGATGCCAACCTTGATCTTACCTTCGGGCAAACAGAGTATGAAAATACCGCTGCGCTGACCACAATTTTTGGCCCGTTCCTGGAGAAGACCGGAACAACGACCACGGATTATGGTTCGCGGCTGACCTTGACCGCCAGGCTTATTCCCCGCCTGACGGCGGACCTGATCGCCGATTACCAGAAAATCCAGGGCGCTGTCGACACGGAATTGATGGACAACAAACTTACCCTGAATTGGCGGGTATCCGATATTCTTTCTGTTTTGACCGCGGTTGGTAAAAAATGGGAAAATTGGCAAAGCGCCGGTGAAGACGGGTTGTTTCAAACCACGGTGGCGCCAACGGAGAATACCCAATTTGCTTTCAGTTATTATGTTGTTAATGACGACAACGATCTCAGCAGATATGCTCTGAGTGGGAGTTGGGCCATTGGTCCCCACTTGACTCTACAGGGGAATGTTTTTTATGTTGAGCGTGAGCAGGAGAGCTTTGTTTCCGGGGCGCAAGGGGCCGAGACGGACTGGCAGATCAGAACTCAACTGATTGCCAGGTTTTGATCCAATGAATGAGAGTTGAGTGTCGAGGGGAAAAAATCAGTGCGAATCAAGATGCGGTTGTCATCGATACTGCTGGAACGGTCCGAATCGTTTTTCCGGTTTGGGAGAAAAGCCTTCTGCACGGTGCTGTTGATGGGCATTTTTCTCGGCTTGGCAGGGTGTGGTTTTCCGTTTATGGGAAAATCAAAGGCTTTTGTCCGCGAGAACGTAGACTTCGGATTTGTGCAAAAAATTGCGGTGTTGCCGGTTGAAAACAACAGCAAGGACGAATTCGCTCCGGAATTGGTGAGGGATATCACGATCACCCGGATTCTTGCCATGAAACTTTTTGATGTGACGGATAAAGGGCTTGTGGACAGTTTTCTGCGGGAAGAGGCCATCGATCCGGGTAAGCCTCTTGATGTCGCGACAATCAAACGGCTGGGGCAGAAACTCAATGTGCAGAGCCTGTTGCTCACGACCCTTGATCTTGCGGCGGACAGCCGTAAAGGGACAATGAGTTATCCTGAAGTGTCCGTTACCTTACGGCTGCTGGAGGTGGAAACAGGCCTGGTTATCTGGCAGGCCGGTGGCCATCAAAGTGGCGATTCGCTCTGGCGTCGGCTTTTCGGTCTTGCCGGACGCGATAAATATCAGGTGACGGTGTCGTTGTTGGAAGACATTCTGCATACTATCCCCCGATAGCATTTTTCATGTTTGCGCTGAACCGGAGGGGAAACAGGCGGAAAGAAGGAGCAGGGATCAGCGTGCTGCTGTTCGTGCTGCTGCTCATGGTTGAACAGGCTTTTGCCGTACAGGTGGCGGTGATTCCCGTTGAGGATCTGAGTCAGGGGGATAATGGCTTGAATCCGTCCATGACGAGCAGGCTGCGCGAGGTGCTCATCCGGAAGGGATACACCGTAGTCGAAGAGAAACGGATTATCGATTTCATGGCAAAAAACCGCATCCGCAGGGTGGGTAGCCTTGATTCCAATAATATTTTGCGGCTTCGGCAGGAACTCGGCATTGATTATCTCTTGCTCGGCTCGGTGAATCAGTTGCGGGACAAAGAGCCTGCGGCCTTGGGGATTTCCTTGCAGATAATCAGGGCAAACGATGCAAAAATGATATGGGCCGGAAGTGTCCAGCTCTGCCGGGCAGATGTCCGCAAATTTCTCGGCCTTGCCGAGCCGCAGAACCTGTCGGAGGTAGAGGATATCGTGGTTGTGCGGGCAATGGAAATCATGCCGCACGACTTGCCGGCAAGTTCGGAGGCTCCCAAGGAAAATTTCACCGAGGAGATTCATCTCAGCCCTGAGGTGGTAAAGCCGGGAGAAACAATGCGGTGCCGGATCCGTTTTGGCGAGAGCGCTGTGAAGCAGGCGGAGGTGTTTGTTTCCGTCGTGGCCGGCGGCAAGGTTATCGAGGCTGTCTCTCTGCCCCAGGAAAAGTATTTCGAGGCTGTTTGGCCGGCAACAGGAAAAGATGGCCGCTATCCCGTATCCGTCAGCATCAACAGAGGACAACAGAGCAGGAAAAATGTTTTTGCCGGAAGTTTTATGATTGACGGTCAGCCACCCGAAATCGCTCTCTCTCTCCGCGGGCAGGAACTGGATGGAGAGGTTGTTTTGCGGCGGCAATTGACGATCAGTTCCGTGCTGAAAGAACCCGAACCCCTCATCTCCTGGACTATCGCCATCCTTGATGGTTCCGAGCAGGTAGTCAAGACGGAAAGTGGGCGCGGCAATCTTCCGGGGCGGTTCTCTTGGTGGGGACAGCGCCAGGATGGAATGCTGGCGGAAGACGGCCTGTACAGCGTCCGGGTGGAGGTGTCGGATCGAGCTGGGAACAATGCCGAGGCTTCGGAAAAATTCCGGATTGTGCGAAAACGGCCGGAACTGGCCATTGTTACGGAAAAAAAGGAAGGAGAGATACAGGTTGACTTGAACTATGATGGCAAGGTTCCTCTGGCTTTTTGGCGGGTTGAGCTGAGAAGCGGTTCCGGAACGGTTCTGCAGGAAAAAAACGGGGAGCAATTGCCGGTTCGGTTTTTGGTGCCCTTCAGCAACGAGAGCGAGAAAATTTCCTGCCGTATTTATGGACAGGATGTCTTGGGCAATAAGATGCGGCAGGTCATCGAGAATATCGTCTCCCTGAAACCCCGGGGCGAGAAGACAGCAGGGCAGGCCGAAGAGAAAAACGCCGAGGAAAATGCCTGGTCGGTGGATTTTTAGAAAGAAAGCCCAGAGAAACCGGCCGGGAAGTGTTTTTCCGCCGGTCGCGTGATGGTGGCGGATGTGCTGCGGAAAAAAGAGGCAAATGAAAAACTGGAAAAAGATTTTTTGTGTGCTATCGGGAGGAACTGTTTTCCTGTGGGGGATGTTCACCCTGACCGGATGTGGCGGGCAAAAACCCTATGTGCAGGAATTTTCCCAAAAAACAGCCCATGAATCTCAAGGGATTGCGGTGTTGCCTTTTGCCGACAGGAGCGGCTATGATCAGGGAGCGAAGATCGTTTACCGCCTTGTGCTGGTTGAACTGGTAAAGCAGTGCAACTGGCGGGTGGCGCTGGAAGGCGATGTCTTTAAACTGTACAGGCAGATGCGGCTCAAGCCGTGGGATGTCCCGAATGTTGAGCAATTGCGGATTATTGCCGTGCGTCTTGGGGTTGATACTCTGATTGTGGGAGAAGTGCTTGAGATGGACGAAAAAGTCACGCAAGGCGGGGTGAGTCCGGCATTGAGTATCCAGGTGCGGGTCTATGATGGGAAAAGCGGGCTTCTTCAGTGGTCCAGCTTATATCGCCGGGAGGGCGGAGATTATCAGAAAATGATGCATTTCGGCATGGTCAACACGGTAAGCGAGCTCGGGAAAAAAATGGTGCAGGAGATCTTGGGAGTATGGAAAGAAAAGGGGCTGTTGTCATGCGTCGATTCGTAATCGTGGTCTGTGTTTTTCTCCTGTCTTACGCCGGATTTGCGCAAGAACGGGCCGTGGCTGCCTGGTTTTGGGAGGAAACGCACCTGGCAACGGTGAATGGCATGGCGTATTCCGCGCAAGATTTCAAAAACTGGTGGTGGAATTGGCGGGAAGAAGCGACACCGTTGCCGGAATCTCCCGAAGAGTTTATTGAGTGGCAGCTTCTGGTTCAGGAAGCGACCAAAATGCAGCTTTTTTTGGAGCCGACCTATAGAAGCAAGGTGGGCACCTTTTTAAAAGTCCGTTCTCTTATGTTGCTGCAAGAAGAAGAGGTGAACGGGAAAGTCTCGGTAAGCGACGGGGAAGTCCGTAATTTTTACCGCGCGGAATATATTCCTAAATTACGAGCCCGGGTTTTTTATTATATTGCGGGGAGCCCGGCGGAAGAAAAAATAACCGCCTTGCGCAATGGCATGCTGTCCGTTGAAGAGTTTGTGGCCTTAAAGCCCGAGGAAGGAGGGGCCACATATCATGAAGAAAAAGTGTTCCGTATTCCCCAGTTGCAGGGGGAATGGCGGGCGCTTTTGCAGGACGCCAAGGTTGGGGAAATAACGCAACCGGTTGGGATGGACAAGGGTGTTGTGGTCTTGAAGATCGAAGAAAGGCACGGTGAAGACCCGCAGGATCTGGAGCAGCTCAAGGGGATCATACTCAAAAAATTGCAAGCCCGGAAAGCTGACGAACTGACCGCCCGCCTGGTAGATATTTTGGGTAAAAAATATAACATGCAGGTGGATGAGGAGGTTTTGGCGCAAATCGATCTTTTGCCGCCCGCCGAGGAGTTGGCTGGCAAGCTGGTGATCAGCTCAAAACAAGGGGATGTCACTGCGGCGAATTTTTGGGCGAGTTTGCAGAGTGAAAAAAACTTCAGGGAAAAAAATAAATTCCCACCCGAGGAAGTTGACGTTCTCAAGAAGAGGGTCTTGGCCAGCATGATCGCGCAGACCGTTGTCTCTTGGGAGGCTGCGGACCGGCATTATGAGGAAAAGGAGCCATTCAAGTGGGTGTATCGATTTTACTGTGACCATCGGTTGAACAAGGAGATTGAAAAACGTCTCGTCGAGCCGAAGGTAAAGGTTGACGAACCGGAGCTCGAGCAATTTTATCGGGAAAATTCCGAGCGGTTCTCACATCCGGAGATGGTGGACTTCATGATGCTGGAAGGTGAGACGCAAACGATAAGCGCAATGTGGCAGAAGATTTCCACCGGGCACGATTTTTTTGAAGTCGCGGCAGAGCATGTCCCGGGCGGGCCTTCCCTTCAGCAGATGCCGGTGAGTCAGCTTGCCCCGGAACTGAAAGAGATTGTTTCCTCCCTGCGTCCGGGCGAGGTAAGTCTTCCTTTTGCATTTAAAAATGGTAGTGCCCTGGTGCGGCTGGTAAACTCACGGGAGAAAGTCCCGGTGCCTTTTTTTCAGGTCAAGGAACAGATTCGCCAGGAATTGAGCCGCCTGAAATATCAACAGGCTCGTGAAGAGTTGCTACGCAGGTTGAAGGAAGGATCGGAGATCAGCATCAATCCCAAGGTGTGGGAAAAGTTGCGAAAGGAGCTGGCAAATGCCGATGTCGCTGTCAAAAACAAGTAGATTGATCGCTGTTGTTACGGGTCTGCTGCTGCTGTTTTCCGGCAGACAGGAAGCTGTTGCGCAACAACCCAGAAAAACGTGCGTGGATTGTCATGCCGATATGGTGGCGAAATTCCAGCAAGGGGTTGTCCATGCTCCTGTCCGGGATAAAAACTGTGATGCCTGTCATCTGCCCCATGGCATAATCGGCGGCACATTTTTACGGCAGGAAAAACCGGAGCTGTGTTTACGCTGCCATCAAGCCGTGGCGCCGGATCCGGGCGCGGTTTCCAGCCACGAGCCGGTGAAAAAGGGGAATTGTTCGGCCTGTCACGCAAGCCATAACTCCCCCAATCCCCGTTTGTTGCTGAAGGAGCAGAAAGAGCTGTGCTACGGATGCCATGATCGCACCCTTTTCGAGAAAAAAAATGTCCATGCCCCACTCAGCCAGGGATGTGCTGCCTGTCACACTCCCCATAAGAGCAAGCAGCCCCGCTTGCTGGTGCAGGAGGCGGACAGCCTCTGTCTCAAGTGCCACGAGAGCGGCAAGGAATCCATGCGCAAAGCGCACCAGGGGTATCTTCTGAAGGGGAACTGTCTGAGCTGCCACAACCCGCATGCTAGTGACAGCAAGGGTTTGTTGAAATCAGTAGTGCATCAGCCGATGGTTGCCGGTCAATGTAAGCGCTGCCATGACGGAACCGGGACGGATTTTGTCAAGCCCGCGCAAAAGGCGGATGCCCTCTGCATCCAATGCCATAAAAAGGACCAAGCCATGCTCGCCGGGCAGCACCAGCCGGTGAAGGAAGGCAAGTGCACGCAATGTCATAGCGTGCATGCCAGCGGCGAACCGTCCCTGTTGGTTATGCCCGCGGCAACCTTGTGCCTGAAATGTCATACGCAGGGCAAAAAAAGTGCGATGCAGAGTGTGCATGCTCCGGTGAAAAAAGGCGATTGTCTGGCCTGTCACGTCGGGCACGGCCAGAGCAAAAATTCCGGCCTGAGGG
Organism: uncultured Desulfurivibrio sp.; assembly: GCA_964588325.1. Lineage (GTDB taxonomy): Bacteria > Desulfobacterota > Desulfobulbia > Desulfobulbales > Desulfurivibrionaceae > Thiovibrio. The sequence continues at coordinate 71,753 of CAZPOR010000012.1, forward strand.
CAAAGCCGGCCGAGTTGTGCGCACAGTGTCATCCCCGGCAGCAGTACGGGGCTGGGCAACGCGGCCATTCTCCCGCGGCGAAGAATGAATGCGCCACCTGTCACACCCCCCATGAGTCGAAAGAAAAGAGTTTGCTTCTCAAGCGCGATGGCGAGATCTGCGTCGGGTGCCATCAGCAGGTCGATGAACAGCTTGCCCGGTTCAGCCTGCACCGGCCTTTTGCCGCAGGGGAATGCAGCCGGTGCCATAACCCGCACCAGGGCAGCGGGAAAGCCTTTCTTGTCAAACCCACAACCCGCGGGGAGCTGTGTCTGACCTGTCATGCGAATCTGCTCAAAAAACCGGGGGCAGGGAAAGGGCATCCTCCCTTTCAAGAGGGTGCTTGCCTGGGCTGTCATGGCGCCCATTCCACGGAACATGATTTTGTGCAGATCAAAAAACCGGGGGAGCTCTGCCTGCAATGCCATGCCGCAACAAAGAAAGAGATGGCAGAGAAAAAGAACATCCATGAACCGTTCAAAGCCCAGCAGTGCGGAGGATGTCATTTGGCGCACGGATCAAGCCAGGGAAAGCATCTGGCAAAGAAGAAACCGGACGTGTGCTTGACTTGCCATCCGGAGATTGCCGTCCATTGGCAGACCGGGGTTGTCCATTCTCCGGCAGGCAAGGATTGCGGTCTTTGCCACGAAGCCCACGGCGGCAACCAGACTGTTTTATTGAAAACAGCGCCGGAGAAGTTGTGCAGCACCTGTCACAAGGGAGATGACGCCCGGTATGCCAAGGCGCACTCGGGTATGACCCCTTCCGGGAAATCATGCCTTTCCTGCCATGATCCCCATGGGGCTCCGGCAAAAGGGCTCCTGTATCCGGTGCAACACGCCCCTTTCAAGCAGGGAAGTTGCAAAGCCTGTCATCCTGGGAGGAACAATTGATGCGGCGCCTGTTGATTATTTTGCTGATATTCGGCCTGTTCACCGGGCTTGCCTGCTCTGTTGCACTGGCCAGCGAGGTTTGCTACAAGTGCCATGACAAGAAAAACTTCAGCGGTAAATTCACCCATGGCCCTGTGTCCCAAGGCAAGTGTGGAGATTGCCATAATCCGCATGTGGCCAAATATCCCGGATTGCTGCAGGGAGAGGGGGCGGCGCTCTGTTACTCCTGCCACAAGCGGGCCAAGACCGAGTTTGCCAAAGGGGTGGTGCATCAACCTGTTCGGGATGGAAAATGTCTTGGCTGCCATGCGCCCCATGCTGCGGGGCATGATGGCTTGCTCAGGAAAAATGTGGCGGAAACATGCTTTGTCTGCCATCAGGAGATGGCAAAACCGCAGGCTGTCAGCCACAAACCCTTTGCCCAGGGACAGTGTACCGTCTGCCACCAGCCCCATCAGGCAAAAAACGACCAGCTCCTCAAGATGGAAGCCGATGCCTTGTGCCTCTCCTGTCATCAGCAGGCGCAAGGCAGTGCCGGGCATCGCGGCTTTCCGCGCAAGCTCAGCGGCTGTCTTTCCTGTCATAACCCCCATGGCAGCTCGCGCAAGGGTCTTGTCCGGCAGCATCTGCATCAGCCGTTTGCCGAAAAAAAATGCGATTCCTGTCATGGGGCTCAGCAAAACGCCGGGAGCGAAGCCTGTTTGCGGTGCCACGCGGGCATGAAAACCACCATGATGGCCCCGCATAACCATATGTTTGCCGGCACGGAAAACGGGTGCATCTTGTGCCACAGCCCCCATGCCGGGGACGACAAAAAAATGCTGAAGACCTCGGGCAACAAGGTATGCCAGCCCTGTCATCAAGATACTTTCTCCCGTTACGCGCAAAGCCAGCATCGGCACCCGCCTGTCAGCTCTTGCAGTGAATGCCACGAGGTCCACGGTTCCGATCGGCTGGCCATGCTGCGGGATGACGGCAACCAGGTATGCTCGCGCTGCCACTTGACCCAAGGGAAGTTCAGCCATCCCGTGGGAGACAAGGTGATTGACCAGCGGACCGGGCAGATGATGACCTGTGTGACCTGTCATGATCCAATGGGCTCGCCGCATCGGTATCATCTTGTCTTGAGCGCGAAAAAAGAACTCTGCACGCAATGTCATCGCAGTTATTAACCCAAGGCATGGGAGAGAGTATGCTCCGGAAAAAACAAAGAGGTCGTTTCGGTTGGCTGCTGTTCTTCGGGATGTTTTTTTCCGTCTCTTCCTGGGTGTGGGCGGCGGAAACGCAATCTCCCTGGAAATTTGTCTTTAGTCTTCAAGGGCACGGCAAAGGCATGGCCCTGCCGGTTGCCTTGTATGTCGATCATGAGAAAGAGCGCTATTATGTGGTGGACAGCACCGGCAACAAACTCGTCTCTTTTGGCGCAGACGGCAAGTACTTGCAGGAGTTCACCGCCGAAGGCAACCTGCAAAAGCCTTACGACATGGTGCGTTTGGCGGATGGCTCCCTGCTGGTCGTGGAAAAGGGCCGTAACAGTCTGACCAGGGTCGATCTGAAAAACAAGAAGACAGCGCATACTGTTGTAAAACATCAGGGCCAGGAAGTGTTCGTGGATCGTCTGGAAATTGCCGGGGGCAAGGTGTACGTTCTCGATCGTTCATCCGGCCGGATTTTACAACTCGACGAGACATTGCAGCCGGCAAAAAGCTATACAATGCCCGCCGGCGCCGGTTGGCTTGCCGACTTCAAGGTGGCGGAAAAGAAGGTCTGGGTTCTGGATCAGAAGAAAAAACAGGTGTATTCGTACGACGAGAATGGACGCCCCAGCCCTGCGATACAATTGACCGGCGTTGATTTCCCGGTGTCTCTGGCGGTTGATCCGGCCGGTCTCTTGTATGTCCTCGACCGGCATCGCGGCGCGATTGCCGCTTTCGGCCGCAACGGCGAGATCAAGTACCAGTTTTTGACCAAAGGCCAGGGGCGGGACAATCTCTACTTTCCCCAGGAGATACGTTTTGACCACCTGGGGCGGCTGTGTGTGGTGGACGAAGGCAACAGCCGAGTCATGGTTTTTAAACGATAGGGCCTAGATCATGCGGCACCTGGCAGCGTGGGGGACATTTTTCATCGTGTTGGCGGCTTGTCCGGCTGGATCTCCGGCCAAGGTGAGCGGCCCGTGCGTGAATTGTCATACCATGCATAACAGCCAGGGCGGCAGCCCCATGGCTTTTAGGATGAGCGGCGGGAGCAAGGTTTACGGCGGCCTGGTCAATGAAGGTTTGCTCAATACCGACTGCATCGGGTGTCATCAGGGCGCCAATGTCAGTGGATCGGTGCCTTTCGTTTTCGACACAAGCGTGCCCAATTATGGTCTTACCGGCACCGAAGCAGGCACAACCACCTTGGCCGGGGGAAATTTCCATTGGGTCAGCATGGGGGCGGAGAGAACCGGACATAATGTCTCCGGGATTACGCCTCTCGATTCCGTCCACGGGGTGACTCCGCCGGGCGGGGTTGCCATGGGTGGCCAAATCACCTGTGGCGGGATCTTGGGCTGCCATGGCAGTTCTTCGGCCGCGACCCCGACCCAGGCGATCATGGGGGGGCACCATGGCAAAGACATGACCGCCTGGCAGGACGGCACTTCCGTGGCAAAGAGCTACCGGTTCCTCAATGGCGTCCAGGGGATGGAAGACAACAGCTTTGAACTCCAGCCAACCCAAAGCAAGCATAACAAGTATTACGGTAAAAATCGGGTCTCAGAGACGGATCTGGCGGCGGGGACCATCAGCAGTCACTGTGCCCGGTGTCATGGGAATTTTCACAACGGTAGCGGAAAAATTGCGTTCGGGACTTTTGGCGCAGGTGTCTGGCTCAGGCATCCTGTTGATTTTGACATGAGTCGGGCGATTTCAAGTACGGAATATGTTACGTACAACAACGGTACCGGCACGGGAAATCCTTACAGCGTTGTCTCGCCGGTGGCGACCGCGAGCACTTCGACATCGGTGAACACCACCGTCGATGTCTCTACGAGCGCCAATAATGCTATCGTAATGTGTCTCTCATGCCATCGAGCGCACGGTACCCCCTATGACGCAATATTGCGCTGGGATTACAAAAAATGGCCGCAAGCGGGCGGCTATAATGGGTGTGCGGTATGTCATACCACCAAGGATTGATGGACTCGTAACAACTCGTCTCCCCGGCGAAGGCCGGGGTCCATCCTTGTTGCAACTGTCCGCAAACACTGGATTCCGGCCCCCGCCGGAATGACGAGGTGTTGTTTTTCGAGTTATTACGAGTCCATCAAGAATTGACGGCATCATAAAGTTGCAGGATGATGCAAACGGCGGCTCAGTGCAAGCACCGTTGGCGACACTGAAGAGAACACAATGTATACCTTGTCGGCCCCATCCCTCCGCCAGGTCGGAGAGAGTCTTTTTGAGCCATCAGCGGAACCAGCACTGGGAAGGAACTATCCATGAAAAGCACGAAAAAACTTCTCGTCCCCCTCTTTTGGCTCACGCTCTTCTGCGGGGTTTTTCTTTCCTTTACCTGGATGGCTCTGGCCGGAACCTATCGCAACTCCGCCCACGGCAACAACATTAACCGTGCCACCATTGAGAGCAAGTACAGTGCTTACGGGGTCGGCAACTGCGGCCACTGTCACGAGCAGCATGCCAGCCTTCAGGGGAGCGAACCCGTACCTGTGGATGGCTCCCCCAGTCAGGCCCTTAACTTTAATCCCCCGGGAAAGCTCTGTGTCTACTGCCACGATGGCGTCAGGGTTCCCCGGGACATCAAGACCCAGTTCACCAAGACATACCGACATCCCTCCGGTGATATCTCTTACGAAGGTCGCCATACCCTGAGCGGACTGGAAACAGGCAAGGGAGGCGCCCCTTTCCGCGACTCCAGCCGGCATGCCGAATGCAACGACTGCCATGACCCCCACACCGCCCAGCTCGGGCACCAGATCTTTGATACCCTCGCTCCGCAAAATAACAACCTGGTTTCCAAGGTTCTTCTGAACGTCTGGGGGGTGGAGCCAACCAGCTACCCAGCCAATTGGCTGGTGCCCACAAGCTTCACTGAACAGAAGCCGGCCACCAAGGAATATCAGATCTGCTTCAAATGCCACTCCTATTATGCTCTGCAGGCCGGGAGCGGGATAAGCACCATTACCGGCCCCTCCGGCGGCGTGATCACCGACCAGGCCCGGGAAGTCAATCCCAATAACTTATCCTATCACCCGGTGGTCGCGGGAACCGGCAACTACCCCCTCCTTACCACTAGGCTGGGGCCGCCGTGGAACGTGAATGTCGGCACCCAGACCATGTACTGCTCAGACTGTCATGGAGACAATGATACCAGTCAGCCCATGGGCCCCCACGGCTCGAACAATAAATTCCTGCTCAAATCGGGAACTTGGCCCGCCAAGGCTGATGGCACCCTCTGGAAATTAAGCGATCGCACCAACACCGCCCTTTTCTGTAAAATGTGCCATCCCTTGGGAGGCACCAACGTCGGCGGCACCTGGGGGTCGCGCACTTGGGGCTCCTCCAGCGGAGCTGACAACGCAGTCCACGCTAACGGCAGGCACCAGGGTTATACCTGCGTTTCCTGTCATACTGCCGTGCCGCACGGCGCCAGCCGCTACCGGCTCATCGCTTATGCCGGCGACCCTGCCCCCTACGACTACAACAACAATTCCGCCAGGATGACCAGTTTCACCTTCAGATCAAATGGTAGTTATGGCATGAATGACTGTAGCGCAAATAGCTGCGGCCCCCATTGATGCCCGGGTCCTTTGTTTGTCACGAGCCCTGCCCATGAATCGCCTGCTCCGCTTCCTGCTTTCCCCGACAACGGCTATTTCCCTGATGGCCGGGGTTGCGGTGGCCTGCCTGATCCCTGCCTTTGTCCCGCAGCTGGCCGAGAAAGAGCCTGCCTTTTTTGCCCTCTGGCAGGCTCAAAGCCCGTGGCAGTATTATCTCATTGATCGCTTGCAGCTCAACCGCGTCTTCACCTCCCTCTGGTTTCTCTGCCTGATTCTCCTCGTCACCTGCAGCCTGGCCTGTTCGCTTTATTACCAAACGAAGGCGGCCCTGAAGAGCGCTCCCCCCAGCCGGAAAAGCGGTTGGCCCGGAGCAGGGGGAAAATCCTTTTCTTGCGCGGTTCCCGCAGGCAGCGCCGCTCTGCCATCTCTTGTCACCCAAGTGATGAAGAAGCGGGGATACCGCCCCGCTCCGGCGGAGGGTATGGGCAAGGCCTTTTTTTTCAGGAAAAATAGCCTGGGCAGATGGGGTGGGGTGATTTTTCACCTGGGTCTGCTCTGCATCATTTTGGCCGGACTTTATAATGCGGCGCTCCAGCAGCGGGGTCTGGTCCTCTTGAGCGAGGGGGAGACCTTTGCGGGCAAGGGAGAAGAATGGCTGAGCACGGAACAGGGCTTGCTGGCCAAACCTTTTGCCCTGGATTTCAGCGCCCGGCTCGGCAGCTTCAGGCCATTGTACAGCAGCACCGGCCGGCTCAAGGCGGTGGAGAGCGAACTGGTCCTGGTGAACAAGGGGGGGCAAGGCGTTACCCTGCCCCTGGCCGTCAACAGGCCGGTCTACTTTCATGGGATCAAAATTTTCCTCTCCGGGAAATATGGCTATGCAACGGACTTCATCCTGAACGAAAGGGGTCCCAATCCGGTTCTGGCCCGTATCCTGCTGGGTGTGCCTGCCGAAAGGGGCGAAGCCATTTTCCATGAGCTGGATTTCCCCACCACTGATTATCATCTGGCCGTCAACTTTCACCCCGATCTGCGTCAGCCCTCTCGCCTCCCCACCTTCCCCGGCGCCGATCTGTCCATCAGCGAAAAGGGTGCGCCGCCGCGCCATGGCAGGGTGCCGCTGGGATATACGGTCCCGCTCAGCCACGGCGACACCCTGACCCTGCGCCGGGTTTCCTACTGGACCGGGCTTATTTTTGTCAACAGCCATGGATTGCCTTTACTTTCTCTGGGTTTCAGTTTAATTATCATTGGTGCTTATTTGCTCTATGCGGTTCCCTGTAAGGTGTTGTTTCTGCGTGTTTCCGAAGAAGAGAATGACCAGCGCCTTTTCATCACTGGCAGCAGCAGGAGATACCCCGCTCTCTTTGTTCAGGAATTGCAGGAAATCGCCACCCAACTCGAGAAGGTCCTGACCGCAAATGGTACCGACCCAGTTCCTCATGCCTGAAGTGCTCGCGCATTGGCTCGCTGCCGCACTCTACCTGCTGGCCGGGACCTTTTTTGTCCACGGCCTGACCGGCGGAAAAGCGGCAAGCCTGACCACGGGCCGCTGGCTGGCGCTTCTCGGCCTGCTTCCCCATACCGTGGCCCTGGGGCTCCAGTGGCATGCGCGGGGGCACGGGCCCTATCTGCGGCTGGATGAGTCCCTCTCGGCACTTGCCTGGGGGGGGATGGGGATGTTTCTCCTGCTCAACCACAAGGCCCTCCAACTGAAAAGCTTTGGCGCGATCCTGGCTCCCTGCGCTTTCCTGCTGATGCTGGCCCGGCTCTTCGCCACCTCGGAAGCCGGCAGCCCGCCTGCTACCTTCACCGGTATCTGGTTCATCATCCATGTGATTTCCATCATCCCGGCCATGGGCGCCTTCCTGATCGCGCTCAGCGCCGCTCTCCTCTATCTGTTAAAAAAAAGATGGCATGGGGAGTTCCAGAGCAGAGTGCCTTCCCTGGAGGTGCTTGATGCCTGTATTTACAAATATGCCGGCTTCGCCTTCCTCTTCTGGGGGGGCATGATCATTGCCGGCGCCTTCTGGGCCGAGCAGAGCTGGGGCCGCTACTGGGGCTGGGACCCCATCGAGACCTGGTCCTTTATCACCTGGCTGCTCCTGGGGCTGCTCCTCCATCTGCAGCGGTTCTTCAACTGGCAGGGGGAAGGGGCGGCCTGGACCATGCTGGTCTGTTTTGCGGTCTCGGTTCTCACCCTGTTTCTGCTGCCCTTTTTCCTGGGCTCCATTCACGCCGACTACCTGGTGCTGTAGACGATGGACGTCATCTCGCACGGCCTCTGGGGCTGGCTGGCCTTTGGCCGTCAAAAGAGGAGCCGGTACGCGCCGGCCCTGGTTTTCGGCATGCTGCCGGACCTGCTCGCCTTCGTCCCCTTTTTTATCCACGCCAGGATCCAGGGGGCCCAGTTCACGGGCCCCCCGCCCTTGGAGATTGTGCCCTCCTGGGTTTTTCTCCTCTACAATCTTGGCCACAGCCTGATCGTTTTCGGCCTTTTTTACCTCATTGTGCGCAGATACAACCGTGAAGTTGCCTTTTGCTCCCTGGCGTGGTTGCTGCATATCCTGGTTGACATCCCCACCCATGCCGCGGACTATTTCCCCACCAGGTTCCTCTATCCGCTCAGCGACTTCGTCATCGATGGCTGGCCGTGGGACACACCGGTCGTCTGGTTTTCCAATCTCACCCTGCTGGTGGTTCTTTGCGCGGTGGTTCTCCTTGCCCGCCTGCGGGAAAAAAGAAGCCTCGCCTTCTGCCCTGACGGGCGGCAAGGCCGGCAACCATTCACCTCCCCGGAATAGAAGCCATGGTCTTTTCTCCCGGCCTGGAAGCCTTCGGCGATCTGGATCGCGCCATCTCGGAATTCATCCAGCAAGGGCTCGATCATCCGGATGAACCCCGATTCAACGAGCTGGCCCTGTGGGAATTCGAAATGCTCTACCAGAGCGTGCCGCTGTATCGCCAGTACTGCCAGCGGATCGACCGCACTCCTTCCACCGTCGGTTCCTGGCGGCGGATTCCCGCAGTGGGCCGATTTCCGGTCAGAAAACTTTTTCGAGACGGCAGCCCGGCGGCGGAGGCAGAAGCGGCTTATCTGGCCGGCGCGGTCGCTGAACTCGGCAACCGGTCACTCAAGCCCCGGGTAACCGCGGCCTACCACGCCCTGGCCCAGGCGGCCTTCGACCTTCAGGCCAAGGCACTTCTGTTCCCCGATGTGAAAAGGATCAAGATTCTTGGCCTGCTCCCCTCGCCAGCCATGGCACCGGGCATGGTCATGGCCGTGGGTGCGCGGCGGCTGATCGAGCGATTCGGGGCGCCGGGAAGCCGGTTTCTCGTCTCGATGCGGGGCCTCGACTTGAAGGGGTTGATGGTCGCCCTGCGGCAGGCGGAAAAATCCGGCGAGCCCCTGGCCTTGATCGGCGGCACCCGGGGGTATGATCATTTCCTGAACGCCTGCCGGCGGGAAGGGGTATGTTTCCGGCTCCCGGAAGGCAGCCGCATTTGCGACAGCGGCGGCTACGCGGGACGGTACCGGGAGTGTACCCCCGGGGAGTACTTCACCAAATGCGGTGCGGTACTGGGCGTACCGCCTGAGTATTGTATCAACGCGCTCTGGATCTGCGGGAGCGGCACCGTCTACTATGACCAGGTGCTGAAAAAATTTCTGGCCGGCATGAGCGGCAACCGGACCAAGCCTTCTCCTCCCTGGACCAGGACCCTGGTGGTGGATCCTCTGGAATTCAAGGAAAGGCCAGCGGGAGAAATCGGCCTGCTCCGCCATTATGATCTCAGCAACCGCGCAAATGGTTTTGCCGTCCAGTTCGAAACCCTGGGCTGTGCCACCGCCGATGGGTTCGAGGTGGTCGGCAGGTGGAATCGAAGAATCGGCGCGGTGGAATTTGACCAGGGCGGCGAACACCCCGGCGGCCGACTGGCAACCCGGATTACGGATTTCATGATGTGCCGGAAATTTTCCCGGATCGGCAAAATCACTGCGGCCATTGGGGATTGACAGCCGCCCGTTTCCCGACGAACTTCGTCATGCTCTGAACTGTTGAGAGGCGCACATGTTTTTTAAAAAAAACACCCCGGAAGCCTATTCCCTGGATTCCGATTTTGTCAAGGAACTGGATCGGGAGGTGCTTGCCTTTATCAACAAGGGTCTGGACAATGACGATGAAGAGCAATTCACCAGGCTGGCCCTGAAGGAATTTGAACTGCAATTCCACACCATCCCGCCATACCGGGACTATTGTTGTAGCAAAGGCATCACCCCCAAAGAGGTGAAAGAGTGGCGGGATATTCCCGCCGTACCCTCCAAAGCCTTCAAGCATTTTGTCCTGGCAACCTTCCCGGTGGAAAGGGCTGAACACGCCTACTTTACCAGCGGCACCACCGACCCGCGGAAAAAGGGAAAAATTTACCGGGACCCCGGGGCGGTTGAGCTGATCAATGCCGCCAACGGTCTTCTCACCAGGCGCTATGTGTTTCCCGACCGAGAGCGCATGAAGATCCTGCTCATGACCCCCTCCCCTAAAATGGCCCCCGGCATCGGCATGGCCGTGGGTCTGGAAAGGGTGCGGACCGAATTCGGCACCTCGGACAGCGCCTACCTGATCTCCTTCACTGGTCTTGATCTGGAACTGTTGCTGCATTCGCTGCTGGGAGCGGAAAAAACCGGCAACCCCATCGCCCTGATCGGCAGCACCCCGGGATTCATCTATTTTTTCAAGGCCTGCGAGCAGCACCACCTCAGCTTTCGGCTTCCTCCCGGCAGCCGTGTTTGCGACGGCGGAGGATACATGGGTCAGTTCGGTGAATGCTCAAGGGAAGAATACTTTGAAATGTGCAAGAAGCTCCTGGATATCGAAGAGCATTACTGCATTAATGTTCTTGGCATGGGCGAAGTCAGCACCAATTTTTTTGACAATGTCCTCAGTGATCATCGTGAACAGAGAAGCGGCCCACGCCACAAGATCATCCCTCCGTGGACCAAAACCGAAGTTGTCGATGTGGATACCTATCAGAGGCTGCCGGAGGGGGAGATCGGGCTGCTCAAGCATTACGATCTGGCCAATCGGAGCATGGTGGTCGCGGTGCAGACCGATAATCTCGGTTTCGCAACCAAGGATGGTTTTGAAATTGTCGGGCGCTGGAAGAAGAGGCCTGGTACACTAGAGGCCGAGGAGATACGAGGATCCCATGGCGGCAAGGTGATGACCCAAATGGTGGATTTGATCCTTAAAAGAAATCTCAAGAAGATCGACAGAATTCATGGGAAACTGTCGCGGAGGATAGCTCCGAGGTAATTCATGTTTTTCAAGAAACCACAACCGATTACGGACGAACTCATCGGTGAGGATGACCCGGTCTGCATCTGTTCTTTCAGAATCTCCAAACTTCTCCATCCGACCACCGGCGGGCAGACAACAGAGGAGTCCTGCCGGCGGGTACTGGCTTCGCCGGCCGCCCAAGGAGGCGCGGAGAAAGTTGATGATCGGGTGCTAATCTCGGAAGAAGCAGGCCTCGGGGGGGATGCAGAGGTGGGTCTTAAAAAGGCTGCCGTGGTCCTGAACGGTTTTGTACATGATCTCGCCACAGGCTGTTGGCTGGCAAGCGTTGGCAGTGTCGTTTTTCTGCACAGGTTTCAGGCAGAATCCCCCGAGATTGCACTTCCGCTCGGCCGGATTGAACGGATCTTCTTCTGGTGCGGGATTGTTCTCGTTGTGCTGATTTTAGCCACAGGCGGGGTCCGGGCATTCACTTACCTTGATAATTTCTATGGCCCAGGAACGGAAAAACTACGCCGAAAAATGCTCATTATCAAACATCTTATCCTGTTTGCCATTTTTGGGGCAGGAACCTGGCTAAGCTGGACCATGGCCTTTCACTGAACAGGTGCGCCGTAAAATCATAACACTGATGATCACATGAAAAAAAACAAAAAAGTCGCACTCATCACCCCCCCCTATCATTCCGGGGTCGTGGAATCCGCCGGGACCTGGCTGAATCTCGGTTTTGTTTACATTGCCGGAGCCCTGCGGGCTGCAGGCTACCAGGTCGATTATTACGATGCCATGTCGCTGTGGCATCGCTGGCCCGATATCAAGCACCGCTTGGAGGATTTCCGGCCGGACGTGGTGGCCGTCACCGCCTTCACCGCTTCGGTTGTGGATGCGGTCAGCCTGCTACGTTTGGCCAAAGAGGTCAACCCGGAGGTGGTTACCGTACTTGGCAACGTGCACGCCACCTTTTGCTACCAAGAGCTGCTGGAAGAAGATACGGTTATCGACTACATAGTCCGTCGGGAAGGGGAGGAGACCCTGCCCGAGCTACTGGACTGTCTCAATGCCGGCGCCGATCCGACCCGGGTCCGGGGCCTGGCGTTCCGGCGTGAGGGCAGGGTGGTGGTTACGCCCGAGCGGTCTTTTATTCAGGATTTGGACAGGATGGAGCCCGCTTGGGATATGGTGGAGTGGCCTATTTACAAGTACCGGGCGAAGAACGACGCACGTTTGGCCATCGTTTCTTCGTCACGGGGCTGCAAATCCCAATGCTCCTTCTGCTCCCAGCAGCTTTTTTGGGAACGGAGCTGGCGCGCTCGCAGCCCCGAGAATTTTGTGGTTGAACTGGAAATGCTCCATAGCCGTTACGGCGTCGAAGTGGCCATGTTGGCTGACGAGATTCCCACCTTTGACCGGCGGCGCTGGCAACGGATTCTAGAGTTGATGATCGAACGCAGGGTAAAGGTAAAGCTGCTCATGGAAACCCGGGTCAATGACATCCTCCGCGACGCGGATCTGATGGAAACGTATCGAGCAGCGGGGGTGGAGCACATTTATGTCGGGGTGGAGGCGGGTTCCCAGAAAACTCTGGACCTGTTCAACAAGCAGACCAAGGTGGAGCAGTCCAAGGAGGCCATTGATCTGATCAATGGTGCCGATATCGTTTCTGAGACCTCTTTCGTATTGGGCATGCCCGATGAAACGACCGAGTCCATCGCGGCCACAGTGGAACTTGCCAAGCACTACAACCCGGATATGGCTTTTTTTCTGGCCATCGCTCCCTGGCCTTACGCGGAGTTATACCCTCAATTGAAAGAGTACGTGGCCACCACCGATTACCGGAAGTACAATCTGGTGGAGCCGGTCCTCAAGCCGCGGAATATGACTTTTGCGGAACTGGAGCGGGATTTGGGGCGGGCAGCTCAGAACTTCTATATGCACAAGTTCCGGAATCTCAAGCAGCTCAGTCCCTGGAAACAGGAGTTCATGGTGCAAGTATTCAAGATTCTTCTCACCAATTCCTACCTGGCCGACCAGATGTGGGCCATGGCAGGGTCGGGCAAGGAGATGCCGGAGGAAGTGCGGGCTTTGCTCCGTGTTCTCGATAAGGAGCAACCCGGTCTGGCGCGTAATTTTGCGCCGATCCCCTGATTGCCGGGACTTCCTGTTTGAGGTTTTACTTGTTTTCGCTTTGGTCGCGGTGCTTTCTATAAGCATTCAGGGAAACATCAGGAGTTACTTGTTCCACCTATAAAAGGTGAAAAAGTTGCTCTGCATGCTCAGGAGGGGGTAGCCGGGCGTGGGTGGCATTCTGCGGCGGATTGGGTGTGCCGTTTTTTCGACGGCAGGCTAAAAGCTGCCACAATGGTATCCTATGGAAAATATTGACCGGGATCGGCGAGATGCCCCGTGTCATTGATGAGCATTTGAGCAAGCTCGGCGGGGATTGATTTTGCACGGAACAGAAAGAGTTAGCGCCAGGGGGAGAGGGCAATGACGAAACATGGGTGGTGGGCCGACAGGATGGCGCGGGCGCCGAGAAACCGCTGGTCTTGGTTGCGGAAGGCTTGTGCGCTTCTACTTCTGGCCCTGCTGCTCAGCGCCTGCGTCGGCGCCGAGGTGAAGCCTCCGGCTCCGCCCCTGGCGCCGGTCCGGGCGGCTAATGCCAACGAGGCCCTGCTTTCCGTTTTTTTGCATCTTGCCAAACCTGTTTCCGCCGGACTCTGGATGGAGGTGGATTCCGTGGCTCTGGTGGGCGAAAATGCGCTTATTCCCCTGGACATGCAAGCAACGCCGTTTGGCGCCGGAGAAATTATGGGCGGGCAGCGTTTTGTCGCTCGAGGGCCAGTGACGCCCGGTCGTTACAGGGCTTTGCGTTTGACCATCAACAAAGCCGCGGTGGTGCGGCAGAGCGACAAGCTGTTCCTCGCGGTGCCGGAACCGGTGGTGGAGTTGCCCCTGCCCGGTGATTTTCGTTTGGAAGCAGGGATGAGCCGATCTCTTTTCCTGGCCTGGGATGAGGAGGCCTCCATACGAAACAGTGCGTTTTTCATCCCCAGTCTGGCTGTACTGCCGGAACAATTTCCCCTGCTTGCCGACCTGGCCTATGTGAGTTGTCCGGATATCGATACGGTCTATCTGGTACGGACCGATAATAATCGGGTTTGCGGTTCCCTGGCCATAAGCGGTACGCCCACATACATGGCATATGATGCGGATCGGAAGCGGTTGTATGTGCTGGCCACGAAGGATCCGACCATCTGTGTGGTGGAAGCAGCCACCAGCAGAATTATCGACCGAATCAAGATCCCCATGAGCGTCAATCCGTCCTATTTCGTGACGAACAATGGGAAATGGGGATACGTTCTTGATGAAAACGGCGATTCCCTGCTCAAGATTGATTTGCTGCAAGGCATCCTGGACAGGCGTGTGCGTCTGGGCGACAAGCCGCGTTTTATGCTTTGGGTTTCCGGTCGTGAGCAACTGGCTATTTCATCAGGCCTGTCACAGGCGGTCTATTTGCTTGATCCGGAAACGCTGGCCACCAGGGATACTTTATTGACTGGCAATGGGCCGGACGGATTGCTGGTCACGGACAACTATCTCTTTGTGGCAGAAAGCGCGTCGAACACAGTGGGTATTTATGATGTGCGCAGCGGGCAGATCAGTAAAAGGCTCAATGTCGGGTCCAGGCCGCGACGCCTGGTCCAGAATGACAACCGGATATATATAAGCAACTCTCTGGAGAGTACAATCTCCCTGCTCGCCATCCGGCAGCAGACAGTGGTCCGGGATATTCGAGTGGGGGGGATGCCTTTGGAGATGGCGGTTTCCACCAGGCATAAATGGGTGTATGTCGCGGAACAGGCCACGGGAAGGCTTGCTGTTGTCGACCAGACGGGAAGCCGGGTTGTGCAGCATGTCGAACTCGGCACAAAACCGCAGCATCTCCTCGTTGTGCAGTAAGGCCGCGATGGCTATTTCACGAATGGAAAAACGGAAACAATGAAGAACGTTTTGCATAATCGCTTGAGACCCTTCATTCTCGTACTCATGGTGGGAGTATTGTGCGCGGCCTTTTTTGGGCTGGGCATGGGGGGAGGGCTTGCCGGTGGGGCGATTGGCCCTGAACAGTGCTGCGCCTGTCACCGGGAAGTTTGCGAGGATACGGCGAGCAAGCGGTATGTGCATGCTCCGGTCCGGGAAAAACAATGCGCATTGTGCCACATTGCCTCAACCGGGGCGGATAGGATGACTGTTGCCAAAAAAGAGGAGAGCACGGTCCGCTGGCTGCCAGGGGGGTATCCTCGGCAGGAGATGGAATGCTGGTTCTCCATTCCGCCGGCTTTGGCAGGCAAGAAGATCATTCTCCAGGCGGATGGACAGGGCAAGAAAACCTTGCGGCAGGAAGTGCAGTTGCCGAAATTCCTGGAGGCCGAGCAGTTGACCGCGGTTACCAAGCCGCCGGAGATTACGGATCTTACTGTGGATGAGGTAAAGCAGGGTGTTTTCTTGACAGCCCGGGTCACCTGGAAAACCGACAGGGTTACGGACTCGGCGGTGCTGTATGGTGAAAACGAGGCGACGCGCAAAAATATCGTTGATCCCTGGTTGTCCAAGGAGCATGAAGTGCTGCTCACGGATTTGCAGCCGCGCAAAACGTACACTTTCTCTGTTGCTTCACGGGATATTTTCGGCAATCAAAAGGTTTCGCCTCCCAAGACGTTTTCCACCCATGCCTTTTTCAGCAAGCCGAGCATCGAAAAAGTAAAAACCACTGAAAAGGTAACGGTTTCCGGAAAATATTTCAGGGTGGACAACCGTCTTTTTGCCAGATTTGTCGCCAACCAACCGACCACTATGCGGCTCGGGATTCTTGACGGCCCGATTCATGTTTCGAATAAAGACTCCGGCCTTCAGAACGGCAAACTTCCTCCGGGACATCTGCCATTGGCTGATCCACGCTTTCTCAATACCGGCGTCTGTTTGACCTGTCATCCGCAAATAAAGGGAGTGTTGTCGCATCCCGTGGATGTGCAACCCAAGCGGGGAATGGTCATTGATAGCGGTGAGTATAAACTGCTTGGCGATGGCCGGCTCACCTGTATGACCTGCCATGCGCCCCACGCCTCGGACAATGAAGCCCGGGTGGTGAAGAGCGATAAAAAGAAATTATGCCTTGGCTGTCATAAAAATTTCGGCTGATTTTCCGGCAGCGGGATGGAACCAGAAAAAAGAGGGAGAGGCATGACCGATTTTAAAAGAAAGAAATTGAATATGGCGGTGAAAAAAGAGTTGCAGCGCTGGTTGCTGGTGCGGATTTTCGGGGTGGTTCTCCTGAGTTCCCTGATTGCCGCTCTTATTCTGTATTTTTATGCCAACCAGGAACTCGGCGACTCCTATTATGATGCCCATATTACCATCAGGCGGGTCAGTGACCTGCTCTGGCCGGTGGTTGCCGCCGGCTCCGTGGTAAGTCTGTTGAGCGGCATGCTTCTCGCGGTTTTTCTGCCGCAAAAAATAGCCGGGCCGATTTATCGGATCGAAAAGGAATTAGAGAGGCTTGGTGAGGGAGATCTGACGGTGGAAATCAGGTTGCGTCCCCGGGATCCATTTCATGATCTGGTCGGAGGCATCAATCAAAGCGTTGCCGGCTTGAGGACCCACATCCGGATAATTCAGGATATCTGCAATGAACTTGAAAAATCGGAAGAAAGTAGAGTGTTGAGTGAGTTGAAAAAACGTGCCTGTTACGAGCTGAAATTTTTTAAAACCTGAATTGGCGGAGTGGCGGTTCAGCTCGTTCCCATGTAGCGCCGCATCCGGATATTCATCAGGAGGCCGAGGCCTGCCAGGTTGGTGAGCAGCGAGGACCCGCCATAACTGAAAAGGGGCAGGGGCACTCCCACCACGGGCAGCAGCCCCATGACCATGGCCAGGTTGATGAATGCCTGCCAGAAGATGAGCGAAACCACGCCAAAGGCAAGCAATACCCCGAACTTATCCCTGGCGGAGATGGCGATGTTCAGTCCCCAGAGGATCATGAAGAAGTAGCAGATTATCAGAAGGGCGGAGCCGAAAAATCCCCACTCCTCGGCCCAGACCGAAAAGGCGAAGTCGGTGTGCCGCTCCGGCAGGAAATCGAGCTGGCCTTGGGTTCCTTGTAGGTACCCCTTGCCGAAGATCAAGCCGCTGCCCACGGCGATTTTTGACTGGATGATGTGGTAGCCCGTGCCCAAGGGGTCGTTTTCCGGGTTGAGAAAGGTGGCAACCCGCTGGCGCTGGTACGGTTTGAGGAAAAACTTCCAGGCGATGGGGATGGCTGAGAGGCCGCAACACAAAAGGGTCGCCAGGGTTGCCCAGCGGAGTTTGACAAACAGGGTCATAGTGGCAAAGACAAAGGCCAGCAAAAGGGCTGTGCCGAGATCGGGCTGTTTGGCGATCAGCAGGAAGGGCAGGACGGTCAGCAGGGCCGGGACCGCCAGATCGAGCAGGCCGAACCCTTTTCCCGTTTCCTTGCGGTAATAGTAGCTTGCCAGGGTAACGACCAGGATCAGCTTGGCCGGTTCCGAAGGCTGCAACCGGAAAAAGCCGAGATCGATCCAGCGCTGGGAGCCGCCGACCGTTTTACCGACGGCAAGCGCTACGACCAGCAGAAGGATCATCGCCCCATACAACGGGTAATTCAGGGTGAGCAGCACCCGGTAATCAATGCTGACGATGAGCAGAATGACAGCCGCGCCGAAGAGGTAGTAGGTGAGTTCCTTGAGATAGAGCGGCGTTCCCACATTGGTGTACAAATGGGTCGAGCTGTACAGGTTGGCCAGGCCGATGAGCGCGACAACGAGCACGGCCATGATGAGGACCCAATCGATATTCAGCAGCAGGCGGCGATCAAAGCGTAGCATGTTATTCTTCCTTTTCATCCGTGGCGGGGGAGGGGGGCGGTTCCTCCGCTGGGTTTTCCGGCGTGCCGTTTTTAAGCTCGAAGTAGCGCTTGAACACCGCTTTGGCAACGGGGCCAGCGGAGGAACCGCCGTGCTGGCCATGCTCCACCAGAACGGTTATGGCAATCTCCGGATTTTCCGCCGGAGCGAAGGAGGTAAACCAGGCATGATCCCGGTATTTGTAGGGGATGGATTTTTCGCTCATGCCGGCGACATGGGAAAGGTTTACCACCTGGGCGGTGCCGGTCTTGCCGCCGATGAGCACGTCCGGCAGCGCCACCACCTTGGCGGTGCCGCCTGCTGAGTTTACCACCCCGACCAAGGCCTCCTTGATGAGTGCGAGGGAGTGGACGGAGCCGAGGATCTTGCCCTCGCTGACCGGGCTGAATGTTTTCAGGGTTCTTCCGTCCGGAGCCGTGATGCTGTGGACCAGTTGCGGACGGTAGAGGGTGCCGCCGTTGACCACGGCCGCGGTCATGCGGCAGAGCTGCAGAGGAGTGGTCAGCACATACCCTTGGCCGATGGCCACCGAGAGGGTTTCCCCGTCCTGCCATTTTTCTTTGTAGCGTTGTTGTTTCCAGGCCGTTGACGGAATAATCCCGCTTTTTTCATGTTCGAGGTCG
This sequence comes from uncultured Desulfurivibrio sp., assembly GCA_964588325.1. Classification (GTDB taxonomy): domain Bacteria; phylum Desulfobacterota; class Desulfobulbia; order Desulfobulbales; family Desulfurivibrionaceae; genus Thiovibrio. Next base: position 90,326 of record CAZPOR010000012.1, read on the forward strand.
ATGCCGGTTTTCTTCCCCAGACCAAGGCTGTTTGCGTATTTGGCGATCTTGTCGACGCCCAGCCGCATTCCCACCGAATAAAAATAGACATCGCAGGATTCGATCAGGGCCCGCTGGAAATCCACCGTGCCGTGCCCGCCTTTCTTCCAGCAACCGTACCTCCGGTTGCCGAAGTTCAGGGAACCGCCGCAGAAGTAGGTGGTGTCCGGGGTGACAATACCTTCGGAAATGGCCGCCAGGGCGGTGGCGATCTTGAAGACGGAACCGGGCGGATATTGTCCTTGGATGGTTTTGTCGAGCAGGGGGTGAAGCGGGTCGTTGAGCATCCTGTCCCAGGCGGTTTGCGAAATCCCGCCGATAAATTCCTGGAGATGCAGCGGGGGACTGCTGCTCATGACCAGCAGATTGCCGGTGTTCACTTCCATGACCACCACGGCTCCGGCCTTGCCGGCCATGGCTTCTTCCGCGGTACGTTGCAGCTCGATATCAAGGGTCAGGTGCAGGTCGTTGCCGGGGTAGGGATCCTGTAACTGCATCTGACGCTGTTCAAAACCATGGACGTCAACCTCCAGATAGTTTCTTCCTTTTTCGCCCTTGAGATACTTTTCAAAGATCTTCTCAACCCCCTGTTTCCCCACCTGGTCACCGCTTTGGTAAGCGGCATAGTGCTTTTCCGATAGTTCCGCCCGGCTAATTTCGCCGAGGTAGCCGACCAGATGGGAGGCGAAATCACCGTAGAGATAGTCGCGGGAAGGCATGACCTCGATGCGGACCCCGGGAAGCGAAAGGTGCTTGTTCTCGATGGTGACCAGGGTTTCCCAGTCGATGTCCTCTTTCAGCCTGGTGGGCATGTAGCGGGGATTTTCGGTGGCGGCCCGGATTCTGTCTAAAAGGACGGAGATGTCTTCGTCGAGGATCTTGGCAAGATTCTTTATGACCGCATCGGGGTTGGGAGCGTCTTCCCGGTTCCAGACCACATTGAAACGAGGGCGGTTGGTGATGATGGGCTGGCCGGTCCGGTCGAGGATATTGCCGCGGGGCGCGGCGATTTCCTGGATGCGGATACGGTTGATCTCCGAAAGCTTTGCGTACTCATCTCCACGGTAAATCTGCAGATACCAGAGTCTGGTCAAAAGGAGGGTGGCGGACACAATGATCACGACCATGGCGATATCAATCCGCTTTTTGAGCATCTTGAGTTCGGCCGGGTCAATCTTGTTTATTTTGGCAAGGGGACGTGGTGGCATGTTTTTCGGGGGGGATCCTTGCTACATCCGGTAGCGGTTTCCTGTTTTATGGCGGCGAAACGGATTGTTGGCGTTCTTGCTGTCAAAAACCGTGGTGAGCCAATGGAAAAAATTGAAAAACGGAATGCAGAGCACGGAGAGAATAAGCATTTGCAGAATTTCATTTCCCCAGGCCCAGTACAGCCTGCTCTCCGGCGACAGGATTGAAGTGAAGATGAAGATGCTGCTGGCGGTGAAGAGATAGCTCAAGGCGACCACCGGAATCTGCTGAATCGACTCATTGATGGCCAGGTGTCTGGAAATGACCTGGAGGAGGAAGAAGAGAACGAGGTAGACCACCGGGTGCAGGCCGAGAAAAACTCCGGAAAAGATATCCATGATCAGGCCGAACAACAGGGCCAGTACCGCGCCTTTGTAGACATCGAGGTAGGTGCCGAGAAAAACGATAAACAAAAACAGAAAGTTGGGCCGGCCAAACCACTCAGGCAAGGCATTGAGCAAGGTGGTCTGCAGGATGAGGAGAATGGTCCCTGAGAGAAAAAGAAAACTTAGAACCATTGGGCTGGAGTCTGGGTTGAGATTGTTGGATGCCCCCCCCGGCGCATCGCCTGGTGGAATCGTGCCGTGTCCTGCATAAGAAATATTTTTTCCCGGTAAGTGCGCAGCATTATTTTGCCAGCGGATCCTTTTTCATGACAATAATAAGATATTCAAGTTGGGAAAAATCCGCAGCAGGCTGGATTTCGATTTCCTGGAACATCCCCCGGCCTGATCTTTCGACCTTTGACACGGTGCCGATAGGCACGCCCTTTGGGAAAACTCCGCCGATCCCGGAGGTGACGATTCTGTCGCCCTTGGCCACTTCGCTGTTTTTGAGGACATACTCCATGTGGAAGTTGGCCCCGCCTCCCTTGACGATTCCCTGAACCCTGGTTTCCTGGATCAGGCCGTCAAGGGCGCTGTTTGGGTCGGTTGCCAGCAGGATCTTGGCAAAATGGGGAGAGGTGTTCGTGACTTGTCCCACAACGCCTTCGACGGTCACGGCTGGCATGCCGGCTTGGACGCCATCGCTGCTGCCCCGGTCAATAATGATGGTCTTGAACCACTGGGAAGGGTCCACCCCGATGATCTCGGCGGTGAGGGTGGGGGCCGGGAGAGTTTCCTTCATTTCAAGGAGCTTTGCCAGCCGGACATTGGTTGCCACGGCTTCCCGGTATTCGTTGTTGACGGCCTTGTGTTTCTGGAGCTCTTCCCGCAACCGGGCGTTTTCTTCCCGGACGTTGATCAGCGCGGTATAATTCCGCCAGCCATTCTTGAAACTTCCCGTCATCCGGGTCATGGCATACTGGGCCTTGCCGATGACCTCAAGGGCGAGTTTGTGGGGAGCGTTGAATTCCTGGCGGCCCACCGTGGAGACAATGAGAACAATGAACAGGGCGAGAAGAAGGCCGAAAAAAAGAAAGAGTCTGATCTGCCTGGCGCGTTTGTTTTTTTTCCTCATTACAGACTCTGCAAATAGTTATATGTCGCCATGTTTCTCGTGAGAAGACAGAAAGAGAGGAAAGTGCGCCCTGGTTTTTTGCGTAACACGGGCAAGAATGCGGCTTGCGCGTTCTTGCTCAGGTGGTCATTACTTCTTTGAGGATGTCGATGTTTTCCAGGGCTTTGCCTGAGCCGAGCACCACGGAGGAGAGGGGGTCTTCCGCAATGATGATGGGCAGGCCGGTTTCCTCGGAAAGCCTTTTGTCAAGATTGCGGAGCAAGGCGCCGCCGCCGGTGAGAACAATGCCCTGGTCGACGATGTCTGCGGAAAGTTCCGGCGGGGTCAGTTCGAGGGCCATCTTGACCGCCTCGATGATCGCGTCAACCTGTTCGGTGATGGCGGTGCGGATTTCCTCCGAGGTAATGGTGAGGGTTTTCGGTACGCCGGAAACAAGATCGCGGCCCTTGACCTCCATGGTGTCGTAGGGAGGCTCGGGCATGACATCGCCGATGGTTGTTTTGATGACCTCGGCGGTGTGTTCGCCGATGGCCAGGTTGTGCTTGCGCTTGATGTAATGGAGGATCGCCTCGTCCATCTTGTCGCCTGCCACCCGCAGGGAGCTGGCATAAACGATGCCTGCCAGGGAGATCACCGCTACCTCGGTGGTGCCGCCGCCGATGTCAACCACCATGTTGGCGGTGGGCTCGGTGATGGGCAAACCTGCGCCGATGGCCGCGGCCATCGGCTCTTCGATGAGATATACCTCGCGGGCGCCCGCCGATTCTGCGGATTCTTTTACCGCCCTTTTTTCAACCTGGGTGATGCCGGAGGGAACGCTGATAATGATGCGGGGATGCACCAGGGTGCGGCGATTGTGGACCTTATTAATGAAGTAGCGCAGCATGGCCTCGGTCACTTCAAAATCGGCGATGACGCCGTCCTTGATCGGCCTGACCGCGATGATATTGCCCGGGGTGCGGCCCAGCATCATTTTTGCCTCTTTGCCCACGGCCAGAACCTTGTTGGTGCGCGCATCCTTACGGATGGCGACCACCGAAGGCTCCCGCAGGACAATGCCCTTGCCTTTCACGAAAACCAGGGTGTTAGCAGTCCCCAGGTCAATGGCCAGATCGTTGGAGAGCCATCCGAACAGCGAGTCAAAAGGCGAGAACATAATGCGGTTACCTCTACGTTTTATTAGAATGCCTTTAATTTCCAGAGACTTATGACTGTAGAAGAAAATCTCCCAGACTGTAACAGACTCATCTGGGCTTGGCAAGAAAAATGGCAGGACTTTTCCCGGAGAAAACGCTTGACATGCCATGCCCCGGGGTGGTATTTGAACCAGCGTGTCCGGCGGGTTGTCGTTGCCGGATGCTTCAAGAACATGTGGGGCTATAGCTCAGCTGGGAGAGCGCTTGAATGGCATTCAAGAGGTCAGCGGTTCGATCCCGCTTAGCTCCACCATTTTTTTGCAAACGCACCTTTGGGGAGGGCCTGTCCGGTTTTTCTCAACGGGTCAGCCTCTGCCAGCTTAAAGAATTGGCCTTCTTCGTGTTTGGCAGAGGTTTTTTCTTTTTTCTCCCCGGGGGCCTTTTTCCCCAGAGAACTCCATGAGTCATTCTGCAAAAACGCCCGCGCCTGAGCTGAAACCTGTTTCCGAGGACGCCATTCTCAAGGTCTCCAAGGAGATCGTGGTGAAGTTCATTGAGGTGGGCCGTCTTGCCCCGGGTAATTTTGACGAGATGTTCCGCGCCATCTATCAGTCGGTGCGGGATACCGTCAGGTCCTGACCGTGGCTGTTCCTCCGGCGGGCCTCGATTCTGCTCTCAACCGTTTTCCGGAAAATATCCGCCACATCCATCTCATGGGCATCTGCGGCACCGGGGTAGGCGCCCTGGCCGGCATGCTGAAAAGCGCGGGATACACCGTGACCGGCTCGGACCAGCAGGTCTATCCTCCCATGAGTGATTTTCTGGCCGGGCAGCATATAGCCGTCCAGTCCGGCTATTCCCCGGATAACCTTGAGCCGCGGCCGGATCTGGTGGTGGTGGGCAATGTCATCCGGCGGGAAAACCCGGAAGCCCTGGCCCTGGCCGAGCGCGGTATCCCCTATGTCTCCTTTCCCCAAGCCCTGAGCCATTTCTTTATCCGCGACAAGACCTCGTTGGTTGTTGCCGGAACCCATGGCAAGACCACGACTTCTTCCCTGCTGGCCAGCCTGCTCCGCGAGATCGGCGCGGAGCCGAGTTTCATGATCGGCGGTCTGGTGCAGGCCTTTGGCCGGAACTTCAATGTGGCGGAGGGGAGGTATTTTGTCGCCGAAGGCGATGAGTACGACACGGCTTTTTTCGACAAGGGGCCGAAGTTTCTCCATTACCGTCCCCGGATCGCCATTCTGACCAGCATCGAGTTCGACCACGCGGACATCTATGCCGATCTTGCCGCCATCAAGGCCTCCTTTGCCAAGCTCGTCGCCAGTATGCCGCCGGATGGATTTCTGGTGGCCTGCTGGGATGACCCGGTTGTCCGCGAGGTATGCCAGGGCGCCAAGTGCACGGTGGTGGGCTATGGCTGTTCCGGAGGCTGTGAATGGCGGGTCACGGATCTGCTGGTCCGCCCGGAATCCACCTCCTTTCAGGTGAGCAAAAACGGCGTTTCCTTCGGCGTGTTCGAAAACGTGCTGCCTGGGCGGCACAACGCCCTGAATGCCCTGGCGGTGATCGCGGTCCTTGATATCCTGGGGTTTGCCCAACAGGATGTTGCCCAGGGCTTGCGAAACTTTCAAGGGGTGCGGCGGCGGCAGGAAGTCCGCGGCGTGGCGCGCGGGGTGACGGTGATCGACGATTTCGCCCATCATCCGACCGCAGTCCGGGAAACCCTCGCGGCTCTGGCAGCCGCCTATGCGGGCCGCCGCCTGGTGGCTGTTTTCGAGCCCCGGACAAACTCCAGCCGCCGCAAGGTTTTTCAGGAAGCTTACGCCTCCGCCTTTGACGCCGCGGCAGAGGTTCTGGTGCGTGAGCCGGCGCCCCTGGCCAATATCCCGGAGGCCGAACGGTTTTCCTCCCGCCGGTTGGTCGACGATTTGGCAAGCCGAGGGCTGGCCGCAGGGTATTTTTCAACAACCGAAGAGGTTCTTTCCTATCTTGATGGCAGCGCCCGTCCGGGCGATGTGGTGGCCATCATGTCCAACGGCGGGTTTGATAATATTCACCAGCGGCTTCTTGAGTTGTTGGGTCGAGCCACCGCCCCACCGATGTAAAAAAAACGATAAAAAAATGGCAGTCTAGGTACTTGTCGCCACGGTACTTGTACCGTGTGTAACATCTTGAATTTGTGGTAATTTTTTTGGGTTTCCCGTCGCGGGTGCAGGGGGAATGCCGGGTGGGTTCTGCGCTTTTAACCTCTTGAAAAAATGGTGAAAAATTTGATTTTTACCCCTGGTATTTTGGGGGGTGCTTTTTCTGAATGCTCATTCAGTATTTGCTTGACATCGATTTTTGATGGGGCTATTTAGGTCGGAAGCTATTCGTATAATGCGCTTCAACCTAAGGAGCATACAGTCGTGGAACAGCAGGCAACTCTTGATCTTCTCTATGTGGCGGCCTTTTTCTTGGGTGGCTTGGGCTTTGCGGTGGGTCCGTTCATCATTGCCCTCCTCCTGGCTCCCCGCTCCACCAGAAACACCAAGGAAAAAACACAGCAACTCATTGAGTGCGGCATGGAGCCCATCGGCGACGCCTGGATCCGGTTCGGCATCGTCTATTATCTCTATGCTCTGATGTTTGTGGCCTTTGCCGTGGATATCCTCTTTCTGTTCCCGGTGGCCCTTGTATATAACCAAACAGGACAGGCCGGACTCAATATCGGCGATCTCCGGGCCTTTGTCGAGATCCTGATCTTTGTCGGAATCCTGTCACTGATAATCATCTATGCTTGGAAAAAGGGAGTGTTCAAGTGGGAACGCAAAATATACAACCAGCGATAGTTCAGTTTGCCCAGCTTGACAAACTGCTTGCCTTGGGAAGGGCCAACTCTCTCTGGCCCATGACCTTCGGCCTTGCCTGCTGCGCCATCGAGATGATGGCCACCGGCGCCTCCCGCTTCGATCTGGCCCGGTTCGGCGCCGAGGTGTTCCGGCCTTCTCCGCGCCAGTGCGACGTGATGATTGTCGCCGGCACCATCAGCAAGAAGATGGCCCCTGCCGTGGAAACCCTGTACGACCAGATGCCCGAGCCCAAATGGGTCATCGCCATGGGCAACTGCGCCATTTCCGGCGGACCCTTTGTGTATGAAGGACAGTACGGCATTGTCGAGGGCGCCGAGAAGCTGTTCCCGGTGGATGTCTTTATTCCCGGCTGCCCGCCGCGGCCGGAGGCCTTGATCGAGGGGATTCTCGAGCTTGAAGAAAAGGTGACGGGTTCCCGCAGATGGCCAAGAGTGGAGGTGGGCTGATCATGAATTGTGGTGCGATCAAACAGAAACTGGCGGCCATCGGGACCGGATTGGTAAGCGAAACGGAATACGGACGCAAAGGCTTTGCCTTGGACGTGCAGGTTGCCCCGGAACAGCTTGTTGCCGCGGTCTCGGTGCTCGATGCGGAAGGATTTTTCATCGAGGCGGTCACCGGCGTGGATTGGCTTGGAGAGCAGGCTGCCCTGCGCAAGGAGGCGGAGGCGAAAGTTGCGGCCGAAGCCAAGGCTAAGGCCGAGGCTGCTGCCGCGGCGGGAGAGGAAGCCCCCCCTGCCGAGCCGGTGGCCGAACAGGGCGAGCTTCCCGCGGATGCGCTGGAGGCGGTGTACGACTTTAACCATTACGAATCGCTCTGCCGGGTGACGATCAGAACCCGGGTGCCCCGCAGCAAGCCCGAGGTCCCCACCATTTCGCAGATCTATCCCGGCGCCAACTGGCATGAGCGGGAGACCCATGATTTTTTCGGGATCAATTTTGTCGGCCATCCCTATCTCGTGCCGCTGCTATTGCCGGAAGATGCCGATTATCATCCTTTGCTGAAGGATTTCCGCCCATGAGCGCCTTTGCCGAAAGTGAAGCCAAAGAAACATTTGTCTTAAACCTCGGGCCCCAGCACCCTGCCACCCATGGGGTTTTGCGGGTCAAGCTGACCATGGACGGCGAGTACATCGCCGAGGCCGAGCCGGTTCTGGGCTATATCCACCGCATGCACGAGAAGATGGGGGAGAACCGGACCTGGGCCCAGTTTATGCCCAACACCGGGAGGATGGATTATCTCCACGCCCTGGCCTACAACCACGGGTATGTCTCCGTGGTGGAGCGGGCCGCGGGCATCGAGGTGCCGGAGCGGGCCGAATACCTGCGGGTGATAACCGCCGAGCTGAACCGGGTTTCCAGCCATCTTCTCTGGTTTGGCGCCTTTATTCTCGATCTGGGCGGATTTTCCCCGCTGCTCTATGCCTTTGACGACAGGGAACATATCCTTGACCTGCTGGAATCCGTAACCGGCTCGCGCCTCACCTATTGTTATTTCCGTTTCGGCGGGGTGTACAACGACATCGACGATAACTTTGTTCCCGGGACCAGGGCCTTCATCAAGCGGCTGCGTGAGCGGATGCCCATGTACCACAATCTGGTCACCAAGAACATCATTCTGATGAAGCGGCTCCAGGAGGTCGGACCGATTTCAGCGGAGATGTGCCGCAAATACGGGGCAACCGGCCCGGTCTGCCGCGGCTCCGGCATCAACTTTGACGTGCGCAAGCATGAGCCGTATTCCATCTACCCGGAATTCGACTTCGAGGTCCCGGTGTACGACCAATGCGATTCCATGGCCCGCTATATGGTGCGGATGGACGAGATCGAGCAGAGTCTGCGCATTATTGAACAGGCGTTGGATAAACTGCCTGAAGGCCCGGTCATGGCGGACAAGGTTCCCAAGATCCTCAAGCCCGCCAAGGGCGATTATTACCATGCCGTGGAAACGGCGCGCGGTTCGTTCGGCGTGCGGGTGGTCAGCGATGGGACAAACACCCCGTATCGCTTGAAACTCCGCTCTCCAACCTTTTCCAATTTGAGCCTCTTCGGCGAGGCCTGTCAGGGCATGTTGCTGCCTGACGCCCTTGCCCTGATGGGAAGCCTGGATTTGGTTATCCCCGAGATAGACAGGTAAGGAGTGAAATTGTTCAGCAGCACCACATCTGCTTTGTCATCGGCCTGCTCATGTGCAATAGCACACTCCGCAGACCTCTTCCGCGCATCTGTGGCACTGCTGAACAGTTTTATGCCGCGGTGTTTGTTTGATTATGGTAGTTCTCAAGGAGCTTCGTTATGCATGTGGATCCTGAAATAATACGGCTGCTGGCGTTCCTCGTCGGAGTGATCGCCTTTGCCGCCCTGAACGCCGCCTACCTGGTCTGGCTTGAGCGCAAAGAGGCCGCGCATATCCAACGGAGGATCGGACCCAAGGAAGTCGGCCCCTTCGGCCTGCTCCAGCCTCTGGTGGACGGCATCAAGCTGATGACCAAGCAGCTCATCGTGCCGGCCGGGGTTGATCCGGTCCTGTTCAAGATCGCTCCGATCCTGGTCATGGTTCCCGCGATCATGAGCTTTGTCACCATTCCCTTCAGCGATACCCTGGTGGCGCGGAATCTGGACATCGGTCTCTTGGCCATCTTCGCCTTTGCCTCGGTGAACGTCCTCGGTCTTCTCCTGGGTGCCTGGGGCTCGCGCAACAAGTATGCGGTTATCTCCGCGGCCCGTGTGGTTTCCCAGAACGTGGCCTACGAGATCCCCATGCTGGTCACGGTGGTGACCCTGGTGATGATCAGCGGCACCATGAATCTTTCCAAGATCGTCGGGTTGCAGATGGGCGGCTTCTGGAACTGGAACATCCTCAACCTTTCCGCCAGCCCCCTGATGCCCATTGCCTTTCTGATCTTCTTTGTCTGCATGCTGGCGGAAACCAACCGCGCCCCCTTCGACATGGCCGAGGCGGAGAGCGAACTGGTGGCCGGTGCATTCACCGAGTACTCGGGCATGGGCTTCGGCGTCTTTTTCATGGGCGAGTATGCCAATATCGTCATCGGCGCCAGCGTGGCCACCATCCTCTTCCTGGGGGGGTGGGATTGTCCCTTTGGGTTGTTTCCCGGGGTGCATTGGTTCCTGCTCAAAATGTACTTCCTGATCTTCACCGTCATCTGGATCCGGTGGACCTATCCGCGCACAACCTTTTACGGGCTGCTCAATCTTTCCTGGAAGATTTTGATCCCGATCTCTTTTGTTAACCTGATCCTTACCAGTGCCATGTTGAAGGTGTTTTAACCATGATCGACTATCTCAGAGAGATTATCAGCGGGACCTGGAGCCTGTTTGTCGGCCTGGGGATTACCATCAAGTATTTTTTTCAGCCCGTGGTGACGGTGCAGTATCCGCACCAGACCCTGCCCATGACCCCGCGCTTTCGGGGGCATATCGAGCTGGTCAAGGACGAGGAAACCGGCGAGCCCAAGTGCATCGTCTGCGGCATGTGCCAGAAGGCGTGCCCCTCGAACTGCATCACGGTGAATGGCGAAAAGCGCGAAGGGGTCAAGGGCAAGGTGCTGACCGAATACACCCTGGATTTCACCAAATGCAGTCTGTGCGGGCTCTGCGTCGAGAGCTGCACGCCCAAGGCGATCACCTTTTCCAAGGATTACAACCTCGCTGGCGTCAGGAAGGAAGCGTATATCTTTGATCTCAAAAAACGTTTGGAGGCAAAGAACTGATGGTGTCCCTGTTTTCGGTTGAAGGCCTTTCCGGCCTCTTGTTTTTCTGCTTTATCGGGCTGACCCTGGCCGGGGGTGTTATTGCCACCAGCGCCCGCAGCCTGATCCGCAGCGTGGCCGGGCTCGCCCTCTGTTTTCTTGGGGTGGCCGGGCTCTACTATTATCTCAACAGCCCCTTTGTCGCCCTGATGCAGATCCTGATCTATGTTGGCGCGGTTTGCGTCACCATCATCTTTGCCGTGATGCTGGCCGGATCGTCCGAGCTCAAACAGCTCACCCAGCGCAACGGGCTGGTCGGACCCTTGGCTATCCTGGCCAGCGGCATTTTGGTCTTTGCCTTGGCGGGGCTGGCCCTGAAAACGGAATGGCTTGCCGCTCCCTGCCTGGTCAATCGCGGCACGGTTGAGGACCTTGGCCAGTCGTTGCTCACCACCTACAGCATGAGCTTCGAGCTGATTTCCGTAGTCTTATTGGTGGCGGTGATAGGCTCGCTGGTTTTGGCCCGGCAGGGGAGGGATAAGTAATGGAGATTCTTGTGCTCAGCAACAGCCTGCACACCTATCTGGTGATCGGCGCCCTGCTTTTTGGCATCGGCTTTTACGGCCTGGTCCAGCGTCAGACCTTCATCGGCATGTTGATCTCCGCGGAGTTGATCTTAAGCGGAGCGTCCCTCAACTTCATGGCTTTTAACCGTTTTTTGGCCCCTGATCCCACGGTGGGGCAGGTCTTTACCCTGTTTATCATGGCCATTGCCGCTGCCGAGTGCGCCATCGCCCTGAGCATAATCATCGCCGTCTATCGGAACTACAAATCCATCGACACCGAAGATGTCGTGGATCTGCAAGGTTAGAGAGGAAAGGAATAAGGGACATGGATACAATTGTTTCCGTAAAACCGCTGCTCGCCATACTGACGGCCCTGGCCGGGGCTGTTCTCGTGATGATGTCCGGTCGCAAGCCCAATATCAGGGAGTCGTGGTCCTTTATCGCGGCGGTGACGATGTTTTCCATCATCGCCTCGATGATTACCACCGTTGCCCCGGCGCCCTTGGGCGAGGGCAAGACCATCGTCTATCAGTTGTTCCGGATCCTGCCTGGCGTTTCCGTCACCCTGCGGGTAGACGCCTTTTCCATGATCTTCGCCGTGGTCGCCTCCTTTCTCTGGATGCTGGCGGTGTTCTATTCCTTGGGCTATATGCGCGGGTTGCATGAGCATGCGCAGACTCGGTTCAACGCCTGTTTCGCCCTGTCCCTGTTCGGCGCCATCGGCGTGGCTTTTTCCGACAATCTTTTCACTCTCTATCTCTTCTACGAGATCGTCAGCATCTGCACCTACCCGCTGGTTGCCCATCATCAGGATGAAGAGGGCTACGAGGGAGCCAAGAAGTACATTGTTTATCTGACCACCACGGCCAAGGGTTTGGTGCTGCCGGCCATGATCCTCATCTATGTGCTCACCGGCACCCTTGATTTTGCCGACAACATCCGCACCGGCATCTTCTCCGGCGGCACCGTGGATGCCCACGGCGCCCTGGTGACCATGCTTTATGTCTTCTGTCTCCTGGGTTTCGCCAAGAACGGCATCATGCCTTTCCACAACTGGCTTCCCGGCGCCATGGTGGCCCCGACCCCGGTTTCCGCTTTGTTGCATGCCGTGGCCGTGGTCAAGGTCGGTGTGTTCTGCACCACCAGGGTCATGCTCTATGTCTTTGGCACTGATGTGATGCAGGGGTTGAATCTTGGCATCCCCACCGCTTATTTTGTTTCCTTCACCATCCTGGTGGCCTCGATCATCGCCCTATCCAAGGATAATCTCAAGGCGCGGCTCGCCTATTCCACGGTGAGTCAGCTTTCCTACATCATCCTCGGCGTGGCCCTGCTCACCCCCAGCGGCATTCAGGGCGGGTTGGTGCACATCGCCAACCATGCCTTCTCCAAGATCACCCTGTTTTTCTGCGCCGGCGCCATCTATGTGGCAACCCACAAGAAATGCATCTCCGAGATGAGCGGCCTGGGGCGGACCATGCCCTTCACCTTTGCCGCCTTCGGCATCGCTTCACTCAGTATGATCGGCGCGCCGCCGGTTGCCGGGTTTGTCACCAAATGGAAACTCCTGGTCGGGACCATGGAAATGGAGTCCCACTATATCGGCATCTTGCTGGTACTGCTGGCCTCCACCCTGCTGAACGTGGCCTATTTCGCGCCGGTGACCTATCGGGCCTTCTTCGGTAAACGGCCGGAAGGCGAGGTCTACGAAGGGGTCAAGGAAGCGCCCCTGGCCATGGTGGTGCCCATCATGATTGCCGCGATCATTTCGGTGGTCATCGGCATGTACCCTGATTTTATGATGAATTTTGTCAAGGCGGTGACGGGATGATAGTGAAACTGATTGATTTTCTGCGTGACCGGTTGCAACTGGTCATCCGCCTGTCCTACGTCGGGCTGGCGCTTCTGGTGGCTTGGGACGTTGTCTTTGTCTCCAAGGAACATGCCCATACCGCGGCTGAACGGATCCCGGGGTTCTGGGCGGCTTTCGGCTTTGTCGCCTGTGTGGTGATCATCATTGTTTCCAAGTGGTACGGCCACCTGGGGATCATGACCCGTGAGGATTACTATGATAACTGATTTCTGGCTGCATCCAGCCCTGATACTCATTGTTGGCGCCTTTATCCTGCCGTTTTTGCCGAAGTGGCTGAAACGGCCCTATCTGGTCATTGTTCCGACCCTGGCCTTTCTGGATGTGCTCTCCATGCAGGGGCAGCACGGCACCTTTGGGGTGGTTCGTTTTCTCGATTGGTACCTCACCTTTGGCCGGGTGGATGGGTTGAGCATGGTCTTTGCCTACATCATGACCCTGATGTGCATCATCGGCACCATCTACGGGCTGCATGTGGAGGATGATTTCCAGCATGTCGCGGCGTGGCTCTATGTGGCCGGCTCATTAGGGGTTATCTTCTGCGCTGATTATCTGGTGCTCTTCCTCTTCTGGGAGCTGATGGCTTTTGCCTCGGTCTTTTTGGTCTGGTTCCGCAGGCGGCCCGAATCCCTGGCCGTGGGCTACCGCTATCTGCTGGTGCATACCGCTGGCGGCCTCGCTCTGCTGGCCGGGTTGATCCTCCGCTACCAGGCCACCGGCGGCGACCTCTCCTTCGGCCCCATTGGCGTGGGCAGCCCGAGCCTTTCCACCTACCTGATCATGATCGGTTTTCTCCTGAACGCCGCAGTGCCGCCGTTCCATGCCTGGCTGCCCGACGCCTATGGGGAAGCAACCGTTACCGGCGCGGTCTTCATGTGCGCCTTTACTACCAAAACCGCGGTTTACGCCCTGGCCCGCGCCTTTGCCGGCATGGAGATCCTGGTGCCGCTGGGGGTGTGCATGGCCCTCTACGGTGTGGTCTACGCGGTGCTTGAAAACGATGCCCGGCGGCTGCTGGCCTACCACATCATCAGCCAGGTCGGCTACATGGTGGCAGGGGTGGGCATCGGCACCGAGCTAGCCATCAACGGCGCTTGCGCCCACGCCTTTGCCCATATCCTCTACAAGGGCTTGCTGTTCATGGGCTGTGGTTCCGTGCTGCACATGACCGGCAAGAGCAAGTTCTCAGAGCTGGGCGGCCTGTACAAAAAAATGCCCATGGCCTTTGTCTTCACCATGATCGGAGGGCTGTCCATCTCCGCCTTTCCGCTCTTTTCCGGCTTTGTCAGCAAGGCGATGATCGTGGCGGCAGGCTTTGAGGTCCACAACTACTGGGCCGCCTTCCTCCTCACCCTGGCCTCGGCCGGTACCTTTCTCCACACCGGACTCAAGGTGCCTTATTTCATCTGGTTCGGTAAAAACAACTGCAGCAAGGAAACCTGGGACAAGGCCGCGGATCCGCCATGGAACATGCAGCTCGGCATGGGTATTGCCGCTTTCCTCTGCATCCTGATCGGCAGCTACACCCCGTACCTCTATAACATGCTGCCGTATCCGCAGATTGCCGCAGGCTATCATCCGTATAATACGTACCATCTTTCAGAGACCTTGCAGATTCTGCTCTTTACCGCCCTGGGTTTCTTCCTGCTCATCAAGAAGCTGGCGCCGGAGCCCAAGATCAGCATCGATCTGGACTGGTTCTATCGCATGGGTGGCCGCGGGTTTCTCTGGCTGGCGAAAAAACCCATCCAGTGGGCGGACAGTTGTGTCAGCGAGGGCTATCGTTACGTCGGGTTGATGCCGTTGATGACCACGGCCAAGTTCTGGTCCTGGTTCGACTGGCACGCCATTGACGGTGTGGTCGACGGCCTGGCAAAAACAGTGCGCGGCATCGGGGGCTTGGTGCGGCGGATGCAGAGCGGCCAGTTGCAGTACAACATTTTTTATGCGGTATCTTTTGTTGCAGTTGCTCTGGTTCTATATGTATTTGCCTGAGCCGTCGTCGCTGTAGCACGATGATTTGGATGGCCAAAACGGCACAAGGACCCGTACGAAAGGGGCTACAGAGCATAGCGTATTGTGTAGCGGCTCCTAATTTTTATTACTGAGGATAGTGGGAATGGACTTTTTGATAATGAATGCGATGGGGTTTCCCATTCTGAGCGCCCTGATCTTTCTGCCCTTGGCCGGCGCCCTGATTTTGTTATGTATTCCCGGGGACACGGCGGCCAAGAACTGGACGATGCTGGTGACCGTGGTCACGGCGCTGGTCTCCCTGCCTCTCTACTGGAATTTTGATGCGACCACGGCCAAATATCAATTCGGCGAACACGCCTCCTGGATCTCCGCCCTGAATATCAACTATACCCTGGGCATCGACGGCATTTCCCTGCTGCTGGTTCTGCTGACTACCCTGATCATGCCCCTGTGCGTGCTCGGATCCTGGCGCTACATTGACAAGCGGGTCAAGGAGTTCATGGTTTGCCTGCTGCTCATGGAAACTTCCATGCTCGGCGTGTTCATGGCCCTTGATTTCATTCTCTTTTACCTGTTGTGGGAAGCGATGCTCATCCCCATGTACCTGTTGATCGCGGTGTGGGGCGGCCCGCGCAAGGTGTATGCTTCGACCAAATTTTTCCTCTACACCCTGGCGGGCTCGGTCCTGCTGCTTGTCGCCATTATCGGCCTCTATCTTGACCAGGGCACTTTCAGTATTCCCGCCCTGATGGGACAGGATTATTCCACTACCTTCCAGATTGTGGTCTTCCTCGCCTTTTTTCTGGCCTTTGCCATCAAGGTGCCGATGTTCCCTTTCCATACCTGGCTGCCCGCCGCCCATGTAGAGGCGCCCACCGCCGGCAGTGTTATTCTGGCCTCGATCCTGTTGAAAATGGGCACCTACGGCTTTTTGCGCTTTTGCCTGCCCATCACCCCGGAAGCCACCATACTGTTCATCCCCTACATTCTCTGGCTTTCGGTGATTGGTATTCTGTACGGCGGTTTCACCGCCCTGGCCCAGCAGGACATGAAGAAGCTGATAGCCTATTCCAGTGTCGGGCATATGGGCTTTGTCACCCTTGGGATCTTTGTGCTCAACCAGCAGGGCATTGAGGGGGCGCTTTTGCAGATGATCAATCACGGCATCACCACCGGTGCCCTCTTTTTCTGCGTGGGCATGATTTACGAACGTACCCATAGCCGGGAGCTGGACGCTGCGGCTGGTCTCGGCAAATACATGCCGGTGTATGTGAGCTTTCTTGCATTTTTCTCGCTGTCCTCCCTTGCCTTCCCGGGAACCAACAGTTTTGTCGGGGAGTTCATGATCCTGGTTGGCGGTTTTGCCAACAATAAGATCGTGACGGCATTCGCCATTCCGGGGGCGGTGTTGGCTGCCGCTTACATGTTCCGCATGCTCCAGAGGGTGGCGTGGGGCAGGCCTGTGAATCCGGATCATTCTGGGATCTTGGATCTCAATGTCCGCGAAATTGTAACCCTGGCGCCCTTGCTCTTCTTCGTTTTCTGGATTGGTTTGTCGCCCGAGCCTTTCCTGAGGGTGATGCATGTGAGCGTTACCCACCTCATCGAGCAGGTGGGGTTTGCCTCGGATGGTGCTGTTTCTGTCGCAAAGCTGATGATTCCGTAGTGGAATTTTCTTAAGGATTTAAGGGTGTTAGGGGTGATAACGAAATAGCCGATACAGCGACGATTTCGTTACCGCTCTTTATGCCGGTCGCGGCATTAAACGTTGTAGTTATTTTTGAACAACGGCTTACGCAAAGGATACAAAATGAAGCTCATGCTGTTTGCTCCAGAATTATTTCTTCTCTTGGGGAGTCTGGTCCTTTTTCTGCTCAGCACCGGCAAGGTTGGCGGCAAGACGGCTCGCGCCGTGACGCTGACTCTGGCGTTGGGCAGTGTGCTGGTCTGTTTTGCCTGTTTGCGTCAGGAGGGCACTCTGTTTTTTGAGGCGTACCGGATTGATTTCTTCTCGCAGCTCATCAAGCTCGTCATTGCCTTGGGGTTTGCGGTTGTTCTGCTGTTCAGCACGGAGCTCAAGGGCGTCGATGACGAGATCCGCCCCGAATATTACCTGTTCCTGACCTTGAGCACCCTCGGTCTCCTTATGCTGGTGAGCAGCGTGGAGCTGCTCACCATGTTCATCGCCCTGGAGCTCTCTTCCTACTCCCTTTATCTTCTGGTGCCCATGCGCGATGACCGGACGGGAGTGCGGATGCAAATGGAGTCCGCCATCAAGTACATCCTTTTCGGGGTGGTCGCCACCGGGGTGATGCTGTTCGGTATGAGCTATCTTTTTGGCCTTACCGGCACGACCTATCTTGTCGAACTGCTGCCGAGACTCCACCAGATGATGGGCAGCCCCGCAGCCCTCATCGCCATCGCCATGGTTCTGGGCGGCTTCTTTTTCAAGCTGGCGGTGTTCCCCTTCCACTCCTGGGTTCCGGATGTCTATCAAGGGGCTTCCAACGAAACAACCGCATTCATCGCTTCGGTTCCCAAGGTTGCGGCCGTGGCCATGCTTATCCGTCTTACCGCACTGGCCACCCCGGAAGGCCAAGCTATTGTTACCATGCTCATCATCCTTTCGGTCTGTTCGATGTTTTACGGCAACTTGGTCGCCTTGGTTCAAACCGACATGAAAAGGATGCTCGGCTTCTCGGGCATAGCCCATGCCGGGTACGTCCTGTTGGGTCTCGTCACCATGCAGGAGGTCGGCTATGCCGCATCGCTGTATTACATTGCCGGCTATCTGGTGATGAACCTTGCCGCCTTTCTGGTTATCTGCAAAGTGTCCGAGCACGGCGAGAACCTTGCGGTCGATGACCTGAGCGGGTTGCACAAGCGCGCCCCCTTGCTGGCCCTGACTCTTGCGGTCAGCATGTTTGCCATGGCCGGAATCCCGCCCTTTGTCGGGTTCATGGGTAAGTTCATACTGCTGACCGGGGCTTACAAGGCCGGGCATCTTCCCTTGGTCATCCTTGCGGCCATCAATACCGCCATCTCCATCTATTATTATCTCTCCGTGGTTCGGGTGACCTACTCGGCCAGTCCGGAAGATCGTCCCGCTGTATTGGTCGGCGGGGTATCCAAGATGGTAAGTGTTGCCCTGGTCCTGGTCATCATCGCCATGGGACTTCTTCCCGATCAACTTCTTGAATTGGCCACCGAGGCTGTTCGCGCCATCCTCTAGGCCTCGATCCGAGGCCTCCCATCCGTGGAGTTTCCGCCTGTGCCAGGGGAGACTCTTGACAAGTGGCAAAATAACTGTATAATCTACAGAATTATTCGGGCCGGCGGGAATAACTCAGTGGTAGAGTGTCAGCTTCCCAAGCTGAAGGTCGCGGGTTCGAATCCCGTTTCCCGCTCCAGTTAAGCGTCGGCGATTCCGGCCTCCCCTGGGAAGAAAACGCAATGTTTTCTTGGGGGCATGGGCGCCGTCCGGACGTGGTGGTGTTTCTCGTATTGCAAGAGCCGGTCATTCCGATTCGGTTATTTTTTGAAAGTGGGCTCAGGCCCGCTTTTTTTATTGGTATACTGTGCCATGGAAGAAGAGGCGATAGAATCACCCTTGGTTCGCCGTTTGCTGGCGCTTGCCGGGCCGGTGGTCGAAGATTTGGGCTGTGAGTTGGTCGAGTTGCAATTCAGGCGCGAGGCACCCGGTTGGGTTCTCCGTCTTGTCATCGATCATGAAAATGGTGTCTCCATTGACGACTGCGCCAGGATCAGCCGCGAGGTCGCTCATCTTCTCGAGGTGGAGGACCCCATTGAACAGTCATACAGTCTTGAGGTTTCTTCGCCCGGCCTTGACCGGCCATTGAAGAGCGAGAGAGATTTTTTGCGCTGCAAGGGAAAAAAGGCCAAGGTGGTTGTCAGGGAGCCCATCGACGGCCAGAACCAGTGGATTGGCCTGATCGAAGATGCGACCCGGGAGTCGGTAACCCTGCGTACCGACCATGGTATAATAGAAATTCCGGTTATCCGGATTAAAAAGGCCCGTCTGGTTATTGAGTTTTAAAACCGAATGGCCGGTGTTGGTCATGGCGAGAGCACCGTTTTCGGTGGCTGATGCCTGGGCGTAATCGCCGCAAGAGAGACAGGAGAGAGCAATGCTGTCAGATTTGAAACGAATTATTGATCAGATAAGTAGAGACAAGGGGATTGATCGTCAGTTGCTGATTGACGCCATCGAGGAAGCGGTGATGTCCGCGGCCAAGAAGAAATTCGGGCAGCGACGGGAGCTCGAGGCTCGATATAACGATGAGATCGGCGAGGTTGAACTCTTCCAGTTCCGCAATGTGGTTGAGGCGGTGGAGGATGAGCAGACCGAGATCTCCCTGGCCGAGGCCCTGACTCTTGATCCTGAGGTGCAATTAGGCGATGAGCTTGGCAGCAAGATGGACAGCGTCGCTGATCTTGGCCGTATTGCAGCGCAGTCCGCCAAGCAGGTGATCATCCAGAAGATGAAGGACGCTGAGTGCAATGTTATTTATGAAATGTACAAGGAGCGCAAGGGCGAGGTGGTCAACGGCATTGTGCAGCGCTTCGAACGGGGCAATATCATCGTCAATCTCGGCCGGACCGACGCCATCCTGCCCACCAAGGAGCAGATGCCCCGCAAGTCTTACCGCCAGGGGGATCGGATC
Organism: uncultured Desulfurivibrio sp.; assembly: GCA_964588325.1. GTDB lineage: Bacteria > Desulfobacterota > Desulfobulbia > Desulfobulbales > Desulfurivibrionaceae > Thiovibrio. The sequence continues at coordinate 109,872 of CAZPOR010000012.1, forward strand.
CGAGCCCTGCTTCTCGATGTCCGCCAGAGCAGCAGGGATCCCCAGTTGGTCCTGAGCCGGACCAATGACGAGTTCCTTACCAAACTGTTTGCCATGGAGGTTCCTGAGATTGCCGAAGGGATCGTGAAGATCATGGGGGTAAGCCGCGAGCCGGGCGCCCGCGCCAAGATTGCGGTGAGTTCCTCCGAGTCGGATGTCGATCCGGTAGGCGCCTGTGTCGGGATGAAGGGGTCCCGGGTCCAGAACGTGGTTCAGGAGTTACAGGGAGAAAAGATCGATATCGTGCCCTGGAGCCCGGATCCGGCCCGTTATGTTTCCAATGCCTTGTCCCCGGCCCAGGTTTCCCTGGTGGTGGTGGACGAGGAGAAAAAAACCTTGCTGGTGGTTGTGCCCGATGACCAGCTTTCCCTGGCCATCGGCAGGCAGGGACAGAATGTGCGTTTGGCCGGGGCTCTTCTCGGTTGGCGGATTGATGTGAAGAGCGAGCAGAAATATGCTAAATTCAGCGAAGAAGGCTTCCAATCGCTTCTTGATGTGCAGGGAATGGACGAAAAGACCGCGGAAGCGCTCTATGATGCGGGCTTTAATTCGGCCCAGGAGCTGGCCCAGGCCGAGGTTGCAACGGTGCTTGCCGAACTGGAATCCCTGGACGAGAACAGGGCTGCCCGCTTGATCGCCTCCGCGCAAAAAGCCAACGCCGCCCAGGGGCAGGATGATTCAGAATCTGCCTCAACCGGGGATGAAGAGAAATAGGCCCTTGTGGATGACCACCGTTCCCGGGGGGAGAGGCAGGGTGCCGGTCCGGACATGTCTGGGGTGCCGTCAGCGGAAAGCACAGCCGGAGATGTGGCGGTTTGCCGTGGACAATAACGGTCGTGTATTGAAGGATTTTCGCGGGAAGCATGATGGGCGTCATGCGTATTGTTGTCAGGATGACGGGTGTCTGCGGAAATTTTTTAAAAACAAAAAAGGATTATCCAGAGCGTTTCGCCAACAGGTGCTGGGATTTGACGAAGGGGTGCAAGACCTCTTCGGGAGTGAGCAATGACAAAAATCAGGGTTTACGAGTTAGCTAAGGAAGCGGAAATGGAAAACAAGGATTTGGTGGCAGCCCTCATTGAGATGGGCTATGCCATTAAATCCCACAGTTCCACGCTGGATGACGAAACCGCACAGGATATCCGCCAAAGACTCGGGATAGGCCAGACCCGGACGGAAGAAAAAAGGATTCAGGGCGCCGGGCGAACGACCATTATCCGCAGAAGAACCAAGACCGTACCGGTTGAAGTGCCGCCGGCGGAGGAAGCTCCTGTCAGGCCGAGGACGCCGGTCGTTTCCCAGGAAGAGGGTGGGGAGGATGTGTTGCCCCGGGCTGCGGAAGCACCCGCGGAAAGTGACGAAGAAGCCGCCCGGAGCGAGGTTGCCGAAATGGCCATGCCGTCCGAACCGAGGGGCGAGGATGAAGAGCCTGAATTGCCTGCGCCGTCGGCGGAAGAAGAAGTTGAGGCTGTCTCGGCCGAGACCGTTGGAGAGGAAGAAATCTTCGGGGCGGAAGTGGTTGAGGAGGAATTGGAAGCGGAAGAGCCGGTGGTAGAGGAAAATCATCGCAAGGGGTTCGCCCGGGTGATTAAAAGGGCTGCCATTGTCATTGCGCCCTCCGCCCCTGCCCGCACCTTTACGCCCAGACCGGCGAAAAGGCCAGAGCCGGTGAAGGGAAAGCCCGTTGTTGCCCAGACCCCCGCGGTCAAGGACGAGGGGGACAAAGGCGATGCCCTCAAGGGGAAAAAGGGCAAGCGGTTTGTGAAGTTTACCACCGAGACCGCCGAGCACGACCGGACGAAAAAAGCTCCGGTCCGCACGCAGCGGCAGGCAGATATCGATATCGACGACGTTGACGATGCGCTTGGCGGAAAAATACCCGCTGGTTTGCGGGTCGGACGCTCCGTGCGGAGCGGTGGCAAGAAAGGCAAACGCCAGGGCGCTTCCCTGCAAGTCGCGGAAACAAAGGCGATCAAGAAGCGGATTAAGGTGCTGGAAACCATTACGGTTGGTGATCTTGCCCACCGCATGGGCCTCAAGGTCGGCGAGCTCATTGCCAAATTGCTGGGCATGGGGGTTATGGCCACCATCAATCAGGCCCTTGACGTTGAAACCGCGACCCTGGTAGCCTCGGATTTCGGCTACGAGGTGGAGCAGGGGGTTACCGAGGAGCAGACCATTCTTAATCTGGAAGAACAGGAAGGCGGAGGGGAGATGCTCCCCAGGCCGCCGGTGGTCACGGTCATGGGGCATGTTGACCATGGCAAGACCTCGGTGCTGGACGCCATCCGGAAAACAGACGTGGCTGCCGGCGAGGCCGGTGGCATTACCCAGCATATCGGCGCCCATTATGTGCGCTCTCCGCAGGGAGATGTGGTCTTTCTTGATACTCCGGGCCATGCGGCTTTCACGGAAATGCGTTCCCGCGGCGCCCAGGTAACGGATGTCGTTGTCCTGGTTGTTGCCGCGGATGACGGGGTCATGGACCAGACCCGCGAGGCGGTGAACCATGCCAGGGCGGCCAAGGTTCCCATCCTGGTCTGCGTCAACAAAATCGACAAGCCCGATGCCGACCCCATGCGGGTAAAAAGGGAATTGGCCGACCTGAATCTGGTGAGTGAGGAATGGGGTGGCGATACCATCTTCTGCGAAACTTCGGCCAAAACCGGACAAGGCATTCCCGAGCTGCTGGAAAACATCCACCTGCAGGCGGAAATTCTCGAGCTTAAAGCAGACCCCAACCGGCGCGCCAAGGGGCATGTGATCGAGGCCCAGCTCCACAAAGGCCGCGGACCTGTCGCCACGGTTTTGGTCGAGCAGGGAACCCTGCGGGTCGGCGATGCCTGTGTCGCCGGGATATTCTACGGCAAGGTGCGGTCTTTGACCAATGACCGCGGGGAAAGCGTCAGGGAGGCCGGCCCGGCCATCCCCGTCGAGGTGCAGGGGTTGAGCGGGGTGCCGAGGGCCGGGGATGAATTTGTCGTTCTCCCCGATGAAAAACGGGCCAGGAGCGTGAGCGCCGACCGGCAGCTCAAAAGCCGCGAAGCCGAGCTGGGCACAACCAGCAAGATTTCTCTGGAGAATCTGTTCGATAAATTGCAGGAAGGCAACGTCAAGGAGCTGCGGGTCGCCCTGCGCGCTGATGTGCAGGGAACCCTGGAGGCCTTTAGCAAAGCCATTGAGGATCTGGCAACCGATGAGGTCAAGGTCAGGATCCTCCATGCCGGCACCGGCACCATAACCGACTCGGATGTCTTGCTCTCCGCGGCATCGGACGCCTTTATCATCGGTTTTAATGTCCGGCCCTCGGCCAAGGTGCAGGAACTTGCCAAAAACGAAAAGGTGGACATCCGCACCTATGACGTCATCTATCATGCCTTGGATGACATCAAGAAGGCCATGGTTGGTCTGCTTGATGCCCGCTTCGAGGAAAAGGTTCTCGGCGCGGCCGAGGTCCGGGAAACGTATCAGGTGCCCAAGGTCGGCACCATTGCCGGCTGCTATGTGACCGACGGCAAGATCGAGCGCAATGCCAAGGTCCGTGTCCTGCGCGAAGGCGTGGTGATTTTTACCGGGCAGCTTGCCTCCCTGCGCCGCTTCAAGGATGATGTCAAGGATGTGCAGAGCGGATATGAGTGCGGTATCGGGGTTGCCAACTATAACGACCTCAGGATCGGCGACGTGCTCGAATTCTTTGTTTTGAAAGAGGTTGAAAGAGAGCTGTAATGGCGGCCGGAAAAGCAAAATCACGGTTCGGCCTGCCTGCCGGCCTCGCGCGAAGCGGGCCGAAAAGGCGGCCAATCCGGGTGGCGGATGCGATCAAGGCCGAGATTGCCTCGCTGTTTGTGCGCAAGATCAGCGATCCCCGGTTGTACAATATTGTCATCACCTCGGTGGAGGTGAGCGATGACCTTGGACATGCCCGGGTCATGTATAGTATACTGGGAAATGAAGAGCCCAAGGATGTAGCCAAGGGGTTGGAGAGCTGCAAGGGATTTATCAGAAGCAACCTGGCCAAGGCTTTGGCGCTGCGGCATGTGCCGGTGCTTGATTTCCGGCTGGATCTCGCGGGCCGGAAGCAGGCGGAAATGGAACAACTGCTCAGGGAGATAGCGAAAGAAGATGGATCATCCCCGTGAAGAGATTGTTCGTGCCCTGAAAGCGGCCAAGAATGTCTTGGTCTCGACCCATGTCCACCCGGACGGGGACGCCCTCGGCTCGCAGATCGCCATGGGCAATATCTTGCGTTCCCTGGGAAAGAATGTTTTTTTGTACGGAGAGGAGCAGGTTTCCCATCTGTACCGGTTTTTGCCGGGCAGCGCAGGGATCGAGTCGCTGCTGCCGGCCCTGAACGGTTTTGATTGTGCCATTGCCCTGGATTGCGGCGACTGCAACAGGCTGGGCGCGGCCATGGACTCCCTGTTGACCGTGCATCCCTTTGTGGTTGTTGATCACCATGTCGGCCATCAGGAGTTTGGCGATCTTCGCTGGATTGCCCCGGATCGCGCCTCAACCGGCGAGATGGTCTATGACCTGGCCGAGGCCCTGGGCGCCGAGCTCAGCTACGAATCCGCCTATTGCCTGTACGCAGCCATTGTTTCCGATACCGGCTCCTTTAAATATTCCTCGACCAGTGCCGAAACCTTTCGTATCGCAGGCGAGCTTCTCCGCAAAGGGGTAAAGCCGGCCGAGGTTTCCGGCAAGCTGTTTGATAATTTCACGGTCAAGCGCCTCAACCTCATGCGGCTGGTTCTTGATTCGCTGCAATTGTATGCCGATGACCAACTGGCAATCATCGCGGCTCCGCGGGAGGTCTTTCTCAGAACCGGCACCACCCAGGCGGATGCGGAAACCTTTATCAATTATCCTCGCTCCCTGAATACCGTCAAGGTCGCGGTCTTTTTGAAAGAAACGGAAAAGGGCCTGGTTTCGGTTAGTCTGCGTTCCAAGGGCAAGGATCACGATGTGGCGCAGGTTGCCGCCGCCTTTGGCGGCGGCGGGCATCGCAATGCGGCCGGATGCAAGTTGCGGGATACCAGCATTGACGAAGTGCGGGAAAAACTGCTGACCGAATTGTTGCCCATGGTAACGCGTTAAGACGATGGAGCTTCCACCGGAGATGTCAGCCGAGGGGGAGGTTGCCTCGGTCGGGAAACCACTCGTTGCCGAACCGGCCCTTGCGGCCGGTATTTTTTTGGTGGATAAACCGGTGGGGCCGAGTTCCTTCCGGATAGTGCAACTGGTGCGCCGGGCTTTGTCCATTAAGAAAGTGGGGCATGCCGGCACCCTTGATCCCTTTGCCTCCGGCTTGTTGATCATCTGCGCGGGACGTCCGGCCACCCGCCTGATCTCGCAGTTCATGGACGGTAGCAAGCGTTACGAGGCAGTGCTCCAGCTTGGCACCGAAACCGCCACCCAGGATCTTGAGGGAGAGGTGACAGCCCGGCATGAGGTCAGGGCATTTGGGCAAGAAGAGCTGGCGCACTGCCTGGCCGGATTTGTGGGCGACCAGTTGCAGACGCCGCCGCAGTATTCGGCGCTCAAGCATATGGGCAAGCCCCTCTATCATTATGCCCGGCAGGGGATCTCCATTGAGAAGGCGCCGCGGCCGATAACGATTTCAAGGCTGCAGCTTCTGGAGGCCGGACCAGACACCCTGCGCATTCTGGTGGACTGCAGCAAGGGCACCTATATCCGCACCCTGGCCGCGGATATAGGCCGCGTCCTTGGCTGCGGCGCCCATCTTATTGCCTTGCGGCGGTTGCGGAGCGGACCGTTCACCGTGGATGACGCCGTGGATGGCGCGGTGCTTCAGGATTCCCTTCCGGCGCGGCAGGCGCTGCTGGACAAGGCTCTGACCGTGGAAGAGGTTCTGGCGAAGCTGGCCCGGCAAGAGTGATCGGGGAGGGTGGCAAAAAGCACGCAATGACATTCAATTGACATTGTCGCAGGGATCATTTATTAAGAGGCGTACCCAATTAGGAATCGATGGTTGAAGCCGTCGCCAAATACACTTGTACAACTGTGATCCCCGTGAACGGCATAAGGAGCCGTAACGAAAAGGCTCAGAGAGTGCAGGCTGTTTCGCAACGGCTCCTCAATTTCTGTCGATCTCCCGAATTATTAATTCTAGTGCACGAGGAAGTCATGACACTGCAAGCGGAACAGAAAAAAGAGATTATCACCCAATACGCCCATCACGAGAAGGACACCGGCTCACCGGAGGTGCAGATTGCCCTGTTGAGCTCCCGGATCACCTATCTGACCGAGCATTTCAAGGAGCACAAGAAAGACCATCATTCCAGGCGCGGGCTGCTGAAGCTGGTCGGCCAGAGACGGCGTCTCCTGAATTACCTCAAGCACAAAAACGTTGATCTGTATCGTGACCTGATTCAAAAGCTTGGCATCAGAAAGTAAGATGCGATAACAGCCACCGCCGGGTTTCTGGCGGTGGCTCCATTTTTGCCCCTGTATGCAATCCGGCATCGCCGCTTTCGAGTGCGGCTGGGGCAGCGAAAACACCACCTTCCCATTGCGGTAATATATTTCGCCCGAGTTAGACCCGGGTGGCGCGATTGCTCCCCCGACAAGGGAAGGGGCGGCTGTTAGAGGAGAGTATATGTTTAAAAAAGTAACGATTGATCTGGGTGGACGCCCTCTCACCATTGAGACTGGACGCCTGGCAAAACAGGCAAACGGCACGGCCCTGGTTACCTACGGGGAGACCGTAGTGCTGGTTACCGCGACCGCGGCCAAGGATCCCAAGGCGGAAATCGATTTTCTCCCCCTCACCGTGGAGTATCAGGAGCGGTTTTATGCGGTGGGCCGGATTCCGGGCAGCTTTTTCCGCCGGGAAATCGGCCGGCCCAGTGATAAGGAAACCCTTTCCGCCCGTTTCATCGACCGGCCCCTGCGGCCCCTGTTTGTTAAAGGCTATCAGCATGAGACTCAGGTAATCGCCACGGTTCTTTCGGCCGATCAGCAGAACGACCCCGATGTACTGGCCATGATCGGCGCTTCCTGCGCTCTGATTGTTTCCGACATCCCTTTCAATGCGCCGGTTGCCGGGGTAAAGGTGGGCTATGTTGATGGCAAGTATGTGCTCAACCCCACCCCTGAGGAGTGGGAAAAATCCCGGCTGAACCTCATCGTGGCTGGGACCAGGAATGCCGTGGTCATGGTCGAAGGCGGGGCGGACAGCCTCTCCGAGGCCGAGGTTCTTGAGGGCATCTTTTTCGGTCACCAGGCGTTGCAGCCCATCCTGGATATGCAGGAAGAGATGCGTGCCGCAGTGGGCAGGGCCAAGATGGCGGTTGCGCCGCCGGTGGTCAACGAGGCCTTGAAGGCCAAGGTGGCAGAGCTGGCCCGCGAAGGGATGCAAGCCGTCATCACCATGGCTGATAAGCAGGAGCGCAGCAATTTGTATCATCAGCTCCAGAAAGATGTCATTGCCGCCCTGGGCGACGAGTATGCCGATAGCCTCAAGGAGGCCAAGGAGCATCTTCATTCTCTGAATAAAACCATGATGCGCGACCGGATCGTCAAGGACCAGTGCCGGATAGACGGCCGCCGCTTTGACGAGATTCGCCCGATCAACTGTGAAGTCGCGGCCCTGCCGAAAGTCCATGGCTCCGCCCTGTTTACCCGGGGCGAGACCCAGGTTATGGTTTCCGCCACCCTGGGTAGCGGCGATGACGAGCAACGGGTTGAATCCCTCACCGGCATGTCCTTCAAGCGCTTCATGCTCCATTACAATTTCCCCCCCTATTGCGTGGGCGAAGTCCGTTTCATGCGCGGCCCCAGCCGCCGGGACATCGGGCATGGCGCCCTGGCCGAACGGGCTCTTGCTGCCGTATTGCCGAAAAGCGATGAATTCGCCTACACCATCCGCATCGTGTCCGAGGTCTTGGAATCCAACGGCTCCTCTTCCATGGCCACGGTCTGCGGCGGCAGTCTTGCCCTGATGGATGCGGGCGTGCCGATCAAGAAGCCGGTTTCCGGCGTGGCCATGGGGTTGATCAAGGACGGCGAGACCATTGTCATCCTCTCGGATATCCTGGGTGATGAAGATCATCTCGGCGATATGGATTTCAAGGTCACCGGCACCGACGAAGGCATCACCGCCCTGCAGATGGATATCAAGATCGAGGGCGTTTCCAAGGAGATCATGACCAGCGCTCTGGCCCAGGCCAGGGGCGGCCGCCTCCATATTCTCGATAAAATGAAGATGGCCATCGAGCAGCCCAGGGCGGATGTGCCTGAGCATGCGCCCAAGATCTTCAGCCTGCAGATCAACCCCGACAAGATCCGTGATCTCATCGGCCCGGGCGGCAAGATGATCAAGTCGATCACCGCCGATTACGGGATCAAGATGGATGTCGAGGATTCAGGCAAGGTAACGATTTTTGCGCCCAATGGCGAGGTTGCCCAGGCTGTTATCGCCAAGGTCAACGAGATCGCCGCTGATCCTGAAATCGGCAGAATCTACGACGGCGTTGTTCAGAAGATCCTGGATTTCGGCGCCTTTGTCCAGATCATGCCGGGAGTTGACGGCCTGGTGCACATCTCCGAGCTTGACAGCAAACGGGTCGAGAAGGTCACCGATGTTCTCAAGGAAGGCGACGAGGTCCGGGTCAAGGTTCTGGAGATCGACCAGCGGGGCAAGATCCGCCTGAGCCGTAAGGCTGTCCTGCAGGAGGAGTCGGGTTCCTGATCCATTGCCTTCGGGTACTGTTTTGGATTCTTCCAAGGGGAAGGAGGGCGCTGCCCTCTTTCCCCTTTTCCGTATCATCCTGTGACCAGTAGGGAAAACCGTGGCCAATAGCTACCAAAAAACCGTGCTCGACAACGGCATCCGGATCATCACCGAAAAGATTCCCTCCCGCACGGTTTCCGCGGGGATCTGGGTGGATGTGGGCGCCCGCGACGAGCAGCCCGGCAACAACGGCAGCGCCCATTTTGTCGAGCACATGCTCTTCAAGGGCACCCCCAGCCGGACAGCCCGGGAAATAGCCCAGGAACTCGACACCCTGGGCGGGATGTCCAATGCTTTTACCTCCGGCGAGACCACCTCCTATTACGCCACGGTCCTTGATGACCAGTTGGAACACCTCGTCGGGCTCATGGGGGATATCTTCCTGAACTCGCTCTTTGAGGAGGAAGAGGTGGTGCGCGAGCGGGAGGTCGTGCTCCAGGAAATATCCATGGTGGAAGACACCCCGGATGACCGGATCCATGAGCTGTTCACCGGCAATCTGTGGGGCGAGCATCCCCTCGGGTATACGGTGCTCGGACGGCGGGAGGTGGTGGCAGCCATGGATTCCAACGGACTGCGGGAGTATATGCGGAGCCAGTACACGCCAGGCAGGATCGTCATCGCCGCCTCGGGCAATGTGGAGCACGAGCAGTTCTGCCGTCTCTGGCAGAAACAGATGGGCGCCTTGGCCGAACCCGGCACAAGCCTTCGCCGGCAGCCGCCCACCGCGCTTGCGCCGGTGCGCAAGCTCTATAAGAAAAGTCTGGAGCAGGCGCATCTGGTGCTTGGCACTTACGGCCTGCCCATTGTGGCGCCCGAGCGGTATGCCCTCTATCTGCTGCATGTCCTCCTCGGCGGCAACATGAGCTCCCGGCTTTTCCAGGAGGTCCGCGAGAAAGAAGGGCTGGCCTATTCCATCTATTCCTATCTCTCCTCCTTCACCGACAGCGGCTATCTCGGGGTGTACCTGGGAGTCGATCCGGCGGTGGTGAACAAGGCCATGGCGGTGGTTGCCAGGGAAATACAAGGGTTGCGCCAGGGGGGTGTTTCGAGCGAGTTGCTGGACAGGGCCAAGGATTACGCCAAGGCCGGGATTTATCTTTCCGCCGAGAACATGGAATCCCGGATGACCAGAATCGCCCGGAATGAGCTGACCTTTGGCCGTTATATTCCCTTTGCAGAGGTTGCTGCGGGGTTTGACCAGGTGCGGCACGAGGATATTGGCGACCTGGCCGGGCGGCTTTTCAGCAAGCCGCTGTTCGCCACGCTTCTTGGCCCACTCAAGGCAAAGGAGATTGACTGGCGCCCTTTAGATTTGGAGTAAACGTTCAGTAGCACTGCATCTGCGTTGTTATCAGCCTGCTCATGTGCAATAGCACACGTCGCAGGCTTCTGCCTAGCAGCTACGGCAGCAGCAAAGCGGCGCTGCTGAACGTTTACATTTTAGGATTGATTTACGTTTTTTTGTTCCTCGTGAACGATTACAACCTGGAGTAAAAGATGATGGACGCATCGAAAAAAGCGACGCATAGTGTTCGGCTGTCCTGGCTCGACCCGGCAGGCCATGGTGATCTGCCCTTGCCTGCCTATCATTCCGAACTGGCTGCGGGCATGGATGTGGCCGCGGCCGTGGTGGAGCCGGTGGTGATCGCTCCCGGGGAGATTCGCTTGCTGCCTTCCGGTTTTGCCGTGGCCCTGGCCCCTGGCTACGAGCTGCAGGTGCGGCCCCGGAGCGGGCTGGCCATCAAGCACGGGATTACCGTGGTCAACAGCCCTGGCACCATTGATGCCGATTACCGGGGCGAGGTGAAGGTCGGGCTGATCAACCTGGGCAGCGAGCCGTTTACCATCCACCGGGGCGACCGGATCGCCCAGTTGGTGCTGGCCCCGGTTTGCCGGGCCACGGTGATCGCGGTGGACAGGCTTGACGAGACCCTCCGGCAGGATGGCGGGTTCGGTCATACGGGACTGGGGCAGATAAAAGGCTAAAGAGCAAAGAGAAAGGATCATGCCCTTTTACCTTTTACCTTTAACCTTTTTCTGGTGATTCATGCGATTTTGTGTACTTGGCAGCGGCAGCAAGGGCAATGCGACCTTTGTCGAGTCCGGGCAGACGCGGCTCTTGATCGACGCCGGTTTTTCCGGCAAGGAAATCGAGCACCGTTTGGCCGGGATCGGGGTTGGCGCGGAAACCCTGTCCGGTATCCTCATTACCCACGAGCATACCGACCATGTCAAGGGCGCGGCGATTCTCTCCCGCCGTTTCCGGCTGCCGGTCTTTATCAATGAGGCTACCCTGGCCGGGGCCGGGGTGGTCTTGGAGAACCTCCACCAATGCCACACCTTTGTCACGGGCCAGACCTTTGTTTTTCAGGATTTTCAGATCCATCCCTACGCGATCTCCCATGACACCGCCGATCCCGTCGGGTTTCTCCTGAACAATGGCCGATTGCTCATGGGATACTGCACCGATACCGGGGTGGTGTCCAAACTGATGCGCCACCGGTTGAGCAATTGCCACGGGCTGGTGCTCGAATGCAACCACGACCCGGAGCTGTTGCGCAACGGGCCCTATCCGCCTTCCCTGCAACAGCGGGTGCGCGGCAAGAGCGGCCATCTGGCCAATGAAGACGCTGCCGGGTTTCTAAGCGATATCCTCCACGACGGTCTGGAGCATGTGGTCCTGTCGCATCTCAGCGAAACCAATAACCGTCCGCATCTTGCCGAGAAAGCCATGAACGCCATGCTGGAGACACTCCGGCAACAGCGCGGCATGTGCCCGGTGCCCGTGATCTCCCTTGCCCATCAAGATCGAGTCGGGGAGGTGGTCACTCTGCGAGGCAGCGCGGGGTGATGCCTTGTAAGAGACGCTTTCCCTGGCGGCTTGGCGCGACCTCCTGCGTGCTGCCCGCGGACATCATGACCAATGTCCGGGCGTTGGCGCCCCTGGTGGACGATGTCCAGTTGCTCTTTTTTGAAAGCGCGGCCAAAAGCCGTCTGCCCCAGCCTTTTGATGTGCAGGCGTTGCGGGAGATTGCCGAGGAGCACGGCCTCAGCTATACGGCGCATCTGCCCACCGACCTGATCTTGGGTGCTTCGGCACGGGGTGAGCGGCAGGAGGGCATCGCTGAAATTCTCCGGCTCATGGCCCATCTCGCCCCCCTTGGACCGTTGAGTTTTGACCTGCATCTGCTCCGGGAACCGGACCTGCCCGAAGCGGCCTGGCTTGAGAACCTGGCTGCCAGCCTGGAGGAGTTGTCCGCTGCCCTTGGGGCGGAAAAAAGGCTGGTTGCGGTTGAAAATATCGAGTATCCATACGGTCTCGTGGCCCCTCTGGTTGAGGAATACGGCTTTTCCGTCTGCCTGGATTTCGGGCATCTTGTCCATTATCGCCATGATCTGGAAGAAGGCTTGGGACTGCTGCCCCGGGTCCGGCATCTGCATTACCATGGGATGCAGGCTGGTAGGGATCATCAAACCCTGAACGATGCGGAACAGGCCGGGATGCTGGGCAGAAGGCTGGCCGAGGTTGGGTATGACGGGGTGGTCACCCTGGAGATGTACAACCTGGAAAAGTTGCAAGGTTCGTTGTCGCTTCTTGCTGAGGCTTGGAAGCCTTTCGGCGGGGGATAAATCTGATTCCCCGCCATCTTGGCGGGCGGAGGGATAGGCTTCGGTCTTTCTGTTCATTTCTTTGTTTGCCCAAAGAAACGAACCAAAGAAATACCATGCTGGCCA
>CAZPOR010000013.1:0-106196 GCA_964588325.1 uncultured Desulfurivibrio sp.
TTACGATGGGACTTCCACCCACAAGAGTGCGCCCGTGCCGGGCGCACACAAAAAAAAGGAGATGCCTTTCGGCATCTCCTTTTTTCATATACGGAAATTCAGTACTGCGATCTTACATTGCAGCGCCGGAAGCAGCACCCTGCATCTTGACCTCTACCTTCTCGGTCAGACCCTGGTAGTACTCCTTCAGGATAACGAGAACCTCGTCGCGGCCGAAATGGGGCACGATCTCGGCGCCCTCGGAGAGAGCCTTACGCAGCTTGGTGCCGGAGAGGATAACGCGATCCTCCTTGGTGTGCGGGCAGGTACGCAGGGAAGCCATACCATCGCACTTGTGGCAGTAGAAGGTCCAGTCGATCTTCAGCGGCTTGCAGATCAGGCCCTTGCCTGCGGCCAGGTTCTGGGGGATCTTGTCGAAGATGGTCTGCGCTTCGAACAAGCCGTAGAAGTCGCCAACGCCGGCATGGTCACGACCGATGATCATCTTGGTGATGCCGTAGTTCTGACGGAAGGTAGCGTGGAGCAGAGCCTCACGGGGACCGGCGTAACGCATATCCAGGGGGTAACCGGCCTGGATGACGTTGTCTTTTACGAAGTAGTGCTCAACAAGGCAATCGATGGCCTTTACGCGAACCTCGGCGGGGATATCGCCCTTCTTCAGGTTGCCGATCAGAGAGTGGATCAGAACGCCGTCACATACTTCGATGGCGATCTTGGCCAGGAACTCATGGGAGCGGTGCATGGGGTTACGAAGCTGCAGGGCAGCAACGTCGGACCAGCCGCGCTCTTCGAACATGGCGCGAACTTCAGCAGGGGTCAGGTAGACGCCCTTGTACTTGGCGGGATACTCGCCCTCGGAGAGAACCTTTACCGGACCAGCGAGGTTCACTTCCTTCTGAGCCATAACCATCTTCACGCCCGGATGATCTTCCATGGCGATCTTCCAGAACTTGTCGTCGGCAGACTCTTCGCCTTCGCCCTTGAAGACCTTCTCACACTCCCACTTCTTGTCCGCCTCGGTCATCTCGAACTTCTCGGAGATCTTCATGGTGGCGTAGATCTCGCCGTCAGCCTCAAGGGCAACCTCGTCGCCAACCTTGATCGCATCGGCATCGGCCTTGGAGACGTCCAGGGTGATGGGCAGGGGCCAGAAGGTGCCGTCCGCCATGGTGAAATTCTCAACAACGCCCTTCCAGTCAGCCTTGCCCATGAAGCCATTCAGCGGAGAAAAGCCGCCGATGCCCATCATGATCAAGTCGCCTTTGGCGCGGGCGCTGATCTTGATCTTCTTCAGGCCCTTGGCCTTTTCCTGCTCAGCGGTACGCTCGTTGCCATGCAACAGACAGCATACCAGACCTTTTCCACCATGGGGAGCGACTAACTTAGACATGATCGAGTCTCCTTGTTATAATGATAAAAATATTGAAAAAATGCACAATTGCACAATGAACACGGATTCAGTTTGACGATCAGGTATACGAGAGGGCCAAATGATTGTCAAGCAAAAAAGTCATCCGCAAAAAAACAAAAAAGCGCCGTGCCGCCATATTCCTGACGCGAAGACGCTTTTCTGTATTGCACGATGTCGAAGGGAAAAAATCAGGGGGTGGGATGGGATGCCAAAAGTCTCCGGACGCACCTCTAGCGTCCATTGCCAGTCCGCCTCTTTTTTTCAAGGGAGGGCGAGCAACGCTTTCAAGGCATCGGCTACAGAACCGGGGCTTACGCCTGCTCGTCAAAAAGCAGGCCGGTCAATTCCTGCAACTTTGCCCGGAGCTTAAGCGCCTCTTCCGAGGGGAACTGCCTCACCAACTCGCCGCTCTGCCGGTCCGTGACCTGCACCACGACTTCGTTTGGCTTTTCCTGCACCCGAAAATTCAGCCGGGTATTGCCCAGGGCATCGAGGCGCTGCTGCATCTCCTCCACCGCCTTGGCAATTTCCTTGGCGTCGGCTGGCTTCGCCTGCGCCTTGGAATGCAGTTCTTTTTCCCCCAAGGCCGGACGGGACGAGTCCCCGCCCTTGGCCACCGGAGTCACCTGGGGTTTCACCCGGTCTTCCCTTTCCACTGCCGCAGGTGTTACCGTTACGCCAATTCCCTTGACTTCGGTATTTACGCTGACATCCATGACATACCTCCACCCGTTTTTTCCATTTTCCCCTACATTCTACTGCTGAGATATCTGGGCCGGGGAACCAGGCCCTTGTTCATATTGTACCCCTGCAATGCTTCCTTTCCCTTGCGCATCGCCAGGAGCTGCTCCTGAACTTCCAATTGCCTGGCCATGACAAGCTCTTGCAGCAAATCCTCTTCGGCCAGCAGCTTTTCCATGATATCCCGGGCACGAACACCGTGCCGAATATTCCGCCCGTCACCGGCTACCATTTTTTCAACAATCCGGACAAGGCCTCGAAAGGCGTGCTCCCTGCGCTCCCGCCAGGAAAAAATATCCTTGCAGGCTCCGCAGGCAAGCGCGGTCCGGTGTTCCTGCTGCATGGCGGCAAAATCCTTTGCCGCCAAGAAAAAAGCATCACACAGACCGGAAGCGGCCAACTCGTCCTTTTTTTCTGATTCTGCCGTACTCTTCATCGCGTCCACTAAATGGAAACAGAGAGTCCGTCCACTGCCGCCTGCTGCTGACAGACATTATACTCCC
The DNA here is from genome assembly GCA_964588325.1 of uncultured Desulfurivibrio sp. GTDB lineage: Bacteria > Desulfobacterota > Desulfobulbia > Desulfobulbales > Desulfurivibrionaceae > Thiovibrio. The sequence goes on from CAZPOR010000013.1 coordinate 2,656, forward strand.
TTCGTTTGCCGCCCAGGCGGGCATCCACCGGATTCACCGGCGAAGCAGCAGCCAACTGCGGGGCCACAGCCGTGGCGGCGATTCCGGCGCAAGCGGTACAACCCGCCTCAACTCCCGCCTCCCGCATGGCAGTTTCCTCCCACACCTGTTTGAGCTGCTCCAGATAAGCGCTGGCCTGCCGCAGGGTCTTTATATCCTGGGACACGGAAATCTTGGGAAGCTCTGCCAGAATCGCGCCGTACAACCCACGCAAAAATTGGGCCGCCTCGGAATGGTCCTCGGACTTGATCGAGGCCTGCAACTCGGTGACAATGGCAATGGCCTTGCCCAGATTCTCCCCACGCTTCTTGGCCGCCTGCTCCCTGATCCCTTCCTCGGCCTGCGCCAGATGGACCAGCACCCGCTCATACAACATATGGATCAGCTTCACTGGATGAATCTCCGCCTGCCGTCCCATCGTCCGATAGGCATTCAGTACCTTTTGCCCAACCATGCGCTCCTCCTTGTCATATTTTTAAGTTGTTACAACAGATACCAGATACCCTCACATTATTTCGACTTGCCGGACAACATGCTGCTCAGGCTGTCGAACTGACCGGTCAGATAACTGCCCATGGACTTCATCTGGCTCATGTACCGGTCGAGCTCGACAAACTGTTTGGTCAACATCTCATAGCGCCGGTCAAGCCGCTCGGTTTGCGCCTCGATATTGAGCTGCAGATCGCGAATCCTTGCCTGGGCCGCGGTTTTTTCCGCGGCAACCTGACCGGTTCCGCTGGTCACCCCCCGAAGAAAATCATTGACCTTGTCTGCCAGGCCGGTGATTCCCGCCTCCGCATCGCCCAGGAAAAAAGCGGAAACGCTTTCCGGCGCTCCGGCAATGGCCGCGTCCAGAACGGAGGTCTTCAGGGTGATGGTGCCGTCCCGGTTGAACTCAAGGCCCAGATCGAACATGGTGGAGACCAGCTTTTTGCTGTCCGCCGTCACGGTCGAAGTCATTATGTTTTGCAGGGAATAGGGCAAATCCCGCAAGGTGGTTCGCGCCAGGATGCCGAAATCTTCGGTTGTCTCGTCATACCTGATGTTTCTGGCCACTTCCTGCACTGCGTCGTTGTAAGCAGTCACAAAGTCCGTAACCATTTTTTTAACGGCCGCGTCGTTGTTGGCCACCGAAACGGTGGATGCTCCGGCCGCCTTGAGGGTGAGGGTGATTCCGGAAAGCACGTCGCTGATGGTGTTGGTCTGACGCTGGTAGCTCACCCCGTCGATGGTGACCTGAGCGTTCAAGGTTTCACCGGTTGCCCCATGCTGCGCAATATCCATCCACGGGGCAGCAATGCCGATCTCCGACTCACTGCCGGTGGTGTTCGCCTTCAAGACCAACTTGTACGGGTTGGTAGACGACCCGTCGTTGATGATCGACGCGGTCACCCCGGGGTTGTCCGTATCCTCATTGATCAAATCCGCCAACCCTGCCAAGGTGGTTCCGGGGGGTACCGTAACCGTGACATCCTTTCCGCCCATGGTGTAGGCAATGACAACATTTTCCTCGGTAGGATTGATAACGGCGGAGTCCGAGGCATTGCCGCCGGTCATCCAGGTGGACTTGGTGGCAATCCGGTCCACGGTCAATGAGGTAGTCTGGCTGGCAACCCCGTCCGCCACGGTGACGGTGAGCACACTCTCGCTGGAACTGGAAGCCGTTCGCGTCAAAAAGGTGGAGGAAAGGGAGAGATCCAGCGCTGCGCTCTTCATGGTCAGCAGCTTGTTGTTGACCACGGTGAACTCGTTGAGCTGGGTCTCGAGCTTGGTCACCTCGTTTTTTTTACGGGTGACAAGCTGCTCGTCCACGACACGCAAATTCTCGAGCATACTGTTCAGATCAAGCCCGGAACCGACGCCCAACGATGAAATCGTACCTGTTGCCATGGGGGGAGATCCTTCCTTGTTCAACGTCCAGTCCGGCGGCCAAAAAACAGGAAATACTCCCGCCGGAGAGCCGCCGTCATTGCTTACCTGTTATTCATATCGGCATTCCCTGCCCCTTCTTGAATATTTTCACAAAAAAAGGGGGCGACGGCCTGTTACGGCCATCGCCCCCCTCCGGAGATTTTCACCAGGATCGGTCCGTGATGTCCCGACCCTGGCACTGCATACCCCTGCCATTTCAACCGCACCGCACCAGACGCTCCCCGTCAGCCGCCCACCTGTATCAAGGCGGCAAGTTCCTCCAAAGGGATCACTTCGACATCATTGGCAATACGGTATCGTTCCTTGCCGGGATACACCACATACTTGCGGCTTGGGGCCAGATCTTCGCAGGCGGCATGGAAACCGCGCTCGGGCTTGGGACTCAGGCTGCGCTTGACTTCCACCGCCCAGCGGCTGCCATCCGGCCAGACCAGCAACAGATCGATTTCAGCGCCCCCGCTGGTGCGATAAAAATAGCCCTGCGCCCTCTCCCCGGCGCAACACAACAGATTTTCCACGACAAAGCATTCCCAGCTCTGGCCCACAACCGGATGCGCCAACAGCGCTTCTTTGTCCGGAATGGCCAGCAGCGAATGGACCAAACCACTGTCGCGCACATAGACCTTGGGTGATTTGACCAACCGTTTGCCCAGATTAGCATGCCACGGGGGAAGACGACGCACGATAAGCAGATCGACCAGCAAATCCAGATATCCCGCAACGGTCTTGGCATCCACGCCCAGATTGCGGGCAAATTGGGCGGCGTTGAGCAAGCCGCCCTGATGGTGGGCAAGCATGCCCCAGAATCGGCGCAGTGTTTCCGCAGCGATACGCGGCCCGAATTGAGGGATATCCCGCTCCAGATACGTGCGGACAAAATCCTGCCGCCAGCGCAGGCTGCGCGCATCATCCACCGCCAGCAAGCTGTCGGGGAAACCGCCACGAACCCACAGGTCGTCCGCCGACAGGCTTTTCGTTTCCAAAATAGTAAATGGGGTCAGTTCCAGATAGGCGATACGTCCGGCCAGGCTTTCTCCGGATTGCTTGAGCAGATCCAGCGAGGCGGAGCCAAGCAGCAGATACTGCCCGGATGCGCGACCGGATCGGCGAGCACGATCAATCAGGCCTCGCAACACAGGGAACAACCCCGGCACACGGTGGACTTCGTCGAGGATAACCAGCTTGTCCTGATGGTCAGCCAGATACAACTCAGGCTGGGCCAGTTTAGCACGATCCTGCTCCGATTCGAGATCAAGATACAGAGCATTCAAGCCCTGCCCGACCTCCAAGGCCAGGGTGGTTTTACCCGCTTGACGCGGGCCAAGCAAAGCCACCGCCGGGTTGTGGGCGATGGCATCCAGAAGTATGGGGCCGAGCCCCCTTTTAATTATCCTTGCAATCATGGAGTTACGATACCACAAATACATGGATACATCCAGCAACGTTACAAACTTTTTCCTCGGCTGCTCCGCGGGCTCACCGCGACAGGACGATCACCGCCCACACCGCTGACCTGCCCAACCAATTGGCAAACAATCTTTTTTCCATCTATAAAAAAGGGGCGGCAGCCTGTTACGGCCATCGCCCCCCTGTGGAGATTTTCCTTGTTCCATCTCAAATTCTTAACTCACCTGTCGAGCCAAGGGTTCACGATGGTTAACTCCTTTATTTTCTCAAAATCGCCGATATTACGCGTGGCCAAAACCAAACGATTGGTTACGGCAATGGCGGCAATCTGAGCGTCTTCAACGCTGATCGGGCGGCCCATACCCATTCGGGAAGATACTATGCAGGCATATACGGCGGCGGCCTCCTGATCAAAAGAGAGGCACCGGCCAAAAAAATCTTCCTCAAACATGCTCGCCGCCAAATCGGCCAAGGTTGCCTTGCGCCTTCCCTTGGGCAACAAGGCAATGCCCAAGCCAATCTCGGCAACAGTGACCGCGCTGACCCAAAAATCCGTATCCGGCCGTTGGTCCAGCCAGGCCAGCACCCGTGGCTCGGGAACACCGCGCATCATCTCCGACAACACATTGGTGTCCAACAAAATCATGGGGTCGTGTCTTCTGAAAAATCCGGCGGCTGCCGAACCGGTGAACGTTCAACAACAGGAAGATCAACACCGCCCAAGGCGGCAAAACGGTGCGACAGACGCGAACCCAATCCCTCCGTTGGCGTAGATCGAGCAAAAACCTGACGCAAGATCTGCCGAACCTCCTCCTCCATGGATATACCATGACGCGCCGCGCTGAGGCGCAGACTGCTTTTGAGCGCATCATCAATATTACGAATCGTGAGACTGGCCATGACATCCTCCCGTGCATACAATGATTGCATTGTATGCACGACAACCCTGCCTGTCAACGAAAAAAGGGGCGACGGCCTGTTACGGCCATCGCCCCCTGTTGAGGTTTCTGTTTCACCGAGATCGGTCCGTGGCGTCCAGCCCTTGCAGCTTACCCTGAGCCTTTCACCTCGGACCTTTCCCCTTCTCCCCTTACCCCTGCAGCAGGCTCAGAACGTTCTGGCTGCTGGCATTGGCCTGGGCCATGGCAAAGGAGCCGGCCTGGTTGAGGATCTGCATCTTGCTGAAGTTAGCCGCTTCCTCGGCGAAGTCAACGTCGCGGATGGAGGATTCCGCCGCGGAGATATTGACCTTGGTGGCCGAGAGGTTGGCGATGGTGGAGGTTAACTGGTTCTGTACGGAACCGAGGTCGGCACGCACCTTGTCCAGATCCTTCAGGGCCGAGTCGGCAACCGAGATGCCGATCTGAGCGCCTTCCTGGGTGAGGACGTTGACCTCGGAAAGCCTGGTCATGGTGGATGAGCCAACAGAGCCGATGGCAGCGCCACTGCCGCTGGTATTGGCGGCCAGGGTGGTGCCGGCGGCCAGGATCGAGCCGCCCTTGACATCCTGGGCATTGGTCATGGTGGCGTCACTGGCCAGGGTGACCGCCCGGTCCAGAGTGGCGCCGGCGGCATAGGTGGCGCCGTCGGTGCCGGTGATGTCGTTAGTCAGCACGGTACCCACCGCAAAGACACTGCCCGCCTTGACCACGGAGTCGGCCGCCAGGTTCATGGTGGAACTGGCCAGGACGGTTTCCTGGTTCTTCAGGACGATATCCGCCCCGAAGGTGGAGCCGGTGTTCAGGGCCGAGTCGGCGCCGATCACGGATCCCGTGCCGAGCGTTTGGGCATTGCTGAGGGTAGCGGCAGATGCCAGGACCACAGCGTCCTTTTCCGCCCTTGAACCATTGGCAAAAATACTATCCTGCTCAATATCCGAGCCGACGGCGAGTTGCATGGCCGCAGTCAGGGTAGCATCGGCAGCCAGGGTGATATTGACAATCGAGGCGACAGACTCGTTGCTCAGAACCGAACCGGAGGCAATCGTTGCGGTGGCGGTGCCTTGCAGAACCATGTCGGCGCTCAATACCGCATCACCCATGAGGACAAAATCCTCACCAGCAGCATAGGAGCCAGCGGCAAGAACCGTACCACTGTTGATGGTTGACCCAGCGCCTCCGGCCTTCAGGAGCATGTTCCCGCCACTGATCGTCATATCAGCATTGAGGGTGATGTTGTCATCATTAACCTGGGTGCCGGTCTTAAGGGTGGAAAGGGTAGCGAATTCAGTACCAGCTGTGGCAACCAAAATGGTCCCGCCCGAGAGAGTGAAGCCCGAACTCAATGTTCCGGTTGCGCCACCGGATACATCCAGCACGAAACCACCACCACCAGCGGTATACGTACCAGAGCCAAGATTTGCGATAGCGTTCTGGATGTCTGCCTCGGAGGAGAAAACCGTTCCTTCAGCAAGTATAGAACCCGTGGTAAAAATAGAACCGTTCCCTACGGTTCCCTCATTGGCAGCAAAAGTTACTGTGCCGGTGGCAACCAGCGAACCGACAATACTGGTCCCGGAGGCAATAACAGAAGAAGCTTCCAAAATACTTCCATTACCAAGGGTAACGTCCCCCGACGTGACAAGACCGCTGATCGTCATATTTGAGGTGAAAGTTGTACCGGAACCGATCACCGAGCCACTCTGAAGCTTGGACCCTTCTGCAGCTGTCAGTGTGCCGTTGTTCAGCGTAGTTGCCGTCACGGTCACATCCGAGGTGATGGAAGTGGTGGCGGCGAGAACCGTACCGGAAATAAGGGTAGAACCAGCGCCAACGGTGGTAGCCCCTTGGGTGGTAAACGTATCCACCCTGAGGCTGTTACTGATCGCGGTACCGGAAGCAAGGGTGGTTCCGGCACCCAAGATAGACCCGGCAGAAATAGAGGAAGACGAAGTGGTTGCGGAGGTAGCCGCATTCACCTCAACGGGATTGACCGTGGCCACCGCCAAACCGGCGGAACCGGAGTTGGAAACCTGGACCTCGGAGGCGCCGGTCTGGGTCAGGGTGATATGGCCCAGGGTGCTCATGTCGGTCTGGCCCAGCACCGCGTTGACGCCGGTGTTGGTGCCGTTGGTGATGCTGGTGGCGGTAAGCTGGATGGCCCGGCCGTCAACCGAGGTCAGGGTCAGCTTGCCGGCCGCGTCGGTACTGGCGTAGACGCCGTGCTCGGAGGTCTTCTGGTTGATCGACTTGACCAGGGAGCCGTCGGCGTCGTTGTTCACCACGCTGACCTGACCGATGGTGATCCCGTTGATCTTGAAGTCATTGTCGGTGGCGCCGGAAGCCACCGCCGCATCGGTGGTGGAGCGCACCACGGCGTTGGCGGAAACACCCAGGACGTCGGAGAGCTTGTTGATCGCGTCGGCCACCGCGCCGAGACTGTTTTCCCGATTGTTGTTGTAGGCAATCTCAATGCTGTTGAGATTGAAGGTGGCATCCTGGATGTTGCTGTAGAAAGAAAGCTCGGCGGTGCCGGTGCTGCCGAAGGTAAGGGTCGAGTTGGTAATATGACCGATCTTGGTCGATTCCGAGGACGCAATGGAGATGCCCACCGTTTCCTGGGAATAGGCGCCGATCTGGAACGCCTTGTTGGTGAAGTTGCCGGAAAGCAGCTTCTGGCCGTTGAAGGCGGTGGTCTTGGCGATGATGTCCAGTTCTTCCAGCAGCTTGTTGATGTCGGATTGGATCGCCTTGCGGGAATCAGTGGTCTGGCCGTCCTGAGCCGCCTGGATCGCCTTGGTCTTGATGGTATTGACGATATTGATGGACTCGTCCAGGGCGCCGTCAGCGGTCTGCACCATGGAGATACCGTCGTTGGCGTTTCGGATCGCCTGACCAAGGCCAAGGGACTGAGACTTCAGGGCGTCAGCAATGGCCATGCCCGAAGCGTCGTCCGCGGCCTTGTTGATCCGCAGGCCGGATGAAAGTTTTTCAAGGGATGCCGACAGCCCGTTGTCATTCTTGATCATGTTCTTATGGGCCGTCATTGCCGCGATGTTGGTGTTGATTCTTAATGCCATGGTTATATCCTCCGTCCATGTTGTGTGTTGTTCCGGAAAGAATCCTTTCTTCCCGCCTTGTTGCCTGGCTGATCACTACGCCAATTGAAAAATTCCTCTTTCGTTAAGTCCCGTGTCGGCGCCACCTCCTGGAATAGGTTAGTTGTGAATCAACAAACGGCCGAACAAAAAAACGCCGACCTGGCTCCACTCCTTTTCACACAACGTATCGGCCTCACCCCGCAGGGCTTGAATTTTTTTGTGCATGCATCATATAAAAAAAGCGGCCCAAGGGAACACAACCTCCCCTCGGGCCGCCGCTGAAATAAAACGCCGTTTTATTGCTCAGTCGAGAAGCGCCTTGAATTGCCGGTATGCTTCATGGGCCGCTTCGTGCTGGTCAAGGGCCAAATAACAGTCGCCCATTTTCTTCACAAGATAATCCCGTTCAGGCATGGCCGTGTAGCATTTCTCGTAAGCCACCAAAGCATCCGAAGTCTGCCCTCCGGCAGCAAGCAAATCGCCGAGCTCTTCCCAGCAACCAGCCAAGGATTGATCCAATTCCACGGCCCGATTCAGGGCGGCCACGCCCACGTCAAACAAGCCGGAATTGAAAGAGGCTTCAAAAATGGCGACTTGAATTTTGGCATCATTGGGGGCCAAGGCCGCCGCCTTTTCATAGTTTGCCAAGGCCTCGGCATATTCTTCTCTTTTGAAAAATGCCTGCCCAAGAAAAAAGAAAAGGGATGCTTTGGCAACCGGAGCCATCAAGCCATCCAGGTTGGGATTACAGAGCAATTCACTCCCCATAAGTTCCAGGGCCGGCTGTGCATCATGCAATCCATCTTGGCCGGGCTCTGCTTCCGGCAAAGAGAGGAGCCTGTCGACCTCGGCATTGACGGCTTGGCACAATTGCGGGTGATCTTTGGCATAACGCAAGGCTTTCAACAACATGCGCAAGGAAACCAACCGGTCATTGCGTTGCCATTCCCGATAGAAACCAAAATACCGGTCGGCAAGTTCCATCCGGCAGGTCTTGATCCGCCCCGTCCAGGATGGATCAAGACTGACGGCCTGGGCAAAATGCTTTTCCATGCCAACAAAATTGGCGCGATGGGCCGCAATGACACCCCGGTAGAAGCAAAACCCCGCCGAGTCGCCCCTGCCCGGACAATGGGCCGCGATGGCGTTCTCCAGGAGAATGTGGTCGCCACTGGCGGAATACAACTCCAGTAATTCCATGATGGTTTCCTGGTCGCCATCCTTCTGCTTGAAGATTTTTTTGAACAAAAAAAGATCGCGCTGGAGATGGTTGTGCAGCTCTTTTAACTGCTTGGCAAAAGGCGCCATTACCTGGCGCCGGAAGCGGCTGATCTGGACAAAACGGTCAATCGCTTTGTCCAGCCAGTCAAGATAACGGTCGGGATCATCGGCAAGTTGGGTGATTTCATGTTTCAGTCGTTCGCTTAGGCACAAACCTGACATGGTGGCCTCATCCAACAAGGACCAGATCTTGGCCTTGTCCAACTTGGCATTGAGCGCATCCAGCGCCATAAATTGCCGCTGCAACGAAACCGGCAGGGTTTCAAATTTCCGGCAGCCAACCTGCTGTTTTTTTAGCTGGCCGATCTCTCTGGAAAGCTTTAACGCCAACTCGTCCAGACTGGCCAGATCCTTTTCCACCACGGCAATATCTTTCAGTTGGCGAGCAAATTCAGCGATCAATCGCCGAGAATCAGGCAGCGGATTTTTTTGTTCGGCCTGCCGAACAGTGGCTGCCACATCCACCTTCTCTCCGCAATAGCGTGCCAATACCGCCTGTAACGGCAACTCTTCAGCCCCCTCAAGCCGTGCGCCACCCTCGGTGGCGTTAATAAAGTGCCGGTCTTTGATCACGGCCATGGATTGTTCAAAATGGTGCTTGAACCCGAGATAGGCTCGATAGGTCGGAACCTTGCCGCCGCCGTAACCATCAACCCACATGATCTCTCCGCGATCCTGAAGCGATTTCAACTCATCCCTGCCGGTCAAAGCAGTGTGGAGAGCATGACTTTCCTCGGCGCTGAAGGCCAGATCCTGACCGACAAAAACAATGGGCGAACAGCCAAGCAGATAGGCGGCGGTAAAATTCAGTTGCGCCACGGTGCCGGCCCCGGTGGTGAGAATTTTTCCGCCCAGGAGGTTGTTGAGCCATTTCTCCATGTTTTTGGCGGTAAATGACCAGTACACCTGCCGGGCCGGAAAATTTTTCGTCACCGCCGGGGTGAGCCAGGAAGAGCAGATCAAGGAAGTTCCCTTCGCCTCTTCCGCCACCTCAACAATTTTTTCCAGGGTGATATCCTGCATGTCGATGCAGGAAGTAAAATCCGGCGTTACTCCGTGGGCCAGCAACGCCGGAAGCACCGTATCCGCAGCGATAATTACCGACCTTCCCTTGGCCTGAGATAACAAATGGATGTTCTTATTCAGCGAGGGGCCACCGGCTACGATAATGGCAGGCACGCCGACAAAGGCGTCCTTGAGATGTTCAAGCAATTGTTGGTGATGAATGACGCTCAGGTTTTTCAGTCGATTTTCAATGAACTTGCCGCCATATGCGGTCGTTGTATTGCCACCGACATTGTAGGCATTGCCATGTTTGTATATCTCATCATGCAAATTCGTATAAATTTCCGGGGAGATTCGGAAGCACGGGGTATGCTTGAGAATATACAGGCTTTCCAACTGAAGGGCACGGGACATGGGCGCGAACGACGCCGGAACATTAATATTATGACCGACGGCGATGGTGACTCGACGGTCGAGAAACAGCTCTGTTAAATCCAGAGCATGGAGGGCTTGAAGAAAGAGGCCGATTTCAGGCTCCAGAATCAATACATGACGCAGGTGGGGTCGGCTGGCCAGCATGGCAGGCGGCGTATAGCCCAGGCCCATGCCAATGAATACCGCCACCCCGGTGGCGTTCTCCGGCACCAGATTGTAATAGCCGGCCAACTCTGAAAGAGGGGCCTCGGGATCATGCAACAGGACCTCCTCGCCGTCTTCCTTACGGACCAGCAGGTTCGGTTTGCCGTCTTCGGCGGGTTGCAATTCACCCAGCGGTTTTCCAGTATACTCATGCACGGCCTGCCAGACCTTTGAGTGATGCGCCTGCAACAGGATAAGATTTTCCGGAAAATAATCATACGGTTGGTTCATCGTGATCCCTCTGCGAGGTTTTCAGACTTTTTCAAACAACCACCAGTTGAGATCATCGAATATCTCAAATTCCCGCTGCCACAAAAAACCGTAATCAACCACCTTGAGTTGTGGGTGGCGATCAAGGTAAAACGACCCGAAATCCCGCTTGAAGAGCAGACCGTCCTGGTCATGGTAGGGTTTCTCCTCCGGAGTATGGGAAAAGTATTCGCTACAGAGGACATACCGCTTCGAGACCCGGACGATTTCATCGGTGATCGGCCCCAGGTCGTCCGGAGCTATATGGATCAGCACCCCATTGGTGAAAACAAGATCCACCGAGGCATCGGCCAGGGGGAGCTGAAAGCCGCTGCAATTCCAGGCTTTGGCCAGATTGATCTTGTGGGTCAACAGCCGACCATAGGCCTTCTTGTTCGGTTCTACCGCATGCAGTCGCACCTTGCCGCCAAAGAGGGCATCAATAAAAACCAGATTGAGGCCGATATTGCTACCCACCTCCAAAATCGAATCCAGCGTTAGGCCGCCGATCATCCGGCGGAAGGACTCAACCCCGGGCGCAATTTTCCATTCGGCAAAATCGTTGCGTCCCACATAGTCGTTGCCGAATTGCGAGCCCCATTCACCCAACTGTTTTGTAGTTTTGCTCCGTTGCACCATATCCTCCCCTTTCGATAACCAAATTATTCCCCATTACTCGGACGATTATTCAGCTTTTTTCCGAGCCACCAGCCACAGGTGGGAAGACAATTGATGATCCGCCAGAAATTGCTGAAAATCGCCGCCCAGGCGTTCCCACTCATCCACCAGAACCCGCTGCAGAAAAGGCTGCCCGGCAACATCGTATTCGCCTCTGACGATGGCATCGTGAACAAACTCGGCATCCAGTCTTCCGGGCGTACTCACTTCCAAAACTTCAAACCCGCAGCTCTGAACCAGCAGGCCGAGTGAATACGGATTGAACAGATTTACATGTTCCGCATCCACCGCCTTAGAGCCTGGCCCCAGGACAGCGACATCAAAGCCCTGGCCGTTAGGACAGGAAAGGACCAACAGCCCCCCGGGCCGCATAATCCTATGAAGCCCGGCAAGAATCCGGGAGGGCTGAAAGAGATGCTCAATCACCTCGAAGGCGACCACCACATCCGCACCTGCAATCTCTTCTTCCGCCAGATCCTCCACTCTTTTCTCAAACACCTCAACTCCGCGTCGCCGACAGGCCGCCGCAAGCTCTGGAGTCGGCTCCACTGCCACAATCCGGGCAAAGGCCTGCTGCTCGACGGCCAAGGAAGAAAAAGTACCGAAGCCGGGACCAATCTCGACCAAGGTGCCCCGGTCAACATCGAATCGCTCACAGCAGGCAAGTACCCGCTCCAGCCAGGGCTTATGAATCTTCTCCCGTCTGGCTGCCTCTGAGGCGGGAAAGATATGCTCTGCCCAATAAGCGTAGTTTTCGGAGTTGCGGTAATAGTCGGCCATCACTTGCTCAGATGGTCGAGGCGACATATACAGCGTCGCGCAAGAGTCACATTCTATAAAGGTAAAACCGTATTTCTCAAATGCCGTTTGGCCTTGGACACCGCCGCAGGCTGGACAATCAACCCCGACAAACTCGGCGCTTCGTTGGCGCAACCGCGCCACATCACGGGCAAAGGCCGCCTCTTGTTCGGCAAGCAACTCCGCCGGCCTTATTTCATTTTCGCTAAGTCTCACTGCTGTTACTTCCGTCGCAATCTTGGTCATCTCGTTTATCCTTGCTGCAATTTCTGCCGCCGCCAGCAACCATTTTCCATGGTCCACACCCGTGGATCCCGGAAGGTGTCGGCAATCCGGTCAAACTCATCTTCGCTCATACTAACATACGCAAGCCAACGCTGAAGATCTCTTGGTTTCACCGGATCGTATTGGTTTACCAGATCGATCGCCTTGTCACGGTCCAGCAGACCCGCCCGGATATCCTTGCAGGCATGATCGGTACAGCGGCCATAGCCGAACTTGATATACTTCAGATAATCATGCACGCCGTTTTCGTGCATATCGTCGAGATTGGACATGGTGCGGTAGGTGCGGTCAAAGGGCTCTCTGCTCACTTCAAAGCCGTACCGGTCAACCACCAGTTTGATATGTTCATTTGCTTCCCAGGGCAGATAATTGCCGAGGAAGATGCCCCGCAAACCCAGGTCAAAAATCTGCTGGTCGGTCGGATATTGCCAGGGGATGAAATTCTGTTCGTTCAATCCCTCCCGGCCGGCAAAATAGGTCCATTCATAGCCCCGGGCATAATGCTCCAGCCGATTGCGGTATGAGACTTCGGGAAAATCATTCATGGAAAACTGCCCGCACAGATCCATATATCCATGCTCTCCATAAAACACCAAAGGAATCCCATATTGGACCGCCACCCGCATCGGCGTCGTCATGATGCCGACGTGAGCATGCCAGTTCATGTCGCCCATGACAATAAAGCCAAGCAGGTTCAGTTTTTGCAGGACGTTAACGGATGGCGAAACCAACAGGTGATCGACGTCAAAGGCCTCCTTCATCCGCAACATGTTGCGCCAGCCAACCTCGGTCCAGTTGTTGCCGTTGTATGTCACCAGCAACGGATTAAGTTTCAGTTCATTTTTAATGACATGGGTCTGAAAATAACTGTCCTTGCCGCCGCTGACGGCAATGACGCAATCATAGCGGGAACCGTCCCGGCAACGGTAACGTTCAACTATCTCCTTGAGCAGTTCCCAGCGTCGGCTCCATTCGGCTTGGGGAATGTGTTGTTTCATCTCCGCCATCCTACAGCCGGAACAAATGCCTTGCTCGTCAAACTCCATGGGTGCGGCGCTGATTCCCGGATACACGCATTTGGTGCACCACCGCACTTCATGTGTTTTTGCCTGCGCCGCCGAATGAGTCGCCGGATAATCCGACGCCTGGGCTCGATCCAGGCGTGCTTTAATTCGGGCATCCTCTTTTTTTCGGTCATACAATGATTCGCGAGGCAAAAAACGGGATCCAAGCCCAACTGGCCGCATGGGCAGGCCGGCATCCAAGCAGGCCTGCTTGGCATGGGAATAGCTCAGTTCAAAGAAATGAAAAATATTGGCGGCAGCCATGGCCGACGCATGGCCCTGCTGGATTGCGGCCGGGAAATGCTCATACCGCCCGACACCGCCAAGCGCCACCACGGGAATGGAGACAGCCTCGCTGACCATGCTGATCAATTCCAGATCATAGCCAAGGCCAGAACCATCCAGGTCTATCGAATTCAACAAAATTTCCCCTGCTCCCAGACGCTCCACCTCCCGCGCCCATTCCTCAGGCTTGCGGCCTGTTGGCATCCGGCCCCCGTCGCCATAAACCTCATACCCTTCTGTTTGGCGGCGCACATCTATGGAGATGACGATACACTGGGTTCCGAATCGCCTGGATGCCTGAGCAATACAATCAGGATTCTGCAGAGCTGCCGTATTCAAGGTGACTTTATCGGCCCCGGCCGCCAGCCGCACGGAGATGTCGTCCAGCGTTCGGATACGACCACCGAAGGTCAGCGGCATGAAACAGACCTCGGCAATGGCCCGAAGAACATCCAGCACCGATTTGCCTATGTAGTTCTGCTGGAGATCATCACGGCGCAAATCGTGAAAATCCTCATCCCGGCTAATGTCGAGAACAACCAGTTCATCGACATTCCAATGGGAAAATCTCGCCACGGTACTCATGGGATTGCCGATGGCCTGATGAACCTTGAAGAGTTGGCTCCGCATAATAAGGCCATGCTTAAGCAGGAGACACGGTATAAGTCGAGGGCGGACACCACCTGGGCGAAGGACACCATCGATTGCTTCGTGATTAGCTGGCATGACGAAATTCCTTTTTCACCTGCGCCACGAATGCTTCCAAAACTCCAAGCCCGGCATCCTGACTTTTTTCCGGATGAAACTGCACCCCGAAGATATTTCCTCGTTCCACCGCAACAGTAACAGGGGCATGGCCAAAATCAATGGTGGCAACAGAATTCTCTAGATTGTCACAAAGAAAATGGTAGCTGTGGACAAAATAAAAAGCGGCCTTCGCCGTTATATGGAGAAAAAGAGTGGAAGATTCCGTTGGCTGCACATCACACCAGCCGATATTGGGAACCCGTTCTCCTGATTTTGGCGCAAGATGTACAACACGTCCCGGAATCAGCCCCAATCCTTTGTGAAGGCCAAACTCTTCGCTCTCGTCTGCCAACAATTGCATTCCAAGACAGATGCCAAGAATCGGCGTATTCTTTGCCGCTGCGGCACGAATTGGCTCTTCCAGCTTCCGGCGCTGCAAGCTCTCCATGCCGTCTGCAAAAGCTCCCACCCCCGGAAGCACTAATCCTTCTGCGGAAGCGATAATATCGGGATCACAAGAAATCGTTACCGTTTCCCCAAGATGTCGAAAAGCGGCTACTACCGACCCTAGATTTGCTAGGTTGCTGTCAACAATGACAATCATGCGTCCTCCGGCTTCCACTTAAAGGCAGTCATGCTCAATTGGATAATTCGTCAACTTTCGTGCACACACAACGCCTCATGCATCGCTTCCGCCGTCAACCAATCCTCCGGCGTATCGATGTCCTGCACCAGCCGACGTGGCAACACCACCGCCCGAGCATCCGACGCGTATATCCTCTTATCCTTCCGAAATCGAACCGCATCGAGCCAGTAAAACTGGCCCGCATCATGGTATGCCTCGGGCAGGTCATTGGAACGGGTCAGCTCATGTTCCGGCCACAGCATAGCCAGCCTGCCGTCCGGGCCGATGGTCAGAGCGCGGAATGGCGAAGCGGGGTAGCTGGCCACAGGGAAAACCGAGGCAGCGCCGGTTCGACGCAACAACTCATACCCTTGCCGCAAGAAGCTGGCTTGCACAAAGGGGGCAGTGGCATACAGGCAACACACCAACTCCGGCTCCTGCCCCTCGCCTGCCAGCCAATCCAAAGCATGAAGCACCACCTCGGCAGTGGGGGTAAAATCATCGGCCAATCCGGCCGGTCGGACAAAGGGGGTCTCTGCTCCGTACTGTCTGGCTACATCAGCAATCTCCTCCGAATCGGTGGAGACAATGATCCGAAAAAAAAGCCCCGAAGCCTCGGCCGCTTGTATAGACCAGGCAATCATGGGCTGGCCGGCAAATGGCCTGATGTTTTTGCCCGGTATCCGCTTGCTGCCGCCACGGGCCGGAATGATCGCAATGTTCATGACAAACCTCCGATCAACTCCCAATCAAGCGGCGTTCCCTTGTTAATGTCTCGGCTGGCCGGGCGGCCCAGAACCATGGGAAGATACCTGGGCGGAAGGCCGTACCCTGGCCGAATGGAACGGACGTTATGAGGGCCAAGAAGCTCTCCCGCCCGAACATCTTCCACCACAAAGAGGGAGCGCCGGAATGCCTTGCTCTTTTCCTCAGCAGCAGACAGTTCATAACAAACCCGGCCTATGGCCTGCTCGGTCTCACGTACCGCCGCCACCATAGCAGCAAACTCCTGTGGCTCCAGAGAAAAAACGCTATCCGGTCCGCCGGCTGCCCGACCCATGGTGAAATGCTTCTCGATAATGCATGCGCCAAGGCTCACCGCCGCCACCGGCGCGACAATCCCTGTAGTGTGATCGGACAACCCGGCTGCTACCCCGAAAGCCTCAGCCAGGTGGGGGATGGTGCGCAGGTTCATTTCCATCGCTGATGCGGGATAGGCGCTGGTGCACTTGAGCAGGGCAATACCTCCCGCACCGGCCCGCCGCAGGGTGACGACCGCCTCGTCGATCTCGGCCAGGCTGGCCATGCCGGTGGACATGATCACCGGCTTGCCGGTGGCCCCGATCCGTTCCAGCAAGGCCAAGTCCACCAATTCGAAAGAGGCGACCTTGTGGGCTGGCACGCCCATTTCCTCCAGAAACTCCACCGCCGTCGCGTCAAATGGCGTGGAAAAAAGGGCGATCCCCAGTTGATCGGCGATCTGTTTGAGGCGCGGCTGCCATTCCCAGGGGGTATATGCCTCCTGGTACAAGTCATACAGGGTACGCCCCTCCCAGATGGTTCCCTTGATCCGAAAGTATTGGTTATCGCAGGGAATGGTGATGGTGTCCGGTGTGTAGGTCTGAAGCTTCACCGCATCGGCGCCGGCCACTGCGGCCGCCTCAATGATACGCGCCGCCTGGTCAAAGTCCTGACCATGGTTGGCACTCATCTCGGCGATGATGTAGACTGGATTCCCAGGACCGATTACCCGGCCATTGATGACAATCTCACTCATGTCGATTCCTTTCCAATCGCAACAACACCGTTGGGATGCCAAGATGTTCGTTCTCTCCCTCCGCCACAAAGCCTGCCTTGATAAAGGCCGCCAACGAAGCGTGATTCTCGGCCTTGACCAGGGCAATGATGCTTTCCATCCCCTGTTCCCCTCGAAACAACTTGGCACAGGCTGCGCTGATCACAATACTTCCCATTCCCTGACCACGAAGGTCTGGGGCCAAGTTCACCGAAATTTCCGCGCTTTCCGCACCAAGATCAAAGCGCACCATGCCTGCCTGGCCGCCACCGGCAAGGGATACAAGCCACAGGCGGCAGTCCGGATCAGCAAATTTCGCGGAAAGCCATTCTTGATGTTCCTTCGGACCGATGAATTCAGAACAGAATGAATTCTTGCGAGTATCCTGATCATTAGCCCACCGGAGCAGCAATTCTTCGTCCACCCAACCCGCCGGGCGCAAATGCACCCTCTTGGCCAATAAAGCTGAGACCACCCTCTCCGCGCCCCGGCCGTCCACCAGCTCGCGGCCCTTTGCCGCTTGGTCCCGAAGTTGCCCGCCATCACACAAAAATTCCCGCAACCGGCTGGCCAGCTTATCAGAGGCAATAATGTCGTACCAGCCCAGGGTCAGGGCCATCCCATGCTCTGCAAACTTATTGGCGTTGGCCTCCTGGTTATCGGCCGTGATAAGGGTAACAAACGGTGTGCCCGCACAGGCCAGCTCGTAGGTGGTTATACCGGCTGCAGTCACGGCCGCATCTGCCCAGCGGATCAGGACGGCCATGTCTGCCACATCACGCGCCAACTCGCACCGGAACGGCAAGCCTGCTACAAGCGCCCCTAACCCATTGGCATGAGAATTAGCCGGCCCAAGCACCACCTTCACCTCAATATCCTCGAACCCGCTGAGTGCCAAGGCGGTCAGAACTTTGGCAGTCACATTGTGTTCATCTCCGCCGCCCATGGTGATCAAGAGCCGTTGGGCCGAATCCGGCAAGGACCGCTCTTCGCCCAAACACCGAAACTCCCGCCGAAGCAGGGCATAACGCGGCCCCAGTAACATGACGGCTCCTGGGGAGCACTGATAGGCAAGACTTGGCGCATAGAGATTCTGATTGAGCAACACCTCGCAGTGGTACTCGGGAATCTGCCCTAAATCATCGATCACCAAAAGCTGCCAGCCAGCATCCCGCATAGCCTGCTGATAGCCACAGTCAAAATGGTAACCGTCCAACACCATCCAACCTAAAGCGCCATACCGATTCAACTGTTTGCCAGCCAAGCAACGCATGGCGGCAAGGTCCGCTGGGTCTGGATGCCTGTCGGCCAGATCAATCAAGCCAGCCTCCTCTTCGCATTCTATCCGTTGCCGTAACGCTTCCGGCTCGATTCGCCCCACGAAAAGCACCTCGCCGCCCCGATCACGCCACGCCTCTGCCAAGGCCAGACAACGCATGACATGGCCGGTGCCCATAATGCTGTCCGCGTCCGCCCGGATCATCAGCCTGCCAATCATGCACCCAACTCCCGACGCAGGGCATGTACCACCCTGACCACATCGTTTTTGTCCATCCCTTGGTGCAGAGGCAGGGTCACAATGGATTCGTAGGCCGCCTCGGCATGGGGACAAAGTCCCGGGGCTGTTAGGAAGGTATCCCTGTAATAAGGATGCAGATGCACCGGCAGATAGTGGACATTGACCCCGATCCCCTGCTGCCGCAACCCAGCAAAAATCTGGCCACGCGCCCCGCTGTCGTCCAGCCGCACTACATAGAGGTGGTAGGCATGCATATTCCCCGGTCGCGCTATCAATGGGTGCACCCCCTCGACATTGGCCACGGCCGCATCGTAGGCAGCGGCCAATGCACGCCGTTTATCCAACCAGCCAGGCAATTTTGCCAGCTGACTTGTTCCCAGAGCGGCTTGCAGGTCGGTGATCCGGTAATTATAGCCCAGTTCAATCATCTGGTAAGCCCAGGTGTTGGCTGCCTCGCGCTGGCGATGGTCGGTGTCGATACCATGGTTGCGAAAACGCCGCATCCTGCTGGCAAGAATCTCGTCATCCGTGACCACCATGCCGCCTTCGCCGGTGGTGATGTGCTTGACCGGGTGAAAGCTGAAAATGGTCAAATCGGCCAGTCTGCCCACCGATCTGCCCTTGTACGATCCCCCCAGACTGTGACAGGCGTCCGCCACCAGGACAAGGTCATGGGCTTTGGCAAGATCATGAAGCGCATCGTAATCGCAAGGCTGCCCCGCATAGTCCACAGCAATGATAGCGCGGGTATGGGGGGTAATTTTTCGCGCCACATCCGCCGGACCGATGAGCAGGGTGTCCGGCTCCACGTCGGCGAACACCGGGGTGCCGCCTTGGTAGACCACGCAATTTGCCGTGGCTGCAAAGGTCATGGCCGGGACGATCACCTCGTCCCCAGGTCCGATGCCAATTGCATGCATGGCCGCATGCAATGCGGCCGTGCCGCTCGATACTGCCACCCCATAGCGGCAACCGACGAATGCGCAAACCGCCGCCTCGAAACCACCCACCCTCGGGCCTGTGGTCAGCCAGTCGGAGCGGAGGGCCTCCACCACCGCCTCGATGTCGTCCTCATCGATCCGCTGTCTGCCATAAGGCAGGAAGGGTAACGGCTCCACCGCAGCAGAAGGCATGAATGTTTCCAGGGGTTGTTTCATCAGAACACCCGTTGACCGCGACTCACGCCACCGCACGCACAGGGGCATCATGCCCCGCTGCCCGCGCTTCTGCCCGCGCTTCTGCCCGCGCTTCTTCTCCAGCCTCATCTCCGAACACAATATGCCGCAGTTCCTCCACGCCCATCCACTGGTCGTTCTGATCGCTGGTATAAACAAAACTCTCGGGCATTTTTACCGCCTCAACGTAATTCTGTCGCATCCACCATGAATGGCTGGGCATGATCACATACATTCCCTTGTACTTGTATGTATTGCGACCTTCGTCCTCACCGGTGAGGGCCTCGTGCAGCTTTTCGCCCTCTCGAATCCCGATATGCTTAACCTCGCATTCCGGAGCAATGGCCTCTGCCAAGTCCATAATCCGCATACTGGGAATATTCGGCACAAAGATTTCCCCCCCTTCCATGTACCGGAACCCCTGAAGAACCAATTCCACAGCATGATCAAGGGTGATCCAGAAACGTGTCATCCGTTCATCGGTAATGGTGATCGTCCCACTTTCCTTCTGCTGCAGGAAAAGGGGAATAACACTTCCCCGACTACCGATGACGTTGCCGTACCGCACACAGGCAAAACGCGTCCCGTCGACGCCAGCATAGGCGTTGCCTTGCACGAAGAGCTTATCGGAACAGAGCTTGGTGGCGCCGTACAGATTTACCGGATTAACCGCCTTATCCGTAGACAGAGCGATCACCTTTTTGACCCCGGCGTCAATGGCCGCGTTGATCACATTCTGGGCGCCGTGAACATTGGTCTTCACCGCCTCAAAGGGATTGTACTCGCAGGCCGGCACCTGTTTAAGAGCTGCGGCATGAACCACCATGTCCACCCCACGCATGGCGCGCAGCAGTCGTTCTCCGTCACGGACATCGCCGATAAGGAAACGCAGCCGCTGGTCATCCTTGAACTCGATGCGCATCTCGTGCTGCTTGAGTTCGTCGCGGCTATAAATACGAATGGCCTTGGGATTGAGCCGATCCAAGAGGTAATGACAGAAATGCTTGCCGAATGATCCCGTGCCGCCGGTGACCAGGATCGTCTTATCTGACCAGTCGATGTCCGGACGATCCAAATCAGGAGCCCTGAAGATTTCCCTTACCGAATCAATGCTTCGCTTCTGCTTATACACATACTCCTTGATCTGCGAGAACTTCTCTACATCCTGCTTTGAGTAGCGCCGTTGACCGCCATTTGTTCTTTCCGGAGTCACAAAATCCGCAAACTCCTTCTGCCAATATCTGATGGTGGAAACAGGAACTCCCAACTCCAAACCGATCTCCTTGATTCTGTATTTCATGGCATGCCTCATTTGTTTTGGAAAACAGCTTCACTGGTCAACTGGCATTATTTCCCTTTGTGTTGATCGTATCGACCGGGCAACAAAAAAGATAAACTAAAATATTCAGCACACTTTATGTTTTACCCTAAGCAAAAAAGATGCCATCCAAAAAAAATATTTCCCATGACCAAATTTCCGGTAAAAAGGCCATCCTTCTGGCAAAGCACATATTTGCCCCCATGCGAAAACTGATTTTCTCAAGAAAAACCGTCAACATTCTGACGGGGGGGGCATTCCCCCAACGCAACGCACATGAAACTTTATTGCCACGACCCTGTCTCGCACTGGACAAATGGTTAATTTTTTGAAATAATAAAAGAGAACAATTTTGCGGGGAGGAAAACAACCAGAACCTTTACCATCATCCGTGCAGGAGGGAGGATAACATGGCACCGGAAATCACCTCTGCGATTCAGACTGCCCCACCTTCTTCCGCCTCCACAGGTTTTTCCAGAGTAAACACCTCCGAGAGTCAAAGAGCCTCTCGGAATTTGCGGCAGGCACAGAAAGAACGCCAGGACGCGGCGCAAAGAACTCAGGATGCCAGGGCCGAGGAACAACAGGCTCAAAAAAACCTACAGGCAGCCCAAGCTGAAGAACGGCGGGCAGCAGAGAAAGTTGACTTGGCCCAGGCTGAGCGCCAAAAAGCTATCCGTCCCACCCCAGCACAGACAAGCGGAAAAATAATCAACGTATTGGTTTGATAGCGTTATTTCTCACCTGAACGGATTACGCACCAAACTTTCGCCTTTCCAGCACCCCATCGACCCGGCAAATACCTCTGCCTGTATTGTTGTTGAATTCCGACCAGGACTAGACTAGACTAAGTGTAAATTTGCAGACTTCTAATGAGGAGAAAGTCATGCGCAATGTCAATATTCACGAAGCCAAAACACATTTCTCGAAATTGGTCGATACAGCCATGCATGGAGAGGAAATCATCATCGCAAAGGCTGGAAAACCGGCAGCTCGTTTGGTTCCGCTTCGCGAGACGGGACGGAAAATTCGCTTTGGACTGATGCAGGGTGAGGTGGAGATCGCCAAAGATTTTGATGCCCCCCTGCCCGAAGATGTCTTGGCTAGCTTTGAAGGCGCCAAATGAGGTTGCTGCTCGATACACATGTGCTGCTCTGGGTTATGACTGACGATACCGCCCTTTCGCAGACGGCAAGAGATACAATCAACAAAGCAACGGTGGTCTATGCCAGTGCGGTGTCCATATGGGAAGTCAGTATCAAAGCAGCATTAGGCAAGCTCCAGATCAACCAGGACCGATTCATGAAGGCACTCCCTGCAACCGGTTTTGAACCATTATCCATAACGTGGGAGCATGCCGATGCAGTACACCGTCTTCCCCCCATCCACCGCGATCCTTTTGACCGGATGCTGATCGCCCAAGCAGTCAGCGAACCGCTCAACCTCATGACAGCCGACAAGACACTTGTCCGATATTCGGAGCTAGTTCTTTTCGTGTGAAAAAACCAGTGGCACGCTTACTCGGCCTGCCCTGTCGCCTCCGAATTGCCAAATCCAGCCAATCTCTTCCTCCCCAGCAGCCAGACCGCAACGATACTCACCTCATAGAGGACAATCAGGGGCAGGGCCATGAGGCACTGGTTGATCACGTCCGGGGTGGGAGTGAGGATGGCGGCGATGACAAAGGCAAGCAGGATGGCATACTTGCGGTGCCGGTTCAGGAACGCGGCGTTCACCACGCCCATTTTGGCCAGCAGCACCATGAAGATGGGAAGCTCGAAGATAACCCCGAAGGCAATGAGCAGCCGCAGGCAGAGGGAAAAATATTCCTTGACCGTGGGCATGGGGCTTAAAAAATCGTTGGAGTAGCCAAGCAGGAACTTGAAGGCCGGAGGGAACACGACAAAATAGCCAAAGGCGGCGCCGCCGAAAAAGAACAGCGAGGAGAGCAGGGTGAACGGCAGCATCACCCGTTTTTCATGCTGGTACAGTCCTGGGGCGATAAAACGCCAGAGCTGGTAGAAGATCACCGGACTGGCCAGGAGAAGCCCCGCAACCAGGGACAGCTTTAGATAAAAAAAAACCCTTCCTGGTATGAAGTGAAGATCAGGCTGGAATTTTCCGGCATGGCCGCATACAGCGGCTTGAACAGCAACTGCCCCAGCTCCTTGCTGTAGGAATAGCACAAGGCGAACCCTGCCACCGTGGCGAGCAGGGAATAGACCAGACAGGTGCGCAGTTCGGTCAGATGTTCCGTAAGCGCCTGTTTTTGAAAATCATCCATGCCAACCACCAAAACCGTTTCGTTGATAAAATCCACGCCCCGCCATACTACCCCTTCTCCCCAACCCGGTCAAGAAAGAGCGCCGGAGAAAAAATCAGCCCCTTGCATTGCAGGGCAAAAGCCGGTATTACTTGGCGCCATGATCGATACAAAAAATCCACTGTTCGCAACGGGTGCAGCCATGCTGGCCAACCCCATCCTCCCGCTGGCCCGCATTGTCCAGATGCTCTATATCACCGGCCCCTTTGAACGCATCGCGCCGATTCTCGATGAATTCAACGAACCGGTGGAGATGGCGGCCAGCATCTACCCTGATCCCAAAGCGTTGCTCCTGCCCTATCTTGAAGACCTGCAACTGTTCGAGCAGCTTAAATATCCCGGGCAGGAAAACCCGCTGATCTTCGACGAAACCCTGGCGCCTCTGGACCGGCTCGAATCGCTTGAACTTCTTGTGACCCAACGCATCCTCGCCCGTGAGCTGGAAAAAATCAACAGCCTGTTATGCGGGCCGTGCGGCTGCACGCTCTGCTGCCTGGGGCCGAGCGGAGAGATGGGGCAGGTTTTTTTTGAGATCCCCCTGCACGAGCAAGAAACCACCCTGTTCAGCATCCCCCGTATCGACACCGAAGAAAGCAGACAAGCCGGCCCCTATGCCGAGCCGCCGCTGCTGGTGGAAGGCGTCCCATTCTTTCAGGCCCCTCCGGCCCTGTACCACTGGAGAAAAAGCTGGAGTCTCATTCTGCCCAAAGGCGGCGCCTGCCCAAACCTTGAGCGAACCAGCGGCGGATGCACGATATATCCGGACAGGCCGGACACCTGCAGACGGCCACAGATTTTCCCCTATGCGCTGGAACGGCGTCCTGAGCACGGTACCGCCGAAAGGCCGGCATATATCGCCCGCCGCAAGCTGCTGGCGGTATGGGATTGCCCCTATGTGCAGGAGCTTCGGGAGGAGATCGGCGTCTACGCGCAGCTCTGCAGCCTTACCCCGATCTTCAAGCGGAACAAGGCCTGAAGCCAACGGAACCACACCCCTTCACTCTCGATTTTCCGCCGCCCGGCTCAAAGCATCCTTGATTTGCATGTTCAATTTCCACAGCGGGGTTATCTTGCGGATCCTTTTCGGCCCCAGTTCGTCCCACAAGACCCGGCGGTCCGCATGGGTGCCCGCGCTGCTCAGGGCAATACCCTCCGGCGTTATGAAGCCATTGAGGCGGATATCCCAGGCGCCACGCTCGATTTCCTGGTCGAGAATCTGCGCCTGCTCTCCCAGGCCATAGGCCTCGGCTTCAGGGGCAAGGGCCCGCAGCTCGGCAAGGATGGCGACCGCAAGGTCGAAAAAACCCTTGCCCTCGCCGACAAAATATCCCCCCGGATCCACGGCCAGACAATCGGTGACCAGCAGGCCGACCTCCCCCTGACACAGCTCCTCCACCGCAACCCGGCGGCCGTATTGAGCAAGCCCCTTATACCCCACGGCATAGGCCAGGTGCTTGAAGGGTATTTCGTACGGGACCAGAAGATAAAACCCTTCCTTCAAACCCGGCGCGGGCACCAACAGCTCCTTGCCATCGGTCAAGGCGTTGATCCTGACTTGCTGCAATCGTGCGGTGGGCCCGACGAATATCCTTTTGGCCTCCCGATATTTCTCAAGACGCCGCACCAGCTCCGCGGACTTGCCTGAGGCCCTCCCGTCCGCCGCAGTCGAAAAATCCGCCCTCACTGCTTCCTTGGCAATCATGATTCCACGCTATCGCTTTCAACAAAAAAAGCCGGCAGGCGGATTCCTGTCGGCTTTGCTTGTGTTCTGGGGGGTGCTGCTACATTTTGATTTTTTTCTTCTGCCCGGAGAGGGTCAACATGGCATAGTCCACATGTTCCTTGCCAGGGTCTTTCCGGCTGACCTGCGCGACCTGTACTCCAGCGGCAGCCTCCCCATCGTGACGGGAGGCGATCATTTCCTGTTTGGTAAACCCGTGCTCAACCAGGGTGGCGATATCATTCCACATGGAGGCGCTGCCCAGCAAGGCAACAACAATGGCCTGCCCATCCCGCTGGAACTTGCCGACATAGGTTTTCCCGGCCGCCGCCGTATAACCGGTTTTCCCTCCAACCGCCCCATCCACTGTCCACAGGGCTTTATTATGGCTCCGCAACACCTTGCCGTCGCTGGTATGCACCTTGACGGTGGACATGCGCTCGGCAAACTCGGGGTTGCGCATGGCCCGGTTGAATACCGTGGCCAAATCACGGGCCGTGGTCTGCTGACCGGGACGGGTCAAGCCATTGGCGCTTTTACAGATGGTGTTCTGCGCGCCCAGCGCCTCGGCCTTTTTGGTCATCAATCGGGCAAAGGCCTGCTCGGAACCGGCAAGTTTTTCCGCCAGAGCTACGCTGGCATCGTTTGCCGAAGCAAGCAGCACGGCGTTAATCAAATCGCTGGCCTGATAGGAAGCGCCTTTTCTCAAATATATCTTCGAGGCCGGCATGTTCGCGGCATAGGCGCTGGCGCGCACCATCTCATTGCCGGTAAAACTTTCAATGGCAATGAGTCCGGTGAGAACTTTAATGGTGCTGGCCGGCTGCCCGGGCCGGTCCGCGCTGAGATCGTACAAGACCTTGCCGGTTTGGGCATCCATGACATAAGCGCTGCGGCAGGTAAGTTTCCCTTGCAACTCCGTGGGAACCTCGGCGGGTACGACATTATACTGTTCTGCCACCTTGCGCTTCAATTCTTGCACGGAAGGACGCTTGGCCGCCTGAGTTTTTTCGTCCTGTTTTTTCTTTGCCTGAGTTTGCTTCGGCACAAACTTGTGCGACGTATCAAGGGATACCCCCTTGGTCTTCTTGAGATCATTTTGCGCATCTGCCGGAGAAGCGAGCAGAAACACTAGCAAAAAAACAGAGAGCAGACGTCGGCAAAAACAAGAACCCATGGCGTATCCACATTCCGGTAAAAAGGTTAATTCAGAAAAAGCGTATGATTTCAAATTACTAGATCTGTATTTAGCTATAATTTATACTTGCCTGCAAAATCAAGTTTTTTTTGAGGTTTTTCTCCCATCTTGTTGATTTATTGTTTTTCCAGCCTTAAAAAAAAAGAGGCCCACTCCGGGTGGAACATGGTGTCCCGCGTCAAACGGAGATTGTCGGCCTGCCGCCGGCAATCTCGCAAACCCGCGCCAAAGCCTTCTCTGTATCTCTCTTATCGAACGCATCCGTGCTATCATGAAAATATATCCCCAATATCTCCAGGAGAACGACGATGCCAGACCACGCGACGCGCTATTTTTCCTGCCCCTATGCTTTCAGGGAAATACACTGCCAGATGATTTGCTTCGAGGGGTTTCCGATCCATCTCACCTTTTCCCCGGAAAGGCACGAAACGGCAAAGCAGTGGCTACAAACCCGCCTCAGAGCGGCAGACATGCCAGCATTGACCTGTCCCCCTTATTTTGCCCAACTGCTTGGAGAATTCTTCGAGGGGCAACGGCGGAAATTTCCGCTCCTGCCCAGGTCGCCATTTGTGGAAAAGGGGACCATATTCCAGCAATCCGTTTGGGAGCGCATTGCCGAAATCCCATATGGAGAGACACGAACTTACAAAGAATTGGCGCAGGCCCTGGGAAATCCCGCCGCCGCACGGGCGGTGGGACAAGCCTGCAACGCAAATCCACTCGCCCTTATTGTTCCCTGCCACCGGGTAACGGGCTCTTCCGGGCTGGGAGGGTTTGCCGGGGGGCAGGCGATTAAAAAAATGCTGCTGCTTCTGGAACAGGGACCTTGACGCGGGCACAAAAAAATATTGAGACAAATCGTTACAGCATCTTCATGACTTCGGCGGGGATATCGAGCAGCGGCACAATCTTGTCCACCCCGCCGGCTGCGATGGCCTCCTTGGGCATCCCGAAAACAACACAGGTTTTCTCATCCTGGGCGATTGTTTGCGCACCGGCCTCTTTCATTTTCAGCATGCCCTGAGCGCCATCCTTGCCCATGCCGGTAAGGATGACGCCAACCGCGTTGGCTCCGCCGTAGGCGGCCACCGAATTAAACAACACATCCACTGCCGGACGCTGATAGCAGACCAGCGGGCCGCTTTTGATATTCACATAATAGCGGGCGCCGCTTCGCCGCAGCACCATGTGATAATTCCCCGGGGCAAGCAACGCGGTGCCCGGCACCACGGAATCACCGTCCTGCGCCTCTTTTACCCGGATCTGGCACAGGCTGTTCAGCCTTTCGGCAAAACTGGTGGTAAAGTTGGCGGGCATGTGCTGGACAATCATGATCCCTGGCGTATTCGCAGGAAACTGGGTGAGAACATCCTTCAGGGCTTCGGTGCCGCCGGTGGAAGCGCCGATGGCGATCAATTTGTTCGTCGTCTTGGTCAGCGAAAGCTTGGGCGCATCGGCGGGTCGAACCGAGGCAAGGTGCATGGTCCGTTGGGCCATGTTGACATGGGAGGCGGCCCGGATTTTTTCGGCAAGCTGGGCGCTCATGTCGCCGACGGAATAGGCCTCGCCCGGCTTGCAGATCACATCCACAGCCCCGCTGTCCATGGCCTCCATGGCCAGGGCTCCTCCCGCCTTGGTCAGGGAACTGACGATGATGACCGGAAGAGGAAAATACCGCATCAGCTTTTTCAAAAAGGTAATGCCGTCCATCCGTGGCATTTCCACATCCAGCGTCACCACATCAGGCTTGAGAGCAACGATCTTGTCCCTGGCCACATAGGGGTCCGGGGCCGTGGCCACAACCTCGATGTCCTTTTCGTGTGACAATTCCTCGCTGAAAACCTTACGGACCACCGCGGAATCATCCACCACAAGTACGCGTATTTTTCTCATAATCTCTTCTTGTCTTTTTGCTCGTTCAAAAAAACAACGCGCTATTTTCCGGATTTGCCTATTCTACGCATGTGTTCCCACCACCCAGAGAATCCCGAATTCGGTGTTAAACATGCACAGGCCCGACTCGCCAAGCAGGGTATCCGGGGAAAATTCGGCAAGCACCCGGGCTTGGGGAATAGCCAGCGAAGCATTGCCGCCAGGATCCAGCTTGCCCAGCAAACTACCGATGGCCATGTTTGCCGTTTCCGCAGCCGTATCCTTGACCTGCCCTTCCTGCACCTCATCCTCGTCAACCCCGAGAAAATTCACGGTGATATTTTTGCCAAGCTCCCACGGAAAATAAAAAAGGAATTTCCCATTGCAACCACCGGAATAACTGATCGCCGCTTCAACAAATCTGCCCTGGACGAGATCCTCCTTTCCCGGCGCCTCTTCAAGCGGCTCCAGAAAAGTGAAAAACATGGTCTCAAACACCTCTGAAAACGTTTCAAATATAACCCGCCGCAAATCCTGATCCATGTCGGCCATCCTCCCGGCTCTTTCCCCAATAATCAATCACATATCCTGCGCCCCGGACCAGCCGCAAAGCCCATGCCGTCCCTTTTTCACCATGGTTGCGCAGAAAAGTCCTCCTCTAAAAATCACTCTCGCCGGCATCTTCCTCGCCGGACTGCTCTTCAAGCCTGTGCGCGTAAGCCTTTTCCAGCACCTCGTACAGAATGGCCTTGATGGTCTCCGGCTGAAAGGGTTTTTTAACATAACCGGCAACCCCGAACTTTTGCGCCTCTTCCTTCCGGGCATCGCTGGCCTCGGTGGTGATGAAGATCAGGGGAATTTTTTTCAGCTCCTCATCTTCACTGACCTTTTTCAAGAGCTCCATCCCGCCCATTTCCGGCATGTTGATGTCTGACAAAATGACATCAATCCACGTTTCAGCCAAAATAGCCAAGGCCTCTTTGCCATTACACGCCTCATGGAACTCACCGACAGGCACTCCGGACATGCTCACGGTTTTTTTAATCACGGCCCGCATGGTCTCAGAGTCATCTGCCACCAAAATATTGAAAGCCATCGCCCTCTCTCCCGCCTTCTTGAATTATCCCACTCTGGACATTCGTTGTCTCACGCGCGTCCCGCCCCCTGCGGCAAAAGCCGGACCAGTAGGCCAGACATACGCCGGGGATGAATTTACCCTTACGAACAACCGCTGTTTGCCAAACAACACAACCACAGCGCCAACGGTACCGAAATACTGTCCGGCATGCTCTGCCGTGAAGAACTTCCCGCGCCCGCACTGTTTTTTTTCACCCAACGCTTCTAAATATGAAAAAGTTCCTGAGCCCGGTCGAGTTCGGTGAGAAGATTCGCCATGCAGAGTTCAAGATGCATTGGCGTAATGCCAAATCTTTTCAGCCCCCCTCCCTGCATTCTCACGGACAGGCCATCGGCGCCGACTCCGATCCCCATGCTGATCACCAGGGCATTGGCCAGGGTCACGATCGCGGTGAGGGGATCCTTTTCCAAGGCATCGGGATCATGGTGCTGCAAAACAGCCAACTCTATTTCCTTGGGGAAATCCCATTGGCTCATGATCATCCCGCCAAGTTCGGCGTGGGAGGCCCCCAAAAGCTCCTTTTCCGCCTCAACAAAAGAACAGTTGTCCTGAACCACCTTCATCATGATTTTTTTAAAATCATCGGCAACAAAACTGCTCAGAAACCGTTTGCCGATGTCGTGCAACAGCCCGGCAGTATAAGCGCTTCCAGGCTCAACACCCTTGACATAGCTGACCAGTTCCTTGGCCATTATGCCAACGGCAATGGAATGTTTCCACAACTCGCCCTGATCCAGCTTGTATCCCTCTCCGGCGGCGCCTTTATAAAAACGGGCGCTGCTGCTGGTAATAATAATATCCTTGAGGGTGTCATTGCCCACGATGACCAGCGCCTCATCCAAGGAAGAAACCTTACGGGAGAGGCCGAAATAGGCGGCGTTACAGATTTTCAACACATTGGCCGTAATCACCTGATCGTATTGGATAACCTCGGCCAGGGCCGCAGCGCTCACTTCGGAATCGCTCAGCATTTCCGAAACACGCTGGGCCACCTTGGGAAAAGGCGGCACATGCTTGACCAGAGAAAGTATCTCATCCAGACGGCTCATAACTCAAACTCCCCTCTTCCTGAAACCTTCAAGTGGGTAATCCCGGTGCCGATTTCCAGGCTCACCGTGCGGTTCCCCGTGCCACCGACATCTTCCTTGGCGAGCATGATCTGGTTTTTCCAGAACATCTTGCGCAGAACCGCCTGGTTTCGTTTGCCGATATTAAAGATCCCGGCGCTGTCCATGATTTGCGAGCCGCCAACCACCTTTACGATCAAGCGGTTTTTCAGAGCTCCGAACTTGTACGTTTCCTTGAACAACCTGGGGATGCCGGTGTCCGCAAACATGAAGGGCTTAATTTCCGCCTTCTCCTTGTCGAGGGAAGAATCCGGCAGCATGTAATGCAGCAACCCTCCCACCTTGGCCACCGGATCCCAGATCACCACGCCGATACAGGAACCGAGGGAATAGGTGATCAGGACATCCTCTGGCTTGTTGCTGACTTTCATGTCTGAAATGCCAACGATTATCTTCATGCGCTCCCTGTCCTGTAACCGTCATTGCCCCAGGCGTTTCACCCGGGGCAACAGCCTTCATCGCTTCATATACGCGGTTGCATCAACCTGGGTGAAATTATGCTTCAAGCCGCTGATGCTTTCGGAGTGGCCGATAAAAAGATACCCGCCTGGGGTAAGCGCCTCATGGAATTTGCTCACCAGGTCCTGCTGGGTTTCCCGGTTGAAATAGATCATGACGTTTCGGCAAAAAATCACATCAATGGCCGCACGCCAAGGAAAATCACCCATGAGATTGAACCGGTCAAAGTGCACCATTCTCCGCAGCTCATCCTTCACCTTCACATAGCCATCGGAGTTTCCCACCCCTTTCTGGAAATATTTTTTCAAGAATGGCGTGGGCACCTTGGTCACTCTTTCATCGGCATACACGCCTCGCTTCGCCTGGGCCAAAACCCGGGTGGAGATGTCCGTGGCCATGATGCGATAGCGCATCCCCGGATGACGGCTGACAAAGTCCTCCACCACCATGGCCATGGTGTATGGTTCCTCCCCGGAGGAACTGGCGGAGGACCACAGGAGAATCTCCTTGTTTTTCCCGCGCCCCTCCTTGACAAAGGCAGGCAAAACCGTGGAGCTCAAGATCTCGAAATGGGAATTTTCCCGGAAAAAAGAGGTGAAATTGGTGGAAACGTTGTCAATGAGATGAACAAGCTCATCCCCGGATCTGTCATTGATGACATACTCATAGTATTGCTTGAACGAAGATATTCCGGTGGCTCGCAGCCGCTTGCCGAGGCGGGCATTCAGCAATTCCTTTTTTTCCGGCTTCAGAAAAATCCCGGTTTTCTCATACACCAAGTCGCTGAATTTCTGAAACAATCCGTCGTTGAGCTGCTGATAACGAATATTGCTTGGTCCGTCACTGTTCAATACCACAAAGCCGCTCCCTTGTTATCCTTGCAGAAAATTTTCTTCCCTTCTGCAATCAGATACAACTCTTTCTCAGCCTGCGACTTAGGTTTGCTTACCGCAAAACAATCCCCACAGCCAAGCCCCACCACTGGTTCTGCCCGCCCCCCACAGGCAACGCAAACACCTCTCCGGAAAGCTTGCTCGCTGTAATGTATTACTGGGCGGCGAACTGCTGCAAAAGCCCTTCGCCAACGACCCTGTCCACATCGAGCAGGATCTTGACCTCGCCTTTGACTTTAGCCATCCCCAGAATATTTTCGGTTTCCGACGAAGAACCCAGGGAGGGCGGAGGCTCTATTTCAGCGGCGGCGATATTCAAAACCTCCGAAACCGAATCCACAACCATGCCCACCTGCACCGGAGCGGTTTGCCCCTGCACCTCGACCACGATGATACAGGTTCTCTCGTCATATTCCTTGTGGTTCATATTGAATTTGAGCCGCAAATCCAGCACGGGAATGACCTTGCCCCGCAGATTGATAACCCCTTTGATATACGTCGGGGTATGCGGCACAGCCGTAATCTCCATGACCCCGATTATCTCCCTGACGCTGAGAATCCCCACCCCGTAATCCTCGTTGCCCAAGGAAAAGGTGAGATATTTCCCGGCCAGCTCGGCCCCGGGCCCTAAATTCTGTGCTACGCTTGCTGCTTCCATCAACATCCTCCTTTTTCATGAAAGACCCACAGGGCGACGCTCCAGCCCCTGGGGATGAAAACATTCCCCAATTCCGCCTGTTTGCGAAAAAACTCAATCAGCCTTACTGGCCATGACCCCAGCCAAATCAAGGATAAGACCAACCCTGCCGTCGCCCAGAATGGTCCCGCCGGCAACGCCGGGCACATCGAGGCCGCCGAGGTTCTTGATGACCACCTCTTCCTTGCCCAGAAGTTCATCAACCATCAAGGCGCGACGCCGCCCCTCGTTCTCCACCACAACCACAATGGCGTCGCAGGGATCGGTATAGGTAGGGGCTACGCCAAAAATTTCATACAACCTGATAATGGGCACCAGATCGCCGCGCACCAAGAGGTTCTCTCCCCTCCCATGCACGGTGCTGTAGTTTTTCTCCTCGGGATGCATGGATTCCTGGATGGCGATGGTCGGAATGATGTAGCGTTCACTGCCGACCCGGACAATAATGCCGTCGATGATCGCCAAGGTCAAGGGCAGGCGGATCACGAAGAGGGAGCCCTTGCCCGACTGGCTTTGCACCTCCACCTTGCCCCGCAGCTTTTCCACCGCCTTTTTCACCACATCCATGCCCACCCCGCGGCCGGAAACATCGGTAATCTTGTCCGCCGTGGAGAACCCTGGAAGAAAAATAAGGTTGTTCAATTCATAATCCGACAGAGCATCGGATTCGCTGATCAAACCGCGTTCAATGGCTTTTTTCCTGATTTTTTTGGTGTTGAGACCCTCGCCATCGTCCTCGATCTCGATCATCATGCTGCCGCCCTTCTGGTAGGCGCGGAGATGAACGGTGCCGGTTTCCGGCTTGCCGAACTGCGCCCGGTCGGACGGAGGAGAGATGCCATGATCCACGGAGTTTCGCATCATATGAACAAGCGGGTCATAGATCGAATCCACCATGTTGCGGTCAATCTCGGTGTCGGCGCCTTCCATGATCAGGTCAACTTTTTTCCCTGATTTTTTAGAAAGATCCCGGACCAAACGAATCATTTTATCAAAGGTTTGCTTGATGGGAACCATGCGCATGGACATGGCCGTGCGCTGCAGTTCGGAGGTAATCCTGGTCAGTTGGGAAAAATCCTTGGTGAGCTTGGGATCGGCGATCCGGGAAACGAGCTTGTTCTGGCGGACCAGCGATTGCATGATCACCAGCTCCCCCACCGCATTCACCAAGGCATCGAGTTTTTCCACATCCACCTTGATGGAAGCGCCGATTTTTTTCGGGCCCGAGTCAGCAGAAGCACGGGCGGCGGGACTCGCCGGGGGTTCAACCCTCGAGACGGAGGCTGGCTGGACGCCCCCCCTGGCAGGGACCGCCCTGGCCGGAGCAACCGGGGCTTCCTCCTCGACTGCCACAGGTTCAGACTCTTCCTCGACGTCGAAAATCTCCGGCCGGGAAACCGGCTCTGGAGCAGAGACCTGTTCACCCGGCGGGGCCTCAGCCCCTCCCTCCTGCAATTGGGCAATGCTGGCCAGAAAGCCGCGGATATCGGTATCCTTGTAATTGGCCGGCCCGTTCTGCAGGACATTCTTGATATCTTCAACCATGGATTTCAGCGCGTCGCCAACGGTCAGGACGATGTCGATAACCGCGGAATCCATGGGCCGCTTGCCATTGCGCACGTCATCCAGCAGATTTTCCGTGGCATGGGCAAGCCTGTTGATGGTCTTCAGGTTGAGAAAGCCGGAGACACCCTTGATCGTATGAAACGGCCTGAAGATATTATTGATGATCTCCATGTCGTCCGGGCTCTGTTCCAACTCCAGCACGTTGACTTCGATGGATTCAAGATGCTCGAAGGCCTCCTCGATGAATCCGGCGAGCAGGTCCGTGTCCTGCAGGAAATCGGGAAGAGCCTCCTGACCCGCTCCGCCCGCCCCAGAAGGCTGCGCCGGACCGGAATCGAGCGGAGGCGCCGCGACAAGGCATTCCTCCTCGGCCTGAAGCCCATCTTCCTCTTCGCCCTTCCCTGCAAAATCCGCGGCTGTGCCGCCCAAAAGCGAGGAGGGATCCACGACAAGGCCGATTTTTTTCATGTTATCGCAGAATTGGGCAAGAATATTTTCGCCGGGATGTCCCTCTTTCCGGGCAGATTCCTGCATCTCGGTTATGCACTGACCGAGATACTCGTAGTTTTCCGCGGAGTCGGCCAACTCGCCCATGATGAATTTTTCAAGAGCGCCCTTGAACGCGGCAGCCATTCGCTGAATAACCAACGGCACATCGGCGGCTGCACGCCCTGGCAATAACTGTTCGATCAGGTCAAGCAACTCTCCCACAATGGAAAGGTCACCCGGTTCAATCATCAGAATCTTCAAGGCCATTTCATCGAGAAGATCCGATAATGGTTTATGACCATCTGCCATACATGCACTCCTTGCAAAACAGAAAAAAGCAACGACCTCCGGAAACAGCGCCCGCTTCCCTGGAAGCAGGGAAGCAGTATCATATTATGCTTCCATCCTGCGCAAACATCAATGAATATTGCAAGTTTTTTCTTGCCGCTCCACGCAATGGAGCCAAAGGGCGCATCGACATACCGCCCTTTTTTTCCCACCATACGTTCGCTTAAGAATCGCGCCGGGGGATTTTCCTGAAATTGCAAACTTCTCTTCCGCGGGGACGAAATCCTTGCTGACGCGAGAACACCGTGTTCTGTTCCACCCGGAACAGAACACGAATTAACTTATTGAAATAAATAAACAAATAATGGAACCAAAGGCGCTGCGCCCTGTTTTTTGGTTGCAGAAAAAGAGGTTGTCCTGTAAAAGTGGCTGAGCGTTATTCTGGTGTACTGTAAAAATTGCTCGCCGGAAAATTCCGGCACCGTTGCCCCAGTCTGCAAGAACCATTCACCGATTCCCCCCCAGGCTTACCGGCACGGTTAACGCCTGAAAACCAAGGAGCCGTCACCAAATAACCATCCCATTTTTCGCCAGTGCATCACGACTCCTTGTACCGGTATCGGCATTCACTTTCTATGGTTATTTTTAAACGACGGCATACCGCAACAGGGGAACACGGCTTGCACACACACCCAATGGTTTCCAGGTTCCCCTCCCCTCCCTTCCCCAGGCTCTTTCTGCTCCTGGCGTTCGCCGCCTTGGTCATGGGCAGCTTCACCGCCTGCGCCCCGCTGGGAAATCAGAGCACCGCCTTGATCGTCCCGGAACCGTTGCCCAAGGTGCATACACAGAAAACCGCCCCTGCCGCACAACCCAAAAAACCTGCCCAGCCAGAGGAAAAACCGACCCAGGAAGCGGAAGAGGCAAACCCCCAGGCGTTGCAACTGGCCATCAGTCCGGAAATACGCGAGCTGGCGAAGCTCAGCGCCTGGGATGCACTGCCGTTGCTCAGCTCGGGGGGAGAGACCGAATCCTACGATTTCCCCCTCGCCATGAACGACCAGGTGGAATACTACCTGGA
Organism: uncultured Desulfurivibrio sp.; assembly: GCA_964588325.1. Taxonomy (GTDB): domain Bacteria; phylum Desulfobacterota; class Desulfobulbia; order Desulfobulbales; family Desulfurivibrionaceae; genus Thiovibrio. The sequence goes on from CAZPOR010000013.1 coordinate 38,387, forward strand.
TTTTTTCACGAACCGCCACCGCAAGACCTTTGCCCGCTGGCTCGCCCGCTCGTCCCGCTATCTGCCCATGATCAAGGAGGAATTCGCCAAAGCGGGACTGCCACAGGATCTGGCCTATCTGCCCATGATCGAAAGCGGCTTCAATCAAACCGCCACCTCGCGGGCCAGCGCCGTGGGCACCTGGCAGTTCATGCGGGCCACCGGCCAGAGCTACGGATTGGAGGTCAACAAGTATGTTGACGAACGGCGCGATCCGGTAAAATCGACCAAGGCGGCGGCGGCCTATCTCTCAAACCTGCACAAGATGTTTGACGACTGGCATCTGGCGGTTGCCGCCTATAATGCAGGGGAAGGACGAATCAAAAAAGCGATGAAGCGGTCCGACACCGACGATTTCTGGGAGGTTGCCCAGAGCCAGTATATCCATTCGGAAACAAAGCTCTATGTCCCGCAGCTCATCGCCGCCATCATGATTGCCAAGGATCCGGAAAAATACGGGTTTGACGACATTGATTACGATGAGCCGCTGGAGTACGAAACAGCCCTTGTGCCACGCGGCACCCAGATCAAGGCGGTCGCCCTGGCGTGCAATCTTCCCGAGGAGGAAATTCTCGCCCTCAACCGGCATCTGTCCAAGGCCATCACTCCGCCTTCCGAAGCGGATTACCCGTTGCGAGTGCCGCCGGGCATGAAGGAGTCGGTGATCGCGAACCTGCCCAAGGTTCGCGTGGTCACGGTCACCAAGTTCGATACGCATGTGGTGAAACACGGGGAAACCCTGACCACCATCCGCAAAAAATACAAGCTGAGCAAAACCGCCCTGTTGAAAGCCAACAATCTTGAGCAGGAGCGGCTCTCCCTGGGACAACGCCTGCGAATCCCCTATCAAACCACCGACTACAAACTGAGCGACGAACCGCTCCACTTGGACCGGAATGCGGCCAGCATCCCCCTGCTTTCCTTGAGCGTGGAACCCTCCGACCCTGTTGCCGACACGAAGAAAAAAGCCCGCAGCCTCACACAGAAAAAACCGGCAAAAAAATCGCAAAAAAAAGCTGCTCCCCCTTCGGCAAAGGAAAAAAAATCGCCGTCCGCAGTCAAGAAAGAAAAGAAAAAGAAAGCTCCGGCGCCCTTGCCCAAGAAATCCGGCGCCGGCAAAAAGAGTTAATCCGTTCCCCGGCTATTGCCAGAGGATTGAACCGCTGATGAAACTTCAAGGCAAAACAGCCCTTGTTCTCGGAGGGGCAAAGGGGATCGGCAAGGCCATCGGCTTTGCCTTGGCCAAGGGTGGGGCCACGGTGGTCCTGACCCACCATGACTGGCCGGAAGAAGCAGCCGCCATGCGGGATGAGCTTGCCGCCCTAGGCGGGGACCATCTGGCGATCAAGGTCGATCTGCGCGACCCGGCCGCCATCCAAGAACTTTTCTCCACCATCCGCACACACTGCGGCGGACTCCACATCCTGATCAACAATATCGAACGCGGCGGCATGCCCATTGTCCACGGCCCTTACACCCCGGAGCAATGGGAGCTGGAGATGGCCACCACCCTGCGGGCCAAATGGTGGGTCATGCGTTCCGGTCTCCCCCTTTTACGCGAGAATCCTGAAGCCGCCGTTATCACCCTTTCTTCCATTGCCGGGAGTGTCGGCCGCTGCGGCCCGGCGGGCCTCATCTTTAACGATGGCTACTCCGCGGCGAACCGCGCCATCTCCTCCTTTACGGAAACCTGGGCCAGGGAAGGCGCGCCCACGGTGCGGGTCAATGAATTGATGCTGGGGTTTTTTGCAACCAGGCATGCAGAACAGACCCGGGGCTGGGGGCTGCTCAGCGCGGAGCAACAGGAGGCCATCCGCGACCATATCCTGCTGCAACGGACCGGCAAGATTGAAGAAGTCGTGGCAGCGGTTTTCTTTCTCTTACAGGACGCCACCTACATGACAGGATCGGTGCTGCGGATGGATGGGGGCTATGTGCTGGGCGGAGAAAAAATCCCGCCCATGCCGGAGGGGGTGGAATAAAAAGTGCTTCGACAGGCTCAGCACGAACGGATATTGTCTTAATGTATTGATGTTCCGTTCGTGCTGAGCCTGTCGAAGCACTTTTTTTTGCGAATCCATTACCTTTTGCCTTACTTCTTTTCCATCCCCATCTTTATCAACAGATCCTCAACCGCCCATTTCGGGATCTGGTGCAAAATCAGCTCCACAGCCTTGGCCTTCATGTCATCGTCGTTTTTGGGGATGCCGCCCGGGCTTTCCGCCATCTCGGCGAAGATATCCTCGGCGTCGAACCAGCAGATTTCCTGGTCGTTGGTGCTGTACACAGTCAACACCCGCCGGTTTGTTTCATGGAGGTGCTCCTCTTCCATCACCGCGCCGACCAGCTTCTTGGCCACCTCGTAGGGGATGCATTGCATATCTTCCGCGTTCATCGGTTTCTCCTCGGTCTTTTTTGATGTGCAGCCGCATTGAATACTTTATTTTTCCGCGTTTTTCAAGCCCTCCTCCGTACTCGCCATCGTGAAATACCGTCCTCTTTCCGGCTTGACGGCTTCCGGGCGGACTGGTAATAAAAAACACTTCCACCTTAAAAAGGCTGCCCATGCATCACGAAACATTCATGCGCCTTGCCCTGCAGCAGGCGCAACAGGCCCTGGCCAGCAACGAATTTCCGGTGGGCGCCGTCATTGTTGCCGAAAACGAGCCGGTGGCTTTCGGCAGGCGCGAGAACAGCCGGAGCGAAACAGCCAACGAACTGGACCATGCCGAGATCGTCGCCCTGCGGGATCTGCTTGGCCGCAGGCCGGATATCGACCGGCAGAGCCTCACGGTCTATTCCACCATGGAGCCCTGCCTCATGTGCTACTCCACCATGCTGCTCAACGGCATCCGCACCTTTGTCTACGGGTATGAAGATGCCATGGGTGGCGGCACCAACGTCCAGCTTGCCCGCCTCGCGCCCCTGTACCAGGACATGGAGCCGGAGGTGCGCATCCTGCCCCATATCCTGCGCCGGGAAAGCCTGGAGCTTTTCAAGGCCTTTTTCACCAGCCCGGAAAACAACTACTGGCAGGGCAGCCTGCTGGCAGATTACACCCTGGCCCAACCCTGAGCGGCCCGCGCCATGAACCAGCCCGTCGCCAAAACCCTGCACTTCAAACCGCACGAACGCAACATCTTTTTCCACATCCTCACCGCCTGCAATCTCGCGTGCAAACATTGCTACATCAACCCGGCCCAGCACGGCACCGGAACGGTTTCCCGCGAAACCATGGAGCAATGGCTCACCCTTTTTTACGATCCCAACAAGGAAAGCAACGTCATCTTCCTGGGCGGCGAGCCGACCCTGCACCCGGATCTGATCCACGGCATCCGCCACGCCCGCTCCTTAGGCTACAAAACCATCACCGTGGATTCAAACGGCTATCTGCACCACGACCTGCTCAACCGGCTCAAGCCCGACGAGGCGGTGCTCAGCTTCAGCCTGGACGGGCCGACTCCGGAGGTCAACGATGCGCTGCGCGGCGAGGGGGTGTTCGATACCTGCACCGCCAATCTGCACAAGGCCATTGGACTGGGCTTTGAGGTCAGCGTGATCTACACGGTGAGTCAACTGAACATCGCGCATCTGGCCGCCATGCCCGCGCTTCTGGAGCGGCTGGGCTGCAAACGGTTTTTCATCCAGGTCATCGGGTTGCGGGGCAAATCGGCAAGCGAACAGGAGACCAGGCTCCAGGTTTCCCCGGAAGAGTGGCTGGCCGTGATCCCGCAGGTGGCCAAGGATGCGGCCCACAGGGGAATCCACGTCATCTATCCCAAGGTGTTCCTGGAACCGGGGGAGGAATTTCAGTGCGCGGGCAATGTGGCGGAGAATTACTTCATCTTCCCCAACGGCAGGGTCTACCTCTGCCCGCTGTGCGAGGATTTCCCCCTGCACACCTTCCGCCTTGAGGACAACTGCCTGATTGAAAACAGCGGAATCAGCGAAAAAAGGCTTTTTTCGCTCAACATCCCCGAGGGCTGCGTGATGAACAAGCTCCTCCAGCCAGGCAACATCGAATACAGGCCGGACGGCAGCCCGCGCCACCGGATATCCTGCTGTCTGCTCAAGCAGGAAATCCGGCCCGAATAGTCCGAACACCGTACGCAAAAAAGGCGGCCGGGCCTTGCGCCGCAACCGCCTGTACAACAAACCCCAAAAGATCAAAAGAAGCAAAAAAAGTTCAACGACCGATGGAGCCTATCATTGCGGGGTGAACTTGGTCTTTTCGCTTTTCTTGGCCTGCTTGGCTGCCTTCTTTTCCTTCATGGTCTTGGCCGGTTCCTTCTTGACTGCTTTCTGGGTGTCCTTGGCTTTACTCATGATTGATGCTCCTGATGGTTGAAGTTAGGCACACACCGCGACCGGCGAACCGCAATGTCCTGGAAGCGGCGCTACTCATGGATCCATCATGCCTTTTTCCGTACATTATCGCAAGTATTACGCGCAAAGATCAAGAGGGAAATTCCCCATTGTTGCCTGCGCGCCAATCGTCTAATATAGCGTCTTTCCTTTTCGCTCTCGGGGACGCATCCCCTCTTTTTTTTGGGAACAGCTATGAACATAACCCTTCTGGACTACGGCGCCGGCAATGTCCGCAGCGTTCGCAACGCCATCAAAAAACTCGGCTTCACCGTTACCGACGCCACAACTCCGGCGGATATCCTGGCCGCCGAAAAGCTGATCTTTCCTGGGGTCGGCAGCTTTGGCAGCGCCATGCAGCGCTTGCACCAGTGCGGCTTTGTCGAGCCGCTGCTCGCATACCTCCGGGCCGACCGGCCATTCCTGGGCATCTGCTTGGGACTGCAAACCCTGTTCGAGGGCAGCGAGGAGGCCTTGGGCGTGGCCGGGCTGGGGATCATCAAGGGCCAGGTCAAACGCTTCACCGAGACAACCCTTTCGGTGCCGCAGATCGGCTGGAACGGCATCAATATCAAGAAACCCTCTCGGCTCCTTGCCGGGTTCGCCGAGGAAAAACTCTACTTTGTCCACTCCTACCGGGCCGCCATGGAACCCGGAAACGAGGAGTGGGTGCTGACCACCACCAACTACGGCGAGGAGTTCATCAGCTCGGTGCAGAAAGGCAATGTGGCGGCCTGCCAGTTTCACCCGGAAAAAAGCGGCGCCGCCGGGCTGGCGATCCTAAAAAATTTCCTAGAAGCCACGGACCTTTCCGCTGCTGGCCCCATGGAAATCTCCACCTCGCCTGCGGAAACGAGGATCGCCAAGCGGATCATCGCCTGCCTCGATGTACGCAGCAACGACAACGGCGACCTGGTGGTGACCAAGGGCGACCAGTACGACGTGCGCGACAAGGGCGAGGTGCGAAACCTCGGCAAGCCGGTGGAGCTGGCCCGCCGCTATTACGAAGAGGGCGCCGACGAGATCACCTTCTTGAACATCACCGGCTTCAGAGACTTCCCCATGAAGGACCAGCCCATGCTCGAAGTGCTGCAACGCACCTCGGAGCAGGTCTTCGTGCCGCTCACCATCGGCGGCGGCATCCGCGAGTTCACCGATTCGGAAGGCAAACACTACTCGGCCCTGGACGTGGCCTCGGAATACTTCCGCTCCGGGGCGGACAAGATCTCCATCGGCAGCGACGCGGTGCTCATTGCAGAGGAATACCTGAAAACCGGCACAAAAACCGGGACCAGCTCCATCGAGCAGATCTCCCATGTGTACGGCAACCAGGCCGTGGTGATCTCCGTCGATCCGCGCCGGGTGTATGTGCAATCGCCGGAAGACACCCCGCGCCACACCATCAAGACCAAATTCCCCGGGCCAAACGGCGAAGAGTACTGTTGGTATCAGTGCACCATCAAGGGTGGCCGCGAAGGCCGTGAGGTGGATGCCATGGAGCTGGCCACCTCCTGCGAGGCCTTGGGCGCGGGAGAGATTCTCTTGAACTGTATCGACAAGGACGGCACCAACTCCGGCTTTGACCTGGAGCTGATCAACCAGGTGCGCCAGGCGGTCTCCATCCCGGTCATCGCCTCAAGCGGCGCGGGCACGATGGAGCATTTCTCCGAGGTGTTCGAGAAAACCGGAGCCGAGGCGGCCCTGGCGGCAGGGATCTTTCACCGGCAGGAGGTGCCCATCAGCGCGGTGAAGGCGCATCTGCGGAGCAAGGGGATTGAAACGCGGTAGCTTCCCCCTTGAATGGGCGACCGATGGCAATGAGCAGGATGCGCTAAAACGGAACTTCGCTTTACTTTTTCTTTAGCGTTCCATATTCTGTTTAATACAGTCGTACAGGTGGAAATCAGTCGCAAAAAACCTGATGGCGTTCACCAGAATTAGGCATTCCCCTCGAATTCAGGGGAGAAAGGAGTCGTGAAACTATGGCTGCTACAGTAGAAAAAATTATGAATGAGGCCATGACCCTTCCCCCTGCACTCCGGGCGTTTGTGGCCGAGAAACTGATAGAGAGCCTTGACATGCCTGACAATCCCCTGTCGGCGGAATGGCAAGAAGAAATTCGGCGGCGCTGTGCTGAAGTTGACAATTCCGCAGGCCAGCTACGCGATGCCGATTCCGTATTCAAGAATGCCTACGCCTCGCTAACATGAAAGCTGTCGTCTTTCAAGAAGATGCTGAAGCAGAAATGCTTGAAGCGGCTGCCTATTACGAAGCTCAGCAAAGCGATCTCGGCAGGCGGTTTCTGGCGGCGGTGCAAGACGCCATCAATCGTATCGTGTTGAACCCAAGTTTGTATCCTGTTGTGGTATTCGATGTTCAACGATGTCTTACGAAAATATTCCCTTTCGGGGTTCTGTTTCGAGACCGTCCCGAACAAATCGAAGTGATCGCGGTTATGCACCTGCACCGTGCCCCAGATTATTGGCAAGAAAGGCGATAAGCTGGACAGGGTCTGGAATTTAATTGGGGGGTGTCCTTATCTCCTGTGGTTAGCAAGGAGGCAGCTTTGAAAACGAAGCAACAAATCATCGAGATTCTGACGTCCTGTAAGCCTGATGTAGAAAAGAATTTTGGGGTGAAACGGCTGGCGCTCTTCGGTTCTTATGCGCGGGGCGAGCAAAAGCCTGACAGTGACGTGGATATCCTTGTAGAAGTGGGGCCGGAAATCGGTTTGGGATTCGTAACTCTGGCCGATCGGATTGAACAATTGCTGGGTGAGCCGGTGGAACTGGTGTCCACCCGGGCAATCAAACCGAAGTTCTTACAGCACATCAGCAAGGATCTGGAATATGTCTGAACGTTCAGCCGCTCTGCTGATCGATGATATCCTTGAGGCCGCGTCAAAAATCGCTTCCTACACGGCTGGGATGGCGCGGGAAGATTTTAATTGCGTATCCTGTCCCCGGAACTCTCCTCTGTCCCCGGAACTCTCCTGCGGAACTCTCCACTCTTTTCCACGTATTTTTTCTGTATTGTGATCGAAGATCAGGTTTGATAGGGTGTTCTAAACCTTTTTTCTGGCTGGTGCTCCAAGAAGGAGAGGATGTGCAGTCATAACTGGAATTCAAGAATCAGGGATAGGTTGGCTGGCAAATCAACAACGCCCCCCTCTGCAATTTACGGGAGGCATGTGAATTGCGTATCCTGTCCCCTGAACTCCACACGGAATTCCACGGAATTCCAAGGAATCTTTTGATGACAATGGGCTTGAAGTAATGGACGTGTGGGATGAATTTCTACTAATGGTGTATGGGCTGCCACCGGTCATCGTCATCAGTGCTGCACTAATTGCAAAGCTGGCGGCCAGGCTCAAGGGAAAGCCCCTCGGATGGGGGAAGGCGTTTGCCATCGGTGTGGCAATGTTTATCGTCAGCTTTGCCGGGGCGTTTGCATATTGGCTGTTGAAAGGATGAGTATGTCAATTTATATGACTATCCTGCTTGGCACGGGGTTCCTTGTTTTATGGTTCACGCCCCACCGCATGATGCAACGTGACGGTGATCCGGACGGGCTTACCGGTGCATTTTTATCGTTCAAGAGATTGTCAACCGCTCACTGATATTTATTGCGCTATTTGCAATGCTGTTGCTGGTTGGTGCAGCCGCCTGGTTCGGCCTCGGGTTTTTCTTCCCGGGCCTGTCGGACGAATGGCGCGTGGAACTGGCTGTTGCGGCCGCGATGGTTGTGTGGGTCATGCTTTTCGTCGCATCGTTTAAACGATTGTCTAAAGGCGAGAAAGGCTGACGTGAACAATAGGAACAATAGGGGACAGACCACGGTATTGCTCATTTATTTCAGGAGAAGTTTAGTTTTTTATTTGTGGCTGCCATGCCTAACTGGCGTTTCAAGCGGGACGCGCAAAACGCCGCGAGCCACTCAAACTAAACGATAGGCTCTCAAGACATAATTATTATTTTTAAACTTAAATATGCAAAGGAGATTTTATGAATATGATTTTTTGTAGGGGTTGCGGTAAGGAGCTTCATGAGTCTGCCCCAACATGCCCACATTGTGGTTTCGTTCAGAGTACAGAGACAACAACAAAAGATTCTATTTGGATGGGGATTACCGCATTTGTTCTGGCTGTTTTATGCGCCGCAAATTGGCTTAATCTTCCAGATTGGGATCCTGATTTGACGTTGGGGCTTTGGATGTTTTCAATAACATCACTTATTATAGGTGCCATAAGTTTGCAACAGAAACGCAAACTTAAAACTCTTTCTATAATTAGTGTGATTGTCGCTAGCCTGACAATACTCATACTTATTGGGAGAGTCTAAGTAGTGTCCATCCGGAAACAATGTTACCTGCTGGATGCTATCAGCGGTAAGCTATCAGCGTTCAGAAAAAAACTTAATCAAGTAAGCACGTTAAGCTAAAAGCTGATAGCTGATAGCTTAACGCGTTCATCTGGAAAGACGAGTTTCCGGATGGACACTAAGTAAGGATCGTTCAACCAGCCTAATCGGGTAAGGGGGAGGATTTCCATCCCTCTCCCCACACCACCTGGCATGCGGGTCCGCACCAGGCGGTTCCCATGAGCTACCGCGCCGTAGCGGGGTAATGGATGTTCACCCACAGTTCTTTGACAGACAACAAACCCTGATCCTTGAGCCATTGATGGTCATCCCCGACTGGGTTGCCAGCGTCTTGGCGAGTCGATACGGCCCCTTGCGGCTCAGGCCGATGGAGATAGCCAGCCGCAAGTTGCAACCGAGCTTGGTCAGTTCACGGACCTTGGTGCGGCATCGGCGCCATCGTTTCAGATAGCACATCCGCACCCGCCGCCGAAGCCAGTGGTCTATTCCCGGAATCGGGCGGTAGTATTCCGCTATCCCGAAGTAGCCCATCCAGCCCCGCAGGTATTCCGCGAGCTTGGCAAACCGGTATTCCATCGAGACTCCCCAACTCCGACCGGTCAGTTCCTTGACCCGCCGCTTGAACTCGGCAAAGGCCTTTTCCGACCAGCGGATATTGGCACCCTTGAAGACGAGCCCGAGAAAGCCGATCTCGTTGGTCGAGGCTACCTTGCTCTTTTCCTGGTTGACCACAAGCTTGAGTTTGCGCTCCAGGAACCGGCTGACGCTTGCCATCACCCGCTCACCGGCCCGTCGACTCTTTGGCGTAAGTGGGGTCAGGTCTTGAACTGCAAGTTTTCACGCAGATTTCTTGGCGACGAACGCCCCCAGTTTCTCGCAACACGAGAAAAGTGACGAAATACGGGCCACGCTTTGCGTAATCAGCAGAGAAAAGTTGAAACTGTTTGATAATAAAGCGGGTTCTGGCAAAGTAATGGAGCCAGGAGGGCAGGAACAGACAGGAAAAAGACTGGAGACAAAACAAATAAACCGGGATGCCAAGTCGGAAGCAGCGAAAAAATCAATCCGCCCTCTTTCGGCGAATCACTTAAAACCGGGTTTTTCTACAGACTCGTTGCCCAAAACACAAAAAACAGGGATAAATCGATGCAAGACGAGCTTGAGAACGATACGGCAGGAATATCCGATGACTCGGGGTTGACGCACGCGGTTCCTCCGATTCAGGGATTTGAGCGGGCATTGGTTGATCAGGACACCGAGCAGCAATGGGTTCCGGTTTCCGATCGCAAGATCCGGGTGGGTATCATTGGCTATGGCGTGTGTGGATTCGGTGCCGATTTCTCTTTTCAGGATCATCCGAATGTAACGGTCACGGCGGTTGCCGATCTTGTGCCCGAGCAGTGCGCCGCGTTGGCAAAAGCCTGTCGCTGTCAGAAGATGTACGGAACGGGCGAGGAACTTATCCGAGACGAGGCGGTCGAAGCTGTTTTCATTGCCACGGATGCGCCCAGCCACGCGCGCCTCGCCATCGCGGCTCTCCAAGCCGGAAAGCACGTTGCCTCGGCCGTGCCGGCCGTTTTCGGGTCCCTGGAAGACGCCGATGCGCTTTTCGCTGCGGCCAGGAGCTCTGCCGGGAAGTACATGATGTTTGAGACCTCCTATTTCCATGGCGATCTCTACGCCATGCGCGAGATGTACAGGGCGGGAGCCCTTGGCAGGCTGATTTACTCCGAGGCCGAGTACCTGCATTACCTGGGAACGCCTCTGCCCGCATACGGGGCATGGCGTACGGGGTTGCCGCCGCAATGGTATCCAACCCACACCAATGCCTATTACGTTGGGGTTACAGGCGGCTCCTTCACGGAAGTATCGTGCATGGGCATGCCCAGCGCCATTCCACACCTGCAGGCCAAGAACAACCGCTTCGGCAATCCGTTCGGCACCGAGATCGCGCTGTTCCGCACCAGTGAAGGAGGCATGGCCCGGATGGCGGTCAGTTGGGAGATACCGGGCACCGGTGACGAAACGGGTCGCATCTGGACCGAGAAGGGAATCTTCGACCGTGTTTTCAAAGGCATGGATGGGAAGGAGGCGCCCTTGATCAAACGGCCGCCTCTGCCGCCGGGAGTTCAGCCCGCTGGCCACGGCGGATCGCACGGCTATCTGATGAGTGAGTTCATCGAGGCTATCCTGCAGGACCGCACGCCGCTTGTGGACATTGCCCAGGCATTGAACCTGACGGTGCCCGGCATTGTCGCGCACCAGTCGGCGATGCGGAACGGGGAATTGCTGAAGATTCCGCAGTATATTCTTTGATTGGTAATTCTGAAGGCTGATGGTTTATCAATGCTTCGACAGGCTCAGCATGAACGGAAGAAACTATAATGATTTCATGATGATTACCGTTCGCCCTGAGCCTGTCGAAGGGTCTTTCCCTCTTTTTGCAAGAGGCTCATATTGCACTGCGGCAAGGAGATTGAAACACGGGAGCGTCAGCCTTCAGCCTTCAGTTTCCCCTTGAATGGCCGGCTGATGAGAATCCCTGCCTCGTACAGCCCGAAAAGCGGCACGGCAAGCAGGATGGCGGACAAGATATCGCCTGCGGTGAGCAGAAAGGCGAGGACCAGGATGGCGAGATAAAAGTATTTCCGCTGCCTGGAAAAATACCCCTTACTCACGATCCCTGCCTTGGCCACCATGACCATGAGAAACGGCACCTCAAAGGCCAGGCCGAAGGCCAGCGAGGTCCTGGCCACGAAGCTGAGATAGGCGTCAAGCCGGAGCAGGGGCTCCAACTGCGCATCGGCAAAGCTCAGCAGAAAAGAAAGCGTCCTCGGCAGCACCACCCAATAAGCAAACACCACCCCGCCTGCAAAAAGAATCGTGGCCCAGAAAACCACGGTTTGCGCCAGCCTGCGTTCATGGCGGTGCAGCCCCGGCGCGATGAACATCCATAATTGATAGCAACAGACCGGAAAACCAAGAATCAGCCCGGCCAGCAGGGAAATCTTCAGATAGCTGACAAAGGCCTCGGTGAGGTTGGTGTAGACGAGCTTGGCGAGAGTGGGGTGGCCCGTGATCAGGGGGACCATGAGAAAGCGGACGAGGTGTTCGGAAAAGGCATAGGCAATCAGGGTGGCCGCCACGATGGCCAGAAAGGAGACCATCACCCGGTTGCGCAGCTCCCTAAGATGCTGGGAGAAAAAGCCTGACAGCCCCTCGCTCATCCTGCGGGCTTCTCTTCTTTGGACTCGGGGGCCTCGGGGCCCTCGGCTTCGGCGGCCATCACAACCGGCGTGGATTCAGGGGAAGAGACCGCGTCGATCTCCACCGCACCGGGCTCGGGAACCGAGGTGGAGGGCAGATTGGGGTAGGCATCTCCCAGCTTCTGCTGCCACGGGTCCTGCCCCAGCTCATCCTTCATATCCTCGTGCAGGCTCTCCTTGAGGGATGAGGCTGTTTTTTTCAGGTCCAGCACCACCTTGGCAATGGATTTCGCCATTTCCGGAAGCTTTTCCGGGCCCACCACGATAAGCGCGATGCCCAGGATCAGAATCAACTCGGGAAGCCCTATGCCAAACATGCAATTGCCTCGGTAGGTCCGCAGAAAAAATCCGGTCTGCCGCAAAAATCAGCGACGCCGCACGCCCATCACTCCAGGGGGCAATCTACGGCATTTGCCGGAGGGTGTCAAGACAGGCCGCAGAAGCACGCGGGCCTCCGCGATTGACTTTTTATTTTCCTTTGGCTATGGTGCCTGGTGCTGCACCCAACACGATAAAAACCATGAGCCCCTCGCGGCTCACTGATAACCTTATTTTCGGATGATTGCGGAGGAAAAGCAAGATGGCCAATGTGGTAATTGTCGGGACGCAATGGGGCGATGAGGGCAAGGGCAAGATCGTCGACCTGTTGACGGAGCACGCCGATTTCGTGGTGCGCTTTCAGGGCGGCAACAACGCGGGCCACACCCTGGTGGTGGACGGCAAAAAGTACGTCTTCCACCTCATCCCCTCCGGCATCCTCTACGAAAACAAGATGTGCTTCATCGGCAACGGCGTGGTCCTCGACCCCGGCGTTTTGCTCGAGGAGATGGACAAACTGGCGGCCAGCGGCCTGCCGGTGAATCCGCAGCGCTTGATGATCAGCGAGCGCGCCCATCTGATCATGCCCTACCATCGGCTCTTGGACTCCTGCAGCGAATCGGCCCTGGCCAGCGGCAAGAAGATCGGCACCACCGGCCGGGGCATCGGCCCCTGCTACGGCGACAAGATCCTGCGCAAGGGCATCAAGGCTGGGGATCTGCTGGACTCCGGCTCGCTCATGGAAAAAATCCGCGAAAACCTTGAGGAAAAGAATTTCCTGTTCAGCAAGAAATTCAACACCGACCCGATCGCGCCCGAAACGGTGTACGACGAGTACATGAAACACGCCCAGCGGCTTGCCCCCTATATCGACAACGTTTCCGTGGCCCTGGACGAGGGCCGCAAGGCAGGCAAGCACATCCTCTTTGAAGGCGCCCAGGGCACCCAGTTGGACATCGACCACGGCACCTACCCCTTTGTCACTTCCTCGAACACCGTGGCGGGAAACGCCTGCACCGGCAGCGGCTTCGGCCCCTCCCACATCGACTGCGTCATCGGCATCCTCAAGGCCTACACCACCAGGGTTGGCGAGGGGCCATTCCCCACCGAGCTGCTGGACGGAGTGGGTGACGAGTTGCAGCAAAAAGGCGGGGAAGTCGGCGCCACCACCGGGCGCAAGCGCCGCTGCGGCTGGCTCGACGGCGTGATCGCCCGCGAGGCTGTGCGGTTGAACGGCATCAACGGGTTGGCCATCACCAAGCTCGATGTCTTGAGCGGCCAGCCGACCCTGAAGCTGGCCACCAGCTACGAGGCGGACGGCAAGAAGATGACAGCCCTGCCCGGCAACATCAAGACCCTGGCCAAGCTCAAGCCGGTGTACGAAAACCTCGCGGGCTGGAGCGAAGAGATCACCCAGGCCAACAGCGTGGACGATCTGCCGGCCAAGGCCCGCGACTATGTAAAACGCATCGAGGAGTTCACCGAGACCCCGGCCTACATCCTTTCCGTGGGCCCAGGCCGGGAGCAGACCATGCTCATCAGGAACCCCTTCCAAAAATAACCAGAAGGAACCTGCATGAGCACAGAACTGCGGCCCGACAGTTATGCCCGGCACACCCTGGAGCGCTATACCGGCTCCAGCGTCAAGGACTTCGGCTCCCATATCCTGCTCTGCAACTTCCACCGCTATATCGACGACTTCGCCCGCATCACCGGCAACCCGGTCCAGCGCGGGCATTGGAGCGTAGTCCACGACCGCAAGCACGACCTGAGCATCATCAACCACGGGGTGGGCTCACCCTCGGCGGGCATTGTCATGCACTGCCTCTCTTTTCTCGACGAGATAAAATGCGTGCTCATGCTCGGCATGTGCGGCGGCATCGACGATGCGCTGGAGATCGGCGACATCATCATCCCCACCGCCAGCATCCGCGACGAAGGCACCAGCCCGCACTATCTGCCCAAGGATGTCCCTGCCCTGCCATCCATCCACGTCAACCGCATCTGCGAACAGGTCATCACCAGCGAGCTGAAGATGGTACCCAAGTCGGGCATCCTGATGACCACCGACTACCGGATGTGGGAGTTTGACGCCGAGTTCATCCAGTACATCCGCAAGCACCGGATCATGGCCATCGACATGGAGATCGCCACCCTGTTCGCGGTGGGCTATGCCCTCAATGTGCCCACCGGCGCCATGATGCTGGTCTCCGACCTGCCGCTCAAAAAAGGCGGCATCAAGAGCAAGGACAGCGCCGAGGAGATATTCCTCACCTACACCCAGGAGCATCTGCAGATGGGCCTCAAGGTCATGGAAACCGCCTGCCTGGACAAAAGAACCCCGCTCGGCTGATGCCCGAAATATGTCCCGCCATATCGTCCACCTCTCGCTGACCGCCAAAGACACCCCAGACCGCCAGAGCGAACAGCCCCCCGTGTTTTTTGAAGCGGTTCCCTCGGAAACGCACACCATCACCATCGATCCGCGCAAGCGCTTCCAGAAAATGGAAGGCTTTGGCGGCGCATTCACTGAAGCGGCAGCCGTCACTTGGCAGAAACTCCCGGCGGAAAAGCAGGTCGAAGTCATGCGGGCCTACTTCGACCCGCTTAATGGCCTGGGGTATACCATGGGGCGGACGCATATCAACAGTTGCGATTTTGCCCTGGGGAATTACGCCCATGATGAAGTGGAGGGCGATTTTAGCCTGCAACACTTTTCCATTGCCCGTGACCGCGCCGCTGTTCTGCCCATGCTCAAGGAAGCCCTGCGCATCAGCGGCGGCCTGAAGCTGTTCGCATCCCCTTGGAGCCCGCCGGCGTGGATGAAAACCAACGGGCAGATGAACGGCGGCGGCCGGTTGCTCCCTGAATGCCGTGATGTGTGGGCGCGTTACTACTGCCGCTACATCCGGGAATATGAAAAAGAAGGCATCCCCTTCTGGGGCCTCACCCTCCAGAATGAACCGGAAGCCAGCCAATCCTGGGATTCCTGCCTGTACTCCGCCGAGGAAGAGCGCGATTTTGTCCGTGATTATTTGGGGCCTACTCTACAAAAAGAGGGGCTGGGCCATCTCAAGCTGATGATTTGGGACCATAACCGGGACGCCATCTACGAGCGCGCCAGAGTGGTGTACGATGACCCCCAGGCCGCGCAATATGTGTGGGGTGCGGCGTTTCACTGGTATGTGGGGGACCATTTCGACAATCTGACCGCCGTGCACGAAGCCTTTCCGGATAAACAGTTGCTCTTCAGCGAAGGATGTCAGGAAGGCGGCCCGCACCTAGGCGAATGGGGCGTGGGCGAGCGCTACGGGCGTTCGCTCATCAACGACCTGAACCGCTGGACCGTGGCATGGGTGGACTGGAATCTCATGCTGGATGCGCGCGGCGGCCCCAATCATGTGGGCAATTATTGCAGCGCACCCATCCTGGTGGATACAGGGGCCGGTCTGCCGCTGTATCAGAGCTCCTTCTATTATCTCGGCCATTTCTCCCGCTACATCCGCCCCGGCGCCGAACGCATCCTGCACGCCACCACCACCGATGACCTTGAGACAACGGCCTTCCTCAATCCGGATGGGCAAATCGCTGTCGTGGTCATGAATCGCACGGAGCAGGCGATTGCCTTTGCGCTGCGATGCCACAACCACGCTGCCCGGACGATCAGTCCGCCCCACTCCATTATGACCTTGCGGTTTGCCAATTTTTCCGGATAAGCTATCGCTCGATGCAATGATTTTCACCTCTCCCGCAAGAAGATGTTGACGGAGCCACCGGCTTTCTGTAGGAATTGACAGGGGGACTGGACGGATTGATATGGCTGGAGCCACCGAAAAAAACGATTTCTGCCTGCACGACAACCATGAGGGCAATCAGATGCACGACGTCTTCAGCCTGCCACCCCATCGGATGCCCTGATGCCTAACTCCCTCGATTTTCTGGTTGAATTTCTTCGCCTCTCGAAGCTGTTTTGGTCTTCGAAGCAAAAACTGAAGATTCAAGGCACCACCTTCCTCTTGGCGCTCCTGACCATACTGCAAATGATCCTGGCGGTGGTGGTTACCCAGTGGAGCGCGGCGTTGTTCAACGCCCTGGAGCAGCACTCCATGCGCGGCCTTATCACCCAGATCGGCGTGCTGGCGATCATCTTTGTCGCCGACATGGCCGTGACCGGATCGCATCTGGTCGTCAAACGCAACCTGCAGATCTATTGGCGCGACTGGCTGACGGACCATGTCATCTCCCGTTGGATGCGGGATGGCCGCCACTATTTGATCTCCCATCTCCCGGGCGAACACGACAACCCGGATGGACGTATTGCCGAGGATTGCCGGGTCGCCAGCGAGTCGGCGGTCGCCCTGGGCCACTCGTTATTTTACTGCATTTTGCTGCTGATCGGCTTCTCGCAGGTGCTCTGGTCCCGCTCCGGGGTGGTGACGCTCGACCTGGGCGCGTGGCAAATCCCCATTTACGGGCATCTGGTCTGGATCGCGATCATCTATACGGCCTTGGCCTCCTGGCTTGGCTGGCAGGTGAGTCTGCCCCTGACCGCAGCCACCAACGCCCGGCAATCGGCGGAGGCGGACTTCCGCGCCGGTCTGCTGGAGGCGCAGGAAAACAGCCAGGCCATCGCGTTGATCCATGCCAACAGCTATGAACGGCAGCTTTTTCGTGAGCTGTTCTGCAAGATCCGGAATGTCTGGAACACGCAAACCGCGGCATGGCGAAATATCCAGATCTTCAGCACCGGCTATGCCTCATTGAACATGGCCTTTCCGATCCTGATCTCCGCCCCCCGCTACATCCTGGGGATGATCTCCCTGGGAGCCATGATGCAGGCCGCCCAGGCGTTCCAACAGATGGTGGGCGCCCTCTCCTGGCCGGTGGGCAATGCGGGCGGAATCGCGGAATGGCGCGCCTCGGTGGAACGCGTTCTGAGTCTTCTCAAGGTGTTGGATAATGTGGACGAAGAACTGGCTCAACCGGATCACTGGATTCAGGTGAAAAGCTCGGACCGGCCGGTGTTGGCCTTCCGCGACCTCAGTATCGCCAAATACGACGGGCCGACATTGGCTCAAAACATCACTATGGAGATCGGCCAGGGCGAACATGTGCTGATCACCGGCAACCCTTACACCGGGGCAAAGCTGTTTCGCGCCATTGCCGGGGTAAGGCCATGGGGCCGCGGGGTCATCGAGCTCCCCAGCCAAGGCCGCCTCTTTTTCATGCCGCCCCGGCCGCATCTGCCCACCGGCACCCTGCGCAATGCCATCTGCTATCCAGCCTCCCGCCGGGTTTTCAGCCAGGAACAACTCGAGCAGACGCTGCGTTTGGTTGGCCTTGAAGACCTCATCGACCAGCTCGACCAGAAGGACAATTGGATCAACACCCTGGCCCGGGGGGAGCAGCAACTCCTGGGCATGGTGCGCCTGTTGCTCAACCGGCCCCAGTGGATTTTCCTGCAGGAGGCCTTCGACTCCCTGGACCCCAAGGAAGAGGAACGGATGCTGCGCCTGATCTCTGAACAGCTCCCCGATGCCACGCTGCTTGCAATTTCCCATCTGCCAAACGGCGCTTCCTTCTATGCACGCCGCCTGGCCCTGTGAAACCCTTTAAGGAAGACCAACGATGACTCCCAAAACGGTGCACGAATCCGGCAGCAAACTCCGCGGCGTCAATCTCGGCGGCTGGCTGGTGTTGGAAAAATGGATCACCCCGAGTCTGTTCGAGGGGCTGCAAGCCACCGACGAAACCTCCTACTGCGTTGAGCTGGGCGAGGTTGAGGCTACCCGGCGCCTGCACCACCACTGGAACACCTTCATCACCCGCGACGACTTCGGTTGGCTGAAAAATGCCGGCATCAATGCGGTGCGGTTGCCGGTCGGCCACTGGCTTTTCGGCAAGGACTATCCCTACCACCGCAGTTATCAGGGGACGCGCTATCCCTTCGTGGAAGGGGGGCTTGCCATCGTCGACAAGGTCTTTGAGTGGGCCGGGGAGTTCGACCTGCGGGTGGTTCTCGACCTCCATGCCGCGCCGGGGTGCCAGAACGGCTTCGACAACGGCGGCATCCTCGACGTGTGCGAGTGGCATACCAGCGAGGAGTACATCGAACACTCCCTGGCTCTGCTGGAACGGTTGGCCGAGCGGTACGCCGGTCACCCGGCGCTGCACGGCATCGAGACGCTCAATGAACCGCGCTGGGATATCCCCACCGATCTGCTGAAGCGCTTCAACCTCGATGCCTACCAACGCATCCGCCGCCACTGCCCGCCCGAGCGGGTGACGGTGGTGTTCCACGACGGCTTCCGCAACTTCCGGGAGTATGCAGGGTTCCTCCAGGAGCCGGAGTTCCGCAACGTGGCCCTCGATATCCACCGCTATCAATGCTTTATGGATTACGACACCAGCCTGGACATCTTCGGGCACATCATAAAGAGCGCCGGAGAGTGGCGGGACGAAGCGGACGAGATCATCCGCGAGTCGGGCTATCAGGTGTATTGCGGGGAATGGAGTCTGGGCCTGGACCTGAGGGTCGTCTCCCTCTGGGCGGAGGGGCCGTTCAACCATGCCCTGGAGGAAATGGATCTCTTTCAGATGTCGGCGGCCTATCGCGGCTACGCCTCGGCCCAGGTGCTGACCTTCGAAAAATACGCCGGGTGGTTCTTCTGGACGTACCGGACCGAGACCACTCCGGAATGGTGCTATCGGGACTGCGTAGATCAGGGATTCTTTCCCAACATGGGACGGCCGGAGCAGTTTTCCGGCATCCGAGGGACCCTGGAACGGGCCAAAAATTCATAAACCTGACCTCGGGAGGACCAGGCCGTGATCAAGGTGATGAGCTTCAACATCCGGGTTGGCCTGGCCGACGACGGCGAGAACCACTGGCACAAACGCAAGGCCCTTGCCCTGGAAAGAATTGGTGCCTTCGGGCCCGATCTTCTCGGTCTTCAGGAGTGCCTGGACGACGAGCAGGCCGAGTTTGTCCGCGCCAGCCTGCCGGATTACCATTTTTTTGGCGTCCATCGGGGTGGCCCAGGAGGCACGGCGCTGGAGATGGCGCCCCTGCTCTTTCGCCGCTCCGCCTTCCTGCTTCTCGACACGGGATGCTTCTGGCTGAGCGAGACTCCGGAGATCCCCGGCAGCATGAGCTGGCAAAGCAACTATCCCCGCACGGTGAGCTGGGCCAGGCTCTCCTGCCGACAAACCGGCTCGGTGCTTACCTTTGTCAACACCCATTTCGACTACGAACCGGCAGCCATCGAAGGGGATGCACGCGCCCTGCGCCAATGGCTCGATCAAATCCGCCAGGATACCGCGCTCATCGTGACCGGCGACTTCAATGCCGACAAGGATTCAAACGCCTACCGCCTCCTGACCGGCGATGGAACACTGATCGACGCCGTGCGGCAGATCCGGCCGAAGACGGAAGATGAGGCCACCTTTCATGCCTATGGGCGCCTGGAGGAAATGGCAGCCATTGACTGGATTCTGGTCTCCGGCCATTTCCGGGTTCTTGCTGCGCAAATCGACCGTTCCCGCCAAGGCAGCCTCTTCCCTTCGGACCATTACCCCATAACGGCAGTGCTCGACTGGAAGGCGTAGCCCTGCGGCACATGGGGGCATCCATTGCCCCCAACACACCATGCATCAGCGGCTGACCGATCTGGCCCCAGCCATGACCTCGGCCATGTCAAAAGCCACCTGCGCCAGCATATTGGGCACCACCGGCCCAGCCTGTGACCGTTTGATCTCCGGCGGGTTGAACGCCGCGATGAAATTATCCAGCGTGGAATTTTTCGGATAGGCCACGGCCTGATCCATGGATTGCTCGATATACCAAACGGTATTGCCGGTGTGCACATTGAGCAGACGGGTGGACACCTCAACCCTTCCCCCGCCGAACTGGGTGCCCTCCAGGGCATAGTTGACCTTGCCCGCCAGGACCATATCCACCTTTGCCTTTCGGCCCAGGGCCAGGGCTTCCTGGATATCGTGGTACGGCTCCTCAAGGTGGAGCACCCTGGGAAAAGCCTGCTTCCCCAGAAGAACATCCTTGAAGAGCATGGCCACCCCCTCCCCCTGTGCCTGCGTCATATTGGCGGGCATCTGAAAGGGGAGCACGCCCACGGTGGCCTCCTGATAGGTGTTCGCATCCGGATGGATAAAAACCACCGGCGAGTTTTTCTTGACCTCCACCGGCTGGTTGGCCCAGTTTTTCTGACCCGACGCACACCCGGCAAGGAGAAGACCGAGAAAAACAACCGCTATTCCCTTACGCATACCGCTCTCCTGTAACTATCCAGCGTAATGCCGGAATTAAAAGACCATGCAAGATAACTGTTCAGCAGCGCCGCTTCGCTGCTGCCACAGATGCGAGGAAAAGGTCTGCGAAGTGTGCTATTGCACATGAGCAGGCCGATGACAGGTAAGCGAACCTGTGAGACTCCGAAGCAGATGTGGTGCTGCTGGACAGTTCCTCCCTGTTCAGCGCTCTTTGGCGGAAAGCTGCGCATCGCCGAAAGCGCCGCTTCCTGCCGCGAGAAGATGATTGATGTTGCGGCTGCGCTGCAACTCAAGCCCGGCCACGGAAAGCACCTGCTGGGAACCGGCGTCGAGCAGCCTGATGTTGAGGATGACCGTGGCCGGAGTCAGCGAATAGGTGCCGGTAAGAATGGCCGCGGCCTGCTGCTGCTTGGCCAGAAGTTTGGCATCCCGGGTGAGCATCAGCTCGCCCCGGTTGTCCCGAATGAATAATTCCGCGGATTTGCGAATCTCCACCACGCCGAAACCGTGGCGAAACAGACTGGTGGACAACGCCTCGGTCAGGGTCCGGCCGAAACGGGTGGTGGCATAGAGGTTGTCAAGATCAACCACCGTGGTCAAAATCAACCGTTGCCCGCCCCCTGCGCCGCGCATGCCGGAAGTCAACTGCAGGGCCAGTTCCTCCCCCACCCCAAAAAAATCCGGAGTGACCACCGAAGCGGTGCCGCCGGTGTTCGCCCGGGGCGCGCATCCGCTCAGAAGCAGACCGCAGCCCAGAAACAGCGCGAACCCGAAACCACGAATCATCATTCTTGTCTTTTTCATGGGCAATCCTTCTGTACGGGAGGCTTTACAGAACGCTTGGCAACCTTTTTCGCCGGTTTTTTTGCCGGAGGCGGAGGAGCAGCCTGGCCCTTTTCCGGAAACTCTCGGATCGCGACCTTCGCGGTGCGGGTGGAAGCGGGCATGCTTTCATTGGCGAGGAGATTGGCGGTCAGCGCGTCAATGGGCAAAACCAGGCTGGCGGAGGAAAGAACCCGATTGTCGTCGTTGCGCAACAGACGGGCGTTGACAAAGACTTCCTGCCCCGCCACCGCATAGGTTCCCACCACCACCGCCTGGGCTCCCTGCACCAGACTGATCTCATCCATGCTCCGGGACAAGGCATACTCTCCGTGATACGGACTCACCATCATGCCCGGGGTTTTCCGCACCTCAATCACCTCCAGTCCTTCCTGTTGCAGGGTGGAGAGCAACTGCTCGCCCAGATAGCGGCCCAGGGAAGAGGTCGCATACAGATTGTCAAGGCTGACAAAGGTACTCACCGCCACCACATACTCGTCGGCCACCACCTCGCTGGCATTGGCGATGAGAGCCTTCCCCATCTGGCCGATCCTGGCATGCAGGGCGGCGCCCTGGCCCACTCCGTCTGCCGCCCCCCCTCCTGCCTGCCCAAAAGCCGGCAAAGCGGATTGAGCCATATTCCGCGGTGAGAAAACCCGGGCGGTGCGGAACACATAATCAGGCGGGATGGCGTGGGGATAATTATAGAAGTAGGGACGATATGCCGGGGAGGGTTTCTGCCGTTCCTGAAACACGCCCCCATTCCCGGCGGTGTCCGAAGACTGTCCGTCATCGGCCAGCACGGCAGTGGCCGCACCGGTGAAGGCCAGCACAATCGCAAACAATCGTATACGCATCATTTCCGCCTCCCCCGCTCAGGGATTAAAATTGTAGCCGGGATAGTCATTTTCCATGCTCCGCCAGGAAGGGCCAAAGGCCTGTACCATGGAATCGCCGGAAGCACCGGGCCCGCCAGGGTAGACAACGGGCACTCGCTCGCCCCCGCCGAACATCGGCGAGGCAAACCGCATTTCAACCTCGACCAGTTCGCTGTACATCCCTCCGGCACACCCGCAACAACTGAGGAGCAACAACCCCGCCATGATTTTCCGCATCTTCTCTCCCTCTGTGGTCTTGCGTCACTGAAACAGCCGCATTGTCAATAAAATGACAACATTTTCACCACCCGGTCTGGGAATTTTTTTCCTGCTTGTTCCCATGGAAAAGCCGAATCCCGGGCATAACAAGGAATTTTTTTCTGAATTACCCCTCCGTTTCCCCTTTTTTCTTCAATCTCGTCTTGTTGATAAGCATTTTCCATGCCACCCCCGCATGACTCCCTCCGTCCCGGCGGCGACTTTTCCCGGATGCCCGCGCGTTCCCCGGAAATCACCCCTCGAAAACCCTTTTAAATTGCGGCAGGAATGACCGCCAGGAGAAAAAATGATTGCCAAAAACCCGGGATGGATTATACTTTTGAAGTTTATACTACCGCGATACCCAACGGGAGAATTCCCACAGGAGGAGTTGCACCATGGCACGTATCACCGTCGAAGACTGCCTGAGCCAGATAGGCAATGAAAATCGTTTTTCCCTGATCCATCTTGCCGTTGAACGGATCAAACAGCACCGCAAGAACGCTCCCTTCCTTGTGAAATGCAAAAACAAGGAGATTGTCGCCACCTTGCGCGAAATTGCCTCCGGCCAGGTGAGTTTCTCCACCATCGAGAATTTCACCACCGCCAAGGAGGATTCTCCGGCTCCAGAGGGGACTCCTGGCCCGGACGCGCAGAAGGGTGATGATCCAAGGGAACAGGCGTTCTTATAGCCCATGGAAACCGATTTTTACAAAAGACTCGGCGTCGCCCCGGATGCGACCGCGGAGGAGATAAAAAAAGCGTACCGCAAACTGGCCATGAAGTACCATCCGGACAAAAACCCGGACGACAAGGCGGCGGAGGATAAGTTCAAGTCAGCGGCCGAGGCCTACGAAGTTCTCGGCGACCTGGAAAAACGCAAGATTTACGACCGCTACGGGGTTGCCGGACTGAAAGACAGCGGCTACAGCGGGCCGGGAAATTTCGAAGATATATTCTCAAGTTTCGGCGACATCTTCGGCGACATGTTCGGAGCCCGCTCCGGGCAAAGACGCCAAGGGCCGATGCCAGGCAACGACCTGCGCTATGACCTGGGCATCAGTTTCATGGATGCGGTGCATGGCGCGGAAAAAGAGATCGAAATCACCAAGCGGGAAACCTGCTGGACCTGCGACGGCACCGGCCTGCGCCCAGGCCACAAAGCCTCGACCTGCCCCACCTGCAAGGGCCATGGTCAGGTCGTGCATGCCCAGGGTTTTTTCCGGGTGCAGACCACCTGTCCGAAATGCCACGGCGAAGGCGCCATCATTACCGACCCGTGCAATGATTGTCAGGGCGAGGGGCTTGTCAGAAAAACGAAAAAGGTCTCCCTGAAGATCCCGGCCGGGATCGACACCGGCGCCCGCATGCGGTTGCGGGGCGAAGGCGAAGGCGGCCGCAAGGGCGGTCCGCCGGGCGATCTGTATGTGATCATGCATGTGGAGCCCCATGAGTTTTTCCAGCGGGAGGGCAGCGAGATCCACTGTCTCTTCCCTCTGACCATGGTGCAGGCCGCGCTGGGCGCCACCGTGGAGGTGCCGACCATCAACGGCGCCAAAAAACTGGTCGTCCCGGCGGGAACCCAGCCGGAACAAATCTTCACCCTGAAAGGCGAAGGCGTCCCCTCCCTCAGGGGCGGGAATCCGGGCAACATGATCGTCGAAATCAAGGTTGTCATCCCTAAAAAATTGTCCGCGCGTGAAAAGGAACTGCTCTCGGAGTTTGACGCCCTGCAGAAGGAAAGGGGCGCCAACAAGGAAGAAGAGGGATTTTTCAAAAAATTCCTCCAGACATTTTCCAGCGAAAAGCCTTGATTCTTCCTCGCGAGACAACGACAATGAGCGACCAGCCCGTGACGGACAACCTACTGACCCATTTTGACGAATCCGGAAACGCCCGCATGGTGGATGTGGGCGGCAAAAACGAAACCGTGCGGGAAGCTACCGCCTCCGGCGCCATCGCCCTTTCGGCGCAGGCGTTTCAGTTGGTGCGGGATGGCAACATCGCCAAAGGCGATGTGCTCGGGGTTGCCCGGATCGCCGGAATCATGGCCGCCAAAAAGGTCGATGCCCTGATTCCCCTGACCCACCCTCTGGCCATCAACAAGGTAACTGTCGATTTTGACCTGGACGACAGGACACACACCATAGGGATTACCGCTACCGTGGGCATAACCGGCAGAACCGGGGTCGAGATGGAAGCTCTCACCGCCGTCTCGGTTGCCGCCCTGACCATTTATGATATGTGCAAGGCCGTGGACAAAGGCATGATCATTAACAACATCAGACTGGAAAGGAAAATCGGGGGAAAAAGCGGAAGCTATCAACGGAAGGGATAACGCTTGCCCAAGATATACCAAGGGAGTAAGACTGTGAACAGAGAACAACTTGAGTATTTTCGCCAGAAGCTTGAGACCATGAGCCAGGATCTTTTGCAGGAGGCTGAAAAAACCATCCACGAAATGACCGACAGCACGGAAAATTATCCCGATCCCACCGATCGGGCCAGCGCCGAATCCGACCGGAGCTTCGAACTCCGCATCCGTGACCGCGAGCGCAAACTGCTTGCCAAGATCCGGGAGGCCATCGAACGCATCGACGAAGGAACCTATGGCATCTGCGATGAATGCGGCGACGAAATCTCGGCCAAGCGTCTTGAGGCGCGGCCGGTGACAACCCAGTGCATCGAATGCAAAACCCTCCAGGAAAACCAGGAGAGGGCCCAAAAAGGCTTATAAGAGACCGCGATGCCTGAACTACGCAAAGATCCGATCATCGGCCGCTGGATCATCATCTCCACTGAACGGGGAAAGCGTCCCACTGACTTCATTGTGGAGAAAAACGAGACAAGAGGAGGGTTCTGCCCTCTGTGTCCAGGCAACGAGAATACCACGCCCCCGGAAGTTTTGAGCTACAGCAGCACCGCTGGCCATCAGGCCAACAGACCCGGCTGGGATCTGCGGGTGGTGCCCAACAAGTACCCCGCCCTTATCATCGAGGGCAATCTCAACAAAGAGGGCGATGGCCTCTACGACCGGATGAACGGGATCGGCGCCCACGAGGTCATCATCGAAACCCCGGATCACAACGAATCCTTTGCCAATCTGCCGGCGGATCGCATGATCAAGGTTTTTCTGGCCTACCGGGACCGGCTGCTCGACCTGGCCCAGGATCCGCGCTTCCGGTATGTCATGGTGTTCAAGAATTTCGGCGCCGCGGCCGGGGCCTCGCTGGAGCATTCCCACTCCCAGCTTATCGCCCTGCCCATTGTCCCCCGCATGATCAGCTCCGAGATTGAGGGCAGTCTCTCCTACTACAAGTACAAGGAACGCTGCATCTTCTGCGACATCATCCGCCAGGAAATTAACCAGGACAAGCGGGTGGTGGCTGAAAACGACCTCTTCCTTGCCATTGTCCCCTATGCGCCCCGTTCGCCTTTCGAGATGTGGATCCTGCCCAAGCAACACGCCTCTTCCTATCTTGCCATGGATGACGACCATTTCAAGGCGCTCACCGCGATCTTTTCAGAGTGCATGCGCCGCCTGGACACCTGCATTCCCAATGTACCCTACAATTTTGTGCTGCACGGCGCCCCGTTGCGCTCGCAACCCCTTGAACATTATCACTGGCATTTTGAAATCATGCCCAAACTGACCATGATCGCCGGCTTTGAATGGGGCTCAGGCTTTTACATCAACTCCATCCCGCCGGAAGAAGCAGCCCAATTTTTAAAAGAAGCGGCGATTTAACCACAAGCTGGAAACAGCAACTCTCACAACCCTTGCAAGACAACAGGGGGGGGATCAATGAAGAAAATACTGCTTGTTGACGACGAAGACAGCATCCATCTCCTGTACCGCGAAGAACTGGAGGAGGAAGGATACGAGGTCCACTCCGCTCTTTCCGGGGAAGAAGCCCTTACCCAACTGAAGATCATCAACCCGGATCTCATCATCCTCGATATCAACATGCCCGGCATCAACGGCATCGATGTTCTGCGCCAGATCAAGGAAATGAATTCCTCCCTTCCAGTCATCCTCAGCTCCGCCTACCAGGAGTTCAAGCAGGACCTGGCCACCTGGGCCTCCGATGAGTACATCGTCAAATCCTCCAACCTCGACGAGCTGAAAGCCGCGGTAAAAAAACATCTCGCCTGAGAGTTGGCCAGCGAGAAAACGCAGACCGAGACCCAACCTCCTGCCCAATGAGCACATCCGTTCCCATAAAAGCTACAAAACAACGGTTTTCCCTCAAGCTGCAAACGTTCACCAGCGCCGGAGATGCGCGGAAGAGGTCTGCGAAATGTGCTACTGCACATGAGCAGGCCGATGACAAGGCAGATTCGGTGCTGGGGATCGTTTGCCGATGAGCGACATGAAAGATATCCAAGGCCAGCGTGATTACCGCCGGATCAACATCAAGAAGGTGGGGGTAAAAAACATCTCCTACCCGGTAACCGTTCTGGACAAAGCGCGAAAAACCCAAAAAACCGTGGCCACGGTCAACATGTACGTCAACCTGCCCCATCAGTTCAAGGGCACCCACATGAGCCGGTTCGTGGAAATTCTCAACCGGTTCCACGGCGAAATAAACCTGAAGAGCTTTCATCGCATCCTCGAAGAGATGAAAATCAAGCTCCAGGCGGAAGCGGCCCACCTGGAAATGACCTTTCCCTATTTCCTGCAAAAATCCTCCGGACAGGCGCAATCGGTGGGCATGAAGGAATACCGCTGCACCATGCACGGCTCGCTAAAAAAAACCGATGATCTCGTCCTGGAAATCCAGGTGCCCATTTCCCCGCCGGTGCCGTCCCAGAGAGGCCAGGGTTTGCCTCCCTCCCTCGGCCATTGGGGCAGGGCCACCATCCGCTTGCGCTTCAAGCATTTCATCTGGATCGAGGAGATCATCCAGTTGGTCGAAGAGGTGACGTCCCACAACCTTTGCTGGCCCACGGCAGAGGCCTGCACGGAATACACCCTTTCCGTGGAAAGCATTACCACGGCCCTTGGCCGCACCCTTGAGAACCATGCGGCCATTGCCTGGTTTTCCGTTCTGGTGGAAAATCTTTCGCAAGGCTACAACACCTTTGCCTCCCTGGAATGGCAGAACAACACAGCCGCGTCCTGAGCCGGTGCAGCAAAAAAAATTGTCATTTTGGTTGCCAAAACAGCATAAAGAGCCGTAATACAACAAACCGGAAAGCAGCACGCAGTGTGCAACTGCTCCTCGACACGGCCGCACGGATCACCGTCAAAAAAATATCGCGAGAAACTGACCATGCAACACGAACTCCTCTTTGAAATCGGCACCGAAGAAATTCCGGCCGGCTATATAATGCCCGCCCTTGCCCAATTGGAAAAAATCCTCGGCGAGCGGCTCACCGCCCTGACCCTGCCCTATTCCACCCTGCGCACCGCTGCCACCCCCCGGCGTCTTGCCGTGTCGATCAACGGCTTGGTCGAACGCCAGCCGGACCGGCAAGAGGAGATTCTCGGCCCCCCGAAAAAAGCGGCCTTTGACCAGAATGGCCAGCCCACCCAGGCAGCCATCGGCTTTGCCAAAAAGAACGGGGTCGCGATTGAGGCCCTGCAGATACTGGCAACGCCCAAGGGCGAATACCTCATGGTGCGCGTCGAACAGGCCGGCCGTCCGACCTCGGAACTCCTTGCCGAGCTGCTGCCCGAGGTGGTCACCAGCCTCAATTTCCCCAAATCCATGCGCTGGGGCGCGGGCCGCGTCAGCTTTGCCCGACCGATCCAGTGGCTGCTCGCCGTGTATGGCGGCAAGACCGTTCCCTTCACCCTCGACACCATCACCAGCAGCAACACCACACAGGGCCACCGTTTCATGGCCAGGGAGCCCTTCCCCGCCTCCGGCTACAGCGACTATGTCGAAACCCTGCGCGCGGCCCAGGTCATGGTCGAGCCCCAGGAACGCCGCGGTGCGGTGCTTGCCGCGATCACCAGGGCGGCCCAGCAGGCGGGAGGGGCGATTCTTCCGGATGACGAACTGGTGGACACGGTGTGCAATCTGGTGGAAAAGCCCTTTGCCATCTGCGGCGCCTTTGAAGAGCGCTTTCTCGCCCTGCCCCGCGAGGTGCTGATCACCTCCATGCGCGAGCACCAGAAATACTTTGCCGTGGTTGACAGCGCGGGCAAGCTCATGTCCAACTTCATCGCGGTGAACAACACGGACACCAAGGATGCGAAGCTTGCCGCCGACGGCCACCAGCGGGTGATCCGGGCGCGGCTGGAGGATGCCTTTTTCTTTTTCAAGGAAGACCAGCGCCGCACCCTGGCGGATCGGGTCGAAGACCTGACGGGCGTTATCTTCCAGCACAAACTGGGCACCATGCTCGATAAAACCCGCCGCGTCATCACCCTGGCGGGTTTGCTGGCGAAAAAACTGGCGCCGGAGCACCTGGCCTCGACAGAACGGGCAGCCCTTCTGGCCAAGACCGACCTGCTCACCGACATGGTGGGAGAGTTCCCCACCCTGCAAGGGGCAATCGGCCGCGATTACGCCCTGCTCGGCGGCGAAACACCCGAGGTGGCCACGGCCATCCGGGAGCATTATCTGCCGGTCCGGGCAGGCGGGGAGCTGCCCACCTCAATCCCTGGGGCGCTGGTGGGCATGGCCGACCGGATTGACTCCATCGCCGGCTGCTTCGGCATCGGCCAAACCCCCACCGGCACTGCGGACCCCTTCGGCCTGCGCCGCCTCTCGTTGGGGCTGCTCAATATCATCAACGCCATGGGTTTCAGCCTCTCCCTGACCGAATTCGTGGACCAGGCGCTCGCCCTGTACGGCGACAAGCTGAGCGTTCCCCAGGACGAGGCCCGCCGCAACGTGCTTGAGTTCATCAAGGGCCGTTTCAGCAACGATCTCACCGGCCAGGGAATCCCGGCCGAGGCGGTGGAAGCGGTCACCTCGATCTCCTTCGACGATCCAATGGATTGCAGACGCAGGATCAACGCCCTCATGGCCATCAGCAAGGAAGAAGCCTTCCCCATCCTGGCCGGAGCCTTCAAACGGGTGATCAATATCATCAAGGAGAACAGCGAGACTTCGGTGCAGACAGCGCTACTCACCGAGAGTGCCGAGCAGAAGCTGCATGCGGCCTACCTGACTGTCCGCGGAGAGGCTGCTCCTTTGCTTGCAGCCAGCGATTATGAAGGGGCGCTGGGGGTGATCCTCAAGATGAAGGAGCCGGTTGACACCTTTTTTGAGGAGGTCATGGTCATGGCAGAGGATGCAAAGGTGCGCGCCAACCGGCTGAACCTGCTCACCGCCATCGCCCAGCTCTTTTTGCAGATCGGCGATTTCTCAAAGATGAACGCCATCAATCAGTAAGGGAAATACCCGCCGCTCGACACCACAGACGACGGCACACAGCAACTCTGGGGAAATGGGCATATGGGAAAATAGGCATTGCCCCGAAAGGACTCCTGCATTATAGTCAAAACAGGAGGACACCCGCCATGTTGGTACAAACAGACGCCAGACGCCGCATTACTCTGCCCCCTTCCCTTGACATCCATCCTGGAGACGCCATTAACCTGGAGATTCTCCCGGATGGCCGGATCATGCTGATCCCGGTAGAGCCGGTCCCCAAGCACCAGATGTGGGCATGGACCACGGAGAACAAGGAGGCTATCGCCGCTTCCCTGTCCGACCCGCGCCCCTCCATCGCGGTCGAGACGCCGGAACAGGCGGATACGCTCGCCAAGAGGTGGACCGGTGCGGATTGAGGTCCGCCCCGCCTTCGACGAGGCCGTCATGGCCGCCGAGTTGCCGGTCCGCAAGGCTGCCGCCAAGATGCTCCAGCTCCTTCATTCCCTCGACCTGCCGCAACTCTGGAGCCATTCCGGCCTCAATTTCGAAAAGCTGCATGGCATGATCGAACCAGCCAGCGGCGAACAGCTTTATTCCCTGCGACTTGGCTCCGCCGCACGCGCCATTGCCTGCCTGCGCCAGGGGCCAACCCTGGTGCTGGTCAGCCTGCATGTTCAGCACGACAAGGCATACCGGAAGTGATGAAACGATAGCCCCTCCCCCGTAACAGACGGAGCGAGTTAGTCAACTAATCAACAACGCCCCCTTTCACTCTTTCACTCCTCGGGCATGACTGACTTTTCCTTGACATTCCTCCTTGGCTTGCGGTAGACTCCGGCCCGTTCGCGGAATGCTTGACCAACCCCAGAGCGGAGTGTAATCGCTTGCCTCAACAGTTCTTCCAGCGTCGGATCATTGCGGTTTTGGTCATCCTTCTCTTCCTTTTTTCCGCAAACGGCGTTTCCTTCGGTTTCCATGTAACCGAGAGACAGCCTGTGATGCCCACCGACTCGCGGACTTCAGCCGAGACTGACGCCGTTTGTTTCGAGCGCCATGCGGACATTGACCCGCTGGGGCATGGGCATGATTCCATCCCTCAGCCCCACAAGGAAGAAGGGTGCTGCGACGGCCACAATCACCACAGCCACGACTTCAACCTCTGGACACCTCCCTCGCTTCCCGTAATTTTCCTTTCACGCCTGAGTTTTTTCGAATACGCTCCTTCCATCCCCGAGATGTTTCTCGATCTTTGTCCGCCTCCTCCGAACACCGTCTAACCCCTTGCGGCGATCGTCCGCAGCCCCTCAATTTATCGGCGGCCACGATCCGGGGTTTCCCCCCAGAGGGCATACGCTGAGTTGAGCGGCCAAGCTGCTCAACTCAGCGTTATCGTCGACCCCACTGCGATTTCAGCAGTCCATGGCCTTATCCGGGCACCACGCGCATGACTCCATTTTTTTTGGCATGCGCGCCACGGTGTTGTATTCGATGCACGTCAACGTGTTACGCATTTTGGAGATAAACATATGACCTTTCAGTTATTATCAAAAGCGGCCCGTGATTTTCCGGCCGCAACGGGATTCGGGGCATGCATGCGTGTGCTCCTCCTGGCCCTCATCCCCCTCCTGTTCAGTGCCGTTGCGCACGCCCACGGGGTGGCCGAAGGCGACAAGGGATACATCCAGGAAATTTCCGGTCCCAATCTGTTGCCCTTCACCTACCTCGGCGCCAAGCACATGGTCACCGGCTACGATCACCTGCTGTTTCTCGCAGGGGTCATCTTCTTCCTCTATCGCTTGAAGGATATCGCGATCTATGTGAGCCTGTTCGCGATCGGCCATTCAAGCACCCTGTTGTACGGCGTCTATGCCGGAGTAAACGTCAACGCCTATCTCATCGACGCGATCATCGGCCTGTCGGTGGTGTACAAGGCGCTTGACAACATCGGCGCCTTTCAGCGCTGGTTCGGCGTACAACCCAACACCAAGGTGGCGACCCTCATTTTTGGTCTTTTCCATGGGTTCGGCCTGGCCGCGAAGATCCAGGAGTATGAAATAGCGCGCGATGGCCTGCTGCCGAACCTGCTCGCCTTCAACGTCGGCGTCGAGATCGGCCAGTTGCTTGGCTTGGGCGCTATCCTGATCGCGATGGGGTACTGGCGTCGAACCGCTGCCTTTTTCAAGTACGCCTATACCGCCAATGTCGCCATGATGAGCGCCGGATTCGTGTTGATCGGCTATCAGCTCACTGGCTTTGTTGTTTCCTGAAAATCCCAAGGAGGTTTCTTCCAATGTATAATTCCGATCTTCCCACCCGCGCCGAACTGCCCAGCACGGGCAAATTATTGCGTTCCACCGTTGTCGCGGCCCTGGTCGCCCTGGTGTTGCTCGTCACGACAATTCTGCCCGCCGAATACGGCATTGATCCGACCGGGATTGGCCGGACGCTCGACCTTACCCGGATGGGCGAGATAAAGGTCGCGCTGGCAACCGAGGCGCAAAGCGAGCAGAAGCCCTTGACGGACAGCACACCCGTTACGGTCGAGCCTGCCGCACGCCCAGCCGAGGTGGCTGCAACGGCGACGGCCACCGCCCAAAAACAGAAAGCGAATCAGCAGCACTCCCTGACCATCACGCTTGCCCCCGGACAGGGAGCGGAGGTGAAGCTTGCCATGAAAAAAGACGCCATAGCCCACTATGAATGGGCCACAGTGGGAGGCACCGTCAATTTCGACACGCACGGCGACCCGGACAATGCGCCCAAAGGCTTTTATCATGGCTATGGCAAGGGCCGGAACGAGACAGGAGCCAGCGGCAAACTCCAGGCCGCCTTTGATGGCAAGCATGGCTGGTTCTGGCGCAACCGTTCCGATGCCGAAGTGACAGTTGCCCTGAAAACCAGCGGAGAGTATGAACAGATCAAACGTGTGCTCTAGGCGGCCGTATAAACGCGCCAGTTGCACATGAGTTGCAGCTTGGGCAGGCGGCGGGCATTGCATGGCCCGCCGCCTTTTTCCTGTCGGTTCCTCTTGAAATGGACGAATTTTCATGCCATTAAGAACGGTATTTATTGCAGGGCGATCTCGATGTGGGAGGTAACCGGGCACCTCGGATTGTTTCTCTCTGCGTTCGGCGCCGCGACCCTGCTCCCCCTCCAGTCCGAGACGGTGCTTGCCGGGCTGCTTTTCGCGGATCGGTATCCGGCCTGGACTCTGCTTCTCGTTGCCACCTGCGGCAATGTGCTTGGTTCGGTCGCAAACTGGTGGATGGGACGCTCCATCGAGTATTTCCGGGAGAAATCCTGGTTCCCGGTCAAGGAGCACGATCTTGAAAAAGCCCGGCGCTCCTATCACCGCCATGGCCGTTGGAGCCTGTTGTTGAGCTGGGCGCCCATCATCGGCGATCCCCTTACCGTGGTGGCCGGCCTCATGCGCGAGCCCCTCTGGAGTTTTCTCCTGATGGTTACCCTGGCCAAGGCAGGGCGCTATCTGGTTCTGGCGATGCTGGTGCTGGGCTGGGCCAGGTAGCACCACGCCTTTCCGACGTTGCTGCTTACTTTTCTCTGCATGCCGGAACAGACTGCGGATATCAGTGCCACGGCTGCCGTCGTTGTGGCGATCACCTATGTCTCCATTGTTGCCGGTGAGCTGGTGCCCAAACGCCTCGGCCAGATCAACCCGGAGACCATCGCCCTCTTGGTGGCCCGGCCCATGCGGGCGTTGGCCTTCTTCAGCCGCCCGTTTGTCCTGCTGCTCTCGTTTTCCACCCACTCCCTGCTCAAGATCATGGGGGTCGATCAAAACACCGCGCCCAGCGTTACCGAGGAGGAGATCCATGCCATGCTGAATGAAGGCTCCGAGGCCGGGGTCATCGAGCTGCAGGAACACGCGATCGTACGCAATGTTTTCCGCCTCGACGACCGCCAATTGGGGTCGCTGATGATTCCGCGGTCCGCGGTGGTCTGCCTCGACATCCGCCAGACGCAGGAGGAGAACCTCAAACTTTTGATAGAGTCGGATCATTCCTGCTTTCCGGTCTGCGATGGCGGGATGGACAAACTGCTTGGCATCGTGGAGGCCAAACATGCCCTGGCCTCCGTGGCCCAGGGGCACCCCCTGGATTTCTCCGTTGGTCTGCATCCCGGCGCCTTTGTGCCGGAGACCCTGACCGGCATGGAGCTGCTGGAACAGTTCCGGGCCAGCAACATGCAGATGGCCTTTGTCATCGACGAGTATGGCGAAATAGAAGGGGTGGTCACCCTGCAAGACCTGCTCGAAGCGGTGATCGGCGAATTCACTCCACGGAACGCCGAGGACGCCTGGGCCGTGCAGCGGGAGGATGGCTCGTGGCTGCTGGATGGGACCATCCCCATTCCGGAGCTCAAGGATCGCCTCGCGCTCAAGGCGGTGCCCGAGGAGGACAAGGGACGTTACCATACCCTCAGCGGCCTGGTCATGCTGCTGCTTGGCCGGGTGCCACGAACCGGCGACTACACGGAATGGGAAGGGTGGCGGCTTGAGGTGGTGGACATGGACGACAAGCGCATCGACAAGGTGCTGGCCACCTTACTCTCCGACATCCCCCCAAAAAAATCGGAACATTCCTGATTCGCCGATGTCTAGAGTTTCACCCAGGCCCAAGCGGATAACTTGCCGACCCTCCGGCGCGGTCTGGGGCTAGGCGGTCGCGTCCGTTGGCCATGTCTTCAACAACAGGAAACGCATCATGAAACGGGTTTTTCTCTTCCTCTGCACCAACCTCGCCATCATGCTCGTGCTGGGCACGGTGGTAAACCTGCTCGGGGTCAACCGCTTTCTCACGGCCAACGGCCTGAATCTCGGCATGCTGCTGGCATTTGCCGCGATTATGGGCTTCGGCGGCGCCTTTATCTCCTTGTGGATGTCCAAGACCATCGCCAAATGGTCCACCGGCGCCCAGGTCATTGAGCAGCCGCGGAACCGGGAAGAGCAGTGGCTGATCGACACCGTGGCCCGGTTTGCCCGCGAGGCAGGCCTGCCCATGCCCGAGGTGGCGATTTACGAGGGGGAGCCGAACGCCTTCGCCACCGGGGCGAGCAAGGCCAAATCGCTGGTCGCGGTCTCCACCGGGCTGCTCCACGGCATGAACAAGCAGGAGGTCGAGGCGGTTCTGGCCCACGAAGTGGCGCACATCGCCAACGGCGACATGGTGACGCTGACCCTGATTCAGGGGGTGGTCAACACCTTTGTCTTCTTTCTGGCCAGGGTGGTGGGCTCGCTCATCGACAGCATGCTGCGCCGGGGCGACGAGACAGAAGCCCCTTCCGGCCCTGGGATCGGCTACATGATAATCGTGTTCGTCTGCGAGATGGTTTTTGGTGTCCTCGCCAGCACGGTGGTGATGTACTTTTCCCGCCAGCGGGAGTTCCGGGCCGACGCAGGCGCAGCGTATCTCCTGGGCGGTCCCCAGCCGATGATCGCTGCCCTGCAACGGCTTAGCGGGATGCAAGCTGGTGAACTGCCGCAAAACATGGCCGCCTCGGGCATTGCCGGCAAAGGTGCCTGGATGGCGCTGTTTGCCACCCACCCCAGCCTGGAAAGCCGTATCGCCGCCCTGCAACGCTAGCTCATCCCTCTGGGAAAGCAAGGGGGCAGCCCCAAGACCATTCCGCGCACGGAACATCAATCCGTCAGTTGGGCCTGGGCGATTTCAATGGCCTGCTCGTAGAGCAGAGGCAGGGAGTCGAGTTTGAAGGCAAGCTTTTTCGCCAGACGGGCGGTCTTTTCCCAGTCGCCGCGTTCGTAGGCCATGACCAGCCTGAGGGCCCGGGAGAGAGGGGTTGCGACCTCGACGAGAAGGGCCTCCTGAATCGCCTCGGGCAGGGCCAGATCCGGCAGGATATCCGCCATGGCTTTGTCAAGCATGGCGGGGAGCAGCGAGAACATTCCCACCGTATGGAACATCCCCGCCTCCTTGCGCCGGCCCAAAAGCTGGTCGGCGATCAGTTCGCAGAAACTGCCGCGAAAGGCCGCCAACCGCAAGAGCTCGGACGGCTTGTCCGCGGCGAGGTAGGACAGCATCATCAGGGACAGCCATTTCCGTAAAGTAAGCTGCCCCAGCATGGCCACGACCATCTCGATGCTGTCCAGCTTCTGCCTCCTGGCAAAATAGGCGGAATTCGCATACTTAAGCAATTTGTAGGCCAGGGAGACATCCCGGCTCACAAACTTGGCCAGCTCGGCGAAATCGTAATCCTCATCCTGAATGACTTTGAGCACCTGCAGATAATGGAGCTTGGAGCCGGGGATATCCCGCCCCTCCATGATATGGGGCCGGCTGAAAAAATAGCCTTGAAACAGATCAAAGCCCAGCTTCTTTACGGCCTCGAACTCTTCAAAGGTTTCAATCTTCTCCGCAAGCAGCTTGACCTTGTAGCGGCTGACCACCTTGGCCTGGCGCTCAAGCTCGGCAAAACTCATCTGGCGAATATCGAACTTGATGATTCCGGCCAGCTTGATGAGCGGCAGAAAACGATCTTCGTAGAGAAAATCATCCAGCGCCAGAACATACCCCGCCTCGACCAGCCTCCCGCATGCCGCGGCGACCTCGGGCGTGGCCCCCACCGTTTCCAGCACCTCGACCACGGTAATTTCCTTGGGGAAAAGCGAGGGATACCCCTTGAGCAGCATATCTTCGCTGAAATTGATAAACGCCTTTTTGCCTTCGGTGATATTGGCGATGCCGATAAGAAGAAAGCTGTTGGTGATGACCTTGGAGGTGGCCTCTTCCCCGTCCTGCAAGGGATCAAAGTAATTGGTCAGGCCGGAACGGAAGAGCAGTTCGTAGGCGAACACCTCCTTGTTTCCCTTGAAGATGGGCTGGCGGGCAACGAAGATATTCGATTCGGAGGCATTCATGGCTAGGATGAGTTTCTCATAAACCGTCCATCAAGGCAATTACCTTGTGGTGCAACAATGTTTCCAGCACCTCGGTCATGGGCAACCCCACCACATTGGTATAAGAGCCGCTGATTTCCGGCGCCAGAAAACACCCCTTGCCCTGAATCCCGTAAGCCCCCGCCTTGTCCAGGGGTTCTCCGGTGCGGACATAGGCCCGGCACAACTCCGGAGTGAGCGGGAGAAACCGGACCTTGGTGCAGACGGTTTTGGTGCATGATTCACCTGTCGCCCGGCAACAGAGAGAAAATCCGGTCCACACCTCATGCCAGCGGCCGGAGAGCCGCATGAGCATGGCGCAGGCTTCGGCTTCATCCCGCGGCTTGCCGAGAATCTCGCCGTCCACCACCACCGCCGTATCGGCGGCCAGCACCCAGGCCTTGGGGATATCCACGGCCTGGGCCTTTTCCTGGGCCAGACGTGCGACAAAATCGACGGGCGGTTCACCTGGCTGCGGGGTCTCGTCAATGTTCGCGACCAGCACCTCAAAGGCAATTCCCAGATCGGCAAGAAAATCACGCCGCCGGGGCGAACCCGAGGCCAAAATGAGCCGTGCCTGTGTGCGGAAGGCTTCCATGGAATCGGTCAGGCCCGGATGGAATAACCGCCGTCCACAACGATGGTCTGTCCCTGGATCATGGCGGCCAGATCGCTGCACAAGAACAGGGCGACATCCGCCACGTCCTCGGGGGTGGTGAGCCGTCCTAGGGGGGTGCGTTGCAGGGCGCCGTCGAGGATCTGTTCCCGGTTGGGGAATTTCTTGAGGGCCTCGGTATCCACGGCCCCGGCGCTGATGGTGTTGACATTGATCCCCAGGGGCCCAAGCTCCACGGCGAGATGGCGGACCAGCGACTCAAGCGCCGCCTTGGAGGCGCCCACTGCCGTATAGTTCTCCACGGCCCGCACCGCCCCCATGCTGGAAACCGCCATGATCCTGGCGCCCTTGCCCATGAGCGGCGCGGCCTGCTGGGTGAGGGAAAGCAGGGCCCGGGCGTTGATCTCCATGGCCCAGTTCCAGTGGCGGCTGCTCAGCTCCAGCGCCGGCTTGAGAACGCCGGAGGCGGCGTTGCTGATCAAAAAATCCAGATGGCCGAATTCGCTTTTGATCAATCCGAACATCCCCTGCAGATCCTCGTCGTTGGCCACGTTGGCCTTGACCACCAGGCAGCGCGCCCCCTTCTCCTCGATGAGGCGGGCGGTGGCCTCGGCGTCCTGCCGGTGGCGCACATAGTTCACCACCAGATCGACCCCGTTTTCCGCAAGCCGCAGGGCGATTGCCTTGCCGATCCCGCGTGAACTGCCGGTTACCAAGCCTACTTTCCCACGCAGATTGAACATAACTCCTGCTCCTCGTTATAGCTTTCCCTGTAAAGGGTTTGTCAGTATCAACGTGCTGCCCACGATAAAATTTTCAGGCGGGAAAGTAAAGAAGACTTTCCCGCCTGAGGGGAAATGGAATTACTTAGCCATGAGCCGTTTCACCGCGCCTCGCAAGAGCCGCCAGGGATGAAAACTCACCGGCCGCAAGCGGGAAGGCGCTTGAAATCCCTGCACCGCGACCTCTTCCGGCCTGGCCAGCGGAAAGGACAGTTCGGCAAGGCTGCTCCCGGCAAAGTTGCGCCGTTGGCATTCCCGCCAGACAGGACTGGCTTCCGGGGGGAGCCCCAGCACCGCGATCAGGGCCGTGTCCAGGGCCACGGGATTGAGCCCTCCCGCCAAAAGCTTCAGCGGAAAAGGCTTGCCCCCCACCGGCCCGTCCACATGCATGGACATCACCCCATCGGCCAGGGTGATCCCTCCGGGCAGCACTCCAAGAAGATCGACCAGCATGGCTTCGAACCGGTTGTCGATGTCGCCATGCCGGGCATGGAGCCAGGGCTTGCGGAACCCGACCACCGCCCCGAAATAATTCTTCACCGCCAGGGTTATGTAGAGCTGGCCGTGGGCCTTGATCTTGGGCAGGTTGACCAGCAGATCGCACTCGCGCACCGGTCGCGCTATCCCCACGGACAGACCGGAGGCAAGGCGAACAGGCTGCGCCCCATCAAAATTAACCATCTGCACCGGCAGACCCTTGAGCGCCGCCCTGATGCCGCAGGCCTCCATGACGCCCAGGGCCGTGCCGAAGGCAGGGGAATCCCCCACCCGCACTGCGGCCCCCTGGTCGAGAAACCACTCCGCCACGGCAGCGACAACCTCCGGGTGGGTGCAGGCCAGCCCTTTGTTCCGCACCGCGGAAACCAGGTTGGGCTTGAGCAGCACCCTGCTTTGCGGGGAAACCCTAAAGCCCAGTCCGTTGCACAGCATCTCCACCCGGTCCTTCAAAAGCCTCCGCTCATACTGATGGCATGCAGCCAGACCAACCTCACGCGCACGAAGCTCCATGCCCCCTCCCACCGGACCGCAACGGTCTCGTAACAATACGGAATACCATCATTATTGCCCACAGCCTACGCCGCGCCTTGCGGAGACCGGCGCCGACTTCCTCAAATTCTCGATATTTTTTTGACACTCTGTCCGACGGAAGTCAAAATCATGACAAAAGATTCCCGTGCGCACCGGGCCGGAAAAAGACCGGTCCCCCTGGTTATTTTCCAGAAATACATTGAATTACCGATAATTTACATATAGTGTTATACATATTGCAAGCCTCGCGGCACAATGATTGCTTTACACCCAAACCAACGAGAAGGCGCGGGGTTTTTCCCGCCTTCCTTTTTCCTTGAGGAGACAGAACCATGGCTGCGGACAAAGACCCACAGGCAACAGAAGATGTCCCTAAAAAGAAATCCAAGATGGGCTTTTTCATCATCCTTGGCGTAGGCATCCTCGTCCTCGGCGGCGGCGGTTTTTTCGCCTATACCAAATTCCTGGGCAATAAACCAGCGGTTGAAGAGGTTGCCAGCCAGGAGGCGAAAAAAGAAGTTGCCCCGGTGATCGGGGAAATGCTGGTCATGGAACCCTTTGTCGTCAATCTGGCCGACCCCAAGGGCAAACGCTACCTCAAGGTCAAGATCGAACTGGAGCTTGAAAGCAAGGAGGCCGTGGACAAGGCCACCAAGGCGGCGCCCAAGCTGCGCGACATGGTGATCATGATGCTCACCAGCCTCGGCTTTGAAGAGGTCATGACCCCGGAGGGCAAAATCCGGGTCCGCGATGAGTTGCTCGAACGTTTCAACGAGATCATGCGGCCCGACCATATCAAGAATATTTACTTTACGGAATTTGTCGTGCAGTAGCCCCCGGGCTTCTGCAACCAACCCGAAAAACCACCCAGCGGAAAAGCATGGAACAGATTCTCAGCCAGGACGAGGTTGACGCGCTACTCAAGGGAATTTCCGGCGGCGAGATCGAAGAGCCGGAAGAACCCATTGACGCGGAAGCCCTGGGCTATCAGGCCTACGACTTTACCCGGCAGGAAAGGATCGTCCAGGTCAAGATGCCGGCCATGGAGGCGATCTCGGACGCTTTCATGCGCGCGGTCCGCACCTCGCTTTCCACCACCCTGCGCCGGATCATCGACCTGACCTCCGCCCCCATCGAGCTGGAACGCTTCGGCGCCTTTGTCCGCACCCTGCCCGTGCCGAGCAGCCTGCAAATCTTCCGGATGGCGCCCTTCCGGGGCCATGCCCTCATCGTCCTCGAACCCAAGCTGGTCTTCACCCTGGTGGAAAACTTCCTGGGCGGCACCGGCACCCGGAATATCCGCATCGAGGGCCGCGACTTCACGGCCATCGAACAGCGGCTCATCCGGCGGGTGGTGAATCTCCTGCTCAACGACCTGGAAAAGGCCTGGTACTCCCTGCAGCCCCTCAAGGTCCAGTACATCCGAAGCGAGATCAACCCGCAGTTCGCCAAGATCTGCCAGCCCGAGGACGTGGTGATCATCTGCCGCTACGATGTGGACATGGACCGGGCCGTGGGCAGCATCACGGTCTGCATCCCCATGAGCAACCTGGAATCGGTGAAGGGCAAGCTCCTTACCACCTTCCAGCGGGAGCAGAGCGACGAGGATATCAGTATCAAGCGCGTCCTCACCGAAAACATCAAGAACATCCCGGTGGATTTTGTGGTGGAGCTGGGCCGCGCCACCATTTCCGCGGGGGATGTCATGGAGCTGGTGGTCGGCGACATCATCCAGTTGGAACGCCGCACCGACGACCTCCTTCCGGCCTTTGCCGCCGGAGAAAGAAAATACATGGGAACCCCTGGCGTGCATCGCGGCAACAATGCGCTGCTCATCAAGAAAAAGGTTCTTGACCCGAACCGGGAATAAGGTTCAAGACCCAAGGAGAAAGGCTCAAGGTTTAAGGCCAAGCCTTTCACCTTTCACCTTGGGCCTTTCACCTTTAACCTTTCAAAAGGAGAAGAGCCATGGCTGACGACCCGTTGGACGCCGCCGACACAAAAAACGAAACAGAAGGAGCCGGGGATGACTGGGCTGCCGCCCTGGGCGAACATGAAGGTGCGGGAGGAGCGCAAGCCCCCGCCTTTGCCGAGCTAGGCAATGGTGGGGCCACTGCCCCCACCGGCAGCCAGAATCTTGATTTCCTGCTGGATATCCCCCTGGAAGTCACCGTCGAACTGGGACGGACCAGCATGATTATCAACAAAATGCTGCAATTGACGCAAGGATCGGTGGTCGAGCTCGACAAAGCGGCCGGCGAACCGGTGGAAATCTTTGTCAACGACAAACTGCTGGGCAAAGGCGAGGTGATCGTGGTCAACGAGCGGTTTGGCGTGCGGATCACGGAAATCATCAGTCAGGCGGACAGGGTCAAGAACATCGCCTGAGCAAGACAAATTCCTGACCGACTTCCATCGGCAAGGCTGTGGACGCAACGAACATGAAGATCCGGCAACCATCACCAACACGCGGAGTGTTCCGGGCAAAGACGCTGATCGCCCTGGGAGCAAGCCTGCTGCACCATCTCGCCTGTCCCCTCATGCTCCTTGCCGCTGAACAGCTCACCGGCAACCAGGAAGCCCTTTCCCTGACCACAACCATCTTTAAAACCATTGGCTCGCTTGTCATTGTGGTGGGGCTCATGCTTCTTGTGCTGGCCTGGATCAAAAAGATGGGGTTCGCCAAGGGCGGTTCCCGGCAGGAAGGCCTTATCACCGTCCTCGACAGCCGGATGCTGGCCCCCAAAAAACAGGTGAGCGTTCTGGAGGTGGCAGGCGCATATCTGGTGGTCGGGCTCAGCGAGCAACAGATTACCCTGCTCGCCACCCTTGATCCCAACGAACGCCTCATGGCCGCCACCCAAAAAAACGACGCTCCCCTGCCGGCTTCTTTTGCCTCCATGCTCCACAAGGCGACCCAGACCATCTCCGACATGAAACCAAAAAAGAAAGGATCCGCCCATGCGGAATAAACCT
The DNA here is from genome assembly GCA_964588325.1 of uncultured Desulfurivibrio sp. Taxonomy (GTDB): domain Bacteria; phylum Desulfobacterota; class Desulfobulbia; order Desulfobulbales; family Desulfurivibrionaceae; genus Thiovibrio. The sequence goes on from CAZPOR010000013.1 coordinate 80,651, forward strand.
CTGCCGTCCTGGCCCATTCTCATCGGCCTGCTTGCGGGGCTCATCCTCCTTTTTCCCGGCGAAGGCAGGGCCGTGACTCTGCCCACCCTGCAGATCGGCTTGGGCGAAGCCCAGAACCCCAAACAGGTCTCGGTCCTCGTCGAGATATTGCTCCTGTTCACGGTCCTTTCCATGGCCCCGGCCATTCTCTTGATGATGACCTCCTTCACCCGGCTGGTGATCGCCTTTTCCTTTCTGCGGCAAGCCCTGGGCACCCAGCAGGTGCCGCCGACCCAGGTTCTGGTCGGTCTGGCGCTCTTCCTCACCGTGTTCATCATGACCCCGGTTTTCAGCGAGGTCAACACCACCGCGATCAAGCCCTACATGGCCGAACAGATCAACGCGGAAGAGGCTTTGCTGGAGGCGGCAAAACCGGTGCGTGCCTTCATGTTCAAGCAAACCAGGGAAAAAGACCTCGAACTTTTCCTCTCCCTGGCCAAGACCCCCAAGCCAAAAAACAAGGAGGAGGTCTCCACCGCCGTGCTCATCCCGGCCTTCATGATCAGCGAGCTCAAGACCGCTTTCACCATCGGCTTTGTTCTTTTTCTGCCCTTTCTGATCATCGACATGGTGGTGGCAAGCATCCTGCTGTCCATGGGCATGATGATGCTGCCCCCGGTCATGGTTTCCCTGCCCTTCAAACTGCTGCTTTTTGTACTGGTGGATGGCTGGTACCTGATTGTCGGCTCCCTGGTAAAAAGTTTTGGAGTATAACCATGACTGCCTCTGAAGCCATCACCCTGACCCAGAATGCCGTCACCCTGACCCTGATAGTTTCGGCGCCGCTGCTGCTGGTGGCCATGGTGGTCGGGTTGCTGATCTCTCTTTTCCAGGCGATCACCCAGATCCAGGAGATGACCCTGACCTTTGTTCCCAAGATCGTGGCCATGATGTTGACCCTGCTGTTTCTTTCCTCCTGGATGATCACCAAGCTGGTGGATTACACCCGCGAGCTGATCACCAGCATCCCGAACATCATCCACTGACGGAGAATTTCGCAACCATGCCCGAAGCCGCGCTGCTGAACTGGACCCTGACGCAGATCCTCTCCATGGTCATTATCCTGACCCGGGTGGCGCCGCTTTTGTTTTTCATGCCCGTCCTCGGCTCGACAAGCGTTCCACCCCAAGTCAAAATCCTGCTGGCCCTGATGACCGCCCTGATCCTGACCCCCGTGGTCCGGGTTGACCCGCGCGTGATGAGCGGCCCACCCATCGGCTTTGTCGTTCTCGTCCTCACCGAAATCCTGCTGGGCGCGACCCTGGCCATTTTTGCCCGGTGCCTCTTCGCCGCCGCCGAGCTTGCCGGCCAGATGGTGGGCATTCAGATGGGCATGGGCGTGGCTGGGGTCATGGACCCCCAGTTCGGCACCCAGATCTCGCTGGTTGGCATGCTCTGGAATCTCGCCACCATCCTGATTTTTTTAAGCATCAACGGCCATCACGTCTTTTTCTCCACCCTGGCGGAAAGCTTTGAGTGGTTGAAACCCGGCACGGCAAGCATTACCCAGGCCACCTTCGAGGGCATCATACAGGGGGCTTCCCACATGTTCGTGCTTGCCGTCAAGATCATGGCCCCTGCGGGAGCGGCCCTGTTTTTTTCCCATGTAGCCATGGGCATCGTCGCCAAGACCGTGCCTCAGATTCCTATCCTGATCGTCGGCCTGCCGATAAACATTGCGGTCGGTCTTATTTTTGCCGGCTTGTCCCTGCGATATCTCCTGCCGCTGATGGTCACCAATTTTGAAATGCTGACCCGGCTCCTTCCCAGGCTGGCCATGGGCATGGGGGGCTGAAAAATGGCGGACGAATCCTCCGGCCAGGAAAAAAGCGAGGCCCCCACCTCCCGCCGCATCCAGGAGGCGAGAAAAAAAGGCGATGTGGCCAAGAGCATGGAAGTGCCCTCCGCCGCGGTCCTGCTCGCCAGTCTGCTCACCCTCTATTATGCTAGCGATTTCATGCTGGGGCATTTCTTCCTCCTGCTCAAATATTACCTGGGCAATCTGCACTCCATCAGCATAACCTCAAACAACATGACCGTGCTTACCCGGGAGTCCATGCTCCAGACCGGGCTCATCGTGGCGCCGGTCATGGGGGTCATCTTCCTGACGGCCCTGGTGGCCAACTATGCCCAGGTCGGCATCCTGTTCACCACGGAAAAATTGATGCCGAAGTTCGACAAGATCAGCCCCATCCAGGGATTTTCCCGGCTCTTTTCCAAACAAGCCCTGGCCAATATGGTAAAGTCGGTGGGCAAATTGCTCATCATCGGCTATGTATCCTATACGGAGATACAAAAGGCGCTGCCCGGCATCCTGCAACTCATGGATCAGGAACCCGCGCTTATCCTCTCCTTCATGGCCAAGATCGCCTTCTGGATCTTCCTGAAGTCGGCGTTGATCATCGCGGTGCTTGCGGCGATGGACTATGCCTTCCAGCGCTGGCAGTTCATGGAAAAGATGAAGATGACCAAGCAGGAGATCAAGGACGAGGCCAAGCAGACCGAGGGAGATCCGCACGTTAAGGGACGCATCCGCTCCATCCAGATGCAGATGGCCAGGCAACGGATGATGTCCGAGGTGCCCAAGGCCGACGTGGTGATCACCAACCCCACCCGTCTGGCCATTGCCCTGCGCTACGATGCGCTGGCCATGGCCGCGCCCACGGTGCTGGCAAAGGGCGCCGGGGTCATCGCCCAGCGCATCCGGGAAATCGCCCAGGAGCATTCCATTCCCCTGGTCGAAGACAAACCCCTGGCCCAGGCCCTCTACAAAAACGTGGGGCTGGGGGAGACCATCCCCGAAAACCTGTTCCAGACCGTGGCCGAAGTTTTGGCCTATGTATACAATGTGAAACGGAAAAGGGCCTGATTGCATGAACGCCGCAACCTTCCCCCTGCCCCCGGAATCAACCCTTACCACTGCGGGTCCGCACAACCATGGCAGATAACCCCGGCGCCGCAACAGGGCTGAAAGCAATTAATTTCGAGATGTCGGGCCTCTTCGTGGCGCTCGGGGTCGTGGCCATCCTCATGGTCATGATCGTGCCGCTGCCGCCCTTCCTGCTCGACATGCTGCTCTCCTTCAACATCACCATCGGCATGCTCATCCTGCTGATGAGCATGTACAACACCAACCCGCTGGATTTTTCCTCTTTTCCCTCGCTGCTGCTGATCACCACTTTGTTCCGGCTGGCGCTGAATATCGCCTCGACCCGGCTCATCCTGCTGCACGGCCACGAAGGCGGCGGCGCGGTGGGCCATGTGATCCAGTCCTTCGGCAATTTCGTGGTGGGCGGCAATTTTGCCGTGGGCATCATCATCTTCCTGATCATGGTGCTGATCAATTTCGTGGTTATCACCAAGGGCTCCGGCCGTATCGCCGAGGTGGCGGCCCGCTTTACCCTGGACGCCATGCCCGGCAAGCAGATGGCCATTGACGCGGATCTCAACGCCGGGCTGATCAACGAAGCGGAGGCGAAACGCCGCCGGTCGGAAGTCAGCCGTCAGTCCGAATTTTACGGAGCCATGGACGGCGCCAGCAAATTCGTGCGCGGCGAGGCCGTGGCCAGCCTGGTGATCATGGTCATCAACATCATCGGCGGCTTCTTCATCGGCGCCATCATGCAGAACATGCAGGCCGCCCAGGCGGCGGAGACCTACACCCTGCTCACCATCGGCGACGGGCTGGTCTCCCAGATCCCGGCCCTGGTCATCTCCACCTCTGCGGGCATCATCGTCAGCCGGGCCGCCTCCGATGTCAGCATGGGCAAGGAGTTCATGCAACAGTTCGGCCTCCAACCCCAGGCCCTGGCGGTTTCTTCCGGAATCATCATCCTGTTCGGCCTGATCCCCGGACTGCCGCATCTTCCCTTTCTCCTGCTGGGCATGCTCATGGGCGGCATCTCCTTGATAGCCTTCAATAAAACAGCGGCAGACAAGGAAGAGCAGAAAGTCGAAGCGGAAAAGGAAAAAAAGGCGGCCACCCCGCTGCCCGGCGCGCCGGAAACGGTGGAAAGCCTGTTGCCCTTGGATATTCTGCAGCTTGAAGTGGGATACGGCCTCATCCCCTTGGTTGACGAGGCCCAGGAAGGAGACCTGCTGGAGCGGATCCGGGCGATACGCAGACAGTTCGCCATGGACATGGGCATGATTATTCCCCCCTTGCATGTCCGGGACAATCTCCAGCTCAAACCTGATCAGTATGTCCTTCTGCTCAAGGGCGTGGAGGTGGCGAAAGGGGAAATAATGATGGGCCACTTGCTGGCCATGGACTCCGGCATGGCCAAACGGAAGATCGAGGGGATTCCCACCATGGAGCCGGCCTTCCAACTGCCCGCCCTCTGGATTGACCAGGAAAAGAAAGACGAAGCCCAGGTGGCGGGCTACACCGTGGTTGACCCATCCACGGTCATCGCCACCCATCTCACCGAGGTGCTGCGCACCCACGCCGACGAGCTGCTGGGCCGCCAGGACACCCAAAAGCTCCTCGACAATCTGGCCAAAACCCATCCCAAGGTGGTGGAGGAGCTGGTGCCGGGCCTGCTGCCCCTTGGCCTTGTCCAGAAGGTGCTGCAAAATCTCCTGCGCGAACGGGTATCTCTGCGCGACCTGCTCACCATCTGCGAAACCCTGGCCGACTTCGCCCCCCTGGGCAAGGATCCGGACATCCTTACCGAGTATGTGCGCCAGAAGCTTGCCCGTTCGATCATCAGCTCCTTTGTCGATGAGCAGGGAACAATCACGGTTCTCACCCTCTCCACCCAGATCGAGGACATGATTCGCGAATCGTTGCAAAAAACCGACCAGGGCGTGTTCCTCAATATGGAGCCGAACCTGGGGCAACGCCTTCTCGCCTCGGCTAAAACCATGGTGGAAAAGGTTTCGCAGGAAGGGTATCAGCCCATCATCATCTGCTCTCCGACTATCCGCCGCCATTTCCGGCGGCTTCTGGAACGGTTCATGCCCCACGTCATGGTCCTTTCCCATAATGAGTTGACCGCGCAGACCCAACTGCAATCCCTGGGGACAATCGAACTCAACCCCAAGAAATAGGAATGAGGAGCAGCGATGCGAATCAAGCGTTTTGAAGCCTCGGATACCCATAGCGCCATGGCCATGGTCAAGGAAGAACTTGGCGAGGATGCCATTATTCTTTCGACCCGCAACCTTCCCGGAAGAAGCGCTTCAAGCAGGGGGGGCCCGAGGATTGAGGTGGTGGCGGCCATGGAATACGACCCGGAGCCGGAACTTACCCTGCCGCCTCCGGAATCCCCCGGCGCTGAAGAACGCCGGCCAAAGACGGTGGGATACGGTTACCACTCGGTGCGCCAGGCTCCGGCACAGGATGCCCCGCGCTCTGCCGCGCCGAAACAGGCCAGGCCCAGGCCCGATTTTGATTGCCGGCTTTCCGCCGAGCTTTCCGCCCGCACCCTGCCGAAGGAAAAGGCGGGCAAGGCCGCCCAGGTCCATTTTGAAGCCAATGACCTGCGGCTGCGTTTTGCCAATTTCCTGCGGCGCCAGTACTGCGCCAAGGAAGAGCTCGAAAACCGCGGTTCGGCTCAGGCCCCCCGGGAAGCCGCACAAAAATCCGCCCGCCCGGACCCGAAGCAGGTTGCCAAATGGCGCGACAAAATCATCGATCAATTGCAGATCACCCCCCTGCGCATCGGAATCAGCAAGGCGCCCACCGTGGTGGCCCTGATCGGCCCCACCGGAGTGGGCAAAACCACGACCGCCGCGAAAATCGCCGCCTGGTACAGCATCCACGAAGGAATGCGGGTGGCGCTCCTCTCCATGGACTGCTACCGGATCGGGGCCACGGACCAGTTGCGGACCTATGCCAAAATCATGCGGCTGCCCTGCGAAATCGCCCTGCGCAAAAAGGATCTGCAGGCGGCCCTGCTCCGCCACCAGGACAAGGATTTGATCATCATCGACACCGCGGGCAAAAGCCCCTATGACCCGAACCACATCCGGGAGCTGTCCGAATGGTTTTCCCTGGAAAACGGAATAGAGCCCTATCTCGTCCTCAGCGCCACCAGCAAAAAAGAAGACCTGCAACAGATCCTTTCCACCTATGAGCCGCTGCGGGTCAAGGGATTGGTCCTCTCCAAGCTTGATGAAACCAGGGCATATGCCTCACTCTGCCAACTGCTGGCCGGGGCGGCGCTGCCCATTTCCTGCCTGTGCACCGGCCAGAGGGTTCCGGAGGATTTCCTCCTTGCCTCCCGGGAGTTCCTGCAGACCCTGTTCGGGCAGGGATGGCAGGCTGCGGCAGGCGAGCTGGCCACCGAGTCCCAGGGCAGGTGGACCCAATGAACGTTTACGGGGAACTATCATGAATCAGGCGGAAACACTGGAACGGATTATGACCCACTCGCACACCCGGAAGAAAAGAATGGCGGCGCCTTACGGCAATTCCGAAGCCCAACCGCGGGTTGTTTGCGTGACCAGCGGCAAGGGCGGGGTCGGCAAAACCAATATCGTCACCAATCTTGGCTATGCCCTGGCAAAAGCGGGAAAAAAGGTGCTCATCCTTGACGCGGATCTCAATCTGGCCAACGTCGATATCCTGCTCGGCCTGACCCCGCGCTACAACCTCCACCACGTTTTCATGGGGGAAAAAACGCTGGCCGAGGTTCTGGTGCAGGGCCCGGCCGGGCTGCTCATCCTGCCGGCCAGTTCCGGCATCATGGAACTGGCGGATCTTACCGAACAGCAGCGGCTGTACTTCCTGGCGGAGATGTCCGCCCTGGCCCAGAAAATCGATATCATGCTGATCGATACGGCCGCGGGCATCAACAATAATGTGATCTATTTCAATCTGGCCGCCCGGGAACGCATCATCATCCTGACCCCGGAACCGACCTCCCTGACCGATGCCTACGCGTTGGTCAAGGTTCTCTCCAGCCGCCATGACGTGAAAAAATTCCGCATCCTGGTCAATCTCGCCCGCTCCGAAAAGGAGGCCCTGTCGGTTTTCCGCAAGCTGAGCATTGTGGCCGACCGTTTTCTCGACTCGCTTTCCTTGGATTATCTCGGGCATATCCCCTATGACAGCAAGCTGCCCACCGCGGTTCGCGAACAGCGGCTGGTGTCGGACATCTTTCCGGATGCCCCTTCCAGCAAGATGTTCAGCAAGCTGGCCGCCAATATTGCCCAGGAAGAACCCGAGACGAAAGCCGATGGCAACATTAAATTTTTCTGGCAGGGACTCGTTGATCTGTAATATACTTTTTCATATTGCAGGCCATCAATCTTCTCTGCCCCCGTGGGCCTACCTGGAATGAACAAACAGACCTCGCCCAAGTTCAAGGACTATACGAATATCTTTTTCAGTCAGGCGGAACCGCTCAGCGCCGAAAAGCGCAACGAGCTGATCCTGACCTACACCCCGCTGATCAAGTATATCGCGGCACGTTTGGCGGCTCGTCTTCCCGCGCAGGTCTCCCTTGACGACCTCATCAGTTGCGGGATCATCGGCCTGATTGACGCCATCAATAAATTCGATGTCTCCAAAAACGTCCAGTTCAAGACCTATGCCGAATTCAGGGTCAAGGGGGCGATGCTGGACGAACTTCGCGCCTTGGACTGGGTTCCGCGCTCCGTCCGGCGAAAAACCACGGATCTGGAAAAAGCATACGCCGACATCGAAAAACAGATGGGCAGGCCTGCCACGGACGAGGAAGTAGCCAAGACCATGGGCCTTGCCCTTGATGATTTTTACAAGCTGCTCGATGAAACCAAATCCGTTTCCTTCATGGATATTGAGTTTCTCCGGCAAAAATCGATGGAAACCAGCGATCCTACCCTGGCCGAAACCTTTGCCATGGATGACCGCGACCCGTTCACCTCTCTCAACCTGACCCAGATCAGGGAGCTTCTGGCCAGCGCCATCGCCGATCTGCCGGAAAAGGAGAAACTGACCGTCTCCCTCTATTATCAGGAAGAACTGACGATGAAGGAAATCGGCGAGGTGCTGGGCTATACGGAATCACGCATTTCCCAGATGCACAGCAAGGCTATGTTCCGCCTCCGCGCCAAGCTCAAAAAAAGCCTGGCAGGTTGAGCCGGGTCTGAATGGACGTTCGATTTTCCCAGGCACGGCGCGAAGGAGTCCGCCGGAAATATGGCGCGCCTTTCCATAACCCTCTTTTTTTATTTCCAAAATCAATTGTTACAGTTACACTAAATTAACTATGATTTTTTTTATTGCCACTGCGAACATGCCCCCAGGCCGCTCGCACCATAAATATGCTAGGGAGGAAATATGGCTGCTGATCCGAATATGAAAATTCTCGTGGTTGACGATTTTGCCACCATGCGACGCATAGTCAAAAACATTCTCACCCAGCTCGGCTTCAAAAACATCATCGAAGCGGACGACGGCACCACTGCCCTGAACGTCCTGAAATCGGAAAAAATAGGCCTTATCATCTCGGACTGGAACATGCCCAAGATGACCGGCCTGGACCTGCTGAAAGCGGTACGCGCCGATGCCAGCATGGCCAACACCCCCTTTATCATGGTGACGGCGGAAGCGCAGCAGGACAATATTATTCTGGCGGTCAAGGCCAAGGTCAGCCAGTACATCGTAAAACCTTTCACCGCTGAAACACTTTCCGAAAAACTCAACAAGATATTCTGATCTATAACATGGCTGACGAACGTCCTCCCCAGTCCGTTGACCAGTTCGCCAGCACGGAAACCCCTGCCGACCACGATGAAACAAACTGGGGAGAGGATTGGGAATCCGCCTTTCAGGCCGAGGATGATGCTTTTTTTTCCGACGAGAAAGAGGGGGAGGATTTCTTTCTTGAGGAAAACGAACCCACCGTAACCGCCGGAGTTGGCGCCAAAGACCTCGACTCCTCCCTGGAAAAAACCCTTTCCGGCATTCCGGACCAGAGCGGCGCCCCAGGCGCCAAACCGGAAAAAACCCTCCCCGGCCTTGGCGCAATTCTCCCTCTTGTGCTCGCCGCCCAAAAAGCCGCCCAAGCCCAGTTCACCCGCCTGCAATCTTTTCCCATTTTTGTACGTCTTCCTCTGTACGCCCTCCCTTTCCTGCTTGTTGCCCTCGTTTTTGTTGCAAGCGTCATGCTCAGGCCGAGCCCCTCGCCTCTCCAGAGTTCCTCTGCTCCGGGACAACCTGCAGGAACCGGGATGCCTCTCCCCGACACGCACGCAAGCGGAATCGCACCCCCGCCAGGAAGCCAGGCCAGCCAGCTCCATCCGGGAAAGATCAGAAAAAAATGGCCGTTCCCGGCCTTCATTATTCCGGTGAACAACCCGGACAGCGACCAGCCGGTGACCTTTGTCCTCGTGGACATCACCCTGATCGCCTCCTTCGCGGAGCAGGAAGACCCCCCGGCGGACAAGAAAATCTTTGTCCGCGATATAATCTACCAATTCTTCCAGAACAAACCCCTTGATGAATTGCGCAGATATTCCCTGGCCCGGGGCGAGATGAACAAGGAGCTGCGCGCCTGGCTCCAGAAACAGTGGCCCGAGGCCCCCATCGAATCGATTATCTTCAACCAGTACCATCTCTCCTGACCCGCCTCCGCCACAGAAAAATAACAAATTTGTGCTTAATTTATAAATTTTTTACTTTTTTGTTATTTTCCTGTCTTCACAGCAAGCCAGAAAAAACCACACAACGCCACAAAATCAGCACGTTACAGCAAACACTCCCTTTGGCACGACACTTGCTTTTGTTCCTCCTCAGCATGCATCGCTGCCGCTGACCCAGAAACACAGCCAAACCATGTACTGAAAAAGAGGATAATACCTATGGACACAGGTGATACCGCATTCATGCTGATTGCCACCGCCCTGGTCATGCTGATGACTCCGGGACTGGCCCTTTTTTATGGCGGCATGGTTCGTTCAAAAAATGTTTTGAGTACTGTTCTGCAAAGCTTTGTCTGCCTGGGCGTCGTCTCGATCATCTGGGTGGCGTATGGCTACTCACTGGCTTTCGGCCCTGACGTGAACGGCCTGATCGGCAATCTGGACTGGGCGGGACTTGCCGGAGTCGGCCTTGAGCCCGGCAAGTACTCGGCAACCATTCCCCATTTGCTCTTCTGCGCCTTCCAGTTGATGTTCGCCGTCATTACCCCGGCGCTGATCACCGGCACCTTTGCGGAACGGGTCAAATTCCCGGCCTTTCTTCTGTTCACCGTTCTCTGGTCCACCCTGGTCTATCTGCCCGTGTGCCACTGGGTCTGGGGCGGAGGCTGGATCAGCGGCCACGGCGGCCTTGATTTCGCGGGCGGCACCGTTATCCACATCAATTCCGGCGCGGCAGCCCTGGTGGCCGCCCTGGTTTTCGGCAAGCGCAAAGGGTGGGGCAAGGAGTCCTTTCATCCGCATAACCTGACCATGACCATGCTCGGCGCGGGCATCCTCTGGTTCGGCTGGTTTGGCTTCAACGCGGGCAGCGCCTTGTCTGCAAACGGTGTCGCGGCCAACGCCTTTTTCACCACTCAGGTGGCCACCGGCGCGGCCCTGCTTTCCTGGCTGATCGCCGAATGGCTGGTGCAGGGCAAGCCCACCACCCTGGGCGCGGCCTCCGGCGCCATCGCCGGTCTGGTCGCCATCACCCCCGGGGCCGGTTTTGTCTCCCCCGCCTCGGCGATGCTCATCGGCCTGGTGGCAGGCGCGCTCTGCTACTTCGCGGTGCTTGCCAAGAGCCGGATCGGTTACGACGACGCCCTGGACGTGGTCGGAGTCCATGGCGTGGGCGGTCTCTGGGGCGCTTTGGCCACCGGCCTGTTCGCCACCACCGCGGTCAATGCCGCGGGCAAGGACGGCCTCTTCTTCGGCAATCCGCAGCTCTTGGGGATCCAGGCCATGGACGCCTTTGCAACCATCGCCTACTCGGTTCTGGTAACATTCATCATCCTCAAGGTTGTCGACCTGGTAATCGGTCTCCGGGTGAGCGAAGAAGAAGAAGTACAGGGGCTGGATCTGACCCAGCACAGCGAAATCGGCTACTCACTCTAACAGCGTGTAACTATTGTGAGCCGAAAAGTGGGAAAAAACCACGGAATGTAACTGTTCAGCAACGCCGCAGATGCGCGTGTCAATTGTCGGCAGAAGTGTCCGACAAAGAGTCTGCGAAGTGTGCCGTTGCACATGAGCAGACCGATGACAGCAGCCTAGCGGCGAAGCAGATGCGGTGCTGCTGGACAGTTACAAGAAAAGGAGAATTGCATGAAGAAAATCGAGGCAATCATCAAGCCGTTCAAACTGGACGAGGTCAAGGACGCCTTGAACGACATGGGCATTAAAGGCATGACCATCTCCGAGGTCAAGGGGTACGGCCGCCAGAAGGGACATAAGGAGATTTACCGCGGCGCGGAATACATCGTCGATTTCATCCCCAAGGTCAAGATCGAGATCATTGTCGAGGCCGCCATGGCGGAGGCCGTGGTCACAAAGATCCGGGAGACCGCCAACACCGGCAAGATCGGCGACGGCAAGATCTTTGTCCTGCCGGTGGAAGAGGTTGTCCGCGTCCGCACGGGAGAAACGGGAAAAGAGGCGATCTAGGGTGGTTGATGTTGAGCTGCGGGCAAAGCGGGACGCCCTGGAGTATCTCTGGCGACAGGGGTTGAGCGGCCGCCCCCTGCTCCACAGACATTCGCAGCTCATTGACGACTATCTTGTCGGCCTCTTCAGCAACTGCCCCGAGGCAACAGAGGGCATGAGCCTCGTGGCCCTCGGCGGCTACGGCAGGAGAGAGTTGTTTCCCTATTCGGACATCGACCTCCTCCTGCTCCATGCGCCGGAGAGCGAGGACCGCCTCGGGCCGGTAACGGAAACCCTGTTTTATCCCCTCTGGGATGCGGGCCTTGAGGTGGGACACGGAGTGAGAACCTTGGATGCCTGCCTGGCTGACGCCAGGCAGGACTTCTTTTTTCAGGTGGCGCTGCTGGACGCTCGTCATCTCGCAGGCTCGGCGCCGCTGTTCAGCGCAATGCGCCAGGCCTTCCACCGGGAACTGATAGCAGGGCACCGACGGGAATTCTTGCACAACATGATGCAGCACCGCAACAACCGCCATCAACGCTACGGCATGCACGGCTACCAACTGGAACCGCATATCAAGGAAAGCCGGGGCGGCTTCCGCGATATCCAGGCCATGCTCTGGGTGAGCCACGCCCTGTTCAATCTGCAGGAGTTGCAGGCCATTGAAGATGCCGGGCTGATCTCGTCCCAGGAAAAGGAATCCTTTTCCCAGGCCTGGGATTTTCTGATCAAGATCCGCAACCGGCTCCACTACCTCAGCGGCCGAAAAAACGACCAGATGTTTTTCGAGTATCAGGAGGAGATGGCCAGGGCCTTCAAATATTCCGACACCCGGGGCACCCTGGGGGTTGAGCGCTTCATGCAGGACATCTACCGGCATCTGCAAACCATCGCCACCACCACCGACCTCTTTTTTGAACATGTCGATGAAACCCTGGGAGCACCTCGCGCCAACCCGGTTGAGCAGACCATCGAGCCCGGAATCACGGTGCGTCAGGACCGGCTCCACCTCACCGGCCAGGCGCTGATCGAAAAACGCCCCCACCTGCTGATGCGCCTCTTTGCCCAGGCCGGCAAAACTGGCCTTGAAATCCATCATCGCAGCCGAAAGATCGTCACCGCCAACCTCCATCTGGTGGACGACAAGCTGCGGCATTCAAAACGCATGGCAAAATCCTTTCTCGATGTCCTGGAAAACGCGCGGGACGTAGAGGGTGTCCTTTCGGTCATGCTGGACACCGGGCTGCTCACCGCCTATCTCCCCGAATTCGAGCAGATCCGCGCCCTGGCCCAGCACGATGTCTACCATGTCTTCACGGTTGACCGGCACCTCCTGCACACCGTGGCGGAACTGAAAAAGCTTACCCTCAGCAAAACCCCGTTCGCCGGCGTCGAATCGCCCCATGTTCTTGCGCTGGCCGCGCTCCTGCACGATATCGGCAAAGGACACCACGAAGACCACGCCCGGCGCGGCAGCAAACTTGTGGCGGCAATCGCCAAGCGCCTCGGGCTGACCGGAGCGGAGAGCGCCTGCCTCAGCTTTCTCGTGGAGAAACATCTCTTCCTCACCGTGACCGCTCTGCGCCGCGATCTTGAGGATGACGCTTTTATCCGGCAATGCGCCGAACAGATTCAAACCCCGGAACGTCTGGCCATGCTGTATCTGCTTTCCATCGCCGATGCCAAGGCCACCGGCCCCACGGCTTGGAGCGAATGGAAGGAAGCCCTGCTCCTGGAGATCTCCCTCAAAATCTCCCCCCTGCTGGAACGAAGGGATGCCACCCTCCCCGACAGAAGCCAGGGCGCGGGATGGATGCTGGCGCAGGTTCGGGCGCTGCTGGGGAAAGCCGCCCCGATCGATTACACAATCCTGCCGGAGGAATATCTGCTGAGCTTCCCCCCGGAGGAGGTGGCCCACCACCTCAAGCTGCGCGCAGGGTTGAAAGGAAAACACGCCATCGTCGAAGCCGGTGACCACGCTCTTTCCTGGTCGGTCCTGATCATGACCCGCGACTCCACCGGCCTGCTGGCCAAGATCTGCGGCGCCCTGGCCCTGCATGGCCTCAATGTGGTAAGCGCCCAGATCTTCACCTGGGAAGACGGCACGGCGGTGGATGTGCTCAATGTCCGCCCCGCGGCGGAGCAGACCTATGCGGAGCAAGACTGGCGGGCATTGGGCGAGGATCTCAATCTGGCCCTGAAAAACCGGCTGGGCCTGAGCCACCGGCTGGTGGATAAATTCCGCACCGCCTTCCGCGCCCCCGGTCAAAAAAACGTGCAGGCTGCCCCACGGGTTGTTATAGACAATGAGGCTTCGGAACAGTATACGATCATCGAGGTCTTCGCCAACGACCGGCCCGGACTGCTCTACGACATCACCCGGACTCTGGCTGATTTTGAAATTAATATCCACCGGGCCCGGATCAGCTCGGACGGCGATCAGGTGGTGGATGTTTTCTACGCCCTGGACTCCTTTGCCACCAAGATCAACAGCCCTTCCTTCCAGGCAGAAATCTCACAAGCCCTTCTCCATATCGCGGAAAAAGAGACCGGGACAAAGCCGCAATGGTAAGCACATCGCACGCAAACAACGCCAACCCTCAGCGATTGGCTCAAACTAACACCCACCCTCTTTTTGCGCCGGGCGTGGGAGATTTTCAACCTTACCCTTCAGCACCAAAAAAATAAGGAGAAGCACAATGAGTGACAATTGCACCTGCGGTTGCGGCAACGACTACGACCAGAACCTGATGACCGTGCCCGAGCTGTTCGGCTCTAACGTGTTCAACAACAAAACCATGAAGGAGCGGTTGCCCAAGGAGACTTACAAGGCCCTGCAGAAAACCATCAACACCGGCTCAGCCCTGCCGCCGGATGTCGCCTCGGTGGTGGCCAACGCCATGAAGGACTGGGCCATTGAAAAGGGCGCCAGCCATTACACCCACTGGTTCCAGCCCCTCACCGGCATCACGGCCGAAAAACACGACTCCTTCATCTCCCCCACCGACGACGGCGGGGTGATCATGGAGTTCTCCGGCAAGCAATTGATCCAGGGCGAGCCGGACGCCTCTTCCTTCCCCAGCGGCGGCCTGCGTGTCACCTTCGAGGCCCGCGGCTACACCGCCTGGGACTGCACCTCCCCCGCCTTCCTCAAGGAAGACGAATCCGGCGACGTGACCCTCTGCATCCCCACCGCCTTCTGCTCCTACAAGGGCGAGGCCCTGGACAAGAAAACCCCCCTGCTCCGCTCGATGAACGTGGTCGCCAAGCAGGCGCTGCGGGTGCTCCGGGCCATGGGCAACACCACCTCCAAGACCGTCGGCTCCACGGTGGGCGCGGAGCAGGAATACTTCCTGGTGGAAAAAGAGTACTACCTGCAGCGCCTCGATCTGATGACCTGCGGCCGCAGCCTGTTCGGCGCGCCCGCTCCCAAGGGCCAGGAGCTGGAAGACCAGTACTTCGGCGCCATCAAGGACCGGGTTTCCGCCTACATGAAGGATCTGGACATCGAGCTGTGGAAGATGGGCATCTCCTCCAAGACCAAACACAACGAGGTTGCCCCGGCCCAGTTCGAGATGGCCCCGGTTTTCACCTCCACCAACATGGCCACCGACCACAACCAGTTGGTCATGGAAACCATGCAGAAGGTGGCCCTGCGCCATGGCATGGTCTGCCTGCTGCATGAGAAGCCCTACGCCGGGGTAAACGGGTCCGGCAAGCACAACAACTGGTCGCTCTCCACCGACGACGGCATCAACCTGCTGGAGCCGGGCCAGACCCCGGAGGACAACGCCCAGTTCCTGGTCTTTATCTCCGCCCTGATCAAGGCGGTGGACACCCATGCCGACATCCTGCGCGCCACCTGCGGCAGCTCCGGCAACGATCACCGCCTTGGCGCCAACGAGGCCCCGCCCGCGATCATCTCCATCTTCCTGGGCCAGGAGCTTTCCGACGTGCTGGAAAAGCTGGCCAAGGGCGAGAAGATCTGCAAGAAGGGCGGTTGCCAGACCCTGAAAATCGGGGTCGATTCCCTGCCCGAGCTGCCCATGGACAACACCGACCGCAACCGGACCTCGCCCTTTGCCTTCACCGGCAACAAGTTCGAATTCCGCATGGTCGGCTCTTCGCAGTCCATCGCCGGTCCCAACGTAGCGCTGAACACCATCGCCGCCGAGGCGTTGGACGAAATCGCCACCCGGCTGGAAAAAGCCAAGGACGTGAACAAGGAGATCCTCGCCATCCTCAAGGAAGTCATGACCAAGCATGGCCGGATCGTCTTCAACGGCAACAACTACTCCGCCGAGTGGGCCAAGGAGGCCGAGAAGCGCGGCCTGCCCAACACCCGCAACACTGTGGACGCGCTCAAGGCCTTTGTCACCCCCAAGGCGATCAAGCTGTTCGGCAAGTACAACGTGCTTTCCAAAGATGAGCTGCACTCCCGCTACGACATCTATGTGGAGCAGTACGCCAAGCACATCAACATCGAGGCCCTCACCGCCATCCAGATGACCAAGCGCCAGTTCATCCCGGCGGCAATCCGCTTTGTCGGCGAGCTCGGCGCCTCCCTGGCCGCGGCCGGCAAGTACGGTTCGGTGCAGAAGGGTCTGCTGGAGCAGGTTGGCAAGCACCTGGAAGCTGCGGGCAAGAAGCTGGCCAAGCTGGAGGACGAGACCAAGAAGGCCCAGGGTATCTCCGACGTGGCCAAGCAGGGCGCCGCATACCGCGACAAGGTATTCCCCGCCATGGTTGACCTGCGCGCAGACATCGACGCGCTGGAAACCATCACGCCGGATGATATCTGGCCGGTGCCGACCTATAGCGATTTGTTGTTTAATTTGTAAGCGCACGACGGCAGGGCAACGGGTTTATCTCCCTTTCCCTGCCATTGGCGAACCGAGCAAAAAAAGGAGGGAGCCAACCGGCTTCCTCCTTTTTTTTAGACTCCTCGGCCTTTTGCACACATGAAAACCAAGAAATAAGTCGCACTGAGCCATGGGAACCATGGCATAATCCCCATATTCGCGGCCTTCTCCACGGCTTTCCATAAATAGGAAAGTATCCCAGATTTCCGTAACTTCCGGAAAAACACAGAGCGGATGCAGAAAAATGCCCTGACGCGTATGTGAGAAAGTTGGCCCACGGTGGGACCGTTGGGTATTAGAGAGCCTCACTCAGTCTTATTGAACGCCTCGGCAACCTTGAAGAGCAGATCCCTTATAGCCACAGGCTTTTGTAGGTAGACGTATCCCCTGGTTGTCTGGGCTTGATTTCTATTCATAATTTCACTGTACCCCGAGCAGAGAATGATGGGCAGGCTCGGCCTTATTACCAAGGCCTTGGCAATCAATTGTTCCCCCGTCATCCCCGGCATCGTCTGATCGGTGACAAGGAGATCCCAGGCGTCCGGTTCCCGAGAAAAAGCTCGCCAAGCATCAATCCCGTTGGCAAACGCCTCCACCCGGTAGCCTGCCTCGGTCAATATCCGAGTGGACAAATCCCGAATGGCGCTTTCGTCATCCACTATCATAATCCGCTGGTGTCCCTTTGCCATGGGAGGAGGGGCTTCTTCGACCACATCCACTTGGGTCGCCTCGACGATCATGGGCAGATAGACATTGAAGGCGGTGCCTTTCCCGGGCTCGCTGTACACGGCAATCTGACCATGATGGTCCTTGACAATGCCGTGGACCACAGCAAGCCCCAAACCGGTTCCTTTGCCCTTTTCCTTGGTGGTAAAATAGGGTTCAAACATCTTCGCCATGATCTCTTTATCCATGCCGTAACCGCTATCACTGACTGTCAATACCACATAGCGGCCAGGCGGCAGATCCCTCTTGCCAATCATCCCATCTGTGTCAATATCCATCTCCCGCAAGGTAACTCCCATCACCCCCCCGCGCTCCAACATGGCATGGGCGGCATTCGTGCAGAGGTTCATAATCATCTGGTGAATTTGGGTGGGATCGGCCAGCACCATGACCTGAGAGTTAATATCCTGGCGGATCTCGATGGTGGAGGGGATGGACGACCGCAAAAACTTCAAGGCCTCCTTGATAATTGAGGAAATCTGCAACGGATTTTTTTCCTGCGGTTGCTTGCGGCTGAAGGTCAGAATCTGACGGACCAGATCGGTTGCCCTATCTCCTGCCTTACGAACCTGCATCAAATCATCATGCAGGGCAGAGTCATCCTTGATTCGCATCAAGGCAAGGTCGGTAAATCCCTGGATGGCAGAAAGGATGTTATTAAAGTCATGGGCAATCCCACCGGCCAAGGTACCGATGGCCTCCATCTTCTGGGCCTGGAGAAGATCTTGCTGGGCCTTCAGGAGTTCCGCCTCGGTCTGGATGCGCTTGGTTATATCATGGGCGATCCCCTCAACGGCGACAACCTGTCCCTGGTCATCAAAAACAGGCTCTTCGGTTACCTCCAGGCGGCGGGTTGTGCCATCCTTATGAAAGATTTCCACCTCGTAGGGCGGCTGTTTTTCACCCTTGATGGCACATTCCGTGAAGCGAACAACCTCCTTGTTGATTGGGCTGTCGGTAAGATGCTCGGAATAATGGCCCAGCATTTCCTCAGGCAAATAGCCAAGGACCGTGCTGATCGAAGGGCTGACATAGATACCAATGCCTTGCGCATCATGGGCATAGAAAAAATAATGCTCCCTAAGCGCCTCAACCAACCGGCGATATTTCTGTTCGCTGTGCTCAAGCCGCCGCCTTTCTTCCTCAAGTTCCCATACTTTTTTATCAAGCTTGCGGGTCAGAGCGGCCAAATGCTCCTTGTCCAAATCAAGCTGATCGTGGTCGTGTTTCCCCCGCCCCCTCTGTTGCGTCCCTTCAACCAGGACCTCTTTGATTACTGCAAAAAGCTCTGGCAGATCCATGGGCTTCAAGAGAAAACGGCGAGCACCCATGGCCATGGCCAGTTTCTCGCTGTCGGCATCAGTATAGGTGGCGGTGTAAAAAATAAGCGGAATCTTTTTGAGCTGTTCGTCGGCTTGCAAAGCCCGGCACAGAGCATAGCCGTCCATCTCCGGCATCAGGATGTCGGAAATAATGAGGTCGATGGGGGTTTCCTGGACTATTTGCAAGGCGGTAGCGCCGTTGCCTGCGCTTTCAATGGCATAGCCTTGACTCAACAAAGCCCGTACCAGAACAACCCTTGAGTTCGGATCGTCCTCAACGATCAAGATTTTCATGACAGATCCCCTACGCACTTTTCGATTTGCGCGATAAATCGGAGCGGGTCGATGGGCTTTTCGATATAGCCATTACAGCCTGCGGCCAACAATCGTTCCCGGTCTCCCGCCATAGCGTAGGAGGTAACGGCAATGACGGGAATGCTGTCGCCGATCTCCGAGGCCCGGATTCTACGCAGCACTTCCGTACCCTCGATGTCCGGCAACTGGATATCAAGCAGAATGAAGTCAGGCCGGGTACGCTGCGCCGTGGCGAATCCCTCCATACCGGTTTCCGCATGGATGGTCCGGTAGCCGGCCTTCTCCATGATTCGCGTGATCAGCACCTGATTATCCCTGTTGTCTTCGATGATCAACACCTTCTTCATTGGACACCGCCTCCCCCTGCCATCAGGGAATCAGCCGGGGTGATGGTTTTCGGAATATGCAGGCTGAAGGTGCTCCCCTCGCCCTCCTTGCTCCGTACCGAGATCGAGCCATGCAGGATATCGGTCGCCAGCTTTTTCGTCAGATACAAGCCAAGCCCGGTGCCACCGGCCTTTACCTGCAGATGGGTTTCCAGCCGTTCAAAAGCCTCGAACAGTTTAGGCAAATCCCGTTCGGCAATGCCGATCCCCGTGTCGCTGACCGCAATGTCAACCATCGCGTCCTGCTCGCTGACGGCAACAGTTATACCGCCCTGTTCTGTAAATTTCATGGCGTTGCTCAAAAGATTGATCAGACACTGCAACAGTCTTTTGTGATCGGTGTGCAATTCGATATCAGAGTCGATCTCCACCTTGAGCACCAGATTTTTTTCTTTCAGTTGGGGAGCGATGGTATCGATGGCCTCGTCGATGATCTTCTTCAGGGAAACCACCTCCGGAAAAGCATCAACCCTTCCCGCTTCAATCTTGGAGATGTCGATAACATCGGTAATCAGGGAGAGCAGATGCTTGCCCGAGTGATAGGCCCGGGAAAGGTTGTCCCGCTGTTCCTCATTGATCTCGCCGGACAATCCTTGCAGGGTTATACCGGTGAACCCGATGATGGAGTTCAAGGGGGTTCGCAACTCATGGGACATGGAGGCGATGAACATTGATTTGAGCTGATCGAGCTCCTTCAATCGCTTGTTGGCAGCCTCAAGCTCTGCCTTGGCCTGGATCACATCGGCAAGAAGCTTTTTCAGTGACTGCTGCGACTCCTCCAGTTCCGCTGTCCGTTCGCCGACCATCTCCTCAAGATGAATTCGATGCTTTTCCAGCTCGCCCTCGGTCTTCTTGCGTTCCGTAATATCCCGGATAATGGTCAGGAGGCACAGTTCGTCGTTCAGCAGAATGCGTTCTCCAGACACAAGGCCGTCGAGTAAGCTCCCTGATTTCGTCCGAAAACGCGCCTCCATATCCCGCACCCTGCCATGTTCCCGAATCGCAGCGCCATACTGTTCGCGGTCATGGGGATCGGCCCACAGCTGCAATTCCAAGGTGGTCCGGGTCATTGCCTCTTCACGCGAATACCCGGTCTGCACGAGAAATACTTCGTTGAATTCAAGCAAAAGCCCGTCGGCTGCCCGGCTGAGGACAATGGCGTCCGGAGTGGCATGAAAGGCCTTGAAAAATTTCTCCTCCGAATTGCGCAATGCATCCTCGATTCTCTTCCGCTCGGAAATATCGGAGATAACCGCTATGCGAGCATCGTATCCCAGATAATCAAGATCGTGGGACTGCACTACAATGGTCATTATTGATCCATCCGCCTTCAAATGGTGCCACTCGCCCACGTATGCCAGGCCTTTAAGACGCGGGATCAACTCAATTATACGGCTCTTTTCCTCCTCTGGATAGAAATCCGTCAGGAACATTGCAAGCGCTTGCTCGACACTATACCCATAGTGCTCTGCAAAGGCGTCATTCACCGCCAGCAACCGCAGGGTTTCACGCTCGTAGATAAGCATCGGCGCAGGGTTTCGTTCGAAGAGAAAGCGGTAGCGTTGTTCACTGGAGCGCAACTCGTTATTGGCTATCTCCAGTTCACGAGTTCGCGCATTGACCTGACGCCGCAAGACAAAACTACCCACCAGGCTCATGAATAATGCAACGCCCAAAACAAGGCCAAGCACTTGCAGCCATGCCGGGAGCTTGAATTTTACCTCCTCGGATGTCCAGTGTTTCAGCGATCGATAATATACCGACTGGGCGTTTTTTTTGAATTCCGCAAGGCGATCATCAATGCTTGTCAGTATTTTTTTAGGGTCGCCCTTGGGCGCCGCAAAAAAGAGATCGGAAGGTTCAAAAATGATTGTCGTATCTTCAAGTCCGTATTTTTTTGCATGCATCATCCCGTAAAAACGGTTGGTGATGGCGGCGTCGGCATTCCCCTTGGCAACAAGCTCAAACATGGCTTGGTAATCCGGCACGGAAATGAGGACCGTATTCAATCCGAATCCTTTGTTGAGCCGGGCAAACGAATCCTGCTGAACTGACCGTTCCAGAACGACGACCCTTTTCTCTTTCAAGTCCAATATCGAATGGATATCGCTCCCCTTGGGCGCGTATATCTGATACCAGGAAGAGAGAACAGGAACCTTGGGGAAGGAATACACCTTTTCCCGCTCCGCTGTATAAGCCACGTCGGGCATGAGATCAATTTCTCCTTTCGCCAGGCGATCCAAGCCCTCCCCCCAGGTGCCGGACACATAACGCAGCTCCCACCCTTCGATTTTCGCGATTTCTTCGATGAGATCAATAAAGATGCCTACGGGTTTGCCGGATTCGGCAGTAAAGACCTTAGGGGCATTTTCATAGACGCCGACCGTCACGGTGCGAACCTGGGCCCTTGCCGATGAGGTTCCAAGACAGAAAAAAGTCAACACGGCGATGACCAGTGCGACAAAAATACGGCTCAAATCTGCTCTGTTCTTGCGACAGCCGATTTTATGCGGACCTTTTCCCTGCATAAAAAATCCTTTCAGCCCAATAGGCTGTCTCCAATATTTCCCTGAAAAACCAAAGACCATACTCGCATCAAAACTTCACCCTGGCCCCGAAGGTGGCCACATTGAGGTCACTCACCGATGGATCGAATTTTCTGTCCAATGAGTAGAGCCGATACTGAAGATACAGCTCCGTTGCGAAGTCCGTAAAGGATTGCACCGCTGCCACGCCCACAGAGTACGCCGTATCATTTTCCGCGGGAAGGTTCCTTGAACGGGTGTAGTCAATGCCGAACGCGGTATGGCCCAGGTCAATAAGGTTGGCTATCCAACCGAGTTTCACATAGAGGTTGGTGGTATCCGCCATGGCATCCTTCTCCAGCAGGCCACTCGACAGGGTCAGATTCAGGCCGGTGCTTTGGTGCAGAATCGAAAAGGAACCATCGTACTGCAAGCCGCTGTCCACCAGATTGGGGTTGGATACCGCGAACGCCCAGGCAGCCTTAATGCCATGCCCTTCGTTGTTCCAGAAGAGGGCCAGATCGGAGCGCTGATTGCTGACAAGCGAACTAGCCAAACTGAAACCATTAAGGGCGGGAGTGTCGTACCGCATGCGCGACTGACGGCTCAATCCATCCCTGTCATGGAACACATCAAACACCTTGATGGTGGTCAGCGGTCGGTCTCCGCCCTTTTCCCTGAACAGCATGCCGCTTGCGATATCCGAGACAACGGCATACTGCACCACATCGGTGCCGGAGAGATCCATCTCCGCCGTGGTGTTGGAGGCGGTATCCCCCTTACCCAAAGACAGTTTGCCGTAAGGGCGACTTGCAAGGGAAACCTCGGCCCAGCGCTGGTCGAACCAGGTTCCCGGGTTCTGGCTGGTCTGGGAGACCTGAGAGGAAACCTCGGGGGCAACAGCCACCTCGATACGGGTGCCCACAGACAGTTCATCATTGATCTTGCCTGCACCGATAAGGCGAAAACGGCTGTTACTGGCGTTGTTATCGACATGATACAGCTTCGTGCCGCCACCGTCAGAAACGACATTGACCGCTCGGTTCACCTGCCCGGAGAGCGTGAGCTTTATCCTGTCATTCCCTGAAACGACCATTAACTGTGGGGCACTTGCTCCAGGAACAGCTATCACCGATGGTTGGGGCGGTGGCGACGGCTGGAGCACACTCATCTGTTTTTGCAGGATCCCGAGCATCTCAGACTGAGCCTTGATCTGTTCTGCCTGCCTTTGTAGCTGTTCCTGCTGCTGCCGGATGATTTCCTGCATCTGCTTTATTATCTGCGGATCAAAGGCTACAGGCTCGGCTCTGCCAGTGAACGGCACTAAAAAATTTAATCCCATTGTTGCCAAGAGCAGCGGGACCAATTTGTGCGTTGGCATGTTTTCCTTTTCCATACTTCTGAATACACGGTGAGTACATGACCGAGGCCAATTTTCCCACAAAAATTCGACTGTTTAAGTGTCCGACAATTTATTGAACATTGTCAATCGTAAAACGTTAAAATGGGGGAAGGACACAAAGAATAAACTAAACAAATGAAGAGGGGGGATACAACGCAAGTGAAAAAAAGAAGGAAATCCGATTGCAGACAGTTGAAGGTTGGGAAAAATCGAAGGCGATCAGAAGCCCAGTGAACAGAGAACCACCGCCGCCAGCCAACCGCAGGCCTCGCCCAGCTCGCACGATGCGCCCAGCACGTCGCCGGTGACCCCGCCCAACGCCTTGGCCGCCTTGAACCGGAGCCAGAAGGCGGGCAGGAGCGCGATCCAGAGGATATTCAGGGCCGCCGACCAGTTCCAGCAGATGAGCGGCGTCAGCAGGAGGGCGCCCAACGCCAATTCCCCCAAGCCGACCTTGCCGACAAAGGCGTGGCCGGTGCCGATCTCTCGCGGATATTGCGTGCCGCAGGCCAGGGTGGCCATGGCCCAGCGGGCACACATGGGCGCGGCGAACAGGGCAAAGAAAAGGGGTTGCCCGCCTTGAGTGACAAGGGCGGCAAGGCAGGCAATCTTCAGGGCAAGCAGCAGCACCAGCCCGATCACCCCGAAGGCACCGGTGGCCGAATCCTTCATGATCGCCAAACGCCGTTCCGGAGTGTGCCCGCCGCCCAGGCCATCCAGCAGGTCAGCCAACCCATCGAGGTGCAGCCCTCGGGTCAGCCAGGCACTAAGAATCACCAGCAGCGCCGCGCTCACCAGCGGGGGAAATCCAGCCCGCACAAAAAACCAGGCGCACCCAGCCAAAACCCCGCCGATCAGCCAACCGGCAAGCGGGAAAAATCCAGCGCTCCGCTTGAGCCCGTCTGGCGGCAGCTCCGCAGGCAGCCGCACCGGCAGAATGGTGAGAAAGGCGATGGCTGTTTTTGCGGCGAGCAGCATGCTATTCAACCGGCCTCGCTCACTCCGGCCTCGCCGAAGGTGGCCATCTCGTTCATGATCTTGAGCCCCGCCTCCACCAGATTCATGGTCAGGGCCGCGCCGGTGCCCTCGCCCAGCCGCAGGTCAAGGTGCAGCAAGGGGCTCAGCCCCATCTTCTCAAAGAAGATCCGGTGTCCCTGCTCCGCCGACATGTGGCTGAAGAAGCAGTAATCCAGAACATGGGGGGCAAACCGCTGGGCGACCAGGGCTCCGGCGCTGGAGATAAAGCCGTCCACCACCACCGGAATCTTGCTGATCGCCGCTTGCAGAATGCAGCCGCAGATGGCCGCGATCTCAAGCCCCCCAACCGCGGCCAGCGCCCCTAGGGGAGAATCCAGCCGTTCCCGGTTCACGCTCAGGGACTGCTCGATCACCGCGATCTTGTGCTGCAGCATGGCGTCGTCGATGCCGGTGCCCCTGCCTGTCACCTCGACTACCTTGGCGGGCAGCAATGCGGCAAAAAGCGCGGCGGACGGGGTGGTGTTGCCGATGCCCATGTCTCCGGTGCCCAGAATCTCGGCTCCATCCTCGATGGCCTGGCGGGCCTCTGCCATGCCGACCCCGATGGCAGCCACAGCCTCGTCAATACTCATGGCCGGACCCTTGGCCATGTTGCCGGTGCCGGGGCGGACCTTGCATTGCCGCAACCCCTCGGCCTCGACCACCACGGCAACGCCCACATCAACCACCCGCACCTCGGCCCCTACATGGCGGGCCAGCACATTGACCCCCGCGCCCCCGGCCAGAAAATTGAGAACCATCTGCGGGGTCACCTCCTGGGGAAAGGCGCTGATCCCTTCGGCCACCACCCCATGGTCCCCGGCAAAGGTGAGGATGGTCTTCTTCTCCACCTTGGCACCGATGGTTCGCCGCATGGCGCAGGTTCTGGCCGCCAGCATCTCCAGCTTGCCGAGGCTTCCCAGAGGCTTGGTCAGATTGTCGAGCTTGGCCTGGGCCTGGGCCATGACCTCTTTACTGGCCGGTTCAATGGCTGCGCAGGCTGCCTGCAATTCTTCTGCTGTCCGTATCATCTCTTTCTTCTCCTTTATTTCTGCGCAGCCAACGTGCGGCGCGATCTTGTCGAGATTTTTGCAAAAGGCTTCCGACCTAACTCCCCTCGCCCGCAAGCGGGCGAGGGGCAGGGGAGAGGGCGACTGCACGCGTTGATTTTACAACGAGTTCCCCCTCTCCCTAACCCTCCCCCCGAGAGGGGAGGGAACTATTTTGACTTTTGCAAATCTGATTACCAGCAAACTTCATGAGTTGGAGTGGCGCAAGCCGCTCCCGTTCTTCCCCCATTGTCACGCAGCCGAGCACCGCAGAGGCTGCCGAAAAGGAGATTTGCACTGTTTGAGGCGAAGCCGAGTTTGCAAAGCCCCGGCAGCATCGAGGAGCGCATGGCATCCCGCCTACGGCG
>CAZPOR010000014.1:0-68655 GCA_964588325.1 uncultured Desulfurivibrio sp.
GGCGGAGCGCCTCCGGGAGGATCTCGAACTTCTGGCCGGGCGGCGGGGCCAGTTCGACAAAGGCGTCCAGCAGCTCGCGCACCCCGAAGTTGTTCACCGCGCTGCCGAAGAACACCGGAGACTGGCTGGCCTTGAGGTATTCGGCATGATCAAAGGGACTGGCCGCCCCGGCCAGAAGTTCGAGATCCTCCCGGAGGCGCTCCGCCTGGCTGCCCAGCATCTGGTCCAGCAGCGGATCGTTCAAATCCTTGACCACGATCCCGTCCTGGGGCCTGCGGTCCTTGCTGGGGGTGAAAAGGTTCAGCTCCCGGCGCATGATGTTGTAGACGCCCTTGAAGCCCTTGCCCATGCCGATGGGCCAGGTGAGCGGGGTGCATTCGATCTGCAGCTTCTCCTCGATCTCGCCCAGAATATCCAGGGGCTCGCGGCCCTCGCGGTCCAGCTTGTTGATGAAGGTGATCACCGGGGTGTCGCGCATCCGGCAGATTTCCATGAGCTTCTCGGTCTGGGCCTCGACCCCCTTGGCGCTGTCGATGACCATCAGCGCGCTGTCCACCGCGGTAAGCACCCGGTAGGTGTCCTCGGAAAAATCCTTGTGTCCCGGGGTGTCCAGCAGGTTGACCTCGAAATCCCGGTAGTCGAACTGCATCACCGAGGTGGTCACCGAGATGCCGCGCTCCTTCTCGATGCTCATCCAGTCGCTGACCGCGTGGTGGTCGGTCTTGCGCGACTTGACCGCCCCGGCCATCTGGATGGCGCCGCCGAAGAGCAGGAGCTTTTCAGTAAGGGTGGTCTTGCCCGCGTCGGGATGGCTGATGATGCCGAAGGTGCGGCGCCGCTTGATTTCTTTTTCCAGTATACTGCTCATCTGATCCTGTTTCCTCATTTGGGTTCCGGGCCGGAGACGGCCACGGAACAGCGTATATACTCCAAAAAACGCAGTTTGTCAGCAAGTTCCACAGCGCCGCGCCAATGCACGTTCCGTCCCCGCCTCCCCCTGCCGAGGGCAATCCCCCCGGCAAAAAAAACAAGGCTGTTTCCCTTGCCCCCCATGGGCATGGGACGAATTTGCTTTATGCATCACCGGCTGGCGTGTATACTTTTTTTATTTTCTCCCCTTCTTTCTTCGTGGTGATCCCTTGCCTGTAAGCAAAAAAAAACCAACCCGCAAACCCAACTTCGCCGGTGACCAGGCCAAGGGAGCGGCAACCGGTCGCCCTTCCCCCCGCAGGAAAAAATCATCACCGGATACGCCCTTCGGAAAAAAAGAGGACCGGACCGCCACTGCTTCCCCTCGTGGCCGCGCCTTTACCGGCTTCAAGAAAACACCTGCGGAGAATTTCGAAGAGGAACCATCCCGGACCCCTGCCAGGGCATCCGGCCGCCCTTCGCACGCCAACAGAAAAGCCTCGCCGGAAAAGCCCTTCGAGAAAAAGACCCGCAGGCTTGCGGCTGCTTCTCCACGGGGCCGTGCCTCAGCCGCCCCCAAAAAATCGCAGCCGGAAATCTCCGAAGACGAATCCTTTTGGGCCCCGGCCTTGCCCACCGACCGCTCCTTTGCCAGTTTTCTCAAGCCGCTCATTCCCCATGCGACTGCTCCGGACACCCAAACAATCCTGCACAGCTCTCCGTTGGCCCATCTCGATTATTCCGTGGAGCTTCAGGTCAAGGACCAGGGATTGCTGGCCTTCTGGAAACAGCACCGGCTGCCCGGTCTGCCGGAACAGGTGCTCCGCTCCCCCAAGGCCCGCGGCTACCGGACCACCTCAAAACGCAAGGGCTTCCTCCACGGCTCCACCCTGTATCTGCTCTTGGGAGACAAGGGTGCCCTGCCCAAAAACCGCCAGTATTTCACCGCCTCGCCCCTGGAGCCCAAGGAACACGAGGTCATCTACCGCTTTCTCCAGCAGAAGCTGAGTGAGCCGGCCTTTCGGTTGATCGCCGGGCATCTCAATTATCTCATCATCCGCGGCAACTACACGGAACAGGCGGTGATCTTCAATGTGGATCTGCTCAACGGGCCGCTGGTCCGCAAGATGAAGCTGCTGGCCGCCCACCTCCAGAAGCTTCCCGTCGCGGTCTCCGCGGCCTTTGTCTATCTTGACCCCAGCCAGTCCGACTATTATCTCGAATCCAAACGCCCGGCCGAGACCCTGCACTTCAAGAAGCTCTTCGGCCCGGACCAGTTGGGGGCCTCTTACCACGGCTGCCGCTATCAGTTCCACCCGACCTCGTTTTCCCAGATCAACGAATCCATGGTGGAAACCATGCTGGCCCGGGCGCGGGAGCTGCTGGCCCCCACTCCGGACCAGTCGTTGCTCGACCTGTACTGCGGCTACGGGCTGTTCAGCCATTATCTTGCGCCCGCTTACCGGCAGGTGCTGGCCGTTGACGGCGAAGGCCCCTCCATCCGGGCCGCCGAGGCCAACAGCCGCTTGAACCAGAAACGGGGGGGCCAGACCAAGTTTCTCGCCCACCGGATCACCGTCGGCTACCTGGAAAAAACCCTGCCGCCGCCAGCCCCGGGCGAGGTGATCCTCCTCGACCCGCCCCGCCAAGGCGCGCTGCCGGGAGTGATCGCCGCCCTGGCCCGCAGGAAACCAAAAAAAGTGCTCCATATCTTCTGCGGGGTGGACCAGATTCCCCCCTCCCTCAGAGAATGGCAGGCCAGCGGGTATCAGGCGCGACGCATCGCCCCCCTGGACATGTTCCCCGGTTCGGCCAATCTGGAGATCCTGATTCTCCTGGAACCAAAAACGTGATCCGCAACTTGGCTTAATTCCAGGTGAGAGAAAAACCATGGCGCAGAGCGTGTATATCGTGGCAATCGGCCCCCAGAGCGGCAAATCCGTGGTCGCTTTGGGCATCATGGAGCTGCTCTCCCGCCGTCTGCGCAGGGTCGGCTACTTTCGCCCGATCATTCCCTCGCATCACATGGCGGACAACAACCTGCAATTGATCAAAACCCGCTACCGCTTGCAATTCGCCTACGACGAGATGTTCGCCCTGTCCCACGACGAGGCCCAGCATCTTTCCGCCGAAGGACGCACCGATCAGATCCTCAAGACCATTCTCGACAAGTACAAGCATCTGGAAAGCAAATGCGATTTCATCCTCTGCGAAGGCACCGATTTCAGCGGCCTTTCCCTGCCCTTTGAGTTCGAGTTCAACGCCGAGGTGGTCAACAACCTGGGCAGCCCCATCCTGCTGCTTTTAAACTGCCACAACAAATCCCCGGAGGACATCCTCGACGCCCTGCATGTGGCCCAGGAATCCTTTCTCAAAAAGGGCTGCACCATCCTGGCCAGCATGGTCAACCGAGTCGATCCCTTTCTCATGGAGACAGTACGGGAAAAACTTACGGAGTGCGGCACGGAATGCGGGCCTGTCTATATCCTGCCGGAGGAGCCGTTTCTCGGCAAGCCCACGGTGGGCGAGATCGCCCGGGCCCTGGACGCCAGGGTCATCATGGGCGACCCGGAGGAGATGAACCGGGGGGTGACGGATTTTAAGGTGGCGGCCATGAATCTGCCCCATTTTCTCGACCATCTGGTGGAGGGCGACCTGATCATCGCGCCGGGCGACCGCTCGGACATCATCCTCGGCAGTCTGGCCGCCAATTTTTCCAGCACCTACCCGAGCATCGCCGGGCTGCTGCTCTCGGGCGGCTTTGTCCCGGACGCCCAGATCACCCTGCTTCTTGAAGGCTTGAGCTACAAGGTGACCGTGCCCATCGTCAGCGTGCGGACCGACACCTTCACCACGGCCATAAACGCCAGCGGCGTGCCTCCCATGCTCACCCCGGAAAACGACCGCAAGATCGCCACCGCCCTGGGGCTTTTTGAAACGCACGTCAACCTGCCGGAGCTGGAAAGCCGCATCTCCCTTGTGAGATCGACGCGGGTCACCCCGATCATGTTCGAGTACAATCTGGTGGAGATGGCCCAGAAACACCGGCAGCACATCGTCCTGCCCGAAGGCGCGGAAGAGCGGGTCCTGCGGGCCAGTGAAATGCTTATCCGGCGCGGGGTCGCGGAGATCACCCTGCTGGGAAACCCTGCCGAGATCAAAGGCACGGCCAGCAACCTCGGCCTTGATCTTACCGGCATCGAAATGATCGATCCGGCCACCTCCCCCCTGCGCAAGGAGTTTGCCCAAACCTACTTCCAGCTCCGCAAACACAAGGGGATTACCGAAAAGGGCGCCTTTGACACGGTGGCCGACGTCAACTACTTCGGCACCATGATGATCCACAAGGGCTTGGCCGACGGCATGGTCTCCGGAGCAGTGCACACCACCGGCGACACCATCCGCCCGGCTCTGCAGATCATCCGCACCCAGCCGGGGGTTTCCATTGTTTCCAGCGTCTTTCTGATGTGCCTGGCCGACCGGGTTCTGGTCTACGGCGACTGCGCGGTCAACCCAGACCCCAACGCCCGGCAGTTGGCGGAGATAGCCATAAGCTCGGCCGAAACCGCAACGCTTTACGGCATTGAAGCCCTGGTCGCCATGTGCTCGTATGCCACTGGCACTTCGGGCACAGGCGCCGACGTGGACAAGGTGCGCGAGGCGACCCGGATCGCGAAAGAACTCCGGCCCGATCTCAAGATCGAAGGCCCGATCCAGTACGACGCTGCCGTGGACGCCGGGGTCGCCAAAACCAAACTGCCGGAGAGCCAGGTAGCGGGCAAGGCCACCGTATTCATCTTCCCGGACCTGAACACCGGCAACAACCTGTACAAGGCGGTGCAACGCTCGGCCAACGCCGTGGCCATCGGCCCGGTGCTCCAAGGGCTGAACAAGCCGGTCAACGACCTGAGCCGGGGATGCACCGTGCCGGATATCGTCAACACCGTGGCGATCACCGCCATCCAGGCCCAGGCCGCCCGTAACTGAGGAGCAGCACCGCATCTGCTTTGTCATCGGTCGGCTCGTGTGCACTAGCACACTTCGCCGGCCTCTTTCGCGCATCTGCGGCACTGCGCCACAGTTACTGATTGTTGGTTGGAATGTTTCAGTCTGTTTTTTGGGTTTTAGCTGAATAGTTACCGAGGAATAATCCATGAAGGTTCTGGTGCTCAACTCCGGCAGCTCTTCCATCAAATACCAGTTGTTCGACATGCGGGACGAATCGGTGCTGGCCGGTGGAAGCATCGAACAGATCGGCGAACCGGGCAGCCACCTCAGCCATTCTCTGAGAACAGGCCAGATCGAGATGGCAAAAACGGTCCGGTCTCTCCCGGTTCCCGATCACCGCCAGGGATTTCAGCTCATTGCCTCGGTCCTGCGGGAAACCGGAGCGCTGACCGACACCCGAGAACTCAGAGGCATCGGCCACCGGGTCGTGCATGGCGGCGAACAATTCAAGGAACCCACCCGGGTTACCCCCGAGGTGCTGGCCGCGATCCGGTCCTTGGTCCCCCTTGCGCCGCTGCACAATCCGGCCAACCTCCTCGGCATGGAGGTGGCCATGGAGAGCGCTCCCTCCGTGCCCCAGGTCGCAGTGTTCGATACCGCCTTCCACCAAACCCTTCCGCCACACGCCTACCGCTACGCCATCCCCAAAAAACTCTACGAGGCGCATCAGGTCCGGCGCTACGGTTTCCACGGCACCTCGCATCGCTATGTGGCAAAAAAGGCGGCGGAGTTTCTGGACAAACCGCTGGAGACCCTCAACCTGATCAGCCTGCACTTGGGCAACGGGGCCAGCGCCGCCGCCATCCGGCAGGGGAAATGCATCGACACCTCCATGGGCCTCACCCCCCTTGAAGGGTTGATCATGGGCACCCGTTGCGGGGATCTCGACCCGGCAATCATCTTTTATCTGGTCCGGGAAACACGGCTTTCCTGTGGAGAGATCGAATCGATCCTCAACAAGGAGAGCGGCCTCAAAGGGATCTGCGGGGTCAACGACATGCGTTCGGTGGGTGCGCTTGCGGCGGGAGGCGATCCGGAAGCACGGCTTGCCATAGCCATGTACTGTTACCGGATCAAAAAATACATCGGCGCCTACCATGCGGTGCTCGGGGGGCTAGACGGACTGATCTTCACCGGCGGCATCGGGGAACACGCCGATTTTATCCGGGCAGGATGCTGCGAAGGTCTTGACCATCTGGGGATTGCATTGAATAATGGAAAAAACCTGGGGCGCCAAGAAGGGTGTTCCGCGCTGGAAAGCGGAACGGGCCGGGTGAAAATCCTGGTTATCCCCACCAACGAAGAATTGGAGATTGCCGAACAGACCGTCGCCTGTCTGGAGGCTGACTAGTCAGGAGCGCGCATCATGTTTACCGAAACACTGCCAAAAACGATCAGGTCCCTGCTGTGCGGCTGCCTGCTGCTGAGCCTGGCCGCCTGCAGCCTCAACGAAAAAAGCGTCCGCTCCTCCTGGGAAAATGGGGTGCTGCGGGTCGGAGTCACGCCGAATTATCCCTGCCTCATCCACAAGTCCTCTGAAACCGGCCTGATTTCCGGGTTTGAAGCCGACGCCGCCGCGCTGCTTGCCCAACGGTTGCACAGCAGACTCCAATTTGTCGAGCTGGAATGGGGAGAGCAGATCCCCGCCCTGGAGCGCAAGGAGGTTGACATTATCATGTCCGCCATGTCCATCACCGAGATGCGCAAGCTCCGGGTGGCCTTCAGCGAACCTTACCTCACCATCAGCCAGATGGCCCTGACCACCAAGGAGAGCGAAGGGAAATTTCCCTCCGCCCAGGAAATTCTCGCCACCCGCGATGCCATCGGGGTGGAAAAGGGCACCACCGGGGATGTCTTTGTCCAGCGCTATTGCCCAACAGCGGAACCGTTTTTTTTCTCCTCGCCCGATGCTGCGGTGCAAGCCCTCCGCGACAAGCGCATCGATCTTTTTATCGACGATGAACCGGTCCTCGGGGCCTATGCCGCCGAATACGGCGCCGAGGGACTGGTCCTGCTCAAGACCCGTTTGACCAGCGAAGAACTTGCCTGGGCGGTCCACCGCGCTGATCCGGCCTTGCTCAAGGCGGTGAACTCCGCCCTGGAGAGCTGGAAAGATGACGGCACCCTCCAGCGGCTTCTCAAGAAGTGGCTGCCCAAATGAAGCCTGGCGCCCGAGCCGGCCGCACCTTCAGGCTTGCTGGGCCTTGCGCCACCCGGCGCCCTTCAGGCGTGCGATCCGCTGGATATTCCAGCTCTGGATGGCCTGCAGATAGTGGCGCTGGTCCTCCCGCAGGAGGGCCATGATCTTTTCCTTCTCTTCCCGGATCTCCTCCCGTTCGCCGGGATACATCTCCAGCCAGCAGGCATAGCCCCGGTCAAAAAGGAATTCCGGGCAAACCGCCTCCGGCTCCACCTGCAATTTCGCCGTGAGCAGCATGGTGGCGAGGATCATGTCGTACTCAATCACCCAGCCGTTATCGTTGAGCATGGAACGCTCATCAAACCCGATATCTCCGGGGCAATTCGGGCAAAAGACCCGTTGGATCACCTCCGAGTGCAACAGGTTGTCGCGGAGATGAAACTGGACGATTGCGGCGCCGCACTCACAGGTTTTTCGCACATCAACGCACATACCACGCCCCTTTTCTTCTTTGTCGTATTTTTTTCCGGAGACTTAAATAGCCGCCGCCAAGGCAGACCGTGTTTTCAGAACCTTCTCGGCAGGGGGGAAGAATCCTTGCGGCCATCGATCATCTTCTGGAACTGCACCCGTTCAGCCCGCGCATCCTGGAGCTCGAGCTGGATCGCCGCCTGCTCCTCCGGCGCTGCCGAAAGCAGAAGCTTTTCAAGCCGCTCAACTTGCTGTTGCGCCCGGTACAGTTCCCGAGCCAGATCCCGTAAAGACATGCTTTTACCTGTGTGGGTTGTGTTTCCGCAGTGCCCTGAAAGCGCTCAGGGCAACACCATTGAGACCCGCCCTGTCCGTCATGATCAACTTGACCGGAATGGACGAGAGGATCCCGGCCATCCGTCCTTTGCCGGTGAACCGCGTCATGAATTGCTTCTGGTCAAGGAAGGGAAGAAGCCTGGGCAGCATGCCGCCACCCAAATAGAGTCCCCCGGAACAGAGGAACTTGAGGGCCATGTTCCCGGCCTCGGCCGCCAGGACAGCGAAAAAAATCTCCAGGGTCAGACGCGCCGCCTCTCCCCCTTTTTCCTGGGCCTGGGCCACGAGAACAGGGGTCATGTCCGCGGCACCAGCCAGCGCTTCTTGAAAGTCCCGGGGAACCTTCATCCCTGCCTCCTGGGTCAGGTAGCGGTAGATATTCGGCATCCCTTTTCCGGAACAGACCATTTCATAGCTTACATGGCCGTGTTCCGCCCGCAAAAAGGAAAGCAAGCCCTCTTCCACCTTCGAGGCCGGCGCAAAATCGACATGCCCTCCTTCGGAGGGATGGGCGGTGTACCCTGCGCCATTCCAGCAGAGATAGGCCTGGCCAAGCCCTGTCCCTGGGGCAAGTACCGCTAGGCTGCCCTGGGGATCCACCGTGCCGCCATTGATTGCCAACAGGTCTTCCGGCGATAGAATTGTCACCGCCTCGGCCACCGCCACCAGATCGTTCAGCACGAGAACCTCACCGAGCCGGAACTGCTCCCGCAAGAGATCCGGATCAATGAGCCAGCCCAGATTGGTCATCCTGATCCGGCCGCGAACAACCGGCCCGGCAACGCCAAAAGCGGCCGCCTGAGGATGTTGTTCGGAGCCGTGCAGAAACGCAGCGATTATTGCGGAAAAATCCCCATACGCGCTGTTGGCAAAACGCTGTTCCCTGAGCAGGACATACCCGTCGTCCGTGGCGGCATACAGAGCCAGGATAGTTTTTGTCCCGCCAAGATCTCCTGCCAGAAAATACGCCATTCCCCCTCCTGGGCACGGTGCAGCCCTTATTGCGACCAGGGCCTGCGATACGGCTCTGCCCTAACAGAAGAGGCCGTACCCATATCGGGTGCGGCCTCTTGCAAAAAACTCAAACCCACAGCCTTGCCGGACAAGGCAAGCACCCGCCTCCTCTACCTGTCGGAAGCCTTCCCCCCTTCAACCAGCCGGGTCAGGTGCCCGATATTGTCGCGGAGCATCAAGGTTTGGGAGGTAACCGCCTCGGAGGCCGCAGCCAGCTCCTCGGCATTGGCCGCCATCTGCTGGGTCCCGGTGTCCATCTCGGTCACGGCCTTGTTGATCTGGAGAACGCCCTGGGTCTGCTCATGGGAGGCGGTGGAGATTTCTTCCACCAGAATCGCCACCTTCCGCGAGCCATCCACCACATCCTTGGATTCCGCCACCACCTCGTTCACCTTTTGCAACCCGTCATTGACATTGGCGATGGCCCGCTCAATCAAATCGCTGGAGTTTCTTGCCGATTGAGCGGTACGTTGGGCAAGATTGCGGACCTCATCGGCAACCACGGCGAAGCCCGCACCCTGCTCTCCGGCCCTGGCGGCTTCCACCGCCGCATTCAAGGCGAGAAGATTGGTCTGGAAGGCTATCGCCTCGATCTCACGAATGATTGACGCGATTGCGTCACTGTCCTTTTTGATGTTCTGCATGGAAAGCTGCATGGCCGCCACATTGACGTTGGCCCTGGAGCCTATCGCCTCATTCTGCTTCATCGAGGAGTTGGCCTCGGCGGAATTGGTGTCATTCTGCTGCACCATGGCCGTGATTTCTTCAAGGGAGGCGCTGGTCTCCTCAAGGGAGGCCGCCATCTCCGAAGCCATTTCCGCCACCGTCTGGGAGGTGGAGGCCGTTGCCTGGGCCTCCTCGGAAATGCGGTCGGCGCTCTCGTCCAGATCACGGACAATGGTATTGATGGACCGGACAAGCATCTGCACGACAAAAAAGGCGAACAGGCCAACGGCCACAAGAGAGATAACCCCGCCAACGATAAAGAACAGACCGAACATCTTCACCTCGGCCATGGCCTTTTCCTTGGTGATCTCCTGCCCGCCGCGAAGCTCGTCAACCGCAGCCTTGGTGCTTTGCATCAGGCTGTAATATTTCTCAAAAAACTCCCCGTCAAAGGCTTCCAAGGCGGTAGCCTCATCCCCTTTTTCCAGGGCAGGCAGGATCTTTGTTTTGATGATTTCGTCCATCACCGGCCAGGAAGCGGCCAGTTCGTCATAGGAAGCTACGGTTGCCGGAGCCTGCTCCACGGCATGGCACGATCCGCAGTACATTTTTTTACCGGCGGGCTTGGCAATGCTTCCCTGCATTTCCTCGATGGCCTCGTTAAACTTGGCGGAGGTGGTTTTCAGTCCGCTCAGGCTTTCCGGATCGTA
Source organism: uncultured Desulfurivibrio sp. (assembly GCA_964588325.1). Classification (GTDB taxonomy): domain Bacteria; phylum Desulfobacterota; class Desulfobulbia; order Desulfobulbales; family Desulfurivibrionaceae; genus Thiovibrio. The sequence continues at coordinate 10,255 of CAZPOR010000014.1, forward strand.
TTCCATGATCTGGCCTTTGAGGATGCTGTTGAGGAGGTTGAGGTTGAGCCGAATCCGGGCGACTTTGTCGATGTAGTCCATTTTGAGTTCGATGCCGGTGTACATATCCCCGCCGATCTGCACCCTGTGGATAATGAACTGGGCGATCACGACGCTGGACACCATGGACAATGCGACAAAACCGACCAGAAGAAAAAGTTTTATCCGCAGACTCAAGTTTTCAAACCACTCTCTCATAGCGCCCCCTTCATGCGTCTTTCGTTAACTCCATCGCAACTCATCTGTGTATTATATCGTATACTCTTGTTTTTTTTACCACATATTTTTCCCAAGTATTCTCCATTGGTTGTCGGAAACATCGGTGATCAGACCACCAGCCGCAAGGAGCGCGGCTGACTTTTTCATGAAAGACACAGAAGGTATTGCTCAAGTATAATTTTTTATACTACACCGCACCCTTGCCTCGGACTATCGTTCTCCGTGCCCAATTTTCAGTCCTTTTTCCGAAAAAACTCTCTCCACATGCTGGTACAAAAAAACAGCCCCACATAATCCAGCGAAACAACTGCATAAAACAAAAATCGCCCCTTTGCCACCGTCATAAATGTTAAAAAATTTGTACTCCCCTTCTCTTTCGTTTCCTTTTCCGCTCTCCAGGAAAGCCCCATGAATCCAGCAAAAAATAACAAAAAAACATAAAACGAAACATTGGCATGCTTGTTGCTTTTACACGAAGTCAGTAAAACAACTCTTATCTCCTTTCTCCTTAAAAGAAGATCGACTTTCCCGCGAAGTCGATCTTCTTTTTTTTGCGCAGAGCAAACCCGCCGGAAAATCAACGTCATTTTCTGTCCCGCCAGGCACTTTTGTCCACCCCTGTTTTTTTGCTGTTTGCACTTCGCCCTGAAGCCAGATATAGTATGACCCCTGCGGCAGTCGGCGCCTTGCCCGCCACAATACAGACCCCCGCAGCCAACCCCCCCGAACCCGGCAAGGGGGTTCGGTTTATCGCATCCTCTTCCGCGCCGGCTGTCATACACTTTTCAGTCTCTCGCGGGACGGTGGCTTTCCGCTCACGCTGCCTCCCATCTTCCCGCTCTTTCATTTTACAAAACCGTTCGACGCAACGAGCCTGCAATGACCTATTTCCTTGGGACAATCCCCATGACAACCCCATTCATTCTCGCGCCCATGGCAGGCACCACCGACCTGCCGTTCCGCCTGCTCTGCAAAGAATATGGGGCCGGCCTTTGTTATTCCGAGATGATCGACTGCCATGGACTGGTGTCGCAACAACGCGAATGCCTGGAGCTGCTCCTCACCAACGATGCGGAACAACCGGTGGTCATGCAGCTTTACGGCAGCGATCCAGCCGCCATGGGAGAAGCCGCGGCGCTCCTGAGCGAGCACCCCATTGCCGGAATCGACATCAACATGGGCTGCCCCATGGAAAAAATCGTCCAGACAGGCGCCGGAGCCGCATTGATGAAAAACCCGCGCCTTGCGGAACAGATCATCACCGCCGTCTGCAAAAACGCAAAAAAACCAGTAAGCGTCAAGATACGCTCGGGCTGGAACCAGCACATCATTACCGCCCCGGAGATTGCCAAAATAGCGGAAGGCGCCGGCGCGCACGCCATTGCCATCCATGCCCGCACCTGGAGCGACGGGTTCACCGGCCCCATTGACCACGGGGTCATACTTCAGGTCATGAAAAGCGTTACCATCCCGGTTATTGCAAACGGCGACATCACCTCCCATGAACAGGGGGTGGCGCTGCTTAAGAAAATCGGCTGCGCCGGAGTGATGATCGGCCGGGCCGCCCTGGGCGCACCCTGGATCTTTTCCAAGGGTGTGAACCAGCACCCCTCCATGGCCTACCGGGTCAAAGCCCTGTTGCGCCACCTTGAACTGGCCGAGATCCACCTTGCCTCGGAACCGAATCTCTCTAAAATCAGAAACCACGCCTGGAAATACTTTCGCGGCACAACCACTGGTTCTGCCATCCGCAAACAGATCGACGGTGCCGCCACCTACCCCGAGCTGAGAACTTGCATCGACACCCTTGCCGGGCAACTGCTTCGCCAATAATCCGGCAAAACGCTGCGGAAATTGCACCCCGGAGGGGATGGCCTGAAGCGCAAACCGCACAGCTTGCCAGCGCAAACAAAAAAGAACCCCGACAGACTGTAGTGCCTGCCGGGGTTCTTATATTTTTTTACTGGCGCGCCCGGAGGGATTCGAACCCCCGACTCTCGGCTTCGAAGGCCGAAATATATATTCGCAACTATTTGTTTTGACGTAATATAAAAAATATAATATATTTTTGTGTGACACTTTTGGTGACACTATCGTCAAAAAATAGGATATCGAAGATATGGCAACTTTTGAAAAAAGAGGTCCTTACCAAATTCGGGCAAAAGTGCGGCGCAAAGGCCATCGCACCGTTACAAAAACTTTTGAAAACATGGCAAACGCAAGGTCCTGGGCCAGAGACGTTGAATCCGAAATGGACCACGGAACCTATACCAACATACGAGTAGCAGAGCAAACCACCCTCCGCGCCGCCCTGCTGCGATACCACGAAGAAGTCTTCCCCCGGTTAGCCAATGGTGGCCTCGGCGAAAAAGCGCGGCTCTGGAGACTGACTAACGAGTTGGGAGAGTTGTCTCTTGCCACCCTGGAATCATTCCATATTGCAAAATACAGGGATCAGAGAATAAAAGTCGGTGCTGCCCCGCAAACAGTCAAACACGAAATTGGCTTGCTCAATAGAGTGCTCAAACACTGCATAATGGATTGGGGAATCCCTCTCCCTCGCGGGATCGTCACCGCCCAAGTTAGAAAACCCTCCCTTCCATCTGGCCGGGACCGGCGATTGGAGGAAGATGAAGAAAAAAGACTCATAGAAGCTGCGGAGAAGTCAAAAAGCAGGGACATTCCGGCTGTCATTATTATAGGATTGGAGACAGCAGCCAGGTGTGGCGAAATCGCAGGAATGAAATGGGAACACATCAACTTTGCAAAAAAAACTTGGCACATCCCAACAACCAAAACAAAAGTGCCGAGGACTGTGCCCTTATCCCCCAAGGCGATTGAAACATTGAAAAAATTAAAAAATCTGCCTCGCCGCATCGACGGTCGCGTATGGTCTTTAAGCAGCCACAGCATTAGCCAGGCTTTTACCCGGATATGCCGACAAGCAAAGATTGAAGGATTCCACTTCCACGACCTCCGTCATGAAGCGACCAGTCGTCTTTTTGAAAAGAAGGGATTTGGGATAATGGAGGTGGCCAGTATCACCGGCCACAAAACCCTTACCATGCTGAAAAGATATACTCATCTCCGGGCTGAGGATTTGGCGGCGCGGATGGGGTAATTTGGACCGCTCCCTGATTTTTCCTTGTTTTTCTGTATATAAAATATTATATATGAAATATAGATATGAGAGACATAAGCTTCCACGGCACATCAAAAAATGATCTTCGCGTTTTCCCGTCGGATGCGCGCGGTGAGGCAGGATACCAGCTTAGCAAGGTGCAGCAAGGGCTTGAACCATCAGATTGGAAGCCCATGCTAAATATTGGTCCTGGCGTCTGCGAGATCAGAATCAGGGAAGAAAGTGGCCAGTATCGGATACTCTATGTTGCCAAATTTGCCGATGCAGTCCATGTTCTTCACGCCTTTCAGAAAAAGACTCAACGAACCGCCAAGGCGGACATAGAATTAGCCAAAAAACGATACAAAGAAATCGGGAGGACGCCATGACAGAGACATTCAAAAGCGTATGGGATGCGTTGGAAACCGATCCCGCCGAACGGGAAAGCATGAAAATCAAAAGCCGTCTCATGATGGATATTGAGCGCTGCATAAAAAAGCAGGGCTTGACTCAAAAGCAGGCGGCCCAAAAAATGGGTGTTACCCAGCCCAGGATCAGCGATCTGGTACGTGGAAAAATCAACCGTTTCACCATCGACATGCTGGTGAATATGCTGGCCCGCCTAGGAATGCATGTGGAGGTAACTCTACAGGATGCCGCTTGATTGCCCTACTGAAGAAAGCGACCGCTTTGTCGGCCCACCGCCGCCATTTAAACCCTTCTTGCCATGCTGCACGCTACACCCACTTAAAAGCAGAGGATCTGTCCGTAATGCTGGGTTGAGTTTTTTTATTTTTGCCCCTGCTCCAGTTTAAAATAATAATACAGGTGGCAGACTGAGCTTTTTCCATCGCCAGGTTCTATTCCTTGCTGATCTGGCCAGACTTTTTCCCATCAGGCAAAAATTTCAGGGGCCTCCTGCATCTTGCGTTCTGAATCTCCAGGGGCACGATTCGCACCAAGGTTGTCGCGGTTGGTGCGGCAACCACACTTTTACTTCACGCCAACTTCGTATCTAAGCTTGTGCCACTTCCCAGAATAACGACTCCGGTGACTGGATCTGATACCCCATTGCCCGGTAACCGCGTTGACGTTTGTCCCACATGCGGGCAAGTTGCAATTGATCCTTCTCGGCGTAGTCGTAAATACGCACGTTCTGCTTGTCGACATGCTCACGGTGCAAGCGTCCAGCATATTGTTGTAGAGTCCCTTTCCAGGATATCGGCATGGCCAGGACCAGCGTATCCAGCGGTGGATGGTCAAACCCTTCACCGATCAGACGACCGGTGGCGAGCAAAACTCGCGGGGCGGATTCATCCAGTGCCTCCAGTTCGGCAAACACTTTCGACCGCTGCTTTTTAGATAAGCGGCCATGCAGGACAAAGCAGTGTTCGACCTCATCACCCAGCACCTCCTGCAACAACGGTAAGTGATCTGTCCGCTCGGTGAGCACCAGCACCTTGCGGCCCTCTCGATAGGCTGCCGATACATCCTCGGCAATGCGCCGATTGCGTTCGACATCGTTGGCGAGAATGCGGAATACTTCCTGAATCGGTGAATCCGGCGGAATCTCCGGAGCGAACAAAACTCTAGGCCAGACCGCTAGCTGTGTCGGTAAGTTTTCTGGCCTTGCTGCGCTATGGCGTATTGGACCGCACTGCATGAAGATAATCGGCTGTTGTCCGTCGCGGCGTACCGGCGTAGCGGTCAGCCCGACTACATATTTGGCCTTGGCCTGTTTAAGGATCGCTTCAAAAGAAAAGGCAGATAAATGATGGCACTCATCAACGATGATCTGCCCATAACCGTCGAGAAGTTCGCCCATATCTTCCCGGCGAGACAGCGACTGCATCACGGCGATGTCGATCTTACCGGACAGTTTATTTTTCCCTCCGCCGATAGCACCTAACCCGCCTTTAGAAATCTCCAAAAAACCTGACAACCGCTCCTGCCACTGTCGTAGCAGTTCGGCACGATGAACCAGGACCAAGGTGCTCACCTTACGCCTTACAATCAGAGCAGCGGCGGTGACCGTCTTGCCGAACGCCGTTGGGGCACAAAGAACGCCGATTTCGTGCTTAAGCATCTCCTTTACAGCTGCCTTCTGATCTTTGCGCAAGGTTCCGGCAAACTTTACCGTCACTTTCCGGCCCAATAACCGTTCATCATGGAATACAGAGCTGATGCCATTGTCTTGCAACAATGTCAGGATGGCACCAAGGCATCCCCTCGGCAGTGCAATATGCTGGGGATAATTCTCGGCGCAGCCAATGATACGGGGCTTGTTCCAGACCGGCAGACGCATGGCCTGGGTTTTGTAGAATTCAGGATTCTGGAACGCCGCCAGCCGAATCAGACGATTGGACAGGGGTTGAGGTAACTCGGCCTTGGCAATGAAAATCTGGTTGGCCAGCACCAGGGTCAGGGATTCCGGTAAGAGTCCGGAACCCCTGGTGGGCGCAGGTGTTCTGCGCTGCCAAGGTTTGCTGTCCTCTTCCAAGGCAAAGGCTACGTCAAGGGGATGTCGATCGCCACTTGCTCGCAAGATTGCGTCTTCCAATTCCGCCCGGAAAAACGGTCGAAACGATGCGAGAAAAGCCCACTGATCAGGATAAGGCTCCAGATGTTCATCAACGAACACGCTGCGCCCTAGTGCTCTGGGCTGTTTCTGCAAGGGGAGTGCAATCAGGTTGCCGAACCCGCCCTTGGGCAGGGTGTCCTGATTAGGGAAAAGGCGATCATAGCTTCCCAGAGACAATTGCCGCGTGCGGTCGCAGGTGTGGCTGATTAGCGCGGCTCCGAGTTGCCTGGCCTCGCGGGCTGGAACCGGATCAGCAAAGAAGATCCAAACGTGTGCACCTTGACCGGAGCGGGAGATTTCCAGCGCTGCGGGGATCGCCATCTCCCGGCAGGACTGCATAAATGCTTTAGCATCTTCGCGCCAGTCGGCTTCGTCGAAATCGGCGGTCAGAAAATAGCAACTGTCATCGGCCAAGAGGGGGTAGACGCCGATAGTCTTTTTCCCTGCCAGATGGTCGTAGATCACCTGATCGGTCACAGGCAGCAGCACGCGGTGGCTACACTCACCGCATTTAACTTTAGGCTTGTGGCAGATACCGGGCTTCCATTCTATGCCGCAGGCCGGAGAATAACCGGATGCGCCCTTGGTCGATTCCCAGCGCAGCGGATAGACATCGGTTCGCCCTCGAAACAACCGGCGGAAGAGAACAATTTTGTCGGCGGCAGTGAACTGACTTGTGACTGGGACGGTCTCGATAGGTGGGGTATTCAATTCAGCGACAGGTAGCTCACCCCAAACGATGCCGTGATGGGTCAGCAGAGCTTTGAGACGGTTGTTTTCCTCCCGAAGTCCCTGGAGTTCACCAGATGTCTCGGTGGATAGCCCATCGGCTTGCTTCTTTTTTTCATTATAGTTCGTGCCCATACTACAATACGCTTGGCAATTTGTCGTAATATCTCACGAACACAAAACGGAAGATCGATCAGCCATTACAAATCAAGCTCTGAGTGAGAACCGAGTCGTACAAGCCGTAGCGTTTTGGTGTCTGGTTTCTTGTAGATCAATAACAGGTCGGGCTTGATGTGACATTCACGGTATCCCATCCACTCGCCCACCAGTGCATGGTCCCGGTACTTCTCTGTCAGCGGGTGGTCTGTTGCCAGCGCTGTCAACACATCGAAAAGTTCACCTTCCAACGCGGCCCGGTGTGGCCCTTTCGCTTCCCGCATAATCCCGCTTGAAGGCGGAAGAACGCTCAATCGTCCGCATTCATGTCGGCCATCAAGTCCTTTACGTTCTTGAAGCGCTGCCCCTTTCCAGTTTCAAGCTCCTGCATCGCGGCCTTAGTTTTGGCGTTAGGAGTTCTCACGTCGAACGGCAAAGTGTGCTCACGCGCCACTTTGGTCAGCAACATTCGCACCGCATCCGATACGGTCAAACCCATTTTCGCCAAAACGGTTGTGGCTTCCTTTTTTACGGCCTCATCAATGCGGGCCTGAACCAATGCATTCGCAGACATAGTATTTTCCTCCTGTTGTGAATGACATTGTAATACAAAAAATGATTGCGGTCAATCGTCGTTTACAGCACATAAAAAAAACCGGGACAAAAATGTCCGTAACGCGTCATTCCGGTGGGGTGATCTTGCCCAGTATGAACGGACACCCTGTTAAACGAGTAAAATTTGCGACAGAGGTGACCCATGAGCAAGAGAAGTGGCCCCGGAAAACACCCCCCAGGAACAGGTATTAAAAAATACCTACAAAGGGGTCTTGAACGAGAAGGCCAACGCCAAGCTGCAAGAACAAATTGAAAAAGACAGGCAGGGGCTTTATGTCTGGAGTCAAACGGAGGGGCGGTTGGTGAAGAGACAGTTCCCGAGCACAAGAGTAGCGCCGGGCAGATAGAAGCGATCCGGCGCAAGCAATACCCGGCGAGAAGACGTTAAAAGGCTTGCACCGCGACGGATAAGCTAAAAATATCCTCCAAATTGGAGGGTACTTGGTACACAGAACCATTATAAAAATTGATCGCTACATGGCCACTACTGGCAGGTGAGGCAGTCCAATAATCGTATCGCCTCCAGCCGGACGGTGCGCCAATAGTTCCGTTTCCGCTGTTAAAGCTCTCCCAAATGTCTGCCATATCAGTATAATCGCCATGGTCAGCCAAGTAATATATGCTACTTATATTGCTTTGCCCATCACCCAGAGAGGGCAAAGCCAAACGCACCCCGTTGATAGTGGCGTAACGGAACGTGTTGTCGGTATTGCTCCCCGTATTCTGGTGGCCATTGACATCTTCAGTAAAGATGACATCCAACTCGTCATGATTGAAGGCGTCATCCTCGCCATTCGCTACTCCGTAGTCACTTGTGCCATCCCCGTTGTGATCCCAATAATAGTACCAGCGTCCCGCGAGTTGCACAGGGAAAATCAAATTCCCATAATCTCCCAAGTCAATCACCGCATCCCCCGCGTGTACTCCGGTGGTGCCGTTGCCGTTGGCAGGCGAAGACATTGCGCTTATGGTGCTCTCGATATTCGCCAGGGCGGTGGCTAAAGTAGATGCTTCGCTTGTCACCTGGGAAAGCCAAACAGACACCACGGTTTGACCGTTTGCGGAAGCAAAGGCTGTAAGTTCCGAAGGGGCATCCAAGACATTACGGAAAGCTTCCGCAGCAGAAGCCCGGTTTTGTAGTGTTTGACCCAAATCTCCGTCAAGGGCTGAACAGAAAGCCAAGCGTTCGGCCCATGTGTCGTAGCCGTTTACGTTAAAAAACTCAATAATCCCTGCGGCTGAAGTATCGTCCAAAGTGAGGCCGAATCCGGCCCGAGCAATCTCTTGCACCAGGGAATTCTCGCCATTCGACAACGAAGCGGCCCGGCTGGTCATATAGGTGTTAACCAATGAGTTTATATCGCTGTAGTCGCCGGCACGGTCATACATACCAGTCAATGCCGCCATTTGCTCAGAGGTAAGGGGAGTGCCTAAAACCATAAGGCCATATTCGTTTATAAGATTGAAGTCAAACATTCCTAGCCATGCTTCCTTTTCGTTTTTCTTTTATTTGCACCCAGAACGGTCGATTTGCCCGTTCTGGGGATTTACTTTGGCACACTCATCATCCATCCAACTTGTGTCTTGAGGAATCCCTGGAGAAGGGGTTTTCAAGTCCGAAACCAAATTCATCACTCCCGCCACACCCAACACAGCAAGACCGGCCCCAGGCCCAAAAGTAGCAGAAACCAAGTTGGAATTGGTAGCATCCCCACCTGACAAAGTTCTACCGACACTCTGGCCGGCTAGTGTACTACATCCAGGCAGACAACCTAACACCACCACTGCAACGACCATCAAACAAGCCTTCTTCATTATTTCAATCAATTCCGGCCCTGGCGGTTGTGTCGGTCTTTTCGTCACCCCCGATTCCCCCAAGGCTAGATGTGGAATCAGGGGTGACAACATCCACCGCTGTTACAACCCCGGCAACCCCTAACCCGACCACCGCTCCAACGGTTCCACCTAGCAAGCCACCATTTCTGCTATAATGCCGCGCTCTACGGTCTAAATCACTCCCCGCCTTCGTCCCACACCCAACCAGCCCACCCATCAGCACCAGCATCATAGCCAGCACACCAATCTTCTTCATATCCATTTTAGCCATCCTCCCTATCTTGCTATTTCCTGTTAAGTTTCAGGAGTTAGTTTATCAAATTTCCCCTTTAAATCCACCGAAATCTCAAGCCGCTACTGCATTTTCGGCAAAGCGCCTCTCAACATCCTCTTCAGCTTCCGCAGGCGGATCGCCGTCAATGATTTTGCGTGGTGAAGAGGGGTGGGAATGGATGCTTTGAGATTTTGTGGGGAGAGGAGGAGAGAAACTCTCAGCCAGGGGAACTCCTGGCTGATGAAAGGCAACTGCAAAAAGAGGAAAGGAAAAAGGACGTTGCGCTACGCGCAATAAGTAAAACTAATACGTAATAGAAAAGAATTTGTAAAATAAAAGGTAAAATTGGATGGCTTAAAACTCTTACGTAATAGTTATATCTTATTGCGGTTTCGGCTGTCAAAACAAAAATATTGCCTGTCAAGTACACCTCTTCTTGACTATCCCCTCTCCCCCAAAATCCATAAAAACCGCCTTAAAATAATGCGTTTTAGGGATTCTGGACCTTCCTTTTCTCGCCAAACCAACTAAAATTCCAGACAGAGGGCCATGAACTCATTCATCGCACACAATGCTGCTGATGGATCGATCACAAAAATACCAAAATGGAGCGTGAGAGGAGAACAATGACCACAACCATGGATATCATCCGCACCATGTACCCTGACAGGATCACCCTGTCTGTAGACGAGTTAGCCCCGCTAATCCATATGTCGCCATCATACATCCGCAAAGCAGTACGCGCTGGCAGGTTTCCCATCCCCTGGAGAAGAATCGGAAATCGTATCATGTTCCCGGTATCGACTGTCGTCACTACCCTTGATGAGTGTGGCTTACCTCCAGCGCCCGGCCGACGGGGTCGCCCCAGCAAAGCTGAACAGATAGCACGTCGGTGCCAGCAGGCAGGATGAGCGCCCAATGAGTATACGCCGTTCCCCTCGACCAAAAAGTAATTTTTATCAACTGGACAAGTCGATTAGCGAAGATAGCCGACTCTCATGGTCGGCTCGCGGTCTGTTGATTTACCTACTCGGAAAGCCTGACAATTGGGTCGTTTCAATATCTCATTTGACAAGGCAGACGATCCAGGCGGCCAAACGATCTGGTCGTGATGCAGTCTATGCAATATTGTCTGAGTTGGAGACCACGGGCTACCTACAGAGGCAACCGTTACGATCCAAGGGCGGAGCTTTCAGCGGTGTGGAATATACCGTGTCTGAGATTGCAGCCGTGTCACTTTCCTCAAAATCGTATCCGGATTCCCCGGACACTCCGTGCCCGTATCCGGCGAATCCGACGCAAGTAAATATTGATTACCATCAAAAAAATAAAAAAGAAACAACGATTAGAAAAAGCTGCCACTCATATCCCGCCTCAGTCCCTAGACCCCAAAAACAGGAAAACAAGAAATGTCGTCGAATACATTTGACCCTCCCGAAACCGAGGAAAAATATTTTGAGGTTTGCCGGACTCACGGCCCATGGCTACGTTCACTGTTTGATCAGCAGAAAAAGCAGTGGTTAGCCGTATTGCCGATAGGTTGTCCGTATTGCCGCCGCGACGCGCAACTGCGACAATTAGTGGAGCGTACCGCAATACCTCCTCGTTTCGCACACTGCACCTTCGAGACATTTGCCGTTGAATTGCCAGAACAGAAAACCGCGCTGAGCGCCTGTAGAGAGTATGCCGCCGATTTTCAGAAACTATATAGCCGAGGCGTGTGCATGGTGCTGCGTGGAAATGTCGGCACAGGGAAAAACCATCTGGCCTGTGCAATAGCGCGGCAGGTGAGTGAACAAGGGTATTCCTCCCTTCTGGTTACAGTATCCGAGATACTCCAACGAATTAGGTCAACGTGGGGTCGAAATCTGCCCGAGAACGACGGTGAGATTATTGACCGATTTGCAGATGTAAATCTGCTGATACTTGACGAGGTCGGTCGTCAATATGGCACCGATGCCGAAAAACTAGACTTGTTTAAAGTGATTGATGCTCGATACCGAGCAATGCGGCCAACGATGGTGATATCAAATCTATCGCCCGTGAAAATATGTGACTATCTTGGGGAAGCCGCATATGACCGCCTCCGTGAAAACGATGGAAGATTGGTCAACTTTGACTGGATGAGTCACAGGGGGCGGCGAGGTGTCGTGTGACCATCATGCTGACTTATAAAACAAAACGCAAAAATGGTCCCAGGTGGGACAGTGAAAAATAGGACAAAAAAATCCCTTAAGACGCAAAAGGACTTCTTGGGACACATTTGGGACACTAAGTTGTCAAAAAAAGATTTTTTTGGTTCAAATCTAAAAAATACCAATGGAACCAACTTGTTGTTTTTATGATATTTTACTGGTGCGCCCGGAGGGATTCGAACCCCCGACTCTCGGCTTCGAAGGCCGATGCTCTATCCAACTGAGCTACAGGCGCACACGATTACCCTTTTCAAACAAACCGGGCTACCACCCCGCAATATTGCGCGGATCGGAAAGCACCTGCCAGGCCCGGTCCGTGATCTCGTCTATCTCGGCCAGGGTCACGGAAAGCGGCAACCATAAATAGATCACGTTGCCGATGGGGCGCAGCAAGAGCCCCTGCGCAAGCCCGGCCAAATAGATCGGCCAGCCAACCCGTTCCTGAAGATCGTAAGGGGTCTTGGCATCCCTGTTCTTCACCAGCTCCATGGCGCTGATCATCCCGAGCTGCCGGAGATCTCCGACCCAGGGCAGGTCGGCGCAGCGTCGCATCCGCGCCTGGAGATGGCTGATCTTGGCCGGCAGCCCGGCCATGGTCTGCTCTTCGGCAAAAACCTGCAACGAGCCGAGGGCCGCTGCTGCGGCCAAAGGATTGCCGCTGAAGGTATGGCCGTGGAAAAAGGTTTTTCCGGCGCTGTAATCTCCATAAAAGGCCTGAAAAACCTCCTCGCTGGTCAACGTCGCCGCCATGGGCAACATACCAGCAGTCAGCCCTTTTGACAAACAGAGAAAATCAGGCGCAACCCCGGCCTGCTCCAGAGCAAACATGGTTCCGGTCCGGCCAAACCCGGTGGCCACCTCGTCACAAATCAGATGCACCCCATATTCCTTGGTCAAGGCGGCCACCTTGTGCAGATACTTGGCCGGATAGATGATCATCCCCCCCGCGGCCTGGATGAGCGGCTCGATGATCAGGGCGGCAATCTTCTCGCCTTGTTCGGCCAGAAGGCCGGCAAGCGGCTGGAGGCACTGGCAGTTGCAGCTCTCTTGGGCAAGCCCGACCGGACATCGGTAACAGTATGGGGATGGCAGACGATGGGAAGAAAAAAGCAGCGGGGCAAAGGGGCCATGGAATTCCGGCACCCCGCCCAGGCTCATGGTGCCGATGGTGTCGCCGTGGTAGCCGCGCTCTATGCCCACCAGCCCGCAGCGGCCTGGCTGCCCAACCTGACGCCAGTACTGAAGCGACATCTTGATCGCGATCTCGCAGGCCGTGGAGCCGTTATCCGAGTAAAACACCCGGGAAAGCCGGGGCGGAGCCAACCGTACCAGTTGTTCCGCCAGCAAAATCGCCCCCTCATGGCTGGTGCCGGCCAGCAACACCTGGTCAAGCCGCGTCAGTTGGGAGCGGATTTTTTCCGTTATAATCGGATGGCCATGCCCATGGACGATGCACCACCAGGAGGAAATGGTATCGAAATAGCGTTTCCCCTGCTGATCGAAGAGGAAAATCCCCTCTGCCCTGTCAATGAGGAGCAGGTCGCGCTGGGAATAATCCTGCATCTGGGTGTAGGGATGCCACAGGAACCGCTTGTCTTTCTCCTGCAGGGTCAACACGGGCTCAGACCCCGCTTACAATCTTGTAGATTGCCGGGTACTGGCGGTGCTGTTCCGCGTGGTCAAGGCCATAGCCAACCAGAAACCCATCCGCCACCTCAAATCCGGCGTAATCCACGCTCACCTCAACCGTACGCCGCTCCTTCTTGTCGATCAGGGCGCAAATCCGTACGGATTGGGCCTTTCTGGCCGCAAAAAGATCCTTGAGACAGGCAAGGGTTTTGCCGGTATCGACGATATCCTCCACCAGCAGCACATCCTTTCCTGCCAGATCGAGCTCGGTGTCCTTGGTGCACTGAACGTTGCCGGAGGAACAGGTGGAGGCGCCGTAGCTCGATACCCGGATAAAATCGATTTCAAGAGGCAACTCGACTTCCCGGACAAGATCGGCCATGAAGATGAAGGCCCCGTTCAGAATGCCGATCATAACCAACTGGCGGCCGGCATAATCGCGGCTGATGGCCAGGCCAAGCTCTGCAACCCTCGCGGCAATGTCCTGCCTGGAAACAACTTCTTGCTTCTCAATCATCCATCCCTCTCCTATCACAACCTGGCCAACGCCAGTGCATGGCGGTTCCAGCGCCCATTGCCGATAAAAATCGTTGACGGTGCCCGAGCTGACCACCTATGATTAACAGAACGGCAGCTTGCCCCGGAGGGTTCGCCTGGCATCCCCATACTGGTCACAACAGAAAAAGGAGCACCGCCATGAAACGTTATGAATGTTCGGTTTGCGGGTATATCTATGATCCGGCCGTCGGAGATCCAGACTCAGGCATCGCCCCAGGCACCTCTTTCGAGGATCTGCCGGAAAACTGGTCCTGCCCCATCTGCGGCGCCAGCAAGGATATGTTCACTCCCCTGGACTAAGATCTACAGCAGGATATCCCCGGTGATGCCGGCCCACGTTTTGTCAAGCTCCGCGGAAAACGAACTGACAAACTGCTGCACGCTGACCTCCTGAAACGGACGGTGGTATTCCTGAATCAACGCCCAGGAAAAAGAGCGTGCAGCATCTTCCGCTGTCACCTGGGGCTCTCCGAGGCAAACGCCCTTCATGGAAGCAAAGATGTTCGCCAGATTTATCATGGCCACGGGCACCGGGTTGGTTGTGGCCTTTTCCGGCTGATGGTGGAAGTGCATCACATCCAGATACGGCTGCGGCAGGCCAATGCCTTCGGCAAGCCAGACCCCGGCCTGACCATGATCCACGCCGATATACTCCTTTTCCGCCCTGATCACATCCCGCAGCTCTTCTGAAGGTTGGCAAAACTGCGGGTAAAAATTCGGCGAAATTCCATCCAGCACCAGCATCCCCAGGTCATGGAGAAGGCCGCACAAATACAGATCGGCAGAGGTGTTTATTCGGATTACATCCCGCAACATCTCGGCAACTCTCCCCACCACCACCGCATGTTGCCAGAAATCCCTGGAAACCGAGGTGAAACCGCTGAAGGCTTGTGATGACTTGGCCGCCCTGATGGTATCGACCAGCACCTCCTGCACCTGCTTGACTCCGATAATAACCATGGCCAGCGGAACAGTGCCCACCATGTTGGCCCTTCTGAAAAAAGGCGAATTGGCGGTCTGGATCACCCGACAGCTCAGCACCGGATCAAGGGAGATTAAATCGGCCAGCCGCCGGGTATTGTCAATGCCTGCGCCGCCCTTCATCATGGCGGTCAACTCGGCGGCAACCGCGGGGTTCACCGGAAAAACAGCCTCCGGATGGACCCGAGGATGCAGTTTGGCCGGAGTCTGCCGCTGCTCCTTATCGGGCATGGGCGGGAGGGTGATGGTTGTCCTGGCCTTTTGCTCCTGCCCGGACCGCTCCATGCCCAGGTTCGGCTTGACTGGAGGCCGGGCCGGTTCTTCTTCGGCTTGAGCCTGGGCGTCATCGGAAAGCACCTTCTGCAAAATGGACGGCTTGGCCTCTTCGCCATCGCGCCCGGCAACTCTTTTATTGGCCAGATCCAGCCTGGCAACCAGCCGCTCGCAGAACCGCTTGTAAAACTTCAACTGCAGAAAGACATTTGAGGTGCTGACAATCTCCGGTTCAACCCGCAGGATAAATGATTCCGCGCTTGCCACCACATCGGCGGTTCTTTTTATTTCGGTGACCAGAGCCATTTCCCCGAAGCAATCTCCGGTGATAAGGGTGGTGAGCTGAATGGGCTTCGCTTTCCCATGCAGCCGTTTTTCCACCCGGACTTGCCCCTTGACCAGAATGTAAAACGCCCGTTCGGTGGTGCCTTCCTTGATGATCACCGTGTCAGGAGGAACCCGGAGCCATTTGCTGACCAGCAGGAACTGCTTGAGTTCGTGGTCGTCAAACCCATGGAAAAAACTCACTTTTTTCAGAAACTCAATCTGCTCGTCAAGGTCGATTTCTTTGTTCTTTTTACCTGGAGCCATGATTTTTCCTTCGCAGTTGCACTGTCGCCATTTCACTGCTGCCGTTCCGCCACGCCGTTACCCTGCTGCTCCCGGCTGCCGGCTATTTCCCGAGACAAAACTCCGCAAAAATCATATCCAGCACATCGTCCGTGGTCGTTTCTCCGACAATATCCCCAAGAAAAGCCAGAGCCCCCTGGAGATCAATGGCCAGAAGGTCAGGCGGCAAATCCGCGGCCAGCCCCGCGCCAACCCGACGCACCGCGCCAAGGGCCCGTTGCAGGGCAGCAGCATGCCGCACATTGGGTGCGGCGGCTCCAGGCTCCTGGAGGCCATGACCGCCGGTGGCCTCCCCGTAGACAGCATCCTCCAGCGAGCGGATACCTTCCCCGGTCGTGGCGGAAATGGCGACAACCGGCACCCCGGGAAACGCTGCTTCGCACTGGGCGCAGCTCAGGGAGAGAGCCCTGTCGATCTTATTTACCACCACCACGACTTTCTTGTCCGCGGCCACCTGAAACAGGGCGCGATCTTCGGAATGCACCCCTTCTGACCCGTCAAGGACCAGCAGGACCAGATCCGCCTGCGCCAACTTTTGCCGAGCCCGCCGGATGCCGATCTCCTCCACCGCTTCTGAGGTTTCCCGGATCCCGGCCGTATCGACAATGCGCACCGGCACCCCCTTGATGTTCAGGCACTCCTCGATGGTGTCCCTGGTTGTGCCGGGCAACTCCGTGACTATGGCCCGGTCTTCCCGGAGAAGGCAGTTGAGCAGGCTGGATTTACCCACATTGGGCCTGCCGAGAATCACCACGGAGATTCCTTCCCGGATGATTTTCCCTCCCTCCGCCCTTGCAAGCAAACGGGACAGGGGTTCTTCCACCTCCAGCACCAGCCTGGCCTTCAACCCTTGAACATCGAGGATCTCCACTTCCTCCTCGGGAAAATCGATGGCCACCTCCATGATAGCACGAACCGCCACCAGCGCGTCACGAATTTTCCAGATCTCTCCGTGCAATCCCCCCCGGAGTTGGCTCACCGCAAGGCTCGCGCCCTCTCGGGTTTTGGCGCGCAACAGCTCGGAAACCGCCTCGGCCTGGGTCAGGTCGATCCTCCCATTGAGAAAGGCCCGCTTGGTGAACTCTCCCGGCTCTGCCAGCCGGGTAGCCGGGAAGGTCACGATCAGGGCAAGGATCTCCTGCAGCAGCAGATAACTGCCGTGGCCGTGGATCTCCACCACATCTTCCCTGGTGTAGGTCTGCGGCGCCCGCATATACACGGCGAGCACCTCATCAATCGCCAATCCTGTTTTTGGATGGACGACAGTGCCGAAATAGAGCCTGTGGCTTATGATTTTTTGGGAGGGATTTTTCGGTTGGAAAAGTTGCTGGAGGATTGCGCGGGACTGGGGACCGCTCACCCGGATGATGCCGATGCCGCCGGCGCCGGGCGGCGTCGCAATGGCGGCGATGGTCGCCTCGTTGAAATCCGGGAAATCCGGCATTGCCATACGTTTCTTGCCCTATGAGATTCGGCGGAACAGAAAGCGTGCCCGACCCCAGGCACGCTGCTCTTGCTTACAATCGCGGTAAAACCAAGCCGCCGCCGGAATGCGAACGCTCTGCGGGAAACCGCGCTTTCGCGCCCGTTTCCAGAAGTATCATTCCGGGCTCTTTTCCGCGGTTTTCTTTTTTCTTGGCGCGCGGCGCCGCCCTTTCCCGGGCAGATAGATGAGCACCTTCTTGAACAACCCTTCGCCAACGCTGCGGCTCCTGATCTCGGTATCGTCCTGCAGAGCCATGTGCACCATGCGTCTTTCCGCAGGGTTGATGGCGGGAATGGTTCTGGTCTTCCCGGTTTCCTTTACCTCCTGGGCCAGACGCAGGGCCCGCGCCTGGAGCTCTCCCATCCGGTTGTCCCGAAACCCTCCGGCGTCGAGGGAGAAAAGAACCTTCTGCGGGAATTTCCTGGTGATGATCTTGCGCATCACATACTGCATGCTGTCAAGGGTCTGCCCCTCCGGGCCGACAAGAATATCGACACAATCCCCGGCAACCTTGGCATGGACCTTGTTGTTCTGATCCTGGGAAATGCTGATTTCCGATGAACAATCCATGAGATCCAGAATCCTGGCAAGGTCCGCCCGGATCGCCTCCATCTCCTCGGGGGTGACAGGATCGCCGACCGCCTCCTCCTGTTCATCGTTCTCTACGACGGGCTGTTCCGCCCTGGCCTTGGGGAGAGCGGGCTTTTTCTCTGAAACAGCACGTTCGGGCCTGGCCTTGGGCGCACTCGCTTTTTTCTCCGGCGCCGGTCGTTTCTGCTCATGGCCGCCCTCTTTTTTGAGTGAGACCTGCACCGCCGCTTTTTTCCGGCCCAGGCCGAAAATACCGGTGGATCCGGTGGAGATTATGCGGATATCAAGCTCCTCCCGCGCCACATTCAGCGCGGCGCAGGCATTGCCGATCGCCTCTTCAACATCCGTTCCCTTATATTCCATCTTGGCAGACATCGTGTGATTCCTCCATCTCAGGCCACATTCTCCGGCAGCCCGACCTCTTCTCTTGGCGACTTTGGCAGGGGCTGCCCCTTGCGCGCTCCTTAACTCAACCTGCTCTATGCGGACTCATCCCGGTTCACGAGATACTGCTGGCCAATGGAGAGTAAATTGTTGACAAACCAGTACAAGACCAGCCCGGAAGCAAAATTGAGGAACATGAAGGTGAAAATGACCGGCATGAACATCATGATCTTCTGCTGGGTGGGATCTCCGGTGGCCGGGGTCATTTTCTGCTGCAGAAACATGGTTGCCCCCATCAGCAGGGTCAGCACCGGTATCCCTCCGAGAAACGGGATATCAAAGCCGACCGACAACCGGTCGGGAGCGGCCAGGTCGGTAATCCAGAGGAAAAAAGGCGCGTGCCGCAACTCGATGGTCTGAAGCAGCACCTTGTACAGGGCGAAAAATACCGGAATCTGGATGACCATCGGCAGGCAGCCGCCCACCGGATTCACCTTGTAGGTCTGATACAGCTTGATCATCTCCTGCTGCTGCATCTGCTTGTCGTCCTTGAATTTCTCGCGCAGTTTTGCCATCTTGGGCTGAAGCTTCTGCATGGTCTTCATGGATTTCATGCCCTTCTGGCTCACCGGCCAGAACAGCAGCTTGATGAGCACCGTCACCAGAATGATGGCCACGCCGTAATTGCCCACATAGGCATGGAGGAAATTGAGCAGATAGAGGGTCGGCTTGGCCATCACGTCAAACCAGCCGAAATTGATGCTGCGCTCCAGCTCGTGGCCGGCTTCCTTCAGCGCCCCCATGGTCTTGGGGCCGAAATACACCGAATAGGTATACTGCTGGCTCTGTCCCGGCTGGATAACATCGCTGGCTCCGGCCAGCACCGTGGTCACCCGGGTTTCATCCTGCAGGGAAAAATGGGCGGTGTGCTGTTCGCCGGTGCGCGGAACAATGCCGCAGAGAAAATAGTTGTCCTCGTAGGCAGCCCAACTGATCTTGCCGGTGAAGCTCTTGCTCCCCTTTTTGAGATCGGCGGTATCGACTTCCTCCAACACCCCGTCGTACACGAGAGCAGGGCCAACGAAAACCATCTGGCTTTCCTTGACAAACGGCCGGTTGTCAAGGGTCAGGTACGGCGCTCCCTGCAGGGGGGTGGCCGTCTTGTTCACCACATCGATGGTCAGCTCCAGCAGGTACTGCTGATCCAGAAACTGCACGGTGCGAACAATCTCAAGGCCAGAGGGCAACTTGCCCCGCATGGTCAGCACCGCGCCGCCATCTTGCCCCTTTTGGAGCGGAGCAGCCTCGTACACCACCGGAGGGATGCTGCCCGGCTCAATCCCCCAGGAAAAATTCAAGGGGAGATTGTCGCCTTCCTTCGGCCGCAGCATTTCTTTATCACCGGAATCCTTGGCCAGATCCTCGCGGTAATTTTTCAGGCGAAAACTTTTCACCATGCCGCCGGTTTCCGTGACCACAGCCGAATAGAGGCTTGTCGTCACCGGGATCTCACGCCCTACTCTGCCGGCGCCGCCGGCGGGCTGGGCAGCCAAAAGGCTTACCGCGGCAACCGGCGGTGGAGCACCCGCAGGAGTTTTTTCTTCTGGCGTGCCGTTTTCAGGGGAGGAGACAACGGTGCTTTCCGTCACCGGAGGGGGGGGGGGAACAAAAAAATACTGATAACCAAGCAAAATGGCCAACGACAGGAAGATGGCCAAAAACATTCTCTGAGTGTCCATGAAATCGATCCTCGTCAGGCTCTATTAGTTGGATGCAGGCCTGAAGCACCCGGGCAACACCACCTGCTGTCGCCTCAAAAAGGTTTGTCCACCGGATCATAGCCGCCGGGATGAAAGGGATGGCAGCGGAGAAGGCGGCGCGTGGCGAGATACAGGCCACGGACAGTCCCGTGGAGGGCAAGAGCCTCTATGGCATACTGTGAACAGGTGGGAGAAAAACGGCAGCTCGGCGCGAAAAGTGGAGAGATGCACAACTGGTAACACCGTATCAGGGCAATGAAAATTCTTTTCACATCCAAATCCTGATGGTCTCGCAACACTGTCGGGAACGTGCCGCATCCGGAAAATATGGCGGCCATCAAAAAATCACGAGACCTTCAACGCCACTACGCCCGAACCTGCTCCCTTGCCGACCGCCTTTTGCCTGGCAAGAAGCGCGCCAACCGCCGCCTCGACCTCCTGCGGCGAGTTGGGGGAAAATCCGGCCCGCACGGCAAAAACCACGTCGGAGAAAGGCTCGATAAAATCTCGATTATGACGAAAAAATTCCCGGATTATCCTCTTGATCCTGTTTCGCTGAACAGCCTGCCGTACGCCGTGGATACTTATGCCCAGTCTGTTGCCCGCACCGCTGTTCGGCGCATGGATCACGGTAAAGTTCTGACCACGCACCCGTTTTCCCTGCTCATACACCATTCTGTACTGCCAGGGTTTGACCAGCAGCATGGCCTTGGAGAGGGGCTGGGCTTTCATTCGACGAGAACGGTGCTGTTTTCCCGAAGAGCAACTACACGGTCAGCCGCTTGCGTCCCTTGGCCCGGCGACGGTTGATGACGGCCCGCCCGTTTTTTGTCTGCATTCTGGCCCGAAAGCCATGGGTGCGGTGCCTTTTGAGGTTGCTCGGCTGAAAAGTTCTCTTGCTCATGATCGTCTTCCTTTTTCTCTTCTGTTAGGGCCTCTAGGGGCCTGCCTCTCATTTTTGCTGTCTTGCAGCATCCGGGCCTTGCGTCACGCACTCTTCCGGAAACAATAGCAAAAACGCAAAAGATTCCGCCCGGCAATAAAGCTCGCTATATTACTCAGAGCCATGCGACATGTCAAACATTTTCCCGAAGCGGCTACTGCTCCGAAGATTCATGGTCAAGGCCGAACAACTGCCGGACAAAAGCCAGCTTGAGCTGCGGATTGTCGTGGGGGGTGCTGTTTTTCAGAAATACCATGGGCTCGTGCAGCAGTTTGTTGACTATGGCGTTGGCCAGCATCTCCACCGAGCGCCGTTCATTCTCCGAAAGAGACTTCAGGACACCCAAGGTTTTGGCCACCTCGGCCTCCCGGATGGTGTTGGCCTTTTGCCGGAGGGCCGTTATGGTGGGGGCCAGCTCCATGCCTTCCAGCCATTGCCCGAACTTGACCACCTCCTCGGCGACAATGCCTTCCGCCCGCAACGCCTCCTTTTCCCGCTCCGCCTTGTTCACATCGACCACGTTTTTCAGGTCGTCGATATCATAGAGGTAGACGTTGTCCAGATCATTGAGTTCCGGGTCAAGATCGCGCGGCACCGCGATATCGATGAGAAAAAGAGGCCTGTTCATCCGCTGCCGCATGAGCGGCTTCACCTCATCCTTGCGGAGAATCAGGTCGGTGGCCCCGGTGGAACTGACCAGAATATCCACCTCCGCCAACTGGGAGGTCAACTCGGCCAAGCCAACGGCGGTGCCGTTAAACCGGCGGGCCAGATTGGCCGCCCGCTCCAGGGTCCGGTTGGCCACGATTACCCGGCCTATCCCCTGCCTGACCAGATGCTCGGCCGCCAGTTCAGCCATCTCCCCGGCCCCCACCAGAAGCACGGACTTGTCCCGCAGGGTGCCGAAAATCTTTTTTGCCAGCTCCACCGCCGCGTAACTGATGGAAACCGCACTGCCGCCGATATTGGTTTCGGTGCGCACCCGTTTCGCCACGGAAAAGGATTTGTGCAGCAGCCGGTTCAGGATGACGCCGGTGGTCTTCTGCTCCACCGCTTCGCGGTATGCCTGCTTCAACTGTCCGAGGATCTGGGGTTCGCCCACCACCATGGAATCAAGACTGGCCGCCACATGGTACAGATGAGCAACCGCATCCCTGCCCTGATGCAGATAGCTGTATTGCTGGGCTTCGGCGTCGGCAAGACCGCTCTTGGCAAAAAGAAAACCGCGCACCGCCACCGCCGCCGCAGCCGGGTCGCTGGCCACAAAAATGACCTCCACCCTGTTGCATGTGGAAAGAAAGCAGCACTCCCGGCACCCCTCGATGTTCATCAACGTAACGAGCGGCCCGGCGCAATCTCCGGAAAATGCCAGCTTCTCCCGCACCGCCACCGGAGCGGTCTTGTGATTCACGCCGATAATGACGATACTCTCAGCCAACATAGGAGTGCACGCCTCCCAACAGATAGGTCACACCCCACAGGGTGAAAAGCACCGCGCCAAACCCGGCGATGGCCATGATGGCCGCCCGCCTGCGCCGCCAGCCCACGGTGAGCCGCTGATGGAGGATGGCCGCATAGATGAGCCAGGTGATCAGCGACCAGGTTTCCTTGGGATCCCACTGCCAGTATGCCCCCCAGGCCTGCTTTGCCCAGACGGAACCGGTAACGATCCCCAAGGTCAGCAAGAGAAACCCCAGCGTCAGGCAATGCTGATTCAGGTTGTCCAGCGCCTCGAGAGAGGGCAGGCGGCTGTAGAATATCCCGAATTTTTTCTTCTTGATCTCCCGCTCCTGGAGCAGGTACATCACCCCGCCGCAAAAAGCCAGGGCCATGAAGCCGTTGGCCATGATGGCGATACTGGCATGCACCGGCAGCCAGTTGCTCTTGAGGGCCGGGGCCAATGGCCGCAATTCCTGAGAGGAGAAGGCGGCGATGAGCATCAGCAGGGAAATAAGCGGCGAAACAAAGACGCCGAAATTTTTCACCCGGTACCGCCACCAGAACGACAAGAAAGCCCAGGTCATTGACCAGGCAAAGAAGGAGACCGCTTCATGGTTGCTGGTCAGGGGAGTGTGCCCCGCGGCGACGTACCGGACAACAAAGTACACGGTGTGCAGGGTGCCGCCGACGAGAAGAATCGCCCGGGCAACGGCCCGCACCTTTTTCTGCTGGGAAAGAAAATGAGCCACATACACCGCCGTGGCCAGAAGATACAGGTACAGGGTAAGCTGAAACAACAGGGTCATCGCGCCGCTCCTGAAGATTGTCTAAATCGCAAAAAGGACATGATTACAACGGGTAGTGTTTGGCAACTCTTCATTTTTCTATTACGGACCCGGACTTCCCGACCTTTCCTGCGAATCCGTCACGATTGCTCGTATGTCTGCCGGGCCCTCTCCAGGCAGGCAAGGGGAACATCCGCTCCCAGGACTTCCTGAATGCGGCCGGCAAGCTTCTGCCAAAGGCCAGCTTTGATCCAGGCCGCCATTTCGGGATCGGCCAGCCGGGCAAAAACCACCTTGTTCTCCGAATGCGGCCTGCCCTCGGCCAGGACGGTATCCCGCAGGGTTCCGAGGATCTCCACCAGCACCCCGTATTCGGGCCCGAATTGGACCTCCAGCGCCTGGCGCAGGGTGCTGGCCAGAGCCGGGCTTTTCCCTGCGGTGGAAACGGAAATGGAGAGATCGCCCCGCCGCGCCGTGGCCGGAAGAATGAAGTTGCACCATTTCGGCACATCCGCCACATTGAGCAGAATATTGCGCGCTTCTGCCTCGGCATGAATCCGTTCCTGCGCGAGAGGATCATCGGTGGCGGCAATGACCAAAAATGCTCCGGCCAAATCGCCTTCCTGATACAGACGGTCCAGCCAGTCAATCGCCCCGGTCCGCAGCAACGCGGCAAGCGGTTCGCTCAACTCGGGACTGATCACCCGAACCAGAGCGCCATGGGCCAACAGCCCTTGCACCTTGCGTTCGCCAACCCGGCCGCCGCCGATGACCACACATTGCCGTCCGGCGATCTTGAGACAGACCGGAAAATATTGCGAATTATCGACGCCCAAGGATTTCCACCCGTATCTTTCCGGCAAGCAATGCGGCAAATCGTTGCGCGTCATCGTCCGTCCCGACAATGGCGCCGTAATGCATGGGCACCGCGATCTTGGGCCCGATGGCAAGAGCCGCCTGCGCCGCTTCCTCGGCGGTCATCACATAGGTGCCGGAAACAGGCAGCAGGGCGATATCCGCCCGGATATCCTTCTGCTCCGGAATATAATCGGTATCCCCGGCATGGTACACCCGCACCCCATCCACGGTGAGAATAAACCCGAGCCACCGGTTGGAATGGGGATGAAACTGCTTGTTGGTGTTGTATGCAGGGACAGCTTCGATGGTGATCCCCTGTTCCTCGCACCGTTCGCCCGGGGCAAGGGACACGATTCTGCCCTTAAGCTGTGCCGCCCCCTGCGCCTCGGCAACAATGAGGGTGGAAGGCTGCTGGATCATCTGCACATCAGCGGGGGAGCAGTGGTCGTAGTGTTCATGGGAAATGCAGATGATATCGGCAGGCGGCAAGCCGGAACCGAGCCGGAAGGGATCGAAATAAACGACCTTGCCACCGGCCCGCAGCAGAAACGCGTCATGGCCGAGCCACTGAAGATTTTTAAAAACGTTCTCTACCATCGCCTCCCTTCCCTGTTTGTACCCATCCGCTCTATAATCAATTTGACGCGTTCCGCAATCTAATATAGTACAATTTCCTTACACAACTTCGCGCCTTATCCCACAACCCCTGTCCAGGAGATCTTTCCATGCCAGCAGGAACCTTTGCTGTTTCCACCTTACAGACCATGGAATTTTCCGACATCACCGCCCGGGTGCAACAGGGTGTGACCGCAAGCGGCAGGCAAGAAGGCGTCTGCCATGTCTACATTCCCCATACCACCGCCGGGGTGACCATCAATGAAGGCGCGGACCCTACGGTGCAGACCGATATCCTTGCCGCCCTGCAAAAAATCGTGCCGCGAATTCCCTACCAGCATCTGGAAGGCAACTCTCCGGCCCATGTCATGGCCGCGCTGGTCGGCAGCTCGGTGACGGTTTTTATTGAACACGGCCGGCTCCAGCTCGGCACCTGGCAGAAGATCTTTTTCTGCGAATTTGACGGTCCCCGTTCCCGCAAGGTCTTATGGCGGATTGCCTAGCCGGCTTGGGGCAAGGGCGCACGAAAAAAGATCAAAACATCCCCTTGCGCAACAGCTCCCGCTCCCGCAGGCGCACATACTGGAGAAGAGTTTCCTCTTCCCCCTTGGTAAGATCAAAAAGGATCCCATAGCAATATTTTTTATTGTCTCCCCGGGTTACCCGCATTACCTTTGCCCTGCTGATGTTCATATAGGTGCCTGCGCTCAACCCGGTTCCGGCGCCAGGAAAAAATACGGCCAGATCAAGCAGGATATCTCCGGGTTGCAGGGGGGCAAACCTGTCGGTGCAGACAAAGATCCCGTTGGCGCTGACATCTATGACCTGAAACCCCTGGCGCATTTCATTGTTATGCATGAACATGACCGTGCTGCCGTTGGGCGCCCCGACCCGATAGTTGGTCCGGCGCTGCAAGCGAAACAGGGTGGTGGGAAACTCAGTGAAGATACTGCTTTCGGTGGTGCGTGTCACCAGGACGCGCACCTTGTTCCAAACCATGGCCTCGTCCTTGAACAGGATATGAATGACCCCCTGGGTTCCGGGCCAGTCGATGGGTTTGTCGATCTCGAGCATCCGGTCATCGTAGTTGACGATGACCGTCTTGGGGGACTGATACCCGGTATGCACCAAGGAAATGAGTTCCCTTTTTTCCCGCAACCGGTCAAGGGCCATCCGGATCAACTCCGGAGACTCGGTGGATTGCGTCCCATTTTCCAAGGTTATCCATTGTCTTGACATTTTTCCATCACTCACTGCTTTTACAAGCCATCACTTAACCCACAATTTCCGGAAGCCGCCATGGACAGCAAAAAAACACCCCCCACCCCCCTGCACGCACAAGAAATCTGCTTTGGCCTGAACCGGGAAACAGACGAACGTTCCCTCGCGGCGTTTCTGCAACGATTCGCCGAACCCGCCTTCCTGCAGACCCTCATCCCCCGCCTGAAAGAGGAGGAAATCACCTCGCTCCTTGATTTTCTTTCCAGCCTGATGCATAAGCATTGTAGCGAAAAGGAATACCACCGTCTGTTCCTCAAGGATTAAGCCTTCATTTATACTCACAAAATAGCATACCAGCAAGGAGAGCGCAAAGGTGAGCCAGAATATTATCAGAGACCTCCGGGCCTTTCTCGAAATCCTGCGGAGGGAAGATTCCCTGCTTGAGGTTTCCACCCCGGTTGACCCGGACCTGGAGATCGCCGAGATCCACCGGAGGGTGATCGCCCAGGGCGGCCCGGCCCTCCTGTTCACCAATGTCAAGGGCAGCCGCTTTCCGGTGGTCACCAATCTCTTCGGCACCGCCAAGAGGCTTGAACTGGCCTTTGGCAAACGGCCCCAGCAATTCGTGGCCGATCTGGTCCGGACGGCGGAAACCATGATGCCGCCAAGCCTGGGGAAGATCTGGGAGATGCGCTCCCTGCTCGGACAGGCCGCCAAAGTAGGCATGAAAAAGATCCCACCGGACAAGGCCCCCATCCTGGAGGTCTGCCAGACCCCGCCCCGGCTGAGCGAGCTGCCCCTGCTCACCTCCTGGGCCACGGACGGCGGCCCTTTCGTCACCCTGCCGCTGGTCTACACAGAGCACCCGGACGGACGCGGTCACAACCTGGGCATGTACCGCATCCAGCGCTTTGATGATCGCACCACCGGCATCCACTGGCAGATCCACAAGGGGGGCGGCTACCATTACCATGCCGCGGAACGCCGCAACGAAGCGTTGCCCATGACCCTGTTCATCGGCGGCCCTCCGGCCCTGATGCTGGCCGCCATTGCCCCTCTGCCAGAAAACATCCCGGAGCTGATGCTGGCCTCCCTGCTGCTCGGCGAAAAACTGCCCATAACCAAAGACCCGGCAGGCGGCCACAACCTGGTCGCCCACGCCGAATTCGCGGCCAAGGGCTTTGTGCCCCCCCACATGCGGCGGCCCGAAGGCCCATTCGGCGATCATTACGGCTACAACTCGCTCACCCACGACTACCCGGTTTTTCATATCGAGCGGCTCTACCATCGCCGCGACGCCATCTATCCGGCCACGGTGGTGGGCCGCCCAAGGCAGGAGGATTTTTACATCGGCGACTATCTCCAGGATCTGCTCTCGCCGCTCTTCCCCCTGGTGATGAACGGGGTGCGCCAGCTCAAGACCTTTGGCGAGACCGGCTTTCACTGCCTGGCTGCTGCCAAGGTCACCAACCGTTACCCCCGCGAGGCCTTTGCCTCGGGCCTGCGCATCCTGGGCGAGGGGCAACTCTCGCTGACCAAATTCCTGATCCTCACCGACGGCGAGGTCGAGGTCACGGATTTCAAAAAGCTGTGGATCCATGTGCTGGAGCGGATCAACTGGCAGACCGACCTCTTCGTCTTTGCCAATGTCTCCCAGGACACCCTGGACTACACCGGCCCCTCGGTGAACAACGGCTCCAAGGCGATGATGATGGGGCTTGGCAAGGAACCCCGCCGCATCCTGCCCGAGTCCTTCCACGGCGAACTGCCGCAGGGCTGTACCAAGGCAGAGGTCTTTCTCCCCGGCACCCTGGTGGTGGAAGGGGAGGGCTATGGCGCGCAGCAGGATCTCCCTGTTCGCCTGGCCCACTGCCCGGCGCTGGCCGACTGGCAGGTGGTGGTGCTGGTTGACGATGCCAAGGCGGCCACGGAGAATCTGCAGGAGTTTCTCTGGACCCTTTTCACCCGCTTCGAACCCGCGGCGGACATCCATGCGGCCGCCACCGAGGTACGCCGTTTCCACCCCACCCTGACCCCGCCCATCATCTTTGACTGCCGCCTGAAACCGTGGTATCCGGAGGTTCTTGCGGTGGACGAAAAAACCCGGCTCCTGGTGGATGGAAAAATCCGCGAGATCCTGCCGAAACGCTATCGCTGAACCTGGAAATTTCCCCCCGTCTTTCTGTTAAAGATTGACGATCCTCCTGCCGAAACGCTATGGTATAGGAAGATAACGACTATCCATGGAGGGTGTCCATGAAGATCACCACGATTATTCCTGGCCAGCAGAATGCTTCAACCATCGGCACAGGCTCGACTCCGGCGAAAGGAGCCTCTTTTCAGGAGATCCTCGCCCAGGAACTGACGGCGGCGAAAAGTGCGCACGCCGCCCCGGCCGTGACCGCCGCTGCCGCCTTAGCGCCGACCCCAGCAGCCTTAAGACTGGAAGGGATTTCCCTGGCGGAAGAGACCATCAACACCCTGGAAAAATTCAGCGCCGCCCTGGACAACCCTTCTTTTTCCGCCCAGGATCTTGCCCCCTTTGCCTCCGCGCTCGAAGATGACACCGCAGCCCTGGTTGCGCTCAAAAATCAACTCCCCGAAAACAACCCCCTCGCGCCCTTGCTTGAGCGGGTTGCCACCGCCTCGTATGTTGAAGCGGCCAAGCTGCGGCGCGGCGACTACCATGCTTGAATCGCTGCCGCCCCGCACTGAAAATCCCTCTCGCACGCGTTCGCTTTCTTCCCGCCCCGCTGCTCCCCCTTTCAACGCCTGATTTCCATCGCCCACTGCCATGCCTGAAGAGCGGCTGCAAAAAATCCTGGCCAAGGCCGGTCTCGCCTCGCGCCGCAATGCCGAAGAGCTGATCCGCCAAGGAAAAGTGACGGTGGACGGCAAGGTCGTCACCGGGATGGGCTGCAAGGTTGATCCAAGCACGCAGGTTGTCGCCCTGGAAGGGCGAATCGTGAGCCCTGAGGAAAAAAAAATATATCTCCTGCTCAACAAACCCCGGGGCTACGTCACCACCCTCAACGATCCTCAGGGAAGACCCATTGTTTCCTCCCTGCTCACCGGCATCACCAGCCGGGTCTTTCCCGTGGGCCGCCTTGATTTTGACACCGAGGGCGCGCTCATCCTGACCAATGACGGCGATTTTGCCGAACGGATTCTCCACCCTCGCTTTGAAATAAAACGAACCTACCAGGCAGAAGTGCGCGGCTTGCCAACACCCGAAAAAATCCGGCTGCTGGCGGAGGGCGTTGAGCTTGAGGGGAAAAAAACCTGGCCGGCCACGGTGCGCATCGTGGCCAAGGCCGCGACAACAACCACCCTGGAAATCACCATCCACGAAGGGCGCAAACGGCAGGTCCGCCTGATGTGCCAAGCCATCGGCCACCGGGTTCTCGCGCTCAAGCGCCTCGCTTACGGAGGACTGCGCCTGGACGCCTTGCCCACCGGCAAATACCGCCGCCTCACCCCCGCGGATCTGGCCCAAATTTTCTCTTAAAAAAATCCTCTTTACAATTGGGCACTTAGCTGTTTAAGATGTTTTATCTTGCTGTATTTAATGTTGTTTTTTTTTAACGGCAGCACTTCGGAGAAGGACGATGAACAAATCGGAGTTGATCGAAGCACTGGCTGAAGAGATGCATGTCCCCTTGCGAGACGCGAGCTCAGCCGTGACCACCATCCTTGACGCCATGGGTGACGCCCTGGCAAATGGCGAGAGCATAGAGATCCGGGGGTTTGGCAGCTTTGTGGTCAAGGAGTACGATTCGTACTTCGGACGCAATCCGAAAACCGGAGAGAAAATCAAGGTCAAGCCGAAAAAACTTCCCTTTTTCAAGGTCGGCAAGGAATTGAAGGAACGGGTCAACGAATCGGCTGATTAATCGGCGCAGCCTTGGCCAGACTCGACAATTTCGCCAACAAGATCATAGGGGTGCGCCTCGGTGATCAGCACCTCCACGATATCACCCGGATTCGCCACCCCGGCATTGATATAGACACAGCCATCGATCTCCGGGGCCTGAAAACGGGTCCTGCCTTCCAGCAGGAGATCGGTTTCCCGGCTCCACCCCTCGACCAGCACCTCTTCCACCTTGCCGACCATTGCCTTATTTCCGGCAAGGGAGATCCCGCTCTGCAGCTCCATGAGCCGCTGCCTCCGCTCGCTTTTCTCCTCTTCGCTGCATTGCCCCGCCAGATTATACGCGGCGCACCCCTCTTCGTTTGAGTAGCCGAAGATCCCAACATGGGCCAGTTTCTGCTCTTGCATGAACTCGGCAAGCTGGCGCACATCCGCCTCGGTCTCCCCCGGAAAACCCACCATGAATGTAGTCCGGATGGCGGCCTGGGGCAGAATCGAACGGATCTTTCCCAGGAGCGCTTCGATCTGCTTGCGGCCATAGGGCCGGTTCATGCCCTTCAGCACCGCATCAGAGACATGCTGGAGGGGGATATCCAGATAGGGGACAATCCGGGGATTGGCGGCCATGAACTCAAGGAGCTCGGAATTGACCCGGGTGGGATAGAGATAGAGGAGGCGAAACCAGGGGATATCGCAGGCCGCGAGCATTTCGCGGAGCAAATCCATCAGCCGGGGAGCGGAGGGCCCCAGGTCAAGGCCATAGGCGGTAAGATCCTGGGCCACCAAAGTCAGCTCTTGCACCCCGTTTTCCGCAAGCATTGCCGCCTCGTGCACCAGGTCTTCAAGAAGCCGGCTGCGCAGATCGCCGCGCAGGGAGGGGATCAGGCAATAGGCACACCGGTTGGAACACCCCTCGGTCACTTTCATGTAGGCGCGATGCGCCGGGGATGAAAGCTTGCGCGGCCAGGTGGAGTCCAGCAAAAAAGTAGGCGGGGCAAGATGCAGCCGCGGCTCATCCGCCTGCGCAAGCTCCTGCAATCGGTTGACGATCTCCTGGGTCCCCTCGGTGCCGATGAAAAGATCGACCTCAGGGAGTTCCTTGGCAAGATCCGCACCGTACCGTTGCACCATGCAGCCGACCACCGCCAGTTTTTTTTCAGGGTACTGCCCCTTGACCTCCGCCAGGCTCAGGATCTCCTCGATCCCCTCTTCCACCGCCGACTGGATAAAGCCGCAGGTATTGACCAGCAGCAGATCAGCCTCGTGGGCCTCCTCGCAGGGGACATAGCCGGCCTCGACCAGCAACCCCAGCATGAGCTCCGTATCCACCAGGTTTTTAGGACAACCCAAACTGACAGTAAAAACAGTACGCATCATCGCCTCATTTTTTTATGCCGCAGCCAGAGCGCCGACACAGCGCAGAAGATCATTCACCAACCCCTGTGAGCGGTTGCGAAAATCCTTGCCCTGGAAAGCAGGCTGCCAGGGATCCTGCCATAACAGGTCGGAAACCATCATCACCGCCGCCAGTTCAATCCGGCGAAACGCCGCCACCCTGATGAGCGCCGAATATTCCATATCAACGGCAAGAATACCATCCTTGCCATAGCGCACAACCTTTTCCCTGGTCTCACGGTACAGGGCGTCGGTGGTCCAGATCGGCCCCTCGTTCAGTTCTTTGCCGGTAGCGGCAAAAAAATCCTTCAGATCCTTGCGCAGCCGGGGAGAAGATTCGCTCCTGCCCGCAACAGGGTAGTGGGCGGAGGTTCCCTCTTCGCTGACACCCCAGGTCGGCAGCACCAATTCGCCCACGCCAAGGCCGGGCTGGAGCGAGCCGCACCAGCCGCTGACAATGATCCGTCTGGCTCCCAAGGCGATGAGCTTTTCGAGACAGATCACGGCCATGGGCGCGCCAATCGCGGGGCCAGCCCAAAACATGGGGGGAGACTGGATGCGTTGGTGGAGATTGCTGTGAAACAAAAAATGCCTATCCCAGCCTTCCCGGCCTGCGATCTGCGCCGCCTGCCGGGCTTCGGCGGGATTCACCAGCAGCAAGCCGCAGGCAGGAAGCTGCGGCTCGTTTTTGCCCCGCGAGGGATGGACAACGACTTCGCTCATGAACCAAGACCCCGGAAAACGGAAAAAGGCCGCAGGGGAAACCCCTGCGGCCTTACACGTCTAAAAAAATCGCGAACAGCTTACTTGAGCAGCGGATTCGCGAACAGCAGGATCAGGGAGATAACCAGACCGTAAATGGTCAGAGACTCGATCAGAGCCAGACCGATGATCATGGTTACGGTGATCTTGCCGGAAGCCTCGGGGTTACGAGCGATACCGGAGCAAGCGCCGCCGATACCTGCGCCCATGCCGATGCCGCAACCGAGGGCGGCAACGCCAACGGACAGAGCGGCAGCAAGGCAAACCAGAGCGAGGTTCACAGCGGGAGCCGCGGTGGCAGCAGCCTCAGCAGCAGCCTCGGAAGCCATGGCAACGGTGGACATAGCCAAAACCATCAATACTGACAACAATGCTTTCTTCATCCTAACTTCCTCCAAAAAAATTTATAATTGGCCTTCTTCATTAGTTCACAAGGAACCGGTTACACAAAATTAGTGGGCATGCTCCATGGCTGCGGAAAAATAGAGAATCGAGAGCAGCAGAAAAACCAGAGCCTGGACGATGGAAACAAACACGCCCAGACAGAGAATCGGCAGCGGGGCAAAGTAGGCGCCAGCCAGCATGAACAGGATGCCCAGCAGGGTCTCCTTGGCCATGATGTTGCCAAAAAGACGGATGGAGAGCGAAAGAATACGGGCGAAATGGCTGATGAGCTCGATGGGGAGCATGAGGGGAATCAACCAGGGAATGGGCCCGAGGAAATGCTTGATATAGCCGACGCCGTGAAACTTCACGCCCAGGATGTGGGTGGTGAAGAAAACAATCAGGGTGCAGGCCAGGGTGATGTTGAGGTTGGAGGTCGGGGACATGAAGCCCGGCATCAGGCCGATCATGTTGGCCACCAGGATATAGAGGGCAAAGGTGGCAAGCATGGGGAACATCATCCGAGCCCCTTCCTTGCCCATGTTGTCCGCCATGAAGCCCTCAAGTCCGCCGATGACGACCTCCCAGAAATTCTGACCCTTGCCGGGCACCAGGGACATCTGACCCAGGGTCAGCTTCGGGACGATGATCAGAAAGAGCATGACCAGCCAGGTATAGGTCATGTGCGGAGAAACCAGCTTGGCCAGCAACGTGTCCCCAACCGGACCGTGGGGAACCGGCATCCCCAGATTTTGCAGAATCAACGAGATAAACAGTATTGGATGTTCCATGGACCGTGCGAAGCCTCCTTAACCTTGTACTACTTTGTCGAGTAAATACTTCTTGCTGCGACCATGACGGCAAGTCCTATGCCCAAAAGCACGGTGGACAAGCCAATCAGCAGTGCGAAGGTGTGAACCAACCGGTACCTGACCAGCAGGAAGAGAACCCCCACGACCACAAACAGCCGCAGATAATATCGCATAAAAAACAACGGCTTGACCGCCCCGAGCGGCCCAGCCAGCAACCGGACCAGATCCCTTTTCAAAAACAGGAAGCTGAGGTTTGCAATCGCTCCGCCGATAAAAACCGAACGGGCATGAAAGCCTGAATACCCCAACCAGGCCAAAGCGGTGAGCACTCCCAGCAACAGCCAGTTGCACGCCATGACCTTGGTGAGCGACACCTCACCTCCCGATGCGGATGAACCACTAACCGGCATCAGAGATCCTTTCTGTTGGCCATGTCATAGAGGTTTTTGAAGGCCGCCGCCACCCCGAACCCGAGAAAAATCAGGGTCAACCAGGGCGAGGTTCTGCCGCCAAACACCGTATGGTCCAGATAGTAACCGATGCCGACTCCGATAAAGATGGAGAAGGCGACGGTCATGCCAACGGTGCTGAAATGCGCCAGCAACCGCAGGGTATCCTTTCGATTCTTGGACATCTTCACCCCCTGTCACGCAGCTCGGACAAAGGATTCATCGAGTTATGACCGATAGGATTACTAGCATTGCATCATCCCAAAGTCAACGGCTTTTTTCTCATTTTGCCAACTTTTTGAATGAGCATTCAGTTTTCTCCAGCGCCATGGCCAGCTCGGCCTCGCTTTGCGCGGCGGAAATAAAAAGGGCCTCGAACTGGGAGGGCGCCAGCCAGATCCCCTGCGCCTGCATCTGCCGGAAATGTTGACCATACTTGACCGTGTCCGCCTGCATGGCGGAGGCGAAATCCACCACCGGCCCAGGGGTGAAAAAAGCGGTCATCATGGAACCCACCCGATTCAGGGTGGTCTGTCCGGGCAGATATTTTTGGGCAAGCGTGGTCAACCCCTGGGCAAAGCGGGCCGACTTTTCCTCCAGCGCGGCATAAAAGCCGGGCTGGGCCAACTGCCGCATGGTGGCGGCGCCCGCCGCCATGGCCAGGGGATTGCCGGACAAGGTTCCGGCCTGGTACACCGGCCCCACCGGCGAAATGGTGTCCATCAGCTCCTTCTTGCCGCCATAGGCCCCGACCGGCAACCCGCCGCCGATGATCTTGCCCAGACAGGTGAGATCGGGCATGACCCCGAAGTACTCCTGCGCCCCGCCCAAGGACAGGCGCAAGCCGGTGATAACCTCGTCGAAAATGAGGACGATGCCCAGTTCTGCGGTCAGGGAGCGCAGCTTGTGCAGAAATCCCGGCTGCGGCGCGACAACCCCCATGTTGCCGGCAACCGGCTCGATGATCACGCAGGCAATGTCCAATTTTTCATCCCGCAGAGTCTTTTCCAGGATCTCCGCATCATTATACGGTATGGACACCGTGTTCTTGACAATATCCTCCGGCACCCCGGGGCTGCCCGGAATGCCGAGGGTGATTACGCCGGAACCCGCCTTGACCAGAAAGCTGTCGGCATGGCCATGGTAGCAGCCGTCGAACTTCACCACCACCTTGCGGCCGGTATAGCCTCTGGCCAGCCGGATGGCGCTCATGGTCGCCTCGGTGCCGGAGCTGACGAAACGCACCTTTTCCACCGAGGGCAGGGCGCCTATCACCAGCTCGGCCAGTTCAACCTCCAGGGGGCAGGGGGCGCCGAAGCTGGTGCCGTCTTGCAGGGTTTTCTCAATGGCCGCGACCACGGCCGGATGGTTATGCCCAAGGATCATGGGTCCCCAGGAGCAGACAAAATCGAGAAACTCGTTGCCATCCACATCCTGAATTTTTGAACCGGCGGCTTTCTTGACAAAAAGAGGATCACAGCCCACGGATTTGCACGCCCGGACCGGGCTGTTCACTCCGCCGGGGATAAGCTGCTGCGCCCTGGCAAAAAGGCTCTGCGATTGGTCGGTTTTCATATCTCTGAACTCCTTGCCTTCTCAATGATTGATGGTTCCGCGCCAACAAGGAACGAGGACGCCGGGCGTCGTCACGGCTGCAATGCC
This sequence comes from uncultured Desulfurivibrio sp., assembly GCA_964588325.1. Lineage (GTDB taxonomy): Bacteria > Desulfobacterota > Desulfobulbia > Desulfobulbales > Desulfurivibrionaceae > Thiovibrio. Next base: position 45,509 of record CAZPOR010000014.1, read on the forward strand.
TTCACGATGCACTTTCTCTCCCCGGCGAGCCGGAAATATAGCAGGCCGTCGCCATGCTGTCAAAATTCTTTCAAGCCCGCAGCGCAACGCGCTAAAAACCCTGTGCTTTCCGGCCATCCTTTCCCTTGACACGGCAAAGCCCTTCATAGCAATATGAACGCATAAACAGAGGATTCTTTTCCCAACAGGACCAAGACAGGAGACGCCATGGAAATACATGACCCGAACCTTCATCTCAAACTTATGGAAATGTGTGATTGCTATCTTGGCACGGACTATGCCGCCACCATTCAAAAAGTGGCGGATGCCCCTTCCGCAGACACCCAGGAGGACGCCCTCCGGTATCTGGCCCTGGCCCTCCTCCTTACCCTGACCGAAGAGGCCCGCCAGCTTTCCCTCAAACGAAAAAACGACAAGATCACCGTCACCATCAAGCATGAGGCCGAAAAAATCGCCTTGCGCCCGCCGGCCAGGGCTGTCTTCAACACGATCATCTCCATTATGCGCGCCATCCTCCATCTGGATGAAGACAAGGGGGGGATGCCGCTGACCCTTGGTCTTAAAAATGACCGGATCGAGGTCCAGGTAAAAGTCGAACGGACCGCGGACAAGGAAACCCTCAAGGTGAAATTTCCCGAGTTGGGGTGAGCGCTTCGTCCTGCGGGCGGATACGAAGCTGCATGCGGAAGAACCACGCCGCTCCCGCCTCCGGACTTTTCCCGCTGCCGCCGCAGCTCCGCCCCGCCCCTGTCAAGGCGCAACAACTGGCTGTTTTGCCTTGACAATCCTGGCAATGCCAATAAATAATCAAACATCTCCTCCATACTCGCACGTCTTTGGGAGCAAGCGCTTTTTTTCAGATTTTTTTTGCCTCTCATCTGCACATGACCACAAGGAGCCGGTAATGACCAAAAAAGAAAGCGGGACCGAAGAAATAGCCCCTTGGGAGCTTACGGGCTTGCCCGTGGCTCCGGCCGGAGCCACCCCTGCACATGCCGATCTCCAAAAAATCATCCGCAAGAACTACCGGGAACCCATTCTGGACGATGATCCGGTCTGTGCCGAGATTGATGGCCGCACCCACAGGGTCTGCGATATCGGCAGTCGCGGCCTGGGCCTCCTGGTTCCCGCCCTTGGCGGTTTTCTGGCCGGCACGCTTTACGGCATCACGCTGCATGTCGGCGACAACACCATCGTCCTCCGGGGAAAAGTCACCCATATCTCGCCAAGCGAGACCTCGGGCGAATGCCACTGCGGAATCGAGTTCATCGATCTGAACAAAAAGGACGAGCAGGCCCTGCAACATTTTCTCTCCGCCCACCACGCCAAGCTTTTTGGTGAAACAAGCCGCTCCGCCGACCTTGGCCGGGATTGAATCGCAACCTCATCATGGACCCGGGGGACAATGCCGGCAAAAAATAAACACGACATCATGGATGCCCTGCTGAAAGGCGCGGAGGAGGATGCGGCGCATGAGGCGTCCTCCCTTGCCAAACTGATCCATCGCGCCGGAGAAACGCCAACCTCCACAACTCCCGCGGAAAGCCCGTCAGGCACGGAGCACAAAAAAACTTCGCCCGGCGACAGCAAGAAAAAATCCACGCACTATCTTTCCGAGGAGATTTTCGAGGATCTGGATGACGCACGGGAAAAAATAAACGAACTTGTGCATCCGCGGCTGAAATCCCGCATTTCAAAATCACGGATCGTCAATCAGGCGCTGAGCATGATCCTCAAGGATTTTGAGGAAAAGGGTGAAAAAAGCCACCTGATGAAAGAAATCCTCAAGGACATCCGCAAGAAATAACCAGAAGTTGGCCATGGCCGGCCCGGAGACTTCACAATGATAATCACTTGCCCTCATTGCAAAAAAGAGCACAACATCGATGAAAAGAGGATCCCGCCCAATGTCAAAATGGCTCGGTGCCAGGGATGCGGACAGCAGTTCCCCCTCGAGATTCCCCGCGAAGAAACGCCTCCGCCGCCACCGCCGCAGCCCTCCCCGGTCGCGATGGTCCCGGACCCGACTCCCGGCTCGGCGCCTCGGTCCGATCAGGAAACCAGAAGAATCGGCGTCTCGCTGAGCAAAGGCGGGGTCGGCAAAACCACCACCTCGGTGAATCTCGCGGCCGGGCTTGCCCTGGCCGGGAAAAGGGTTCTGCTGGTTGACACCGATACCCAGGGACAGTCGAGCTTCATGCTGGGGGTAAAACCCAAAGGCGGCCTCACCGAGCTGGTAACCGGCGAACTCCCCCCCGAGGAGGCAATCATCCAGGCCCGCAAGAATCTCTGGATCCTGGCCGGCGGCAAATCCCTGGCAGGCCTCAAGCGCCTCATCGACCGCAAGGACTACGGCGGCGAGCTGACCATTGCCCAGGCCCTCACCCCGCTGGAAAAAGACTACGATTATGTGGTGGTGGACACCTCGCCGGGCTGGGATCCGCTCACCGTCAATGTCCTTTTCTATGTCAACGAGCTGATGACCCCGGTCTCCCTTGAGGTCATGTCCATCCAGGGCTTTGGCGAATTCCTGAAAAGCATCGCCTCCATCCAGAAATTCCGCAAGGAAGTCGAACTGCGCTACATTTTGCCCACCTTCCGCGACATGCGGGTGAAAAGGGGCAGCGAGTTTTTGGAGGAGATTGAAAAAATATACGGAGAAAAGGTCTGCGCCCCGATCCGCTACAACGTCCGTCTCTCCGAGGCTCCTGCCTATGGCCAGACCATTTTTGAGTTTGCCCCCGGGTCCAACGGCGCCCAGGATTACCGGGATCTTGTCCGCAAGGTCACCGGCGAACCGGACCTTTTCACCTGATCCGCCCCCATGCCGCGCGCATTGCCGGGAAATAACAAGACTGCACAACCGTCCAGGACTAGGGAAGGATTCCGCCCATGGCCTTTGAAAGCAAACTGATTCCCGTCCTGCGCGAGGGAGTCGAGATCGTGAAGATGATCTCTTTTAAAAAACTGAAAGAAACGCTGACCACCAAACATCCCGAACGCGAAGCCGCCTTCATCGCCAAGCTTGCCGGGGCGCTGATCAATGCGGTCTTCGGCGTTCCCTCCCACGAGGAACCCTTTGCCGCATTTGCCCGGAACCACGCGGACCTCATTGCCCAGGAGCAGGGCAGGATCGGGGCCATGCTGGAGGAACTGCGGATTCCCCTCACCGACGCCCTCCGCATCCAATCCCTGTGCGACCATCAGGAAGGCGAGGACAGCACCGCCATCCTCCGGCAGGCGCAAGATCTGGGCATTCTCCTGGTTGAACGCGACCTGCCCATGCCCCACAGTTTCATCGAACTGGTCCGCCGACTGGGCAGCGGATTCGGCCTGCTTGTGCCGCCCCAGCCCAATCCCGATGGGGCAACAACCCATTAAAAACCGTTTGGCAGGCCGCTCGCCCGTCAGCCTTCAGGCCTCAAGTTCGTACTTCTTGATCTTGCGCCAGAGGGAAACCCGGTCAATGCCCAGAACCTGGGCAGCCAGGCTCTTGTTGTCCCCGTGCTCCTTCAACACCCACTCGATATAGGCCCGTTCCTGATCGGCAAGGCTGGGGATGCCGCCGCTTTTCCGGCGGAAGGTATGAAACGAAGCGTCGCGCAGGTCTTCCGGCAGGTGGCCTACCTCAATGGTGTCGCCGCTGGCCAGCGCCACCCCCCGCTCGATGATGTTTTCCAGCTCCCGGACATTGCCCGGAAAATCGTAACGCAGCAGGATATCCACCACCTCCGGCTCGATATTGCGCACCTCCTTGTGCATCAACACCCCGTATTTTCGGATAAAATTCTGGATCAGCAGGGGCAGGTCATCCTTGCGCTCGGCCAGGGGCGGGATATGGAGCGCCACCACATTGATCCGGAAAAACAGATCCTGCCGGAAATGCCCCAGCTTTACCTCCTCCTGGAGGTTCCGGTTGGTTGCCGCAAGAAAGCGGACATTGACCTTGATCGGTGAAACCCCGCCGAGATGCATCACCTCTTTTTCCTGGATCACCCGGAGGAGCTTCACCTGCATGGCCGGAGACATCTCGGTGATCTCATCGAGAAAAAGGGTGCCGCCATCGGCCATCTCCACCAATCCCTTCTTCATTTCCACCGCCCCGGTAAACGCCCCTTTCTCGTGCCCGAAGAGCTCATTGGCCAACAGATCTTCCTGGAAAGCCCCGCAATTCACGGAAAGCAGGGGCCCGTTGCGCCGGTTGCTGCAACCATGGACAAATTGGGCCAGCAGCTCCTTGCCGGTGCCTGACTCCCCGCAGATCACCACGTTGCTGTCCGAGGTGGCAACCTGGCCGGCCGTGGCCAGCAATTTTTTCATCCCGGGGTTGTCGGTGATGATGCGGGCATCTCCCTGGAACGCCTTGAGATGCTCCCGCAACCTGGAGTTTTCCCGTTTGAGCCTGGTTTTCTCCAAGGCTTCCCGCACAACCTTCCTGACCTCGTCCAGCTTGTAGGGCTTGGCAATATAATGGTATGCCCCTCCCTTCATCGCCTCAATGGCAGAATCCACCGTGGCGTACCCGGTGATCATGATCACCTCGGTGTCCGGATACAGCTCCCTGGTGCGCTTCAGGATTTGCATCCCCCCGACCTTTTCCATCTTCAAGTCGGTCAGAACCAGGTCAAACATGTTTTCTTCCAGCAGATACAGGGCCCGGGGGCCGCTCTGTGAGGCAGTGACCTCGTAGCCCTCTTTCTTCAAAACATGCTTGAGGTTGTTCAAGGCAATCTCTTCGTCGTCAACGACCAAGATCCTTGCTGTTTCGTCATTCGTAACCATGTTCCTGTTGCTCTCCCGGTAGCCAGATGATGAAAGTGGTGCCGAGCCCTGGCCTGCTGTCCACGCTGATGGATCCGCCATGCCACTCGATGATGTCATGCACAATGAACAATCCCAAGCCGGAGCCCTTGCCCACGTCCTTGGTGGTAAAAAACGGGTCAAAGATCCTGTTGACATGTTCCGCATCGATCCCTGGCCCGTCGTCCTCGATGAGGATTTCCACCTCATCAAGCCCGGTGCCGCACCCGGTGCCAAGGGCGGAAATCCAGATATGCCCGCTGCCCTGCATTGCATCGATCCCGTTCTTGATCAGGTTGAGCAAAACCTGCTGCATTCGCTGCTTGTCAACGACAATGGAAAGATCCTCCGGAACGTCCACTCCTATAACCACTTCGCTGGGGGCGTGCCCGCGGAGGAGGAGGATGGTTTCATCCACCAGCTTTTTGAAGAACAGCTTCTCTTTTTTGAATTCCTTGATCCGGGAAAACTCCAGCAGGGTACGGACGATATCGCGCGCCTTGTCCGACTGCATCTCGATCTGGCCGATCAGGCTCTTCTTGAACTCCACATTGTCCTCGTCGATCTCCTCGCCCAGAATCTGGGCCGAAGTGGAGATGTTGGACAGCGGGTTGTTCAGCTCGTGGGCCACTCCGGAGAGCAGGGTGCCCAGCGCCGCCAGTTTTTCCGATTGCACCAATTGATGCTGCCGCGTCTGCAATTCCTTGGTCATCCGGTTGAAGGCCGTGAGCAATGACCGTATCTCCTGCTCCCCTTCCCCCACCGCGACCTCCACGAAATCCCCCTGGGAAATCCTCTTGGTATATCCTTCAAGAATCTTCAGGGAATTCACCACCTTCCTTCCCAGCAGGGCGGCAATGGTGAGGGCGGAAACAAACAGGCAGACCATGGAGGCAAGGAGAATCTTCTGAGTCGTTTTCAGGAGGGTCGTGATTTTCCGCTTTACGGCACTCCGGGTTTTTTCGCCAAACTCGGTGAGCTCTTTCCCGGTGGAACGGAGTTGCTCCTCCAATTTTTCCTGGGTATGGCCGCTGTCCGCGTAGTCCGTCCCCTGGGCAATCTGCTGGTAATAAGCATGGAGCTGCCCCATGTGCCTGTTGTACGCATCGATCACCCGCGCCAATTGCTGGATCTCCGGGGAGGAGACCACCTGGTGCAGCGCCGCCGCGTTATTTTCATAGATGTCCCTGATTTGTCCCCAATAAAACTGGTTTTCCTGAAAATCCTTGCCCTGCCGGTAGAGAAAATAATTCTTCTCGAACCTCCGCAGCTCAAGGGTCGTATTGAAAAAATCCTCGACAACTTCGCTGAAGGCAACCTGGTCTTCCACTCGCTTGACCAGGGCATAGGTCAGCACGGCGGAGCCCACCATCAGAAGGAGCAACAGATAAAAGCCGTAGGTAATCTTCTTGCGTATGCCGAGGTGAAACATGGCCTGCCTTCCTTTCCCGCGAGGGTGCCGATTCACCCTGCCGGTTTCCTGTTCGAGAGCACAATACCCCCCGCGAAAAACAAAGTCCAGAGGTTGCATTTGGCAACACTGCTTTTCTTGTTGCAACACCGATATATCTATTTGATTTTACAAATTATTATTTTTTTGCCAGTGACCACGTTGCAAAACTGAAACATCTCTCGAAAAAACCAGCGCACATGTAACATATTGAAATAAAACGACAAAAACAAAAACCCAGATTTGGCACGCTTGTTGCTCAATGCATCAGGCAACAGCACCAGGGCATGCCCCCCGGTTTCACGCACCACCCACAGCGAAAGGAGAAGCGCCATGAACACCATTTTGAACCGCATTGACCGCCTGATGGCGGCCGTTACCTTTGCCGAGGCCAACGAACCCGAACTGGCGCAAGAATACGCCGGCAGCCGGAAATCAGCATCGAGCAACCAGGCACCGCAGGCCACGGAGATACCCGGCGGCCAGATCCTGCCGAACCAGGCAACCAATTAAACCGAACACCCTTTCCCCGGAAACGACCATGAGCGCACTGACGACGATGTTCAAAAAACTTGAAGAAGCCATGACTGCGGCGACCTTTGCCGAGGCCGGCGAGTTCGAGACGGCTCGCCAGTTTCTCCAGACAAACAAGAATGCGCGCAAACGGGTGCTTCTGGGCACCGACAAACCGGAAATCGCCCCAAGAACCATCAGCTATGCCCTGCATCTCTGTCAACGTCTGGGCGGCGGCCTGGAGATCTTCCACATGCTGAACATGCCGGAGAATGAAACCGTCTCCGGCTTGGGACAGGAAAAAGAGCCCCTCGCCGCCCTGAACCACGCCCTGCAAGAAAAGGGCGTGGTCTATCAACCGGTCAGCGGGCTTGACTGCCTGGCCGACGAAGTACTCCGGCATGCCGGCTCCCGCAGGGATATCCTCTGCGTTGTCTTCGATGCGCTGGAGCCGGACGGCCCGCAATGCCGCAAGGCAAAAGAAAACATGATCGCCAAATTTCAGGCCCTGCGCTGCCCTGTCGTGATGTACGCAGGAGCATCCGTCAGGGCCTGACTTCTATACCTACATTCACACCACATAAGGGAGAAAAGATGACCATCACCACCTTTGACAAAAACATGTCGGCTGTCGCCTTTGCCGAAGCGGGGGAACACGACACCGCCCGTCAGATCCTGGGCGAAAACGCCACCCGCCAGCACGGCAAATCCCCGGCCCCGGCGGCAAAAAGCACGCCCTACCTGAAGACCATCATCTTCGGGACGATGTCGCTTTCCGCCTATTACCTGCTCTTCACCAACGAAAAGCTGGTCACCGAGATCTTCACCATGGGCGGCTGGCGCTGGGTATATCCGGTGGGAGCGGCCTTTTTCTTTTCCTTTATCCATGGGGCCTTTGCCAGCAACCTGCTGAGCGCCCTTGGCATTGAAGCAAAAAAATAACCCAGCCGCACCGGCTCGCATAAAGGAGATTTCCCCCCAATGAAGAAGTTACTGCTTGTACTCATGTTCGCCCTGCTCCCCCTGTCCCTGTCCGCCCACTCGGCGCTTGCCGCCGGCGACGGACCGTCCAAGGACATGCTCAAGGGCATTATTACCGAAGTCAACAGTGCGGAGCGCACGGTTCTTTTTGAAAAAGACGGCACCAAGGAAATGGTGACTCTGGCCCTGAACGAGAAGATGGAGCCCGAGGACATCGCACTGAACCAGAAGGTGTTGATCAATCTGGATAAACATGCCGAGACCGGCAACGTGATGAAGGATATCTCCGTCATGTTCATGGACATGACCGCCAGCAAGCTCATTGCCCTGCTGGTTATCGGCGCGGTGGGCGGCCTGCTCTCCGGCTTCATCGGCTCCGGCGGCGCCTTTGTCATGACCCCGGCCATGATGTCCCTGGGCGTGCCCGGCGCGGTGGCGGTGGCGAGCAACATGTGCCACAAGTTCCCCAAGGCCATGGTCGGCGCCTACAAGCGCTGGAAATACGGCCAGGCCGACATCAAGCTCGGTCTGGTCATGGCCACCACCGCTGTTCTCGGCGTGCAGATCGGGATCAAGATCCAGAAATACATCTTGAACCAGTTCGGCGGCGCAGGCTCCAACCTTTACATCAGCGCGGTGTTCATGGTGGTCCTCGTCTTTGTCGGCGGCTATGTGTTCTTTGATGCCTGGAAACTCGCCAGGGGCGGCGGCAAGGAAACCGTGAGCAAGCTGGCCCTGCGCATGCAGAACATTCAGCTCGCGCCCATGATGCACTTCAAAACCGCCAAGGTGACCATCTCCGCCTGGATCACCATTCCGGTCGGCCTGCTCACCGGCATGCTCGCGGCCACCATCGCGGTGGGCGGCTTCGTCGGCGTCCCCGGCATGATCTATGTGATCGGCGCCTCCGCCGTGGTGGCCAGCGCCACCGAGCTGATCATCGCCTTTGTCATGGGCGCTTGGGGTTCCGTGCAGTGGGGCCTCTCCGGCCTCATCGACATCCGCCTCGCCCTCCTGCTTTTGGCCACCTCTCTCATCGGCGTACAGCTCGGCGCCCTGGGCACCACCTATGTCAAGGACTACATCATCAAGGTGGTCATGGCCACCACCATGCTCATCGTCGCGGTCAGCCGCGGTTGCAAGATCCCCGGCTACCTTATCGACCTGGAGCTGATGAGCCCCATACAGGAAAGCTCCCTCGCCCTGCTCGAAGGCATCAGCTTCTGGTCCCTGGTCGCAGCCTTGGGTTCCGCGGCGCTGATCATCATCGTGGCCATGATCAAGGGAATGACCGCCGACAGCAGAAGCAAGAAAGCGGTACTGGGCGTAAGCAATGGCTAAGTACCGGAAGATCCTCGTTGCCTACGACGGTTCTCCCTCGGCTCGAAACGCTCTCTCCCTGGCAAGCCAGCTTGCCAGGGAGGACAAGAGCTGGATCAAGGTGCTCGCCGTTGTCCCCCCCTACCAGGGAGACTTGGAACTCATCGGGGTTTCGGACATTAAAGAGGCTATCGCCGGCCCCGGCCAGGAAATGCTGGCCGAAGCCAGGAACCTTGCGGACCGCGAAGGGATCAACATCCTGACCAACCTGGAACAGGGCGAGCCATACGAACAGATCGTCCAGGTCGCCGAAGAGGAGAACTGCGATCTGATCATCATGGGCCGTCGAGGAAAGAACAAGATGGAGCGTGAGCTCATGGGCAGCGTCACTGCCCGGGTCATCGGACACACGAGCAAGGATGTCCTGGTGACCCCGGAAACCGGCAAGCTCTCCTGGGAGAATATCCTGCTGGCCACGGACGGCTCCACCTGTTGCGACAACGCCCTGGCCAGAGCCCTGGAGATCGCCCAGGAACGGAAGGTAAAACTCAACGCCGTTTCGGTGGTCTATACCAACGACGAATTTTACGCCCTTGGCCAGGAAGTTCTGACCGAACTGTACCAGGGAGCGGACAAGGTCCTGGACAAAGTGCGAAAATGGGGCGGGGATCTCGGGGTGCAGACGGAACTGTTCATCCGGGATGGCGAGCCCCATCAGGCCATCACCGCCATGGCAACGGAAATCTCCGCCACCCTCATCATCATGGGGTCCCATGGCCGGAAAGGACTGACCCGATTCCTCATGGGCAGCGTCACGGAACGGGTTATCGGCTATGCGGACTGCCCGGTTTTGATCTGCCACCTGTAACGGCCCAGCAGCACCGCACCTGCTTGCTTTGATTTTTTCCACTACGGGCGCTCATCTGAGCGCCCGTTTTTTTCCCGTTGCCCCCCATTGGCACGCAGCCGAGCACCGCAGAGGCTGCCGAAAAGGCTGTTGCACTGTTTGAGGCGAAGCCGAGTTTGCAACAGCCCGGCAGCATCGAGGAGCACAGGGAATCCAGCCACAGGCGGGACAAGGGACACGGGTGCCCTTTCTTCGCCGCTTCGCTGCTGGTTCGTTTCTTTGGGCAAGCAAAGAAATGAACGGATCAACTTCGCCCTTGCCCATGGCATTTCTATCCGCATTCGGGTATCTTCACTCCCATGCTGCTCATCCACCCCCCAGCCGCCAAGGGTTGCGAACCTCCCGCCGGGATTGCCCGCCTAGCCGGAGCCATCCGTGGCCATGGCCTTCCCTGCACCTTGCTGGACGCCAATTTGGAAGGACAGATGTTCCTGCTCGCCGCCCCACCCCAGGGCGCGGACACCTGGAGCCTCCGCGCGGGCCGCAATCTCAAGAATAATCTGGCATCCCTGCGCAGCCGGGAACTGTACGCAAACCCTTCCCGCTACCGGCGGGCAGTGGCGGATGTCAACCGGGTGCTGGAGCAGGCCGGCCGAAGCCGGAATCTTTCCCTCACCCTTGCCAATTATCAGGAACAGGATCTTTCTCCCTTGAGCAGCACGGATCTTCTCCGGGCTGCCGAGAATCCCGGGACAAACATCTTCTTTCCCTACTTCGCAACCCGGCTTGCCGCCCGCATCGCAGAGACCCGCCCTGCCCTCATCGGCATCTCCCTGAACTACCTGAGCCAGGCCCCCGCCACCTTTGCCATGGCCGGGTTTCTCAAAAAACAGTATCCGGGGCTGCCCATCGTCCTGGGAGGCGGACTGGTCACCTCCTGGCTGCGCAATCCCGCCTGGAACAACCCCTTTGCCGGGCTCATCGACCATTGCCTTGCCGGCCCGGGAGAAGAACCGCTGGTTCGCCTCTTGGGCGGAGATTTTTCGCCAACCCGCCACACTCCTTCCTATTCGGGCCTGCCGCTCACCGACTATCTGGCCCCCGGCCTGATCCTACCTTACGCCGCCTCTTCGGGCTGCTACTGGAACAACTGCCTGTTCTGCCCGGAAAAGGCCGAAGGCAATCCCTACCGGCAGATTCCCCCGGCCACGGTGCTGGCCGATATCGCCAGCCTCAAAACCGCTGTCCAGCCCAACCGCCCGGCATTGCTCCACTTCCTCGACAACGCGGTGAGCCCTGCCCTGATGCAGGCCCTGGCAGCCGAACCTCCTGGCCTCGACTGGTACGGTTTTGCCCGGATCACCCCCCTGCTGGCCGAGGCTGATTTCTGCCAGGCCTTGCGCCGCTCCGGCTGCCGGATGCTGAAGCTGGGCCTGGAGTCGGGCGATCAGTCCGTGCTCGACGCCATGAACAAGGGGCAGGATCTGGCCCTGATCGAACAGGTGCTGCACTCCCTGGCTGCGGCGGGAATCGCCACCTACATCTATCTGCTGTTCGGCACTCCCTCCGAATCCCTTGTGGAAGCGCGGCGGACCATGGATTTTGTGGCTCGTTTCCATGCGGCCATCACCTTTCTCAACCTGGCCGTGTTCAACATGCCCATCGGCAGCCCGGAAGCTCCCTGTGTGGCGCGCAGCGAATTTTATGGGGGAGATCTCTCCCTGTACACCGATTTCGAGCATCCCAGAGGGTGGTCGCGCACGAAAATCCGGCGGTTTCTCGATCAGGAGTTCAAGCGTCACCCGGATATTGCCCGGATTCTCCAGCGCGACCCGCCGGTTTTCACCTCCAACCATGCCGCTTTTTTCTGTTAAATCAAACACCTTTCGATCCGCCGCTTCTTCCCCATTCTTTTTTTGTTTTGACAAACTCCCCGGCGATTACAGATAATAAACCACACGATTGCACCCCGCGCCGGTTGACGAAACACTGCCATTGATCCTGTTGGTAAACATCTGAGAGGGAGGATGCTATGTACAAAAAAATCATGGTTGGCTATGACGGCACACAATTCAGTGATTGCGCCCTGAAGGAAGCGATGGCCATGGCAAAGGGGTCGAACGCGAAACTCCTGCTGGTAAGCGCCCCGGAAATCGATATCGAATTCCAGGCCATGTCGCCGGAAGCACACGAGCTGATGGAAAAAAAAGGGCGCGCCGATCTGGACCGGGCCGCGGCCAAGGTTAAAAAGGCCGGGCTCACCTGCGAGACCAAGATCGTCGTCTCGACCTCCACCCAGGAAGCGCTGGTGGAGGCAGCAAAGAAAAGCAAGGTGGATCTGATCGTGCTCGGCACCCATGGCCGCACCGGCCTTATGCGGCTGCTCATGGGCAGCACCACGGCGCGGGTAATCGGCCATGCCCACTGCAGCGTGCTGGTGGTGCGCTGCAAATAAGGCGTCCCCTATCGTCCCATAAAGCCGTTATCGCCGGTTTGCGGCGAGAACGGCTTTCCGCCGCAAACCGGGCACCCCTGCATGACAAAAGGCTTTTCCAGCCGGCAGGCGCCAAGCAGCGCTTCATTTCGGAAGATATCCAGGGTCGGACCATCGGCCCGGACCTCGCCCTCGTGCAGGACAATGGTCCGCTCGCACAGCTCCAAGACCATGTCCAGATCGTGGCTGGTGAAAATCCTGGTGTGGCGGAAATTTTTCAAAAGACCCATGAGCTGCCGCCGGGCAAAGGGATCAAGCCCGCTGGTCGGCTCATCCATGACCAGAATGTCCGGCGACATGGCCAGCACCGTGGCGATGGCCACCCGCTTCTTTTCCCCGCCGGAAAGCCGGTACGGAGGCTTGTCGCGCAGATGTCCGGCCCCGACTCGGGCCAAGGCCTCCTGCACCCGCTCTTCCACCTCATCCCCGGTCAGGCCCAGATTCAACGGGCCAAAGGCCACATCGTCAAACACCGTCGGCATGAAGAGTTGGTCGTCCGGATCCTGAAATACCATGCCCACCGTGCGCCGGATCTCGGGCAGAGTGGCGGGGGTCAGGGGAAAATCCCCGATGCGGATAGACCCCTGGCTGGTTGCCAGATACCCGTTCAGATGCAGGAGCAAGGTGGACTTGCCCGCCCCGTTGGCGCCAATGATCGCCACCGACTCGCCATGGGTGATCCGGAAGGAAACACCCCGCAACGCTTCGGTGCCATCGGGATAGACATGACGCAGATCCTTGACCTCGACAATATGATGGCTCATCCTCTCCCCCCTGTAACGATCGTCCCCAGAAGTTGAGAGACATTGACCAGCCTGAAAAAAAGAAACAGCCCCGACCAGCCCGCGAGAAACACAAAATCCCTGGCCCCGAACCGGGTTGTCCGGCGCGGATGGAATTCGCCGGTGAACCCCCTGGCCAGCATGGCGAGATGGATCCGCTCAGCCCGCAGCCAGGTTCGCAAGAGAAGCTGGCTGAGCAACGAACCGTAGGAGCGCCACCCCAATCCTTTTTTGCCACAAGCGCGCAATTCGCGGGCCCGCGCCGTCCGTCCGCCCTCTTCGCTGAGCACAAACAGATACCGGTGAAGAAAAAGGAGCTGCACGGTGAAGATCCGGGGCATCCCCAACTGATCCAGGGCATGGCATATCCCGGGAAATCCGGTTACTGCCACCAGGATGAGGGCGGCCCCGACCGTGAGCGTCGCCCGCACCATAATCGAAGCAAGAGAGAGCCACCCCCCGCTGATGCCGCAGGGACCGAGACGAACCAGCACCGTCTGATCAAAAAGGGGATTGAACATGCCCACCATCAGGGCAAAGGGAAGGACAACCAGGATTTTCCTGGCGATATGGCGAACCGGCAGCTTGCCGAGCGCCATGAGCACTGCCGGGTAGAGAAAAAACGGAAACAGGGCTGCCAGCTCGTATTTTCCCAAGGAAACCACCGCCAGGATGAATGCCAGGGTCACCAGCACCTTGGCCCGGGCGTCGATGCGATGCACGGACGTATCCCCGTTGGCCAGCAGATCAAGCTGCCTGAATTCCGTTATTGCTCCGGCAATGGAGGCCATCCGCCTCTCCTAAAAAAAAGAGGGGGAAGAGACCGTGCGCCTCCTCCCCGTGTTTACGCGATTTCCAGATTTTCCCGCCGTCTCAGGCCACCCTTCCCTGCCTTCGCAGGAACAGGCCGCTCAACAAGGCAATGGCCAGGGTGAGCAGGCCGCCGACAACCCCGGCCACGCTGGAACCCAGGGAACTTTCCTGCCCTGCCGTGTTTTCCGGTTGTTGCCCGGATTGTTTAAACGTATAATCCGGCAGAAAGGCGATTGAAGCCTGAAACCCGGCAAGTTTGGCATGCACCCCTTGTTGCGGCCCGGCCAATTCTTCGGCGCCGGTGACTTTGGCAATGGCCCATTCCAAGCCATCGGGATTTTCCGAGGCAAACCAGGAAACAAAGCCGCCGGTCAGCAAGGCTGCGCCGAGAAAGAGTGCCAGAACCTTGCGCAAAGGGGTTGAGCCAAGGAGGCGAGCCTGCTGGACGCTCTCGATGATCTCCGGCCTGGCTTGATAGACAAAGGAAATCACCGCCGCGCTCACCAATCCCTCCACCACGCCAATGGCCAGATGGATGGGCTGCATGAGACCGGCAAAGGCGACAAGGGGCAGCGCGGAAATGCCCGAGGCCACCGTTTCAAGGACCACGGCGAAGGCTCCCAGTTGGAGGCCGACGATGGCGGCGACCATGGCGGCCACGGTTATCCGGGTCGTGTTCGGCGCGCTGCCGGCCAGGGGCTTGTAGATGAAGGGGTAGGCGATACAGGCCGGGAGAAACCCGAGGTTGAAGATATTGCAGCCCAGGGCCAGCAATCCGCCGTCGGCAAAAAACAGCGCCTGCACCACAAGTACCGAGGCAATGGTGATGAAGGCGGCGGCAGGCCCGAGCAAGACCGCCAGCAGAAGGCCGCCGCCCAGATGGCCGCTGGAACCGGTGGCCGGAATGGTGAAGTTGATCATCTGCGCCGCAAAGATGAAGGCGCCAAGGACGCCCATGAGCGGCGCCTTGCCCCCGTCCATTTCCTGGCGCAGCTTTCGGGAACAGTATATGATGACGCCGGCGGAAGCGGCCCACATGGTCCCGCCGACCGCGGGGGATAGCAACGCGTCTGCCATGTGCATGGGTTTCTCCTTGTTTGGATTACACGCTACGACAAGTAACACGACATTTTTTATAGTAACACGCACTAAGTACAATATCTCGGAATAGGTGTCAATATATTTTAAGGAGCAACCCCATGGGAAAAACCATCCGTTTCGGAATCTCGCTCGATGAAAACCTCCTGGAAAGCTATGACCGGCTCATTGAGGCCAAGGGCTACATGAACCGCTCCGAGGCGATCCGCGACCTGATCCGCTCGGCGCTGGTAGAGGAAAAATGGGCAGCCGGAGATGCGGAAGTGGTGGGCACCGTCACCCTGGTGTACAACCACCATGTCCGCGATCTTTCCGACAAGCTGACCGAGCACCAGCATGCCCACCACGACCGGGTTATCTCGGCACTCCATGTGCATCTCGACGCGCATAACTGCCTGGAGGTCCTGGTGGTGCGGGGGGTGGTGGGAGAGGTGAAGCGGATCGCCAACGAACTCATCGGGGTAAAAGGGGTAAAGCACGGCCAGTTGGTCATGACCACCACCGGCGAGGAGCTTCACTAAGGGCTTGCCCGTAAATACTCTTTTCAGGGCTTGCGCCGGATTGTGAGACGGCTTTGGGTGGGACGATTGCGCAAAACCACAGACATGGCAGCGCTGCGGCGACGATTTTGCGATTGAGGCGCGGCCACAGACGGCCACAAGCGGATGCGAGCGCCACAAATTTATTTGCGAACACGCGCGAAGCGCCGGCCAGGCGATGGCAGGAATTCTTTGACAGGATTTCGGGTGCCGTTATATCCTGAATCAAAAGAAGCGGAGCCAAAATCCCCAAACAGGAACCCCTTATGTCCAAGACCGTGCTCTTTGTCGATGACAACCCGGTGATTCTCAAAACCATCGAATTGGCCTTTGCCAAAGAGGAGTATGCCCTGCTCCTGGCTGGCAACGGCGAAGAAGCCCTGCGGCTGGTGGGAGAGGATTCGCCCCAGGTCATTGTCAGCGACCTGCGCATGACCGGCATGAACGGGCTGGAGTTTCTCCACCGGGCCCGTGAGAAAAACCCGTTTTTTGTGGGGATGATCTTCACCGCCTACCTGGACATCGACAGCATCATGCAGGCGGTGAGCGAGGAAGCGGTCTGGCGGTACATCACCAAACCCTGGCAGGACAACCGGGAACTGGTCATGGCCGTGCGCAACGGTTTCCAGTATCATGAGGCCATGAGCTTCCACCGCCTGGCCGCAGAACAGCTCCAGCGGGCGGAGCGCCTCGCGGCCCTCGGCCATCTGGTGGCAGGAATCTCCCACCAGTTCAACAACATCGACGTGGGCATCCTGGGCTATGTGCAGTTGGCCCTGCTCCACAAGGATCTGCCCGCCGAAGTGCGCGAACATCTGGAACAGGTGCGGGTTTGCGCCCGGCGAGGCACTGAAATCATCAAGGAGCTGGCCACCTTCAGCGACCAGAGCGCCCAATGGGGTTTTGCCCTTGGCAGCCTGACGGATACGGTGATCGAGGCGCTTTCCTTCTGCCGCAAGGAGATGGACGCTGAAGGCATCCGGGTCGAAACCGAGTTTGCCGAGGAGTGCAACGCGGTGCTCAATTACGGCCTGGTCAAGCAGTTGGTCATGAATCTGATCCGCAACGCCGCCCATGCCACTCTGGGAAAAGAGACGCGCATCGTCCGCATAGAAACCGGAAGCCGGGACGAAAATATTTTTGTCCGGGTCACGGATAACGGCTGCGGCATTTCCAAGGAATATCTGCCCAAGATCTTCGACCCGTTTTTCACTACCAAAGGCGCCCAGGCCGCGCCGGGCTCCGTGCAATCCGGCGTTTCCGGGGTCGGCCTGGGCTTGAGCCTCAGCCAGACAGTGGCCCAGGCCCATCGCGGCGCGATAACGGTGCAGTCAACCCCGGGCAGCGGTTCAAGCTTTACCTTCGCCCTGCCCATGTCCTAGCCGCCGTCAGACGACAAAATCGATCTCCTGCACCATTCCCGCCCCGCCGGTTTCCTCCAGAAAAATCGAGGTTTCCCGAAGCTGTCCCTGCAGTCCGTTTTCACTGTTTTTCAGGGCAAAGGCTGTTTCCACCGGACGGAGCAGAATGGCGCCGACATTCTTTTGCGCGAGGGTGGCCAGCGACTCATTTCCTCCCTCCTCCCGCATCCATACCCGCAACTGGTCATACAGCGGGTCATTTTCATCAAGCCAGCCGTTGTTGTCGCTGTCCAGCCGGGCCAGTTCGGCAAAGCCATTGCCGCTGGCCGGGCCGAAAAGTTCCAGGCCGTTGTTGATCCTGCCGTCGCCATTGCGGTCAAAGGCCAAAAAACCGTTGCCAGGAGCAAGGCCGAAAATCTGCTCGCTCGTGCCGTCCCCGTCGAGGTCAAAAGCGAAGCGCATATCGCTGAGCGCCGCGGCCTTGCCGTTGAAATTGATCACCAAGGGATCAATCAACAGGGCGTCTCCCCCCCGGATCCGCACATTGCGCGTGGCCGCGAACTCCCGGCGCATGGCAAGCTGAAGCTGAAAATCAATGACCTGCCCGTCAACGGTTACAACCTGGCCTCTTGCGGAAAAATCGAGGGATTCCTGCTCAGTCGTTGTTTCCACGAGGTCGTATTCAAGCCCCCATCCCTGGCGTGGCGGGGATTCTTCCGGGCTGGCGCCCTGTTGCGGAATTCCGGGATTTTCTGGGGAGAGGGGCGCAAAGCTGGTGATGCGGATCTTCCTGCCGGTGAGCGCCTCCAGAATGAGGCGCATGGCTGTCAGCTTGGGGTCTTCCGGCGGAGAAGCATCCGCAGGCGCAGCTTCAACACCCTCTCCGCTCAGCACGGATTGGGACATCGCCTGTTTACGCTGCCTGGCCTCGGCAGAGACCTGCACCCGGGCGACTGGCAACTCTTCTTCCCCGGCGAATACGGGGCGTTCATTGCCCACCCAGAACCGGAGCGATTCTTCCCTGGTCTGCTTTTCGTGCAAGGCGTGGACGCTTGCCAGACTGACTCCGGCGGCGGCAATCTTCATGGCGAAACCCTCCTGAAAATGATCTTGCCTCTTCAGGATACGTTTCGGCTTACCGGACGAAAAAGTTTACAACTCAATCAAGTTCCAAGGCTGACGGGCCCGCCCTTGCCGCCGCTCTTCTTCTTGCGGACCTTGTTTTCGTACATCAACCCGTCGGCCCGGATCATGACCTGCCCAAGGGTCTCCTCACGATCAAGCCGGACCACGCCAAAACTGATGGCAACGGAAAAGGGCAGATCACCTCTCCTGTTTTCCTGGGCGATATGTGCTTCAAGCCGCGCAACAATGGCCGCCTCGCTGTCCGTTTCCGGCTTGCAGGAAAGAAAAATCGCAAACTCATCGCCGCCCAGGCGGGCAATAATATCCGCTTCGCGAAAGGTGCTTCGCAAAAGCGAGGCTGCGGTGGCAAGGGCCAAATCCCCGGTTTCGTGGCCGAGGCGGTCATTGATTTCCTTCATGTTGTCCAAATCGGCAAAAATCAGGAACATGTCATGGTCAGCCCGCAGGGCGTTGCCCATCTGCTTCTCTGCCAGGGTCAGGAAGCCGCGCCGGTTGAAAAGCCCGGTCAGCTCATCGGTGATGGCGGTCTCCCGGAGGTGCTGCTCCAGTTCCTTGTAGCGGGAAATATCCCTGAAATCCTCGATGATCCCGACAATCTCGCCGTTGATGTCATGGTAGGGGGTGGCGGTGACGGCACATACGATACTGCGGCCCGACGGCAACACCTTGATCAGCTCGGATTCCAGACGCTTGGGGTCTGCAAGAATCTTGGCCAGGGGGCATTGCCCGGTCTGGCAGGCGGAACCGCCAAAGGCCTCGTAGCATTTCCTGCCCACAACCTCCTGCTCGGTCAGGCCGGTGAGCGACAAAAAGGTCTTGTTGGCCCGCAGAACCGTGTTGTTCAGGTCCACCACCCGCATGCCGTTGGCCGCGGTGTTGAAGATCTGGTCCAGCTCGGCGTGGGATTTTGCAATCTCCGCCGCGCTTCGTTTCTGCTCGGTGATATCCACGGCGGAACCGATAACCCCGGCGACCTTGCCCTGTTCATCAACAAACGGAGCCTTGACCACCAGCAGGTCGCGGCTGCTTCCGTCCGGGAAAACCAGATGGTGCTCTTCCTGCTGCCGGTGGCCGCAGGCCATGACCTTGCGGTCCAGGGCCTGTTGCTGGGCCACGATTTCCGGACTGACAAGAGAATCGATGCGCTGGCCGATGATCTTCTCCCGAGGCAGGCGCAAAAGATCGGCCACGGCCTGGTTGCAGCTCAACACGACCCCATCGCGGTCTTTGAGGGTGATGGGGATGGGGATAGTCTCCATGAGCTGCCGCTGAAAACTGAGTTGCCCGGCGATCTTCCGGGTGGTCCGCAGATGCAGGCCGAACAGGAGAACAAGCAGCACCGACGCCAGTAAAAGAGCAAACAGATACCCGCGCCGAATGTGCGCCAGGGTCGGCTCCTCGCCGTAGGAGAGCAAAAACCCGGCAATCCGGCCATCGACCTCGACAACCGGCAAAAAGGTAACCAAATAATCCTGGCCGTCGAGCAGGACGGTTTGAGCAAAAGGCTTGCCAGCCGCCACTCTTTTGGAAATTTTCGGCCTGATCTTCCTGTTGATCCGGTCAATGAGACCGGAATCCAGATGTCCGGCATGCTGATGCTCGCCCGCCTGGTCAACGAAATCGGCCTTTTCCTGAAGATAGCCGTCCGCCAGGGTGGAACCCGCATAATTTTCCAGTCCTTTTGGGGTGAGCCTTTCGACGAGAAGATCCTTTTTCAGGAGCAGAAAATATTCCTCCGGGTAAATGTCCCGCAAGGCCTTGCTGATCACATAAAAAGGCTCGCTGACCTCCACTGTCCCCAGATGTTTCCCGTCCTTGTGCAACGGAAAAACATGGCGGAAGGCATGGTAGTCGCGGCCCACCTCAAGCCCTTCGACAAATTGTTTTTTTGTGTTGGCAAGGCGGACGGAAGGGCGGACAGAAAAAAGCGCATCGCCAAAATGCTCCGGCAGATGCATCCGCAAAAAACTGACCCCATCGGCGCCGTGATAGTGCACCTGCCGGAAATATTCCCGCCCAAGATTGCGGTAGGAAGGCAGAAGCAGGGAGTACAGGGCGGCGCGCAACCGGTCGCGCTCTGCTCCGCTGGCCTCGACCCCCTGGGCAAAAAGAGCGACGGCCTCGGGGTGCATGAATATTTCCAGGGCCGTAAAGCGGGCCAGCCGGCCGAAGCAGGCGAGATTGGAAGCGTATTGCCCTTGGTGGTGCACAAGCACGCTCTCCACATACCGCAGCTCGGCTCGCTGCTTTCCCCAGAAAAGCAGTCCGGAGAGCACGGCCTCGACACAGACGAAAAGAACGAGATACACCATGTTTTTTCTAGCCATAGAATCTCCAGGATTCTTATGTTCACCCCCCGTAAGGCTGAACACCGGAAGCAAACAACACCTTTGGCAACAGCATCAATCCTCGACCCCGGCCCCAGGTCAATCCGCTCCCATGCCAGGGGCAAGAAGGGGGCGGCAATTATTCTCAAAAAACCCGAGGAAACAGGGCTCGCATCTGTTCACTGCCCGTTTTTCCCTGTGTCCAGCACTCTCCGGATTGTTTCACTCATCTCTTTCCGCAGAACAGGCTTCAGGAGAAAGGCGTCAATCCCCAACTCCTTGGCCTTGGCTTCATCCATGGCCAGACTGAATCCAGTACAGAGGACGACCGGGATATCCGGCCGGATTTTTTTCAACTCCAGCACCAGTTGATCGCCGGTCATGTACGGCATGGTCTGGTCGGTAATGACCAGATCAAAACTCTCGGGCGCAAGGCGAAAAACCTCCAAGGCCTCCACGCTGCTTGTTTTCGTGGTGACATGGTAGCCATGAAATTCGAGCATCTTCTGCATGGAATCGACAATTTGCGGCTCGTCGTCCACCAGCAGGAGCCGTTCATCGCCGGTGACCGGCGCGGTGCTCAGGATGGAGCTCAATCTCTCTTCGGCTTTGCCCAGCACGGGAAAATACACCTGAAAGGATGCCCCCTGCCCGGGCTCGCTGTACACCCGGATGTCCCCCCCATATTTCTTCACGATCCCCAGCACTACGGCAAGGCCGAGTCCGGTGCCCTCTCCATGTTTGCGCGTGGTGAAATAGGGATCAAAGATCCGTTCCATGGTTGCCTGGTCCATGCCCGGTCCGGTATCGCTCACGGTGAGAACAAGATACGATCCTGGGAGCAGCCTGCGGCTCAGGGAGCCTCCCGGGCCGATCGCCACCTGGGACAAGGTCACCTCCATGACCCCGCCCTGTTCCCGCATGGCATGGTAGGCATTGGTGCACAGATTCATGACGATCTGGTGGATCTGGGTAGGGTCCGCCAGGATGGTGACGCCTTCGGCCTCCAGCCGCTGCGTGATCTCGATGGTGCTGGGCAGCGACGCCTTCAGCAGCTTGAGGGATTCCTTGACCACCGGGACGATCTGAACCGGACAGTTCTCGTGCTCCCGCTCCCGGCTGAAGGTCAGGATCTGCTTCACCAGCTCCTTGGCCCGATTGGCGGCCTTGTAGACCTCTTGCAGATTCTGCCAGTTTGCGCTGCCCGGAACCTCGGTGGCCATGACCATGTCCGTGTAGGCAATGATCGGCACCAGGATGTTGTTGAAGTCGTGGGCGATGCCCCCGGCCAGGGTGCCGATGGCCTCCATCTTCTGGGTGGTGCGGATCTGGGCTTCCAGCTCGGCCTTTTCCTGTTCCGCCCGTTTGCGGGAGGTGACATTGGTGGCGACCTCCATGCGGACATACCTGCCGTCGGTCCACTCGATGGCCTGATCCCGGCATTCGTACCACTGGTTGTCCACCGTGTTTTGAAACTCCCAAACATGGACCCCGGTCGGCCTTCCGGCCTTATCCAGCAATCTGTCGTTGGTGCAGAAGGCACACGGCCCTGTCTGGCCGGTTTGCAGGGTTTGCCAGCAGATCTGCCCCGCAATCTCCCCCCATATCTCCCGGCCATATCTGTTCACGAAAAGAAGCTCATGGGTTTCAAAGTCGGCGACATAGACCAAGGCATCCAGGCTGTCCACCAGGGTCTTGAACCGCTGCTTGGCCTTGAGCGTCTCCCTTTCCAGGCGGGTGCGCTCGGTAACATCCCTGATGACCGCGCCGAAATTGACCTCCCCCTCCGAAACCCAGAGAGAAACATTCAGCTCCAGGGAGAATTCGCTCCCGTCCTTGCGCCTGCCGGAAAAATCAAAAGCCTTCCCCGTGTGCGGCGCCAGGTCCGTGACCGCAAAATTCTTCAGACCCAGACGATGGCTTTCCCTGTACCGCTCGGGCATGAGAGTGGTCAGCGGCTTGCCTTCCAGTTCCTTTTCCCCATAGCCGAACATCTTTTCCGTGGCGCCGTTGACCGAAAGAATATTTCCCTGGGCGTCGGCTATCACGATTGCATCATACGAGGCCTTGACAAGGGAGCGGAACCGCTCCTCGGATTTCCGCAAGGTGTCGATCTGATGCTCCAGTTCGCGGTTCAGCCGTTTGTTTTCTTCCAGGGATCTGGAAAGATTGGGCAAGATCAGCAGTTTTGGCAAAAGCGGGAGAAGCAAGAGAGCCGTGACCATGGAGACAAGGGCCGTGACCGCCTTGACAAGCCCCTCCTCCCAATAGGAGGGGACATAAATCGTCCAGGCGGCGAAAAAATGCGTGAGGCCGCAGGCAAGGATAAAGACGCCAAACAGAAAAAACAGCCAGAAAAAAGGCAGATCGCGTCTTTTGGCAACCAGAAAAAAAAGCATGGAAGCGATGAGAAGATAGGCCAGGCCGGTGACAACATCCGAACCGGCATGGAGCCAGAGCAGGGCCGGATCCCAGACAAGGCAGTAGCCGTGCGGCATGAATTCCGTTGCCCCGGTTAATTGTTCCAGAAAATCACGCATCGGCAATGCCTTTCCCTTGGGAAAACCCCTCTGCGCCCCCTCCATGGCGGGCAGCGCGTTCATTATACAAAGTATCATACTCAGCCGGGGAAAAAGATAAAAAGGATTCATCCCCCCAACCCCACCAGTTCGACCT
>CAZPOR010000015.1:0-51108 GCA_964588325.1 uncultured Desulfurivibrio sp.
CAAAAAGAAGGTCTCATGATAAATTGTATTGACAGATGGCCACATAAGAAAAGGCACCCTGTGTCCCTTGTCCCGCCGCAGGCGGGATGCCCTGTGCTCCTCGATGCTGCCGGGGGGGTTGCAAACTCGGCTTTCGCCTCAAACAGTGCAAAGCCCTTTTTCGGCAGCCTCTCCGGTGCTCGGCGGCGTGACAATGGGGGAGAAGACAAAAAAGGATGATCCATGCTGCTTGAGCTGAAAAATCTCTCCGCCGGTTTTTACTCGGACCGCGGCTTTGCCCCGGTGCTGGACCGTGTCTCCTTGGCCATCGGCGCCGGAGAAACCGCGGCCCTGGTGGGAGAATCCGGGTCTGGCAAATCGGTGACCGCCCTTTCCATCCTGGGGTTGCTGGAAAAAGACGCAGCCAGGATCGAGGGGCAGATCCTCTTCAACGGGGAAGATCTGGCCGCCTTGCCGGAAAATAGGCTGCGCCAGATTCGCGGCAACCGGATCGCCATGATCTTCCAGGAGCCCATGACCTCGCTCAATCCGGTCTACTCCATCGGCGCCCAGCTCATCGAGCCGCTGATCCTGCATCAGGGTCTTGGCAAAAAAGCGGCGGCACTAAAGGCCGAAAATCTCCTGGAGCGTTGCGGAATTCCCGACGCTCCCCAACGGCTGAACAGCTTTCCCCACCAGCTCTCCGGCGGCCAGCGCCAGCGGGTGATGATCGCCATGGCCCTGGCCTGCCGCCCGGATCTGTTGATCGCCGACGAGCCGACCACGGCGCTGGATGTCACCATCCAGGCGCAGATCCTGGCCCTGATCAAGGAGATCCAGCAGGAACTGGGCATGGCCCTGCTCCTCATCACCCACGATCTCAACATGGTGGAAAAGATCGCAGGGCAGGTTCACATCATGCACCAGGGGCGCATCGTGGAAAGCGGCCCCACTGTTGAGGTGTTTGGCAATCCCCAAGACCCCTACACCATCCACCTCCTGAGCAGCGTGCCCCACGAAGCCCCGTCTCCCAAAGACAACCCGCCCCCGCTCCTCACCGCCGCCAACCTCTCCTGCCATTTCCCGATCAAGGCCGGATTCCTGCGGCGCACGGTGAATACCATCAAGGCGGTGGACGAGGTGAGCCTCACCATCCGCCAGGGCACCACCTTCGGGGTGGTCGGCGAATCCGGCTCAGGCAAATCCACCCTGGGCATGTGTTTGCTCAAATTGGTCAACAGCCGTGGCGCCCTGCTCTACGAGGGGCGCGATCTGCTGACTTTGTCCAACAGTCAGTGGCGCCCCCTGCGCCGCGATTTGCAGGTGGTGTTCCAGGACCCCTTCTCCTCCCTGTCGCCCAGGCTCAATGTGGGCCGGATCGTGGGCGAGGGGCTGAGCGTGCATGGCTTGGGCAATCGGGAGGAGCGGAAACAACGGGTGGCCGAGGCGCTGATCGAGGTTGGCCTCGAACCGGAGATGAGCGAGCGCTATCCCCACGAGTTTTCCGGGGGGCAAAGGCAGCGCATCGCCATTGCCAGGGCCGTGGTGCTCAAGCCGCGCTTCCTGGTGCTGGACGAACCCACCAGCGCCCTGGACATGACCATCCAGGCCCAGATCATCGAGCTTTTAA
This sequence comes from uncultured Desulfurivibrio sp., assembly GCA_964588325.1. GTDB lineage: Bacteria > Desulfobacterota > Desulfobulbia > Desulfobulbales > Desulfurivibrionaceae > Thiovibrio. Next base: position 1,610 of record CAZPOR010000015.1, read on the forward strand.
AAAACCTGCAAGCCAGGCACAACATCACCTACTTTTTCATCTCCCACGATCTGCGGGTGATCAAGGCCATGGCCGACGAGGTGGCGGTAATGCAGAACGGCCGCATCGTCGAGTCCGGCCCTGCGGCGCAGCTCTTTGCCAACCCCTCCCACCCCTATACCCGAAAGCTTTTTTCTGCTGCCTTTGATCTGGCTCCGGTCTGAAGAGCGATTATTCCCTCGCCGCTTGCAAACTATATCACTTAGTGTCATAGTGAAATGAAACCAATTTTTTAGAGATGCGAGTGTCATGACCAGAAAAAATACACCCAAAAACGGCATCATGGAGGCGGTGCATGAGACGGCAAATGACTTCCATCGCCTTGGCTTTATAGACAAACGAAAGATGCGTGAGTTTGACGCTCTCTGCCTCGCTCCCATTCAGGACTACACGGGCGAGAAGATTCAAGCCCTTCGCAAGCGTTATAAACTCAGCCAGGCGGTCCTTGCCTCGCTGCTGAACACCAGCCTGTCCACCATACGGCAGTGGGAAATCGGAGAAAAGCATCCAAGCGGCCCATCGCTCAAGTTGCTGGACTTGCTTGAGCGGAAAGGCTTGGATGTTTTGATATAGGATTGGAACAATCGAAGGGGTAAGGTCAGATGGATGTAAAAATCCTTCTCAAAAAATTTCTTATTCGGGAATTCCACTACGTTGAGACATTTTTTTATTCCTGTTACGCTCCGAGAACTCTTCGAATTATCTATAGTTAGGCCTGCCGCAAGTGCTGATTGATTATAAAACCTTGCTTCCTTTCACTCATAAATCTGGTACCATTGCTCAGTGATGCGCCGGATGCAATGCCTCACCGGAACTTCGAAGCAGCAACTTGTAATGGTATATTTTCCGCAGGAACGGTCTTCCCGGTTATCTATTTCGCGAATCTGCCGAAATGACTCAAGGAGAGAGAACGCACCCGGGTGGAATTCGGCAAGGAGGCCGTGAGATGACCGCAACCAGAATAACCGTTGATCCCCTGACCAGGGTGGAAGGGCATCTCAAGTTCGAGACCCGGATCGAGAACGGGGTGGTTGCCTCGGCCCGAACTTCTGGCATGCTCTTTCGCGGCATTGAAAAAGCGCTCATCGGTTATGATCCCCGCACCGCCTTGCAGTTGACCCAGCGAGTCTGCGGGGTCTGCCCGTATGCCCACGCGGAAGCGGCGGCCCTGGCCCTGGAAAACGCCATGGGTATTCGCCCCAATGCCAACGGGCAACTGCTCCGCAACCTCATTGTCGGCGCGTATCAGGTGCAGGATTGCCTGTTTCATTTTTACCAGTTGAGCGCTCTCGATTTCATCGACGTCAGCGCGGTGCTGGAGTATCGGGGCGCGGACCCCGGCTTGACCGCGATGCGCGATTGGGTGCGTGCCGAAACCCGCTCCCAGCGGATCTTTCCCGCCGCTCCCTTTCTCCCCCGGTATAAGGGTGATTTCCTCAAGGACAGGGAAGCCAACCTTTCGGCGGTGCACAATTATCTGGAATCCTTTGCCGTCATGGCCTCCCTGCACAAGATGGTGGCCCTGTTCGGCGGCAAATCCCCCCACCCCGTGGCCATCGAAGCCGGCGGGGTCACGACCCGGCCGACCATCAACAATCTTGCCCAATACCGCACCCTGCTCAATCAGGTGGAGCGGTTTGTCCATTCCTGTTACCGGGAAGACATCCTGGCGGTGGGTAAGGCGTTTCCGGACTATTTCAAAGAAGGGCGCGGTTACGGCAATTTTCTTTCGTTTCCCTATTTCCCCGACTCTGCCGGCAAAAATCATTTGTTTGCCGGAGGCGCGACCATCGGGGGCAGACACACAGCTCTCGACCTCAACGCGATCACCGAGGATCACACCTACAGCTACTACAAAAACAAGTCCGGTGCAGTCAAGCCTCTGGGGGCGAATCGGCTGGAGCCCCTCAACTGGCAAGAGTTTCAGCGCGAGGAACAGCGAGCGGACGGAAAATACAGTTGGAGCCGCGCCCCCCGCTATGGGGGCAAGGTCATGGAAACCGGGGCTGCGGCCCGGGTGGTGAACACCTATCACTCCAAACGCAATCCGGCCCTAAACCGTTTGGTGGACCAACTCAACCGGGATCTCGGCATCACCCTGAAAGACTACAATTCGGTGCTGGGCCGCCATTTGAGCCGGTATATCACGGTCTCGTTGTTGCTCAAGCGGCTCAAGGAGCAGGTGGAGCAGGTCCAGCCAGGGGTTCTCGGTTTCAGCGAAAAGGAGATGCCCCGCAACGTAAAGGGGATCGGGATCACCGAGGCTTCGCGCGGCGCCCTCGGCCATTGGGTGGAGATCGACAGTAAGGGGTGGATCAAGAATTATGAAATGGTGATGCCCACCACCTGGAACATGGGCCCGCGGGACGCCACCGGGCAGCCGGGGGCGGTGGAGCAGATGCTGATCGGCACCCGGATCGCTGATCCGGCCAATCCCCTGGAATTGGCCCGCATCGTCCGCTCCGCCGATCCTTGCATTGCGTGCTCGGTGCATTAAACAGTGGTGAGGGGGAAGGTGCACGGGGTGATGCTGTTGGCGAGTTCACCCACACCCCCCAGATAAGCGAGGCGAAGCCGAGACTTCGACCCCCTCCCGTCAAGGGCGGGGGAGTTATTGCAAAACTCTACGCCGGTACTGCTGACTGAAAATGACAATAACTTTGGATCGACGAAAATTTCTGCAAAGAATCTATCAGGTGGTGCTCGCGGCCGGGGCTGCGCCGCTGCTCTCCTTCGACGAGTTGCTGGCCGCCGAGGCCAACCCCGCCTCCGTCGGCTGGTCCCGGCCCGATCTGGTCTGGCTGCAGGGGGCTTCCTGTTCCGGCTGCTCCACCTCGTTTCTCACTGTCGAGCAGATCACCATCCTGGACTTTCTCACCTATTTCAGCCGGGTGCTGTACCATCCCAATCTCTCTTCCGCCACCGGGGCCCAAGTGCCGCAGATCCTCAACAAGCTGGCCGCTGCCAACAAGCCCTACATCCTGGTCATGGAGGGCGCCATCCCCGTGGCTATGCCGCACGCCTGCATGCTGGTCCATAAGCCCATCGGCGAATGGGTAAGTATGCTGGCGGCGAAAGCCTCCGCCTGTATTGCCGTCGGCACCTGTGCCGCCTCGGGCGGGGTGGCGAAAATGGCCGGCACCCTCACCGGCGCCGCATCCTTGGATGATTTTCTCAAGCAGCGGGGGATCAAGACCCCGACGGTCAACCTGCCCGCCTGCCCCATGCACCCCGAACACCTGGTCTACACCCTGCTCCACCTCATCAAGGGCAAAAGCCTGCCGGAGCTGGACGATGCGCGGCGGCCGCGGCAGTTCTTCACCCATTCAGTCCATGAGCGCTGTCCCCGCTACCCCGCCTTTCAGGCCCGGGATTTCGCCCTTCGCATCGGCGAGGAAGGGTGCCTGCTGGAGTTGGGCTGCCAGGGGCCGGTGACCTACAACGATTGCGTCGCCATCGGTTACAACGGCAACACCAACAACTGCGTCCGGGCCGGGCATCCCTGCATCGGCTGCGCCGGCGAGCTGTTCCCCCGTGCCCGGCTCTATCACACCCACGATGATCCCGCGCCTGCGCCAGGGGTCATTGTGAAAAAATCATAGGATGAGGCCGGAGATGGAAAAACCGAAACCGGGCAACCGGGAGCCCAACCCAGACCGGGTGGTGCCGCGCTTTCTCCTGATCGCCTTTTCCTGTCTGTTGCTGATCTCGGTGGTGGCTGGAGTCATCTTCTATTACTACCAGAAGCAGATGATGAACCGCACCATCCGCGAGCAGGGCCGAGGCATCCTCTCCAGCTATGTCTCCCAGACCCGCGATTCCATCGAAAAGGGCCAGCGCAAAACCTTTCAATTGGTGATGGACAATATCGCCCAGTTGGAAGGGGTAACCGCCACCACCCTCTATCCCCGCGAGGGGTTGATGAACTACCGGTCCGGCACGGTGACGGTGGGGCTGCCCTTTGTCCATAGTCAGCCAGCCGGGTTTGTCAGCACCAACCTCGTCCTGTATGAAAAAACCCGGGGGATGTTCCTGCGCAAGGACTGGCACTTGGCCGGCCGTTTCGATTCCGCTGCCGGCCAGATCCACCTGGCGAAGGTCCAGGGCAAAGATTGCGCCGAATGTCATTACGTTTTGGATAAAAATCTCCGCTTTAACAATCAAAACCGGGCCGAGGTGCTCGACGCCAGCGAGGCCCATTTTTACGAGCGCATCCCGGTGGAGGATAAGTGCACGGTCTGCCATACCTATTGGCAGACCGGGGAGACCGCCGGGGTGCTGGGGGTGACCATCGCCAAAGCCGCCTTCCTGCAGCAGACCACGGACAGCACCCGGCAGCTCATCTACATCCTGCTGGCGAATGCCACGGTGGTGCTGCTGGTCACCTATCTCATCGCCACCATGTACCGGCGCATTCTCATCACCCGCCGCCAGTTGGCCGACAAGAGCGACCGCTTGGCCGGGCTGCTCAACAACTCGGGCCAGGGCTTTCTTTCCTTTGGCCCGGATCTGGCGGTGGAACCGGAATACAGCCGGGAATGCGTGACCTTTTTCAACCGGGAGGTGGCCGGTGAATCCGTGGCTGCCCTGCTCTTTCCCGAGGATAAGGAGGAGCGGGACCGTTTCGGCGCCAATATCGAGCGGATCGTGCAGACCGCCGACGAATTTCAGCGCGACATCCTGCTCTCGCTGATGCCCAAGGAGCTGTTTCTTAACGACCGTTACCTGGATATCGCCTACCGCCTGCTGGGCGCGGAGCGGCTGATGCTGATCATCACCGATATCACCGAGCAGCGCCGCCTTGAGGCCCGGGTGGCGGAGGAGCAGACCCGCCTGCGCTTCATCGTGGCCGCGGCCACCGAATCGGCCGAGCTGTTCGAGGTGCTTGACGATTATCGCAACTTTACGGAAAACACCCTGCCCCGGCTGCTGGCCGCCCCGGACGAGGAACTGGCCGCAGGGCTTGCCGAGATTTATCGCCAGGTGCATACCTTCAAGGGGCTTTTCGGCCAACTGGAGTTCTTTCACCTGCCGCGCTGTCTCCATCAATACGAATCCGCCCTCAACCGGCTGCGCCGCGACCTGGTCAAGCAGCAGCCGGACCGGGGGGTGCTGGAGAAAGAGCAGGCTCTGGCCGATCAAGCCCTGGCCCAGGAACTGGCCGTGCTCCGGGAAACCCTGGGCGACGCCTTCTTTGCCCGGCGGGGCCATCTCTCCCTGACCCCTGATCAGACCGAGATGCTGGAGCGTCTGGCCGACCGGCTCTTGCAAGGAGGACCGGGCCTGGATTCCGAAGAGACCCGGGAGATGCTGCGCCGCATCAAGCGCTTGCGCTATGTCTCCTTGAGCGAGCTGCTGTCCGGGCACGCCAAGGCAGCGGTGCGGCTGGCCGAGCGGCTGGAAAAGGAACTGGCTCCGGTGGAGGTGGAGGACAATGGGGTCCGGGTCGCCTCGGAGATTTACGGCCCCTTTACCAAGTCGCTGATCCATCTCTTCCGCAACGCCGTGGATCACGGCCTCGAAGGTCCGGAAGAGCGACTGGAGCAGGGCAAGGAGGAAGAAGGCCACCTCCGCTGCCGTACCTTCATGGAGGATGAGCAAATCATCGTCGAGATCGACGACGACGGCCGCGGCCTTGATCTTGAGGCGCTCCGGTGCAAGGGGGTGGCCGCGGGCCTTTTCACCCCGGAACAGGGTGCTGCTTTGGATGAGGCGGCGCTGCGGCTGCTGATTTTTGAAGACGAATTCTCCACCAAGGAGGAAGTAAGCGAGCTGTCCGGCCGCGGCGTAGGGTTGGCAGCGGTCCGCATGGAAACGGAAAGGCTGGGCGGCAGGATTGAGGTGGATTCGACCCTCGGTCAGGGGACCAGGTTCAGATTCATCCTGCCGTATCTTGAATCATTGAAGGACTCGTAAACAGGGAAAAAGGCCTCAGGTCCGTAACACGCGCGTAGCGGCACTGCGGAAACGGTTACCATTAGGGGACAACCGGAAATTTTATCGATCACCATACGGCCAGGGAGAAAAAGCAATGAACACAGCCCAAGATGACAGACACAGCCGGTTGGTCCAGGCCATCGGAGACCGGACCGTGGGCTATCTGAGAAATGAGCTGAAGATTCCGGTGCGGATAACCACGGTGCACATGCGGGATGTCAAGCGCATGCAATTGCTGCATCTGACCTCGATCCTGTCGGTGGAGGCGGACATCCGCATGCTCATCGCCTTCAGTTTCGACCGGGAGCTGACGGAGCGGGTTTTTATTGCCAGCACCGAAGGGTTGGAGATCGCGGACGACGAACAGGAAATGATGCGGGAGGAAACCGTGGCCGAGCTGATCAACATTATCGTCGGCAACGCCATGGGTGATTTGGCCTCCGCAGGCACGATCATTCCCATCTCCCCGCCCATTATCATCAGCGAAGCCAAGAACATTACCCGCAACAAGGGGGCGACCTTCTACACCTTGGATATCGTTACCGACAGCGGCATGTTGAGCATTCATTTCATCGGCCCCAAGGAACTTTTTGATCTGAGCCTCAATTATGTGGAGAAACTATAATGAGTAAAACGAACATCATGGTGGTGGACGATTCGGCCCTGACCGCAAAACGGTTGGTGGCCATGCTGGAACAGCTTGGCTACGAAGTGGGCAAAATCTGCAAAACCGGCCTGGAAGCGGTCGAGACCATCGAATATATGACCAACAAGGGCCTCTCCATCCCGGACCTTATCACCATGGATATCACCATGCCGGACATGGACGGCATTGCCGCGACCCGCCAGATTCTTGCCATGCAAAAGCAGGCCCTGATCATCATGGTGACCTCCCACGGTCAGGAGCAGATGGTGATCGAAGCCATCGGCGCCGGGGCCAAGGGGTATGTGCTCAAGCCGATCAACATTGACAAGTTGCGGGACAGCATCAAGAATGTGTTGACCCGTTATGGCAAAAGCTGATTACCTTAAAACACCGGAACAATTAACCCGGGGAGCATCCCGCTTTTTTAAGCAAGGAGAAGGCAATGAAAAAACACGGAAAAAAACTGCTCATTGGCGGGGTGATCATGGTCTGCCTGTTTCTGGCCGGAGGATTAGCCGCGCCGGAAAAATCAGCGGCCGTGGCCAATCCCAAGGTGTTTTTTGATGTCGCCATCGGCGATGAAAAAGCCGGACGGATCGTGATGGAGCTGTTTGCCGATGTGGCGCCGAAAACAGCGGAGAATTTCCGGCAACTGGCCACCCATGAAAAAGGCTTCGGGTTCAGGGGCAGCATCTTCCACCGCATTATTCCCGGATTCATGCTCCAGGGCGGCGATATCACCAACAGCGACGGCACCGGCGGCAAATCCATCTATGGCCGCACCTTTGCCGATGAGAATTTCATCCGCAAGCATCTGGAGCCTGGCACGCTGTCCATGGCCAACGCCGGACCGAACACCAATGGCTCCCAATTTTTCATCACCACCGTCAAAACGCCCTGGCTCGACGGCAAGCATGTGGTCTTCGGCAAGGTGGTTGAAGGCTTTGAGGTGGTCACGAAGATTGAAGAAATGGGCTCGCGCAGCGGCCGGCCGCGAGCAAAAGTGGCGGTAATAAACTCCGGCCAACTGGAGCAATAAGCGTTCCCCGCCCGTACAAAGGAGACGAAGATGAATCCGCGCCTGCTGATCCTGTTGGCTGTTTTGCTTGTTTTCCTTCCTGGCTCCATCGGGGCAAGAGAGATACGGCTCAAAAAAGGAGAGGTTTTTCGCGACCGGGATCTTACCGTGATCTGCGAAGGGGCGCCGGGCGCGGTTTCCGGCCTTGGCCAGCCCATAGCCGTGCACGAGTGCCAATACTGGGACGATTTTGCCCAAAAATGCCTCTTTGAAAAAACCATCTACAGTTATGGCGAGGTGGAATGCGTCGAAGAGTGCCAGTATTGGGATTCGTTCAGCAACACCTGCGACTACACAAGCAAATGCATCTTTTATCCCCCCCAGGAAGCCTTTGTCCTGAAAACCTGCGCCGAATTCGATGATCACAACCGCAAGTGTCTCAAAACCCGGGAGAAAAAAATCCGCGCAGGCAGATAGTTGCTCTGGGGTGATGCTTACATGGTCAGTCGTTCCAGAGCGGTGACAACCCCCCCGGTGAATTCCACCCGGGCCACGGCATATTCCTCCCGAGTGTCGCGGTTGACCCAGACGTTTTCGTACTGCACGCTGCTCCTTCCGGATGTGTCCCGCACCCGCACCGGGATGGTCATCCGGTCAGTGTGGGTCAGTATTCGCGTTTTCGAGTACGTCCAGACCGTTGCGTCACCCTTGTCGGTGGTCCGGGTATAAATCGTGTCCGGCATCCCCCAGGCAAGTTCGACCATTTCTTCGCTGAACCCGAGCTCCACCTGGCCGGCCCGGATTTTCTGCTGGATTTCCGCGTTGAAGGAGTTGAAGAGTTCCTGCTGCGAGGCGATGCGGCGGTCCCTGATCTGCTGGACGCTCATGCAGGCGGAAAGAGCAAAAACGCCACCCAGAAGAAGGAGCACTAGTTTTGTTTTTTTCAGCATGACGCTGTCTCTCTGGAAAATGAGCGTGTCTGGAAAACGTCAACAAGGCATGAACCTGATTCATCTTAAAATAGAATCGTACCAGAGAGGAAGAAAAGAAAATAAAGTCCCGAATAAATAGATTACCGCCGCAAGGCGGCAAGCCTGTCCCGCAGCCATTCTTCCAACGGCTGGTTCAGACGATGCACCGTGCCGCCCGGTAACCGCCCGTCCTCCCGCACCGCCGCCTCGAAAAGACCGGCAGGCACTTCCACCTTGGCCAGTTCCTCGGCGCCGCCCATGTTCCGGCGGATAAGGGTGACCTGGGGCGGGGTCTCCCAGTCGAATAAGACGAAATAAATTGATTCATCCTGGGCGGAGCTGACGAAATCGTGGCCCCTGGTCCAGCCCGAGCCCCATTCAAGATACATGTCCACCGCCTTTTCCGGGGTCATCTGCCAGTCGATGGATTCCAGCAGTTGCTGCTGGCGGCAAAGCTCTTCCGCATTCATCATGATCGCGCACCTCCCATGGATGGAATATCGATAAACTCCCAATTGTTTCCATCATAAAGCGCAGTGGCGCCAAGCCGCCTTGACCTAAGTCAAAAGCTTTTTTCTAAACTGATTCCCAGCGAAGCTGAGTTCCTGGATTTACGGCAGCAGATCTACTCCCAGGAAACACTGGGGGGAATAAAGGCTGAGGAGCAGCAGGCCATGACTTGGATGGGAGCGCGGTGCAGGGGTTTACTAATTCAGCCAAAATGGATAAAAATAGAGATATGACCTCAGAAACGAACCAAAAGACCCAACTCAAATTATATCCCCTGCTCAGCAGCATTTCAGCCGCCACCGACTTGATCAGCCCGGTGCTGGTGGACCATCATAAAAAGGTCTCTTTTGTCGCCGCCACCCTCGGCAAAACGCTGGGATTGGACCAACACAGTCTGGAGCGGCTTATCCTGGCTGCGGCAGTGCATGATATCGGCGGGCTGTCGAGCAAGACCCGGGTGCAGACATTCGAGTTCGAAGTGGCGGAGCCGGATCGCCACACCCTGCCGGGATATTCCCTGCTGGCTGGATTCTCGCCGTTCGCGGACCTGGCCCGGCTCATCCGTTTCCATCATGTTTACTGGCAAAACGGCCAAGGCATGGTGGACCGGGGCGAGGACGTCTCCCTGCTCAGTCATCTCATCCACCTTTCGGACCGCATCGCGGTGCAGCTTGATGCGAACCGCGAAATCCTGAGCCAAAAAACGGATATTGTCCGGCGGATCACCGCGGAATCCGGGGAAATGTTTGTACCCGAACAGGTCGAAGCCTTTCAGGAAGTGGCCGGCAAAGAGGCCTTCTGGCTCGATCTGCTCTCCCCGTCGGTGAGCACCATTTTGCAGGAGCGTTTCCCCCTGGGCGGAATGGAGCTTGACCGCGGCGAAATCCTGGCCCTGGCGGAAATGTTCAGGCGGATCATCGATTTCCGGAGTCGTTTTACCGCTACCCATTCAAGCGGAGTGGCTGCCGTTGCGGTGGCCATCGCCGATCACAGCGGTTTTAAAAAGGAAGACCCGGACAGGATAAAAATCGCCGCATTGCTGCACGATATCGGCAAGCTGGTGGTTCCCCTTGAAATTATTGAGAAACGCGAAGGACTTACCAGCGAAGATTTTGCCATTATCTACAAACATCCCTATTATTCCGCGGAAATTCTCCGTGGCATTGAAGGGCTTGAGGATATCGCGCAATGGGGGGCATTGCACCACGAACGGTTGGACGGCACCGGATATCCATACCGAAAGACGGCCGAAGAAATACCTCTGGGCGCCCGGATACTCTCCGTTGCCGACACCTTTACCGCCTTGATGGAGGACCGTCCCTATCGCTGCGGCATCAGCGCGGCTGGCACCGATCGAATCATGCGGGATATGGCGGCCTGCCAGAAGCTCGACAAAGATTTTGTCGCGCTGATCTATGAAAACATCGAGGAGATCAACAGCAAACGCTATGAGGCCCAAACCGGCGCCGACCTTAGCCACCGGCAATTTCTGGAGGAGTGTCGATTGTTCGACAAGACCAAGGAAGCCGAAGAAAGGTGTCCGGTCAGAAAGTGAGGGGATTCCAGGAAACCTTCGCTACAGGCTTGCTTTCAGGTCGGTCAGGGTAATCATCAGAGTCATGGGGTCAAGTGGGGAGGGGGTGAAACCAACCGCTTTATAAAATGCCTTGGCATCGGCGGAGATGGCATGAACAATCAGGCCACGGATACCGATGGCATCGGCAGCCTGGATAACCCGATACCCTGCATCACGGACCAAGGCCCGTCCCAGCCCCTTACCCTGAAAAGTCTGATCCACGGCCAGTCGCCCGAGCACTACAACAGGGATGGGGTCGGGCATGTTGCGGCGAAATCGTCCCACCGCTTCCGTTACGGCAACGGCACTTGACGCCAGAGCGTAATAGGCTGCAACGCGCTGCCCTTCGCAGGTAACGAAGGTTCGGGACGCCCCGTTGGCCTGGTTTTTTAAAGCGCGGCGCTTGAGCCAAGTATCCAGACTTTCCACCCCGGACGCGAATGTCTCGAGGTGATGATGATCAGCCAACGGCTCCGGCGGCGAAAGTATCACGCTTTTTCCCAGGGCGCCTGGGTCTGCATGGTTTTGAGCAACCGCAAATTAGGACTGGGCGGCATGTCCAACTGGGCAAGGAATTTTGCAAAGGCTTTCGGATTGGTCATAATAATCGCTTGGTCGAGCAGCGTTTCTTCTGCTGCCAGTCGCACGGCGTCCAGGATGAAATCGGTGAGATTCTTCCCCCGTAGCCTGGCGGCATGGTCGATAAGACCCCGCACCTCTGGCTTGATTCGGATGTTCAACGTCTTGCGCCTTTTTAGGTCCGAAACCTCGGGTTTGACCCGGCGGATATTCTGCGTTTCGCGTTTCTGTTTAACTTCACTTAATGTGGACATAAAAGAACCCTCCTGTTGTTCCACTGATTATAGCAAAACGCACTGACAATGTCATTACGTTTTTCGCGAATCACCCGGAAACGCAATCCAGACCCTACCCTTCCCCGCCGCTGATCAGGTACTTGAGATAGTGATAAAACGACAGCCCTGAAAAAATCACCAGCAAAACCAAAGAAAGTTGCACCGCCAGCCGCTGGTAGCGAGCAACCACCCCTTCCAGCCCCGCCCTGCCCCGCACCAACCCTGCAATCGGTGCGCTGGCTCCGAAGAACGTTGCTGGAATCAAGGCGCCATACAGAGCAAAACCGAAATAATGATATTCCGGTTTGAGGATACAAAACGGGCACTTATGGTAGGGCATGGCGTAGACATAGGATGAAATCACCGTGGTGATCATCACCAGGGAAAGGGCGAAAAACCAGAGCCAGCCCGCGGCATAGAGCCCGGCCAGCCAAGGCCGCCACCGCCGCAGCATCCCCCACCCCACGAGCAGAAGTCCGGCAATGGAGCCGATACAGGTCAACAGCAATCCCTGCTGCGAAAAGCCGGCGATGAGATTGGTGGTGCCGGCGGTGGACTCGCTAAAAACCACGGCGCAGCAGGAGGTGATGATGTCCGGCTTGATCCCGGCGATGTACAGGGTTTGCAGGGTGACATCGAGGGCAAGCAGCGGAAGAAGCAGGAGCAGAGCCAGGTATTTGACCCGCACCAAGGGGTAGTGTTCCGAACGGATGTCCAATTGGTGGAGAAGAATCCAAAAGCCGTAGAAGAAGACGCCAAACAGTTTGACCAGCAGCGCGGGCATGCCAAAGGGGTTTGCCAGCAGGGCGCCGGTGGCGCACATGGCCCCGACAATGACCTGGCAGAACTGGTCCGCGGCCAGCACGAAAAGGATCAGGGTGACGATCTGAAAACCCAGGCCGTAGGCGACCAGGGTGGAAGAGAGCCATATCTCGTTTTCCAGCCGGATCTGCTGGTTGCTGTCGCTGCCCGGCTCCCAGAAACGCAGAACCCGCACCGCGGTTTTTGCGGCCACCGCGCCGAGCACCAGCACCACCAGGCTGCAGAGGGTGAGAGCCAGACTCCAGGGGTTAAGGAACATGGATTCTGCCGTCCTGGATGGTCACGGTGCGGTCGATGGCTGGATGCTCAAAGACCAGGGGGTCGTGGGAGGCGATGACAATGGTCTTGCCCGCCTCCTTGAGCTGGAGCATGATCTCCATGAACTCCCGGCTCAGGGTGGTGTCGAGATGGGCTGTTGGTTCGTCCGCCAGGATGAGGGGCTGGTTGTTGATCAGCGCCCTGGCAATGGCCACCCGCTGTAACTCGCCGCCGGAAATCTGCCCGGCCGGGAACTGGGCCCGGTGACTGATGGAAAAACGCTCCAGCAGCTCGTGCGCCCGTTGCCTGCGCTCCTTGGGTGGTACGCCCAGCGGCAGCAGGGGCAGGGTGATATTCTCCAGCACCGTGAGTTCGGGCAGGATATTGAAACGCTGGAAGATAAAGCCGATGGTCTCCCGCCGGTGCAGGGTAAGGAACCGGTCCGGCAGCCGCGCCAATTGCCGCCCGGCAATGGCGGCCCTGCCGCTGGTGGGCGGGAAGATGCAGCCGATGATGGCCAGCAGGGTGGACTTGCCCGAGCCGCTCGGCCCCTTGAGGCAGAGCATGCTCCCCTGCTCCACCGTAAGATCGATGCCGCTCAGGGCCCGAACCTCGTTGACCCTGCCCTGGTTGTATATCTTGCTCACTTGGGAAAGTTCGATCAGCATCGCCTCAGCCTCCCAGCGCCGAATCGGCGGGAACCGTGGCGCTGCGCCAGGCCGGGATCACCGTGGCCGCCAGATAGGGAATCACGGTAAAGGCAAAAATCAGCAGGATGTCCCCCGCCGCCAACCGGGGGAGAAGATGCAGCTCCGGCCGGAGCACAGACCAGCCCATGAGCACCGGCCGGAACAGGGCGGCGGAAAAATAGACCACATGGATGTAGGCCGCGGTCATGCCCACGATGCAGGCCAGGCCGGAGACGATCACCGACTCCCAGAAACGGATCGCTAAAATGTCGCTGGTTTCCCAGCCCAGGACTTTCAGGATGGCGATCTCCCGCCGCTCTTCCGGGGAAAGTCCGGAGGCCTTGTCCCAGGCCAGGATGATAAAGGCCGCCAGGGCGGAAAGCAGGCAGATGGAGCCGAAGCCGCTGCGCCAGCCGAACACGACCTGGTAGGTTTTCTGAATCTGCGGCCGGGTCAGCACCCGCACCGAAGGCAACGCCTCGGATATCTTTTTGGCAATGGTGTCGATCTCCTTGGGGTTGGCTACGTACACGCAGAGGTCGGTGACCAGCCCGGCGGGAATCCCGAAGAGATCGCGGGCGTCCGCCAGGTTCATGACGATGAGGTCGTTGGTCAGGATATCGGTATCCCGCGAGAACTCGCCGCTGACTTCAAAGGGCTTCAGGGAAAGATCCGGCCGGAACAGGGAGAAGGTGTCTCGCCCTGCAAGGTCCAGGGCGTTGGTGATGGAAGTCCCGATAACCGCCCCACCCTGCTCATCGGCCCCAGGCATTGTTCCCTTGGCCAGGGCCGTATCGAGACGATTGCCCTCCTCCATCTCCTCAACCTCCACCCCCATGACCGTGTAATTGGCCAAACGGACCTCGTCGAAATAATAGCCCCAGATCCGGGGCACCACCCTGCGGATGCCGAAGATTCCGGCCAGCGTATCCCCATACGCCAGGGGGATGGACTCCTGACGTCCGGCGGACATCTTCTGCAGGGTGATCTCCGGGGTATGGGCCAGCACCTGCTTCGCCTTGTCGGACAACGCCTGAGTCACCATCTGGAAGGAGGCGAGCAAAAAGATAACCGCGCCAAAGACCAGCAGCACGCTGAGGCTTTTCAAGCGGCGCCGCCACAGAGATGAGAGGGCATATTCGAGGATGTTGAGCTGTTTTTCCAGGTTGTGGCGGGCCATGGCGGTCAAGGGTGCGGCGGCACCCAGAAGGCGCCGGTGGGAAAATGTTCGATGGCTCCGGGGTGATCCATGAAGGGGACCACTGCATCGCTCACTGCCGGATGCCGGGTGTAGCGGGCCTCGGTGGCCACGGCCAGATCGGTGAGTCCCAATCCGCTGGTGGCCACCGCCAGTTGGACACGGGCTGCATCCTGCGCCTTGCGCCTGGCCAGGCCATCGAGAAACAGCGCCCCGTCAAGGGCCAGCAGCAGGCAGAGAAATATGGCGAAACGAAGAGCGGGACGCATCGATTCACCGCATCTTTTGGCCGTGGCGCATGGATTGCACCAACGGTTCGGTGATTTCGCCAAAACGGATAACCTTGGTCCCTTTATGATCCTTGCGGAAATTTTCCGCCGCAGCAGCGGAAGCAAAGGGGATGAACTCATGGCCCATGGGGCCGTAAATGTCGCTGCCGATAACATACCAGGCAGAACGGCCATCGAGCCAGGCCAGGGTGTAGTAGTCCTTCACCCAGATCTCCCTGGCGGCCTGCCCCGGCGCGCCGAAGGAGGCCGGGCTGAGGGTGAAGGCCATCATGTCCTTTACCCCGTCGAAAAACTTTACCATCCCGTTGCTCAGCCGGACTTGGGTCAGCCAGTCAGGATATTTGGCCACAAACATCCCGCAGACCGGGCAGCGCTCCCGGGAGGCGACCTCCTTGGCGGGTTGGGCCAGAAGCGGCTGCGCGGGCAGGAAAAAAAAGAGCGCCCAGATAATCAGGGCATATTTTCGCATGAAACTTTTTCTGATAATTATGCGTGTCATTTTCAGTCAACCTGCTGTTTTTCCGCTGTTTCAGTGAAATACTCGCCCAGCAGCCCCTTCAATTCGGCCTCGCTCACCCCGCCGAGGATGGCGGCAAGGATCCGATGGCCCGGGCCGAGGACAATGGTCTGCGGTTCCAGCTTGATATTGTACTGCTTTGAAATCGCTCCGTCCTTATCCATGAGCACCGGAAAGCCTATCTCCAGATCGGCCACGAACCGGCGCACCGTTGCCTCGTCGGAATTGCGGTTGATATAGACCACCCGCAGCCCGGCTTCCTTGTATTTTTCAAAATACT
The DNA here is from genome assembly GCA_964588325.1 of uncultured Desulfurivibrio sp. GTDB lineage: Bacteria > Desulfobacterota > Desulfobulbia > Desulfobulbales > Desulfurivibrionaceae > Thiovibrio. The sequence goes on from CAZPOR010000015.1 coordinate 17,215, forward strand.
GGTTGAAGATCGGGGTATCGGCCCGGCAAAACTTGCAATCCGTGGACCAGAAACGGAGGATGACCGGTTTTCCCTGGTATCCGGCCAGCGATACCGGTTGCCCGTTGAGATCGGTTCCGGCAAACGCAGGGGCCGGATCGCCGATTTTGAGTTTCTTGGCCGGCGAATCGCCCCCGGAACAGGCGGTAAGGACAAGCAAAACCGTGGAGAGTAGAAATATCGGAAGGATTTTTTTTACCATACATAATACTCAGCAATGTCTAGGTCCTCCTCCCCCGCCAAGGGGAAGGGAGCTTTTTTCGAATTCCGCTTACTCCGGAGAAATGCAAAAAAAAACTCATCCAGCCTGTGCGGAGAGAACCCCCTGCCGCATGGAGAAAACCCTGGCGCCCTTTTGGGTTGCGGCAAGGTCGCTGTTGTGGGTCACCACCACAAAGGTCGTGCCCTGTTCATTATACCTTCTGAACAGCGCAAGGATATCCTTTTCTGTTTCTTCGTCCAGATCCCCGGTGGGCTCGTCGGCCAGGATGATGTCCGGGCAGTTGATAAAGGAGCGGGCAATGGCGACCCTGCGCTGCTGACCACCGGAAAGCTGAGAGGGAAAGGCATTGGCCTTGTCCGCCAGGCCGACCTGATCGAGGATATCCAGGGCAAGATCGCGGCTGCCCGCGGGATTGTGCCCGAAACTCAAGGGCAACAGAATATTTTCCATGACCGAGAGGGTGGGAATCAGGCTGGCGAACTGGAAGATAAAGCCGATCGTGCTGTTGCGCATGGTGGAAAGGGCCTGGTCGGATTGCTGCCAGTTTTCCACCCCCTCAATAAAAACCTGCCCGCTGTCCGGTGAGGTCAGCCCGCCGATCAGACTCAAGAGCGTTGTTTTTCCGGAACCGGAATGCCCCAGAATAACGAGAAAATCCCCCCTGTTTACAGAAAGATTCACGGTGTTGACGGCGTGGACCATGGTGTTTTCCACCGGGTAGGCCTTGGTGAGATCCTTGCATTCGATGATCACGTTTTTCCCCATTGTTTCAATGCGGTATCAGGTCATGGGCCAGGGGGCCGAGAAGAGAAGAACCTCCCGGGCATGATCTGCTGCAAAATTATTTGCCTCTGCGTAAAAATGAGGTTGCCAATATACCACCGAGTGGTAATATCGTAAACATGAATGCGGCATTTTGTCGCATGGCAATTTGTCGCACCTGGGAATTCCGCCTTGAGCGAGAGCAGCGAGCCGATCGCATCCGCCCAAGGTGATTAGTAAGTGAACAGACAGTCACCAACTGTCGGATGCCGGCACGCCCCATGACCTTGCCGGCATTTACAACGAGGAGAAAATCATGCAATTTACCAAGTCTACCTGGCGCAAATCCCTGATCACCGGCACCGTCGTCGCCCTTGGCCTCGCCGGGGCCACTGCGGCAATGGCCGCGGGCAATTATTCCGGCACCGCCTATATTGCCGGCATGGGCGGTCATTTCGCCAAGGCCGTGTTCAAGATCGACCCCAAGGCCGAGACCCCCATCACTCTGGACGAACTGGACAAGATCGATATCGGCAGCGGCGCGACCCACCCCACCCATGACGCCCGCATCGACTATAAGGACCGCAACACCATGTTCTGGTCCACCTACAAGCCGGACGCCGCGGCTAACAACTCCTACCATTACGGCAAAACCGACCTCAAGACCGGCGAGGTCGTAACGGACAAAACCTTCCCGGTTCCGGCCAAGGTCATGAACACCAAGGCCGGCTACTGCGCCTCCGCCCAGACCAAGGACTTTTTCATGCCCATTTCCATGAACAAGCCCGGCTATATCAGCGTCATCGACAAAAAGACCATGGAGATGAAGCACAACATCTTTCTTGAAGGCACCGAGGCCGACATCAAGGGCGGGGTCAAGTACACCCACGGCATCAACTCCCCGGACATGAAAGAGATCCTGATCACCCTCAACGAGGCTGACGTTGCTCCGGACAACAAGGAGCTGGGCGACGGCATCGGCAAGATGCACATGTTCGTTCTTGACGCCAAGGCTCTTGAGCAGGGCAAGGTCAAGGTGCTGCGCAAGGGCGTGGCCGACGGCAACGCCAAGAAAACCATCAGCTTCCGCCAGTACTACTCACCGGACGGCAAGTACATCGCCAACGCCACCGGCGACATCCTCTTCCTGATCGACGCCAAGACCCTGAAGACCCTGGCCTCCGTGACCATGGCTCCGCTGGAAGAGACCCACGACGCCATCTTCACCCCGGACAGCAAGTACGTCATGATCACCACCCGCACCAAAGCCATCCTTCCCGGCTGCAAGGATCCGGCCAAGCCTGCTGACGGCGAGTGGCGCATGGACGGCCAGATGCGTCTCTTCGACGTAGCCGCCAAAAAACTGGTCGGCAAGGCGACCTCCGCTTGCCTCAAGTGCCATGACGAACAGCTCGGCACCGGCGAAGACGCTCCCCACGCCGTTCTCTGCGGCCTTGACGTAAACTGGGCCAAGGTTGCGAAGAAAAAATAAGTTTTCTTCAGCAGCGTTCTGTTCTATACAAAAACCGGGGGGCCACCGCCCTCCGGTTTTTGTGTTTTCTGAACCCACTCCCCTTTTCCTCAACAGACCAGAAACCCTATGACACCCCGCAACGCCCATACCATCATCGCCATTGCCTGGAAAGGCGTCACCCGGAAATTGTTTCGCAACCTTATCCTCATGCTGGCGGTTGGCCTGCTCGTCGCCCTGCTGACCTTTGCCATGCTCTTCAACAAGGCAGTGGAAGAGGATATCGAAGAGGCAAGCAAGCGGCTCGGCGCGGACATCGTCATCGTGCCCCCCGAAGCCAAGGGCAACGCCGAGGAATTCATCCTGGAAAGCAAGATCAAGAGCTTTTACATGGATAAATTCGTCTTCGACGACCTCAGCGAGCTGCCGGACATCAAGCAGGCAACCTACCATATCTACCTCAACACTCTGAGTTCCGGGTGTTGCAGTATCGATGAAGGGCAGGTCATCGTCTTCGACCAGGACAAGGATTTTGTCGTCGCCCCCTGGCTGGAGAGCGGGCCCAAACGGTTGGAGCCGGGCGAGATCTATGTGGGAAGCTATGTGTACGAGTATCTCGGCCTGATCAACACGGCCAGCCTTTTTGGCAAGGGCGTCAAGGTGGTCGGCCATCTCCAGCAGACCCGCACCGGCCTTGATCATGGGGTGTTCATGCGCCTCGACGACCTGAATAAAATCTCCCCCGAGGCAACGGGCGGGTATCAGGCCGGTAAAATCTCCATCATCTTCATCAAGGTCAAGAAAGGGGTCGATCCCGCCAAGGTGGTTGCGGATATCCGCACCATCAACCCCACGGTGGGAGTGATGACCAGAGGCGACATCGGCGCCGACGTCCGGAACACCCTGGGGGACATCCTCCGGGTGTTTTCCATAACCATCCTCATCTCCTCGCTGCTCGCCCTGCTTCTGGCCTGGTCAACCTTCACCGTGCTTGCCAACGAACGGCGGCGCGAGGTCGGTATCTTGCGGGCCATCGGCGCCCACCAGATCCACATCATGAAGATCTTTCTGGCCGAGGCGTTGCTGATCAGCGGGATGGGCGGCGTTGCCGGGGTGGTCATGGGCCACTCCCTGATCCATTATCTGGCCAAGGACTTCACCCTGCTCCGCACCCTTGGCGCGGTCTCGAACATAACCGCAGCCAACATCACCATCGGGATCATCGCCATGGGCGTCGGCATCGCCATTTGTTTAATTGGCGCGGCCTTCCCCATCCTGCGTTTGGCCCGGATGGAACCGCTGCTGGCGATAAAGGAAGCGTGATTAGCTGATAGCTGTCAGCTTACAGCTATCGGCTATAATGCATACTTTGCCGCGTATCCGCGGGGGGTGACCATGAACCCTTGCCAGGCAAAGGTCATGGAGTTGCCGACGATGATGGTGGTCTGCATGTCGATCTCGCTCTCCAGCATCTTTTCCAGGGTGGTGAGCACGATCCGTTCATTTTCGCGGGTGGCGGCGGTGACAATGCCCACCGGGGTTTCAGGAGCGCGGTGCGCCAGCAGGATCTCGCGGGCCTTGACGATATGCTCGGCCCGCTTCTTTGATTTCGGATTATAGATCGCCACGACAAAATCCGCCGCTGCCGCTGCCTCAAGCCGTTTCTCGATCTTTTCCCAAGGGGTCAGCAGGTCGGAGAGGCTGATCGCGGCAAAATCATGCATGAGCGGCGCACCCAAGCGGGCGGCGCAGGCATTGAGCGCGGCGATGCCTGCAATCACCTCGATCTCCACACACGCATTCTGCTCCCTTGCCATCTCGAAAACCAGTCCGGCCATGGCATAGATGCCGGGGTCGCCTCCGGAAACCAGGGCTACAATGCGGCCTTGGTCCGCCATGTCCAGCGCCTTGCGGCAGCGGTCGACCTCCTTCATCATCTGGGAGGCCAACACCTCCTTGCCCACAAGAAATTCAGGGATCAAATCAAGATAGGTCTGGTAGCCGACGATTACCTCGGCTGCGGCCAGGGCCTCCCCTGCCGCAGGGGTCATATGTTTTGCAGAGCCGGGTCCTGTTCCGACAACGTACAGTTTACCCTTGCCACCGCCATGGTTACATTGCGCCATTTTCTTTTCCCAACCAGTAAATCGTTACTCTGTGCGCTGAGCAGGGCAGCGGGTTCGGCAACGCCGATCGCACCCACCGCAAGCAGCGCCGCCTCGGAAACCGCTACACATTCAACCCTGTTCAACTCTTCCTTGCTGAAAAAATCAATTCGCCAACCGTGCTCCTGCGCAAAGGCCAGCAAACCATCTTCGTCATTTTTAAGATCAATGGAGGCCAGATTGCGGATGCTCAACTGCGACAATCCTTGCTCGGCAAACAACTCCTCACATGCCTGCCGGAGTTCCTCCACAGGCACCCCTCGGTTGCACCCTACCCCAACCACTAGATTTTTGGGGCGAAAGACCACCGTTGTCCCGTAATCACCAAGACGCGGCGAAACCACGATATCGGCCAATTCCGGCCCGGGAACCTCCACCAACCCCTGGGGCAGCGAGGCAATGGCCACCTCGGAAAAAATCCTGAGGCTGCCGCTGTTGACCAATTTGGCGCTGGCTTGGGTCAAACCTGCCGTGCTCTCGCAAACCAGATTCTGCGCCCTGGCCCAGAGATCAAGGGGGACAAGCCCCAGGGTGTCGGAGGCGGTGGTGATCACCGCTTCGCCGCCGGAGAGCGCCGCCACCCGCCGGGCCAGATCGTTGCCCCCGCCCAGATGGCCGGAAAGGAGGCTGACAACATGGCGCCCCTTCTCGTCCAGCACCACCACGCAGGGGTCGCTTGTCTTACCTTGCAGGAGAGGCGCTATGGCTCGCACCACAATACCGGTGGCCATGATGCAGACAAAGCCGTCCAGTTCGGGCCAATGTTCGGCCAGAATCTGCGCCACCCCGTTCTCCTGCGGCAACACCTGGGCCTCCGGCATTTTTGTGGCCAGATCAGATGCAAGCTTTTTGCCGCCGTCGGTTATGGCGAGGATGCCAATCTTCATATCCTACTGGTCCGCATCCCGGAAACCGTGGCCGAAATGCCGGTCATAGAGCTTGGACAGAGCCGGGGGCGGGCTGCTGGCCAACACCTTGCCCACCGCGATGATCGCGGTTTTGGTAATCCCCGCCTCCTTGACCTGGGTCGCAATGGTGGCAAGGGTCCCCCGGATAATCCGCTCCTCGGGCCAACTCACCTTTTCCACCACCGCCACCGGGGTGTCCTCCGGGTAGCCGCCGCTGCGCAGATCGGCCACGACCTGATCGATCATGCCGACACTGAGGAGGATCAGCATGGTGGCCTGATGGCTTGCCAGGGAGGAAAGGCTTTCCTGCTCCGGCACCGGGGTCCGCCCTGCCCTGCGGGTGATGATCACGGTCTGGGAAACCTCGGGCAGGGTCAGCTCTGTGGCCAGGGCTGCGGCAGTGGCCACGGCAGAGCTCACCCCAGGCACCACCTGAAAGGGAATCTCAGCAGCAGCCAAGCGGACGATCTGCTCATTGATTGCCCCATAGATGGAAGGATCGCCGGTATGAAGCCGGACCACTCTTTGCCCTTGCTCGTGGGCTGTGATCACCAGAGCCATGACCTCGTCCAGGTTCAGGCCGGCGGAGTTATGCACCTTGGCAGTCACCCCGGCAAGCAGGGTCTCGGGCACCAGGCTGCCGGTGTAGACAATGCAATCGGCCTCCCGCAGCAAGCGTTGGCCCTTGACCGTAATCAACTCCGGATCGCCCGGCCCTGCCCCTACGAAATATACGGGAAACCGTCTTGCTTGACTCCCCCTCCCTTGACGGGAGGGGGCAGGGGGGAGGGTGAAGTTGCAACCTGCCGAGCTCATAGGTGGTTCCCCCTCTCCCTAACCCTCCCCCGCCAGGGGGGAGGGAACTTTCTGCCCTTTTGCAATAGGCGCGCTGAAATCATGACTTTCTCACGATGATGGTGGAAAAATAATGGGGCTCATCATTATTGCCGGTAAGCGCAGTGGTCAGGTCACGCCTGATCCGTTGGCCGGACTGGCTCGAACGCTCGACCAGCACGGCTTTGTCGAGCAGATTCATCTCGGTGAGCAGCGGCACCAGCCGGTCCATAACCCTATGCACCTTCATGAGCACCACCGAATCGAATTGTTCCAGGGTTTCCCGTAAGCGGCCATTCTCAAAGGTGGCCGGGATGACCACCAGCCGGTCGTCGCCCAGGCAGAGCGGCTGGCCTGCGGCTGCAGCGGAAGCGCCGATGGCGGAAACCCCGGGGATGATCTCCACCGGCAGGTCCGGAGCCAGATCAAACAGGGTTTCGCAGACATAGAAACCGGTGCTGTAAATGGCCGGATCGCCGAGGGTTGGAAAGGCCACATCCCGGCTCGCCTGCAAATGGCCCACAATCTTGGCTGCCGCCGCATTCCAGGCCTTTTTCACCTCCGGGTCCGGGCTTTCGCCCATACGGACCTTCTTCATGGGAAAATGGTGGGTGATGATCTCCTTGTCCCCGCGCTTCACCACCCCTTCCACGATCCCCAGAGCGGTGCTCTCTCCGTCTTTTTTCGCCGCAGGCGCAAGCCACACCCCGCACCGCTCAAGAATCCGCACCGCCTTGAGGGTCATGAGCTCCGGATCGCCAGGCCCCACGCCAACTACGTACAATGTTCCCTTCATTTTCTACCTGTCATAACGGTTATGGGATTCAAAACCTTTCCCGGTTCTGTCTCGGGAAAAGTCGTTCGTTCAATCTGCACTCGGGTCAAATCAACCTGTAGGCCATGCCTGGCCATGCACTGCGGCGCCTCGGCCACGGTTGCGCCGATCACTCCGTTCACCACCATCCTGCCCCCGCTGGGCAGACGATCGGCAGCCTGACCAATGATGGCCGGCAATTTTCCGCCGCTGCCACCGACAAAAACCCGGTCCGGGTCCGGCAGGCTGTTTAGAACCTCGGTGGCCTCACCCTGGATGGGGATGATATTGTAGCAGCCGAATTGCCGGATGTTCTTTTTCACATTGGCAAAGGCCTCGGGATGCTGGTCAACGGCAAAAACGGTCAAGCCAGGATGCATCCGGGCCGCAGCCACGGAGATGGAGCCGCTGCCCGCACCGATATCCCAGAACACTCCGGTGCTCGGCAGCCGCAGTCCATGCAGGGTCACAGCCCGCACCTCATCCTTGGTGATCAGGCCTCGGCTGTGGGCAATTTCTTTTTCAGTAAGCCCGAACATGGGGAGGCCTTCTGCCGCCACAGGCGGTCGGGTGACGATCAGCACATTCAGTTCACCGAAATCCTGGTTCGCTGCCGCAGCCAGGGTTCCGGTGAAAAGACGCTCATCCGTAGCGCCAAGATTCTCTGCCACATGCACCCGGCACTGAGCCAGCAGGTGTTCGTCTTCGATGAGCTCCAGATATTCGATAAGCTGTTGGGCCAGATGCGCAGGTGTGTTGTGCCGGTCGGTGAAGACAAAGGTCTTTTCGCTATCAAGCAGCAGGCCGGGCACATGCAGGGTTTTTCTGCCATGAAGGCTGACCATCTTCATGTCGTCCCAGGGCAATGTAAACCGGGCACACGCCTCCTGCATGGTGGAGAGCGCAGGGAGAACCACCAGTTGCTCGCTCCCGAATTCCTTGAGCAACCTGCGACCGATCCCGAAAAAGAGCGGATCGCCGCTGGCCAACACCCCGACATTCCCGCCGGCCAGTACCTGCCGGATACTGGCCAGGGCAGGCGCCAGGGGGGAGATGGGGAGTTGCTTCGCCGCCATTCCCTTTACCAGGGCCAGATGGCGGGGGGTGCCCACAATAAGTCCGCAATGGGCCAGCATCCTGGCCTGTTCTCGGGTGAGCCCCTGACAGCCCACGCCGATCAAAATCAGGCTAAACATGCAGCTCCACCTGGGTATGGCTGTTTACCAAATAAATCCGCACCTCCAGGCCGGAAACCTTTTGGGCATAGCGCTTGGCCGCTTCGCACACCGCCAGGATCAAATCGTTTCTCCCCTGTGCATGCAACCGTTCATGGATCTCCCGGGCGGTGTTGACCTCTTTGAGACTTGCCAGCAAGGAGGAATCCGCCCCCAACCGGGCCAGCAGCGCCAGCCCGTCCGTCACTTCCAGGGCGCCATGCCGGACATGGGTCTGGGGTATCTCCAAGGCCGCCTTCATGATCTTGGCCCACATCCCGGCCAGATGGATGGTGGTAAAGCCACGCCGGGCCGCAGCCAGCAGGGAAAACTCCAGATAATCCCCCATCATGGCATAGGCCTCGTCCGGCAGGGCGAGCAGGGTCTGCGCCCCTTTTTCTGAGGTGCGGCCGGTGGACAGCACCACCTCGGCAAGTCCTGCCTCCTTGGCAACGGACAGGGATGCCTCGATGGTGGCGGTCCACGCTTCGGCGGACACGGGGCGGACAATGCCGGTGGTGCCAAGGATGGAAAGGCCACCCACTATGCCCAGCCGGTTATTCAACGTCTTCTCCGCCAGTTCCTCACCCTTGGGCACGGAAATCTCCACCCGTACGTTCTTGCCCGCCTCTGTGCCCAAACCTTCCAGGACCGCAGCGAGAATCATCCGGCGCGGCACCGGGTTGATCGCCGGTTCCCCAGGCTTGACCGCGAGGCCCGGCTTGGTCACCCGGCCAACCCCTGCCCCGCTGCAGAGGAAGATACCTGTCTGCTCAAGCCGGATACAGTTCAGCTCCCCCTCCCTCGACGGGAGGGGGCTGGGGGGTGGGTGAACTTGCAGACTGCCTGGTCCATCGCTGTTTCCCCCTCTCCCTAGCCCTCCCCCGCTAGGGGGGAGGGAACTTTTACCGGCGATTCCCTCCTGCAAAAAAGAAACACCGGCCTTGATCTCCGCGCCATTGGTCACATCCGGATCATCCCCGGCATCCTTAATAACCGAGGCCCAGGCCTGGCCGCACTTTACTTCACAGTGATGCACCGCAAAGCCATGGCGGCTGCCATCGGGAAAGGGGATCTCCACCTGCTCGGGCCGGGGCCGCCCCACAAGCAGCAGCACCGCCGCCTTGGCCGCCGCAGCAGCACAGGCGCCGGTGGTATATCCGCTTCGCAGTCTTCGGGCCATGGGTTCCCTATGCCTCTTTAGCCAGACGGATCAGCGCATTGACAATGGCCACAGCCACCGGAGTACCGCCCTTTCTCCCCAGGCAGGTGATAAAGGGGTATGCCTTTTCGCACAACAGCTCCTTGGACTCGGCTGCATTGACAAAGCCAACGGGCGCTCCGACCAGCAAGCCAGGCCGCAGCTCCGGCGCAAGCCCATCCCAGCACTCCATGACCTTCAGCAGGGCGGTGGGTGCGTTGCCCACCGAGACGATGCCGGTATTTTCCTGCAACCCCCTCTCAATGGCCACTTCGGAACGGGTCAGGCTACGCTCTTTGGCGATCCTGGCCACGTCCGGATCAGCCACCTTGCAGATCACAGTGCCCCCCCAAGTCGCAAGCAACCCCTTGCTCACCCCGGCCACACCCATGTTGACATCGGTCAGGATGTTGCGGCCCGCCCGGATTGCCGCAATCCCGGCATCAATGGCCTTGGGGTGAAAAACCAGGCTCTCGGCAAAGGAGAAATCCCCAGTGGCGTGGATCACCCGCTGGACCACCTTGAAGGTTCTGGGGTCAAAGTCGGTGGGGCCAAGCTCCTCGGCAATGATGCGGAAGCTTTCGGCCTCGATGGCTTCCGGTGCTATCTCCATGATGGTGCTCTTCATTGTTTCTCTCCCACGGGGCCGGCAGAGCGGCAAGCCCGGACAAATTCCACCGCCATCTGCGGATTGTAACCGAAATGGAGGTGCAGATACCCGCCCAGCACATTTTTATACCGATAGCCTTCCCGGCTTTGCTCACCATTACCACTGTTCACCGTGTAGATCCGTTCAATATGATCCGGCATTTGATCGATCACCGAGTAATGGAACTCATGGCCCCGCAACACAGTGCCAGTCGGGCCAAAGAAGCAATCCTGTTCAAGGCGCACCTCCCGGTAGCCAAGGCTGGCCCGCTTTTTCTGCATGCGGGCCGTCACCGGGAATACCCCGGCCATGGGCAGCACCCCGATATCTTCGCCAACGATGCCCTCAGTCAGATACATGAAGCCGCCGCACTCGGCATAGAGCACCCTGCCGGAGTCTGCCCAATCGGAGATCGCCTGCCGCATGGTGAGGTTACCGGAAAGCTCCCTCGCGTACAACTCCGGGTAGCCGCCGCCCAGATAGAGGCCATCCAGCCCCTCGGGCAGGTCCTGATCCGCCAGGGGACTGAAAAAAACCAGCTCCGCGCCAGCGGCCCGCAGCAGATCGAAGTTGTCCTCATAGTAAAAGCAAAAGGCCCTGTCCCTGGCCACCCCGATCCGGGTCTGCACTGTTCCCTGCTCGTGACGGGGAGGGGCATCTTCCACTGCCGGCACTATTGCGCCTGCGGCCAGCTCCAGCAAACGCTCCAGGTTGACCTGGGCGCGGATCGTTGCCGCCAAGCTCTCCAAGGCCGCAGGGCTGATGGGCTGCTCTACTCCGGTGAACAGCCCGAGATGCCGGGCGGGCATGGAAAAATCAAGGGACTGGGGCAGATGCCCCAGTATCTCGGCCCGGCAATGCGTGCGGATGGCACCGCTCACCAGCTCCAGGTGCCTTGGGCTGGCAACCCGGTTGAGGATCACCGCCACCGGCGCCACCTCGGGCATCAGCATTTCAAAACCTTTAAGAACCGCGGCCACGCTTTCCGCGGCGGAACGAACATCAAGGATCAGCACCACCGGCACGCCCAAAGCCTTGGCCAACGCCGCGCTGGAAGAATCCTGGCCGTCGAACATACCCATGACCCCTTCGATCACGGAGATCAATAGTGACTCCCCCTCCCTCGACGGGAAGGGGGAGGAGGGCGGGTGAAACCGCGAACTGCCGGGTTCATCGCTGGTTCCCCCTCTCCCTAACCCTCCCCCGCCAGGGGGGAGGGGACTTTTTTGGCCTTTTGCGAAGGTTCCCCGCACCTGTGCTTCGCCCATCATCCACAGGTCCAGATTCCTGGAAACCCGGCCGCAGGCCAGTTGGTGCAGCCCCGGATCGATGAAGTCCGGCCCGCACTTGAAGGGCTGTACCGGCATTCCCATATTGCGCAGGGCGGCAAGCAACCCCAGGGTGATGGTGGTCTTGCCGGAGCCGCTGCTGGTGCCGGCAATCAGGATGGCGGAATCACGATCACCGGCCATTGGCTGTCACTTTTTTTCGATTCAGGCCGGGAAAAAGCTCCGGGTAGAGCAGTGCGGCGATGGTTCGTATCCCCTCGATAATCCGCAGGGTTGGCCGCGAAACCAGCCGTTCGTCAATCAGGAAAACCCGGTTGCTGCGCACCGCCTTGATCGCCTGAAATCCAGGCTCCTGCATGATTGTCTCCATGGTCACCGGATTCATCCGTCCCTGCTGGGCGAGAAAAACCTCGATCTCCGCACCCTTGGCCAGGATGCGCTCTTTGCCGTAGGCGGCGATATTGGTTTCCCGCACCTGGCTGGCATCCGCGGCCACGTTGACGCCCCCGGCCTGTTCCAGCACATACATGGCGATGCTTTCCCGGGCAAAGGTCTTCATCTTGGTGTGAATGGCCTCAAAGTAGACCTTGACCCTGGCCGTTTCCTGAACCTTGGCAATGATCTTCCGGATGGCCGCCAGCTCCGTCTGGAAGGTGGAAATCATCTCCTCGGCCTGCCGGGTTCTGCCGGTGAGCAGACCCAGAGCGCGCCAATAGTCGAAGATCTCCTCCACTGTTTTTGGCTGGAGGGATACCACCGTAATCCCAGCCTGGCGCAGGGTGGCCAGCAACTGCGGCGCGGAACGCTCGATCATGGGCCGAACCAGAACAAGGTCAGGCCGAGCGGCAATGAATTTCTCAGGGTCTTCCCTGTAGCTGAAATGTTTCGTATCCTTGAGATGGGCTGCTCCCTCATTTCCGCCTTCGATGCCGATAATCTCGGCGCCGAGCCCCAGGCTGACCAGATTTTCTGTATGGGCCGCGTAGAGAGAGATAATCCTGGTATAGGGACGAGCAACGATGACCGTTTTGCCCTCGCTGTCCTGGAAGGTGGCGGGAACAGCACCAGCCAGGGCATGCTGGTTGAAACCGGCCAGCAGGGCAAAAACAAAAAGAAGCATACGCATGGTTATTGTTGACACGATTTCAGCTCCAGTAACGGAAAGATATCTGTTGGGTGTTGCTGAATTCATCAAACACCACCCTGCTCTCCACCCCGAACACCTTTTTGATCATGGCCGGCTCCAGCACCGTGTTCGTGGGGCCGCCGGCTGCGACCTTGCCTTTCTTCATGAAGATCAGCTCGTCGCAGTAGGCCGCAGCCAGGTTCAGATTATGGATCACAGCGATTACGGTCCGCCCCTCTTCTTGCACCAGCTTTTTGGCCACGTTGAAGATCTGCATGGTGTACTGCACATCCAGACTGGAGGTCGCCTCGTCAAAGAGCAGATAGGGGGTGTGCTGGGCCAGGGCGCGCGCCACAACCACCCGCTGTTTTTCGCCGCCGGAAAGCTCGTTGACAAACCGGTCCCTGAAATGGCTGATGCCGATGGACTCCATGGCCGCATCCACCTGACGCCAGTCTTCCGCTCCAGGCGAAGCAAAGCGGCCGATATGGGAATGACGCCCCATGAGCACAACCTCCTGCACGGTGAAGGCAAAATCGATGGCAAAATCCTGGGGCACCAGGGCGACCAGCCGGGCAAGATCGCGGCGACGATACTCAGCCACCGGCCGATCCATAAAAGTGACGCTTCCCTGGTCAGGGGACTTGGTGCCGGTGAGCAGATCGAGAAAGGTGGTTTTGCCGCAGCCGTTCGGACCGACGATCCCGTAAAACTTGCCCGGCTGGAGAGAGATGTCCAGATCGGCCAGGGCCGGGGTCTCCCCGTAGGCAAAACTGACCCCGGTCAGTCCAAAGCCGCTTGTTGCGGTCATATCGCCCTCCTCTGCCGCCTGCGGAAGATCACGCAGAAAAACGGGCCGCCGATCAGGGCGGTGAGCACACCGATGGGCACCTCCACCGGCAGCACCGCCCTGGTCACGGTATCTGCCGCCAGCAGGAGCAAGGCGCCGGCCAGGATGGAAACCGGCAGCAGCTTCCGGTTGTCCGGCCCCACCAGAAAACGCATGAGATGCGGCACTATGAGCCCGATAAAACCGATGATCCCGGAAACCGACACGCAGACCGCCGTCACCAGGGAAGCGGACAGGAGCAAAATCCAACGTACCCTGGTGCTTTCAACGCCCAGGGTATCCGCCGCTCTGGTGCCCAAGCTGAGGATATTGAGATCCCTGGCGTAATACAGAGACAACACCAGGCCGCAGAGCAAAGCCACCGTTACCACCCCCACATCCAGCCAGGTACGGGAAGCAAAGCTGCCCATGAGCCAGAAGATGATCACCGCCACCTGCTCGTCGGCCAGATACTTCAAAAAGCTGATCCCCGCCGCCAGAATCGCCCCGACAATGACCCCGGAGAGGATCAGGGTGTTGGCCGAGATCTGCCCGTTAAAGCTGGAAAGATACAGCACCACCAGCAGGGTAAGGGCCGCGCCGGTAAAGGCGAAAAGCGGCACGGAAAAATGGCCCATCATGCTCAGGTTGGCCACCAGGGCCAGGGCCGCGCCAAAGGCCGCCCCGGAAGAAACCCCCAGGGTGTACGGGTCGGCCAACGGGTTGAGCAGGATGCCCTGGTAGATGACGCCGCTCATGGCAAGGCCGCCCCCGACCAGGGTGGCGGTGAGAATCCGGGGCAACCGGACATCAAAAACCACAAAGGGGATCACCGGGTCAATCCCGGCCAGCAGCGCGGAATTGGATGTCACCCTGGCCGCGATCACCCGGAGGATATCCCCGCCGGGCACAGCGATATGCCCCATGCCGGTGGCATAAACAATGGCCCCGAAGGTGGCTGCCGCCAGGGACAGGGTCAGCAGCCATATGGTGTATCCGCTCTGCCTCATGGGTTCCTAAATACCTTCATCGCTCATGGCGTCCTTAGCGTGCTGGGCAAAGAAGGCGGCAAAGGCATCGGATTCTCCCAGGCCGACAAGGGCGGCCGCCACGTTGATCCCGCGTGCCTCAAGCAGGCTTTTCAGGGAATCCGGCTCGGGCCCGGCCATGTCGTTCTTGGCATGATCTCCGGCCACGGTCATGAAGGGCTTGAGCAGCACCTTCCCGGTCTTGTCCGCGGCCAGCTCCTCGAAAAGACGGGCGTTGTCCGGAAAGCCCTCGACCATGGTAACATAGATGCGCACCCCGGGATATTGCTTGCGCATCACCTGTTCGAACTCCAGGTAGACTCCGGTGGAATAATGCTCATTGCCATGGGCGAAATAGACCAGCGCCCGCCCGGCCTTTTTGGCCATCTCCACGTCCGGGGCCAAAAGGGCTGCCACCTGTTCGATATCGTGCCGGTATTCGTGCTCGATGCCGTGGGTTCCCAGGGCAGGCCGCCCGATGAGGATCTTCCTGAAGGGCATGTTCCGCTTCTTCACGGTTTTAATGGCGTTCAACCCCTGCACATAGGAGGCCAGATCGGCAAACTCCTCCCCACTGGAGATATGGGTCGGCTGGACAACGATGTAACCGTACCCTTCGTCCTGCAAGTCGGCGATAGTGGCCAGAGGCCCCTTGACATTGATGATCTCCGCGGGCACCTCGGGGTGTTGGCTCGCATAGGCGGAATCCTTGCGCCGCTCCTGCCAGATCCTCCGGATGATGTTCGAGGTGAAGGCCAATCGTACCGGGATGCCGGGTAATTCCTTCTGTACCTGCTCACGAATATTGAGAATGCCGGGCAACCCGCTTTCATGGCTGGTGCCGAACACCGCCAGCACAACCGCCTTTTTCTCGCCAGGGGCCGCCTGGGCATTCATTGCGCCAAGCGCCAAAAACAGGGCGACCAGCAACCAGACTCTATTGTGGGACATTTTTTTCAAACGCATCTTCTTCTCCATCTTTATTAAAGGTTGATAAGTTCCCTTCAGAAAAAGACGGCATCCTCCCCTGCGTAATTTGCATTGCGCACAAGGCCGGAAACCTTTCCTCGAAGGTTGCAGCAACAAAATCAACGAGGCAGGTTTCCTGACTTTTCCCAAAACCGGTTCGCCTTCCCACCCCACAACAGGGGGCAGTGGCATGAGAACCGGCGTTCCCGCTTCGCCTTGGAAGCAGGAGGAAGTTACAGTGGCGGGACCGTTCCCGATTTGCACGGGATTCCCTTTTAAGCCCAATGGGCGCCTTGTTGACAACACACATGTGGATTCTACAAAACCCGGCAATACACCTCACGCAAGACACGAATATAATACGGGGTCACTCTAACCAATGGTCATGAAATAATAGACCGAACCAACGGCAACCACGGAAAGCATCCGCAGCCCCTGGCTCAGTCCCACCAGTTCAAGGGCCAGCCCCGGCGGAAAAATACCGACGTAATAGGGAAGCTGGTGTCGCACCGCCCGGATCGGGGTGGCCAGAATATTGCCGACCAGCAGGGCCAAAACCACCTCCCGCTGGCTCAGGCTGTTGTCGGCAAGCAGGGCTCCGGCCGCAGCCAGACCGGCGGCAAACTCGGCGCCGACGTGGGCCATGACAATACCGAGGCTCTGCGGGTCCAGCCAAGCGAGAAACCATACCCTGGCGGCAAGAAACTGTTCGATGGCGGTAAACACCCCCTGCCGGTTCAAAAAGAAAAAAAGCACATACACCGGCACCATAAAAGTAAAGAGTCTGCCGATTCTCCGGCGGAAACGCGCAATACCCTTCTGCAGGGCCGCACGCCAGCCGATTCTTTCCCGCTCCGGCAGCTCAGCCGTCTCACCGCCTTCGGCAAGAGGCGGCAGAAGCAGGCGGCTGGCCGCCACCACCAGACCGGTCTGAAGCAGAGCCGCCCCGAAGGTCAGGCCGAGGTAGTGGAAGGCCGCCCCCTTGATCAGCGGCACGGTGAGAAAAAACACCGTGGGCAGGTGGAGAAAAAACCGTGGCAGGCTGTTGAAAAGATTAGCCAAAACCAACTCCCGGCGGGCAAGACGCCCCTGGGCATAGCCCTCGGCCAGCATGGTGTTGGAAGTAATTCCCGAAAAGAAGGCCATGCTGAAACTGGCCCCGGAGACGGCGGAGAGCCTGCCCATCCGAGCCAGAGGGCTGGTCAGCCGGGCGAGCCTGGGGGTCCAGTTCAGCGCTTCGATGAAGTTAGCGGCAACAATCCCCAGCGAAACCCAGAACAGAAGCCGGGCCAGGGGCCAGAAAAGATGCAGCCATAACTCCTTGAAAATGTGCGGTTCAAACGGCATAAAAAAACCCCGGACCGATTTTCTCGATCCGGGGAGGCCCTGTTTCATCCACGGCAGATCATTACATAATCACTTGTCCACGGCGATCGTGCAGCATAACTTTTTCAAGGCAGGTCTTCTGACTTCCGGTTCATCCTTGTTTCGCGCCTTCCCATTTTCAAAAACAGTGGCGTGATTGCGAAACGCGTCCCCGGTTACAGCGGCGGGCCCGTCCCCGATTTGCACGGGGTTCCCTTTCAAGCTCCGGCAGGAGCGCCTTGGAATCCGTTATTTAGCATAGTTAGCGAAACTTTGCCACCATTCTTCTTTCACGCAAGCGATGGTGACACCGTCGCATTTTCAGCCAATTGAAACGCAACTGACCACAACTCACCCGAAACTGTCTCCTGCACAAGTCTTCATTTTCACAGACATGCCGAAGATGGTCCCGCCGACTGTCGCGGTTGACGAGAACTTCTTTCTTGACTTTCACCGTAGATCCGCTAAGTTTGACGCCTATATCTCAGGTGCTCTGAAAAGAGCTTAAAAGGGAACCCGGTGTAAATCCGGGACGGGCCCGCCGCTGTAACCGGGGACGAGTTTCGCAATACAGCCACTGTTTTTTGAACGGGAAGGCGCGAAGCAAGGATGAACCGGGAGTCAGAAGACCTGCCATGAGATGCTTGCAATAGCACTCTCTCGTGGACAGTGAGGCGTGCTGCTGATCCAGTGGATATTTTGGGAAATCCCCTGATCGATACATATCGGTCCGGGGATTTTTTTTGCCCTTTGCAAAGGAACCCCGGACTCCCCAAAAAAAGGAGAACGAGGATGGACCCAAACGAGCAAAGTTTCAGTAAAATAACCATTTTTCTCATCAGAAGCTGGGACGGTTTTCAAAAAGCCATGCGCTCCTCCAGTGACAACTCAGGAGGAGTACAATGAGAAAAAAACTATACCCAACTTGGGCCTTGGTTCTGCTAACCATTCCCGGGCACGTCACTGCAGGACAGGAGGCCGTCGACACCAGGATGATCACCATGGATGAGGTGGTGGTGACGGCGACCAAGACAGCGGAAAACATCCATGATGTGCCAAACGCGGTGGTCCTGAAAAACGGTGGGGATATCGAGGACGCGCCGGCCAGGAGTCTCGGCGAGCTGCTGGCCAACGAACCGGGCCTTGACTGGCGCACCAGGGGCGACTACGGCGGGGCCACCGAAGAGCTCCACATCCGGGGCATGGGCGGCGACGCCACCCAGGTATTCCTGAACGGCATCAACATCAACTCTCCTTCCTTGGGCACTGCCGATCTGGGCCTGCTGCCCTTGGGCAGCATCGACCGGGTCGAGGTGGTCAAGGGGTCTGGCTCCCTGTTGTACGGCACCGGCGCCATGGCCGGGACCGTGAACATCCTTACCAAGAACCCCGAGCGGGACACACTGAACATGAAGCTGGGAAGCGGCTTTGGCAGCGAAGGCGACTACGAGCTTTCCGCGGAACAGGGCATGTATGTTACCGACGGCCTGGGCTACTACCTCACCGCTTCCCGCCGGGAAAGCGACGGCTTTCGCGACAACAGCGACCTGCGCCATAACGACGCCTCGATCAAGCTGGTCCACGACACAAACAAGCTGCTTACCGCCAGCCTCTATGGCGCCTGGATCGACCGGGAGTACGGGGTGCCGGGGGCAAAGCCGCCCGACACCACCCAGGACCATGTTGTCAACGGAACCCGGATGTACAACGCCGACGCCGCAAGCCTGGTCAACGAGGGCAGTGACCGGAATTTTTACTCGGCCCTGGAGTTGAAAAGCCAGCCGCTTTCCTGGCTGACCCTTACCCTGCGCACCGATGCGGTGAATATGGAAAACTATTTTTATCAGCGCTACAACGCAACCGGCGCTGGCCAGGAAACCTGGGTCACCAACGAGATCCTGGGGCTGGAGGGCACGGCGGAGATGCGCTTGCCGGAAGGGATTACCCTGCTGATTGGCAACCAGTACCGCAATTACGATTACACCAACGAGGTCGGCGGTCTGGACGCCTATGGGGTGGCGCTGCCCGTCGCCACCACCGAGGCGCGGCACGATGTCTTTACCCAAGGCAGCTACGGCGAGGCGCAATGGCAGGCCAACCAGTATCTGAAGCTGCTTGCGGGGTTGCGCTACGAAGAACACTCCATGTTCGGCCACGAAACCCTGCCCCGCTTCGGCGTCGTGGTGACCCCCCAGGAAACGACCAGCATCAAGCTCGGCCATGGCAAGCACTTCAAGGCGCCCACCATGAACGACCTCTACTGGCCGGAAAGCGCCTATGTGCGAGGAAACCCAGACCTGAAACCGGAGACCGGCTGGCACAGCGACCTCACACTGGAGCAATCCTTTCTGGCAAAAAAATTGACCGTGTCGGCAACCTATTTCAAGTGGAACATCGACGACAAGATCGACTGGGCCCAAAACCCTGCCTTCCCTGGCCCGTGGGGGGACAAATACACTCCGTCAAACACCAATTCCTACGAGGCCACAGGCTGGGAATTGGGGATGACGGCCAAGCCCCTGGATTCCGTCAAGGCGGGCTTGGCCTATACCCGGACCAATGCCGAGGAGGAGCAGGCTGCCGGGATGTGGCGGCAGGCCCAGTACACCCCGCGCCATCTGGTCAAGGGACAGGTTGACTATTTTCTCCCTTCCGGGCTTACCACCTCCGTGGTGGTCCGCTATGTGGGAGAGCGGACCGCTTCCTATGCCTCGGATACGGCCACCGAGCCCCAGCAGACCCTGGATTCGTACATGACCACCGACCTGCGCATAAGCCAGCGTTTCCAGGAACACTGGCTGGCAGCCATCACCTGCAACAATATTTTTGACGCCGGATATGACACCTACACGGCCAACTTCCGCGATGAAGCCCTGGGGATCACCACCCGGCAGGGATACCCTGGCGCGGGCCGCTCGGCCTTTGCCTCTCTTTCCTACGAGTTTTGAGAAGAGACATGCGAGAGAGAGCATTTTTCATTCTTGTTTCTTTTGTGTTTCTCTGGGCCGGGGCAATTGCCCCGGCCTGGGCGGATTCGCTGCGGGATGCGCTGGAAAGGTTCCCCGCAGATCATCCTCCCCGCCGGGTGGTATCGCTGGTGCCCGCCGCCACCGAAATGCTGGTGGCCGTGGGCGCTGGCGACGCAGTTGTTGGAATTACCAGCCACGACACCCTGCCGGTGAACCACGGAAAAAAAGAGATCGTCGGTGGTTTTGTTGCCCCCTCCCTTGAGAGGATCGCAACGCTCCACCCCGATCTGATCCTGGTCTCCAACCTGCACGGCACGGTGAAAAAACGTTTTCAAGACCAGTGCGCCGTGGTGGAGCTTCCTCCGGTTCATTCGGTGGAGCAGGCTCTTGA
Source organism: uncultured Desulfurivibrio sp. (assembly GCA_964588325.1). GTDB lineage: Bacteria > Desulfobacterota > Desulfobulbia > Desulfobulbales > Desulfurivibrionaceae > Thiovibrio. The sequence continues at coordinate 37,461 of CAZPOR010000015.1, forward strand.
ACGGCTCCACGATCTTGGCGCTCTGCTTGACCGGGGACAGGAGGCGGATGGACTGGCCGGGAGCATCCGCGCGGAGTTGGCGCTGATCCGGACCAAGGTGGAGCCCATCCCCGCCAGCAAGCGGCAGCGGGTGATGCGGCTGATGGGACAGACACCGCTCAGGACGCCGGGGGACGACTCTTTCCAGAACGACTTTATCCGGGGCGCTGGCGGCATACCTCCCCGTTTTGGCAAAAATGGGGAGTCCATCGTGGTAAGCCCGGCGGAGATTGCCCGGTTCAATCCGCAGGCCATCTATGTGTGCGGGGATTCCGCCGCCCAGGCGGTGCTGGCCAATCCGGCCCTGCAAAAAATCGAGGCGGTCACTCGCAAAAAGGTCTTTTCCTTCCCCTGCGAGTTCACCTGCCGGGCCGGAATCAACATGGGCGGTTTTGTCTCCTGGCTGGCGGCGCGGCTGTACGAACAGGAATTTTCCGATCCGTCGCGCCAGGCGTATCCGGACCAAATGCTCGATGCGCGGCCGGTTGCGCTGCCCCTTTCCTATGTCCGGCAGGAGCAGGTGCAGAAGAGCCGGATTCGCGATTTCATCAACACAACCCTGGTGGTGGATTTCAGCACGCCGCAGCGCATACTCTCCACCCTGGAGGGGATGCGGGATGGGGTTCTTGCCGTGGGCAATCATTACTATCCCCCGCCCTCCTGGGGGCTTGGCCATACCAGCGGCCTGGAAGGCTTGCGCCAGACGGTGACCGCCGCCCTGGCCCGGCCAGCCTCCCAGACCAGCCTGCTATTCACCGGAGCGGACATGGACCATCTGGCCGTGGCTGAAAAATCGTTTCGCGATCTCACCGTGTATGCCATGGTCACTGCCGGAGTCAAGTCCAACGCCATGCGCATGGCCAAAGACAGCGGCAACTTCTACGAGCCCGGCACCATCAACATACTGCTGCTCACCAACGCCCGAATGAGCGACCAGGCCATGAGCCGGGCGATCATCACCGCCACCGAGGCCAAGAGCGCGGCCGTGGCCGATCTGGATATCCGCAGCACCTACAGCCCCAACTCCGCCGCCACGGGCACGGGCACCGACAACCTTCTGGTGGTGCAGGGCGAGGGTCCCAACATCAGCGGCGCGGGCGGACATACCAAGATGGGGGAACTCATTGCCGCCGCCGTGTATGACGGAGTACGCCGGGCCATTGCCGGACAGAACAGGATAACCGCCGGACGCTCCATCTTTGCCCGGCTGGAGGAGCGGCGGATCAATCTTGCCTCGCTGCTGCCCCTTGAGCCGGAGGAATGCTCCCTGGATCGGCGGCAGTTGATTGCCGCCGTGGAGGATGCGCTCATGCAGCCGGAATATGCCGGGTTCATGGCAGGTTCGCTGGCCATGAGCGATGCGGCCCAAGCAGGGCTCGCCGATCCGCAAGGGCATGAGCTCTGGGCCAGGACGGTGGCTGCGCGCCTGGCTGGCCATGCGGTTGCGCCCTGGCGCGCGCGTTTCCCGGAAAGCCAGATGCCCCCGCTGGTTGCGAACGCCTTGGAATCGTTGGTCAACGGGCTCTGCGCCAGGGAAACCAGGAAAAATGGGAGAGCGGAGTGAAGACGGATTCGAGGACACTGGAGCTCTATGCCGCCGGGCCGCCGGACAGGCAGGTCACGCCCGCAATCCGGCCCATGCCGGTATCTCTGTCTTGGCTTGCGTCTGCCGTTGTGAACGGCGGTCCAGGGCGGCCGCTGTTCTGCTCGCTTCTCTTGCACGGGGCCCTGCTGCTTGTCGCCCTGGCCGGCTGGACCCTGTTGCCCATGGAGCAGGCGCCCCCCTCGGTAATTTCCGTGTTTACCGTGCAGCAAGAAGGTGACCCTGAGGCGGCGGGTGCGGGTGGTTCCAATAACGCGCCCACGGTTCAACGCAGACAAGAGCCTCTTGCCAAGAAGTTACACGACAATACAGAGACGCACCCTGTAAGCACTTCCTCGCCCTCAGCACCCCAGCCTGCCAACCCCGAGACTGGACGCGTCGCACCATCAGAGACGCCTATGCACGCTCCTGCGCTTCAAGGGATTGGCTCGGGCGACAACGCTCCCGGCATCAATCCTGCCGCAGGGGCAGGCGAAGGCGCAGCAAGCAACGAGGTGCTGGCCCGGCCACTCTACACAACCAATCCCCCGCCGCCCTACCCCCGGCTGGCCCGGAAGCTTGGGCACGAAGGCGTTGTGCAGCTTGAGGTGCTGGTTTCCGTTGCCGGCCGCGTGGATGATCTGCGGCTTGCCGCGAGCAGCGGCCATGAATCCCTGGACGACGCGGCTCTGGAAGCGGTGCGTTCCTGGCGGTTTTCCGCTGGCCAGCGCAACGGGCAGCCCGTGGCCATGCGGGTCCGGGTGCCGGTGCGTTTCAGCCTGCGGGCGGGGAGCTGAAAAACGTGCAGAAACCTTTGCAAGCAACCGGGCGCGGCATCGTCCTGGCGGCCCCATCCAGCGACAGCGGCAAGACCCTGCTGAGCCTGGGTCTGGGCGCGGCCCTGGTGCAAGATGGCGTATCGGTGCAGTATTTCAAATGCGGCCCGGATTTTATCGATCCCACCCTGCACCGGCTGGTGAGCGGCAGGGTTTCGCGCAACCTGGATCTGCGGATGTGCGGCCCATCCTGTGTGCGACAGAGCTATGCCCAACACTGCGACGCGGATTTCGTCATTGTCGAAGGGGTGATGGGGCTCTTTGACGGCGGAGAGGCGAGCACCGCCGCCCTGGCCAAAACCCTGGCGCTGCCGGTGGTCCTGGTGGTGGACGCTTCCGCCTGCGCCGAGAGCATCGGCGCCCTGGTGCATGGCTTTGAGTCCTTTGACCCGCAGCTCACCATTGCCGGAGTCATCTTCAACCGGGTTGGCAGCGAGAGCCATTACCGGCTGCTTGCCAAGGCAGTGCGCGAGCATTGCCGGGCCGAGGTGTTGGGCGGGGTCCCCCGCCACGACGATTTTCTGGTTTCCGGCCGCCATCTCGGTCTCCACATGGACCACGACGACCCGCTTTCACCGGAAAGGATCAACAGGATCGCCGGGATCATGGCCCAGCATGTCGATCTCGCGCTGTTGCGGGAGAAGGGCGCGGTCCTGCCCGAAACTCCGGCACGCGCGGAGGCCCGCACAACAGCGGCGCGCGTTCGCCTCGGCATTGCCAGAGATGCGGCCTTCTGTTTTTATTATGAGGACAATCTCGACCTGCTGCGGGCGGCAGGCGCGGAGCTGATTCCCTTCAGCCCCCTGACCGACTCGAAGCTGCCGGACGATCTGGACGGCTTGTACCTGGGCGGCGGCTACCCGGAACTCCATGCGGAAGCCCTGGCGGCAAACCGCTCCCTCCGTGAGGAGATTGGCCGCCGGGCCAGGGCAGGGTTGCCGATTTACGGCGAATGCGGCGGCTTCATGTATCTGTGTGAGGCGCTGGTTACCGCGGAGGGCGCGGAATATCCCATGGCCGGGATATTCCCGGTAACAGCCCGGATGCGCACACGGCTGGCGCGGCTCGGCTACCGCACGGCTACGGTTACGAAACCCACCCTGTGGCCCGAAGGCGCGAGCCTTTCCGGCCATGAGTTTCACTATTCGGAGACAGATCCCATGCCCGATTGGGTTGAAAGGATGTATCGCCTCGATGACGGCAGGCCCGAAGGCTTTTGCCTGCACAACACCCTGGCTGGCTACATGCATCTGCACCTGGGCGCCACCCCCGAGGCGGCCGCCCATTGTGTTGAATTTTGCCGCACGCACGGCCAGGAGGCACAGTGAGACACCGAAACGCCATTTTCCCCCTCATCCTCCTTGCCGCCATGCTTTTTCCGGGTCTGGGCGTTGCGGCCACCGTGGTGGACCAGGCAGGCCGCACGGTTTCGATCCCCACTGCGCCCAAGCGCATCGTTGCCCTCGCGCCCAGCCTGGCCGAGATCGTCTTTGATCTGGGCCAAGGAGCCAAGCTGGTGGGGGTCACCCAGTTCAGCGACTTCCCGGCCGAGGCCAAGAATCTCCCCAGGGTCGGCTCCTATGTGCGGCTGGACCTTGAACGGATCGTGGCCCTCAAGCCGGACCTCTGCCTCGGTATCCGGGACGGCAATCCCAAGCATCAGGTGGAGAAGATCGAAGCTGCCGGGATTCCGGTGTACATCATCGACCCGCGCGATATCAAGGGGGTTATGGAGGCCATCCAGGGGGTGGGCGGGGCGCTCGGCATGCAGGCGCGGGCCGAAGCAATCGTTGCCGATATGTCCGGCCGCATCGCGCAGGTGCGGCAACAGGTGGCAACAACCCACTCCCGGCCGCGGGTCTTTTTCCAGCTCTACTCCCCTCCCATCGTCACCGCCGGCAGCAGAACCTTTATCCACGAATTGATCACCATCGCCGGGGGCGTCAACCTGGGGGCCGGGGAGGTTGACTATCCGCGCGTCAGTTGGGAAAAGGTGCTCTCCCTTGATCCGGAGGTGGTGGTGGTCACGGCCATGGGCGGCAAACAGAAGCCGGAGCAGCTCAAGGCGCAGTGGCAGCAGTGGCCGCAGCTTGCCGCGGTGCGTTCAGGCCGGGTGCATGTGGTGAACGACAACCTCTTCGACCGCCCTACCCCGCGTCTCATCGATGCGATGGAGGCGCTGCTTCGCATCCTCCATCCCGAATTGTCCGGAGCCGGACATGTTCAATAACCTGCGCCTTGGCGTCCGCCTCGCCCTGGTGACCATCGTGCTGGCCGGGCTGCTGGCAATAAGCTTCGTGCTCGGCATGGCCATCGGCCCTTCCGGCAACGGGATTTCCGGGCTGCTGGCCGCGGTTTCCGGCAGCGGCGACCCGCAATCGGTCTTCAGCGTTATTGTCTGGAAGATCCGGCTGCCCCGGGTTGTCCTGGCAGCGGCGGTGGGGTCCACCCTTTCCTTGGGCGGCCTGGTGTTTCAGGCCCTGCTCCGCAATCCGCTCGCCGAGCCGTACATCCTCGGGATCTCGGGCGGTTCGGCGGTGGGGGCAATCGGCGGCATGCTCCTTGGGCTTTCCCCCTTTCCCGGCATGGCCCTGGCCGCCTTTGCGGGTAGCCTCCTGATTCTTGTCCTGGTGGTCGGCCTGATCTCCGGCAACACCTCCATGGGCCGGGACTCCCTTCTCCTGGGCGGGGTCATGATGAATGCCTTCTGCGGGGCGATCATCATGTTTCTCATCTCCATTACTCAGACCTCGGAGGTCCACCAGATCCTCTTCTGGCTCATGGGCGACCTTTCCATGTCCGGCATCGACCGGTTGCCGGTGCTGCTCACCCTGCTCCCCTGTTTCGCCGTGGTATTCGCCCTGGCAAAGCCCTTGAATCTGCTCCTGGCCGGACGGGAATCCGCAGCCAGCCTGGGGATCAACGTGCGGCGGCTCACCATGCTGCTGTTGCTGGTCACCACCTGCATGGTCAGCCTGGTGGTATGCCAGTCCGGGCTGATCGGTTTTGTCGGCCTGGTTATCCCCCATGTCCTTCGCCTGCTGCTGGGGCCGGACCACCGGCTGCTCGTGCCGGCCTGCATCCTGGGCGGCGCTTCCTACCTGATCCTCTGCGACCTCCTGGCCCGCACCCTGCCTGCCTCAGGCGAGATGCCGGTGGGCATTGTCACGGCCCTCATCGGGGCGCCGCTTTTCATCGTCTTGCTGTGGAGATCACGCCGATGCCAGTGATCTCTGTCTCGGGGCTTGATCTCTATTACGGCACGCGGCAGGTGCTGCGGGATATTGCCATGCAGGTGCGCCGGGGGGAGTTCTATCTCATCATCGGGCCAAACGGCAGCGGCAAAACCAGCCTGCTCAAGGGGCTGGCCAATCTTCTCCCCGTTGCTGGCGGCCAGATAGAGATCCTCGGCAAACCCCTGGCCAGCTATACCAGGCGGCAGTTGGCGCGCAAACTTGCCGTGGTGCCGCAACAGATTTCCCTGGACTTCCCCTTTTCCGTGGCGGAAACCGTGCTCATGGGGCGGGCTCCGCATCTTGGCCTCATGGGAATCGAGGGAGCGACGGACCTCGCTATTGCCCAGGAAACCATGCATTTTACCGATGTGGCCCATCTTGCCAACCGGCCTCTCGATCAGTTGAGCGGCGGCGAAAGGCAGCGGGTGATCATCGCCAGGGCGCTCTGCCAGCAGCCGGAGATCATCCTGCTCGATGAGCCAACGGCCTCCCTGGACCCGGCCCACCAGATCCAGATCATGGATCTCATGGAGCGATTCCGGGTTGAAAAAGGCACCACGGTCATCATGGTCTCCCACGATCTCAACCTGGCATCCCTCTATGGCGATCGCTTGCTGCTGCTCCATAATGGCGGCATGGAAATGGTGGGTTCGCCAAACGAGGTGCTCACTGCCGAACGCCTGAGCGCCTGCTATGGCTGCGCCATGCTGGTCGAGAAAAATTCCCTGGGCCAGATGCCCCGCGTAACGCCAATTCCGCAGAAATATTCCCGGTTGTTGTAGTTCCGCTCCCTATTTTCCGGCGCGTTGGCGGCAGAAATTGTCCAGATCAACAATTCCATTTCGAGGGATAGCCAGGGAGGGATAGCCAGGGACGTTGTTTATTCGTTCACTATCTCCAATAGCACTGGATCATTCAGCACTATTTTCTCCCCTCTTCCAGCGGCAACGCAGACTCCGGAGCGGAGAAGGTTCACCTGCTTGCCTACGTCGACGCCGCTATGCCCTGCTCTCCGTACAGCAAGGTAACAGATCACGCTCCGGGCCATAGCAATCGTTGTTGCACGGCTGCTCCGCCGCAATACATCCGTATCGATACCGTAGTGTTTGCATACTCTGTCAACAATTGTCCTTATTTCCACGGGCTGCGGCAGATGCGCTTCAAGCTCCCGGCGCTGCCGCAGCCCGTGAATAAATTCGTAGCTGCCAAGTATCCGCGCATCGTACGGCTCTTCACCCAGCTCTTCCAGAGCGCTCGTCGATATCTTCCGGCCGCTGCCAAGCTCCTCCCGTTTCCCGAGCACAACACCGTCGGCGACAAATTGTCGATACTTCTCTCTTGCCTCACGCTTTCTTTTGCCGAAAAGAGCAAGAACCTCATCCACTGCCTGTCCTGCCATTTCGCCTTTTCCCATGATGACCGAGTGCCCGGACCACGGATAACTGTCGAGAGCGGTAAAATCTTTGACTAGCCCGGCACGCAAGGGGTTCAGATGGATATAACGAATCAGCTCCAGCAGATAGGGGTCTTCTTCGCAGACGATGGACTTGTAACGATTCTGGAACAGGTGGCCGGAACGTTTGTGCCTGAGGTTGAAGTAGATGGCATAGCCGGTGAGCAGCCGGCGCATAACCGGAGCGAGCAGCGTTTGACGGGGCCTGACGAGGAGGTGGATGTGATTGGACATGAGTGCCCAGGCAAGGCACTCGGTGCCGGTCTGGACAAGGAGCTTGGAAAGGTTGCCGACAAAGCGGCTCCGGTCGTTATCGTCGCTGAATATGTCACAGCGCCCCACGCCACGGACAATGACGTGCTGGAGAAGATCAGAGGCATCTAAACGGGCAGTTCTTGGCATGCGGGAAAAATAGCGGCAAGAGGGGAGTTAGTCAACAAATAAACAACGTCCCCGCTGCACCCCCAGCAGATAGGGGTCTTCTTCGCAGACGATGGACTTGTAACGATTCTGGAACAGGTGGCCGGAACGTTTGTGCCTGAGGTTGAAGTAGATGGCATAGCCGGTGAGCAGCCGGCGCATAACCGGAGCGAGCAGCGTTTGACGGGGCCTGACGAGGAGGTGGATGTGATTGGACATGAGTGCCCAGGCAAGGCACTCGGTGCCGGTCTGGACAAGGAGCTTGGAAAGGTTGCCGACAAAGCGGCTCCGGTCGTTATCGTCGCTGAATATGTCACAGCGCCCCACGCCACGGACAATGACGTGCTGGAGAAGATCAGAGGCATCTAAACGGGCAGTTCTTGGCATGCGGGAAAAATAGCGGCAAGAGGGGAGTTAGTCAACAAATAAACAACGTCCCCGCTGCACCCGCATTGATATGCGGTCCTTTTTTTGTTATTTAAGCCAAGGTGGCGAAAAAAAACGAGAAAATTATACCTTGACATTGCGGCCCGTATTGAATACTATTGTCTACATTGATTACCCTAAATATTTCACGAAGGTTTGAAAATGCCTAATTTCCCAGATTCATTTAAAAATACGATACAAAACGCGAACTGTTTGGATGTTTTGCGAAATTTACCAGACAAATCTGTTGATCTTATTGTCACCTCTCCACCCTACAACATAGGAAAGGAGTATGAAAGTAAGAAAGCTCTTTCCTTATACCTTGAGTTCCAGTCAAAAGTTATTACTGAATGCTGTAGGGTTTTAGCTGATACTGGCTCAATTTATTGGCAGGTCGGGTCTTTTGTTGATCAAGGTGCGCATTATCCATTGGATGTCAAACTATTTCCATTTTTTGAACGATTAAACATGATTCCGCGCAACCGCATAGTATGGTTAAGGACTCATGGTTTACATGCGAAAAACAGATTTTCATGTAGGCATGAAACAATATTGTGGTTTACCAAGACAGATAAATATAAGTTCAATCTCGATCCTATTCGTGTGCCTCAGAAATATCCGAATAAAAAAGCATGGACCGGAAGCAACAAAGGAGAATTGACCTGTGATCCATTAGGGAAAAACCCAGGGGATGTTTGGGCATTTAGAAATGTAAAGCATAATCACGAGGAGCAGACCATACACCCATGTCAATTCCCTGAAGATATGATTGAAAGGATAATTCTTTCTTCTTCTGAGAATGGGGATATTGTTTTTGATCCTTATATGGGGGTTGGCACTGTTGCAAAAGTTGCCAAGGATTTGAATCGGATTTATTTCGGGACAGAATTGGATAAAGATTATTTTGATGTTTCTTTGCACCGATTATCTGGTGATCCTGACGAAAAAGGTAATTTCCCGAATTTGAAATGTTTACGAAGTTATTGCGCACAGAAAGGAATTGAAAACCCTGGGAAATTCTCTTTTACCAAACAAGTTGGGAAAGAACCTACGTTAGGCAATAAGTCCAAAATATTCCCAGAAGAAGTGCATCTTGAAAGATTTTACGAACATGCTTGGGACGACCAAGATAATTCAGCTTATAAGCGGGGATTGGTAAGCGATAACAATAAAGTCATAAAAATTCCCCAAATTACAAAAAGTGGGAAACAGTTGGGGATTTTCGACGTTAGTGAAGATAAGGGCTAAATTTGGTTACAGATGATTGTTGCTCTGCTTGCTGCCGAACGGCCTGGCTGAATAGTACAGTGTATATTACTCTGGTTTACAACGGTTCTTGAATACCTTGGATTGTCATAGGTAGTCCAAACGCAACTTACATTTTGTTTGTATTCCTCAAGCAACCCAACAAGTCTTATTGGTATATCAAAAACTTTGTTTTGTGATAGTGCTGATAACTGTTTCGCTGCTTGCTCATAGTACAAAGTACTATTTGATGCCGGGAACATATGCCCTTTTGTTATGATAATCACAGCACCGATTGTGCTATTGTTAAATTGGATATTACCTTGAAAAAACAATTCCGAACGGACAATGTTGTTCAACAGAAAAGGGTAATTTGAAAATTGTACTTCTATTAAAGTTCTATTCTTTACAAAATCAACATCGGTGCCCATGAAATCATATTCACTGGGTATGGGTAGATTGGGCAACCACCCCCTATTCACTAAGTTTTGCTTAATGTAACTATTCGTCCCGACAGGATCAAAAATAGGGTTACCCTGCAAACCAGCTTGGTCCGAAGCTTTTAAGTGAAGAGGCATGCCAGTTAAAACCTGACGTATTTCTTCCCATTCATTGCCATAGGTGTTGGGGATTAGTTCCGCAGCATTATTGAAATCAACTATGCTAATTTGCATTTAGTTCCTTTTCCACCAGGGTAACTAGATAACCAACTGAAACATCAAGCGAAGTGCATAACTTGTGAATGGTGTTCAAAGAAGGGCTTTTTATGCCCCTTTCGAGTTGGCTAATGTAAGTACGATGCAATTCTGCCCTCAAGGCTAGCTCTTCCTGGCTTAATCCTTTCTCTTGCCTGATTTTTCTTAAAATCTTCCCAAAACTCGCATCAATCATGGCGTTTATATATAGGAATGTAGACTAATGGTCTACAGACTATAGTATTCGGTATCTATTTATTTACTGAGGCTTAAAAATTTTGGGAGAGGGGAAAAGAGGATAGGAGACGTGTTGCATTTTTATTTGACGCATAACGCCAGCAATAACCTGCTGGCAACTGAACATGATGCGGTAGCGCCATGGCGTGTGTTCCAGTCAGGTTGATTGTATTGTTGGACTGCTGTTTAATTTATTTTAGGTGTTTGTATGAATAAATTTGTTTCTTTTATAGTGTCTTGCTTCCTATTGTTTTTAATTATGGCTGGAGTTGATAGTCTCCTCTATTATTTTTTCAATTTCCCCATCTTTGAAATGAAACTCTCGTCTATTTATTGTTATATCGCCGCTGCTCCTATTTCGCTTGCACTTTACAAATGTGTTGACAAGCCAAGTAGCAAGAAGGGATTTTTCTATATCCGTAGAGAAACTAACTATTAATTCAAGAGCTTCTTTAAATCCGAAGTCTTTACGGATCATAACGGGAGGATGTGAGATAGAAACGCCGTCTGGAATATTTCTATCGAAATGCATTGCATCTTGAGAGTCGGAAAGATTGATGATAAGTTTCATTTATTTTCCTCATTGTCTAATTTCTGAATCAAGGCATAAACGATATAATGTATGAATTTTTGATACTCGTCTTCAATTAAGAAATTATCAATTTCGTTAAGATTGCAAATTGCTCTTTCTCCACTTATTTTGAAAGAACATAATTCTTTATCGTTCTGTTTAAGGCTAACTAATATTTCACACGAATCATGTATTTTCATGTGAAACTTAAATGAGACGCAATTACCAAATATTATGAATTTGTCTTCATCTTCAATTTTGACGATTGAAAATTTTTTCATTAATTCACTATTCGCTGCAATACGTTTAATCATTTTGTCATATAATTTATATTTGTTTATGTGTTGTTCGTTGAATTCATCTATTTCTTTTACAATTTTGCTGTAGTCCATTTTATTAACCCTTATCTGGGAGGTTTTATGTGGTTTAGGAAAATGATTTGTAATTTATTTGGCCATGATTATATAGAATTACAAGCAACTAGCCCATGTAATCCGTGGGGTCCAATTGCTATAAATGACCAAAAATGGCACGGTCATTTCTTTAAATGTTCTCGATGTAATCATGTAATAGATTATGAAGTTTTTAGTTTGGTCCAACTATATTATTATATAGCGCAAGATTGCGTGATCCATTTTCCGGCATGCGGCCTTGCCGTGCAAGAAAATGTGTTTCTATTTATCATTATCTCGCGATGCAGCGAGATAATGATAAATAGTTATTCTTATCTCGTGCGAGATAATTTCTCTGAAAAATTATCCCGTGACAGCATCGGCTCATGGAAATCGAGGGCTCTCCCCCGGTCCGCGTGTCAGCACTCCCCCATGCAAACGATTCACCCTAGCAAATCCCGGCATCAATCACAACCCGGAAAAAATACGGGATTCCCCGGCGGAAAGCCCGCTCCGCTGCCTGCCGCCCTGCGCGGCAATTCGCCCTGCATATCCCCCTGACTTTTTCTGGCAAAATTTTCCCCTTTCGCCTACACTGCGGATTCGCGCAGGGCGAAGCCATCCCCTGCCGCCTTGCAACCACCGGAGAAATCACATGGAAACATTCGAGCAACTTCTTGAAAAATCGACCAAAATACACGGCCACATCTGCGCGGGTCAGGTGATCGGGGTGCGCATGTCCATGATCGGCCTGCGGGAGATCGGCATCGACGATCCCAAGGCGCAGCGCAAGGATTTCTATGTGCTGGTGGAGATCGACCGCTGCGCCACCGATGCCATTCAGACCGTCACCGGCTGTTCCCTGGGCAAGCGCTCCCTCAAATGGCTCGATTACGGGATCATGGCCGCGACCTTTGTCAATCTCAAGACCGGGAAGGCGGTGCGGATCACGGCCCTTGAGGAGTCGCGGGAGACCTCGAAGAAGTACTGCCCGGAGATCGGCGACAAGTACAAGCAGCAATTGGAGGCGTACCGGATCATGCCCGAGGCGGAGCTGTTCAAGGTGCAACAGGTCTCGATCACCGTGCCCGAAGAGGACATGCCGGGCCGTCCCATGCGGAGGGTGCAATGCGAGCGTTGCGGGGACTGGGTGCAGGATTGCCGCGAGGTGGTGCAGGATGGCAAATCACTCTGCAAGCCCTGCGCGCATGGCCGTTATTACGAAATCATCTAAACTGGTTGGAAAGGCATATTCGCACAGTATTTTGACTCCTGGCACCTTAAAACTCCCCTCCCCTCGGAGTCTGCGCTTACCTGCGGGAGGGGTTGGGGGTAGCGACAACCCGCTGATATAACTTTCCCCTCTCCCTAACCCTACCCCCCCCCAGGGGGGAGGGAATTTATTAGGATAACGGAGCACATATGACAAAAACAATCCCGGTTGAGCAGGCTGTCGGCATGGTCCTGCCCCACGACATCACCGAAATCCGCAGCGAAGAATTCAAGGGCCGCGCCTTCCGCAAAGGCCACATCATCCAGGCAGAGGACATCGAGCGGTTGAAACGGCTCGGCAAGGACAACATCTATGTGCTGGAGCTTAAGCCCGACGATATCCATGAAAACGAGGCGGCCGAACTGATGGCCGAAGCCTTGGCCGGGCCGGGCGCCTCGGTGTCCGGTGAACCGGTGGAGGGCAAGCTCAACATCGTTGCCAACCACGACGGGCTGCTCAAGGTCGATGCCGAGGCGTTGTACCGCTTCAACCTGCTTGGGGAGGTGATGTGCGCCACCCTGCACAACAATACCCCGGTCAAGAAGGGCGAACAGCTTGCCGGAACCAGGCTCATTCCCCTGGTGTCCAAACGCGGGATCGTCAATGAAGCCGTTGCCATTGCCAAAAATGCCCAGGGAATCCTCAAGGTTGCCCAACTGAAACAGGCCAGGGCCGGACTGATCATCACGGGCAACGAGGTGTTCCATGGCCGGATCAAGGATGCCTTTGAGCCGGTGTTGCGCAAAAAGCTGGAAAAACTCGGTTCGGAGGTGGTGGCGGTCCGCTTCGCCCCGGACGATATCGAGACCATTGCTGCCGAGATCAAGGCGTGCCTGGATGCAGGCGCGGACCTCATCGTCACCAGCGGCGGCATGTCCGTGGACCCGGACGACGTGACCCGGCTTGGGATTGCCAGGGCCGGGGCCAAGGAGATCGTCTACGGCACCCCGGTTCTGCCAGGGGCCATGTTTCTGGTGGGGTATATCGGGGAGGTGCCGGTGCTGGGGCTGCCTGCCTGCGGCATGTTCCACAAGATCACGGTCTTTGACCTGATCCTGCCCAGGGTGCTGTGCGGCGAAAAGATCACCCGGCACGACATGGCCCAGTTGGGACACGGCGGCCTGTGCCGGCAGTGCAAGACCTGTGTCTATCCCATCTGCGGTTTCGGCAAGTAGATTTTCCTGATCCCCCATTGGCACGCAGCCGAGCACCGGAGAGGCTGCCGAAAAAGGGCTTTGCACTG
>CAZPOR010000016.1:0-48641 GCA_964588325.1 uncultured Desulfurivibrio sp.
GGGTGGGGGGGGGAGTCGGCAGATCTGGTGACGCCGCACCTTCGCCCACCCCAGAACCCCCTCCCGTCGAGGGAAGGGGAGCCTTGGGCACAAAGTTGAGCGAGCATGCTCTCTAGGTATTGTTACCTAAATATTTGAAAATCGCACGGGGAAAATGCTCGGGCGGCAATTGTCAGGCCGATTCCTGCAGAAATGCGACAATCCATTGTGCGGATGGGATTGCTGGGATATACTTCAGTATCTTTTTAACTTACGACACCATCGGATCATCCTGCCATGCGCCATGCTGCCACCCCGCATTTGCTTGCCTTGAAAAATCAGTTGAACGCCCTTGAGGCCGAGCGTTTGTCGCCGCTTGCCAGCCTGAGCAAAGATGGAATCCGGCGGCGCCTTGAGGACGGGCAGGCCGAGGACCACCGCCAAGCCTTTGCCGTGGATGGCGACCGGATTCTGCATTCGCATGCCTACACGCGGTATATTGATAAAACCCAGGTCTTTTACATGGTGAGGAACGACCATATCACCCACCGGGTCTTGCATGTGCAGTTGGTCTCAAAGATCGCCCGGACCATCGGCCGCTATCTGCGGCTGAACGAGGATCTCATCGAGGCCATCGCCCTGGGCCATGATATCGGGCATCCGCCCTTTGGCCATGACGGGGAAAAGGTTCTGGACGCCCTGTGCCGCGGGCATGGGCTGCCCTCGTTCCAGCATAATTTGCAAAGCGTCCGGTTTTTGGAGCGCATCGAACGGCAGGGCAGGGGGTGGAACCTGACCCTGCAAACCCTGGACGGCATCATGTGCCATGATGGGGAGATCCACAATCGCCGGCTTGCGCCCCAGCGCGGCAAGACCTTTGCCGTCCTTGACCGGCAGGGCGCGGCCAAGGGTCAGGATCCTCGCCATGAGCTGGTTCCCATGACCATGGAAGGCTGCGTGGTCCGGTTTTCCGACACCATTGCCTATATCGGCCGGGATATCGAGGATGCCATCGAATTGAAGCTCATCAGCCGGGAGGATATTCCCCTGCGCTGCCAGAAGCTCTTCGGCCGGACCAACGGCAGCATGGTTTATCGCCTGGTGACCGACCTGATTGCGGGCGGCATCGAGGATGGAGCCATCGCCTTCAGTGAGGAGGTTTCCGAAGGTCTGAAGGAGCTGAAGGAATTCAACTACGAGCGGATTTACCTGAACCCGGCCATCAAGAAGGGGTTGGCCAAGATTACCACCTGTTACAGAGTGTTGTTCGAGTCCTGCCTTGACCAGTTTGCCAGGCCGGAGCATCATGGGGAAATGTTTGCGAATTTTTTGCATGAACAGGGCCGGGAGTATGTCGAGGGCAGGCAGCCTGCCGCCCTGGCGCGGGATTTCATCGCGGGAATGACCGACAAGTATTTTCTCCGCCAGGCAAGGCGGTTGGGGTGCGAGACCCCGGAAAGAACATGAAAACGAAAATCGGCAGAATCCTGCCGGGAGAGAGTTTCCGGGTTCTCGCCATTGCCGCCTGTATCGGGCTGATGGCCGGGGCGGCGAACATCCTCTTCCGCGCCACCGCCGGTCTGGTCCACGACACGATTTTTGTCGGCGGCTCCGAACTGCTCGGTGTGGCGCAAGGCGGGCTGTATCTCCTGCTCCTGCCGCTGATTCCCCTGTGCGGCATGGTGCTGCTCATTCCTCTTTCCCTGCTGTTTCCCGGCGAGATAAACGGTTACGGTTTTCCGAAATTCCTGCGTCAGGTCAATCTGGAGGGCGGAATTGTCCGGTTTCGCACCATTCCCCTCAAGATCCTTTCCTGCGCCCTCACCATCGGTTCCGGCGGTTCCGCCGGGGTCGAAGGGCCCATTGCCCAGGTGGGCGGGGCCGTGGGTTCGCAGGTGGGCCAGTTTTTCCGGGTTTCCGGCAGCCGGATGAAGGTATTTATCGCCGCCGGTTGCGCCGGCGGCGTGGCGGCCATGTTCAACGCCCCCATTGCCGGGGTTTTCTTCGCCGCCGAGATCGTCCTGCTCGGCACCTACGAGATAGGCTCCTTTGCCGCCCTGGTGATCTCCTCGGCCATGGCCACCGTTGTTTCCCGCGGGTACTATGGCGGCTCTCCGGCCTTTCCCATCCCTGCCTATGAGATAGTCAATTCCCTGGTCGAGATCCCGCTCTATTCGCTGATGGGCGTGATCATGGGCTTGGTGGCCGTATTGCACATCCATGTATTTTATACCATTCGCGACCGCTTTGCCGCGCTCTCCCTGCATCCGCAACTCAAACCCCTGGCCGGCGCTCTGGGGCTCGGCGTGCTGGCCATGGGCTTTCCCCAGATCATGGGCGACGGATACCAGTATCTGGAAGAGGTGCTTGCCGGGCACGGCGTGTTTTGGGTGATGGCCGCGCTGATTTTTTTAAAGATCGCGGCAACCGCCCTCACCTTGGGCTCCGGCGGCGCGGGCGGGGTGTTTGCTCCGGCGCTTTTCATCGGCGCCGTTACCGGCGGGGCTTTCGGTTCCGCGGCCCATTCCCTGCTGCCCCAGTATACCGCCAATCCCGGCGCCTATGCCGCGGTGGGCATCGGCGCCTTTCTTGCCGCCGCCACCCATGCCCCGCTCACCGCCATCTTTTTGCTCTTTGAGATGACCGGCAACTACCTCATCATCATTCCCATCATGCTCTCCAGCATCATCGGCACCGTGGTGGCCTCCCGCCTGAATCCGGATTCCATCGACACCGTTGATTTCAGCCGCGACGGCATCGATCTCCATGAGGGGAGGGAGATCTCGGTGATGAAGTCCATCAAGGTCGGCAGGGTTATCAGCGAGGATGTGGATTTCATCAGCGAGCAGGCCAACGTCGATCAGTTGCTGGCCATCTTCAGCATGGCCAGGGACAGCTTCTATTTTCCGGTGGTGGATGAAAGCGGCCGGATGACCGGGGTTGTCTCGCTGCAGGATGTGAAGAGCATTCTGCACGACGAAGAGCTGCGGCTTTCCGCCCGGGTGGGAAATATCTGCACCCGCAAGGTGGTGGTGCTTACGCCGGAAGACAATCTCCACACCGCCATGGCCCTTTTTGACGCCAAGGGATTGGAAGAGATCCCGGTGGTGGAGGCGGACGACAACCGCTGGGTGGTGGGGATGCTCAAGCGCCGCGAAGTCATCGCCGCGTACAACAAGGAGGTCCTCCGGAGGGGAATCAGCGAACGGGTTGCCCCGGTTTCCTCTGTTTCCGCGGGATAGCGAGGATTGGTTAGGCTTTTTGTTCTTTGACTTTCCCGGGCAAGGGCTCCTATAATCAATATACGGTTTTTTGTATTTTTTGTTTTCTCTGAGAGGGAAGGCTATTCTCAGGCGTTTGTCAGACAGGAGAAGCGCCCCATGCCCAAAAAGATTCTGGTGGTGGACAACCATCCGCTCATCCTTGAACTTCTTTCCAGCTTCCTGGAAAAGGAGGGGCATGCGGTGCGCGTTGCCCAGGATGGCCTTTCCGCTCTTGATGTCTTGGACGATTTCACCCCGGACATCATGTTCATCGATCTGGTCATGCCCAATATCAGCGGGGACAAGCTGTGCCGCATTGTTCGCGCCATGCCCCAGCTTCAGGATGTTTTTGTGGTAATCCTTTCCGCCATTGTCAGCGAAGGGGAAACGGATTTCCTTTCCTACGGCGCCGATGCCTGCATTGCCAAAGGGTCGGTCAAGAATATCTTCCTCCATGTGCAGGAACTCATCGCCGACTCCGGGAAACGGGCAACGCGGGAGTGGGAGCCTCGGATTTTCGGGCTTGAGGGGATCTGTCAGCGGGAAATCACCAAGGAACTCTTGCATTCGCAACGGCATCTGGAGCTGGTTCTTGATCACATGTCCGAAGGCGTGGTCCGGATTACCCGAGAGCAGAAGATCATCTATGTAAACGCCAGCGCCGTTGATTTGTTTGAGCAACCGGAAGAAAAGATCCTGGGCGCGAATTTCCCCGGTCTTTTTCAAGAGCCGTATGCCTCCTCGGTGCGTCATCTTGTTGAGAATGTCAACCATCACTCTGTTCATGTCGGGGAGGATGAGGAAATCCTTCTCGGAGACAAGCGGCTTCTGCTCCATTTCCTTTCCATTCCGGAAGACGAAAACGGAGCGATTCTCGCCCTTGTTCGCGATATTACCAAGAGCAAGGAGGATGAAGCGCGGATGCGGGAGTATGGCGAGCATCTCTCCAGGCTGGTTGAGGAGAGGACCCTCAGCCTGACCGAAACAAACAGACGGTTGCAGAAGGAGATTGTCGAGCGGACCAAGGTTGAAAAGAGCCTGGCCAGGGCGCACCGCCGGCTGCTCACCGTGCTCGACAGCCTTGACGCCATTATCTATGTGGTCAACATGACCAGCTATGAAATACTTTTTATGAATCGCCATGCCCGGGAGATTTTCGGGGAAGGGGCCGGGCGGATATGCTGGACAGTCATGCAGTGCGGCAAGGACGGGCCGTGCGATTTTTGCAGCAACGAAACGGTACTGTCCATCAATGGCGTCAAGCGGGACAGAGGCGGCGGCGTCTATGTCTGGGAAAATTGTAACAGCATAACCGGACGCTGGTATGAACACCATGACCGGGTTATCAAGTGGGTTGGCGATCTTCGGGTAAAACTCAGTATCGGCACGGATATCACGGAGAGGAAGAGCGAGGAGAACCAGGAACGGGAATTGCGGGAATTGCTGGAGCAGCGGGTCAGCCAACGCACGGCGGAGATAGAAAAGATTTACCGGCAGTTGCTCCATGCGGAGAAGTTGAGCGCGGTGGGCAAACTAGCCGCTTCCATCGCCCACGAATTCAATAATCCCATCTGCGGTATCCGTAATGTGCTGGACGGCTTGAAACGGCAAAGCCGCCTTGAGGGGGAAAATCTTCAGATGGTGGAACTTGCCATCCGGGAGTGCGAGCGCATTGCCAAGCTCACCAAGGATTTGCAAAGTTTCAACCGGCCGACCAGCGGCATCGAAACCCGGGTGAATGTGCATGCCGCCCTGGAGGATATTCTCTTGCTCTGCCGGAAAAACCTGAAGAACAAGGGGATTTCTCTGCTTAAGGAATTCGCTCCGTCATTGCCGAGGGTACAGGCGGTGGAGGATCAGCTCAAGCAGGTTTTTCTGAATCTTCTCACCAACGCCGAGGAGTCCATACCCGGGAAAACCGGCACAATAACGGTGCGGACCGAGGGCAGGGGAGGATTTGTCGCGGTGCAGTTTCAAGACACCGGCCACGGTATTGCCCCGGAGGATCAACCCAGGATTTTTGAACCGTTTTTTTCCACAAAGTCAGCGGCCAAGGGCACCGGGCTTGGCCTGGCGGTAAGCTACGGCATCGTGACCAGGCATGGCGGAACAATCGAGGTTGAGAGCGCCATTGGCATCGGCTCCATCTTTACCGTTCTCTTGCCGGTGGAGGGGCGGACATGAGCGAAAAAACAGGCCAATGGCGGAAAAACATCCTCCTGGTCGATGATGAAGAGATCATTCGGTGCACCCTGCGCCGGGATATCGAGGAAATGGGGTATGGCGCCACGGCGGTCGCCGACGGGAAAGCCGCGCTCGCCGCCTTGCAGGAAAATTACTACGATCTGGTGCTGACCGACCTGTGCATGGAAGGCATCTCTGGAATAGAAGTTCTTAAAGGGGCAAAGGCCAGGAGCCCGGAGATCGGGGTAATCATCCTCACGGGCTTTGGGGATATCTCTTCAGCCATTGAAGCCCTGCGAAACGGGGCTGATGATTATCTGCTCAAGCCCTATGCCTTTACGGACCTGACGCTGCGGCTGCGGAATTGTTTTGAAAAACAGGAGATGAAAAGACGCCTGAAGGTTTATGAAGGCTTTTTGCCCATCTGCTCGGTATGCAAGAAAATCAGAAACGACAAGGGGAAAGAGCCTGGCAGCGGTGACTGGCTGAGCGTCGAGGAGTATATGCAACGGGAAGCCGGGGTTCTGGCTTCGCATTCCTATTGTCCGGATTGTTACGAGAAAGCCATGCAGGAGCTGGAATCCTACCAGTCTTCCCACAAGAAATAGGGAGGGTGTGTCCGGCAAGGGCATACTATCTTTTGTCTGCCCGTTATTTTTTTCCTGTGCCGTCCTTTCTGTCTGGGGGGCTGCCGATACGGAAAACAGGAGGGAACCCCGTATTTTTTCCGTATTGTGTTTGGGGGATGCCATGTGATAGGGTTGCGCAATTCTGCACCCCAGGCGGTAGCCTCAAGCGTTAGGAAAGTTGAATGGACGAAAAGAAGAAGCCCCTCGCCCCTCTGTGCAAAAAAGCGTATGCCTGCCGGGATGCGTACAGCTATTGCCGGCCCGCTTTTCCCATTGACGGCGATAATTTTTATTTTGTTGGACAGGGGGAGAAGGATTGTCCCTATCTGCGGGAATACGGCAGCCTGTACACCTGTGACTGTCCGGTGCGATTGGAAATCTATCAGCGCTACAAAATCTGATCGTCCCGCCGCCTTCCCTTTCCGTTTTCGGTTGCGTCTCCCCCCCCAAAAAAAACCTGTAGGTCCAGCCTCCGTTTGCCACAATCTACGGGATCCCTCCCTGCGCCAGGCAGCGGCAGACGGTCTCCTGCCACTGTTCGAGCTGTTCCCGGTAGAGCTTCGCCGAAGATTCCATTCCGCACACCGTGCAGAGCACTGTGGCATTGTGTCAGCGTCCGGCAAGAATCGACTCGCCTCCGCAAAAAAGGCAGGCAAGGAGAAGTTGCGGACATTCTGTTGCGGAGGCGGTGGTGTGTGCTCGATTGTTTGGGGGCATGGGCATGCTCTGCGAATATGTTTCATGGGTGCCGGCAGGCAGAGGATGCACTGAAAATACGCCAGGTCTTTGAGAAAGCCAATGTCTTTTTTTGTGTGTCAGTGAAAGGATCGCATCATTTCCTCCCCGTAAAATTCGCTTTGCAAGGTGCCGGAGAGCGTGCTAGTCTGGCCCAGTCTCCGGAGTTCGCAATGCGTAAGTCCGCCTCCGTTATTTTCTTGGAAAAGCCTGCTCATGACAGAAAACGTCTCGCAAAAAATACGCATCTATATCCTTGACGATGAAATAGTCACGGTCCGTCGGCTGGTGCAGGCCTTGGGCAAGGATGGCTACGAGGTCGAAGGCTTTGTCTCCGCCTCCGAGGCGATGGAACGGTTTTTGGAAATACCCGCGGAGGTTTTGGTCACGGACGTTCGCCTCAACGATGCCGACGGTCTTGACATTCTCCAGCGGGTCATGGCTTTGTCCCCGGCGACCAAGGTTATCCTGATGACCGGTTATGCCTCGGTTGACCACGCGGTCCGGGCCATGAAGGCCGGAGCCTATCACTATCTCGCCAAGCCTTTCCGGCTTGAGGAGCTGCGCCATGCCGTGCGTGACGCACTACAGGATGCCGGTGCAGGCGGAGGTTTCGAGTCCGAGCCAGGATGCGGCGACCGCTTTGCCGGGATCATCGGCTGTTCTCCGGCCATGCAGGAGATATTCAAGACCATCCGTCAGATCGCGCCGTTGAGCTGCAACGTGCTCATCCAGGGGGAGTCCGGCACCGGTAAGGAGCTGGTGGCCAGGGCGCTTCACAGCGCCAGCGGACGAGGCCGGCAGCCCTTTATCCCCTTCAACTGCGGGGCCTTCAGCGAAGAGCTGGTGGCCAACGAGCTCTTTGGCCATGAAAAAGGGGCTTTCACCGGAGCGGTGAGCACCAAGCTGGGATTGCTGGAGGCGGCCAACGGCGGAACGGTTTTTCTCGATGAGGTTGGCGAGATGCCCATCCCCATGCAGATCAAGCTGTTGCGGGTTATCCAGGAACGAACGCTGTTGCGGGTGGGGGGTATCGCCCCGGTCAGCATCAATGTGCGACTCATTGCCGCAACCAACCGGGATATCGAGAAGATGATCGCCGCCGGTGAGTTCCGCCAGGATCTGTTTTACCGTCTCAAGGTGGTGATGATCAATATCCCCCCCCTGCGCAAGCGGCAGGAAGATATCCCGTTGCTTGTGGAGCATTTTGTCTCTTTTATCGCCGCGCAGTTCGGCAAGCCCGTGCCGGAAATCGGTGCGGATTTCCTTGAAGCGCTCTCGTCGTATGCCTTCCCCGGCAACGTCCGGGAGCTGCAGAATATCGTGGAGCGAGCGGTGGCCCTTTCCCGGGACTCGGCGCTCACAGCCAGGGATCTCCCGCCGGATATCTTTTTTTCCGAAACCAAATCCTCTGTGCCGGAAAACACCACTCACCACCTGAAGGTTCTCGAGCAGGAACACATCTCCGAGGTCTACCGCCGCACCGGCTTCAACCAGACCGAAACCGCCCGCCTGCTCGGCATTTCCCGCACCACCTTATGGCGACGTCTCAAGGCGCTCAATCTGTTTTCCGGGAAATAGCTGCTCGCAACTTTCCCTTCCCGCAGTGCTGTTTCCCTTTGAAACATCTGTTGCACCAATTAAAAATCATTTTAAAACAGTGAGTTGCTTGTTTGCTGTTTCAGATGTGAACAGTTTTCTTCGCTCTTTTTTTCTCCTTTTTTTTAAAAAATGCACAAAAACAACGCTATGGTTGGCGTGGCATGATTCGTGCTTAATTGCGGTGCCGTAACGATTGCCTGCACAGGCATCCGAGGAGCATCCATGGAAGCTGGTATTGCACTCCTCCTGACTGGCGCTGTCGCCGATCCATCCGCCGTTCTCCATGCCGTCGAGCTTGCCCGGCGGACCACGGGAATTCTGCACACCGCGTGCATGGCGGAGCGAAAGGGTGTAGCTGCCCGCGAGACACAGAAGCAATCCGTTTCTTTGCTTTCAACGCTTGGCGACCAGGCAGGGGTAAGAATTCATGCGCACGTCCTGGAAAGGTTGACAGGGGAGCCCTTGATCCGCTTTCTCTGCGCGCACCGGATATTTTGCCTTGTTCTCGGGGTTACTGACCGGAAAGGCTTAAAGCGTAAGAGCGCTTGGGTCAACCTGCTCCGCAAACAGCTTCAGATCGAGAAAAACTGGTATCTGCCGGTCCTGTGGTCTGTTATCATGACTCCATGGGGCGCATCTACCCTTGAGCACGTTATTTTTGAAGCCAACGGCCGGTCCCGGGCTGTGACGCCGGAGGGATCTCCCCTGGTGAATGGCGAAAGGGCCGACATTTTTTCAACGGTATTGCAATGCAACAAGAAATGAGCAAGGGAGGAAAACGATGTACATGTATCTGCCGATAGCCCTCACCAGCGTGAATTATCTGGTGGTGATGGGGCTGGGATTGGGGGTCGGTCTGCTGTCCGGCCTCTTTGGTGTGGGTGGAGGGTTTCTCATGACCCCGCTCTTGATGATGATCGGCATCCCGCCGACAATCGCAGCGGCGACGGACGCCAACCAGATCGTGGCGGCCTCCGCGTCCGGAACCTTTTCCCACTGGCGTCTCGGCAACGTGGATTTCAAGATGGGCCTCTATCTTTTGATCGGCGGTTTTGTCGGCGGCGCGGCCGGGGTACAGGTGATCAAGATCCTGCGGGCCAGCGGCGGCGCTGATTTTCTCATCAAGATGACCTATGTGATCATGCTGGGGTTGGTCGGCAGCTTCATGTTCGTTGAAAGTTTGCACGCCATGCGGAAAAGCAAGAAACGCTCTGGCTCGGCCGCACCGGCAGCCGCAACGAAACAGAAAAAGGGCGGATTTTTCGCGGCCCTGCCCATGCAAACCTACTTTGAAAAATCCGGGGTTACCCACTCTGCCTTGGTGCCGCTTGTTTTGGGAACCTTTGTCGGCGTCCTGGCCGCGATCATGGGGGTCGGCGGCGGCTTTCTCATGGTGCCGGTAATGATATACATGCTGCGGATGCCCATGCATGTGGTGGTGGGAACCAGCCTTTTTCAGATTCTCTTTACCTGTATTGAGGTCACCTATCTCCAGGCGTACTCCAACCACACGGTGGATTTCATCCTGGCCATCATTCTTCTGATTGGTTCGGTGTTCGGGGCCCAGGTCGGCACCGTGCTGGGCAAAAAGCTCCACGGTGACCAGTTGAAGATCCTTCTTTCCATCATTGTGCTTGCGGTGACGGTTAAGATCGTGCTGGAACTGGTGATGGAGCCTTCCATTCTTCTTTCCTATGCGGGAGGCCACTAACATGAAACGCATGTTCATGGATTCTGCACGGTGGGCGCTGTCCGCGGCCGTGGTTCTTTGCGGCCTTGCCGTTTTGCCTGTCCAGGCAGCGCAAGCCCTTACTTGCTCGGTGACTCCGGAGACCATTCCGATTACGTTCTCCTATCATGGGGCGCAACTGAAGATCACCGGCCAGAGCGCCGACCCCGACGACCTGATCGTCACCATCACCAGCGAACCGGCGGATACCGCCTTGAAATACAAGGAAAAGGTCGGCGGCCTGGTCTGGATGAAAAAGGGCACCCTTGAGTTCAAGGGGGCGCCCCGGATATACCTGTTGCACAGCACCGCCGCCCTGGATCGCATCCTCGGCGCGCCGGAGCGCGAGCAGCATCTGCTCGGGTATGACGCCCTGCGCGGACACATTCGCATTGAAGACGGCACAGGGAGCCCGGCGGAGGGAAAATGGTTCGACGAATACCTCAAGTTCAAGAAGGAAGAAAAGGTCTACGACATCCAGGAGGGAACCGTTGTCCGGCAGCATGGGGAGGAAGGCAACATCTATCAGGTGGAGGTTGCCTGGCCCTATCAGGCGCCTCCCGGGACATACACGGTGGAGGTGTTCGCCGCCAGGGAGGGCAAGGTGGTGGGCCGGGCTTCGACCAGCTTTGAGGTCAAGAGCGTCGGCGTAACCGCGGCCCTGTCAAAAATGGCTTTTAATCAGCCGGGATTGTATGGCATAATGGCGGTTGTCTTCGCTCTGCTCGCGGGTTTTGCCGTGGGCGCAATCTTCAAGAAGGGCGGCGGCAGCCACTGATTGCCTTCCCCGATTGTGTTACGAGGCGTGTGGCGGAAAAGGGCAGCTTGCTCCGTCACGCGTCGCGTTCCTTTCTTCAGGATCCCAGCGCATGGACTTTCGTGATTTCCTGAAAGGATTTCCCTTCCAACGCTGGTTCACGCCCAAGGTCTGCCGGCCTCTGCCCCTGATTTTTTCCCAATTTCGCGAGGTGCTCAAGGCGAACAACCAGGCGCTTGAGATCATCGCCGACATGGGGGAGAAACTGAGCGGCGAATATCTTTTCGATCTCCGGTATGTGGAAGCCACGGTTGAGGAGATGATTGCGGCCATGCGCCGGGCCATTGGCGCGATCAACACCCTGACCCAGGACCAGTGCGCAACACTCCATGAGGTTTTTGCCTCCATGGAGGCAAGGGTCCGGGCCATTCTCACCAAACGTGACGATAGGGAAGGTCCGCCCCTGCTATGGCTTGCCGAGGTCGAGACCAGGCATTGGCCCTTGGTGGGCGGCAAGGCCGCGCATCTTTCCGAG
Source organism: uncultured Desulfurivibrio sp. (assembly GCA_964588325.1). Taxonomy (GTDB): domain Bacteria; phylum Desulfobacterota; class Desulfobulbia; order Desulfobulbales; family Desulfurivibrionaceae; genus Thiovibrio. The sequence continues at coordinate 11,414 of CAZPOR010000016.1, forward strand.
TTGCTCAATAATCCCAAGGTTCGCGTCCCGGAAGGGTTTGTTATTACCAGTCGCCTGTTCCACGATTTGCTTGATCTGAATGGAATTCGCCCCGAATTTGACCTTTTTGAGCAAGCGTTGGCAGAGTCCGAGGTCAATGAAGCCCAACTTGACCTGCTGCGTCAGGCCTTGCACAAAAAGGTGCTCAGCGCCGAGCCGCCTTCAGGATTTCTGGAGGCCCTGGCCGGGTTTCTGAAACGTCTCGCGGATCTGGGCGGTCCCCCGCTTTTTCTCGCGGTTCGCAGCAGCGCCCAGGAAGAGGATATGGATTTTTCCTTTGCCGGGCAGTTTCATTCCGAGTTACAGGTCCCACCCCAAGCAGAGCCGGTGTATCGCGCCTATCTCCAGGTCGCGGCCAGTCTTTTCGGCGCCAAGGCCATCCGTTACCGGCGGCAGGTCTTCCCCGAAGGCGGTCCCATGTCCATTGCCGCCTGCTGCCAGCGCATGATTCCTGCCCGCGCCAGCGGCATCATCTATTCCGTTGATCCCATGGAACCCGGCTCGCAAAAAATGGTGGTGGTGGGCGCTCTGGGACAGGGGCAGGCGGTGGTCGAAGGGCAGGTGCCCACGGATTTTTTCAGACTCAGCAAGGAGGAGGCGCCGCGGATTGTTGAACAGATAATCGCCGCAAAACACGAGGCCTTGCTGGCGACGGGGGGGATGGACGGCGGGCTTGCCATGCACGAGGTGCCGGAGGGGCAAGTCGAGGCCCCGTGTCTTGACGAGCCGATTCTTCTGGAGCTTGCCGCCGCGGCCATTCATCTGGAAACCTTTTTCAAAAGGCCCCAGGACATCGAATGGACCGTGGGGCAGGACGGCGTTCTCTACATTTTGCAATCCAGGCCCCTGTTGATCACGGAGAGCGCAAGGGAGAAGCATCTGCTTTCCGAAAAACTCGAAGGCTATGCGCTTATCGCGGCGGATTCCGGACGGGTGGCCCAGCAGGGCATCGGCGCCGGTCCGGCCTTTTGGGTGGAGACCCTGGCCGATCTTACGGAGTTCCCCGAGGGCGCGGTGCTCATCAGCCACCGCGACTCCTCCCAATTCGTCCAGGTAATGCACCGGGCCTCGGCCATTGTCACCCAGGTGGGCAGCCCGACAAGCCATATGGCCACCCTCTGCCGGGAGTTGCGGGTTCCCTGCCTGGTCGGGGTTTCCGATATCATGGACAAGGTGGCGAACGGCGAGGAAATCACCGTGGACGCCGAGGATCGCCGGATCTACCGGGGCAGGGCGGTGGAACTGCTTACCTACCAGGCGACCACCACCATGGACTTGCACATGGCCCCTGAGTTTCGCATGTTGCGCCGGATTCTCCGGGAGGTTTCCCGGCTGAATCTGGTTGACCCGCTGATGCAGGAATTCAGTCCCGAAGGCTGCAAAACCTTCCACGATGTGCTGCGTTTCATCCATGAAACCGCAGTGCTGCATCTGGTGGAGCTGGGGCGTGATGACCGCTGCCTGCCCGGCGGCTTGGCAAGGCGTCTGGACCTGCCCATTCAAGCCGGCATTCTTGCCATCGACATCGGCGGCGGCATTGCCCCGGACGCCCCGCAGGATCAGATTCCCTTTTCCGCCGTCCGCTCGATTCCCTTCCGGGCCATTCTCCAGGGCATGCTTTTTCCGGGGACCTGGCACCAAGAGGCCATGCAGGTGAGCTTTCAGGACATGATGCACAGCATGATGACCACTCCCCAGGACACCCTTTCCGGGCAGTACACCGGGCATAACATCGCCATCATCAGCGAAACCTATGTGAACCTCTGCTTCCGTTTTGGCTATCATTTCAACATCATCGACGCTTTTTGCCACGATGTGGAGCGCGACAATCATATCTATTTCCGGTTTCTTGGCGGGGCCACGGACATTGCCAAGCGTTCGCGTCGGGCGACCCTCATCGCCACCATCCTTGAGGCCTTTGATTTCAGCGTGAAAACCAAGGGGGATCTGGTGATTGCCCGCACCGGCAATCTGGCGCAACCGGAAATGGAGCGCACCCTCGATATTCTTGGCCGGTTGATCGGTTTCACCAGGCAGTTGGACGTGCAGATGACCGACGACCAGGCCGTTGCCAGGTATGCCGAGGCGTTTCTCATGGGTGATTACGGCATTGCCGCCGGTAAATAAGAGCAGGGAGGGAGAAGCAATGAGTGAGACGAACATGCGGCTGCTGGTGGTGGACGACGAACCTATTGTCGGCAAGCGGCTCAAGCAGGTGTTCGGCAAGATCGGTTTCGCCATCGAGACCTATACCGATTCGGTGGCGGCCCTCGCGGCCATGGCGGAAAAACCCTTTGACATCGTGGTGACCGATCTGAAGATGGAAGGGATTGACGGCATCGAGGTGCTCAAAAGGGTCCGGGCCATGAATCCTGAAACCCGGGTGATCATCATCACCGGCTACGCCTCGCCGGATACGGCGGAACTGGCGGACCGGGAAGGGGTGTTTGCCTTCCTGGCCAAGCCTTTCCGGCTGGATGAACTGAAGCAGGTTATTTACCGCGCCATGGAAACCGGCGGACTGAAAGCATGAGTCCCACTCTCCCTGCCCCCCAAGACCCAACCGATCAGGCGGAAGGTGCTCCGGCCCCGTCCCCTTGCCGGTTCCTCTTCCCCGGAATCCGTTCCATCCGGGGGAAACTCCTGGTGATGATCTCCATTGTCGCGGGCCTTGGCATCATCGCCACGGCCACCGCCAGCTTTGCCCTGTGGCGCATGGAGGATAAGATCCGGATCATCGAATCGTTTTATGAGCTGAACCAGAAAGTGCTCGAAATCCGGCGTCATGAAAAAAATTATTTCCTGTTCAATGACCGGAAGGATTTGCTCAACGCCCTGGATTATGTGGATCAGGTCAGGGCGTCCATCGTCGCGGTGAAGGCGGTTCTTCTTGAAAACAAAAGCGAGCTGGAATTGCTGTACGACGAGGAGCTCAGCCGGTACGAAACCATTTCCCGGCAACTCCTGCGGGACGAATTGTCTCCCCGGAACAAACAATCCCTGGAAAATGCCCTGCGCAAACACGGCCAGAACATCACCAAGAGTATCTTCGAGATGGATACCCGGGCGCGGATCCGGGTGGAGCGCGAAGTCGCGGGCTATCAGAAAACCGCGGTGCTTATTCTCGCCCTGGCCGTGGGGCTTGGCTCCGTGCTGATTCTCTCTATGATGCGCTGGATCATGCGGCCTCTTACCGCCATCCGCGAGGCCTCGTCCAGGATCAAGCAGGGGGAGATGAGCTCCATTCCGATGAACAGTGACATCCAGTGTTCGGTGGAAGGGATCGAGCTGGTCAATTCCCTGAATCTCATGCTCCAAGCCCTGAATGCCAAGCAGAATCAGTTGGTGCAGTCGGAAAAATTGGCGGCCATCGGCAAGGTCACCGCCGGCATCGCCCATGAGATCAACAATCCGTTGAACAATATCTCCCTCACCGCCGAGGTGCTGCTGGAGGATCTTCCCAACCTGGCCTGCAGCGAACGGATGGACATGGTGCGCGACATTCTGGTCCAGTCCGACCGGGCTCGGGAGGTGGTGCATCATCTGCTTGAGTTTTCCCGGACCCGCAAGTCCAATATCATGGTGCCGGTTGATCTCGTGGCGCTGATGGAAAGCTCCATTGCCCTGGTGAAGAATCAATTCCGCCTGGGTGGAATCGTCCACAATTTCCACCATACCGATGAGCCGGTGCTGGTCAGCGGCACCCCCAATCATTTGCAGCAGGTGCTGGTCAACCTGATGCTCAACGCGGTCCAGGCCATGGAGCCCGACGGCCGTCTTGATCTTGCCGTGAGCGTCCAGGGGCAAGAGGCGCGTGTTGTGGTCAGCGACACCGGGGCGGGCATTGCCCCCGAGGCGCTGACCCGCATCTTCGACCCGTTCTTTACCACCAAGAACGAGGGGACCGGCCTCGGCCTCTCCTTGAGCTACGCCATTGTCAAGGACCACGGCGGCGACATCGAGGTGGAAAGCGAGCCGGGCAGGGGCACGATCTTCACGCTCATCTTTCCCCGTCTGTCCAAGGACCTCTGAGATGGCTTTTCCCTCTAATCCTTTCTCCAGCGCGGCCAAGGCAGATCACTCCTCTTTTGCCGCCTCCTTCCGGCTTTTTCGCCGGCTGCTTACCCTGAACAACGCGGTGCTGGAAAAGATCGGCCGCATGGAAGGGGCCCTGGCCGGAGAATATGTCTTTGACCGGAAATTTTTAAGCGAGGCGGTGGCCGGGTTGAACGAACTGGTGCGGGAAGTGGTCTCCTGCCTGGGCAGCCTGACCAGCAACCGCTACCTTGCCCTGTACGACCGCTACGAAGAGATCGCCGACAAACTTTCCGGCCTGGCCCTGGAATATGCCGGCCCGTATGACTCTCATCGCACTTTGATGTATGATCTGCTCAACAGCGATTTCGAGGAGCTGGTGGGGAGCAAGAACGCCACCTTGAGCGAGATTCGCAACCGGCTGCATCTTCGGACCCCGGATGGTTTTGCCATCACCGTTGCCGCCTACCGCGAATTCATGGAGGCAAACGACCTTTTTGCCCGGATCGACGCCATCCGCGCTGCACCGGGCAGCAGCCGCAAGCACAGCGAACGCATCGCGGGATCGCTGCGGCAGGCTCGTTTTCCGGAACAGTTGGTGGCGGCGGTGCAAGACGAATTGGCCCAACTGCTCAGGCGGGCTGGGGGGGGGGTGCTCCTGGCGGTCCGCTCAAGCGGAGTGGGGGAGGATGCCGTAACCCGCAGCTTTGCCGGACAATTCCATTCGGTGCTCGAAGTGCGGCCCGATCTTTCTTCGGTGCTCGACGCCTACCGGCGGGTGATCGCTTCGCGCTTTTCCGTCGCGGCCCTGGAGTATCTCGGGTCAACGGCCGGCAGCCGGGAAGTCCCCATGGCAGCCGGGGTGCAGCCGATGATCACCTCCCGGGTCACGGGGGTAACTTACAGCCGCGACCCGGAAGCACCCGAGAAGAACCAACTGCTCATCACTTCCCTGCGCGGCGCGGCCCATGATCTGGTGTCCGGGCACAGACAGGCCGACCGGTTTGTCATGAGCCGGACCTGGCCTTTTACGCCGCTGACCAGCGAAATCGTCATGCCGGATTCTTTTTTAGCCGCCAGGGAAGCGTTCGATCTGCTGCCCAGCGGTTTGCGGCGCGGCTCGGCAACCCTCGCGCCCAAAGAGCTTTCCAGGCTTGCCGAGCAGGCTCTGTTGCTGGAAAAAACATTTGGCGAGCCCCAGGATATCGAGTGGGCCTTGGAAGACGAGCCGATGATCCTGCAAAGCCGCCCCCTGTCCTTGCCCGCCAAACCGCCGCCGCTTCCCGGCGAGCTCGCCGCCGAGCTGGCCGCGGCCACTCCGTTGATGTCAGGCAAAGGGCAGGTCGCCCACCTGGGCATTGCCGCGGGAAGGGTGGTGCATGTGGATCAGAACTCCGACCCGGAACAGTTTCCGGTGGGCGCCATCGCCGTGGCCCGTTTCCCCAGCCCGCAACTGAGTCCCATTGTCTGGCGGGCCGCCGCCATCATCACCGAAATCGGCGGCCCCACCGGGCATCTGGCCACCATTGCCCGGGAATACCGGACTCCGGCCCTGTTTGGAACCGGCGAGGCGGTAAAGCTTCTCGCCGAGGGGGCGGAGGTTACGGTGGATGTGGAAAACAAGCAGGTTTATCAGGGGATCATCGCAGGGCTGGTCCGCTTGCATGATGCTGAACAGGATGACTACCGCAGTTCGCAGGAGCTTCGGATTCTCCGCCGTATCCTGCGCTGGGTGGCCCCCATCACCCTGGCCGATCCGACTTCCGTTGACTTCAAGGCGGAAAACTGCCAGACCTTCCACGATATCCTCCGTTTTGCCCATGAAAAGGCCATTGACGCGCTGATCCATTTTCATGCCGAGCAGAGCGGCTCCCAAGAGGAACTGAGCCGGCCGGTGCAACTGCCGATTCCGCTTAAATTGCGGGTCATCGATCTGGGCTCGGGGTTCAAGCCGGAAGCGCCTCACAGTGGAGCAATCGGCATGGAGATGCTGAATAGCCGGCCGCTGATCGCCATTCTTCAGGGGTTTCTCAAGGAGGATCAGGCTGTCAGGGAGCCGACGGCGCTGGGACTCAGGGATATTCTCTCCGGGATCGGCAAGCCGCTGGCCCTGCTCACCGGCCCGGCCTATCCCGGGGACAACCTGGGGATCATTGCCGAGCATTACTGTAATCTCTGCCTGCGTCTGGGGTATCACCTCAACGTGGTGGACGCCTACATGTCTCCGGACCCGGATAACAACTACATCTATTTCCGTTTTGCCGGCGGGATGGCGGAAAAGGCCAAACGCGAGTGGCGAGCCCGGTTGATCAGCGCCATTCTCTCCGGCCTTTATTTCAAGGTGGAGCGCACCGGCGACCTGGTGATCGCCAAGGCCAGGAACCTCGATGTCCCGAGGATGGAGCGGGTGCTGGTCCGGCTGGGCGAGCTGATCTCCTTCACCCGTCAGCTTGACGTGCGGATGCGCGACGAAACGGCCATCGAAGAGTTTTTTCAGCGTTTTCTCGTAAGCATCAGGCAGGAACAGGCAGGGGAGGAGGGGTAGGTGCGCCGCTGGTTCAGCCAAAAAATCGCCACGTTGCGGGAGATTCGTCAGCAACGGAAAACGGATGCGCAGCGCCTGCTCAAGGCGCGCTACCATGTGTTCCGTTCTCTTCTTGCCGGCAACAACCGGGCCGTGGATTGCCTCACTGAGGTCAGCATCCATTTGCGGATGCAGGGAGATCCCGTAGGCCTTGCGAAGCTTGTCCTCCGGCTCGTCGAGGAAACCGCCGAGATGGTCGCCCAACTGGAAACCCTGGCCGGCAGCCGCTACAGGGGGCTGTTTGCCGTTCATCAGGCAATCGCCAAACGCGTTCAGGAGACGCTCGCCCGTCTTGCCTCCCCGGAAAATCGTCCCTGCGTTTTGCCGTTGGCCCAAATCCACGGCGGCCTCAAGGGCCAAACCGGCAATAAGGCCGCGGCCCTGGCGGAATTGCGCAAGAATGGCCTGCCCGTGCCGGACGGCTTTGTGATCACCCTGGCAGGCTGTCGTTTTTTTCTCGAACACACCGGACTCTCCCTGGAATTGGTTCATCTTCTGGCCACCCACGGCGCGGATAAAGAAAAGCATGTTTCCGATGCCATTGCCGCCCAGGTGCAAGGTTTGATCACCCAGGCGTCGATTCCTCCGGCCCTGGCCGAGGAAATCACGGCGGCGGCCCGCGTTTTCCTTGAAAACGGCAAACCGTTGGCGGTGCGCAGCAGCAGCATCAGCGAGGACGGCGGCCGCCATTCCTTTGCCGGGCAATTCAGCTCGGTGCTCAATGTCCGCGACGAGGCGCAGTTTCTTGCGGCGTTCAAGGAGGTGGTGGCCAGTAATTTCAACGCTCGCAGCCTTGCTTATCGGCTCAACGCCGGACTGGACCCCCTGCGTTTCGACATGGCGGTTCTGTGCCTGGAGATGGTGGAGGCCAGGGCGGCAGGCGTGCTGCTGACCCGCTCTCCCCAGGAGCCGGAAAGCGGGTTGATGCTGGTCAGCGCGGTACCCGGCTTGGGCGAGGCCGCGGTCTCCGGCAGCGCTGCCGCGGATCTCTATCTGGTCGACGCGGACGGCAGGGTGGACTGGGCCCGGTCCACCATCGCCAGCAAGGAGCGCTTGCTGGTCTGCGAGGAAGCGGGCGGCGTGGCCTGGCGCGAGCTTGGGCCGGAGGCCCGTCAACAGCCGGTGCTCAGCGAGGCGGAACTGCAGGTTTTGGCCGGGTGGGGCAAGGAACTGGAAAGGCGCGAGGGTCTTCCCCTGGACCTGGAATGGGCGGTGAACCGGACAGGGGCGGTGGTCATTCTCCAGGTGCGGCCCATGACCACCATGGGCCTTCCGGCTACGGACGACCGGCGGGAAGTGTCCCCGGTTCTGGCGCAAGGGATAAGAGCTTCGGGGGGAAGGGCTACCGGCCGGGTCCTGGTGGTGAAAGGGAGAAAGGATTTCGAGAACATCCCCCGGGAACCGGTGGTCCTGGCCATGCAGCAGAGTTTTGTCGAAGCGGCCAACCTCCTGGGCCAGGTGGCGGCGGTGCTGGTCGAGTTGGGCAGCCCGGCCGATCATCTGGCCTGCGTGGCCCGCGAACAGCAGACCCCGATGGTGTGCGGCGTGCACGATGGTTCCACTCTCTTGCCCGACGGGCAGTGGATCACCGTGGACGGCAACCGGGGCAGGGTGTACGAGGCCAGCCCCGAAGAGATCAGCGCCGCGGAAAAGGCATGGCAGCATGGCCCGCCCGGTGTTCGCAGGATGCGGGTGCCCTTGCCGCCGCTGCACCGGGAGTTGCAGGAACTGGTTACGGCGCTGCATCTCACCGATGCGTACGGCCCGACCTTTTCCATTGTCGAATGCAAGTCGCTCCACGATATCGTCCGCTTTGTCCACGAAAAAGCGGTATTGTCCATGTTCCACGCCGGAGACGAGATGCTGGAGGAAAACCTTGGCGTGGTGCATGCCATCGATTCGCCGGTGCCTTTCTTTGTCAGCGTCATCGACATGGGCGGAGGATTGGCCGCGACCGGGGTGCAACGCCGCAGAATTCCGCCGGAAGCGGTGGTTTCCCACCCCTTTCAGGCGCTGTGGCAGGGGATCACCACCCCTGGCCTGCACTGGGGGCCGCCGCCCGGCGGGACGCCCATGGGCTCGGTGATGTCCTCCTTTATTACCGACCAGAAGTCGGAGCGGCCCATCGGCATGCCTAATTACGCCATGGTCAGCCGCGATTACTGCAACATGAATGCGCGCATGGATTTTCACTTCATCATGATCGATGCGGTGGCTTCCCATGAACCGCGCAGCAATCATATCAAGTTTCGCTTCAAGGGCGGCGGCACCTCTCTTACACGGCGGCGTCGGCGCGCCCTGTGCATCGGGGAGATCTTCGAGCACTATGGCTTTTCCGTTAATGTCAAAGAGGATCTGGTCAACGCCTCGCTGCAGGGGGCGAACCGGGAAGCCATCGAGGAAAAGCTGGTGATGGTCGGCAGGATTCTGGGCTTTACCAGGCTGCTGGATGCGGCCATGGATGACGATGCGATGATCGGCAGGGTGGCCCGTGCTTTTATGGAGGGGGATTATGCACTGTCCGGTTTAGCGGCAGGCGAGCAGCAGGATCAGGCGTGATGAAAACGCAGCCCGGGCAGCTCCACGGCGGTGAGGAGATTGCCGTAGGCCGCGCCGGTGTCGATGCCGGTGCGGAAGGGCGTGAGCAGCGGGGTGGCAAAGGGGGTATGGCCGAAGATGACCCGTTTGCCGTAATCACGCTCTTCTGAAAGAAAAGGCTCCCGGACCTCGCAGAGATCGGAGATATCCTGCTCGGCCAGGGGCTGGCCGTGGCGCAGACCGGCATGCACGAAGATATATTTTTCCGTTTCCCAATAGGGCAGCAAAGAAAGCAGGAACTCCCGGTGTTCCGGAGGCATGAAATCGAGGGAGGCAAGTGCGGCGAGGCTTGCGCCGCCGTAGCTTTCCAAGGTGTTTTCCAGGCCGAGCCGCCGCAGGTAGGGGAGCAGCGCCTGGTCACTGGTTCGGTGATATTCCAGCAGCAGATGCTCGTGGTTTCCCATGAGCGGGACAATCTGTACTCCGTCGGCGCGCAGTTGGCAGAGCTGGTCCAGCACTCCCTTGACATCGGGGCCGCGATCCAGGTAATCGCCCAGAAAAACCAGGGTGTCGTGTTCGCGCTCGAAGGGGAGGCGATTGAGCAGGCGTTCGAGTTTGGCGGCGCAGCCGTGGATATCGCCGATGGCAAAAATTTTTCCGGTCATGGGCGCTGTTTCTTGCAGTGGCATGGATATTCAGCTTCAGGCGCAGTTCTTGTACCAGAAAGATGCCGCCATGCCGTAGATGAAGTTCAGGAGCAGCACGAGAAGCGGGGTCAGGAGTCCGGCCTTGAGCCCCATCAGGCCCAGGCCCATTTCCGGGAAGACCATGACCAGCATCATGGTGGTGGGGACCAGGCTCATGAGGATGCCGCGCAGGGCTGTTTTTTGCCGGTACAACGGCAGGATCAGCAGCATGGCCCATATTCCGCCCCAAACCAGCCGGGGATAGAGCCAGGAGGCGGTGAATTGCGGCCGCAATCCGACGCCGAGCCAGGCCGTAATCCCCGCCTGGCCCAAAATCCAGATATTGACGCTGTCGATGAGTGCGCCGAGGGCTCCGCCGGTGAAGGCGCCGCTGATTTTACGTACCATGGGGGAGTTCCTTTGTGGATTGAGTTTAGAAACGTCCGCCTCGCAGGGTTTTTTTGTCATAGCCCCAGCCCCGGCAGGCGGGCAGGTCGATGAGGATGAAATCCGATTTTTCTTCCGCCTGCAGCATAAGGGTTTTTTCCAGGTCTATTCTGGCCTGATATTTCGGCAGCAACCGGGTCCGGTTGACCACCAGTTTTCCCGAGGTAAGATAGAGAAAAATGCGGCGGTCTTCCGTGGTCTCGTAGCTGATGGCCCGCCCGGGATCGAGTTCCCCCCGGTAGATGGTGGCGGGACTGTGAAAGCGCACTACATTTTTGTGGCGCTGGCCCGAGGCCAGGGGCAGCAGTTGGTTGCGCCACTCTTCTTTTTTGAAACTGCGCTGGTCATAGGTCGGACGCAGACCGCGTTTGTCCGGATAGATCCATATCTGATAAAAATGGGCCGGGGCCTTGCCGCTGTTGTATTCCGCATGGCTAAGGCCGGTGCCCGCGGACATGCGCTGGACATCGCCGGCTTTGATGACGCTGGTGTTGTTCATGCTGTCCTTGTGGGTGATTTCACCGTCAAGGACAATGGTGATGATCTCCATCTCCTCGTGGGGATGGGTGGGGAAACCCGTGCCGGGCACCACCACGTCATCGTTGAATACCCGCAAGGGGCCGAACTGGATGTTGTCCGGTGCATAGTAGTCGGCAAAGGAAAAGAGCCAGTAGGTTTTGAGCCAGCCGAAATCATGGAAATGGCGTCCATCCCCGTCAATGGTTGCGATCATCTTACCCCCAATGTCTTGCGCCCGCGTTTGTTGTTCATGCCTTCCGGCACCAGGCAAGAAATATGGGATACCTTCGCATTGCGCTGTTTTCCCCTGGCCTTTCAATGGCGTGGATCTCCTGCACACCGATGTCCCGGCCGCCGTTTCTTGCCAGGATGTCCCGGACCGTATCCGGATTGATGCCGTGGTGGGCGACGCCGCTGTTGTCTTCATGGAAGGAGCCGTCTTCCGTGACCAGATCGGCAACGGCCAGATAGCCCCCGGGTTTCAGGGCAGCGAAAAACCGGTGCAACAGCGGTTCGATCTCCGGGATATGGTGCAGGGTCATGCTGCTCAGCACCAGGTCGAAATTGTCAGCGGGCAACGGGTGGCTGGTCAGGTCATGGACAAGGGTTTCGATGTTGGTGATCCCTTCTTTCGCAGCTTTTTGGGCAAGGACTTCCAGCATCCCGGGCGAGGTGTCGACGGCCATGATGGCGGCGACATGCGGACTTATGGTTCTGGCGACCATGCCGGTTCCGCAGCCGTATTCAAGAACCCGCATGGCGGGGGCAATGGGAATCGCTTGCCGGATGGCCTCGGCCACTTTGCGGGCCAGGGCGACGCGCTGGGGTTTTTCTTCCCATGCCGCGGCGGCGGCATCGAAGCGTTGTACGTTGTCGGCACGGAGGTGTTCCGGGGCAAGGGACATGGCGGGCATTCCTGTAAGGTTGCGGGGTAGACGGGGATTGGCGGACGAACCGGTTGCCCTCGTCTGATCAGGTTGCAAAGTACTCATTGTTTGAGATCTCGGCCAGCTTTTTTCCGTTCGGGGAAAAACTGGGGTGGTGCCGGGAGCGGAAAAAACGTACAATGGCAGAATGCGACAAAGCACTCACGGAGAAAAAACACAAGGCGTTTGGGCAAAGAAATAGCATGCAAGAAATCGATCACTCCACTCTGCTGGCGATTCGCCCTTTATCCTATCAGGGGGAGCAGGCTCTTCCGGGCCGGTGGCCCGCGTTTTTCAAGGCCTTGCGCAACCTCCTGGTTCAGGTGGGGATAGAAGCTCCGGACAGCGGCGAGAATCTCCTGCTTATCTATTATGATGAGCCTTTCGCCGCCCTGAGCACCTTTTTCGAAAGCCTGCAATCCCTCAAAAAACAGCAGTGGCAACCTCAATTGGGCGCGGTTCCCATTCAGGTTGTCGTGCATCTGCACCGGAGAAAGGATCCGCCCGTTGATTTCGGCGAGGCCACTGCCTCGGTCTGGGGGGTGTTGCAGCCGGAAACCCTGTATATTACCCGGGCGTTAAAGCTGCAGTGGAATCTTCTTTTTGCCGGGAAAAAAATGCCTGCCCATCAATTCATGGATGCCGGAGACGGGTTGTTTCAGTTGAGTTTTTCCGGCGATCTCAGCGAATTGAAACGGGAGCGTCTTTTTACCGGCCGGTTCCTCGCGGCCAAGGGAGCGAGTTCGGAGTGCTTTTACTGCGGCATGGCCAATCATGCTCCGGCCCATTGCCCCAGCAAACAGTTGAGCATGGAAACCCGGGGCTTGGACCGGGTTGGCTACCTGTCTTTTGCAAAGATCGACACCCTGTTTAAACAGGTTATGACCGAGCAGAAAAAGATGGCGGAACTGTTGGCCACCAACATCGATGGCGTCCAGATTCGCAGCGATGCGGCCTTGCAGGTGTATGTCGCGTATTTTGACATGTATCTCATCTATCAGCCTCGTTTTCTGGGGTATGCCGCTTTTTCCCTGTTTTCCTCCTGGGATGGCATCGGAAAAACAGACCGGGTAAAGATTGACAGCCGTAACCTGCATTCCGGCTTCGATTGCCTGCGGGTCGGCAAGTACAAGCAGGCCCTTGATTTTTTGAAGGCGGAAAGCCAGGCCCTGGGAGGCAAGCAGTTCTATGCCACTCTTGGCCTGGCTTTCGTTGCTTTGGAGCGGGGCCGAATGGGGGATATGGCCCATTTTCTGCAAATCGCAAACAGTACGGCCGGCACGGAGAAAGAGAAAATCTACATCAGTCTCCTTACCGCCAGGTTTCACCGGCTGGCCGGCCACCCCTGGAAAGCGGAGCAACTGATCAGTTCGGTGGCCAATCTTTATGTCGATTGTCCGGAGGTTCAATACAGCCTCATTCAGACACGGGTTCATGACGGTCAGGGGCAGCAGCAGATGCAACTGCTGCGCAAGCTGGCATCGGGGGACCGCCGGTATTTCATGATCGCCCTCATGGACCCGGCCATGCTGCCGGCCAACACCATGGTGGAGAACGTTCTTTCCGGGCTGTATGACCAGAAAAACAAGGAGGCCGGGGAAAACCTGGCCGATGCGAAGGAGGCTTTCGCGGAGTTGCAGGCCTGGTTCGGCGGGGAAGAAGACGAGGAGGCGCAGAATCATCTCTCGGTGCTGGCCAATCTGGAAGAACAGTACCGGCGCCGCGCCGTCTATGATGTTCTTGATATCGCCGACCGGGCCAAATCCTTGAGCATGGTCTGTCCCCGGCTGCGCGAGGCAAGACTGGAAGAGCTGAATGTCCGGGTGGATGCGGCTGCCTTGACCTGGGCGGATTACAATACTTTCTGGCAGGAATATCCCTATCAGTCTTTTTTCAGTGATTTTAAAACGCTCCTTTTTGCCGGCAAAAGAAAGTTTGTCGAAGCCAGAAGCATTGCCGGCGAAAGTCTGGCAAAGGCCAAGGAGCGGTTGCAGGCAGGCAAGGAGGAGGTCGAACTCCTGACGGGTTTGGTAGACCGCATGTTGAAGTTGAAAATTGCCTTGGACACGCTGTCGATGTTTTTCAAAAAACTGGTTGTGGCGGAGATGGTGTTCAGCGGGCTTGCCTTTGTCTTGTTGCCGCTTGTCACCATCGGGCTTTCGGGCGTGCTCGACCCGGAGATCCTCCGGGTGGTGAAAAATCCCCAGTTCCAGAAAGGGTGCATGGTTGTGTTGACCCTGTTCATGGCGCCGTTTCTCGCCCTGGCGCTCACCATCCGTTCGATGTCCGAACAGTGATGGCTGTATAGTCTTTTTTTCGCGGCAAGGGGGATTCAATGGCAACCGGCATGACCATGCAGACCTTCATCGGCCAGCAACAGGCCCTGGGCAAAAAGCCCAACCGGCTTGTCAGTGAAAAAAGCCCCTATCTCCTCCAGCATGCCTTTAATCCCGTGGCCTGGCATCCCTGGGGGGAGGAAGCTTTTTCCTTGGCGCGCACGGAAAATAAGCCGATTTTTCTCTCCATCGGGTATTCCACCTGCCACTGGTGCCATGTCATGGCCCGGGAATCCTTTGAAAACCCGGAGACAGCGCGGATTCTCAACACGGATTTCATCTGCGTCAAGGTGGACCGGGAGGAGCGTCCCGACCTTGACCAGATCTACATGGCAGCGGTGCAGGCTTTGACCGGGCATGGCGGCTGGCCCATGTCGGTGTTTCTCACCCCCGATCTGCACCCTTTTTACGGCGGCACCTATTTTCCGCCCGAGGGCAGGCACGGACTGCCGGGGTTTGCCGAGGTTCTTGCGGCGGTGCATGATGCCTGGAACAACCGGCACGGGAAGGTTCTGGAGTCGGCGGTCAATATTACCGCGCATCTCCGGCGCAAGGGTGAGGATGGCCGGACGGAAAAAATCGATCCTGCGGCATGCGCCAAGGGTTTCCGGCAGCTCGCCGCAGAGTACGATGCCGAGTTCGGCGGCTTCGGCCGGGCGCCCAAGTTTCCCCGGCCCGTGGTCTTCAATTTTTTGCTGCGCCATGGCGCACGGACCGGTGAATCCCAGGCCGTGGACATGACCTATGTCACCCTGCGCAAGATGGCGGCGGGCGGGATGTACGACCATCTCGGCGGAGGTTTTCACCGGTATTCGGTGGATGCGCAGTGGCGGGTGCCCCATTTTGAAAAGATGCTCTACGATCAGGCCCAACTCGCGGTTGCGTATCTCGAGGCCTTCCAGTCGGGGCAGGATCCTTTTTATGCCAATGTTGCCCAGGATATTCTCGAGTATGTGCTGCGGGATATGACCAGCCCGGAAGGGGGGTTTTATTCGGCGGAGGATGCCGACAGCATCCAGGCGGGAAACCCCGAGGCGCATGGCGAGGGTGTGTTTTATCTCTGGACCGGTGAGGAAATTCTCGCCGTTCTCGGCAAGGAGCAAGGTGAGATCTTCTCCTTCCATTACGGCGTGCTTGAGGCGGGCAACGCGCTTGACGACCCCCATGCTGAATTCGCCGGAAAAAATATCCTCCATGTCGCCCATCCCCTTGCCGAGACTTCCCGCCGGTTCCGCCTTCCGGAGGAGGAGCTGTCCCGCCTGTTGGAACGCAGCAGGGGAAAATTGCTCGCGGTGCGGGCGCAGCGGCCAAGGCCGCATCTCGACGACAAGATCATCACTTCCTGGAATGGGCACATGATCAGCGCCCTTGCCCGGGCAGCCCAGGTGCTGGGCGAGAAGCGCTACCTCGCCGCGGCGGAACGGGCCGCAACCTTTATCCGGGCCAGATTGTACGACCCGGCTTCCCGCACGCTTTTCCGGCGTTACCGGGATGGCGAGGCCGGCCTTGCCGGGCAGCTCGACGATTATGCCTTTCTGGTCAACGGCCTTCTCGACCTCTATGAGACGTCCTTCGATATCGCCTGGCTGCAAATGGCCATGACCTTGACGGAAAAACAGATTGCCCTGTTTGGCGACGAGGCCCGGGGAGGGTTTTTCGAGACCTCCGGCGCGGATGGTTCCGTGCTGGTCCGCCTCAAGGGTGATTATGATGGGGCCGAGCCCACGGGCAATTCGATGAGCGCCCTTAATCTCCTCCGGCTTGGCTGGATAACCGGCAATGCAGAGTGGCTCACGCGGGCCGGCGCGACCATCGAGGCCTTTGGCAGGGGGCTGAATGAGTATCCTTCCATCCTGCCGCAGATGCTGGTGGCCCATGATATGCAGGCGAATACGCCTCGGCAGTTCCTGGTTGTGGGCAAACTTGACCGGCCCGATACCGAGATCATGCTCGCCATGATCCGCAAACGCTTTTTGCCCGGCAAGATCGTGTTGCTGGCCGATGGGGGGGAAGATCATTTCCTCAGGCAATACCAGCCGATTTTGGCGGATCTTGATTCCGGTCAAAATAGAAGCTCGGTGTATCTCTGTGAAAATTTCAACTGCCAACTGCCAATCTCCGACGTGGCCGAATTGGCAAAAAGGCTTGATGCCATGGAACGCACGCCGTAATCCCGCCGTAACCGCAGGACAAGAGAATAGCTCCCCCCATATCCAAGGGATTTTCTCCGGTCCGGCAACCCTGCGAAAATCCTTCTGTTTTTCTTGACTTTTTTTTTAGGCTCACGCCTAATAATGGTGTAGGATATGAGACAGATGCCCTTTTGTCAGGGCTTTCACCACGGATGGACAGGGCGCGCCGTTTTTTTTTGACGTTTGAACGAGACTTGACAGGAAAATTATGAAGGCTGAATATCTGAATCCTTTTGTGCATGCCACCAAGAACGTTCTGGAGACCATGGCCCAAACAAAATTGGCCGGGCAGAAGCCGTACCTCAAGGAAGGCGTCTCCACCTACGGCGATGTGACCGGCATTATCGGCATGGCCTCCGAGACCGTTGAGGGCAGCATGACCATCAGCTTCCCGTCCGCCTGTATCCTGCAGATCGTTTCCCGTATGCTCATGGAAGCGCCCAAGACCGAAATCGATCATGACATCGTCGATGCGGTGGGTGAGATTACCAACATGATCTGCGGCGGCGCCAAAGCGGAGTTCGGCAAGCTTGGGATGAGTTTCAATCTGGCCACCCCGACCATGGTCACCGGCAAGGGGGTGGAGATCCATCATCACTCCGATGTGCCGATCATTGTTTTGCCGTTCCAGACAGACTGCGGCACCTTCGTGCTGGAGGCCAATCTCGCCAGCAAATAAGGCAAAGCAGGCAAAAGATACAAAGACGGGAGCTGAAAAGTTCCCGTTATTTTTTTCCCCTTTCCGGTAAAATATCCTCAAGGGCCGGTTGCAGCGTTGGAAAGCGGAAGGAAAAGCCGTTTGCCATCAGCACCCCCGGCATCATTCTGCACCCCTCAAGCACCACCCCACTCAGTTCCCCCAGAACCAGGCGAACAACAACCCCTGGTACCGCCAGAAACGTCGGTCTGTGCAGCACTTTTCCCAAAATGGTGGTGAATTCGCTGTTGCGCACAGGTGCAGGCGAGCTCAGGTTCACCGGGCCGGCAATCTCGCTGTGCTGCATGCAAAAAAGGATGGCGCTGGTGAGGTCGTCCAGGTGAATCCAGGGAAACCACTGGCGGCCGTGCCCCAGTTTTCCCGCTACCCCGAAGCGAAAACCCGGCAGCATCTTGGCCAGTGCGCCGCCGTTTTCCCCCAGCACGATACCGATCCGCATCAGGATAACCCTGGCCTTCCCTTGCGCCCTGCTTGCCTCCTGTTCCCACGCTGTGCAGACCGAGGCGAGAAAATCGCCGCCCGGCTGGGCATCTTCATACTTTTCTTCATCGTTGCAAAAGCCGTAGTACCCCGAGGCGCTGGTGTTGATCAGAGTGACGGGCGAGGCGGGATGATCCGGGATGGCCTCGACAATGTTTTTGGTCGAGTCAATCCGGCTGCGCAGGATCATCTCCTTTGCCGAAGAGGTCCAACGGGTGAAGATATTTGTGCCGGTGAGGTTGATGATCACTTCATGGCCGGCCACTTCTTGTTGCCATGGGCCGGAAATGAGCGGGGAGCCGGAAACCACGCGGATGCGCGGGGCGAGATCGCCGAGTTTCCTGGGGCTTCTGGCCAGGGCGGTTACCGTATGCCCTTCCTGCAGAAATCTTCGGATGAGGGTTTGCCCCAGAAAGCCCGTGGAGCCTGCGATGAATACGTTCATGGTTTCCTCCATGGTCTGGCGTTTCGTGTTTGGTTTAAAATCACGTTGAGGGGCTATCGAAACAGCTTGTCACCCCGGTGAAAACCGGGGTCCAGATGTCCTGCAGATGCAGGAAAAGACTGGATTCCGGCCTCCGCCGGGATGACGGAAGCGTTGGGTTGGTGCGGGTCCATCACTAATGAGAAGTCTTGTCTTGTATGAGTAGCATTTTCTCTGTCCGGGTCAGCCTTTTGATTTGGCCTTCCCGCTGCGTCGCGTGAGCCCTGGAGGAGACCTCTTCCGCGTAAACCAGTTGCACCGGCTGCCGCCCCCTGGTGTATTTCGCTCCCTTGTCCGGGGAGTTGTGCTCCGCCAGCCGTTTTTTCAGATTTTTGGCGATGCCGCAATAGAGAGTGTTGTCCCGGCAGCAGACCAGATAGACAAACCAGGCGGCTTGGGAACCCGCCATCAGCCGCCCGCCTTTTTTGCCTGATAGCCAAGGCGGATGAGTTCCGCCAGCACCACTTCCCGGTGGTCGCCCTGCACCTCGATAACCCCGTTTTTCACGGTGCCGCCGCTGCCGCAGCGCTGCTTGAGCTGTTTGGCCAGGACGGCCAATTCCGGTTCGGCCAGGGGCAGCCCGGTGATGAGGGTTACGCCGCTGCCCTTGCGGCCCTTGGTTTCCCGCGAGACCCGGACAATGCCGTCGCCCTGTGGAGTGGGCTTTTTCTGGCCGCAAGCGCATTGGGCCACAGGCCAGCCGCACTTGGGGCAGGTCCGGCCATGCTCCGTGGAGTAGACCAGGCCGGGAGCATTATCTGATTTGTTGCGCATATTCATATGGATGAACTCGTAACAATCTGGTGTTCTCGTCAAGACGCAGAGGACGCAAAGAAAAAATCTTATGCCAAAATGTTGTCATTGCGTTCTTGGCGCCTTTGCGAGATTTTCGATTTTTTTTTATGACGCCATCATCACTCCACCATCTTCAGCATGCCGTCGATGGTGGCGAGCCCGCCGAGCCAGAAGGCCGGGTCGTCCAGATTAACGCCAAAGGGCTTGAGCAACTCGGCCGGGGTATTGCTGCCCCCGGCGCGCAAGAGGTCGAGGTATTTGGGCACAAAGGCACCCTTGTCTTCCTGGTAGAGGTTGTACAGGGCCAAAACCAGCAGCTCGCCAAAGGCGTAGGAATAGACATAGCCCGGGGTGCTCAAGAAATGGGGAATGTACGACCACCAGATTCCGTAGGCCTCCCGCAGCTCGACGGAGTCGGCGAACATGGCCCGCTGGGTGGCGAGCCAGTGGCTGGCCAGTTGCTCCTGCGAGAGTTCGCCGCTTTCCCGCCGGGCGTTGTGCACCGCGTGCTCGAAGCGGTTCATGGAGACCTGGCGGAAAACGGTGGCAAAGATGGATTCGAGCTTCTGGCAGATGAAGGCCCGCCGCTCCGCAGGATCGGTCAACAGCCTGACCTGGGAGTTGAACAGAAGCAGCTCGGCGAACACCGAGGCGGTCTCGGCCAGGACCAGGGTGGTGGAGGAGTTGTAATAGCCGTTTGCGGCGGCCAGGTGCTGGTGCACCCCATGCCCCAACTCGTGGGCCACGGTGGAGATGTCGCGCAGGCTGCCGGTGTAGTTCACCATCACATAGGGGTGGACCTCGGGCACGCAGGGGTGGGCAAAGGCCCCGCCGCGCTTGCCTTCGAGGATCGGGGCATGAATCCATTTCTTCTCAAAGAACTGGGCGGCGATCTCCCCCATCTCCGGGGCAAAGTCGTGGAACGCGGCAAGCACCATCTCCTTGCTGGTCTTCCAATCCACCAAGGTTGTGGGCAGGTGGGGCAGGGGGGCGTATCGGTCATAGTCAACCAGCGATTCCAGGCCGAGAATTTCCTTCTTCAGCCGGTAGTAGCGCTGGACCATGTCGTAGCGGGAGGTGACCGCCTCGACCAGCACCGTAACGGTCCGGTCTTCCAGCTCGTTGTAGAGGTTCATGGAGCTGACCCAGGATTCGTACTTGCGGAGCCGGTCGTCGATCATCTTTTCGGCCAGCAGGGTGTTGAAGATATGGGTCAGCACATGGAGCTGGCTGGTAAGCCCGGCGGTGAGCTCATCCGCCGCCTGGGCGCGGACGCTACGCTCCGGGCTGTAGAGATCGGTCAAAACCTCCTCTTCGGTCCGCTGGTTTTCCCCGAACTTGAGATTCCCCATGACCTTTTCAAAGAGGTTGGTCCAACTGGAACGGCCCACCGGGGCTTTTTCGATGAGCAGGGTTTCCTCGGCCATGGAGAGCAGATGCCTGGCGTAGCGCCGCATGCTCGCGAGATGATGGCGATACTGGGCCAGGGTCGTATCGGCCAGCAGGGTGTCGGCTACGTCATCCTCCACCTTGCTCCATTCCAATTCGAAAAACACGGTCTCGCGGCCGATCCGGCTGCTGGCCTCCTTGATCTTTTGCAGAAAAGCGCCGGCCGGGGCGTTCTGGATCTGGGTGGTGAAGTTGAGAAAGGCAAAGGTGGCAATCCTGCCCACCACGGTTTCGAGCGTTTCCAAGTGCGAGACCAGGGCGAGAAGCTGGCCTGCGTCAAGGGTTGCGACCTTGCCCGCGAACTGTTCCTTGAGGGCCTTGGCCTCCTGTTCGCACCAGGCAATGTCGGCCTCGATTTTTGGGTCATCAAGGGATTGGTAGAGATCGGTCAGTTGCCAGAGAATTTCGGTAGTGCCGAGCTGTTCGTTTAAGGGGTTGGTAATCATGGTTATCTTTCCTTCGAGTTCTCAGTTTTCGTAAGTCGGGTAGAGCAAAGCGAAACCCGACAATTTTCAGTCGAGCAGAGGATGATGTTGTCGTTTAAACGTCGGGTTTCGTTCCTCTACCCGACCTACGAACGGTCCACGGACCTCCCCCCATCTGCGCCTCAAAGCAGGTTCCAGGGGATGGCCATGACATCTTCCGCGATCAAGCGGGGACGCTCCACGGCGCAGATTATGGCGCCCTTGGCAAACTTTTGCTTGGGATAGGCGGCCCTGATTGCGGCAATGCCCGAGCCGTCCCTTTTGCCGGGATTGCTGGACAGTTTGAACTCGAACGGATACAGGATATCGTCTTTTTCAAGGAGCAGGTCCACCTCTGCTCCTCCGGAAGAACGCCAGTGGTGCCAGGATGCGGCCATACCGGAAAATGTCGCCTGCTTTAAGAGCTCCCGCACCATGGCGGTCTCAAAAAGCGCACCGTACAGCGGGTGCGAGGCGAGCATGGCCGGGGCGGACATTCGAGCGTGGTAACAGGCCAGGCCGGTATCGGCAAGGTGTCCCTTGGGGCGTGAGGAAACCCGCTTGACCGGATTGCCGGAAAAAGCGGGCAGGGCAAACCACTGATAGGTGGCTTCCAGGATGCGCAGCCAGCGCTTCGAGGTGGGCGGGGCAATGCCGATTTCACGCCCCAGTTGGCTGTAGTTGATCTCCTGCGCGGTCAGGGCCGTCATCAGGCCGACAAAACGGCCAAACTCATGCCAATCCTGAATTTCGCCGATCAACCGGGCATCCCGCTCGACATAGGTGCGATGGTAGCCGGCCCAGAAGTCGCCGGTCAGGTCATCGGGCAATTCTTGCACCCCCGGCAGGCATCCACGCCAGAGCCAGGCGCGCAGGTCTCCTTTATAATATGCGGTATCGCGGGTTATGGTTAGAAACTGATCGGGATTATCAAGCCAGTGGTTAAGCCAGCAAGACTCGGCCCCTGCCAGCTCCTGCAAGGAAAAGCCCTGCAGATCAAGAAACACCGCCCGCCCGGCAAGGCTCTCCGACAGAGTTTGCAACACCTGCCACTGCTGCGAGCCGGTCAGAACAAACTGGCCGGCCACGGCTCCGTTGCGGTCAACGGCCCGCTTGATCGCCGCCACCAGTTCGGGCGCGTACTGGATTTCATCAAGAATCAACGGGGAGGGATGATTGCGCAGAAAAAGATCCGGATCACGCCTGGCCCCTTCCAGGTCAATGCTTGGATCAAACACCACATAGTCGTACGCGGGAAACAGGTGCTTAAGCAGGGTGGTCTTACCAACCTGCCGGGCGCCGCTGAGTACGGTCACCGGAAAATGCTCCACCATGCGGAGCAGTCGTTTGGAAAGAAGGCGGTTTTTATACATGGCTTGCAAATTAAACTCGTCAAGTTTGATTTGCAAGGTTTTTTGGGTGGGCTCGCAATAAGTTTATCGTGCTACTTGAGATGGCAAGCAAGAACTTCGATATTCAAAGAGTGGTGATGCTGTACAAAGCACAGCAGATTCCGAACCAAATTCCACTATGGGGCAACAGTTCCTTATCCTGTCCCTGGAACTCCGTCCGGAACTCCTCCCATATTGTGGTCATGTTTTCCATTCACGAAACACTGCACGCAACTCCTTTAGTAGGAGTCCAAAGGAATGATCATTTTGTTCTGCCCGATTTATGTCCATTTCGTGAACTATGTCTGCGGCAAACTCAATGCCGCCCAGGCTCGGGGTAATACCCGTTTTAAGAATTGTTTCAATTAACAATTTTTTATAACGCGCTCGTTCACATTTTTGGTCCGGTGCGTTGCAACCGCGACCGAAAACTGCCTTGAAAGCCGATGAATCCAACAATAGCCAACGCTCTACATGCGGATCAGGCACAGCGTAAACAATCTGAATCGGAAATTTTTCCGTCACGCCCCGTAGTTCTTTCAATCTTACATTGATACCCTTGCAGTTGGCATCGGTGGCCACCACGACTAAATCAGGAAGTTCTGCGCGGTCCCGCTGCAAATCATGCAAATATTGCTTGAATTCATTGACAACTGCGCCATAACCGCGCCGAACGTTTCTCCAGTCCGCCTGATACTGGAAGCCATATTCGCGAGCCAGTTTGGTAATGAGCGCCTCCAGGAATAGTTGATGGGCGTGGTCTTCCACGAACAAGGCTATTTCATGCATCAAAATCTCCCCTCAATATCCGTTCTGATGGCGCGAGTTCTTCATCAAAGGACTTGTCAATGTCAGTCTTGCGACCGAGAGGACCCCATGTGTTAAAGGGTGAGATGCTTGTCTTATCCGTGGTCTTTTTACAGACGAATAAGGATTGATCGGGGATCAGATCGGGCAGCAGGGGCGAATGGGTTGTGACAATATATTGCGTACCGCCTAACGATGCTCTGTTTTTTAGAAGTTCGGCAACAAGCTGAATGCGGCGGGGATGGATACCGTTTTCCGGTTCCTCGAAACCAATCAAAGAGGGTTGCTCCCTTGCTCCGTCCAAGGCAAGAAGCCCAAGAATTCGCAAGGTGCCTTCCGAAAGAATGCGGGCTGGCATGGGCACGCCATTTTCTTTTAACTTGAGTTCCACCTCGCCAAGGTCGTTGACGCCAACCTCAATACCCTCCACGTTTGGCATAATGGTATGAAGTGCTTTTTCCACTGCTTTGAATTGGCGAGGTTCAAAAGTTTGGAGAGTATTCAGAAATGAGGCGAGTTCTTCTCCCATCAAGCCGATGTGTCGAACTTCTTTGACGGGATTGGCCGCCCGCATGCGTTCTCTTGGCTCGAAGTAAAAAAAGAACCAACTTTCCAGTTCTTTGCGCATGGCAACCAGATGCGGGTAGTGTGGCGGGTAGTTCGGTAAGGACAGGATGCTATGGTCTAGATAGCAATCGTAGTAAGTCGGATGAGACTGACCCTCCATGCGCAGGTGGAGTTTTTTCCCCACCTTGGAGAGAAATGGTTGGCGTTTGCCGGTAGGTTCGCCATTTTTGCCAAGGGCTGCGAGGTACTCGTCAGCTACCCGCAGTATGCCAGATTTTGGTAGGATTTCGACCTCAATTCGGTAACGCAGATTTCTTTCTCGGACAGTGGGAAGCTTCTTCGAAGCAACCTCCTCGACTGTTACGGCATCTTCGTCCGGAGTCGATCTTTTCATCTCCCTAATCTGTCGGTTAACCCCATCCACTATTGCATCGGAAAGCTCGACATCAACCTCGATGCTGAAACTCGAACTTTCAGCTTGGAGCAAGTCCTTTATGCCTCCCAGTCCAAAAGAAAAAGATTCCAGGGGCTTGCCCCGGTAGGGCGGCTCGAAAGCATCCTTGAGCGTCCTGCTTGTGGCGATCTTGGATAGAAGCTGGAGGGCATCAAGGAAATTGCTCTTTCCCACGCCGTTCGGACCAAAAAGCACGGAAAGGGGTTGTAACTTTACCTCAATTTCCGTCAAGGATTTGTATCCTGAAATCTTTATCCGTTTCAGCATAAGATGCTCTCCACGCGTCGATTATCTGGTTTCTGCCCTATTAATTGCTGTGTCACTTTCAGAATTGGGTTGCCGTGGGCCGGAAGTGTTCATTTAGACACAGTAATGCTTCATCCTTCATACCTGACAACCCCCCTCATTTCAATACATTATCCTTTAAAACCAAGCCGGGCCGACCTTTCGGCAAAATATCATTGCGGCGGCAGGCAAAGAGCGATATACAAATGGGGGTCAATTTTCCCCCTGCTTAACCCGATCATTAAAACATAAACCTTGCAGCCAGATACCCGATGAGCGCATCCAATTCCGATTCCGCTGCCGTCTACGACGAAAGCAAGATCAAAACCCTCAGTTCCCTGGAGCATATCCGGCTGCGGCCCGGCATGTACATCGGCCGGCTCGGCAACGGCTCGCACCCGGACGACGGCATCTACATCCTTCTTAAAGAGGTGGTGGACAATGCGGTGGACGAGTTTATCATGGGGGTGGGCAAGCGGATCAACGTGGATATCGGCGCGGACGGCGTGGTCAAGGTGCGGGATTTCGGGCGCGGCATCCCGCTGGGCAAGCTGGTCGAGTGCGTGAGCGTGATCAACACCGGGGCCAAGTACAACACCGATGTGTTCCAGTTTTCCGTGGGGCTCAACGGGGTGGGCACCAAGGCGGTCAACGCCCTGTCCGACCGTTTCGAGGTAATGTCTTTCCGCGACGGCAAGTTTGCCAAGGCCATCTTTGCGCATGGCGAGCTGGTCGGGGAAGAGCAGGGCGACACCAGCGAAAAGAACGGCACCCTGGTGACCTTTCACCCGGACCCCAATGCCTTTGAAGGCTACTACTACATGCGGGAGTTCGTGCGCAAGCGGTTCTGGCGCTATGCCTACCTCAATGCCGGGCTCAAGATCTACTACGAGGGCGAGTGCTTCTTCTCGGCCAACGGGTTGCTCGACCTGCTGGACAAGGAGATCGCCGACACCCAACTCTACGCGCCGATCCATTTCAAGGATGCCACCCTGGAGTTCGCCTTTTCCCATACCGAGGGGTATGGCGAGACCTATTTCTCCTTTGTCAACGGCACCTACACCAACGAGGGCGGCACCCATCTTTCCGCCTTCCGCGAGGGGATACTGAAAGGGGTCAACGATTTTTCCGGCAAGAAGTTTTCCGGCGAGGATGTGCGGGAAGGGGTGGTGGGAGCCATCGCGGTCAAGGTGAAGGACCCGATCTTCGAATCGCAGACCAAGAACAAGCTGGGCAACACCGATGTGAGGGGAGATATCGTCAACAAGGTCAAGGACTTTGTCTGCGATTTCTTCTACAAGAACACCGAGCTGGCCGAGATCATCATCGACAAGATCCAGCAGAGCGCCAAGATCAGGAAAGAACTCCAGCACGTGCGCAAGGAGGCCAAGGCCAAGGCCAAGAAGGTGGCGCTCAAAATCCCCCAGCTCAAGGACTGCAAGTATCACCCGACCCCGGAAAAGCCCTCCAGCCCGGAGCGGGAGAACATGCTTTTTCTCACCGAGGGGCAGTCCGCCTCCGGCTCCATCGTTAGCTCCCGCGACCCCATGACCCAGGCGGTCTTTTCCCTCAAGGGCAAGCCGATGAACGTCTACGGCCAGCCCCTGACCCTGCTTTATAAGAACGACGAGATGTACAACATGATGCGGACTCTCGACATCGAGGAGTCCGTGGAAACGCTCCGCTACGACAAGGTGATCCTCGCCACGGACGCCGACGTGGACGGGCTGCACATCCGCAATCTGCTGCTCACCTACTTTTTGCAGTTCTTCGAGGCCCTGGTGAAAAGAGGGCATGTCTACATCCTGGAGACCCCGATCTTCCGGGTGCGCACCAAGGAGGAGACCATCTACTGCTACTCGGACAAGGAGCGGGAGGCGGCGGAAAAGAAGCTGGGCGGGAGAGGCAAGAAGGCGGTGGAGGTGACCCGTTTCAAGGGGCTGGGGGAGATCTCGCCCAAGGAGTTCAAGCAGTTCATCGGCCCGGACATGCGGCTCCAGCAGGTGAATATCGACACCTTAAGCGAGGTGCCCAGGCTGCTCTCCTTTTACATGGGCAAGAACACCCCTGAACGCAAGGAATACATCATGGATCATCTGGTGGTCGTGTAAGCATGGAAACCTCCCATTACGGCGAGCTGCACAAGCTCTTTGATACCAACTTCCTCGATTACACCTCCTACGTCATCCGGGAGCGGGCCATCCCCGACGTGGCCGACGGCTTAAAACCCGTGCAGCGCCGCATCCTTGCGACCCTGTTCAACATGGACGACGGCCGCTACCACAAGGTGGCCAACGTGGTTGGGGACTGCATGAAGCTCCACCCCCACGGCGATGCCTCGATCTTCTCCGCCTTGGTCAACTTGGCCAACAAAGGCTATCTCATCGACCGGCAGGGCAACTTCGGCAACATCTTCACCGGCGACCAGGCCTCCGCGGCCCGGTACATCGAGTGCCGCCTCTCGCCCCTGGCCCGGGAGGCCCTGTTCAACAAGGATCTCACCGAGTTTGCCGACTCCTACGACGGGAGGATGCAGGAGCCCGTTGCCCTGCCCGCCAAGATTCCCCTCTTGCTGATGCAGGGCGCCGAGGGCATTGCCGTGGGCATGGCCACCAAGATCATGCCCCACAACTTCTGCGAGCTGCTCGAAGCCCAGAAGAATATCCTCCGGGACGAGCCCTTTGTCCTCTACCCGGATTTTCTCACCGGCGGCGCCCTCGATGTTTCCGGCTACGAGGACGGCAACGGCCGCTTGCGCTGCCGGGCGCGCATCGAGGAGAAGAACGAGAAGACCATCACCATCAAGGACATTCCTTACGGCACCACCACCCAGTCGCTGATCGAGAGCGTGGAAAAGGCGGCGCGCGGCAACAAACTGAAGATTTTGAGCATCAATGACTACACCGCCGAAGAGGTGGAGATCGAGATCAAGCTGGTGCGCGGCATCTACGCGGCGGACACCATCAAGGCCCTCTATGCCTTCACCGATTGCGAGGTGCCGATCAGCCCCAACCTCACCGTGATCCGCGACAACAATCCGGCGGTGCTCACGGTGAGCGAGGTGCTGCGCCACAACACCGACAAGCTGGTGCGCGATCTGGAAAAGGAGCTGACCATCGAGCATGGGAGGCTCAAGGAAAAGCTTCACGCCCACCTGCTGGAGCAGATCTTCATCGAAGAGCGGCTCTACAAAGAGATCGAGGAGTGCAAAACCTACAAGGCGGTGGTCGATACCATTGGTGAGGCCCTGCTGCCCTACCGCGACAAGCTGGTCCGTGAGGTGACCCACGACGACATCGAGCGGCTCCTGGATATCCGGATCAAGCGCATCTCCCGCTACGACCTGGACAAGAAGAAGAAGGACATCAAAGAGGTCCGGGACAACATCAAGGCGGTGGAAAATTATCTGCTGGATATGGTCGGCTACACCATCGATTATCTGGACGATCTGCTCACCCGTTACGGCCATCTCTATCCGCGCCGCACCGAGA
Organism: uncultured Desulfurivibrio sp.; assembly: GCA_964588325.1. Classification (GTDB taxonomy): domain Bacteria; phylum Desulfobacterota; class Desulfobulbia; order Desulfobulbales; family Desulfurivibrionaceae; genus Thiovibrio. Next base: position 39,101 of record CAZPOR010000016.1, read on the forward strand.
TCGCCACCTTCGGCGGAGTGGAGGTGCGCAAGGTGGCGCTCTCCAATCTGACCATGGGGTATGACCGGGAGACCGGCTTTTTAGGACACCAGATCAAGGCCAAGCCCGAAGACACCTTTCCGTGCTCTGAATACGACAAGCTGCTGCTCATCTATCAGAACGGGATGTACAAGGTGATCAACGTGATCGACAAGCTCTTTGTCGGCCATGACGTGCTCTGGTTCGGCAAGGTTGAGGAAAAAAGGGTGTTCAACATCCTCTACCGCGAGGGTGTGCAGAATCTTTGCTATGTCAAACGGTTCCAGAGCCCGAAGTTCATCCTGGAAAAGGAATACCGTCTCTTCCCGGAGCATAAGAATTCCGCCATCCTCTTTCTGAGCGCCGGTGACGGGGGCAGGGTGCGGGTGCATCTTGCCCCATCCAAGCGCGCCCGTCATAATTTTGTTGATTGCAGCTTCAACGAGGTGCTGATCAAGGGGGCGTCTGCGCTGGGAAAACGGGTTTCCGACCGGCCGGTGCGGCGGATCGCCGAACTGCCCGCCGAGAAAGAGCCTGCCGGAGGAACGGCGGAGGTGCAGCCGACCCTTTTTCCGGCCAAGGAGGAACTCGCGCCCCAGGCTGTCACGAGGGGGGGCGAGGCTTCAGTGCCGGGGGAAAGCGCCGTCCCGGATACCGAGGTGGAATAAAGCCTTGGCACACCAGTCCAGGGCCGCGCCATTTCCGTGCACTGCCTTTCAAGTAGCCTTCAACTCAGAGTATTTCTCCTGTGCAAGATGATTGCAGAAAACGGCTTCAGTCGCGTTGGTTAATGGTACGCGGCTGAAGCCGTTTTTGCGTGCTCCGCGAAACAGTGCAGCCGGTTACTGGTTTTTTTTCATTTTTAAAAAAAATCGAAGGGGAAAACCACTGGAAATCGTTGGGTAATCCTGGGTGCTTAGGTATTGTTTTAAATGCTACAATAATACTATTTGTTGTGTTTTTGTTTTCTATCTATACTATGGAAAGTATATGGCGGCGGAAAAGCGGCCGGTTGTTGTGATGTTTTGCTTGCCTTTGCACGAAGCATCTGGTATGTTCGCCTACCTCTTCGGGACAGGAAGAGGGGGAACAACGGCAGCGGTCAGGGACGAGCGTTTGCTCTCTTGTTATGTGTTTGCACAGGTGGAGGACTGTATGGACTGCCTTGCATCAAACCGTCCCCCGGACGTAACCCCAGAGCAGGAAAAAGTTGTGGTTGTAAAAAAGAAAGTAGTTGCAGCGAAACACGATGAAAACCCGATGTATTTCGGCAAGAAACCCGTGGATTCGGGAATGGTGCGGATGGTCTCCGGATTGTCCCTGATCATGCTTTTTCTTCTTGTCGCCCTCCTGACCCAGCCTTCCTCGGTATTTATCCGCTTTCCCCAGCGGTTTCAGTCCGTTCCCACCATCGAAGTCCATTCCGCCCAGGAACTGCTGAATCAGCTCAAGGCGAATAATTTGTGGGAAGTGGAGCCATTTTCCGAGATTCCCGCCGTTTTGGTCAGCAAGTTCCCCGGGGACATGCCTACCCTCGATGCGGCCACCCAGAAAAAGGCGTTTTTGCATGTTCTTCTTCCCGCGGCAATGATAGCCCTGTCCGAGGTTGCGGAAGAGCGGGCCGATCTGGAGAAGATTCTGGCAAAATTCCCCTCCTTGCCCAAGCGCTTGGACTTCGGCGTGCATGCGGAAGAGTATACCCGGCTTGCGGGATTGAACCAAAATGAGGTGTTTTTTCTCCGAAACCTCTGCCGCAAATACCGGGCCTATGAGGTAGCCGATCTGCGCCGCCGTATCAGCCCGGTCCCGGTGAGCCTGATCATGGCCCAGGGCGCCCTTGAATCCTCTTGGGGAGGTTCCCGTTTTTCCCTTGAGAGAAACAATCTTTTCGGTGTCTTGACCTGGAACAATGCCGAACATCTTGCTGACGGCCGTGAGGATGGCAAGGCTTACTCCGGCGTGGCGTATGCTTCCCTGCTCGATTCCGTTCGTTCCTACATCCTGATGCTCAACCGGGTTCCCGCATACAAGGAACTGCGGCAGATCAGGGAAGAAACCATGGATTCCCTTGCCCTGGCCAATGGGTTGCACCTGTATTCCAACCGGGGAACCGAGTACATTGCCGATTTGACCCTGCTTATCAAAAGCAACGACCTGCAGGTATACGATCAGTGCATTCTTGCCGGCAAGGGCGGCGGGTTGGGCAGGGTACGGCTTGCAAGCCTGGAATATCCTCGCTGAACAACCTGTGGGCTGCGGCAGCTCCATTCTGAAAAATACACGGCCCCAACCGGGCGATCCTTTCTTCTCCACCTTTCCTCATTGACGGCAACCGCAAACGTCCCCATTCCAACGGAAAATTGCGGCGGTCTCTGTCCGCGCACCTGCCCGCTCTTGCCCGCAGTCGGGGCATGCTGAGGCCCAAGCGCGAGTCCGGCCGCGCTTCCGTAGTTTTTCCGTATTGTGCATCCGGCAATTCCTGGGCTATAGTGCAACGAATCAACCGGCACGTTCTGGAGATCGTCGTGGCAATGCCCCCTGAAACGAAAACAGATTGCGAATTTTCAGACTCCTGTGATTTTTTTGTCACGATCATGGCAAGCGTGCCGCAATTTTCCGCCAATATCCGGGGGAAATACTGTCATGCCGATTTCCGCGATTGCGCCAGATATGCCTATGCCAAAGAGCATGGCAAGGGGTGCGTCCCCGAGGATCTCTTCCCCAACGCCTCGTATTTCTAGCAGGGTGTTGAAAGACGAGCTTTTCAACACCCTGCTCGACTCTCCTCCACGATTCTTCATTCTCCTTCCGCCAGTGGCCCATTGCCTTTTGCCAAGAGGATATGCTAGCATTATTGCATGCTGCTATGGCCCGGTTTGGGCGTCTATCCACGGCTAAAGAGGCACGACGATGTTCAAGGAAGAGCGCAAGGCTCCACAGTTTGACTGGTCACATCTCGGAGATATCGAATGGGGGCGTCCCAATCTTGGCCCGCAAACCGCGGTCGCTGTCTACCGGTTGATGCAATTCACCCTTCGCGACGCGATCATCTCTCACACCGATGTGGCAACGGCCAACCGTATTTTTTATGACGCAGGTCTGAGTGCGGGAAAGGCGATCCATGAACATCTGCTCCGCAACACCCAGGATTTTGACCGGTTCATTGCCGAGCTCCAGGAAACATTGAGAACGCTTGCCATCGGCATTCTGCGGATTGAGAGTTCCGATTTGCTCACGCACCGGTTTGTGCTCACCGTGGCCGAAGACCTTGATTGCTCCGGTCTGCCCATGAGCGATGAATTGGTCTGCACCTTTGATGAAGGATTTATCGCCGGGCTGTTTTCCGCTCATTTCGGCAAGCAATTCACGGCCCGGGAGACGGATTGCTGGTGCACCGGCGACCGGGTCTGCCGTTTCGAGGTCGTGCTTGTCGATGCCTAACGTGAAAAGATAAGCCGGGTATGCACATGGAGCGCGAGGATATCGAAAGGCTGGACAGGATCAGCGGTCATCTCCATGCCCTGCTGCATAATGAACAGCCCGCGCTCCTTGACCTGACAGGGCACAAGGAGGATGAGATTCGCCAGGTGGGCGAATTCGTCAACGCCCTTACCGAGGCCCTGTCTGCCCTGAGCAAGGCCGCGCACCACCTCTCCATCGGCGACATGGATGTGCGGATCGTGGCCAACCTTCCTGCGTGCCACCATCTCAAGAACCTGCAGGCAACCCTCCGGCATCTTGCCTGGCAGACCGGACAGATCGCCAAGGGGGATTTTTCCCAGCGGGTGGATTTTTTAGGCGAGTTTTCCCACTCCTTCAATTGGATGGTCAAGCAGCTTGAAGCCTATCGGCAAAGGATCCTTGGCCAGAATCGCGAGCTTGAGCGGCTGGCCACCACCGACCCGCTGACCGGGGTGTATAACCGCCGCTATCTCATGGATTTCGCCACCAAGGAATTTTTGCGTTCGCAACGCTACTCCCACGTCTTTTCCGCGATCCAGATGGATATCGATCATTTCAAGAAAATAAACGATACCTACGGCCACGCGGTTGGCGACGAGGTGATCAAGGCCTTTACCGTCACATGTCAGGAGGTTCTTCGGGAAAGCGACGTGTTGGGCCGGGTAGGCGGGGAGGAATTTTCCATTATCCTGCCTGAAACCGGCCGGGAAGGGGCGTTGATCGTCGCGGAACGGATTCGCCAGGCCATCGCCGGGTTGAAGGTATGCGCGGAGGATCGGATTATCCGTTTTACGGTCAGCATCGGGGTCACCCATCTCCGGCAAGAGGATGCCGGTCTGGAAGCTGTGCTGAGAAGGGCGGACGAGGCCCTCTATCTTGCCAAGAACGGCGGGAGAAACAAGGTGGTCATTGCCTGATGGATCTCATGGCGCCGCGATTTTCCGCCAGATCGGCAGGACAGGGCTGAGCCTTTCAAAGCGGCGATCCTGTTCGATGGCGTCGCTGTTTTTGTGGTTGGCAATGAGGAGAGCCCCGGTCTTCATGGAGTCTTCAATGAGTTTTTCAAAGCGGAGCTGCTGAACGCGCCCGGAAAAGGGCCGGTAATAGTAGATCACCTCGAACTCGCTGTATCCCGCATAGGCCCAGATATCCGCCTGGGCAACCCGATCCTCGCCGATGAGCTTGGCTGCGATCGGGAAGGAATATTCATCCTTTTCAATGCCGTACACGTCAAAACCGAACTGTTCGGCAATGAGCAGCACGTTGCCGATCCCGCAGCCCACATCCAGAAAACGGGGCATGGGCGCGGCTGGCTCGTCCCGGTCAAGTCCGAGAAAATCGCCGGCAAAACGGAGCTGGGCGAAGATCTGCCGGGTGTCCATGGCCACGAAAGGGTACTCGCAGTCGGTATCGTTGCGCGTTTCCCTGGCGGCGTCACGGCTGTAAAAACCGACAAACCTGTTGATGATGTTGTAAAAGATATCGTTTTCTTCGTTTTCCATGTCTCTTTACGCAAGAGGGTTGCGGGGATAATCGGGGACAGCACGGTGTATACCACGGATTGATGACGAATTCCCGGCAAAGTTGATGGCTTGCTCCGGTTAGCCGTGGTGTTGCCGCGCACCGTGCGAGTGACTCAAGTGGGCCATGGCGCTGATTGCGGCCTGTGCGAGAAACTGGGCGCCCGTAGCCAGGACCGCTTCGTCAAAGTCGAAGCGGGGGCTGTGAGCAGGAGCATCGTGCAGCGTTGTGTGTTTGGCGCCAAAACGTACCAGGCAGCCGGGGATTCTTTGCAAAAAGAAGGAAAAATCCTCGCCCCCCAGGCTGGGCTGGGGCTGGCCCTTGACCTTGTCCTGGCCCACGATTTGCGCGGCAACCTCCATGGCGATGCGGGCGGCGTCCGGGTCGTTGATCACCGGCGGATAGCCCTCTACAAAGGTGAAGGAGGTTGTCACCCGGTGGAGCTCTTCCAAGGCACGGGTCATGCGCTTCAGGCTGTCGCGGCAGGCGGCGCGGGTTTCCGGGCTGGTGGTCCGGAGGGTGCCGGAAAGCGCCACCTCCGAGGCGATCACGTTGGCGGCCGTGCCGCCGTGGATGGTCCCCACGGTGATGACGGCAGGGGAGCAGGGGTGGGTTTCGCGGGCCACGATACTCTGGAGGCTGGTGATGAGCTGGCCTGCGGCCACGATGCAGTCCGAGGTTTCCTGGGGCTTGGCGCCATGCCCGCCCGGGCCGCGGATTTCGATGCTGAATTCATCGGTAAAGGCGGAGATCAGCCCGGGCTGCACGACGATTTCATTCAGCCCATACAGGCGGTCGATGTGCCCGGCAAAGATCATGGATACGCCGTCGATGGCGCCCTCGTCGATCATGCCCTGCGCGCCCCCGTCACCCTCCTCGGCAGGCTGGAAGATGAGAACCACCCGGCCTGGCAGTTCAGCCTCTTTTTCCTTCAAAAGCGCGGCCGCGCCGAGCAGCATGGCCACATGCCCGTCGTGGCCGCAGGCATGCATCACCCCGGGCGTTTCCGAGGCAAAGGGCAACCCGGTCTGTTCGGTGATGGGCAGGGCGTCCATGTCGGCCCGCAGGGCGACACACGGGGCATCCGGCGCACTGCTGCCGATACTGGCGACAATGCCCGTGCGCCCCACCTGTTCCCGGCACGGGATGCCCAGCTTTTCGAGGTGCCCGGCAATACAGCGGGCCGTGGCGAACTCGGCAAAGGCAAGCTCGGGATGGCGGTGGAGATGGCGGCGGATATCCCGCATCCAGGCAATTTGTTGATGAGTGGGCATGGGTACGCTTCTCATGGGGCATGTATCCGGGAGTGTGAAAATAATTTTACTTGCGACTTTGCGCCGTTGCGTTATTTTTCGCTACTTTTTGAAAAGTATATAATTCGAACCGGACCGCTGTACATCATTAAAATTCATCTTTTTGATACCGATGACCACAGACTCACGCCCTGTGCAGACAGACGGGCAGGGGGCCGAAAATGGCCACCCATGCCCCGGCAATGCCGACGATTTTTTTCACCGGGCTCTTGACCTGCACCGGCAGGGAGAGGCGGATTCGGCAATCTCCCTGTACCTTCAGGCCATTTCCCTCTGTCCGGAACATGTGGATGGTTGTTTCTATCTGGCCCTGCTCCATCGCGCCATGGGGGAGCTGGAAGAGGCCGCGCGCTGGTTTGACCGGGCACATGGATTGCTGCCGCAAGAGGCAACGATCGTCTATGAGCAAGGCGTGACCCGGTATTCCCTGGAACAGCATCACATGGCCATCGAGCATTTTACAGAGGTTCTCGTTCTGGACGACACGCACTGGCAGGCGGCCTACAATCTGGGTACCGCCCATCTTGCGCAAGGCAACATGGCCGAGGCCATCCAAGCCTATCGCCGGGCCGCGCAGCTCAATCCCCAGGATGGCGATATCCATTTCAACCTCGGCCTGGCCTGCAAAAGGGCGGGGCGGCTGGAAGAGGCCATGCAGTCCTATCTCTGCGCCATGGAGATTGCGCCTGAGGACGCGGAGGTGCATTACAACCTGGCCCTGGTCTACAAGGAGCTGGGGTGCACGGACGAGGCCATCGCCTCCCTGGAGATTGCCGTTGCCCTGCGCCCGGAATACGGCGCGGCCCACGGCAATCTGGGGGTTCTCTACCTTGACCAAGACCGGGTTCCCGAGGCAAAGGCCTGTTACCGCACGCTCATCGAACTCGGCCATAACACGGCCTCGGCCCGGCATATCCTCGCGGCCCTTACCGGCGAAACAACCGTTGTGGCCCCCTCGTCCTATATTGCCGATCTGTTCGACAGCTTTTCCGGCCATTTTGAAGAGCGGTTGCTGGTTGACCTCGAATACCGGACCCCGTGGGAGCTCAAAAGCCTGCTGCTCGCCGACCCCGATGGGCCGAAACATTTTACCCGGCTTTTGGATCTGGGCTGCGGCACCGGTCTGGTCGGGCAGATTTTTCAGGAGATCAGCGATTGCCGGGTGGGCGTCGATCTTTCCGCCAAGATGGTGGAGGAGGCCGCGGCCAAGAAGGTATACGCTCACCTGGCGGTTGGGGAAATCGTCGCCTTTCTTGAGCAGAATCACGAACGGTTCGATTTGATTGTCGCGGCGGATGTCCTGACCTATCTGGGCGATCTGGACCGGATTTTCGCCACCCTGGCCACAGGGCTTGCGCCACAGGGCAGGTTCCTTTTTTCCACCGAGCTGATGGAAGAAGGGGACGGGTACCTGTTGCGTCCTTCCGGGCGGTATGCCCATTCCTGTTCCTACATCACGGCCACGGCCTCCCGTCATGGCTTTCGCATCCTCGCCACCCAGTCCGCCACCATCCGCAAGGAAAAAGGCGAATGGATCATGGGGGAGCTTTTCCTGCTCGGCCCCTGAGCCTGTCCTGCCAATCCCGCCTCCGCGGTATTCCTTTGGTTTCCGGTCCATGAAAATAAGGTTGAGGGATTGTCCTCCCTTGGCTGTATAATGAAAGAAAACGATCTCCATGCCGTCTGACAACACAGAAGGGGGGACTGTCATGACCTCACTGGAACTGGATCTGCTCAAGGAAAAACTTCTGGCGTTGCGTCAGGATATCTTTCACCGTCTGCGGCGCCTCGACGACGGCTGGCAGGAACTCGCCGAAAAAGATACCGAATTTGAGGAAGAAGCGCAAAAGGCCGGGCTTTCCGAGCTCAACGCCAAGCTCGACGAGCGGGAAAAAGAGGATATCGAGGCAATCGATCGTGCCCTGGATAAGATGGACGCCCTGCAGTATGGAAAGTGCGAAGGGTGCGGCGAGCCGATTCCCTTGCCGCGGTTGCTGGCGTTGCCTGCCGCGCGTTTTTGCCTTGCCTGCGGCGCCAAGGCCGAGGAGAAAAACAGGATTCCGCCCGCTCGTCCCTGAAGGCATGGCGGAGTCAGTGCAATACTGTACAAATTTCATGGGGAGGAACAGATATGCAGGTACCGCTACAGATCACCTTTCGCAACATGGAAACCTCCGAGTCGCTGGAGGCCTATATCCGCGAGCGGGCGGCAAAATTGGACAGCATCTGCGGAAACATGGTCAGTTGCCGGGTTGTGGTCGAGGCGCCCCACAAGCACCAGCGCAAAGGCGGCCTCTTTCACGCCAGCATCGATATCACCCTGCCCAAGGAGACCATCGTGATCAACCGGGAGCCGGACCAGCATACAGCCTACCATGATGCCTATGTGGTGGTGCGGGATGTCTTTGATTCGGCGCAACGGAAACTGCGCGAGGTTGTCGGCCGGCAAAAGGGCGAAGTGAAGGCGCATGGGGAGATGCCCCAGGGCAAGATCACGGAGCTCTACCCCCATGAGGATTACGGCCGGATCCTCACCGCGGCGGGGGATGATATCTATTTCCACCGCAACAGCCTGATCAATGCCGACTTTGCCGGGCTTGCCATCGGCGACGAGGTGCGGTTTGTCGAGGAACAGGGGGATAATGGCCCTCAGGCGACCAGTGTGCGCGTGGTCGGCAAGGCATGATAGCCCGGACGCTTTGAGATGGTACGGATTTCACAGACGATTGATATCCCGGAAAACGAGATCGAGATCACCGCCATCCGCGCCCAGGGAGCCGGGGGGCAGAATGTCAACAAGGTCTCCTCGGCCGTGCACCTGCGTTTCGATATCCGCGCTTCGTCCCTGCCGGATTTTTACAAGGAGAGGCTGCTTGGGTTAAGCGATCAGCGGTTGACCAAGGACGGCGAGATCATCATCAAGGCGCAGCAGTTCCGCAGTCTGGAAAAGAACCGGGCCGACGCCCTGGAACGGCTTGGAGAGCTCATCAGGGGAGCGGGCAAACAGGAACGCCCGCGCAGGCCCACCAAGCCCACCCGCAGCGCCAAGGAAAAACGTCTTGAGGGCAAGGAAAAGCGGGGCAGGGTGAAGGCTATGCGCGGCAAGGTCTCCGAGTAAACTCTATCCGATCGTTAAGTATTCTCAACAGTCAGAGGAATACGCTTTATTCTTCTGTTCATTTTCTTTGTTTGCCCAAAGAAAATGAATCAAAAGAAATACCATGCTG
>CAZPOR010000017.1:0-45901 GCA_964588325.1 uncultured Desulfurivibrio sp.
GCCCGGCCCCCGCGCCACCACCACCCGGATGGTCTCCCCGGAGGAGGAAGCCTTTTCCGGCTTCACTTTCAAGATCCAGGCCAACATGAACCCGGCCCACCGCGACCGGATCGCCTTTTTCCGCATCTGCTCCGGCAAGTTCACCCGGGGGATGAAGGTCATGCACCACCGGCTGGGCAAGGAGGTCGCCCTGGCCAACGCCACCATCTTCATGGCCCAGGACCGCACCAACGTGGAGGAAGCGTGGCCCGGCGACATCATCGGCATCCACAACCACGGGACGATCAAGATCGGCGACACCTTCTCCGACAAGGAACCTCTCAAGTTCACCGGCATCCCCAATTTCGCGCCCGAGCACTTTAGGCGGGTGCTGATCAAGAATCCGCTCAAGATCAAGCAGTTGAACAAGGGGCTGGTGCAGTTGGCCGAGGAAGGCGCGGTGCAGCTCTTTAGGCCGATGATGGGCAGCGATTACATCCTGGGCGCGGTGGGCGTGCTGCAGTTCGAGGTGACCATGGCGCGGTTGAAAGCGGAATACGGGGTGGAGGCGGTGTACGAGCCGGTGCAGTATGCCACCGCCCGCTGGATCGACTGCGAGGACCGCAAGAAGCTCGATGAGTTCAAAGCCAAGAACCAGGCCCACCTGGCCCTGGACGCCGAGGGGCATCTGGCCTATCTTGCGGAAAGCGAGTGGCGGCTGGGCAGGGTGGCGGAGCTGTTTCCGGAGATCGTCTTCCGCAAGACCCGCGAGCACAGTTGACCGGAGGCGCAAGAAAGCCCCGATGAGGCTTCGCCGCTGCGCAGTTGTGGGGAACTGTAAGTGGGTGAAAAGCGGCCATCGGGGCGTGCTTCCATTGTCGGTGAAAGCAGCAGGGAAAAGCAAGCGGAAAAAGAATTTTTGCGCTTGCCGGGACGGGGGCTGTTGACCGGGCATGGCAAGCTTGGTATCGTGAACACCGTGTCCGGTCAGTTTTTTTGAGGGAGCTTGAGCCGCAGGGAGTTTTACAGGGAATGGAAGAGGCTGAGGTCGAGATTGTTAGGAATGCGGGGGCGGTCAGCCGGATCTTCGAGCAGATGCTGGAGCGGCGCAAAACCCTGAGCATTGTCCAGCACGGGCATCGCAGCGATGCCTGGGTCGTCAAGGTCTCTCCCACCCGTCTGATCCTGGCCAAGCGGGATAAAGCCTCGAAATTCACCTCCGGAGGGGTGGAGTTTCAGTTCCGCTGCGTCATCGGGCGCAATATCATCGGCAAGGGCATGATTTTCCGGATCAAGGATGAGTACCTGGAGCTTGCGCTCCCCGCGGAGGTTACGATCATCCAGCGGCGGCATGCCTACCGGGTTGTCCCCACCGCCGAAAGTCTCGCCATCTTCCAGACCGCTTCGAAATGGATCCTCGCCGGCCGGATTGAAGATCTGAGCGCCACCGGGGTCCTGGTCCGGTTGCCGCAGGCAACGCCGGTTGTGGTGCCCAGCGATATCCAGGCGATTTGCCTCCAGCTCAACCATGCGGTGCCTGCGGGCGAATTTACGCCTCCGGGTACCCTGGAGCGGTTTCAGATTATCCTCAAGACCGGAGCCATTGCCAGAAAGGCTGACGACGGGACAACGAAGTTCGCGACCTACGGCATCCACTGTGCGCCGACCCCTGCCGATGAGCGGCAACTGGCGCAAATTATCTTGAAATTCGAGCGGGCCGCCCGGCTGAAAGGGCTCACCGCCTAGGCCAGCCGCATTCCTTATTCCTGCGATGGCAACGATTGCCGCGTTTCGTCACGAGGCGGTTTTTTTATTTGCCATCCAGCGCTTCGCGCACCTTGGCGGCAAAGGCCTGCATCGAGAACGGTTTCTGAATGAAATTGATCCCCTCGTCCAGCACGCCGTGGCGAGCGATGACATTGGCGCTATAGCCGGACATGTATAAGCATTTGAGTTTTGGGTGCAGAGAGAGCAGGTTTTTTGCCAATTCGTGGCCGTTCATCTCGGGCATGACCATGTCGGTTATGAGCAGGTGGATCTCTCCTGCATATTCCTTGGCCACCCGGATGGCCTCGCCCGGTGTCGAAGCGGCCAGTACCCGATACCCGAAATCCTCAAGTATCTGTTTCACCATCTCCAGGATCGCGGCCTCGTCTTCCGCCAGGAGGATGGTTTCGTGCCCCCCGGCCACCGGACTCGCCGGGCTCTCCCGTGGCATCGCCTCGCTCTTGCCCGTTTCTCGGAGCAGGTAAATCTTGAAAGTCGATCCCTGGCCTGGCTCACTGTAGACGTTGACGAAGCCGTTGTTCTGTTTGGCAATGCCATAGACCGTGGCCAGTCCGAGGCCGGTGCCCTTGCCCAGTTCCTTGGTGGTGAAAAACGGTTCGAATATCTTGCCGAGGGTCTGCTTGTCCATGCCGCAGCCGTCGTCGCTCACGGCCAGCAGGACGTATTCGCCGGGAATCGTCTCCGGATGGTCGGCGCAATACGCCGCATCGATGATGGCATTGCGCGTTTCGATGGTGACCTTGCCCACCCCCGCTATGGCATCGCGGGCATTGACGCACAGGTTGGCCAGGACTTGGTCAATCTGGGAGGGATCCACCTTGACCTGCCATATCTCTGCCCCCGGCTGCCAAATGAGATCGATGTCCTCGCCGATCAAACGCCGCAGCATCTTGAGCATCCCTTCCACGGTTTCGTTCAGGTCGAGCACCCTGGGTACGACGGTCTGCTTGCGGGCAAAGGCCAACAGTTGCCGGGTCAGGTCGGCGGAACGCCCGGCGGCCTTCCGGATTTCCTGCAGGTTGGCAAAAAGCGGTTGATCCGGGGCCATCTGTTGCAAGGCCAGCTCCGCGTGGCCGATGATCACCATCAGCATATTGTTGAAGTCGTGGGCCACGCCGCCGGCCAGGGTGCCCACCGCCTCCATCTTCTGGGACTGGCGTAGCTGTGCTTCCAGTTTTCTTTTTTCCGTCACGTCGTTGATGGTCTCGATGGCGGATACCACCGTGCCTGACGTATCGAAGACAGGGAAGGAATGTAATTCCATGTGATGTTTCGTTCCGGACGCGTCTTCGTGCGTATGGGAGGCAACATGGGGCATGCCGGTCTCGAAGGTATGTCTGACCGCGCATTCCCTGTACTCCCCATCTTGTTCGAAGCAGGGCCGTGCAGTGTGGTGTGTGGCCTCATAGCATAGCCGTCCCACCATCTGCTCCGCGGATAACTGCATCATGTCGCAGAATGCCCTGTTCGCGGAGAGGATCCGGTACTCCCGGTCCACGACGATGAACCCCTCATCGACGGTCGCCAGAATATTCCGATTGAATTCCTCGCTTTGCCTTAAAGCCTCCTCAGCCTGTTTCCGCTCGGTGATGTCACGCACCATTGCCAGATTATAGCCCCGGCCGCCATACTCAAAATAATTGGCATTGATCTCGACCGGGAAGATACACCCCTCCCTGCTCTTGTGGCGCCCTTCGAAGGTGAACGAATTCAGTCTCCTGAGCTCGTTCCAGTGGTCGGGCCAGCGCTCTGCCGGGAAATTCGGGTCAACATCTTGCACGCCCAAGCCGAGCAGTTCGTCGCGACTGTATCCCAGGATACGGCAGGCCTCTTCGTTGACGTACTGGAAGCGCGCGTTTTCGTCGATCAGAAAAGCGGCCTCGTGGACGTTGTTCAAGGCGAAGCTCAGGAGGGCGATGTCCTGTTCCGCCTGCTTGCGTTCGGTGATGTCCTGCACGGTTCCGACTCCGGTGAGCGCGTTTCCCGCCGCGTCGAAGCGTATCTTGGCGCGTTCCCGCACCCATCGGGTCTCGTTTTCAACGAGGATGCGGTGCTCAATGTCGTACGGTCCGCCCCGCAAGGCCGCGTTCCAGGCCTGAAGCACCCGGTCGCGATCCTCCGGAAAAATGCAGGCGGCGAAGGTCTCCATGGTGAGCGGCTGTCCTTGCGGGATTCCGAACATGCGGTATGCCTCGGCCGACCACTTCAAGTCGTTGTGGCGAACGTCCAGGTACCAACTGCCCGTCTGTGCCACTGCTTGGGCGAGATTGAGCTCCTCTTCACTCTGGCGGAGGGCATCCTCCGCCAGTTTACGTTCGGTGATGTCCCGGGCAACGGCATAAATCCGTTGTCCGGACGGAAACGCCCGCCACTCGATCCAGTGGTATTCTCCGTTGTTGTTCCGGTAGCGGTTGGTGAAATTCAGCACCTCTTTCTGGCTGGCAAGCGTGGCAACCGCCTGCAGGGTCGCCTCCATGTCCTCGGGATGGATAAAATCCAGAAAGCGTCGTCCTTCGAGTTCCGAGAGGGGAAAGCCGAGCGTTGTCTCCCAGGCCGGGTTCAACCGGCGAAAGTAGCCGTCGGTGTCGGCAATGCATAAAAGATCCAGGGCATCGGTGAAGTAGTGATCCAGTTCCTCCGTCTTCTCCCGCAGTTCGGCGTCCTTTTCCACAATCACATCCAGCATGTGGTTGAACTCCCGCGCCATGACGGCCGCCTCGTCGTTGCCGGCAAGCGCGGAGCGGGCCAGACGGTTGCCGGAGCGGACCGCGGCGATGGTTTCCTGAACGGCATAGAGCCTCCGGGTGATCCGGCGTCCCATAACCCAGGCGATGGCCGAGCCGATAAGGATCGCCACCAGGGCATAGACGACACCATCCCTGATGATTGCCGCAAGCTTCTCTTGGGCCTTCTTCTGTCCTATGCCGACACGAGCCCAGCCGACTTGACGCCCTCCGATCATGGCGGGTGCTACGACGTCAACCAGCGCGGGAGTGCCGGCGAGCACTGTTTGGCGCGCTTCTCCTGGCAGGTCGAGCATGTAGAGATTCTGTCTGGCCGGATCGGTGTCGGCCAGCACCCTCCCTTCCTTGTCCGCGAGAATGGCGAAGAGGATCTCCGGATAGCGGCGCTGGGCCTCCACCAGTTCCTGCAGGCCCGCGATGTCGTTGGCGGCGATCCATCCCGCCGCGGAGGTGGCCAGGGCCTGGGACAAAGCGGTCGCCTCCTCGATCTGATGGTTCAGGAGCATGGAGCGCTGACGTGCGGTCAGATCGGTGATGAACAGGGCCATCATGACGGCATGTACCACGGCCACGCCGACAACGAGACGACCGCGGAGCGTGCCGGACAGGAAACGATACAGGGTTCTCATCATCGCTCCTCCACCGGCCGGACCTCGTTTTCGAAGCGGGAGATATACCGGCGCACCACGTCGTAGTCCTTATCCTCAGCGGGAAGGAAACGCGCCGTTTCCATCCCCGCGAGGATCGACTTCCCTTCCGTGGTTTCCTCAAGTCCGAGCAGGAGGGCGCGCACCTGTTCCTGCACGTGGGCGGGGATGTCGTTGCGAACCATGACGGAGTTATTGACCAGCGACTCCGTTTCCCAGAGGACTTTCAGCTCTGCCGCTTCCAGCGGATGCTCTTTTTGGAATGCCCGCCAGGGCGGTGGCCAGGTCGCGCCGGCCGCGGTCCGGCCCATATGGACATTCATGATGGAAGATTCCTGGGAGCCGACATAATGGTTTTCGATGTTGGTGGCAACGTTGATGCCGTGGGTGTGGAGAAAGTACTGGGGCATGATGCAGGCTGCCAGCGCCGTGGGGGAGGGATAGCTCACCGCCTTCCCCTTCAGGTCGGCGGGGTGGGTCAGGGGGCTGTCTCGCCGGACTACGAAAATCCCCTTGAAATCATGGGGTTCTCCTGCCATGGCGATGACGTGGTAGCCGTTCTTCATGGCCTGAAGAGTCTGCCAGGGGTTGGGGAGGAGAAATTCGGCCTTACCTGTTTGGTATTTTTTTTCGAAGTTGGCGTAGTCCCGTGACGCCTCCAAAGTCAGGCGCGCGCCCTGCAACCGGGAGTTCAGGTAATCAATCAGCGGCTGATAGGTCTGGAAGAGTTTTTCCGGGTTGTGCAGGGGATGGACCGCCAAGCGATAGACGGGAACCCCGGCGGCTTGGGGCTTTGTCCCCACCTTCGGCCCCTTGGCTTCGGGGTCCCGGTTGCAGCCGAGGAAGGTTCCGAAAAGGAGCGCCAGCATGAAAAAAGCCACAATTCTTCGGCCCATCCTCTTCTCCTGTTAGCCCCGTTCGCTTCCGCAGCCAATTCCCCGGAAGGCTTGCGTGGGAGAAATGGCCGGAACAAAAAAAGGCCCAGATGAGGTTTTGCCGTGAAAACAGAGGGGGGGCGTCAGTGGGAGATGGAGCGCGGCCATCTGGGCTTGGGACCATTGTCGGTCAAAACGGGATCAACAAGCAACACAAAAAAACAGGACGGAACAATCGCCGCGCAGGTTCGTTTCCTAGGCCTGGTGCCCTGACTTGCGCAGATAGTATTCGTAATCCCCCCCGTAGGACCGCATTTCCCCGTGATCCACCTCCATGACCCGGTTCACCAGCGAGCGGAGAAAATGGCGGTCATGGCTGACCAGGACCACGGTGCCGGTGAATTTCTGCAAGGCTCCCAGCAAGACCTCCCGCGACTGGATGTCCAGATGGTTGGTGGGCTCGTCCAGGATCAGGAAATTCAGCGGCCTCGCCAGCATAGTGGCCAGCACCACCCGGCTTTTTTCCCCGCCGGAAAGCAGCTTGATCTGCTTGTCCACCGTGTCGCCCTGGAAGAGAAAGGCGGCGCAGAGGTTGCGGATGGTGCCGATGTTGGCCTGGGGCAGGGCGTCCTGCACGGTGTCGAAGACGGTTCGCTCCGGAACCAGCACATCCATGGCATGCTGGGAAAAATACCCCAGGCCGACGTTGGCCCCGATGGTGACCGTGCCGGAGGTGGGCTCGGTCTGTCCGGCCAGGACCTTGAGAAAGGTTGACTTGCCCGCGCCGTTGACCCCGACCACCGCCACCTTTTCCCCCCGCTGGATTACCCCGGAGATCCCGGAAAATACCGGTTTTTCCCCGCCATCGTCCCGCGGCCAGCTCTTGGCCAGATTCTCCAGGCGCACCACGTCGTCGCCGCTGCGGGGCGGCTCGCTGAACTCGAAACTGATCACCCGCTGTTCCGGAGGCAGCTCAATGCGCTCAATCTTCTCCAGCTTCTTGACCCGGGACTGCACCTGGGAGGCGTGGGAGGCGCGGGCCGCGAATTTGGCGATGAACTCCTCCTCCTTGGCCAGCATCTCCTGCTGGCGGCGGAAGCTGGCGGCGAGCTGTTCCCGCCGGATCTCCCGTTCGCGCAGGTAAAAGTCGTAATTGCCGCTGTAGGTGGTGATGGTCCCGTTGGCCACCTCGATGATCCGGGAAACCAGCCGGTTCATGAAATCGCGGTCATGGCAGGTCATGAGCACCGCACCCTTGAAATCCTTGGCCAGCCACTCCTCCAGCCAGACGATGGACTCCACGTCCAGATGGTTGGTGGGCTCGTCCAGCAGCAGGACATCGGGGTTCATGGTCAGGATGCGGGCCAGGGCGATGCGCATCTTCCAGCCGCCGCTGAACGACTCCACCGGCCGGTTGAAGTCCTCCGGCCCGATGCCCAGGCCGGTGAGCACCGCCTGGGCGCGGGATTCCAGGTCGTAGCCGCCGCGATGCTCGAACTCCTCCATGGCATCGCCGTATTTCTCAAGCAGGGCGGCCATGGCGTCGTCTTCCATGGGCTGGGCCATGGCCGCTTCCATCTCCTTGAGTTCCTCGCCCAAGCGCACCACTTCGCCCACCGCAGCCATGGTTTCTTCGAGAGCCGAGCGGCCGGACATCTCGCCCACTTCCTGGGAGAAATAGCCGATCACCGTTTTCTTGGCGCAGGAGATCTCGCCCTTGTCCGGTTCTTCCTCGCCGGTTATCAAGCGGAAGATGGTGGACTTGCCCGCGCCGTTGGGGCCGACCAACCCGGTGCGCACGCCGGGGAGGATCTGAAAGCTGGCATTGGTAAAAAGGATCTGGGAGCCATGCTGTTTGCTGATGTTGGTGAGGTGTATCATTTGGAACTCGCAAAAAAAATGAGGGGTATCTGCACGAAAAAACGGCATTTATAGCATGACGGCCAGGGGGGCGCAAGCCTATTCTGCCGCACCCCCCAGGTCCGGAATCCCCGGCATTGTCAAGGGCGGGGGTGTCTGCTATGATGCGCGAAGGATCCGGGCGCAACGCCCTTAGAGCAATCAACGAAGATAATGAATGATGGAGTTTTCATGCAGCAATGCACACTCCGGCTGGCCGGAAAATTTTTTGTTATGGCCCTGTTTGTTTCCGGCTGCGTCCGGCACGAGCCCGTGACAAATCTTCCCGAGGGCCGGGAAACGGCGCGGGAAACACGGGTTTCTGCTTCTGCCCCAACCCAGGGCAGCAGCCAACGTGTCCAGCCACGCGAGCTCCTCCCCGGGCAGGATCCCGGACCGGAGGAATTCATCGCCTCCCTTGCGAGCCGCGGGCTTGCCACGCCGGAGTGCTTTCAATTGCGCCCCGGAAGCGGGGGCGGCAAGCAGGCAACGGCGCGACGCTGCGAGCCCCAGAGCCTGCCCTTTGCCCGCTGCCGGAGCGGGATCGACAGTTGCCGCCTCGGTCACGAAAACGGTCCCCTCACCTGGTTTGCCTGTGAGCAGCGGCGCGGCAACACCTCGCTTACGCCCCGGTCCGGAAGCATTCTCATCCTTGCCGCCAATACCCGGCGGAAGATGCCCACCGGCCATGTCGCCTACGTCGAGCAGGCGATCCCTCAAAGCGGGACAATCTACCGGCTTGTTTTTAGCCACACCAACTATGACCGCAAATGCAGCCTGGAAACCAACATCGAGGCCACCTACGACAGCGCGGCCCGGACCCTGGACATCCACGGCGGCGCCTGGCAAGCCTGGGGAAAAGGGCTTCCGGTGGCCGGGTTTATCCTTGAGTGATATGCGGCGGCAAGGGCTGGCTTCGGGAGTATAAATGTCAATTCAGCACGGGAGAAGGGGTATGGGAGTGATCGAAGCGGTGTGCGTAAGCGAAAAGAAGGGCATGGTGAAAAAAGAAGTCTCTGAAATTTTTCTCAAGGAAAACTGGGGGGTCGACGGCGACGCCCATGCCGGGGAGTGGCACCGGCAGGTGTCCCTGCTGGCAGCCGAGAGTATCGAGCAGGTGAAGCAGAAAATGCCCCACCTCAAGCACGGGGTGTTTGCCGAGAACATCGTCTGCCGGGGGCTGGAGCTGACCGCGCTCGGGATCGGCGACCGCTTGGTCATCGATGGCCGGGTGGTGCTCGAAGTCACCCAGATCGGCAAGGAATGCCACAACGCGGGGTGCGCCATCAAAAAGGCCACCGGCGACTGCATCATGCCCCGGGAGGGGATCTTTGCCAAGGTCATCCAGGGCGGGGTGGTCAAGGCGGGGCTTGCCATCGAGACAGAAGGAAGAGCGCCGGCGGAGTCGTGAGGCGCATTGTCCTGTACCCGCCACCCCCTCAACCTGGGGTGAATTTTTCAGCTCAGCAGCCGCAGGAGGAGGCGCCGGCGCTGTCAGAGCCGGAACCCGAGCAGTCAAAAGGGCCGAAATGCACGGCGCGACTGCCGGAAATATGAAAATGTTTCCCGAAGCGGGTTTCTTCCAGCATGGCGGCGGTATTGCCGCAGACCAGCATGGGCTTGCCGGAAACCAGGCGATGGTGGTCGTCCAACTGCCAGGCATGGGGGTGGCCGGCAATGGTGCCGCGATAGGTGGCGCTCTGGCCGAAATCCTCGCAGAGGTCTTCCAGGCAATCGAGTTTGAAGGCACGCACCGTCATGGCATAAAAATCGATCATGCCGATCTTTTCTTCAATGGCCGGGTTGTCGAGCCGCACCCTGCGTTTTTGCATGACCCGGTAGTCCGGACACCCTACTTCCCGGAGCAGCCTGCGGAAGTCCTCGATGTACAGTGCCCCGGCCAGGCACTCCCCATGCAGGACCGGATCATCCTGGTAATGATCCGGCACCCTGCGCCCGGCGAAAATATCCGAGAAAAACAGCTCGCCGCCCGGCTTGAGCACCCGGAATATTTCGGAAAAAACGGCGCCTTTATCCGGCGACAGGTTGATGACGCAGTTAGAAATGACCACATCCACCGAATTGTCCGTCACGCCCAGCTCGCCGAGGTTCTCCATGTATCCGTGCCGGAACTCCACATTGGCTTTTTCGTAGCCGTAGGCCCGCATCTGGGCCTCCACATGGCTGCGTGCCACGGTCAGTTGCTCTTCGGTCATGTCCACGCCGATGACCTTTCCTTTCGGGCCGGCGAGGCGGGAGAGGAGAAAGGCATCCCGCCCTGCGCCGCATCCAAGGTCAAGGACCGTGCAGCCTGCAAGGCAATCCGGGATAGGTGAGCCGCAGCCGTAGGAACGGCTGAGAATCTCCGGGGCAATGGTGCTGAGGATGCGCTGCATGCCGGAGGAAACGGGTTCCCCGTCGCAGCAGCAGGCCTTGGTTTTGAGGTCTTTTGAACTCTGCAGAATCCTGCCGTAGTATTCCTTGAGTTGTTCGCGCGTTGCAGGGTGCGATGGCATGTGTTTCTCCTTGTGGATCATGCTGGATAGCCTGCTGTCAGCGGCAGCCGCAGCCGGTTTGATTCTTTCGGTCCATCAGGGGCTGCACGCAGCCGGTAAAGAAAAGCGCGGACAGGGAGCCGCCCGTCAAGGGCCCCAGCACATAGACGGTCAGGAACCCGTACCCGGCATCGGGCATGGCGGCCTCTCTCCATCCTGCCAGCCAGGCGAACAGCCGGGGGGAAAGATCGCGGGCCGGGTTAAGCCCCGCCTGGGTGAGAGGCGCCAGGATGCAGATAATGACGGTCACGGTGAGTCCGATAAAGAGGGGGGCTAGGGCTTCATTCGGCCGGCCGACATTGCAGCCCTCAGTCAGGGAAAAGATGAGAAAAACCAGGACAAAGGTTCCGGTTGCCTCGGCGGCGAAGGCGTTGGTCGCGGTGACCATGGCTGCCGCGCCGGATCCTGGGTTGGGGTAGAATTCGCCGAACAGCATGGCGGTTCGCACCGATTCCGGCGCGCCGCGGACAATGGCGTGCATGTTTTCATAGGCGGCGATGGATTCGCCGAACAGGAGATAGAGAACCGCGGCAGCCAAAAAGGCTCCGCCAAACTGGCCGCAGAGATAGGCAGGCAGTTTTTGCGGAGCCATGCGGCGGCCGATGACCATGGCCAGGCTGACTGCGGGATTGAGATGGGCGCAGGAAAGGTGACGGGTGGCGTAGATGGCCAGGGTGACACCAGTCCCCCAGATGGCAGCCACCTGAAACAGCCCGGCATGCGCGGCAAACAGCACGGTAACCGCCACGGAGCCGCACCCGAAGAAAACCAGGATAAAGGTGCCGATGGCCTCACCGGCAAAGTCGTGGAAGCGATTCATTGCTCACCTCATGGGGAAGGGTGTTTGTACGGCAGACAGGCAGACGCTTCGAAAATAAAGGAAGGCAAGGCATCAGGTCAAATCAAATATCTCAATAAATGCAATGGATTGCATCCGGTTATCCGATATAATGTTTGGCGCAATCCGTCAAGCCTCTTCATCGCCGGGAAGCTTTGGATTCGGATAATGATAAGGATTTTGCCTCCGAACACATGACGGATTGTATCGGAATATGCAGTGAGGCGGTTCTTTCCGCTTACCGCATGGACTTTTCGCGGTTTCTGGCATATCATTGTGCGATGAAGCTGTTAACGATGAAACTCTACGACACAGGCGGCAGGCTTCCACCATGGTGATTTTTTTTCAGGAATTGAACCCGGTTCTCCAGGCCCTGCTGGCCACCATTTTTACCTGGGGTGTGACCGCTGCGGGCGCGGCCCTGGTGTTCATGCATCGAACCGTGAACCAGAAGCTCATGGATGCCATGCTCGGCTTTGCCGCCGGGGTGATGATCGCCGCGAGTTTCTGGTCGCTGCTCGCCCCGGGCATCGAGATGGCCGGCCAGATGGGGTTCGTCCCCTGGCGTACCGCGGCCCTCGGGTTTTTGGCCGGGGGCTTGTTCATGCGGCTCATTGACCGTTTCCTGCCCCATCTCCATCCCGGATTGGATATCAGCAAGAGCGAGGGGGTGAAAACCTCCTGGCAGCGCAGCACGTTGCTGGTGCTGGCCATTACCCTGCACAACATCCCCGAGGGGCTGGCCGTGGGCGTGGCCTTTGGCGCGGTGGCAGCCAATATCCCCTCGGCAAGCCTGGGCGGGGCCATTGCCCTGGCCATCGGCATCGGCTTGCAGAATTTCCCCGAGGGCGCGGCGGTGTCCATGCCTCTGCGGCGGGAAGGCATGAGTCGTGGAAAAAGTTTCCTGATGGGCCAGGCCTCCGGTATCGTGGAGCCGGTGGCAGGCGTTTTGGGCGCCTATTTTGTCCTCAGCATGCAGTCCGTTTTGCCCTATGCCCTCTGTTTTGCCGCCGGGGCCATGATCTTTGTCGTGGTGGAGGAGCTTATCCCGGAGTCGCAGCAGAATCCCAAGCATATCGACATGGTCACCATGGCGACCCTGCTGGGTTTCGCGGTGATGATGGTTCTTGACGTGGCTCTTGGGTGATAACGGTCCAGCAGCACCGCTCTGCCTCGCAGTCTCGCTGCGCTCGCTTAGCTGTCATCGGCCTGCTCATGTGCAACAGCACATTTCGCAGACCTCTTCCTAGCATCTGCGGCAGCAGCGAAGCGGCGCTGCTGAACCGTTATCGTTCCGGGATTATTATTTTTCGTATCGAAAGGCAAAATTGAAATACCATGAACCTTACTGTTAAGCCCCACGCGCATTCCGCCTTTCACCGCCTGACCCCGGACTTGGTTCTCGGCTTGGTGGAAAAAGCCTTGGATATCCGCTGCACCAATCTTTGCCGGCCCCTGGCCAGCTACATCAACCGGGTCTACGAACTGGAGGGCGAAAACGGCGAAGGCCTGGTGGTCAAGTTCTACCGGCCCGGGCGCTGGAGCCGCGCCGCGCTTGCCGACGAGCATGAGTTTCTGCTTGAGCTTGCCGGCCGGGAGATCCCGGTCATCGCCCCCTTTGTCTTGCCGGGCAACGGCAGCCTCGGGGAGCATGAGGGCATGTATTTCACCGTGTTCCCCAAGTGCGGGGGGCGTAGCCTGGATGAATACAGCGATGAGCAGTGGCTGGAAATAGGCCGTCTGCTTGGCCGGATCCATGCCGTGGGCGCGGGCAGGGTTCCGGAGGGGCGGATCACCATGCTTCCCGGCAAATCGACCCGGCAACAGGTCGACTATCTCCTGGCCGGGAAGTTCATGGATGCGGATCTCGCCAAGCAATTCGGTGAGCTGGTCCACACCCTGATCGCGGAGATCAGCCCGCTGTTTGCGGGCGCCGAGATGATCCGCATCCACGGCGACTGCCATTTTTCCAACCTCATCCACCGGCCCGGAGAATCCTTTTATCTCATCGATTTCGACGACATGGCCTTGGGCCCGCCGGTGCAGGATTTCTGGATGCTGCTGCCGGGTTACCGGGAGGAGACCTTTGCCGAGATCGAGCTGTTTCTCGAAGGCTACGAGACCTTCCGCGATTTCGACCGGCGGAGCCTGCGGCTGATCGAGCCGCTGAGGGCCATGCGCTATATCCACTACATGGCCTGGTGCGCGTATCAGGTGGCCGAGGAGGGCTTGAGCCGGGTAGCCCCGGATTTCGGCGCCCGCGAGTATTGGCAGCGGGAGCTGCGCGATCTTGCCGATCAACTGGAGCGGATCAGAACCACGCCCGAGCCCCGGGGAAACCGGCTCTGAGTCTGGGTGGGGGGGGGCGTTTTTTTTGCAATGCGAGCCATTCGCTTGCGGGAATTGCGTTGACTCCCTCCGCCTGTTTCTGGGATTATGGAAAAGTCGGCAGGCACAAATCCTTGCGCGACAACACCGATGGCAGTCATGCCAATACATCAACGAATCAGGAGGAATGCGATGAGAATTTTTGGGAAACGCAGGGTTGCACCGATGCTGGCGCTGTTTGTTCTTGGACTGGTAATGGCCGGGGCGGTTGCCGCCATGGCGGCAACGGAATCTTCGGCCAAGATCAAAACCGCCATGGCCGCCATGAAAGCCGAGGCGGCAAAGCTTGGCGCACCCAAGATTGAAGGAGGATCACTCTTCTTCGGCACCAGCAAGATAAACGACAACTATGCGCTGGTGGATTCCCTGAAAGCCAAATTCGGCTGCACCGCCACCTTTTTCATGAAAAAAGGGGATGCGTTCGTCCGCATCAGCACCAATGTGATGAAAGACGGCAAACGTGCGGTCGGCACCCCGCTGGACCCAAGCGGCCCAGCCATTGCGGCCATCCGCCAGGGCAACGCCTTTTACGGAATGGTTGACATCCTCGGCAAGCTGTACGACACCGGCTATGAACCGATCAAGAACGCGGGCGGCGAAATTATCGGCGTGTATTACATCGGCTACCTGATGGAATAACACGGCAAAGCGGGGCTTCGCGCACGGCGGCCGCAGAGGGGAAAAGGAGAGGCCGTCCCGCGACGGGGGGGGGCGAGGCAAAAACAGTACGGGCCGGCAAGGGAGCAGTCGTCGATGAGACTTTTCTCCCTTGTCGGCAGAATCATATCAACTCCAGCATCATCACGGTGCATAAAAGGAAAAAGATGTCCAGGCAACAGACAACCATAGGCAAGAAAATCGGGGCAGGATTCGGGGGAGTTCTCCTCCTGGTCGTAGTGCTCACCGGAATTTATCAGTTTGCGTTGACCTCCGCCACAACGAAGTTCACCCGTCTCATCGAACAGGATATGGCCATCGCCCTGCGCGCCAGCACGGCCAAAATCGTCTTGATCCAGTGCCGGCAGGATGAAAAAATGTTGTTGTACGCCGACGATGCGCTGCTCACCAAGGAAGCCGACGGCTATATCGCCTCCTTCAAGGAGGAGCTTGAAGCCATCGCGAATCTGGCCAAGGATGCAGGGCAGCCAAAACTGATGGACAACGCCAGGCAGCTCCTGACCTTGGCCGATGACTACCAGAAAGCCTTTGGCGCCATGCTCGCCGCCCCGGTGGGCAATGAGCGCATGGTCGCCGCCCTTGCGGTGCGCAAAACAACCAAGGCTGTTGATCCGCTGCTGGACGGGTTGCTCAATGAAGCCAAGGATGGGGCTAAACAACAAATCATTCTGGCCACGGATTCAGCCGCCCTCCAGGCCAGGATCGCCTTGGGGCTGGGGATTGCGGTTTTGCTGACCGGCGGGTTGCTGGCCGTCTTCCTCGGCCGGGGCATCTCGACCACCCTCAAGCGGATTAGCCTCGCTCTGGGCGACGGCGCCAACCAGGTCGGCGCGGCGGCGGGGGAAGTCTCCTCCTCCAGCCAGACCTTGGCCGAAGGCGCCTCCCAGCAGGCGGCTGCGGTGGAAGAAACCTCCGCCTCCCTGGAAGAGGTCGGGGCCATGATCAAGCAGGATGCCGACAACGCCCGGCAGGCGGACGCGCTGATGAAGGAAGCGAATCAGGTTATCCAGAACGCCGATGAATCCATGAAGAAACTCACCGCCTCCATGTATGAGATCTCGGCGGCCAGCGCCGAAACCCAGAAGATCGTGAAAACCATTGACGAGATAGCCTTCCAGACCAACCTGCTGGCCCTGAATGCCGCGGTTGAGGCGGCCCGCGCCGGCGAGGCAGGAGCCGGATTCGCGGTGGTTGCCGACGAAGTGCGCAATCTGGCCATGCGGGCGGCGGAGGCGGCGAAAAACACCTCCAATCTCATCGAGGGCACGGTGCAGAAGATCACCACGGGCAACGCCCTGGTCAGCGAGACCAGCGAGTCATTCAATGTTGCCGCCCAATCCACCACCCGCATCGGCACGATCATTACCGAGATGGCCGGAGCGGCAAGCCAGCAGGCCAACGCCATCAGCCAGGTCACCAAGGCTATTCACGAGATCGACACTGTGACCCAGAGCAATGCCGCGGCAGCGGAGCAATCCGCCTCCGCCTCCGAGGAGCTGAGCGCCCAGGCCGAGATGATGAACGGCTCGGTTGGGGAATTGCTGGCCTTGGTTATCTGCGCGAAGCAAGGAGGTTCCGGCGGCATAAATGCCTCGTCCAAGCCGAGCCGGCTCAAACGTCCTCCGGTGGTGGCGGCCACACTCGCTGGATCGCGCAAATCAGCAGCCCAAAGAAAGAGCCTTCCGCCCCCAGTCAAGAAACACGCGGCCTCGCCGAAACCTGAAGACGTGATCCCCATGGGCGAGGAGTTCGAGGATTTTTAACCGGGCACGGGCTTGATCCTTTCCGGGAATACGAGGAGAATGCAAGATGGCGCGGGAAAAGCGATCGATCGAGGAGAAATCCATCTGGCCCGATGCCAGGCAAATGCTTGCCAAGGCTGAGCGCGACGGGGTGGAAACGGCCTGGGACCGGCTGGAACAACAGACCCCGCACTGCAAATTCTGCGAGCTGGGCACCACCTGCCGCAACTGCGTCATGGGGCCGTGCCGGATCAGCGACAAGATGAAGCGCGGCGTCTGCGGCGCTGATGCGGATGTGATCGTGGCCAGGAATTTCGGCCGTTTCATTGCCGGAGGCGCTGCCGGCCACTCCGATCACGGCCGCGATCTGGTCGAGGTGCTGGAAGCCATTGTCGAGGGCGCCACCACGGATTACCGGATCCGGGATGAGGCAAAGCTCATCCGCATTGCCGGGGAAGTCGGGGTGAAAACAGAGGGGCGCGCGGTCATGGAGATCGCCCGCGATCTTCTGGAGGTGCTTTACGGAGACTTCGGCAGCCGCAAGAAAGAGGTTTCCTTTGTGTGCCGGGTGCCTGCCAAGCGGCGGGCAATCTGGAAGCAGCTCGGCATGACCCCGCGCGGGGTGGATCGGGAGATCGCCGAGATGATGCACCGCACCCACATGGGCTGCGACAACGACGCTCCCAACACCTTGATCCACGCGGCGCGCACCGCCCTGGCCGACGGCTGGGCCGGTTCGATGATCGGCACCGAACTCTCCGACGTGATCTTCGGCACCCCCGCCCCCAAAAAGGCCAAGGTGAATCTGGCGGTAATCAAGAAAGAACAGGTGAACATCCTGGTCCATGGCCACAATCCGGTGGTGAGCGAGATGATCGTCGCCGCCGCCCAGGACCAGGCCCTGTTGGCCAGGGCCAAGGAGCTGGGCGCCGGCGGCATCAATGTCGCCGGTCTCTGCTGCACCGGCAACGAGATTATGGCCCGTCAGGGCATTCCCATGGCCGGCAACCACCTGATGACCGAGCTGGCCGTGGTCACCGGCGCGGTGGAGGCCATTGTCGTCGATTACCAGTGCATCATGCCGAGCCTGGTCCCGGCGGCGGCCTGCTACCACACCAAGTTTATCACCACTGCCAACAAGGCCAGGTTTACCGGGGCCATCCACTTCAACGTCCGGCCGGAAACGGCCCTGTCCCAAGCAAAAGAGATCGTCGGTATTGCGGTGGAGGGCTTTGCCAGGCGCGACCCCAACCGGGTGGAGATTCCGGGTACGCCGGTGGAGATCATGACCGGTTTCAGCAACGAGGCGATCCTTGCAGCCCTGGGCGGCAGTCTCACCCCCCTGCTTGAGGCGGTCAAGGGAGGCAAGGTGCGCGGCTTTGTAGCCATTGTCGGCTGCAACAACCCGAAATTCCAGCAGGATTCCTGCAACGTCGGCCTGGCCAAGGCATTGATCGAGAGAGATATCATGGTTCTGGTCACCGGCTGCGTGACCACCGCCGCGGGCAAGGCCGGCTTGCTGATGCCCGAGGCGATTTCCATGGCCGGGCCCGGTCTGAAAGCGGTGTGCGGCGCTCTGGGCATCCCGCCGGTTCTGCACATGGGCAGTTGTGTAGACAACTCGCGGATCATCCAGCTCTGCGCCCTGATCGCCAACGAACTGGGGGTAGATATCTCCGACCTGCCGGTGTGCGCTTCCTCGCCCGAATGGTATTCGGAAAAGGCGGCGGCCATCGGCCTGTATGCGGTGGCCTGCGGCATCTATACCCATCTGGGGTTGCCGCCCAACATCCTCGGCTCCAAGGTGGTCACCGATCTGGCCCTGAACGGGCTGGAAGGCTTGGTTGGGGCCAGCTTCGTGGTTGAGCCCGACCCGCTCAAGGCGGCCGGGCTTCTGGACCAGCGGATCACCGGCAAGCGCAAGGCGCTGGGGCTTTCTTGAACTGTTCCGGCAACTATTGTATTTCCTGATGAGCGCTCATTAGATTTTATTTTTTGCGGCGGCCTTTTTTGGGTGGCGCCTGTGCCGTGATTGCTTCCAGGGTTTGCCGGAAGGTGTCAAGCAACGGGCCGCCAAGCTCCACGGCCCGTTGCGCCGCGGCCAGCCCCTCTTTCCGCTTGCCCTGTTTGTTCAGAACCTGGGCCAGGTTGTTGAAGGGGATGCCGTTTTTGGGTTCAAGCAGGGTTGCCTTCCGAAAGGCCTCGGCTGCTCCGGTAAGATCGTTCTGGCTGTAACGGCTGTTGCCAAGGCCCATCAAGGCGCCAAAGCTCTGCGGCCATCGCTCTAAAGCCGTGGCGTAGCCGATTGCCGCCCCCCGCCATTGCCCGGTCCTTTCCAGGCCGGCAACAGCCTCAAGCCAAGCACCTTCTTCAACTGTATTCGGCAGCCGGTTCGGCGGCAGGACCAACAGCCCCCAGTACTCGCCGCGTTGCCAGGTATTCAGAAAAACTCCGGATTTGAGCTGCTCGTTGGCCGTGAGCCCCGAGTGGAGGATCACCTCATCGCGGTCCTGGTCAAAGCCGATTACCACGGCATAATGCCATTTTGGGTACCAGGACAGGCCGAGATTGACCAGGACAATGACAGGATGGCCGGCCGCGACCTCGGCCAGCAGAGCCTCGCTGCCGGCGATGGGGTAGGCGACCCGGCCATGCCTGCGTGTTGCGCCGATCAGTCCGCTTTGCAGGCTGCCATGGAGGCCGGGGGTGAAGACTTCGGGGGTGAGCTCGGCGGGCTGGATGGAAACCCCGCTCCAATTCAGGGCCATGGCCAGTGCGGCCGGGCCGCATTGCAATTCTTCCTGGGCAAAGAACGGCACCTTGGCAACCATGGCCTTGGCAGGCCCGCCCGGCGTCTGGGGCAGACGTTCCGTCGACAGGATGCCGCAGCCGGAGAGAAGCATGGACAGCGCTAAAAACAACAGGCCGGCAATCATCCGATTGCCGGCCCGGCTGAAACCCGACTGTTGTCTCCTCCGCTTAGCGTTGCGGCCTGACAAAGGAAAAAACATGGGTAAAACCGAGGATGTCGGTGATCAACAAGACGAGAAAGATCAACACCGCAGCGCCGATGACCGTCCCGAGTCCGTCGCCGCCCGCAGGCAACTGGTCCATGGCCTGGGAAATCTTTGCCAGCTCCGCATCGGAAAGGCTGGCCACCCGTTTCTGGGCCTCAACAGCATCGACGCCGTGCTGCACCATGACCTGTTGCACATCATCGCGGCCCAGGAAGGCGGCCACCCGTACCCGGCTGGCCTCCTGCTTCTGCGCCGCGATCACGGTGTTGGTGTCGATCATCTGCGCCCGTGCCGCCTGCACGGAAAGGTCGAGGAGAAGAAAGGAAAACACCAAAAAGAAACTGACCGGTTTGATTATTTTTTGCAGCATGGATATTCTTCCTTGTCTTGAATTTTGCTAAAAAATCTGCACAATTAAACAACACTTTTTCTTTATAAATAATAGGGGCAAATACTGCAATGGCTTTCCTGCTTTTTTGACCGCTACCAGTCCGTGGCCGCGGCAGGCACAGTGGCACGGTCGACAAGGCGGATGGCCCCGTGCTGGCAGGCGGGTCGGCAGACCCCGCAGCCATAACAGGCGGCGGCATCGACCACGCATTTTGTGTTGTCGCGGTCAAAGTCGATGGCGTCAAAAAAACAACGCGTGCGGCAGAGGGTGCAGCCGGTGCAGGCGAGCTGGTCTATCTCGGCCACATACTCCGCTTTCCACATGGTGCGCGTCACCTCCAGGGTGATCTGGGCCCGGTAGGCCATGCAGTCCTGGTCACAGTTGCAGATCGCGCCGATGAAGGGGGTGTTGAAGGTCCAGACGCTGTGGGTCTTGCCCTCCTGGTCGAGTTGGCGGATGAAGCTGATGGCCTGTTCCCGGCTCCAGTGTTCAAAGGCGGCGAAATCCGGCGCTTGGGCGAGGATCGGGGTCAGGTCCATGCCCACCCCGAAGCAGTAGCGTTTTTCGGCGCCGAGGGAGACCCTCCGGCAGACGCAGGGCAGCCGGACAATGTGCTCCACCTGCGAGAGAATCGCTTCCACATCCTCCAGCGGCACCACCTGTCCGAAGTGGGTCTTTTGCATCGTGCGGGAGAGAAGCGGATAGGCGATGAAGCGGTAGATCCGGGGAAAACGGCGCTGCCAGCGGGCGGCGGTGGCAACGTCGTCCCGCAGCGACGTGGCAAAACCGCGCAGGAAGCGGACGAGGTTCTGCTCGGAATTGACCTGATGGAACACCTCGGCCGTATAGTTGGCCATGTTTTCGTACCATTTCTTTCCTTCCCCGTGTTGGGTGCAGAATTGGCACATGCCGTTCACCACTCCAGAAAGAGTATGAGGCGCCGGTGATCCGGGCGCCACGATTGCCGCATGCCTTTAAAGCGCTTCATCTGGAAATAATCCTCAGGGGAGAAAGGCGCGGTTGCTAGGAGGAAACTCCGCCGGAGACGATGAACTTCATGACCTCTTTCGGGTTGGCGGTGAGGAGAGAGACCCTGCTCCGGTCAACGATGATCAGGTTGGCGGCAAAATTGTATGACTGGGGCAGGTAAACGGCGACGCTGCCGACAATGCCGAGGGTATTGAGATCTTCCCGGGTGATGAAGCCCAGCACGCTGATCCGGCTGTCCGCATCAAGGGCGACAAGAACCGGCTTGTTGAAGCTCTTTTTGTCGCCGACAAAGGCATCGACCAGATCCTTGATGGAGGTATAGAGCATGGTCACCAGGGGCATCCGGGCGAACATCCGGTCCACATGGAGCATGATGCTGTTGGCCAGCAGGTTGGAGCTCACGAATCCCACGGCAAGGATGAGCCCGATGGTAAGCAGAAATCCGAGCCCGGGGACATCAAAGGAGAAGAATCCGTCGATCTTGGAAAAAATGATATAAATCATATAGAGCGTGGCCGCCACCGGCACGAGAAAGAGGAGGCCCTGCAGGAAATACTGGGTGATTTTATTCATGGTCCGGTCCTGTGTGTTGTGCTGGTTGTGACGGGGGGGCTGCTGCCCGATGGAAATGCACGATCGGCGCAACGCCAAAGTGCAGGACCATCATAACGCGGCCGGGAAAAATTGTCACAACCCTGTTGTGAAGCACGCATCGACAGGGCGGGGATGCAGGCCCACCCTGCGCGGGGAGCGGGTTCCGGTGGCCCAGGCCCCACTCCGTTGCCGGAATTGGCAGAGGATCAACAGCCTTCGAGGGCTTTGGCCTTTTTGTGATGGCACTGGGTGCAACCGGTGGGGCCTGCCTTTTTTTCCTTGTGGCAGCCCTGGCACAGGGCATGGGCCGCATCTTTTCCCAGCTTGTGCGGCCCGGGTTTCTTGTCGCCATGGCAGACAACGCAGCCGTAAGCCTCGGCGTGTTTTTTGTGCGGGAGAATGACCTGGCCATTCTTGTTGTCTATCACAATGCTTTCCACCGTGGTGGTAGGCTTGACTACCGCCTCTTTGACCTGGGCTGCCGTTTCTGCAACCTTTTCCACAACGGGGGCGGCTTTTTTCTCCACTGTGGCGATCTGTTGCTCGGCTTTTTCCGCAATCGTCTCGACCGTTTTCTCCGCCTGCTCGCTAACCGCCCCGGCGGTTTCTTTCGCCTTGTCCATGGCCTGCTCGACCGTGGGCATTGTCGCCGGGGGTGGCGTCTCGGCTTGTTTTTCCTCCTGGGCGCAGCCCCAGAGGATCAGTCCCGTCATGATCATGCCAATACAGAGATTTCGCTTCATTGTTGTCTCCTGTGGTTTGAGGAATGGAAAATAGAAACAGCGTCGATTTTTTAAGGGAAAAATAGCTGTCCGGCCAGATCCTTCATGCTATCAGGCAACAACCGGAAAGGAAAGTCGTAAGGTCAGAGAGCCCGGCAAAGGACGGAGTGCGGCATCGACAAGGCTCCGGCATGATTTAAAGCTTGAAAAAGCCGGCAAAGACTATAAGCTGCGCGCAGTGTATTGCGCAATATGCCACAGACGGCTTCCCGTTGCCGAAGAAATAAAAAAACACCCCCGAGGAGGAATGCACCATGAGTGGACATGACGAACACCACGACGACCCGCACGGATACGGACACGATGAACCGGATGTTGCCGCCAAGGTAGGCGTCATTTTCATCTGCGTTGCCGCGGCACTGTATCTCATTTACCTGTTCTAGCCTCCTCCGGCAGGGGGAAATGGCGGCAGACGAAGGCCAAGGCCGCATTTCCCCCTTTTGTGTTGTTCCGCCCGTTGTCTCCTTGAGGCTTCCATGCTCCTTTCCCGTTTCGCCCTCCTGTGTTTCCTGTGCCTTGTTGCGCCGGTGCCCTCCTTGGCAGGAGAAGAACCGCAATTGCCGTGGACCATGCATGTCTATTTTGAAAACGATCTTTTTACCGGCACGGACCGCAACTATACCAACGGCGTCAAGATTTCCCTCATCTCTCCTGATCTGCTCAGCTTTGTCGAAAGCGGCAAGCTGCCGGACTGGAGCCTGGAATATATCTACCGGCTGCCCTTTATCAACGATCCCGACCCGGCGATGAAGCGCAAGGTGGAGTTATCCTTCGGCCAGAACATCTACACCCCAGCCGATATCTCCCGCAGCGATCTGATTGTGGACGATCGCCCCTATGCGGGCTGGACCTATTTTGCCGCGGCATTCCACAGCAGGAGCCGGGAGTGGATGGACACCATCGAGCTGCAATTGGGCATGGTCGGGCCGAGTTCTTTTGCCGACGAAACGCAAAAGGCGGTACACGATCTCCGCGACCTGCAACGGCCAAACGGCTGGGAGCATCAGTTGAAAAACGAGCCGGGGATTGCCGCGATTTACGAACGCAAGTGGCAGTTTGCCCCCTTCTTCAGCAACGGCACCTTTGCCATGGATGCCATCTCCCATCTGGGCTGCTCCCTGGGCAATGTCGCCACCTACGCCAATACCGGTTTCGAAACCCGGTTGGGCTGGAATCTGCCCGACGATTTCGGGGCCAGCCTGATCCGGCCGGCGGGCAACACCTCTTTTTCCGCACGGCAGCAGCAGGGCGGCTACCTTTTTGCCGCTGTAAATACCCGCGCTGTGCTCCGGGATATCTTTCTTGACGGCAATACCTTCGCCCACAGCCACAGCGTCAGCAAAAAACCGGTTGTCGCCGATCTGGCAGGCGGAGCGGCTCTCTACTTCAAACAGTGCAAGCTGACCTGGACCCAGGTGCTTCGCACCAAGGAGTTCGACGGCCAGCCGGACAACCACAGCTTCGGCTCCCTCATTCTTTCCTTCTTTTTTTAGCCCGGTCTCAGCCCGGAGCGGCGAGCGGTATGGAGAGCGCCGCCATGCTCGCCAAGAGATGCCTGAGGCTGTGTCCGGCGGGGCCGCGATGCGGTGAAGATGGTGTTTACTAGCTCTCCGGATCTTTTTCCATGCCCTCTATAAAGGCTCGTGTCTGACAAGGCTCCGGAGCAGTTGCAGATTTTCCCGGTCTTCGTGGAGATCTTCCGATTTGGGGGTTTCCAGGACCATGGGATGGTTGCTGAAGCGGGGGTCGTTGACCAGATTGCGGAATCCCTCCACGGTGATCTCTCCTTGGCCGATATGGGCGTGGCGGTCGATCCGGCTGCCCAATCCTTTGCCTGCGTCGTTGAGATGGAAAAACTTGAGCCGTTCCAGGCCGAGCACCTGGTCGAATATTGCCATGGTCTCGGCATATTTCTTTGGGGTGCGAATATCGTAGCCGGCCGCAAAGGTGTGGCAGGTGTCGTAGCAGACCCCCAACTGCGCCGGATGGTCGGAATTGGCGATGATCGTGGCCAGTTCCTCGAAGCTCGCCCCCAGATTGGTGCCCTGGCCGGCGGTGGTCTCAAGCAGCACCATGACCTGACGGCCAGTGCCAGCCTCGGCCAGGGCCCGGTCCAGGTTGGCGGCGAATCTGCGCAATCCCGCTTCGACCCCCTCGCCGAGATGGGAGCCGGGATGCGCAACCAGATATTCGATTTCCAGGGCAGCGCAACGGCGCAACTCGTCGCGGAAGGCGGCGATGGACTTGGAGGCTGTTTCCGGATTGGGTGAGGCGAGGTTGATAAGGTAGGAATCGTGGGAGGCGACCGGAATACCGGAAATTTGCCGCCGTCTGGCCTTGAAGGCCTCAACCTCGGCAGGATTCGGCGTCTTGGGCTGCCATTGCCGTTGGTTGGCGGTGAAAATCTGCAAGGCCTGGCCGTCCACTTGGGCCAACCGGTCGAAGGCCAGGGCTATCCCGCCGCTGATGGACATGTGGGCGCCGAATCGGGGCATGGTTCATTCCTCCAGTCCGTGAAAACGGGGCGGCTCACGGGGTAAAGGCTGTGTCGTCAAGGAAGATGTCGACTCTGAGGTTCCGCAGAAAGACAACTTCTTTTTCTCCGCCGGCGAACAGTTTGACGACCTTGACGGGCAAGCGAAGTTCCGGATGAATCCAGACAAGGTACGTTGTTTTCGCGCCTTCCACGCGAAGTCGCGGACAGATGAGATTTTCATGCGTTTCAGGCGGCAGGTGGGTAACGGAACCTTCACGGGCGCTTGCCGCCATGGACCGGAGCAACGCCCCGATGTCGGATTGGTCCACGGTATGGCCCTTTGCATCGGTGATCAGCCGGTTTCCAGGATCGAGGCTGAAGGTGAAAAACAGTTGTGCAAAGGGACGCAGGGTCGCTTTGTGTGTGATGGGATTGAAAACAAGCGTTGCCCCCTGATGGGGCTGGATAAAATCCATCCGGATAAATCCGGGCTTTTTGTAGGTGTACACAATCTTACTGCGCCCGTCGTCTCCTTCCGAATCAAGCAGGGTGGTGTAGTTCGTCAAGGCGTTGAAATTTCTTGTCATTTCCGAAAGCACGGGATCTTCCGCCCCCCAAGCGGGAGCGGCAATGAACAAAAAGCTCCAGAGCAGAAGAGCCGTTGGGCATTGGCGAATCATGCGGGAGCCGGTCCCCGTGCGAGATGCATCGTAAAGCCATGCATGCCCGTGGCCATGATCAGGCTGTGGTTTCTGGCAAAGCACCCTTTTAAAAATGGAGAGAAAAGGGTCATCCAGATGGTGTTTGTTCGCACCTCAAGAAAAAAGCGCCCTCGGGTTCCTCCCCGGCTTTCCGTGATGCGGCAGGTGCAGACCCCGGTGATGTCCCCGTGAATGTCGGCGATGATCAAGGCGTGACTGCTGGCTTTCCTGATTACGGCATTGATCTTCAGCCGATAGCGCAACGGGCTTTTCCAGCCGGTGGTGTACTGTTTGCCCTCCATACCCAGGGGAAGTTTGTCGGCGGAATATGAGAATTCCAATCCTTCCCACCAAATGGGCCAACTCTCCACATTGACAAGACTGTTCCACACCGTTTCAACGGGGGCTTCCACCACCCATTCGTCCTCAAAGCGGTAGCTCCGCCAGCGATTCAGCAATGCGCACAACATGTTCGCACCCCTCCGGGTTGCTGGCGGTCGATTTCCGCACAGAGCCATTCACCCCGACAGGGCATGGAATGTTCCAGAAAAAGTAAACCGGAATTTCCAGGCATAAGTCCGGAAATGCGGGGCGGGGCAAGGGAGAAAGACGCCGGGAAAATGGAACTTCCCGTGCCGTGCAGAACAACCGAAAAAAGCCCTTGCCTCGCGGCAAGGGCTTTTGCGAAAAATACAACCCGGCGGACCTTAAAAATCCTCGAATTCATCATCCGTTTCCTTCCGCGGGGGAAGGGCCTTGACGGAAGAAAGTGTGCGTGCCGCCGCCGGTGCTGGTTTTGCCTGTGCACGGCCAAGCAGTTTTGGTTTGTTGGGTGATCGCGGCAAGGAGGCAGCCGTCCTTCCTTCTCCCCTCCCTGCGGACTGAAGACCCTCCTCTCCGGAAACCAGGGCGGCAAGGCCGCCGACAATCTCCCGCACGCGGCCTGCCTGTGCGCTCAGCACTTCGGAAGAAGAGGCGGATTCCTCGGCGCTGGCGGCATTCTGTTGGGTGACGGAGTCGATATGCCCGATTGCCTTGTTGATTTGGCTGATGCCATGGGCCTGTTCTTTCGATGCCGAGGCAATTTCGCTGATCAAAAGATTGATGCGGCCAGAAGCCTCGGAAACTTCGGCAAAGGAGTGATTGGTTTTGGAAACGAGTTCCGATCCCGTCTGGACTTTGCCGACAGTCCCTTCGATGAGGGTGGCGGTATTTTTTGCTGCTTCCGCCGCGCGCATGGCGAGATTTCTTACCTCGTCAGCAACAACGGCGAACCCGGCCCCGGCTTCGCCGGCCCGGGCCGCTTCCACCGCCGCATTAAGCGCCAGGAGATTGGTTTGGAAGGCAATTTCGTCGATGGTTTTGATGATCTTGGATGTCTGCTCGCTGGCCTTGGAGATTTCCTGCATGGAACCGGTAAGGCGCTGCATGGATTCCCCTGCCTCGCTGATGGTCCGGCTGGCCTCCTTCATCAGGGTTTCCGTCTGGCTGGCGTTGTCTGAATTGCGGAGAGTCATCGAGGCCATTTCTTCAAGGGACGAGGAGGTTTCCTCAAGCGAGGCAGCCTGCTCTGAAGCTCCTTCTGCCAGTTGATGGCTGGTGCTGTTGATCTCCTGGGCGGCGGAGAGCATGTTGCTCCCGGCCTCGCCCAAGGTGTCGATGGTTTGATTGAGCCGGCGGGTGATTGTGCCCGAGGAGAAGAAGAGCAGCACCGAGAGCAGCGCAACCAGGGCAATCCCGCCCAGGGTTAAGCCCCATTGCAGATAGCGGATCTTACTGACCATGGGGCTGGCGTCCCGGACATACACCAGAACCCCCTTGGTTTCATTGGCGAAATCGAGAATGGGCATGGCGGTTATGAGCCGTCCGCCGTTTTCCTCCATGCTGATTTCCGTTTTCGCGCTTTGGAGTATTTTTTCCGTGATAAACGGGTCGGTTTCGGTGGCGGCGGAACTGAATATCCTTGCCATATCGCCCACAATGGGAGGATTCATCTCCTTGGCTTTTTTCGCGAATTCCAATTGGGAGGAAAGCAGGTAAATGGCCACATTATCTGTCTCAAGGGCCTTGGAGGTTTCAAACACCTTGCCCACGGGCATCAAGCCTTCCACCGAGCCGAGATGCTCGCCGTTGGGACCGGTAATGGGAATGACGCCGCGGATGGCAAACCCCTGGTCCCCCACTTCGAGGCCGGAAACCTGGATTTTTTCGTTGTTGGCCTTGAGGACGGTCTTGCGGAAGGCGGAAAGATCATCGCCGCCGTCCCGGTCCCCTGGCTTGCGCCAGATGCGGAGAAAGCTCTTGGCCGGGGGCAGGTGAAACTGAATCTCCACGGTCTTGAGCCCGAGGGTTTTGGCGAGTTCTTCATGGATGGGGTCAAAACTTTTGCGCAGCATCCTGCGGCCTTCGGTCTCATTGCCCTGCCGGGCCAGCTCATAGGCCTCCTGCACGCCCGGAACCTGGGCGGCGAAGCCCGCGAAAACAAGGGACTGCTTTGTGAGGCTCTCAAGGCTTTTTTCCGTGAGTCCTGCCTGGCTTTTGGCAAGGGTCTGCAACTCGGCTTGCCACATGGTATTCACCACCCACAAGGACACCGCCACCAGTGATACGATGGACGCCGCCACCAGTGCCAGCGGGATGCCCATTACCCTTGTCCGAAGCGAGAGTTTCATGGTGTTCAACTCCTTTCCTTGAAAAATCGGGTTGCGTGTCTTGATGAAATCCGAACAGTATCTAAACAATCGTTGAAAAAATAAGAGAAGTCAAAAAAAAAGCGTCACGCTACTCCTGTATTTACCGGAGCTGAAGGGGGGGGCAGGGAGAATTTCCGGGAGGGGAAGCAACACGAAGGAAAGCACGGCGAAACATTTCCGTGTCAGTCATTGAGGCGGAGATCGCAGCCGCCGGCAGGCGCCGCCGCTTCTGCGGGGTCGCTGTGTGAAGCCTGTTCGGATTGGGCGAGCCGGAGTGATCCGGCCGGGAGGAAGAGGGGCAGGTCTTTTTTTCGGGAACGGAAAGAGGGGCAGGCGCGGCATTCAGACATTCGATGCTCTCCCGTCCGGCAGGAATGGACGAACCGCCACCCGCCCCCCATGCTTTCAGGCCCGGAGTGTTTTTGTGCCTCAAGCTACAACAGGGGGGCTATGCCTTCTTGATATAAAAAGTAAAAACCCCTTCATTTTCCTTGTTGCCCAAAAACTCATGGCCGCAGCGCGCACACCAGTTGGGGAGGTCATTTTTGGATCCGGGGTCGGTGCCGTGAACTTCCAGAATCTGGCCCGAACCGATGGACTCAATGGCCTTTTTGGTTTTGAGCAGCGGCATAGGGCAACACATGCCCTTCACATCAAGGGTCTGGTCCGGTTTAACGATTGTGAAATCCATGCATTCCTCCTCTGAAGATTGTAATACAACTCCTCTATTGGCAAGACCACCCATGCGGGCACGTTGCAATCATGCCCCGCATGGGTGACGAATTACTTGTGCAGGTCATGGGCCGTCCCATGGCATTGACTGCACTGCGGAAAAGTCTGGTGCATGGCCGCGGCGTGCGGTTTTGCTCCATGACAGCTCTGGCACTGCGGGATCATCCTGTGTTTCTCCTGATGACAGGTGGCGCATTCCAGCTTGGCATGTTTGGCCGCGCTCTTTTTGAGTTTTTCATAGGCCGCGGCATGGCAGCCCGCGCAATTTCTGGAGGAAATATCTCCCGGGTAGGTGACGTTTTTCGGCGAGTGAGCCTTGTGGCAGGTAAGGCAATCTTTCTGCGCCTGACCTTCGGCATGGGGCGAATGACAGTCGGTGCAGTTGGGAATAAGGCCGTGCCGCTCCCGGTGGCAGGTGGAGCAGGCCACGGCGGTGTGCTTGCTGACATCCTGCTGCAACTCGGTCATTTGCTTGCTATGGCAACTCAGGCACGGCTCGGTAATTCCCGAGGGAATCGTCACCACCAGCGGAGTATGCGGGTTGCTGTGGCAGCCAACACACCCTTGCAACTTGAAGTGGGGGGTGTCGGCATGGCAGGTACTGCATTTCGGGATGATATCCTTGGATTTGGGAGGATGGCTGACATGGCAGTCCACGCAGCTTACTTTTTCCTTGTGCGCTCCCCCTGCCTTGGCAATGTCCAGGGGCGCCTGGTCATGGCATTTTATGCAGTCTCCGGGCAGGAGTTCGCTTCCCGCCGCAATGGCCTGCGCCCATGCAGCCGTGGTCAGGAGCAGCCCCCCGGCAACTATTCCCGCCCAATGTCGTCCACCGTTTTTTGATCGCCTCATTTCTATGTGTGCCTCTTGAAAAAAAAATTCAGTGTGATTGTTCCTGTCTCCGGAAACAAAACCGCAACTCTTCCCCTGTCGTTCAGCAATTCCCATGCCATTGCAATCGCCGGGGAGATTGTTCGCGCAACTCCGCGCCAAACGCGGTTTTTTGTGGAAGATGGTCCGCAAGCCGCCCGTGGGACTGGATTCCGGCCCATCAAAAAATGACCGGTTCCGCGTCAGAAACTGTTGAGCGGAGAGACGCGGAAGGGTCGCGACATGATAAGAAGAAGGGGGAAAATCGAAGAATCCGGTGTTTGCGGATTGGGCGAGGCGGGGTTGATCAGGCAGGAATCGTGGGAGGCAAGCGGAATACCAGGAATGTGTCGCCGGTTGGTCCTTCGCCTGGGCTAACCCGGGAAAGGAGGACAGGGTTTGATGTATATCATTGCTTTTCAAACAGAGCCGTATGGCTCAAGGAGATGAGAGGCGAACCAAGATGTTTGAACCCTGCTTCATGGGCGCTGCGCAGCGTTTTTTGGAATTCACCTCCGGTGACATGGAGCTTGGGCTCGGCCAGGAGGAGCTTGCCCGATTTTTTGAGGATTGCATGGACCTGCTTGAGAAAGGTGGCTTCATCCGGAGTTTCGTGCGCCATCCAGAACGCCAGGGCGAAATCAACTTCGTCGTGGTGGCCGATAGTGCTCGCATCGCAGAGCAAAGGGGTGATGCGGCTGGCGACCCCTGCTTTTGTGGCCCGCTGTATCAGGGTATCCAGCATCTGTTGTTGCAGATCAACGGAGAGCACCTTTCCGCTTTCGCCAACCGTCCTGGCCATGGGGATGGAGAAATACCCCATGCCGCAGCCGAGGTCGATGGCTGTCATCCCTTCCTTGAGATACGGGGCAAAGATCTCCTCCGGCCGGTGGAAGAGCCGCCGCAACGGATTGTCAAAGGCGTAGGCCAGCCACCAGGGGCACACATGTTTTGCCATTGTGGAGAATCCCTGTTTTTATTTGGCGCCAAAAACTTTTTTTAATAAGGCAGTCGTCTGTTTTGCCGGGTCGTTGCGAATACCGGCCTCTTCCTTGGCGATATAAAAGAATATTCCGTCCAGCGCTTTCTGGAGGACATGGCCGGTCAGATTGGCTTTCACATCCGGGACAAAGGGCAAGGCTTTATATTGGCCCATAACCGTATCGTACGATTGGATTGCCCCCACCTGGGACAGGCTTTTTTCAACGATGGGCAACATTTCCTTTTGTAAAGCGGGGGTCATCTTGCCCTGGAAATAGCGGGTGGCGGAATCTTCCGGGCCCGCATAAATTTTCTTCACATCCTCGAAGGTCATCTCCTTGATGGCCTGTAGAAAAAGCGCCTTGGCTTTCGGCGTTGCCGCCTCTGCCGCCCGGTTCAGCTTCAGTTCGAGATCGTCAACCGATTGCGACATCCCAACCGTGGCGAGCATCTTTTTCACCGTTTGCAATTCGCCGGGCAGCGGGATGTGGATGGATGGGTCGGCATTAAAACCATCCGTGGCGCCCAGCTTGCCAACGACATTTTGCGTGCCGATGCTCAAGGCTTTTTTGAAAGCGTCGCCAATCTCGGAGTTGCTGGGTTGCGCCCCTGTCGGTGCCCCGCTTCCCGCATTCAGGGTGTTTAAAACACCGGCCCCTTTCTCCAGCCATGAGCTTTCTGCCCGTGCTTGGCTTGGCGGGCAGGCGAAAACGATCAGTGCCAGGAAAACAATGGCTGCATGTTTTTTCATGTGCGTATCCTCAGAAGGTTAATGGCGCCGGTCCCTTTGTGCGTGGATTATTTCTTTTCTGAAATCAGCACCTCAAGGCGTAAATTATCCATGATTGTCAGGCACTTATCGTTATTTTTCACGTCGAGATTTTCATCCGGGCCTACAAAAAAGAAGCCATGATTGGGGCGAGCGCCGGACATCCAATCCCGGACGGTCGAACTGACATTGATATTCCCCGTTGGCCAGTCAACATTCAAGTCTTCGCCTTGAGTTGTTGTGTTCGTTTGCCAGGGCTCAAGGGCAATAAAAACTTTTGCCACGCAGGTGCCTTCGTTTGAGGCGGTACCCCCGTAACTCTTTTGTGTTGAAGAATCCCATTTGAGATTCGCGGAGCCAATGCCTTTTCCTTGCAGCGCTGACAAATTAAAACCCACATAGCCTCTGTATGCGCAGTTTGCATATTCCCAGCATCGGCAAGGCTCGGTGCCGTGGTCATAGTTGTGGGAAAAGCCGACTATCGTTGAATCGTCCGCTGGCAGTTGCACGGTGCAACTGGTTCCCATGGTTGCGAAACAGGCGCTGGGGCAGGGGATGCCTATGGGAGATGCCGGCATGGTTGCGTGGCCCGATCTGGACGTGGGAAGATAAAATCTTTTAGAGTCGGGTTTGATGGTTACGGTTTCCAGGACGCATCCAGACACAGTTAATGCGAGGATGCTCAATGCGGTGGAAATGGTAATTGGTTTTTTCATGCCCCCCCTTTTTGATTTTTTTCTTAATTTTTCACGTCCGGCGCAAAGAAAAAAACAAACCGGCCCCCCGCTTTTTCTCAGCCTTGCACGGAAGCAGAAGGGGTATACGGCAGGTAATCCGTGTATCCCTTTGCGCCCGGGGTATACCACAGCGACATATCCTCGGCAGGGTTGAGGGGGTAATTGTTCTTGAAGCGTTCGGGCAGATCGGGGTTGGTGATAAAAGGGCGGCCAAAGGCGATCATGTCGGCGGTTCCTTCGGCTAATCGCTGTTCAGCCGCATCCTTGGTGTAGCCGCAGTTGCCGATGATCCTGCCCTGGAAAAGCGGCCGGAATTCCGCCAGGGTCATGGGCTCGCCCTTGCCGTGAAAGCCAAAGGCCAGGCCGTCCATGACATGGAGATAGCCGAGGTTGAAGGTGTTGAGTTCCTTGGCCGCGTAGAGATACGTTTCCCGGAAGTCGTCGCTGCCCATGTCGTTGAAAACCCCGTTGGGCGAGATGCGCGCGCCGACCTGCTCCGGCGGCCAGACCTCAAGCACCGCCTCGACCACCTCTTTGTAAAAACGGAAACGGTTTTCCAGGCTGCCGCCGTATTGGTCCGTGCGGAGATTGGTTTTCGGGTCGAGGAATTGATTGATCAGATACCCGTTGGCGCCATGCACCTCAACCCCGGAAAACCCGGCCTTCTTGGCATTGAGCGCACCCCTGCGGTAATCAGCCACGGTCGCCTTGATTTCCCCAACCGTCAGGGCGCGGGGAATTTCGTATGGCTTCTTGCCGAGCGGGGTGTGGATGTAATCGCCGTTCAGTTGCACCGCGGAGGCGGAAACCGGCAGCGCGCCATTGTGGAAATCGCTGTGCGACGCCCTGCCGCAATGCCAGAGCTGCAAAAATATGTGCGCGCCGGTGGGCTTGATCGCATCGGTGACCTTCCGCCAGCCCGCAACCATCTCTGCGGTGTAGATGCCCGGCGTATCGTGCCAGCCGATGCCCTGCTCGGACACCACGGTGGCCTCGGCGATGAGCAATCCGGCTGAGGAGCGCTGGTGATAATACTCGGCCATCAATGCATTGGGCACCCGCGCCGACCCGGCCCGGGATCTGGTCATGGGGGCCATGGCGATTCTGTTTTTAAAGTGGAGATTTCCGATGGAGAGCGGTTCGAACAATGTGCTTGTTTTCATGGTGTCTCCGCAGCGGTTTTGGCTGTTTTTTCTAGCTTACCATGGCTCAGGCGCTCCACGGGTTTGCCGTTTCGATACAACTGCCCCTCGGTGAAAAACTTCTCCGGCAGCCCGGCGGGATCTCGGTATATCCCGCCGGGCTGATCGCGTGGCGGTCAACCTTCCGCAGATTGCTTTTCACGCCAGCGTTGTTCTCTTTCATTATAGCGCACGGAACAACTGATGGATTTGTGAGAAAAGATATTCTTGTATCAGGATGCTGTGTACGGTCCAAGGAAGCGCAGGCCATTGAAGTGGATTAGGTGGGACGGGGCATCGGCCACCCATACTTCGGTTTCCCATGCGATTTCCCCAAGGTAACGGCCCATGATATTTCGGTTAGGGAAGGCAGTCACGTAGACCAGTCCGGCAGTCGATCCGGCAAAGAGTCTGGTAAGCTCGTCGTGGCGCTTGCCATCAACCGGGCCATGGCTGGTAACGGACTCAACCAGAAGCAGCCAGTTTTTCTCGGTGTAGTGCAACACCACATCGGGCATCTTGCCGTGTGCATCAACAGCTACCCCAAGCGCAGCCAGCATGGCCGCATCAAAATAACCCCACTTGTCACCGGTATCCCCTGCATAGACCAGCACACTCCCTGGCGCGAAGCGGGGAGCGAAGTCCTTGATGATGGCCCGGATCAATTCGCTGTGTTCGCCGGGGCTGAGAGTAATTTTCTTCCCTGGGGCAATCTCGACCGGAATGCGGTTTTGTTGGCGCTCTTTGGCATAGCGAGAGACCAGCGTTTCACGCCCGGCCAGATAGGCTGTCAGTTCGCCATGCCAGGCCGGGGTGCCAAAGGTGCGCAGCAGGGTTAGGGCAGCGGTTTCGATTTGGTAGACGGCCTTCGGACTGTTCACCGGGCGGTCTGGTTTGTCCGGATTATACAGCGCGATACCCGCATTGCAGAACTGGTGCATCGT
Organism: uncultured Desulfurivibrio sp.; assembly: GCA_964588325.1. Classification (GTDB taxonomy): domain Bacteria; phylum Desulfobacterota; class Desulfobulbia; order Desulfobulbales; family Desulfurivibrionaceae; genus Thiovibrio. The sequence goes on from CAZPOR010000017.1 coordinate 33,992, forward strand.
CTGGCGGCGGATGGTTTCGCGAGTGTTCGGGGCATATTCCTTGGCGTAGTGTTTCCGCGCCCAATCCATGATGGGCGTGATGCCCACAAGTGGGTTTTCAGCTCTGGCCCACGCCTTGCCTGGAGTAAGGTTCAGCAGGGCCAGCAGGCAAAGGGCCGAGCGTTCATTCTGTTGTGCCCGAGGAAGTCCAAGAGAAATCAGAACTTGATTCGCAGCCTCGAGGGTTCTTTGCTTTTTGCTGGTCATGCGGTGAGGGCTCCTAATTTCTGGTCGATCATGGCCTGGGTGAGTTCTCCGCACTGCATGGCCCATCTGCCAAGCGTGATCAGGGTATCACGGCTTGGATACTTCATCAGCTTGAGGTCGGTGGCGTTGACTTGGGTGTGGCCGCTGAAACGCCGGAAATGTTCATCAACGGCGGTCGAATTGAGGAACAGGGCCAGCCCGTGCGCCAAGGCCTGCGGCAATCCGCGTTTATTCTCGTGAAACAGGTTGAGGTGGTTTTCAAAGCCCAGCAGTGGGGCGTTATCGAATGCCCCGGGGTCAACGACGCTTGCCATGATCCGGCGCTTTTCCTCCTTGGAAGAGAAGCGCCGCACCACACAATAAAAACCGCTTGGGTACAGCCATTTCTCGGTTTCGGCACTGCGCTGGATGGCGTTTGGCTTTTTCATGCCGACAACCGGCCAGGTAGTGCTGCTACCGCTGAAATGGCAGGGATAAAGCAGGGGGACGCTCCCCGCTTCCGGCATGTCGCGCAGGTGTTTTCTTAGCCGGAAATCGACAATCGGGCCGGTGGAAACCTTGATGCCAAGATCGTTCAGCGCGTAGCGGATGGCCGGGGCAAGCTCGCTGGTGCTTTCGGCTGAGGTAGGCACATGGATGAATCGCTCCGGGTCGTCCGGCAACACGATCTTGTCGAACGGGTGTTCATGGCAGGCAAGGTCGGAGAAGCTGTCATCGGTCGAAGTCGAAACCGTTATCGGTCCTTGTTGTACGCCGCACTCAAGGTGGATGATGATGTTCTCCTGCAGCACTTTGTCCTCTTTGAATGCCGTGTTGCGAGACTCGAACAGGTGCAGGCGGCGAAGAGCTGCGCGCGCAAGGATGAAGTCACGGAACGGCCGGTAATAAGGGCCGTTGCAAAAGCTGCGCGGAATGATCGCCACGATCTGTCCGCCCGGTGCTGCCAGTGCGACAGTCAGCGCAACAAAGGCCGAATACAGATTAACCGTCTCGATGCCGGCACGGCGCAGAGCCAAACGGTGCGCTGAATCGCTGTTGATTTTCTTGTACGGTGGGTTCAGGATGGCGTGGGTATATTTGGGGAGCGATTCCGCAAAAAGATTGCCGGAAAGCCAATCCGAGGCGGCATGGATAAAATCGGTTCTGCGGATGGCCGGGACAAAATTGGTGCGGCTGTATTTCGTAAATGTCTGGGCTAAATAGGGGTGCAGGGAGTCGTCAATTTCGAAGGCATCCAGTTCCACCCGGCGAAAACAAAAAGCGCCGGAATCCCACCTGTCCAGAAAGGCGGCAGAAAGAGAGCCGATTCCTGCGCCCGCATCAAGTAAACGGCAAATGCCACCGGCGACAGGGAAAAGGCTTGCCATGAAAGCCGCGGTTTTGGCCGAGGTGAGGAACTGGCCGAACTGCGATTTCTTCTTCGCTTCGGTGTTCTTTGACAAGCGCAATCTGGTTTGTTCAACCGGTGACAACAATGGTGGGTCTCCTGTTTTCTGCTTGTACCGTTAAACCAATTGCTCCTGGTTCAAGCCCATGGCTTTTGCCAGTTTTTCCCGGGTGGCTTTGCGCAGCTTGGCTTCGCCGGACTCCATCTGGGAGAGCGCGGCCTGGGTGATCCCGGCCCGTTCTGCGACCTCGGCCTGGGTGAGGCCAAGGTATTCCCGCCAGGCGCGGAGGTAGGTGATGTCGCGGTCAATGTGCATGGCCACCACTTCATGGGGCACGGCGTCTCCCTCTGGGATGCGCGGATGAAGCGGCTTGATGGCTTCCGCTTCCTTCGGGTGTTCGCGGGCGAAGTCGGCAAAGGGGATGACCACGAAGGCCGGAACCCCGCCCTGGTAGATCGGTTGGATTTTAGTAGGTTCGATCATCGCGTTTTTTAACCTCCTCGATGGACACAATCTGAACGGCGTCCAGGACATCGAATAATACCCGGTGCCTGCCAACGCGCAGACGGTATTCGTGCCGGTGTTTGACCAGCCTTTTTACCTGGGCGGTGCTCGGGAAATCGGCCAGGGTGGCGACCGCGTCCTTGATTTCCCGGCGGGTGTGGCTGTCGGCTATCGTGTCAAGCTGCTTGCGGGCCTTCTTTTGCCACTCTATATTGTACATGTTTAATTATAAGTTAATTATAAGTTTCTGTCAAATAATTGGAGGCGGCCGTTCTCCTGTCTCCGGATGGTTGGTTTCCACAGAGCGATAGTGTCTGATAGGGTATGGAATATCAAAGAAAAAGTAAACCGGTATCTATGCCAGTAATCCCTGAAGCGCGGACGGTAGCGGGGCGGAAAACTCCATCTCCTGTCCGGTCATCGGATGACTGAGGCGCAGGCTGGCACCGTGCAGGGCCTGGCGCGGGATCCGGAGCAGGGCGTGGTCAGCCTCGCTCAACCGGTCTTCTTGGAACCGGATAAAGAGCTGTTCGTCCACCCCGTAGAGTTTGTCGCCCACCACCGGGAAGCCCAGGTGCAAGAGGGTGGCGCGGATCTGGTGGCAGCGGCCGGTGCGGGGCTGTGCTTCCAGCAGGCTCAGGCCATTGCCCACGCGGGAAAGCAGCCGGAAGGTGGTGCTGGCTGCCACGGCGTCGGGCGGCGCAGCGCATTGCTTGGGATAGAAGCGCATCTTCTTGCGGATCGCGCTGTCCGGGTCCACCCCCAGCCAGCCGTTGGCTTCCACCGGAGCAGGCGTGTCCGGGAAATCCCCTTCCACCACCACCTGATAGAGCTTCTCCACCCGGTGCTGGGCAAACTGCTCCTGGCACAGGCGGGCCGCAGCCTTGTGCTTGGCCACCAGTACCAGGCCGGAGGTTTCCCGGTCCAGCCGGTTGATGAGCCTCGGTTCGGCAAGGCCGTGGTGTTCCTTGAGCAGCGCCCAGAGGGTGTGGGAGAAGAAGCGGCCGCCGGGATGGCAGGGCAGGGGCGCGGGCTTGTCGATCACCAGCAGGTCATCGTCTTCGTGGATTACGGTGTAGTTGGAATCAACCGGGGGTTCCGCCAGGGCGGGCATCAGGTAGACGAGCAGATCGCCGGGGGCCAGAATACAATCGGACCGCACCTCAACATCGTTGAGCAGAAAGCGGCGGGCTGCCAGCTCCGCCTGCCATTCCTCGCGGCTGCGGTAGGTGAAGCGCTGGCTGACGAAATCGAGGAGTGGCTGGCCTGCCTGCTGGGGCTGGATGCGCACCGAGGTTTTTCTGTGCATCATCACATCACAAGATTGTCACCCCGGCGAAGGCCGGGGTCCAGATTTGATACCTCCGCTCGAAGCTCCTGGATTCCGGCCTTCGCCGGAATGACGTGGAAATTCTACAAGCCGGAACCATCGTCGGCCTTATCCTCTTCCGTCTGCCAGCCCCCGCCCAACGCCTTGTACAGGGCAACCAAGTTGGTGGAAACGGTGCGGCTGGACTGGGCCAGGGCATCCTCGGCGGTGTATAGGGAGCGCTGGGCGTCCAGCACGGCGAGGAAATCGTTTTGCCCGGCGGTGTAGAGGGCGGTGGCCAGCTCCACCGCGGTGCGGTTGGCTGCCACGGCCTGGGCCATGGACTTGCGATGCTCCTCCTCCTTGGTCGAGGCGATCAGGGCGCTTTCCGCCTCACGCAGAGCGTTGAGCACGGTCTGCTCATAGGCCAAAAGCTCTTCTTCCTGGAGGGCTTTTTTCAGCTCCAGGTTGGCGCGGGTGCGGCCCATGTCAAAGAGCGGCCAGTTCAGGGCCGGGCCGAGGGACCAGAAGCTGCTGGCGGTGTTGAAAAGTGCATTGGAATTGGTATTCTGGTAGCCCAAGGCGCCTGAGATGGTGAATTTGGGAAAGAGATCGGCCTTTGCCACCCCGATCCGGGCGGTGGCTCCATGGATCTTCGCAATCGCCCTGCGGATGTCCGGCCTGCGCAGAAGCAGGTCCGAAGGCAGCCCCGTTGGCACCGTGGCCTGGGCTGCGGGCAACGGCGCCTCCGGGGTCAGTTCCGCCAAAAGGGCGGACGGTTCGCCGCCCAAAAGCAGGCTGAGGCTGTAAATGGTTTGCCGAACCTGCGCCTCCAGCAGCGGGAGCTGTCCGGCCGTGGTGGCGGCCAGGGCTTCCGCCCGCACCACATCGAGTTTGCTGGCAAAGCCCGCGTTGAAGCGCTGGCGGGTCAGGTCGGCGGTGTGGGCCTGGGCCTTGAGATTCTCGCGGGCAATGGCGAGCCGCTGTTGCAGGGAGCGCAGATTCAGGTAGTTGCTGGCCACCTCGGCGCTCAGGCTTACCAGCAGATCGTTCCGGTTTTCCATGGCCGCGTCGAGATCCGCTCCCGCAGCCTCGACCCCTCGCCGCAAGCCGCCGAAGAGATCGATTTCCCAACCGGCATCAAAGCCCGCTTGGTAGAGATTGCCGGTCGTCACCTCGCTCCGGGTCGAGGAGGCCGGGGTCCGGCTGCGGGTAAGCGAGGCATTGGTGTTCACGGTCGGGCCGAGATCCGCCCCGGCGATGCCCAAGGAGGCGCGGGCCTGGCGGATGCGGCTGTGGGCCATGCGCAGGTCGAGATTGGCCTGCATCCCCCGTTCGATCAGGGAGGTGAGCTGGGGATCGTTAAACACCGTCCACCATTGGGCCAGGCTCTGTTCCGCCGCTGGGGCACCCTCGGCGCCGGTGGGAGCTGCGGGCGGCTGTCCCAGCCACTGGGCGGAAACCTTGGACTCCGGGCGTTGAAAATCAGGGCCGATCGCGCAACTGGCCAGGAGGGGCAGGCAGAGGCAGAGGGCCAGGCTGGTCCGGGATGATGTGGGGATCATGGGGATGCTCCTTAATAAAAAAAGGGGCCGGGAGGTTGGCCCGGTCATTTTTACATAATAACGGTCAGCTCGGAGTAGGGAAATAAGGCTAAACCCCGAACGGTAATTGTTTAGCAGTGCCGTAGCTGCTAGGCAGAAGCCTGCGATGTGTGCTAGTGCACATGAGCAGGCTGATAACAGCTAAGCGAGCACCGTGAGACTGCGACGCAGATGCGGTGCTGCTAAATAATTATTCATAGCGCAGGGCCTCGATGGGATCCAGCCGCGAGGCCTTCCAGGCCGGATAGAATCCGAAGATGATCCCCACCCCGGCCGAAACCAGCACCGCGGTGGCAATGGCCGCAGGCGAAGTCTCCACCGGCCACTTGAACAGGAACCGGACCAGCAGGGAGCCGCCGTGCCCGAGGACGATGCCCATGGCCCCGCCGGTGAGGCAAAGGACCACGGCTTCCACGAGAAACTGGCGGAGAATGTCGCGGCCCCGGGCGCCGACGGCCATGCGCAGCCCGATCTCCCGGGTCCGCTCGGTAACCGAGACGAGCATGATGTTCATGATTCCCACCCCGCCCACCACCAGGGAGATCATGGCCACGGCCAGCAAGAGGTTGGTCATCAGCTTGGTGGTGGTGGAGAGGGTGCGGGTCAGCTCGGCCATGTCGCGGATGTTGAAATCATCCGGTTCGTCGGCACGGATGCGGTGCCGCTCCCGGAGCACCTCGGAGATCTGCTCGATGGCCAGGGGAATCTCCGCCGAGCTGTTGGCTGCGACCATGATCTGGTCGATATTGGCAAAGCGCACCGGCATGGGGTTGTTGGCCTGCTGGACAGCGGAGCGTTCCGGATAGAGGCTGCGCTGGGCCGTGGGGTAGAGGTTGGACAGGGTGTTCACCGAGTCGCTGGCAACGGAGGCGCTCTGATTGGCGGTGGAGGCGCTCGCGCCGGTGACCCGGTATTTGATGGTGGTCCAGGGCGCGAGGATGACATCGTCCTGGTCGAAGCCCATCATGTTGGCGCCCTTGGGACTCAGCACGCCGACCACCCGGAAGGCGATGTTTTTGATCCGGATCTCCTTGCCCACCGCGGATTCACCATCGAACAGCTCCCGGACCAGGCTTTGGCCCAGGATGCAGACCCGGTTGCCGTTCAAGACATCCCGGTCGTTGAAGGGCTCGCCCTCGGCCAGGATGGACCAGTCCTGCACATCAAGGTAGGCCGGGGTGGTGCCGTAGATGGCGTTGGGCACCCAGTTGCGGTTGCCGTACACCACCTGGGTGCGGGCCCGGACCATGGGCGCGGCGTTGCGCACGGCCGGGCATTCCCGCAAGATGGCCTGGCAATCTTCCGGGGTCAGGGTGGTGGTGGTGCCGGCGCCGAAGGAGACCCCGCCGCTCGAGGCAGTGCCGGGCCGGATCACCAAAACATTGGCGCCCATGCTGGCAATGGTTTTTTTCAGAGCGCCCGAGGCGCCGGCGCCGATCTCCATCATGGCGATGACCGCACCCACGCCGATGACGATGCCCAGGGTGGTGAGCATGGCTCGCATGGGATTGCGGCGCAAGGTGCGGAAGGCGGTGCGGGCGGTGGTGTAGAGCATCATGGCGCGCCTTCCGTGTTTTTCTGGTTTGGCGTGTCCCCAGGGGGGGCATCGCCTTGGATCACCCCGTCGTCCATGCGGATCACCCGGTTGGCATGGCCGGCCACCTTGGGGTCGTGGGTCACCATGATGATGGTGATATGGTCCTCGGTGTGGAGCCGCTCGAACATCTGCAGCACCTCTTCGCTGGTCTTGGAATCCAGGTTGCCGGTGGGTTCGTCAGCAAAAAGCACTGGCGGGCGGTTGATCAGGGCCCGGGCGATTGCCACCCGCTGCTGCTGGCCGCCGGAGAGCTGGGCGGGATGGTGGTCCAGCCGGTCGGCCAGCCCTACCCTGGTAAGCATCTCCGCCGCCCGCTCCTTTGCCTCGCGTTCATTTAAATGTTCGGCGCCGTAGGAGAGCGGCATGGCCACGTTTTCGAGGGCGCTGGTTCTGGCCAGCAGGTTGAAGCTCTGGAAGACAAAACCCAGCTTGCGGTTGCGGAGCAGGGCCCGCTCGTCGGCGGAAAGCTGGGAAACCTCCTGGCCCTCCAGCCAGTATTCGCCCGCACTCGGCCGGTCCAGGCAGCCCAGGATGTTCATCAGGGTGGATTTGCCCGAGCCGGACGAACCGGTGAGCGCGACCAGCTCCCCCTGCCGGATGGCTAAAGAGATGCCTTTCAGCACGGGCACCGCGATGTCGCCCATCTGGTAGGTTTTGGTAATGGAGCGCAGGGTGATGAGTTCCATGGCGGCTCTATTTCTCTTCCCTGGGCTTCTTGCCGGCTCCGAACTTGGGGGTGAAGGGGTTGCCGCCTCCGCTCCCGTTCCTGTTGGCCTCGGACATCCGTATTCCGGTGATGACCTGCATCCCCTCGCGCAGCTCCGCGCTCTCCACCGCGGTGTTGATTCCGTCGCTGGGCCCGGTGTGGACCTCGATCTTGCGGGGCATCCGCTTCTCGTCCAGCACCCAGAGGCTGCCGCCGGCCGGAGTCTTTGCCGAGGCTGGCCCCTTGCCTTCCTTCAGTCTTTCTTTTTTCGTGCCGCCCTCCCCGGTTGGCGGGTTCCAGCGCAGGGCCGCGTTGGGCGCCTGGAGGACATTTTCCAGCTTTTGCAATTGGAACAGGACATTGGCGGTGAGATAGGGCAGGAGCCGGCCGTCAGCGTTGTCAGTGGCGATCTCCACCGTGTAGGTCACCACGTTCTGGGTCATGGCGGCGTTGAGCCGGATCTTGCCCACCTCGCCCCGGAAGGTTTCATTGGGGAAGGCGTCCACCGTGAAGGTCACGGGCTGGCCCGGATGGATTTTGCCGATATCCGCTTCGTTCACCGCCACCCAGACCTGGATGCGGGTAAGATCCTTGGCCAGCAGGAAGAGGCTCGGCGCATTGAGGCTCGCCACCACGGTCTGGCCGATGTTGACCCGCCGGTCGATGATGATGCCCTTGACCGGCGAGGTGATGGTGCAGTAGCCGAGGTTGCGTTGGGCGCGCTTGAGCGCCGCCTCAGCCTGGCGGATTGAGGCCTCGCTAACCGCCACCTGGGCCAGCGCGGTTTTGTGCGCGGATTCGTACCCCTCGTAACTCGATTGCGACAAGGCTTGGGAAGGGCCGAGTTGCTGGGCCCGCTTCCACTCCTGTTCGGTTCTGAAAAGATCCGCCGTGGCCTTTTGCAGTCCGGCCGTGTTCGAGAGAAGCTGGGCCTCGGCCTGGGCCACGTCGGCTCCGTAAAGCGAGTCATCGATCCGGGCCAGCACCGTGCCCGCCTCAACCAGCGAGCCGTAATCCACGATTTTGTCCTTGGCGTCCTTGCCAAAGGAGACGATTCGTCCGGCTACCTGGGCGCCGACGTCGATGACCTCTTCCGGTTCCACGGTGCCGGTGGCGTTGATGGTAACCACCAGATCCCCGCGCGTGAGTTCGGCGGTCCGGTAGGCAAGGCTATTTCCCTGGCTCCGGGTAAGCAGCCAGGTTGCCAGGCTGCCGAGAAGCAGCACGGCGATGAGGGCGATGAGGGCTTTTTTGCCGGGGTATTTCATGGGCCAACCTCAGTGTGGGATTGTTGCGGATGGTGGTGGCGGAGCGCCTGGATTCCGGCCAGGCTGAAACGGGTGACATGGTCCGCCAGTTGCTCCACATTTTCGAGCAGGGGTTCGAGGCCGGTGGCGGGCAGACCCTGCACGCCCTTGCGGCACCGGGCGTGGAGCAAGGGGCCGAAACACTGGGCCCGGATGGACATGGCGCAGAGCTGCACTTCCTGGGAATCGGATTTTTTGCCCACCAATTCGCAGACCAGGAGGGTGAGCCCGTTGAATATCTGCTCCATCGATTCTTGCATGGCCATGGCCAGGAGACCGGTGGGGTTTGCCATCTCCTTGTGGAAGATATCGAAATCATGGCTTTGCGGGTCGCGGATCCGCCGCATGATCGCACGGATTCGCCCGTGCAGACGTTTTTCCGCCGGGGCCTCGGCCGGGATGCCGCCGTCCGGGGGGTAGATGCTTAAGGAGCGGGTGAAGGCATAGCGCCAGCTTTCCACATACAAGGCTTCCTTGCTGCCGAAATGGTAGCTGACCGCGGCGGTGTTGGCTTCTGCCTGCTTGCAGATCTCGGCGATGGTCGTCTCCCGGAAGCCTTTGGCGGCAAAGATTTTACCCGCTGCCGCCAGCAGATTCTGGCGGGTTTCCTGGCCGTCGCTTCGTTGTTTTCGCACGGGATAGGTCCTTTACGATAAGTTAAATGTATATTTGATTTATTTGCCCGGCTGCGTCAAGGGTTTTCGAGGGGGGGCCGGCGGCGCGCTGCGCCATTTTTTGCGCGGGCAGCATTTTTTGAAACAGGAAGGGAAATATGGTACAGAGGGTGCATGGATATGGAGCAGAAAGAACAGAGTGCGCACAGGCTGGATGCCGGTTTGCCGCAGGGCGGGACAACCGATCTGCGCGATCTCAGCCTGGATCGGCTGGCCGGGTTTGTCGCGGGGCTGGGGCTGCCCGGCAGCCGGGCCACGCAGATTTTTGCCCGGCTGCACCGGCCCGGGGTTCTTGATTTTTCCCAACTCGGGATCAGCCGGGAGGTGACGGCGTTGCTGGCCGAGCATGCCGCCATGAGCAGCCTTTCCCCGGTTGCCGTGGAAAAATCGGCGGACACCACCGAAAAGTTCGCCTTCCGGCTCGAAGACGGTGCCATGATCGAGAGCGTGCTCATTCCCGAGGACGGCCGCCATACTCTGTGCGTTTCCTCCCAGGCGGGCTGCGCCATGGGCTGCCGCTTCTGCCTCACCGGGGGGTTGGGCTTTGTCCGCAACCTGCGCTCCGCCGAGATCGTGGGCCAGGTGCTGGCGGTGATGACCCATATGGTCGTCAGCGGGATCGAACGGGCCACCCCGCGGGAGCTGCTCAACAACTTGGTCTTCATGGGCATGGGCGAGCCCCTGGCCAATTACGACAATCTCCTGACCGCGCTGACGATTCTCATGGACGACCACGGCCTCGGCTTTTCAGAAAGGCGGATAACGGTTTCCACCTGCGGTATCGTGCCGCGCATGGATGATCTGGGCCGGGACATCCGGGTCAATCTGGCCGTGTCGCTGCACAGCGCCGATGACGCGGTCCGCAGCAGCCTGATGCCGGTGAACAGAACCTATGGGCTGGAAGCGCTGCTCGCGGCCTGCCGCAGATATCCGCTGGGCAAAAAGAAGGTGATTTTGTTCGAGTACATCATGCTCAAGGGGATCAACGATTCGCTGGCCGATGCGCACCTGCTGGCGGAAAAGCTGCACGGCATCCCCAGCCGGATCAATCTGCTGCCCTACAACGGCTCCGGGGATGCGGAATTCGCCTGCCCGGACGGGGCGCGGACCCTGGCCTTTCAGAAGGTGTTGCGCGACGCGGGCTTCAACACCTTTATCCGGCAGAGCCGGGGCGCGGATATCTCCGCGGCTTGCGGCCAGTTGGCGGGAAAGAGTTAGAATGCTGAGGTGTATACACATATATGGTATTTTTTTGAGGCGATCCCGTCATTCCGGCGAAAGCCGGGAATCCAGTGCGCGCGGGTTTCTGGACCCCGGCTTTCGCCGGGGTGACGGTCCTATGATGCATTGGCTGGCTTATGCGATCAGATGTTAGAATGCGTGCCGGAAGGTGCAGCGGCGGCAGAGGGATTCTGTAAGGCGGCGCTGGGAAAAGCCGGTGCGCATGGCCTCGGCGCGGGGGCTGGCGCAGATTTCGGCAAGGGATTGCGCGTGGATGTTGCCCAAGGGGATGTCCGCCTCACCATCGAGGCAGCAGGGAACCACGGTGCCGTCCACCAGGATGGCGATATGATCCTTGAGCCCCCGGCAGGTTCCTTTGCCGCCCAGGTCCGGGGCCGGTCCATGGGGCCAGGTGAAGCGGGGGTTCTGGCTCAGGAAAACCTTGGGGGCCAGGGTGATGCCGTGGCCTGGGGTGAGCTTGGCGGCAAGCGGCTCGGACAGTCCGAAAAAATTCGCGATCCGGTCGAGGATGTCCTGATTGCTGTGGCTTGTTTCTGCCACGGAAAGATTCCAGAGCCGCAGGCTGATGAAGAGCGGGGTACGCATGGCCTCCCGGATAAAGGCAAAGACCCCGGCCAGGGCGGCCTCCTGCTCCGGGCCATGGGGCAGTTCGGCAAGACCGTGCAGGGAGATGTTGACCTGGCGCAGGGCCGGGCCGGTCAGCAAAAGTTTTTGGCGCTGGGAAAGCAAGGTGCCGTTGGTGGTCAGGTTGACCTTGAGGCCGTGCGCCTGGCAGAGGGCGAGGATTTCACCGAGTTCCGGGTGCAGCAGGGGCTCGCCCAGCACATGCAGGGCAAGATGATCGGTGTACCCATTGATGGACTCAAGGATGGCGCGGAAATCCTCCATGCGCATGAAGGCCTTGGCCCGGTCGCTTTGGTGGCAGAAGCTGCAGGCAAGGTTGCAGCGGTTGGTGATCTCGATATATATCTTCTTGAATTTTTTCAAGGAGAGCGGGATCAATCAAAGATTTCGATGTCGCCGTGTTTGCATTCGGAGCAGCGGAGCATGGGGTCGATTTTTGTAAAGGCTATGCGCCAGCCCTGTGCGGTGATGGTCTCGGCCAGATCCTCTTCACATTCGGAGCAGAGCCAGCGGTCGCCCTGGGGCGTAACAAAGAGTTTCATTTTTTTACCTGTCTGCGATGGTAATGGGGCATCGCCATTTGCGGCTTTGGGGCGATGGTGTATGCTTGCTTGGGCAACATAGTTGAAATTTGGGGATGGGGCAAGAAGTGAGTATGTTCATTTCTTTGCGTGCCCAAAGAAACGAACCAAAGAAATACCATGCTGGC
>CAZPOR010000018.1:0-43251 GCA_964588325.1 uncultured Desulfurivibrio sp.
AGTTGCGCTTCGCTTCGTTCGCTGTGATCAACTTACGGTGGGACTTCCACCCACACCACCGTACGTACGGTTCCGTATACGGCGGTTCCTGTCAGTGTGTTCCGTTCTTGGTTTCCTTCCCTGATGTCCTATAAGCACCCAACCCTGCCTCACGGATTCCGTCCGTTACTCTATGGGTTTCAAGGCCCTCTTGCGAGGCATCTGCCCAAAACAATCAGAAAGCGCACCTTGGATGCTCTGACAGGTTCGGCCCTTCGTCGCCTAGTCAGGGCGACTACTATGGCTTCTGCTGACTTCTGCCGCCCCATCCCGGCACCTTTCGATGCCGGTAGCTCAAAGGCAGGTTGGCAGACCTCCCAGGGTAATGCGCAAGACCTTCATCCCATACACCCGCCACATTTACTTCCACAACTTCCGGATGGTATCGGGCTTCGAGTCTTTTGGCCCTCTCGCCCAGTTGTGGCTGCCTCGTATGCGGTTCCTGTTAGTCGGGCCAGGACTTTGCTTACAGCTTCCTTCAGATTCCGCCTCGCGACGGACACCCTTGCTGTTCGGCTAACGGTTCCCACCATCAGGGTCCGTAGGGGACTTACACCCCCAAGTCGTCCACCCCGCCACCACAGCGGGACAGACAGCGCCAGTCACGGCGCTTCGCGCCATGCCTGGCGCACCAAAAAAAGAGGTTAGCCGAAAACGGCTAACCTCTGTACTATTGCTGGTCGGGATGAGAGGATTCGAACCTCCGGCCCCTTGAACCCCATTCAAGTGCGCTACCAGACTGCGCTACATCCCGACAAAATATGTACACCCATCGAACAGGTTGGCCCCCTATTTAGCACGACCGGAAGCACCTGTCAAGCTGGACTCACCCCAACGACCTTATTCCTCAAGAATTTTCTGCAAGGCCAATAACTCCGCCTTGACCTGCATGAAAATATCCGCCGGTTTCGCCGGCAACTCCTTCACCACTTCGCGGGCACCGCTGTCGCTTTCCTGCCCGTTTCCATCCCGCGCCAGGGCTTTTTTTGCGCCGGTAATGGTAAAGCCCTCATCCTTAAGAAGCCTTTTGATCGCCAGGACCGTTTCAACATCCACCCGGCGATAGAGCCGCTGCTTGGACTGGGCCCGTTGCGGCTGGAGAATCCTGAATTCCGATTCCCAGTACCGGAGGACATGCTGCTTCACCCCGGTTATCGCACACACCTCACCAATCTTAAAATAACGCTTGTCAGGAATCCCTGGAAGAACCTGGGCGCCCCTTTGACCATCATCAAAAGTCCCGCAAGATGGTTTGGTCACTCTGTTCCTTTATTCCTTGTTCAGATTCTCCCGAACCACTTTGCTGGGCCTGAAAGATACCATGTGCCGCTTGGATATCTCCATGGTTTCACCGGTCCGGGGATTACGCCCCACCCGCGAGGATTTCTTCCGCACAGTGAAGGTGCCGAACTGCACAATCTTGATTGCCTCGCCCTGCAGCAGGGTTTTCTTGAGCGCATCAAAAACAGCATCAACCATCTCGCCGGCGCTCCGCTGCGAAAACCCCATCTTCTCGTTGATGGTTTGCGCCAGTTCTTTTCTGGTAAGGTTGGATCGTTTCATCTATTATGCCTCACGTAACTGCCCGTTAAAACGGGAAATCATCATCTCGATAATTTTTTGGTGAATCTTGCCAACTGTTTCGTCGTCCAGGGTTCGGTCAACTGCGCGATAAGTAATCGAAATAGCAACACTCTTTTTGCCAGCCTCAATATTTTTACCCTGAAACACATCAAAAATCTCGACCTTTTCGATGCGCTTCTCGCCGCAACCATGAATGGCGGCCAGCATTTCCCCCGCAGCAACCCCCTCCGGCACAATGAGGGCCATGTCCCATTTCACAAAGGGAAATTTGGGCAACGGCGCAAAGGTCTTTGCCTGCGGCGAAAAACCGCCAAACGCGGCAAGATCAAGGTCAACAAAAAAGGCCTGTTGCTTGACGCCGAACCCCTTCAGGGTTTTCTGGCTGAAAGCTCCGCACCAGCCGAGGATGTGCTCCCCGCCTCTGACAGCCAGAACACTGCCCGGTTCGGCAAAGGGAAGCTCCTGCCCGGCGACACCGGCCTCGCAGGTGATCGTCCCACCCAAACGCAGACTTTCGATGACCTGCGCCACAACCCCTTTGATATCAAAGATATCCACAGGGGTTTCTCCGGCGTGGAGTACAGACGCGCCAGGATTCCGCCGTCCGGAGACAACCGCGGCCAGCCGGAAAGGCTCCTGGGGCTGACCACCGCTTGCAAGGGGGTGAAAAACCTTGCCAATTTCAAAGAGCCGGACATCGTGATTCTGGTGGTTTACATTGCGCCGCAAATTTTCAAGAAGACCAGGCAACAGCGTGGTCCGCAACACACTCTGGTCTTCCGCCAGAGGATTCAGCAGATGCACGGACTGCCTTCTCGCGTCGTCCGCGGCCAGCCCCAGCAAATCGCAATGCTGCGGAGCCACGAAGCTGTAATTGATGGCTTCGTAAAACCCGAGGGCGGTCAAGGTCTGCACCACTTTTTTCCGCAGTTCCCGGAGGGGGTCCTGCTCGGAAAAATTCATGGGCACCATGGGCAAGGTGGTCGGCAACAGGTTATAGCCGACAATCCGGGCAACCTCTTCAATGAGGTCAACCTCCCGCTCAAGATCAACCCGAAAACTCGGGGGCGTCACCCGCAGGGTGTCGTCATCGAGTTTTTCCACGTCAATTTCAATACCGGCAAGGGCAGCGCCGATCCGGTCCAGGGTGAGATCCATGCCCAGGAGGGCACGCGTCCGCTTCCCGCGCAAGATGATGGGAGCCGGGGCGACGACCCCGTCGCGGCAATCCACGCCGCCCTGGACAATTTCCCCGCCGCTCAGGGCGGCGATAAGCTGCACCGCCCGCTCCATGGCGCGGGGGACACCCTGCGGGTCAACGCCCCGCTCGAAACGGTAGGAGGCCTCGGTGCTCACATTGAGCTTTCCGGCGGTGCGGCGGATGCCAATGGCGGAAAAACAGGCGCTTTCCAACAGAATATCCGTGGTCTCTGCATCAACCTCGGAATTGGCTCCGCCCATGATCCCGGCCAGGGCCACCGGCCGTTTGGCATCGCAGATCATCAGCATCCCGGGTTCAAGCTGGTGCTCGTTTCCGTCCAGGGTAACAAGCCTCTCGCCAACCCTCGCAGGCCGAACCACGATCTTTCCCCCGGCAAGCTTGTTAAAATCAAAAGCATGCAGGGGCTGTCCATATTCCAGCATGACGAAATTGGTGATGTCGACGATATTGCTGATCGGACGCATGCCCACGGCCAGCAACCGCTGCTGCAGCCACCAGGGCGAAGGCCCGACTTTCACCTTCCTGAGGAGTCGGGCGGCATACCGCGGACAATCGGCCACGGATTCCACCTCCACGCTGAAGGGCAGATTCTCGCCGGACAGTGCGGGAGTTGCCGCAACCGGCGGCTTGATCCGCTTGCCGATCACCCCGCCCACCTCCCGGGCAATTCCCAGGACACTGGCGCAATCGGGCCTGTTGGGGGTGAGATCGACCTCAATCATGGTGTCAACCAGACCCAAGGCCTGACTCAACGCCACTCCCGGCTGAAGATCCGCGGCCAATTCCATAATCCCGGCCTGATCCTCGGCAATCCCAAGCTCCTTGGCGGAACAAAGCATGCCGCAGGATTCCTCCCCGCGAATCTTGGCCGGTTTAATGGTGAAGCCCCCAGGCAAGACCGCACCGGGCAAAGCAAGAGGTGTAACCAGCCCGGCGCGCGCGTTGGGAGCGCCGCACACCACCCGGGTCAGCCCCTGCCCCGAATTCACGTCACAGAGCACCAGCTTGTCGGCGCCGGGATGGGGAAAAACCGCTTCGATCCTCGCGACCACAACCCCGTTCAGCTCCGGATAACAGGGCACGCAGGCATCCACCTCAAGGCCAAGCATGGTGAGGTGGTCGGCAATCCGTGCCGGCTCCAGGTCGGTGTCAATGTATTCGCGCAACCAATTGAGCGTAAACTTCATGGATAGTATCTTATGGTCGTCGCCCGAAAACAGGCTTAAAACTGGGAAAGAAAACGCAGGTCGTTTTCGTAGAACAGCCGGATATCGGTGATACCGTACTTCAACATGGCAATCCTTTCGATCCCAAGGCCAAAAGCAAAGCCGCTGTACTCTTCCGGATCGTAGCCAACCTTTTTAAAAACCTCCGGATCAATCATGCCGGCGCCCAGGATCTCGAGCCAGCCTGTATGCTTGCACACCCGGCACCCCTTGCCGCCACAGATCACGCAGCCGATATCAACCTCGGCGCTGGGCTCGGTAAAGGGAAAAAAGCTGGGACGAAAACGGATGGGGGTGTTTTCCGCGAACATCCTGGTGATGAACACCGAAAGCACACCCTTGAGATCGGCAAAAGAGATATGACGGTCAACAAGAAACCCTTCCACCTGATGGAACATGGGCGTATGGGTAATGTCCGAATCACAGCGGTACACCTTGCCCGGCGCAATCATTCGCAGGGGCGGTTGTTCCTTCTCCATGATTCTGGCCTGCATGGGCGAGGTGTGGGTTCTGAGCAGCAGGCTGTCGCTGATATAGAAGGTATCGTGCATGGCCCGGGCCGGGTGATGCGGCGGGATGTTCAAGGCTTCGAAATTATAAAAATCAACCTCGACATCCGGCCCTTCGGCCACCGCAAAGCCCAATCCCTCGAAAATGGAGCACACCGCGTCCATGACCTGGGTCACCGGATGCAGCTTGCCAAAAGGCAGCGCCCGTCCGGGCAGAGTCAGGTCAAGGGTGGTTTGGGCCGAGGCGGCGCCAGCATCGGCAAGAAGAGCTTCCCGCGAAGCATATGCAGTTTCCAGCTCCTGCTTGATCTCGTTTGCCAGTTGCCCGAGCCTTGGGCGCTCCTCGGGAGGAGCCTGCCCCAATTGGCGCATAACAAGGGTAAACTCCCCCTTCCGGCCCAGGTATTTGACCCTAAACGGTTCGAGCTCGCCGATCGTGGAGATTGCGGCGAGCTCTTCACCGGCAGCGGCTTTCAGGCGAAGGAGTTCTTCGTGCATGCTGGGCATGGCAGAGGGCACGGCAACAATCAGTTGCTAACGCCAGCCAGTTTGGCAACCTGGGAAAAAGCCCCCGGATCAAGAACTGCCAGATTGGCGAGAACCTTGCGGTCCAACTCAACATTCACTTTCTTCAAGCTGCCCATCATCCGGCTGTAGGTCGTGCCGTTTTCATGGCAAGCCGCACCGATACGCACAATCCACAATTTCCGGAAATCGCGCTTTTTCTGACGGCGATCGCGGTAGGCATAGACCAAGGCCCGATCCACGGCTTCCGTTGCCGTCCGGTACAGACGGTTCCGCCCGCCGATAAAGCCACTGGCCAAATTCAAAACCTTTTTTCTTCTCCGGCGCGCTTTAAATCCACGTGTTACGCGAGGCATCGTACTTCTCCTTATTGACATTCTCCGACGCTTTCTTGGCGCCGACAGTATTTACACTGGTAATCGTCTTGAGGCGGACTATCAATCCTGCCGGTTTTCACATGTAGGGCAACAGACGCTTGATCCCCTTGAGATTGGTGTCGTCAACAATCCCGGCTTGGCGCAGATTTCTTTTCCGCTTGGTGCTCTTCTTGGTGAGGATATGGCTGGTAAAAGCCTTGCGGCGGACAATCTTGCCGGTGCCAGTGCATTTGAACCGCTTGGCAGCCCCTCTGTTTGTTTTCATCTTCGGCATGGTGTTCTCCCTTTGTAACTACCCAGACTCAGCTAAAATCCAAAATCAGGCTTAAACATCCCAATTGTAACCGTTCAGCAGGACCGTAGCTGCTAGGCAGAAGCCCGCGACGTGTGCTAGAGCACATGAGCAGGCTGATAACAACGCAGATGCGGCGCTGCTGGACGGTTACGTTATTTCGGCCCTACAAACATGGCCATCTGCCGCCCTTCCATCTTGGGGGACTGCAGAATAACCGCGTCTTCCTTCAATTCTTCGACCACCTTGTTCAAGACCTCCATGCCGAGGGTGTCGGCATAAACGATCTCGCGGCCGCGGAAACGCAGGGTGATCTTCACCTTGTTCTTCTGCTGCAAAAACTTCTTGATATTCTTGATCTTGAATTCAAGATCATGCTTCTCGGTCTTGGGCCTCAGCTTGATCTCCTTGACCTCGATAACCGTCTGTTTCTTCTTGGCTTCCTGTTGCTTCTTGGACTGCTCGTAACGGAATTTGCCAAAATCCATGATCCGGCAAACCGGCGGATCGGCCGCAGCCGAGAGTTCCACAAGATCAAGCCCTGCCGCTTCGGCCTTTGCCAGCGCTTCGCGAACAGGCACAACCCCTACCTGCTGCCCTTCCTCATCTATGAGGCGGACTTCCTTGCAATCAATCTCGTGGTTGATCCTGGCCCGCACTTCCCGCTCTGGTCGGTCGCCAACTTTTTTCCCTTTGATACTCATACCTCCGCACACATGATTCTTAAAACACCGCACATGACGCAACGCATCCGCACGCTGAAATATATCATAATACTCTGAATCACCTAGCTATTGCAAGCGCCAGTTCGACCTGCCTCATTTTCCGCGGCAATCAAGGCCGCAAACTCAGGGATCGACATGGCCGGCAGATTGTCGCCGTTGCGCAACCGCACCGTGATCTGACGCGCTTCCACTTCCTTGTCGCCGATGATCAGCATGTAGGGGATCTTCTGCATCTGGGCTTCGCGAATTTTGTAATTAAGCTTTTCGTTGCGGAGATCCTTTTCAACCCGCACCCCAGCCCGGCGCAATTCGGCATAGACCTCTTCCGCGTAATCGCCCTGCGCGTCGGTGATATTCATGATCCTGGCCTGAGCCGGGGCAAGCCACACTGGAAAAGCGCCGGCATAATGCTCGATGAGCACCCCGATGAAACGCTCCAGGGAGCCCATGAGCGCCCGGTGGATCATGATCGGCTGATGCTCCTTTCCGTCTTCCCCGGTATAGCTCATCTCAAAACGTTCGGGCAGATTGAAATCCACCTGGATGGTGGAGCATTGCCAGCTCCGTCCCAGAACATCCTTGATCTTGATATCAATCTTCGGGCCGTAAAACACCCCTTCGCCGGGGTCGATCGCATACGCCAAACCTTTTTTCTCCAGGGCCAGCTTCAGGGCACCTGTGGCCTGGTCCCAGTGCTCGTCGCTGCCCACGGATTTTTCCGGCCTGGTGGAGAGATACACCTCATAGCGTTCAAACCCGAAGGTCTTGAGGATGTGCAGGTTCAGGTCAAGGATATTAAAAATCTCCTCTTCCAGATGATCGGGACGGCAGAAAATATGGGCATCGTCCTGTGTAAAGCCGCGCACCCGCATCAACCCATGCAAAGCGCCGGTTTTTTCAAAACGGTACACTGTGCCCAGCTCGCACCAGCGCAGGGGAAATTCCCGGTAGCTGCGCTTGCGCGTATTATAGATGCCGATATGAAACGGGCAATTCATCGGCTTGAGCTGATAGCTCACCTCTTCGATCTCCATGGGGGAAAACATATTCTCCCCGTAAAAATCGAGATGGCCGCTGGTTTTCCACATGTCGCGCCGGGCAATGTGCGGGGTGAACAGCAACTCGTAGCCGTTTTTGTAATGTTCTTCGCGCCAGTGGTCCTCGATGATCTTCCGGAGCAATGCCCCCTTGGGCTGCCAGAGGATCAGACCCGGGCCCACCTGATCGGAGACGGCAAACAACTCCAGTTCCTTGCCGAGCTTCCGGTGATCGCGCTTTTTCGCCTCTTCAACCTGAAAAAGATAGGCTTTCAGATCCTTGGGGTCGAAAAATGCCGTGCCGTAAATGCGCTGGAGCATCTGGTTTTTTTCATCGCCACGCCAATAGGCGCCGGCCAGCTTGATCACCTTGACGGCCTTGAGCCAGCCGGCATGCGGCAGATGCGGCCCACGGCAGAGATCAACAAAATCTCCCTGCCGGTACAGCGAGACCGTCTCGGCGCCAAGATCTTTCAGCAGTTCAACCTTGTAGGGCTGACCGCTTTTTTCAAAAAGAGCAATCGCCTGAGAGGAAGACATTGTCTCCCGGCTAAAGGGAGCGGCAAGAGCGACAAGCTCCTGCATTTTTTCCTCGATCCGCGCAAGATCGTCCGGGGTGAACGGCTCCGTCCGGTCAAAATCATAGTAAAATCCATCGGCGGTGGCCGGCCCAATGGCAACCTGAACATCCGTGCCGAACAGGGCCAGGACGGCTTCGGCCATGACATGGGCCGCGCTGTGGCGCAGAATCTCCAGGGCCTCGGGGCTGTCAACGGTTATGGGCGCAAAGGCGGCATCGGCATCGATGGGCGCGGAAAGATCCACCAGCCTGTCACCCAACCGGGCGGCAATGGTCTGCTTGCGCTCCTTGTTGGAAACCAGCTCTTTCAGGGCCTCGGCCACCGTGCTCCCCGCAGGGATCGTTTTCTGCTCCCCGGAAGGAAGGGTGAGGGATATTTCCGTCATAGTTGTTGGATCAGCCTTTCCGCAAATGCACAAACAAAAACAAGCACATTGACCTGGTCAATCTGCCTGCACAATAAGGTCTGGCAAAAAATGCTCTCTGCCAAGCCTTGCGACGTCACGATATCGTGGATGTTTTCTGGTAGGCGCGGGCGGATTCGAACCGCCGACCTCTTGCGTGTCGGGCAAGCGCTCTAACCAACTGAGCTACGCGCCTGAAAAAAACAAGGAGCACGCCGCCCATGGCGACAGCCCATTCTTCTTTTGAGACAAACCTTCCAACCGGCAACCAAATACCAACATTTCACCCGAGTGTCAAGGACAAATAGTTCAGGCGCCGTTACGGAAGACCCCCGCCGTTCACAGCGGCAACGGTTTCTTTTTTCTGCCGCCACCCAGGGAAAAAAAGCGGGAAAATCCCTGCCCAAGGAGAGCTTCCATGGTCAGGAACAGGTATCCTTCCGGGATTCAATGGCCCGGCTGAGCGTGATCTCATCGGCATACTTGATGTCCATGCCCATGGGAATCCCGCAGGCCAACCTGGTCACCTTGACCGCAGCCTCCTCCTGCAACCGCTTGCTGAGATAGGCGGCCGTCGCCTCCCCGGGCACGGTTGAGCTGGTAGCGATCAACACCTCCCGCACCTGCTGATTGCGGATGCGTTCCAGCAAGGCATCCGCCTTGATTTCCTCGGGCCCGATTCCATCCATGGGAGAAAGAACCCCGTGGAGGATATGATACTTGCCCTTGAAGGCGCCGGTCTTCTCGATGGCCATGAGATCGGCGGACTCCTCCACCACGCAGACCAACCCGCCATCACGCTCGGAATCCTTACAGATGCCGCAGGGATCGGTTTCCGCAAAGGCGAAACAGCCGCTGCACAATCTGATGCTCCGGTGCAGCTCCCCCAAATCCCTGGCCAGGCTCTGGGCCTCGCTGGCGGGCCGCCGGAGAATATGGAGCGCGAGCCGGGTCGCGGTTTTCATGCCGATTCCGGGCAACCGGTTCAGGTCGGCAATAAGGCGGCTCAGGGCCGGAGGAACGACGTTCATATCCAAAAGGTCCGAGATGAAAGGTGAAAGGTGAAAGGAACGGACAAACACAATTTTTCAGGCTTCATTTCTTCACCTTGCACCTTTAACCTTGCGCCTATCATTTAAAACATCCCCGGAATCTTGATGCCGCCGGTGATCTTGGCCATTTCGGCCTCAATCATGGCCTGGGCCTTGCGCATGGCCTCATTCACCGCCGAGACCACAAGATCCTGGAGCATCTGCGGGTCCGAAGGGTCTACCACTTCCTTGTCAATGGTCAGACTGACGAGCTCGTGCCTGCCGTTCACCGTGGCGCTCACCATCCCTCCACCCACCGAGGCGCTGACCTGCCTGCCCGCCAATTCCCCCTGCATCTCCGTCAGCCGCTGCTGAAACTGCTGCGCCTGCTTCACCATCTGTTTCATATCCATCCGCATATCTCCGACATTGACTTTCCAAGCACTGTGAACACAAACACAGGAAGCATTTTCCGCCTCCGCCCGCTATCCCTGTACCTTTCACAGGACTCGCAAAATTCGTCACCCCGGCGGAGGCCGGGGTCCAGCCTCTTTACAGCTGATCTCAATACTGGATTCCGGCCTTCGCCGGAATGACGGAACTCGCTGTTTTTTTTGAGTTGTTACGACTCAACCAACGTTTTACTTGGACCCGGTTCGGATACTTCCGACCTGCCCGCCAAAAATCTCGGCTGTCATCTGCACCATGGGATCATTGGCCAGAACCCGCCTATCGGCAAGCAGACTCTCGGCCTCATCACCACCGCAATCCTCGACAGACTGAGCGCCACGCACCCTGATAACGACCCGAAAATCATGCTGAAAAAAATCCAGGGCAAAGGACTGCAAAAGTTTCAGATTGTCATGCTCCTGCAGCAGCTTGCAGTCGGAAGGGTCATCAAATTTCAGGACCAGCTCGCTCCCCTCATCACGGGCCATGGCACAGAGTTGCAGCACCGGCGCCATCCAGCGCTTCCGCGCCTTGACATACTCAATAAACGCCTCCCAATCCCGTTTTACCTCCCGCCCGGAAGGGGACGCCATCGCGACAGAAGGCAATGCACGGGTATGTTCCGGAAGAGGCGCCGACGCACTTTGTATTTCATTTTTTTTTTGTGCCGGAAACGGCCCGGAAGAGGGAGCGGATAGCGGCTCCCGGGATATCGCCCTGAGCGCATTTGGCTCAGGCTCAGCGGTGAAAACCGCCGGAAATCCAGCCTTCCCGCCCCCCTGCGCCAAAGGTGCTACTCCGGCCAGCAGCCCGTCAAGACGACCCAACAGAGTAGCCGTCGGCACGATCTGCCCAGCCTGGGTGGCCCGGACAAACGCCATTTCCAAGGCAAGACGCGGACGGGAAGAGTACTGCATCTCCTCGCTCCCCTTCAGCAGCAAAGAAAAATACTGATAGAGCGTTTCCTGGCTGGCGCCCGCGGCAATATCCTTGATGGCCGCCAATTCCTGATCGGAAATATCCAGCAGTTCCTC
This sequence comes from uncultured Desulfurivibrio sp., assembly GCA_964588325.1. Lineage (GTDB taxonomy): Bacteria > Desulfobacterota > Desulfobulbia > Desulfobulbales > Desulfurivibrionaceae > Thiovibrio. The sequence continues at coordinate 11,036 of CAZPOR010000018.1, forward strand.
GGGACTGGCCTTGACCTTGGTAATCAGCAAAGATCGGAAAAACCCCAACAGCTCGTTGGCAAAACGCTTGAGGTCCATGCCCGCGGCTTGGCCCTGCTCAAATATCTCAAGGCACCCGGCCAGGTCCCCGGCCAAGAGCGTTCGAGCCAGATTTTCATAAATCCGGCGGTCGACCAGCCCCAGAACCTCGGCCACATCTCCATCGCTGATCTCCGCCCCGCCAAAGGAAAAAAGCTGATCAAGAAGACTTAAGCCGTCCCGCACACTGCCGTCCGCTTCCCGCCCGATCATCTCCAGACCGCGTTGGGAAATCGCGACTTTTTCCGCTGCGGCGATCCTGGCAAAGAAAGCAACCAGCTCGACAAAAGGAACACGCTTGAGCTCATACCGCTGGCAACGCGAAAGAATGGTGATCGGGATCTTGTGCAGCTCGGTGGTGGCGAACATGAAATACACGTGGGCGGGTGGCTCTTCCAGGGTTTTCAACAGGGCGTTGAAGGCCTCGGTGGTGAGCATGTGCACTTCATCGATGATGATGATCTTGTAGCGCCCCTTGGCAGGAAAAAAACGGATGTTTTCCTTGAGTTCGCGGATCTCCTGGATGCCGCGGTTGGAGGCGCCGTCGATCTCATGCAGATCCATGGCGTTGCCGGCCATGATCTCCAGACAGGACTCGCACTGGTCGCATGGCACATCCGGCTCGCCCTGTTGGCAGTTGAGCGCCTTGGCCATGAGCCGCGCCAGGGTGGTTTTCCCGACCCCGCGCACCCCGGAAAAGAGCATGGCATGGGCCACCCGGTTCCGGGTAAGCGCATTGCGCAAGGTGCGCACCACGGCCTGCTGACCGACAACCGCATCAAAATTCTGGGGACGCCATTTTCTGGCGAGAACAAGGTAGGACATTTTCAGTCCTCAGGTGTCAGGCACCGGCATTGCTGGGGATATGGAAGAGGGTCGCGAAGGGCCGGACACCCAGAACGCGCCCCCCAGAGATATCAAAACCATACCTGCTCATCAGTGCCGCAAATGCGCGAAAGAGGACTGCGAAGTGTGCTAGTGCACATGAGCAGGCCGATGACAGCTAAGCGAGCACTGCGAGACTGCGAAGCAGATGCGGTGCTGATGAGCAGGTATAAAAAAATGATAGCCAGGCACCCCTGTGACACACAGAGTTACTCACTACCGTTGCTTCCTTCCGGACCTGGCGGGGTTCGCAAGTCTCTGTTGCGCAGGACCCGGCTATCAAACCGTAAAATATCTGGCGGAGAAGGTGGGATTCGAACCCACGGTACGTTGCCGCACACACGCGTTCCAGGCGTGCACCTTAAGCCACTCGGTCACCTCTCCAGCGTTTTCAGAACAAATAGGCACGCTGGCCAATGGGGCACCACTTTACAATACCTGCTCCCTCTTGCAAAGGACAAAATGGCCACAAGAAAGAGTCCACCGCTTCATATAGAATTTTTTATAATTATTTCCAAGAGATATCCAGGGAAAAACACCGCTCACCCCTTGGGCAGGACAGACTCACCGGCCTGGAATGCATACTCGGGAATCACTTTGCCGAGCTCGGCCTTGATCCCCTCGGCATCATGGCTTGACGCGAACAGTTTGAGATTTTCCAGCGATTCCTGCAAATCTTCAAGGGAAGCGCCGTTCCCGCGCAACACCATGATCTTTTCATGGCCGGTGGGCACGATCCCCTCGCCCTCGGTGATCAACTCCTCGTACATCTTTTCACCGGGCCGGAGCCCGGTGACCCGGATCTCGATTTCCGTATCCGGCTCCTTGCCGCAGAGCTTGATCAAATCGCGGGCCATCTGGCCGATCCGCACCGGCGTTCCCATCTCCAGAATAAAAATCTCCCCGCCCTCGCCCATGGTGGCGGCTTGGAGAATAAGCTGACTCGCCTCCTCGATGGACATGAAGTAGCGGGTCATATCCGGATGGGTGACCGTTACCGGCCCACCAAGCTCGATTTGCCTCCGGAACAGGGGGATGACCGAACCAGAGGAGCCGAGGACGTTACCAAAACGCACCGCCATAAACCGGGTTCCTGCCCCAGCAAATCGGGCTTTTTCGCAAAAACCCTGCATGAGAATCTCAGTCATCCGCTTGGTGGCGCCCATGACATTGGTGGGCCGCACTGCCTTGTCTGTGGAGATCACGATAAAGCGTTCCACCCCGGACCGCACCGAAACCTCCATCAACCGCTTGGAGGCAAAGATATTATTGTAGACTCCTTCCCAGGGATTGCGCTCGACCATGGGCACATGCTTGTAGGCCGCAGCATGAAAAACCACAGCCGGCCGATAATGCGAGAACAACGACTCCAGCAAGGCCTTGTCCTGCACCTTGCCGAGCACCGCAACATAGTTCTTAAATCCATATTCATGGAGCAACTCCATCTCGATCTGGTACAAATTCTGTTCGCTGGCGTCCATGAGAACAAGGGTGGAGGGATGGAAACGGACAATTTGGCGACAGAGCTCCGAACCGATGGAGCCGCCAGCCCCGGTAACCAGAACCGTCTTTCCCCCCAAAACATCGCCGATCTGCTCCAGCTCAAGCCGCACCGGCGGCCGCCCCAGCAGATCCTTGTACGAGACATCGCGGATGGTTTTAATGGAAACCTTGTCGCTGATCAATTCCCCCAACCCGGGCAGAGTCTTGAACGGGATTTCACACCCCCGGCACAGATCGACAATCCGCTGCATCTGGTCACGGCTGGCCGAGGGAATGGCAATGAGCACTTCCTGGGCCTTGACTTTAAATACATACTCCGAAAGATCCGCAATGGGCCCAAGAACCGGAATCCCATGAATCTGCTGGCCGATCTTGGCGGCATGATCATCGAGAAACCCGGCCACCATGTAGGGCAACCCTTTGTTGTCGTTGATTTCCCGCGTCACCTTCTCGGCCGCATCCCCGGCCCCTATGATAAGCAGCCGCTTGCGGCGCTGGCGTTTTCCGGTATCTTCCCGCAAAAAAGGCAGACAAAAAACACTCTGGCAAGAAAGTCGGAGACTGATCCGAAACCCGGCGATGAAAAGGAAGGTCAACAGAGCATCAAGTAGGAAAACCGACCGGGAAAATCCCTCAAAACGGTTGAACAACAGAATCCCGCCCAAAGTAATAAATCCGGCAACCACGCAGGCCTTAGCGATGTTCAGCAGGTCCGCAAGAGAAGTATAGCGCCACATCCCTCGATACAAGCCAAAAAAATGAAACAGCACCAACTTGGCGGGAATAATAAACCCTAGGACAGCATAAATGTTGGCCCGCTGTGTTTGTGGCACAACGCCATCGAAACGAATTATGTAAGCCAACAGATGCGCGGCGACCAGCAGCAGCAGATCAACTCCGAATACAATCCAAAAATTCCGTTTGCGGAACTGGTATGTCATACGGTTGAGGTAGGTTGAAAAAAATGGACACCAAAATTCTGATCATTCATATTACAGAGCGGAGGTGTCAACATGGAAAAGATTCCGTATGGCCGGTACACGAAGGAGTTTCGGAAAGAGGCCGCCCGGTTGGTCTTGGAGGACGGTCTTTCCGCAGGAGAAGCAGCCAAACGTCTTCCCTTGCCTAAAAGCACCTTGGAAGCCTGGGTGCGGGCGGCCAAGGCCGGCAAACTTGGGAATATCGGCAAGAATCGGCGGCCCTTGACAGAGGTTGAGGTGGAATTGGCCAAGCTCAAGCGAGAATTGTTCATGGTCAGGATGGAGCGCGATATCCTAAAAAAAGCCGCCGCGTACTTTGCCAAGGAATCGCTGCCCGCTACGCGCTGATGGATGAAATGCGATTCACCTATCCACTGCCGCTGCTGAGCCGAATTTTCTCGGTTTCCTTGAGCGGTTATCATGCTTGGCGCATCCGGCCCCTGTCTCGACGGAAACAGGACGATGTCCGGTTGGCGGTAGAGATCACAGCCGCGCACCGCCGGACCAGGGAGAGTTATGGCGTGGAGCGTTTGCAAGAAGATTTGGCGGACCATGGGGTACAAGTAGGAGTTTGCCGGATCAAGCGTTTGCGGCGGGAACTTGGGCTTCGCTGTCGCCAGAAAAGAAAATTTAAGGCCACGACCAACTCGAAACACTCCTTGCCGGTGGCCAGCAATCTGCTGGCTCAGGATTTTGCGGCCCCAGCCCCGAATCTGGTCTGGTCGACCGACATCACCTACTACATCCCCACCGATGAGGGTTGGCTTTACCTGGCCGGACATAAGGATCTGCATACGAAAGAGATCGTCGGTTATGCCATGAGCAGTCGCATGACCAAAAATCTGGTGAGTCAGTCTCTGCTGCAAGCGGTTGCAGCCAAGCGGCCTATGGCTGGTCTTATTCATCACTCGAACCGCGGCAGTCAGTATTGTTCACGGGAATACAGTAACTTGCTGAAAAAATTCAAGATGCAGTCCTCCATGAGCCGCAAGGGCGACTGTTATGACAACGCCCCGATAGAGAGCTTCTGGGGCACACTGAAAACTGAATTGATCTATCACCGGCGCTACCAAACCCGGCAAGAAGCTATCCGGGATGTTCAGGAGTACATTGAGATTTTCTATAATCGCCAAAGAAAGCAGAAAAGACTTGGTTATCTTTCCCCGGCCGCCTTTGAACGCCGGTTTTACCAACGACAACGAGCTGCGTAATGATTTGGTGTCCACTATTGACGACCGACCCCAACCACAAGGCGGGCCTGTATTGAGTGCAGCAAGAATTTTCGCATTTTCCCCCTTACTTCAAAACGCACTGCCGATTTTTTTCCCAGGCAAGACTGGAGGAGAGGGTGGGATTCGAACCCACGGACCTGGTCTCCCAGGTCAAGCGATTTCGAGTCGCTCCCGATCGGCCACTCTGGCACCTCTCCGTTTCACGCGGACTATTGCGACTGCAGACGCCCCCTACCTTTTCCCCTCACCGGCGCCGGTTCTTCTCTCACGAAAAAAATCCTTCAGCAGAGTACTACTCTCCGCCGCCAGCAGGCCGCCTTCCACGGCCATCAGATGGTTGAGCCGCGCATCCTGCCCGACCAGAAAGAGAGAGACAACCCCGCCGGCCTTGGGGTCGACTGCCCCATAAACCAACCGACTCACCCTGGCGTGCACCAAGGCGCCGGCGCACATCACGCAAGGTTCGAGAGTAACATAGAGGGTTGTGTCAGGCAATCGGTAATTGCCCCGCAACCGGCCTGCCTGCCGAAGCACGAGCATCTCCGCGTGCGCTCCCGGATCGCACAGCTCAATGGTGCGGTTGCCATCCCGGGCGATGATCTCTCCACCGCTGCCCACCAGCACCGCGCCGATGGGCACCTCGCCCCGCTCCGCCGCAAGCCGGGCCTCGGTAAGGGCGACTGCCATGTACTGCTCGGGGGAGTCCATCCCCAAAGAATCCGGCACGCTACGCGCTTTCCGAAACACGCTTGAGCCGGTTGGCATGATTGGCAGCCTCCCAGCCAGCCACGCATCCCTCGCCCACGGCCTTGGCCATTTGCCAGGGAGGCCCGGCGATGTCGCCCGCCGCGTAAATGCCGGGGATATTGGTCTCCTGCTTCTTGTTGGTCTCGATATAAGAGAAAGTTTCCGTATCGAGCAGGACGCCGATGCTGGTGGCAAGCTCCATGGCGCCCTTGGCCCCGAGTTCGACAAAAACGCCGTCCACGATAAGGGTCTCGCCGCTGTCCAGCACAAGACCGTTCACCGCCTTCTCCCCGGCAATTTCCTTGGCCCAGACCCCCTTATGCAACACCACGGAGCTGGCTGCCAACTTTTCGCCCAGCTCTTTCGTCACCGTCAGATCCTTGCACACCAGATGGACCTCGGAGGCATATTTGGTAAGGGTCAGGGCTCCGTCCACCGCGGCGGATTCGTTGCCCACCACCGCCACCTTCGCGTTGCGATAAAAATTGGCGTCGCAATCCACGCAGTAACTGACCCCGCGCCCCAGCAATTCCTTCTCGCCCGGCACCCTCAGTTTTTTCCGCGAGGTGCCGGTGGCCAAGATCAGGGTCCGGGCCATGACCTGCCGCCCGCTTTCCACCTCGACTGTAAACAGCTCGCCTTCCTGGCCAAGATGCAGGACATCCTCCGCCCACACCTCCGCGCCGAAGCGAGTGGCCTGATCCATCCCGATCCGCAACAACTCCGCTCCCCCGGTCACGCCATCGACACAGAGATAGTTTTCAACATGGGCCGAGTAAATACTGCTGTTTTCCGCCCGGCCCAGGACAAGCACCGAGGCCTTTTTCCGGGCTGCGTGCACGGCGGCCTGGAGTCCTGCCGGGCCAGCGCCGATAATCACCACATCTATTATGTGTTCAACCATTTTCCGGTCTCCCTTTTTTTAAAAACCACCCTTCGACACGCTCAGGGCGAACGGTAGTCATCTTAAAAATCATCAATCTTCTTCCGCTCGTGGTGAGCCTGTCGAACCACACGCATTATTTCACAAGAGCCTCCATTATATAACGATTTCCCCAAGGGAAGGCCACCCTTTTCCGTAGGGAAATAGGGCGTGGACAGGAAGAGTGAATCTGTGTAAGATTCATTGCTCACGTCGGTTTTTCTCTTTTTTAAAGAAAATGGCGTTTGATGATGGCTTCCCCCTTTGAAAAAGGGGGACTGAGGGGGATTTTGAGATTTATGGAACGCTACAGCCCAAAACTCAAGGAAAATTCCCGCTCACTCAGAACCAACATGACTGATGCGGAACAGGTGCTATGGCAACGCATTCGACGCAAGCAGATACAAGGTGTACAGTTTTATCGGCAAAAGCCATTGTCCACTTTCGTTGTGGATTTTTATTGCCCGGTAGCGAAGTTGGTGATCGAACTCGACGGTAGCCAGCATTTTGCAGAAAAGCATCAGACCAAAGACCAAGAACGCGATGCAGCATTGACCGGATTAGGCTTGCGTGTATTGCGTTTTGACAATAGGCAGGTTTTATTTTATTGGAGATGGATACAGTGCTGGAAGTGATAGATGAAATCGTAAAAGACCGGGCAAGAACACATTCAAATCCCCCCTGACCCCCCTTTTTCAAAGTGGGAAAAAACAGCGAGCGGAGCCAACCTCCTCTTTTTTTTCAGCCTCTGTCCGCGATTTTTTTTTGGAAGAGACTTTTCAAACGGCAACAAAAAAAATGCGCTATATCGCTGACCTTCACATCCACTCCCCCTTCTCCCGGGCAACCAGCAAGGCCGGAAACCTGCAAGGTCTTGCCGCCTGGGCTCAGGTCAAGGGCATCCATCTCCTCGGCACCGGCGATTTCACCCATCCCGGCTGGTTCAGCCAGCTCAAGGAGCAGCTTGAGCCTGCCGAACCGGGTTTTTATAAGCTCAAGGACGAGGCGATCCCCCCAGCCTTGCCGCAGGCGACCCCGATTGCCCTGCCCAGCCGTTTCGTGCTCACCGCCGAGATCAGCTCCATCTACAAGCGGCACGGCGCGGTGCGCAAGGTCCACAATCTGCTCTATGTGCCGGATTTCGCCTCGGCGGAGCGGATCAACTCCGTCCTGGCCGGCATCGGCAACATCGAGTCCGACGGCCGCCCCATCCTGGGCCTCGACTCCCGCGATCTCCTCGAAATCCTGCTGGAAAAAGCTCCGGAGGGTTTTTTGGTCCCGGCCCATATCTGGACCCCGTGGTTCTCCCTGTTCGGCTCACGCTCCGGCTTTGACTCCATTGAGGAATGCTACGGCGATCTCAGCCCCCATGTCTTCGCTCTCGAAACCGGCCTCTCCTCGGACCCGGACATGAACCGGCTCATCCCCCCCCTGGACCGCTTCGCCCTGATCTCCAACTCCGACTGCCATTCTCCCGGAAAATTGGGCCGGGAAGCCAACATCTTCAACACCGGCTTCAGCTTTGCCGATCTGCGCGAGGCCCTGAAAAATCCCCTGACCGGCGGTTTTGCCGGGACGATCGAATTCTACCCGGAAGAGGGGAAATACCATTGCGACGGCCACCGGGATTGCCGGGTCTGTCTTGAGCCGGCCGAAACCCGGAAAATCGGCTCGATTTGCCCGGTCTGCTCCAAGCCCCTGACCGTGGGGGTGCTGCACCGGGTCATGGAGCTAGCCGAACGGACCGAGCCGTACTACCCGCCAGGCTCGCCCGCGGTGCACAGCCTTATCCCGCTGCCCGAGGTGCTGGGAGAGATCCTCGGCGCCGGTCCGGCCACCAAGGGGGTGATGGCCCTGTACGCCAGGGTCATCGACCGCTTCGGGTCGGAGTTCGCCCTGCTGCTCGACACGCCGGTGGAGGAGATCAACCGGATGTCCCCGGTGCTGGGCGAGGCAGTGGCCCGCATCCGCACAGGCAGGGTCATCCGCACCCCTGGCTACGACGGCGAATTCGGGGTGATCCGGGTTTTTGCTGAAGGAGAGCGAGAGGAGTTGGCCGGCCAGATCAGCCTGTTTGCCGGCAAAAAGACTCTCCAGCCCGCAAAAAAACCACCCCGCACCCCGCTGCCCCTTGAGCGAAACCCCTCTCCTCCCGCCGACACACCCCAAACCCCAAGAAAACCCAACCCGGAGCAACTGGCCGCCATCACCAGCACGGCAAGGAATATCCTGGTGGCTGCCGGGCCGGGCACCGGCAAAACCTTTACCCTGGTGGCCAGGATCGAACATCTGCTGACCGCCGGGCATGAACGTCCCGAAGAGATGGTGGCCATTACCTTCACCAACCGGGCAGCCCGCGAGATGCAAGAGCGCCTGAACCGGGAGCTTGGCGAAACAGCCCGGGCCATTTTCGTGGGCACATTCCATGGGTATTGCCTGGCCCTGTTGCGCAAGGAAACCCCCGATCTCCTGGTCATCGGCGAGGATGAGCGCGACCTCTATCTGCGCAAGGTTCTTCCGGAGGTGTCCCGAGCCGAACACCATATCCTCAAAAAACAACTGGCAGGCTACGTTGACCAGCTCAACCGGGGAACGCTGCCAGCCGGTGGAGCCCTGCCGGAACTTCTTGCGCGCTATCTTGCCTCGCTTCCCCCCAACAAGGCCATTGACCTTGACCTGATCGTCCCCCGGTGCGTGGAGCGCCTCAGCCGCGATCCCGCCTTTGCCGAGCACATCCTCGGCAGGGCGACCCATCTTTTTGTGGACGAATTCCAGGATCTCAATCATTCCCAGTACCAGTTGGTCCTGCTGCTTGGCGCGCAGGCGCGGATTTTTGCCATCGGCGACCCCAACCAGGCCATTTACGGCTTTCGCGGCAGCGACCTCACCTTGTTCCAGCGATTCAGAGACAAAGAGGGGGTCACCCCCCTGGCCTTGATCCGCAACTACCGCTCAGCCCCCGCCATCATCGACGGCGCGGCCGCCCTCATCCGCCACAACCGACAGAGCGGAGACACCCAGCTCGTGGCCGAACGCAGCAGCACAACGCCCATCGAATGGCATCAGGCGCCAAGCGCCCAGGCCGAGGCGGAGTTTATCGTGCGCCGCATCGAAGAAGGGCTGGGCGGCATCAGCAGCCTTTCCCGGCACACCGCCAACCGCGGTGACCAGGCCCCGCCACGGAGCTTTGCCGATTTCGCCATCCTCTACCGGCTCAGCCAACTGGCCGAACCCATTGCCGAAGCCCTGCACCGCAAAGGCATCCCCTTCCAGCTCGTCGGCGCCACCCCCTTCTACCTGAAATCAGCCCTGAAGGGCGCCTGTCATTTTCTCCTGGCCAGTGCGGCAAACGCGAGCTTGCACGATCATCTCCTGTTGCTGGCCAGCCTTCCCGGTATCGGGGAGGCAACCATCTCCCGTCTGGAACACGATCTCCCCATGCGCTGCCCTGATTTTTTCAGCGCAGCGCTTGCCCTTCCCCTCCCTGCCGGTGCGGCAAAAGGCATCGCGGACATGGAAAAAACCCTCGCGCATTTCCGCCGCGCCGCGGAGCATGGCCTTGCCTTCCCCCTGGCCGAGGCCATGCCCATCCTGAACATTGATCCCCACGGGCCGGAGGTCAAGCGGTTGCTCCAGCTTGCCAACGCCTTTGGCAACGATCTCCAGGGGTTTTGCGAACATCTCCGGCAAAACGCCCAGGCCACCGCATACGATGAACGGGCCGAAGCCGTGGCCCTCATGACCATGCATGGCGCCAAAGGCTTGGAATTCCCGGTGGTTTTTCTGGCCGGGATTGAAGAGGAGATCCTTCCCTGCACCATTGCCAACCGCCTCAGCGACGTGGAAGAAGAGCGCCGCCTTTTTTATGTTGCCATGACCCGGGCCAAGGACCGCCTGATTGTAAGCAACGCCGCAAACCGCACCATATTCAACCGGACCGCCGCCCACCGCCCCTCCCGCTTTCTCCGGGAAATACCAGCCTCCCTGCTGAAGGAGACGGATCATTTCTTGACCACCGGCGGAAAGGGAAGCGGACGGCAGATGAAACTTTTTTAGACGAACTTGGCTTGGCGCCGTACCCCACACAGGAACCCCATGGAAAACCAGGACAGACCAGCGCCCCGCACCATCCGGATCGGCGCGGCCAATATCGGGCTGATCGGCCTTGACCCGGCGCTGAACACGGCGCTTACCGGGCAGATGAAAGAAGAGGCGGCGGTGGATTTTCTTTTTGCTGCCATTGCCGGGAAAAATTACGTTCCCGCAACTGCGGAGACTCTCTACCGCGAGGCCTTGCGCGCCGAATACCGCCGCCGCCAGGGGAAACAGGACGCTGCCCCGGGAATCCTTACCATCCGGGTGCTGGGCTCCGGCTGCGTGACCTGCAATGCACTCAGCGCCATGCTCTTTGAGGCCCTGCAGAAATTCGGCCTGGCCGCGGACATGGAATCGGTGCACGATCTGGATGAAATCTGGCGGTTCGGGGTAACAAAAACCCCGGCCCTGATCATCAACCACATGGTGAAATGCGCCGGCAGGATGCCGTCTTCGGCTGAGGTCGAGGAATGGGTTAGGGAAGAGAGTGAAAAATTATAAAGGAGCCCTGAAAAAATTGTGTCGAATATGTTTTCCGTCATACCGGCGAAAGCCGGTATCCAGTAATTTCAAGAGGTTCTAAATAAAACTGAACACCGGTTTTCACCGGTGTGACGAATTGTGCAAGGTTCCCATAAGTGATGGACTCGCAACAACTTGGGACTTGCTGCAAACAGGTGCTTCGACAGGCTCCGCACGAACGGAATATCAATATGTTAAGGGATTAGCAGTTCGCCCTGAGCCTGTCGAAGGGCAGTTGTTACGAGTCCATCATACGTGAAAATGGTAGAATGAAACATGTATTTCCGGTGAACCTTCAGCCGAACAACCCCTTTCCACGCTTATCCATCGAGGAAACCATGGACATCACCCAGAAAATGAAAGCCGCTGAAACCCGCATCACCAAAGCGGTTTTCCCCAACACCACCAACCACTACGCCACCCTGTTCGGCGGCACGGCCCTCCAGTGGATGGACGAAGCAGCCTTTATCACCGCCACCCGCTTTTCCCGGCAAAAAATCGTCACTGTCTGCTCGGACCGCATCGATTTCACGACCCCTATCCCGGCCGGCACCTTTGTCGAACTGATCGGCCAGGTGGTCACGGTCGGCAACACCAGCATCCAGATCCGGGTAACCGTGTATCTTGAACAGATGTACGACGAAACCAGGGTAAAGGCCATCGAGGGCCTTTTCACCTTTGTCGCGGTAGACGATGCCATGCGTCCGATCCCGGTGAAGAAATAAAGGCAACCCGGCCCGGCGGGAACAGAGCGTAAAAAAATCCGCCACCGCCACTTTATTTTTTGATTCACCCCGGAGAATCTGTATACTATGAAATGAAAGCTTCGATTCGGTTGTTGCCCGCACGGCAATCATCACACAGTGCAGAGGTCAGCCATGCCCCTCGCCAACTTTCCCCAAGCGATAGTCCGCTTTGAGATCCAGGTGTACCAGCGCCCCAGCGATGAAAAACGGCTGCGCGACACCCACATCGCCTTTTCCGGCGCCCCCCAAAAACACGCGACCAACCCGCAGAAAATCTGTTTGGTCGTGGACCCTTACAGCGAAAACACCTTTTATTACGAATTCAACACCCGGGATATCTCCTACGTTGAGGAACTGGCCAACATCGTCACCATGGACGGCGAGGTGATTCCCATGGCCAGAATCTGGGTGAAGAAAAAAAGCATTGCCATACGCTCCACTCCCTTTGTCGTTGAAAGCACCAGGCCATGAGCCGCGAGAGGCGGAAGACACCGCATCTCCCTCCCAGCCTCATTGCGTTGGCTTCGCTGCATCGGCACTTGTACCGGCCATTGACCCGCGGATCCGCGCTGCGCTGCAACCATCTATAACTCTGGGCGCAATTGCCACGCTGTTCCCGGATTCTTCACCAGAGGAGGCTCGGCCATGAACAACATCACAAAAATTCTCGTCCCCACGGATTTTTCCGCACATTCGAACAGGGTTCTGCAATCCGCCATCATGATCGCCCGCAAATTCGAAGCGGCCATCGAGGTGGTTTTTGTGGTGGAAAGCCTTGACGCCTACGCCGGGTTTGCCGTGCCCCATCTGCCCTTGGAAAATCTGGAAAAAGAACTGCTCGAACGGGCCAAACGCAAGATGACCGAATTCATCTCGGAAAACATGCCGCCTGCCCTCCCCCATGCAAGCGCGGTGCTCACGGGAAAGGTCGCGGCAGAGATTATCCGGCACGCCAAAGCCACGGGGTGCGACATGATCATGATCGGCACCCAGACCTGCAAGGGAGTGGAAAAGACCCTGTTCGGCAGCGTTACCGAGCGGGTGATCAAGACCGCCCACTGCCCTGTCCTCAGCATGAACCCATGCATTTAACGATCCGGATTTCCGGCATCATTGCTCACTATCCACGGAGGTTTCCCATGAAAATGCTCGACATCAAAGCAAAGGCGAAAGATCTTGGCATCAGGGCAGGCAAGATGAAAAAAGAGGATCTCATCCGCGTTATCCAGGAAAGAGAAGGGAATTTCCCCTGCTTTGGCTCGGCCATGGAACACTGCAGCCAGGAAGACTGCTGCTGGCGAGAGGATTGCCTGCTCATGTAGCAAAAAACCGTTCCCCGGAAAGGACCATGCCGACCGACACTGAACCCATTGAAGGCAACTGGTACGAGGCCATCGAGGATGGCGCCCGCTTCGTCGTGGTCACCGTTGACGAAGAGGAAGGGCTTATCGAACTCCAGCATGAGGATGGGGCAACGGAAGAAATCACCCTCGAAGCCTGGCATGAGGCTGATCTTGCCGGCATTGCCCCGCCGGACGAAACAGGATTGTTTGATGAATTGGCTGAGCAAGACGATGAGGCGCAGGAGTGGGGCCAAACAGAAAAGCAGGAAGATGACGATTGGGGGGAGCCTTTGCCCGAGATTGAGGAATAAGGGGCACGACGACCGCTGGCAAATTTTCTTAAATGTGCTACGTGAGGAGCGGTTCCGGCCTTCAGCCCCCCACCTGCCCCAGGGCAAGAACCTTCTCGATGCTCTCCCGCAGATTCTCCCTGGTAAAAGGCTTGACCACATAATCACTGACCTGGGCCCGAATCGCTTCCAGGATCAAATGCGGCTGCGCCTCGGCGGTTACCATGATAAAAGGGGTGTTCCGGGTGCGCTCGTTGTTCCGGACACTCCGCAGCACCTCAATGCCGTGCATTCCCCGCATGCACCAGTCGGAAAGAATAAGGTCCGCCCCTTCTTGCGCCAGAATCGTTAACGCCTTCTCCCCGCTGTCCGCCTCAAGGATATGAGTATACCCTAAGGACCGCAGGTGGTTGATAATGATCCTCCGCATGACCAGAGAATCATCAACCACCAGCACCTTCATGTCGTAATCGATTTCCATTCTTGCGCGATCTATGCCATATGGCTGCTTTTTTTGCCAGATTTCCCTGCGGAAGGAGCCCCGGCCTTGCTCCTGATTTTTTTGATTATAACGGAGGATCCCGAGGAATTAAAGCAATACATGGGAACCCTCTCGCTTCTTTGCCTCAGGAGAACGCAGCACAAAAAGACCCTTTCGCCACCAGCACGATGCCACAAAAAAAAGGAACCAGCATTTCGGCTGATTCCTTATAATTTCTGGTGGGCGGAGCGGGGATCGAACCCACGACCTTTGGCTTCGGAGGCCAACACTCTATCCAACTGAGCTACCCGCCCTCGGGTTTTCATGTGTACAGTGGCACCTTACTTACCATGGTTCGCTTTTTCAGTAAAGCCATTTTCGCCGGGGTCCGGAGGGCACAGGCTTACGGCCAGAATCCTTCTGGTGCGGGGGGAGATGGCTACCCGCTGGTCAGGACGCACGCCGAGGATGGCAATGATTCCCTCCCGGTCGGCCAGGATGGGTATCCGGCTCCGTTGGATCACGGGGATCTTCTGGTCGGTGAAAAAATCGCCGACCTTTTTTGAGCCCGGCGCGCCCAGGGGATGAAAGCGATCTCCCTGCCTAACGGAATGCACCGTCATGGGGAAGGAGACTTTATCGGCATCGCAATACAGGGTCTGAGGAGACTCATCTTTCCATCCCTCGGGCGCAGCCGCCAAAAAGCACAGGGTAATCCTCGCCCCCGTGCCTTCCACAACATATTCCCCCGGGCCGGGAAGCTCTTTGCACACAAAGCCCTCTTCCCTGTCCGCCTCCAGGAGATTGCCGCGCACTGCCTGTTGTCCCTGGGGATACCCAAAGCCCATCCGCCCTTCTGCCTTCACAACCCGCAACCCTTGGGCCAGATGCAATCCCGCGCCCTCATCCCCGGTTTCCGCCAGGGAGAGAAGCTGGGCAATTTGTCTGAACGTCGGCCTGCAGCCCATGCGCCAGCAAGCTGTTTCCGCAATGCGCCGCCGGATGGCCAGGGGGTGGCGCACAAAATCCGCCAAATGGATCGCCAGCCCGGAGGGTTCGCTCCCCTCCTCCGCAACCACCTGGGCATAGGCCTGGCTGGCCATCCCGGCCAGCAGCTCCTCTTCCCCTTGCAAAATCGCCGCTGTTTCCCGCAGGGAGTTGCCGATATTGGGGTTAAAATGTTCCTCTAAATAGGGCAGCAGATCAAGCCTGATCCGGTTGCGCAGATACATCCGCTCCCGGTTGGAGCTGTCGAGACAATAGGGGATAGCTTCTTCGGCAAGATAACGGAGAATCTCCTCCTTGGCGATGCCCAAAAAAGGCCGGATCACAAGACCATCGCGCATTCCGGCCATGCCGGTCAAACCCGCGCGGCCGGTCCCCCGGATAAGCCGCAACAGAATCTCCTCTGCCTGATCATCCGCCGTATGCGCCACGGCAATCTTCGTGGCCCGATGGCGCGCCGCCACCTCCGCCAAAAATCCGTAGCGGAGATTGCGGGCGGCATGCTCGATGGAGAGCCCCTCTTCCCTGGCGCAGGCAACAACCTCCAGCCGGCCGCACTCGCAGGCAAGCCCCAGAGACTGAACCGCTTCCCGCACCAGTCGCTCTTCCGCCTCCGCTTCCTTGGGCCGCAAACCATGATCCACATGGGCAACCACCAGAGAACAATCGAACACTGGGGCCAGATGCGCCAAAACCTGCAGCAGGGCCATGGAATCCGGTCCGCCGGACACCGCCACAACGCAGTGCTCTCCTTCGGCAAGAAGCGCCTGACGCCTGATAATTTTTTCTGTTTTTTTCAGGAAAGAATGCATCCGCACCGTTCACAAGACCCCAGGAACAACCCGATTTTCAAGGAGTTTTTACCGGGCCTCATTATTTCCCTTGAAGTAGCAGCTATCTTTGGCTATGTGGTATACCATAACTGTAGCCTGTCTTTTTTCCAGAAAAATACTCAGCAACGGGTCTCCCATGAACGTACGCAAAGCCGTTATCCCCGTGGCCGGCAAAGGCACCCGCTTTCTTCCCGCCAGCAAGGCCATTCCCAAGGAAATGCTCACCATCGTCGATCGCCCCACCATCCAGTACATTGTCGAAGAGGTGGTCGCCTCGGGCATCGAAGAGATTGTCTTTGTCACCAGCCAGGGCAAGTCGGCCATTGAAAATCATTTTGACTACGATTTCGAACTCGACACCATCCTCCGGCAAAAGGGCAAGGATGCGCTCTGCGAAGAGATCAACCACATCTCGAATCTCATCGACATTACCACGGTCCGCCAGAAAAAACCATTGGGACTGGGCCACGCCATCTGGACCACCAGAAACGTCATCGGCAACGAGCCCTTCCTGGTGCTGCTGGGCGATGACCTAGTCTTGAGCAAGGTGCCCTGCTGCCAGCAGATGCTCACCCTGCACCAGGAAATGGACGCACCCATCGTGGCGATCCAGAGGGTGCCGGCCGAGGAAACCAACCAGTACGGGATCGTGGAGGGGACCCAGCTTCGGGAAGGGGTGTATCAGGTGGACCGCATGGTGGAAAAGCCCGCACCCGGAACCACCGACTCCGACCTGGCGATCATCGGCCGCTATCTCCTGACCCCGGAGATCTTTCCCATGCTCGAAAAAACCACGCCCGGCCACGGCGGAGAGATCCAGCTCACCGACGCCCTGCTCGCCCTTGCCAAACAACGCCCCATGTATGCCTACGAATTCAGCGGCACCCGCTTCGACGCAGGCGACAAGCTCGGCTACCTCAAGGCCATTGTCGCCTATGCCCTGCGGCATCCCGTGATATCCAAGGAATTCCGCAAACACATCAAGGAGGTTTGCGCGGATTTTTAGTTTCGCCGGGCTTGCAGCCGCAAAATGTTTCATCGCTGGAGCGCAGAGTGCGCGCTCTTTGATTTCAGCTTGCTCTCTCCGCGCTTCTGCGGCTGTGCGCCGCATTTTTCGCTGTGATCAGATCATCAATCTTTGTTGCACAATTCACCGGCAGGCCCATGTCCGCATCCCCTCCCTATCTTGAAGTCGCCGTGGCCGCACCCCTGCCGCACACCCTGACCTACGCCCTTCCAGCCGGCGGAGAGGTCCCCGCCCCGGGTCAGCGGGTGCTGGTCCCCTTGGGAGGACGGTTGCTCACCGGCTATGTTTTGGCATTAACCGAAGAAAAGCCCGGGTTCCGCCTCAAGCCCATTGCCGGCATCCTCGATGATTTCCCGGTGTTTCCGGAAAACATGGTCCTTTTTTTCCGCTGGGTGGCTCGCTACTACCATTATCCCCTCGGCGAGGTAATCCGGGGCGCGCTGCCCGGCGGGCTTACCTCGCAGAGCGGCCGCCAAATCACGGTTACCGAGGCGGGACTGCATTATTTCCTTGTCGAACAGCCACAGCTTGCCCTTGACCATCCCTGGCTCGCACCTCTGACGGCCAAGAAAAAACTGAGCGCGGCAGCGGTGCGCAAGCTCTGGCGCGGCAAGGACAGGCGAATCATCGAGCAGTGGAGTGCGCAGGGGCTGATCTCGGTGGAGCAGATCATTTCCGGAGCAAGCATCGGCCAGAAGACAGAAACCTGCGTGTTCCTTGCCCCGGAGCCGCTTGCTCCGGAACTCCTCGCCAGCCTCAAACCTTCGGAAAAAAAGACCCTCGCCCTCCTTGCGGAGATGCGCCCCCCAGCACCCCAGGCGCTTCCCCGGAGGGAGCTGACCAAGGCTTACAGCGGCGCGGCAAAAGCCCTCGCCTCGCTGGCCGGACAAGGGATCATCCGCCTCACGGAACGCCCGGTGTACCGCGACCCCTTTGGCGAAACCCCGCTTTTTTATCCCAGGCCGGCCCAGCTTACCGTTGCTCAGGAAAACGGACTTGCCGTACTGAACCCTGCCATTGCCGAAAAAAAATACGCGCCCTTCCTGCTGCACGGCGTCACCGGCAGCGGCAAGACCGAAATCTATCTGCAGGCTGCGGAAACCACCCTGGCCTTGGGCCGCAGCGTGCTGGTGCTGGTGCCGGAGATAGCCCTGGCCACCCAGTTGGAGGCGCATTTTCTTTCCCGCTTCGGCGAGACCGTGGCCCTGCTGCACAGCGGCCTGGCCCGGGGGGAGCGATTCGACCAGTGGCAGCGGGTGGTTTCCGGGGAGGCGCGCATCGTGATCGGCGCCCGCTCCGCCATCTTCGCGCCCCTGGCCGACCCGGGGTTGATCATCGTCGATGAGGAACACGACTCCGCCTACAAACAGGAAGAGAGCCTCCGCTACCAGGGCCGCGATCTGGCTCTGGTCCGGGGCAGCCAGTGCGGGGCCACGGTGCTGCTCGGCTCGGCCACCCCGTCCCTGGCCAGCTACCAGCACGCGCTGAGCGGCAAGTACACCCTGCTCAGCCTGCCGGAGCGGATCGAAAACCGGCCCCTGCCCCGGGTGGAGCTGGTCGATCTCCAGGCGGTGAACACGGTTTCCGGCCGGCCGCCGCTTTTTAGCCCGCAACTCACCCAGGCGCTGCGGGCGACCCTGGCCCGGCAAGAGCAGAGCCTTGTCTTTTTAAACCGCCGCGGCTTTGCCGGGTGCATGCTCTGTTCCGACTGCGGCCAGGCGGTGCAATGCCCCCATTGCCGGATCACCCTGACCCTGCACAAGGGGAGGGGCGAACTGCTTTGCCATTACTGCGGCTATGCCACCAACAGCCGCACGGTCTGCGCCAATTGCCGCTCCATCAACCTGGCCCCCATCGGCTTCGGCACGGAACGCATCGAAGAAGAACTTGCGGGGATGTTCCCCAAGAGTCGCATCGCCCGCCTCGATCACGACACCACCCGCAACCGCCGGGATTTCCTCCGCATCCTCCGGGCGGTGCATGACCGGGAGGTGGACATCCTGGTGGGCACTCAGATGATCACCAAGGGCCACCACTTCCCCCATGTCACCCTGGTGGGCATCGTCTGGGCCGACGCCGGACTGGGCATGCCCGATTACAAGGCAGGCGAGCGCACCTTCCAGCTTTTGGCCCAGGTCACCGGCCGGGCGGGGAGAGGGGAGCAGCCGGGGAGGGTCATTGTCCAAACCCACCAGCCAGGCCACTACAGCATTGGTGCGGCCCGCGACCACGACTACCCCCGTTTTTTCGAAAAAGAGATCGGGCTGCGCAAGGCTTTGGGCTATCCGCCCTTCAGCCGTCTCATCAATCTGGTCCTCGACGGCGAGCAGGAAGAGACGGTGCAAAATCGGGCTTTGGCCCTCGCAGCCAAGGGAAAAACACTGCGCCGCTACCGGAAAACAGCCATCCTCGGGCCGGCCCCGGCACCCCTTGCCCGGTTGCGGGGCAGATTCCGCTGGCAGATCCTGCTCAGGGGCCCTGATCTTGAAGAGCTGCACTCCCTCTGCCTGGAGCTGGAACAGGAACAGACCCGGTTGGCTGGAGCGGTGGATCTGTCGGTGGACGTTGATCCGGAAAATATGTTGTAGCCGGGTGTATGGGGCTTATGAAGAGACGCATGGCAGGGGGCGCCCCCTTTTCCCCTCCGCACGCTTTTTACTTGCCATCATGTGCCGCACGGGATACAATTATGCGCACAAACAATGCGCATACGGAGGCAACGATGCAGGCATCACTTTTTGATCCGGCGGCCCCTAAAAAATCCGCCAATCTCAGTATCAACAGCGACTTGCTGCGATTGGCAAAAGAGAACCACATCAATCTTTCCCAAGCCCTTGAACAACGGCTGAACGAAGTTCTGCGGGAAGAACAGCGCCGCAAGTGGCTTGCAGAAAACCGTGAGGCCATAACCGAATACAACTCCCGCATCGAAAACCACGGGGTGTTCAGCGATGGGCTCAGGCGGTTCTGATGGCCCAGCTCGATGTGTACGAAAACCCCAATCCGGCAACCCGGGAAGAAATCCCCTATCTGCTTGACGTGCAGACCTGCCTGCTGGAGAGTCTCGCTTCCCGCGTGGTGGTTCCGCTCGTCAACACTTCAGCCATGGGCAAGGCGGCGCAACACCTCAATCCCGTATTCACGATCGGACAAACCGAGGTGGTCATGTCCACAGCCGAACTTGCAGGCATTCCAACGCGCCTTCTCGGGCAAAAAGTTGGCTCCCTGGCTGATCGCAGGAACGAGATTATCGCGGCGCTTGATTTTTTGTTTAGCGGATATTGAGAGTTCCGCGCAACCATTGACAAGGATTCCCCATGGCATTACGAGAAATAGTCACCTACCCATTTCCGATTCTCAAAGACACGGCCACGCCGGTAACCGATTTCGGTCCCGAACTTGAAAAGCTGGTGGCCGATATGGCGGAAACCATGTACGACGCTCCCGGCGTCGGCCTGGCCGCCCCGCAAATCAACATCCCCCTGCAGCTCTGCGTCATTGATATCTCACCCAAGGATGCGCCCAGGGAACTGATCGTGCTGGCCAACCCCAGGATCATCAAGGGCGAGGGCGAGGAGGTTGACGAAGAGGGGTGCCTCAGCGTGCGGGAGTATTGCAGCAAGGTTCCCCGCTATGCCAAAATCTGGGTGGAGGCCCAGGACATCAACGGCCACCCCCTGAGCTTTGAGGCGGAGGGATACTACGCCCGGGTGATCCAGCACGAACTCGACCACCTGAACGGCACCCTGTTCATCGACCGGATCAGCTCCCTCAAGCGGACCCTCTATAAAAAGAAGCTCAAGAAGATGCTCAAGGCCGAAGAGGGGAAATAACCGGTGGCAACCAGCAGGTACCGCATTATCTTCATGGGCACCCCGGAGTTTGCCGTGCCCTCGCTCCAGGCGCTTCTCGACCACGGAGAAGAGGTGGTCGCCGTGGTCTGCCAGCCGGACAAGCCCAAGGGCCGCGGCCGCAAGCTGAGCCCGCCGCCGGTCAAGGAACTGGCCCTGGCCGCATCCATCCCGGTGCTCCAGCCCACCAAGGTCAGAACCCCGGAATTTCTTGAAGAACTCGGTTCCTATCGCCCGGATCTCATGGTGGTCACGGCCTATGGCCGCATCCTGACCGGGCCGGTGCTCAACCTGCCGCCGTTGGGCACCATCAACGTGCATGGCTCGCTCCTCCCGAAATACCGGGGCGCGGCGCCGGTCCAGTGGGCGGTATTGAACGGCGACCCGGAAACCGGCATCACCATCATGCAGATGGACGAGGGCATGGACACCGGCGATATTCTTCTGCCGGGAAGCCTGGCCATCGAGCCAGACGACACCGCCGGCACCCTGGCCGTGAAGATGGCCGGCCTCGGGGGCCGATTGTTGATCGAAGCACTGGAGCTCCTCAAGGGTGGAAACCTCCATCCGCAGAAGCAGGACGACAGCCTGGCCACCCCGGCCCCCCCCCTCACCAAGGAGTTGAGCCCCATCGACTGGCAGAAATCCGCCCAAGAGATCAGTTGCCAGATCAGGGGGTTGGACCCGTGGCCCATGGCCCACACCACCCTGGAGGGCAAATGGCTGCGTTTTTTTGCCCCGCGGGTGATCCCCGGCCCGGTGCGCGAAGCGGCCGGCACCCTGTGCAGGGCCGACAAAACCGGCTTAACCGTGGCCACGGGCGAAGGGTATCTGCGCCTCGGCGAGGTGCAGATTGAAGGAGCCAAACGGATGAGCGCGGACGCCTTCCTTCGGGGCAGGCCGCTCGAAGCAGGGCTGCGGTTCCCCTCATGACCAGATTCCTGAAAAGCCGCATCTTCTACCTGGTTCTCATCCTGGCCGGAATTGGAGCCGTTACCCTCTATGCGCTCCAAGAGGACAACCTGTTCGGCAGGGTCATTTCCTACCTGCAAAATTCCCGGCACCACGGGGAACAGATCCGGGAAGCCATCCTGGCCAAAGGCGTCTTCGCGCCGCTCATCTTCATCTCCCTGCAGGTTCTCCAGGTGCTGATCGCCCCCATTCCCGGCGAGGCCAGCGGCATCCTGGGCGGTTACCTCTTCGGCGCCCTGCCCGCCCTTGCCTACTCCACCCTGGGACTCACCATCGGCTCCATGCTGGCCTTCATCGTCGGCCGCTTGCTCAGCGATCTGGTCCGCCGCCGGCTGGAACACGCCGCCATCTACAAACGATTCAACCACTTGGTTTCCAAGGGTGATTTTATTATTCCCTTTGTGCTCTTTCTCCTGCCCGGATTTCCAAAGGATTCCCTGGCTTACCTGCTGGGCATGAGCCACATGCCGATGCCGGTATTTCTCTTCATCACCGCAGTGGGCCGGATCCCCGGCACCCTGCTTCTCTCCTTCCAAGGGGCGGAGATATACCAGGGCAACTACCTGAAGCTTGCGATTCTCCTGGCGGTTTCAGCCCTGATCGCCATACCGTATGCCTTCTATCACAAGCAGATTCTCACCTGGCTCATCCATTACAGCAAACGGACCTTTCCCGACGACGACAACAGCCCTGGTCCGGTGAAAAAAAATGACTGAGCAGCGCACCATCGCCTATATCGACTGTTTTTCCGGAATCAGCGGCGACATGTTCCTTGGCGCCCTGCTCGACGCCGGACTGCCGGAAGCGGAGCTGCGCGGCCAGCTTTCCTTGCTCGGCCTTGACGGCTATACCCTGACCGTGGGCAAAAAAAGTTGCGGAGCCATCGCCGCCACCACCCTTTCGGTTGAAAGCAGCGAGAGCCATCCGCACCGCACGTTGGCGGATATCCGACAGCTCATCGTCGCAAGCAGGCTCGCCGAGCCGGTCAAGGCAACAGCGATTGCCATCTTCTCCCTGCTGGCCAAGGCCGAGGGGAAGGTGCATGGCAAGCCGGCGGACGCGGTACATTTCCATGAAGTAGGGGGAATCGACGCTATTATAGATATAGTCGGCGCAGCCATCGGCCTTGCCTGTCTGAACATCACCCACCTGCATTGCGCCCCCCTGCCCATGCCGCGCGGCTGGGTCCGGTGTGCCCACGGCGTGCTCCCCCTGCCCGCCCCCGCGGTTTGCGAACTGCTGCAAGGAGCGCCCACCTACGGGGTCGAACTGGAACAGGAGCTGGTCACCCCGACCGGCGCCGCCCTCGTCACGACGCTGGCCGCCGATTTTGGCCCCATGCCCCCCATGACCATGACCGGTGTGGGCTACGGCGCCGGCAGCCAGGAGCTGAGCAATGGCCAGCCCAATCTCTTGCGACTGGTCTTGGGCACGGCCCGGATGGCAGCCGAAACCCAGGAGGTGGAGGTAATCGAAACCCATCTGGACGACTGGTCCCCGGAAACCTTTCCCTATCTCAGCGAACGGCTATTTTCCCTGGGCGCCCTGGATGTGGCCCTGATCCCCATTCAGATGAAAAAAGGGCGGCCCGGCTTTCTGATACGGGTTATCTGCGACCGGGCAGCGTCCTTGGCCGCCAAGGAATGCATCCTCAGCGAGACCACGGCCATCGGGTTGCGTTTCCGCACGGAACAGCGCTGGACCCTGCCCCGGGAAATCGGCACGGTTCCCACCCTCTGGGGCGGGGTAAAAGCAAAGAAGGTAACGACCCCGAGCGGGGAGGTATTGACCCCGGAATACGAAGATTGCCGACGGGTGGCAATCGCGCACAACGTCTCGATCAAAGCGGTGTACGCCGAAGTGGCTCGCGCCGAACGCACGGATTTCACAAAGGATACCTGATGGATCGTTTATTCATGACCATTGCCACGGGTTTCGGCGCGGGGTATCTGCCCAAGGCCCCCGGCACCTGGGGCACCCTGCTGGCCCTGCCCCTGCATTTTTTTCTCCGCCAACTGGCGCCGTCCCAGTATGCCCTTGCCCTGGGGGGCATCTTTTTCATCGGAGTCATCACGGCCGGACAGGCGGAAAAAATTCTGGATCGCAAAGACCCCGGCGTAATAGTGATCGACGAGGTCATCGGCATGCTCATCACCCTCATCGGTGCGCCGAACAACCCCTTGATCTGGCTGCTGGGTTTTCTCATTTTCCGTTTTTTCGACATCTTCAAGCCCTATCCCATCCGGATCATCGACCAGCGGATCAACGGCGGCATGGGCATCGTCCTGGATGATGTGCTGGCCGGGGTTTACAGTTTTATCGTCCTGCAAATTTTCTGTTATGCTATAATCGGATAAGAAAGGGATCTCCCTGCCCGAGACATGAGGGCAACGACCTGCAAAAATCATCGGACCGTCCTCCGTTTCACGGACTCTTTCCCACGGAGAATGCCATGCCGAAACATATCGAAACGGGACAGTTGTTTCCCCTGCCGCCACTCTGGCACCGCCGCCTCTCCATCCTGGGCATCACCCTTGCCACGCTGTTCACCGTCTATGGCCTGGCGGGATTTCTCCTGGCCCCCTATCTCATCTCCAGATATGCGCCGCAATATGCCGAAGAGCAGCTCCACTCCAAGCTTCTGCTCGGCAAGGTGCGGATCAATCCTTTGCTCTTTACCTGCGAAATCCAGGATCTCAGCCTGCGAATAAACGACGGGGACGAACCCCTCTTCTCGGCGCACAGGCTTTTTGTCGACTTCGAACTCGAAAGCATTATCCGCCGCGCCTGGACCTTTGGCGACCTTGTCATCGAAAGCCCAATCCTTCATCTGAAGATCGATGGAGATGGCCGCCTCAACCTGGCTGACCTCCTTGAAAGACAGCCGGCGTCAGCCCCGCCGCCGGACACGGAAAAACAAACGCCCCCTCGTCTATTGCTGCAGCATCTGGCCCTCTCCAGCGGCACGGTGCATCTAGACGATCATTCCACAGCACACCCGGTCAGCACCGCCTTTACGCCCATTGCCCTTGAGCTCAAAAACATTTCCACCCTGCCGGAGCATCGCGGCGCTTATGCTGTTTCCGCCGCCCTTCCTGACAACGGAACCCTTGGCTGGCACGGAGAATTATCTTTCCAGCCGCTCTCTGCCACCGGCGCCGTTGAGCTCAAAGACTTTAAGCCCGCCGCAATCTGGCACCTCTTTCAGGACGGATTGAATCTGGCGAAACCCGGCGGCACAGCACACCTCACGGCAGGATACCATTTTTCCGCCGGCAACGGAAAATCAGAGCTGCGGATCAACCCTCTCCGGCTGGAGGTGCAGGGACTCTCGCTCACTGAAAAGGGTACGACAGAGCCGCTCCTGAACATTAAGAGTTTCGCCGTCGCGGACGGGGACATTGACTTTGCCGCCCGCCGGATATCCTTGCCATCGATTATTCTCAAGGGGGGCCGGTTCGCGGCCATGGTCAATGCCGCAGGTGCCGGCAACTGGCAAAGGCTTGTCAAGGAAACGGGCGCCTCTCCCGGGACACCCGGCACAACCGCCACACCCCCTCCCGGCACGACGCCCCCTTGGCGGATTTCCCTCGACTCTTTCACCGCCACCGGTCTCACCCTGCAGTACAGCGATGCCAGCCGCGCCACTCCCGTCAGCCTCAAGGCGGATCTCGCCATTTCGCTGTCCGGAGGCAGCCTGGACCTTGGCCGGCAAGAAGCCGTGGTCAAACGTCTTGCCCTGAGCGGAGGAGGAATTACCTATACCCAAAATCCGCTCAGCCGCACACAATCCGCGCAACGGAACACCCGGTCCGAAAGCGAACCGCCACCATCGAAAGGAACCGGGCCGGAGCCAAAAAATCCCTGGAAAGTGGCGCTCAACCAGCTCGACATCTCCGGGTTTCGCCTTGCCTTTGCCGACCAGAAAAATAGACCGCCCCTGGCATATGGGCTGACCGGACTGAAGGCGCAGGTGAAGGATTTTGGCAGTCCCGCCGACAAACCGATCACCTTCGAGGCCCAGGCGGAAATAGACCACGGCGGTTCCGCCAGCCTGAGCGGAACCATGACGCAATCAGGCGGGAAACCCGGTCACCTGGAGGCGCGGATCGGGATCAACGAGATGAACCTCACGCCGCTTGCCCCACTGGTTGCGGAACATGCCGCCCTGGCCCTTGTTTCCGGCAACCTCTCGACAAACTTGCGCCTGCTCCATGCCCCGGATGGAACAACACCTTCGCTCGCCATGGAGGGCGAGGCAACGATCGGCAAACTGCGGCTCAACGAAGAAAAAACCGGGAAGCGCCTTCTTGCCTGGAAAGAATTGACCGCCAGCGGACTTGATTTCGGGCTCAACCCGGACCGGCTGGCCATCAAGCAGATCCGGCTGCGGGAGCCCGGAGTCAAAATCACCATCTTCCAGGACAAGAGTTTCAATCTGGCCACAATCCGCAAACAGCGAGAAGAACCAGAAAAAAAGAATGAGGACGCCGGAAAGCCCCCCTTTCCCCTGGCGATAGAACGCATCCGCCTCGAGAACGGGGTGGTGGACTTTGCCGACCTCAGCCTGGTTCTGCCCTTTGCCACCCGGATCGAACAATTCAAAGGCGCGGCCACCGGTATCTCCACGAAACCCGACAGCCGGGCCAGCCTCAAATTCGAGGGGAGGGTCGGGGAGTTCGGCCAGGCCAAGGCCAGGGGCAGTCTGACCCCATCCAACCCCAAGCAGTTCACCGACATCACGGTGACCTTCCGCAATGTGGCCATGATGCCCTTGTCCCCTTACAGCGCCACCTTCGCCGGGCGGAGCATCGCCTCGGGAAAACTCAACCTCGATCTGGGCTACAACATCAAGGACAGCGAGTTGCTGGGCGAAAACTCGGTGGTTCTGGAGGATTTTACTTTGGGCGAGCGGATCGAAAGCCCCGGCGCCATGGATCTGCCTCTGGATCTGGCCATTGCCCTGCTCACCGACAGCAACGGCACGATCGATATCGCCGTGCCCATCCGCGGCAACATCGACCATCCGGAATTCTCTTACGGACATGTGATACGGCAGGCGCTGTTCAATCTGCTCAGCAAAATCGTGACCGCGCCGTTTCGCGCCCTGGGCTCCATGCTCGGCGTCACTTCCGAAAGTCCGGACATCATCCTCTTCGAACCGGGACGGGCGGAGCTGGCTCCGCCGGAGCAGGAAAAGCTTAAGAATCTGACTGAGGCCCTTGCCAAGCGGGAACAGCTCCAACTCACCGTCCATGGCGGTTTTGCGCCGAGCCTTGATGGTACGGCAATCAAGCGGTCACAGCTCCGGCGCACCCTGGTGCAAAAATTTGGAACCTCCCCTGGCCCCATAGCCTTTGACAACGCCACAACCCAGCGCGCCCTGGAAAAACTGGGCGAAGACACGTTGGCTGCCTTCCAGTCCCGCTACGAAGAGACCTCCGGTCTGAAGGTCAAGCGGGTCAACCCGGCCCTTGCTTTATTCGGACAGGCCAGCGAGGATTCCGCTTTCTACCGGGCTCTGTTTGTCCATCTGGTGGAGACCGCGCCCCTGCCCCAGGCGGAGCTGCAGGTTTTGGCCGAACAACGGGGACAGGCAATCACCCGCGAACTCACAAGCCGCTTCACAGGGGATCCCGCCAGGATACGCCTCGGCCCTGCGGTGCAGACCGAGGAACAGGAAGAGGGTGTCCCTGCCAAGCTCGAATTGAGCACGCGCTAAAGAACCTGCTCCCGCAAGGGACATTTTCCCGCCCTTTGTAAAAAAACTCTGCGGCCTTGCCAGGGGAGAAGGGCTGGCAAGGCCGCAGTCGCCCCGGCAGCGAGGGAAGGGCGCAACCGGTGCTGAGGGCGATCACTGGGCGCGGACTTTGCCGCCAATCATAAAAGCCGCGCTCACCAAAAAGATATTCTTCACGATATACTGCCCTTCCAGGGTGAGCCCGAAAGGCGGAAGGGTAAAACAAATTTCCGGCAGCAGAAACAAGGGCAGCATCGTTCCGGGCAACTGGAGAAGCAGGAGCAGCAGGGCGATGCGGATCAACGGCCTATAAAGCAGGCACACACCGACCCCCACCTCCCACCAGCCGAGAACCGGCAAAAAAACCTGGGGAGACACCCAATAGACCGTCCGTTTGATCAGCTCCTCCTCCGGACTCATACCCAGAGGCTTTAACAGGCCGAACCAGATAAAGATCAAGGCGATGGAGTATCGCATCAGGGGCTGGCAGTACCTGTCCATCCCCTCGGAAATCCTGATATCGGCTCGATCAAGCCAGGCGTACATCCGGGTTGCCCTCCCTTGCCCACGGTGTCCTGTCGAAAGAAGGGCGTCCACCGGCGGCATACACGGATTTGTACTCCGTGTACCGCGTGTCGTAGGAAAATTGCGGAATATGGGCGTTGTTCAGGATAAAGCTTTCCAACTGCCGGATCTGTTCTCCGGAGAGCTCGCCAAAACGGATCCGTCTTTCCCTGACAAAATAGCCGCTTGACAAAAACCGGGAACACACATCATCGGCCATGATCTCAAAGGGAACCCCCTGGACATGTTCGCCGTTGTGGGTAAAGAGAATTCCCTCCTCCGGCAGCTCCGCCGGCGGAGGGTTGCCGGCAATGTATGAAAACGATACCCCGCCCATGCTGATGTCGAGCACCCTGCCAACCCCCTGATGGAACACGTACATTTCCCGGCGCGGAGTGAATCGGGGAAATTTTCCGTGGTGCTCGCCCGGCACATTGCCGGCTTGGACAAGATTGCCGCCCCCGGCATTGAACCATGTCCCCGGCCGGTTTTCCGGAGCCTCTCCGTTTTTCATCGGAGAGGCGTTGCGTTGCGGGGTAATCCTGCAGAGACCATCTTCCAGCTTTCCCATGCCATTCCTCCTGTGTACTGAAGTATCCTTGTGGCTCGTCCCGTCAGATTCTTGTGCCGCGGGCAACGGCCCTTGCGTGTTTTCCTGTCCCATGCCGTACATACACTGTAGCGAACCTTAAGGATAAATAAAAATGAATAATATAGATATTTGCAGCAAGTTTTATTTATAGTACAGTGCCGCTGGAGAGAGCCAGAACAACCATTGCCGGGCGAGGGATTTCTGATGAGCATTACCCTGAGACAACTGGAAATATTTGTCGCCGTGGCCGAGACCCAGCAGGTGACCAAGGCAAGCGAGAAACTGTTCCTGACCCAATCGGCGGTGAGCATGGCCTTGAATGAACTGCAAAACCAACTGGGCGGCCCCCTTTTTGACCGGCGGGGCCGCACCCTGCTGAGCAACGACCGGGGCCGCTACCTCCTGCCCTTTGCCAAGGAAATCCTCTGCCAGATCAACAATATCGAAACCCTGATGACCGAGAAGAAAGACAAGGTTGTCGGCGCCCTCAAAATCGTGGCCAGCTCCACGGTCGGCAATTATGTCCTGCCCTACCTGATCGGCGCCTTCAAGCAGATGCACCCCTCTGTCTCCATCGACATGGAGGTCTGCAACACCCGTCATGCCGAGGAACTCATCGTAAACGGCAGCATGGATCTGGGTTTTGTGGAGGGCGAGGTCAGCAATGACCAGATTTCCACGATTCCCTGGCTACAGGACGAACTGATGGTGATCGCCAGTCCGGACAGCGAAACAGGCGCCCGGAAAAGCTTCCGGGTACCGGAGGATTTGGAGAGATGCGAGTGGGTCATGCGGGAAAAAGGCTCGGGCACGGCGCAGATCTTCAAAAAGAAACTGGGCCGCCATGTAACCGGGCTCAAGGTGATCATGGAACTGGGCCATACCGAGGCCATCAAGAAGGCGGTTGAATCGGGGGCCGGGGTCGCCTGCCTCTCAAAACTGACGGTCTGCCGGGAGGTGGAACAGGGCTGGCTGGCAGGATTGCCCGTGGAGGGCATCGATATGAAACGCACCTTGCAGATCATCCAATACAAAAAAAAGGCCACCACCAACCTGATGGAGGAGTTCATCAACTTCTGCGCCCTGCTCAACGAGTGCAGTCAGGGCTGCGCCTGCCTCTCCTCGCCCTGGAAGCTTCAGGACCTGCTGGCAAAATCCTGCCAGCAGCCAGGGGCTTGACAGGGCGGAGGTCATTCTGTAAACAGAGCGGAATTTTACGCGCGGAACGCCAACACCAGAGGAAGACACCATGATTGTTGATCGTTTAGAGCACTACAGATGTTATCCCTTTGGCAACGCGTGGCAAATGGCCTTTGATTTCCTTCTGTCGTTGCCCCACGACGCGGAAGAAAAAAAATACCCATTGCTTGGCGATGACCTCTTCGCCATTGTCATGCGCTATGAAACCCGGTCTCCGGAAAACTCCGAACTTGAAGCGCACCGGAAGTATCTGGATATTCAAGCGGTTATCACGGGAGAAGAGGGGATTGGCTGGAGCCAGATCGATGCACTGGAGATTGACACGCCGTATGACGGGGGCAAGGATGTGGAGTTATACAAACACCCCAAGCAAGGATTGCTCCGGGTGGACCTGCTTCCGGGAAATTTCATGGCGTTGTTCCCCCATGATGCCCATATGCCCTCACTCATGACCCAGCAAACGCCTGTCTGCATCAAAAAGGTGGTGGTCAAGCTAGGCGTACACCTCTTATGAGCGTCCCCCCTCCCCGGGAAAAGCCCTAATCCTCTCCCCCGGTTGTCTTGCAAAACCGTTGAATCTCGCCAAGAAAATCCGCCCCATAACGTTCCAGCTTGTGGGCGCCGACGCCGTGGATGCGCAAAAAAGCTTCGTTGTCAATGGGCAGATACGCCGCCATCTCCGCCAGGGCGACATCGCTGAAGATGACAAAGGGCGGCACCCCGGCCGCATCGGCCAACCCTTTGCGCACCGTGCGCAATCTCGCAAACAGCTCAGGATTGCACTCCAGATCGCCGGCCTTGCGCCGCACCGGTTTGGGCAGGGCAGCGACCTTGGCCCTGGGCTTGGCCATGCTCAGGGTGTGCTCCCCGCGCAGCAGGGGCCGGGCCGACTCGCTCAGTTTGAGCACCGAGTAGTTGCCCACATCCTGCTCCAGATACCCCTGCTGCACCAGATGCCGCAGAACGCTTCCCCAGTACTCCTGGCTCTTGTCCGCGCCGATGCCATGGGTGGAAAGGTGGTCATGCCCCAATTGCACAAGCCGCTCCTTTTTTGAGCCGCGCAGCACATCGATCACATGCCCCGCCCCGAAACGCTGATCCACCCGAAAAACGCAGGACAACGCCTTGCGGGCGTCTTCCGTCACGTCGACCAACTCCGGCGGATTGAGGCAGATATCGCAATTGCCGCAATCCTGCGCCAGACGGTCGCCGAAATAGCCGAGCAGCACCTGCCGACGGCAGCTCAGGGCCTCGGCAAAGCCCACCATGGTATTGAGCTTGTGGAGTTCGATCCGCTTCTGCTCGGCATTGTCGCTGTTTTCGATCAGGCCGCGGGCCAGGGCAATGTCGCCGTAACCGAAGAGGAGCACCGCTTCGGCCGCCAAACCGTCACGGCCGGCGCGTCCTGTTTCCTGATAGTAGCTTTCGATGTTCTTGGGGATGTCGTAATGCACCACATAGCGGATATTGGACTTGTCGATGCCCATGCCGAAGGCCACCGTGGCCACGATGATCCGGACATCGTCGCGCAGGAAATCCTCCTGCACCCGCTGGCGCTGAGCCGCGGGCAACCCGGCGTGGTAGGCTGCCGCGGAAAAACCGGCATCGCGCAACTGGCCGGTCACCTTCTCCACCCGTTTGCGGCTCAGGCAATAGACGATCCCCGCCTCCTCCCGCCGCCCCTGCAAAAAGGTGGCGAGCTGGGCAAAAGGCTTGTGTTTTTCCAGCACGGTGTAACGGATATTGGGCCGGTCAAAGCCGGAGACATAACACTGGTTTGCGCGCAGGCCCAGACGCTCGAGGATATCCTTACGGGTGTGGGGCTCGGCCGTGGCGGTGAGGGCGATGAGGGGGATGCCGGGAAAAAACTTGCGCAACTGGCCGAGCTTGCAGTATTCCGGCCGGAAATCATGGCCCCACTGGGAGATGCAGTGCGCCTCGTCGATGGCGAACAGGGCAATGGGAATCTCGCGCAGCCGTTCGACAAACCCGTCGCTCATCAACCGCTCCGGCGCGACATAGAGCAGGTCCAGCTCCTCCCGGTGCAGTTGGGCAAGAACCTGGCGGGCCTCCTCGCTTTTTAAAGAAGAGTTGTAAAAGGCCGCCCGGACCCCGCAGGCCACAAGGGCATCCACCTGATCCTTCATCAGCGAAATCAGGGGGGAAACCACGATTCCCACGCCTTTCCGGTGCAGGGCCGGGATCTGATAACAGAGCGATTTGCCGCCGCCGGTGGGCATCAGGACAAAGGCGTCTTCGCCCCGGATCAATCCTTCGATGATCTCCTGCTGCGGGGGCCGGAAGGTGTCATAGCCGAATATTTTTTTGAGGCTTTCCTGGGGGGTGGTGTGCGTGCGACTCAAAGATCTTCTCCCATATTTTTAATCGATCTTTGATCTTACCCATCACGACAACACTCCCGCCACCATTTATCGACCGGCCCAAAAGAAATTCTGCTTACCTGGCGATTTCAATCAAGTATTTCACCTTCATATGCAGTTAAAATCCCATTGGCACGCAGCCGAGCACCGGAGAGGCTGCCGAAAAGGGAGGTTGCACTGTTTGAGCGCAGCGAGTTTGCAAAACCCCGGCAGCATCGAGGAGCACA
>CAZPOR010000019.1:0-36768 GCA_964588325.1 uncultured Desulfurivibrio sp.
TGGTAGAGCAACTGACTCTTAATCAGTAGGTTTGGGGTTCGAGCCCCCGACGGCCCACCATCTTTTCTCATGAAACCCACGGCGAACCACCCAGCCGGCATGTTCGCCCGCCCCCGCCTTTTTTTCCCATGACCGTTTATCCTGCCCTGTCCGAAAAAGTTTCTCACACGGCCTGGGCAGGTATATTTTTTCGATGGTTCTCCTGCGGAAAACCTTTTGCATTCTCCCCAAACGCGCCAGGATTGCTAGGCAACCATCCGCAAATCCGTCATAATCAGCCATCTCCATGAGAGGATATTTTGGTAAGAAAAATCATCAATCGCTTCCGTGACAAACTGAAAAAAATCATCTCCGGCCGGACGAAATCCAGCGATCGCGCAGCCCAGCAGGTTCGTCCCCAGACACCTTCCGAGGAAACGCAACGGAGTTCCCGGCGGCGGGGCAAAAAAAAGGAACCGAAATCCCCCCACATCCCGGAAAATGTCCGGCCGCAGGCCGCGCTGCCCGAGACCGACCCAACCCCGCCTTGGGATGCCTCGCAGTTTCTGGTTCCCAAGGTCGAGGGCAAAATGCGCTTTCACGACCTTGACCTGCCCAGCGAGATCATGCATGCCGTCTCTGATCTCGGTTTCTCCTATTGCACCCCCATTCAAGCCCAAACCCTGCCCCACACCCTGACCGGCAAGGACGCCACCGGCAAGGCCCAGACCGGCACCGGCAAGACCGCCGCCTTCCTGACCACCATCTTCACCCGGTTGCTGCGCACCACCCCCCCGGGCAAGCGGCGGCACGGCTCGCCCCGCGCCCTCATCCTGGCGCCGACCCGCGAACTGGTCCTCCAGATCGTCGCGGACGCCCGCGAGCTTACCCAGTACTGCAACGTTATTACCGTGGCGGTTTTGGGCGGCATGGACTACCAGAAGCAGCAGCGCCAGATCACCGAGCAGCAGGTGGACATCGTCGTGGCCACCCCTGGTCGGCTGCTGGATTTCAAGCGCCAGCAGTACGTTCACCTCGATCAGGTGGAGATTCTGGTCATCGACGAGGCGGACCGCATGCTGGACATGGGCTTCATCCCGGATGTCCGCCAGATCGTCCACGCCACCCCCAACAAGGACAAACGCCAGACCCTGCTCTTTTCCGCCACCCTGACCCCGCAGGTCATCAGCCTCGCTTCGCAATGGACCACGAACCCGGTAACGGTGGAGATCGAGCCGGAGCAGGTGGTGACGGACACCGTGGAACAGTTGGTCTACCTGGTCAGCAGCCGGGAAAAGTTCCCCCTGCTCTACAACATCATCATCCGCCAGAACCTGGAACGGGTGATGATCTTCTGCAATCGCAAGGACGAAACCCGCCACCTCGCCGAAAAGCTGGCGCGCTACGATATCCAGTGCGCCATCCTTTCCGGCGACATCCCCCAGCACACCCGCACCAAGACCCTGGAAAACTTCCGGGCCGGCAAGATCCGGGTGCTGGTGGCCACCGATGTGGCAGGCCGCGGCATCCACGTGGACGGGGTAAGCCATGTCATCAACTACACCCTGCCCCACGATCCCGAGGATTATGTGCACCGCATCGGCAGGACCGGCCGGGCAGGCGCCCTTGGCACCTCGGTGAGCTTTGCCGACGAATCCGACTCCTTCCAATTGCCTGATATCGAGGAGTTTATCGGGGCCAAGCTGCCCTGCATCCAACCCGATCCGGAATGGCTGTCAACCCCGCCCCCTTCCAGACCCGCGCCCAAAAGGGAAGCATCCTCCGTGCCCCGCAGCCGGTCAGGCGGCAGTGGCCCCGGCAGCAGCAGGCCCCGATCCGGCGGGAAACGATCGCCTTCGCGTCCGCAGAGACCCAGGACCTCCTCCTGATATGGCTACGATTACCCTGAAGGACATCGCCTTGAGCTTTGGCGGGTTGCCTCTGCTCAACGGCATTGATTTGCAGATCGAGCCCGGCGAACGGGTCTGCCTGGTGGGCCGCAACGGCGAAGGGAAATCCTCGCTCATGAAGATCCTGGCCGGGGAGATCGAACCGGACCGGGGCGAAATCACCCGGCAAAAGGGGCTGCGCGTGGCCCGGCTCACCCAGGAAGTGCCGGTCGGGTTGGGCGGCACGGTGTACGAGGTGGTGGCGGCGGGACTGGGCGAGATGTTCGGACTGCTGGCCCGCTACCACGCGGTGAGCCATCTGCTCCAGACCGATCACTCCGAAGCGGTTCTGGCCGAACTGGAAGAAGCCCAGCACGCCCTGGATGCCGCGCACGGCTGGCAGGCCCAGCAGCGGGTCGAGACCGTCCTTTCCCGGCTTTCTCTGCCACCGGACCAGGAATTCACCTCCCTTTCCGGCGGGCTCAAGCGCCGCGTCCTGCTGGCCCGCGCCCTGGTCAGCGAACCCGACCTGCTGCTGCTGGACGAACCCACCAACCATCTGGACATCGAGGCCATCAACTGGCTGGAGGAGTTTCTTTTAAGCTTTTCCGCCACCCTGCTCTTTGTCACCCATGACCGCATGCTGCTGCAAAAAATCGCCACCCGGATCGTGGAGCTGGACCGGGGCAGACTGACGAGCTGGCCCGGCAACTTTGCCACCTATCTCCAGCGCAAGCAGGAGGCCCTGGAGACGGAAGCGAGCCAGAGCCACAAGTTCGACAAGAAACTGGCCCAGGAAGAGGCCTGGATCCGGCAGGGGATCAAGGCCCGCCGCACCCGCAACGAAGGCAGGGTCCGGGCCCTGGTCGCCCTGCGCCGGGAACGCTCCGAACGCCGCACCCAATCCGGCAAGGCCCGCATCCAGATGCAGGACGCGGAACGCTCCGGCAAGCTGGTGGCCTCGCTCAAGGATGTCTCGTTTTATTACTCCGCCACTCCCATCATCAAGGGGTTGACCGCCGCCATCATGCGCGGGGACAAGGTGGGGATCATCGGCCCCAACGGCGCGGGCAAGTCCACGCTGCTCAAGCTGCTCCTCGGTCAACTGGAGCCCACGCAGGGGACCATCAGCCTGGGCACCCGCATCGAATCCTGCTACTTCGACCAGAACCGGGAACAGCTCGATCCGGAAAAGACCGTGGCCGAAAACGTCACCGACGGCGGAGACACTGTGCTGGTGGGCGGCCAGCCCCGCCACATCATCAGCTATCTCCAGGATTTTCTTTTTGCCCCGGACCGGACCCGTTCGCCGGTGCGCGTGCTCTCGGGCGGGGAAAAAAACCGCCTCCTGCTGGCCAAGCTGTTCACCCAGCCCTTCAACGTGCTGGTGATGGACGAACCCACCAACGACCTCGATGTGGAAACCCTGGAGCTGCTGGAGGAGCTGCTCCTCGACTACCAGGGAACCCTGCTCCTGGTCAGCCATGACCGGGCCTTCCTGAACAACGTGGTCACCTCCACCCTGGTCTTTGAAGGCGAAGGCAGGGTGGAGGAATACGCAGGCGGCTACGACGACTGGCTGTTGCAGCGCGCCCAGGCACCGTCCCCGGCGGCCAGACAGGAAAAGAACGAAAAAAAAGAAACACCGCCGCCTAAAAAAGCCGCGGCCAAAAAACTCTCCTACAAGGAAGAGCGGGAGCTGGAGGCTCTGCCCTCACGGCTTGAGGAGATGGAAGCGGAGCTGGAAGCGCTGCACCAACAGCTCGGCGATCCCGCCCTGTACCAGAAGGACCCCTCCGCCATCCCCCAGATTCAGAAACGGCTGGAAGCGCTTGAGCAGGAGTTGAAAAAGGCCTACGGGCGCTGGGAAACGCTTGAGGCTGTCAAAGCAGGCGAGGCGTAAATTCGTGGGCGCGGTACGATGAAAATCATCCTCATCGCCGCCATGGCCAAGAACCGCGTGATTGGCCGGGACAACGGTATCCCCTGGCATATCCCGAGCGAACTGCAACGCTTCAAGGCTATGACCATGGGACACACCCTGATCATGGGGAGAAAAACCTTCGAGTCCATCGGCCGCCCCCTGCCCGGCCGGAAAACCATAATCATCACCCGCAATCCGGAATATCGCGCCGCAGGCTGCTCGGTGGCCACAAGCCTGGCCGCCGCCATCGCCCTCTGCCCGGAAACGGAAACAATCTTCATTGCCGGAGGCGGCGAAATCTACCGCGGAGCCCTCCCCCTGGCCGAAGCCATCTATCTCACCGTGCTTGACCGGGAGGTGGAGGGAGACATCCTCTTTCCCGAGTTCGACCCCAACCAGTTCCGCGCGACCTCAACGGAACGGCTGGAAGGACCGGAGCCATACACCTTCACGATTTTTTCCCGCTGCTGATCCATTCTCCAGCACTGCAGCCGCCTCAAAAAACACAAAAACCCCCTGGCCGCCCAAACACAGGCAGCCAGGGGGTTTGTATTTTCAACCATGCCCGCCTCAGGCGCGGGTCAAATGGCGGTACTTGATCCGGTGGGGCTGATCGGCGGCGTCGCCCAAGCGGGCCTTGCGGTCGGCCTCGTATTCCGAGTAGTTGCCGTCGAACCAGACCACCTGGGAATCCCCCTCAAAGGCCAGCATGTGGGTGGCGATGCGGTCCAAAAACCAGCGGTCATGGCTGATGACCACGGCGCAGCCGCCGAAGTTCTCCAGCGCCTCTTCCAAGGCGCGCAGGGCGCTGACATCCAGATCGTTGGTGGGCTCGTCCAGCAGGAGAACGTTGGCCCCTTCCTTGAGCATCCTGGCCAGGTGGACCCGGTTGCGCTGGCCGCCGGAGAGCAGCCCCACCTTTTTCTGCTGGTCGGTGCCCGAGAAATTGAACCTCCCCACATAGGCGCGGGAGTTGACCTCGCGGTCGCCCATGGTGATGGTTTCCTGGCCCTCGGAGATGGCCTGCCAGATCGTCTGTTCCGGGTCCAGCACGTCGCGGGACTGGTCCACATAGGCGAGCTTTACCGCATCGCCCAAACGGATGGATCCGGAATCGGGCGTGTCCTGGCCGGTGATCAGCTTGAACAGGGTGGTCTTGCCCGCGCCGTTGGGGCCGATCACTCCGACAATGCCGCCAGGGGGCAGGGAGAAGGTCAGATTCTCGAAAAGCAGCCGGTCGCCGAAGGACTTGGTTATCCCCTCGGCCTCGATGACGATCTTGCCAAGCCGCGGTCCGGGCGGGATGTAGATCTCCAGATCCTTGGTGCGTTTTTCCGCCTCTTTGCCCAGCAGCTCTTCATAGGCTTGGATTCTGGCCTTGGACTTGGCATGCCTGCCCTTGGGGCTCATGCGTATCCATTCCAGCTCGTGCTGCAGGGTCTTGCGGCGCTTGGACTCTTCCTTTTCCTCCTGGGCCAGCCGCTTTTCCTTCTGCTCCAGCCACGAGGAGTAGTTGCCCTTCCAGGGGATGCCCTGGCCCCGGTCCAGCTCCAGAATCCAACCCGCCACATTGTCAAGGAAGTAGCGGTCATGGGTCACGGCGATGACCGTGCCTTCGTAGCGCTGGAGGTGCTGTTCCAGCCAGGAGACGGTCTCGGCGTCCAGATGGTTGGTGGGCTCGTCCAAGAGCAGGATGTCGGGCTTTTTCAAAAGCAACCGGCACAGGGCCACCCGCCGCTTCTCGCCGCCGGAGAGGACGTTTACCGGCGTCTCCCCCGGCGGGCAGCGCAGGGCGTCCATGGCCATATCCAGCCGGGCGTCGAGATCCCAGGCATCCAGGGTGTCGAGCTTCTCCTGCACCACACCCTGCCTGGCGATGAGCTTGTCCATGGCGTCATCGTCCATGGGCTCGGCGAACTTGTTGTTGATCTCTTCGAATTCGGCCAGCAGATCCACCGCCTCCTGCGCTCCCTCGCGCACGATCTCGATCACGGTTCTCCCCTCGTCGAGCAGAGGCTCCTGCTCAAGATATCCCACGGTCAACCCTGGAGAGATATGGGTCTCGCCGTTGAACTCCTTGTCCACCCCGGCCAGAATCCGCAGCAGCGACGACTTGCCCGAACCGTTGAGACCCAGGACGCCGATCTTGGCCCCGTAGAAATAGGACAGGCTGATGTCTTTCAGGATCGGCTTCTTGTCGTAAAACTTGGCGACCCGAACCATGGAATAGATGATTTTATTGGGCTCAACGCTCATTGAGGCAACTCCTTATCTGGACAAAAGAATTTAGGGGCCGTTACCCAAAGAACCATGCCCTTTCCGGCTGGTTCTTTACGGCCCCTTATGCCGGTCACGGCATTCCTGCTGTTTCCTGGTTATTTTTGCACAACGGCTTCAGGACGTAATTTCAGGCGCAAGGATAGCACAGAGTGGAAAAATCTTCACTTTGAAAAAAAATGGCGGGAGTACAGGAAAACTTTCTAGCGTTGATCCAGGAGTTCCCGAATGGTTGCGGCTAGGTGGGCGATATCCACCGGCTTCATGATGAAGCGGCGGATCCCGATTCTGGCGGCTTCCTCTTCCGAGGCCTGAGAACTGAAGCCCGAGGAGAGAATGATGGGCAGATCCGGCCGGATCGCCAAAAAGGCCTTGGCCAGATCCAGGCCGGAAAGATGAGGCATGCTCTGATCGGTCACCACCAGATCACACCCGTGGGGATCATGCCGGAAGGCGGCCAATGCCTCCTCGCTGTCGGCAAAGAGCTGCACCTGGTAGCCGAGACGTTCGAGGGCGAGTTTTTCCATGGCCACGATGGCCTGTTCATCGTCGATGACAAAAATACGCTCGCTGCCTTTTTCCGATGGGGCGCAGATTTTTCCGCGCGACTCCTCCCCTGCTTTTTCCTCAACCCGCGGGAAGAGAATCCTGAAGGTCGTGCCCTGGCCGGGGGTGCTCGCCACGGAAATCTTGCCGCCGATAGCCGTTACCAGGCCATGCACGATGGCAAGCCCCATGCCCGCACCCTTGCCTTGCTCCTTGGTGGTAAAATAGGGTTCAAAGATATGATCCAGCACCTCTTTGCCCATGCCATGCCCGGTATCGCTCACCACCAGCAGCACATAATTCCCCGGCGCCAGCTCATGGGATTGCGCCTCTTCTTCGGTCAAATCCGTATTTTCCAGGAGCACGCTCAGGGTGCCGCCTTGTGCTTCCATGGCATGGGAGGCGTTGGTGCAGAGGTTCAGGACAATCTGGTGTATCCGGGTTGGATCGGCAAGGATGGCGTGGCAATCCGGGGCTATCCGCTGCTGAATCTCGATGGCCGCGGGGATGGAGGCCCTTAGCAGCTTGAGCGCCTCCTTGACCACGCACTGGATGCGCATGGGCTTCATTTCCTGCTCGCCCTTGCGGCTGAAAGCGAGGATCTGCTGCACCAACCCCTTTGCCCGGTAGGTCGCCTTGAGCACCTCGGCAAGACAGAGGTCCGGCTCGCTTTCCGGAATCATTTTCTGCTTGGCCAGCTCGGTGTAGCCCAGAATCGCGGCCAGGATATTGTTGAAATCGTGGGCAATGCCGCCGGCCAGGGTGCCGATGGCTTCCATTTTCTGGGCCTGCCGCAACTGCGCCTCAAGCGCGTTTCTTTCTTCCTCCTCCCGGAGACGCTCCAGTTCGGCGGACGCCTTGACCGCGACAATCTCCATGATCTCGGGAAGCCTTGCCGCGGGCAGCATCTCCCGGGTTGAAAAGATGTTGAGCACTCCCAATACCTTCTGCCGTGTATCCCGCAAGGAAATACCCACGCAGCTTTCCGCCCCCAGTTTGACAAGCTCCTTGTCCTCGGGAAAAAGACGGCGGAGATCCCGGGCATAGCTTCTGTAGACATCGCGCACCACCCCCTCGCAGGGCGTTCCGGTCAGAGGGTAACTGAGATTCTCCTGCTTCTCGCGATGCCGGAAGAATGAAAGGGTCCGCACCTGTCCATCGACCAGAAGGCCAACGAGGCCATGCTCCGCTCCGAGCCAGTCGCAGAGGCCATCGATGATCCGGTCAAAGCACTCCGCGCCCGTGGCGCCCACCATCCCCCGCACCAGGGCATCGATGGCCCTGTCCGCCTCCCGTGCCGCTTTGCGGTTTTCCGCTTCCCGCAATCCCCGGATAACGGCGGGAGCCAGCCGGGTCAGCTTGTCCTTCATCACATAGTCGCAGGCTCCGGCCCGCATCATCTCCACGGCGGTTTCTTCGCCCACCGCCCCGGAAACCAAAATAAAAGGCAGATCCCCCCCCTTTTCCTGCATGAGCGTGAGCGCCGCCATGCCATTGAACCGCGGCATGGAATAATCGGAAAGAATCAGATCCCACTCCTGCCTGGCAAGAGCCGCCGCCATGGCGTCGGCGGTATCCACCCGCTCGAAGCTCGGCGCAAACCCTCCCTTGACCAGCGCCCGCACCACAAGGGTTGTATCATCCTCGGAATCTTCCACCAGCAACACGCGCAGGTTTTCGGCCATGACTTACACCTTCACCAGGGGAGGCGATTGATTCAGCACCAGCCAATACAAACCCAGTTGCCGGATGGCCTCGCTGAACTGCAAAAAATCCACGGGCTTGCGGATGAAACTGTTGGCCCCCAAGGTATAGCTTCTAAGCTTGTCCTGCTCCTCGTTGGAGGTGGTGAGGATGACCACGGGCAACAACCTGGTCCGCTCGTTTGCCCTGATCTTTTCCAGCACTTCCAAGCCGTTTATCCTTGGCAGGTTGATGTCAAGCAGGATAACCTCGGGCATGAGCGCCAGATCGCGTCCCGCATGCGCACCCTCGCCAAAGAGAAAATCAAGGGCTTCCACGCCGTCCCTGGCCACAACCACCTCATTGAGGATGTTGTTCTTCTTCAGGGCGCGGAGGGTCAGGGCCTCGTCATCCGGGTTGTCTTCGACCAAAAGAATCATATTCGTCCTCATGCGCGTACCGCCTTACACGGAAAAATAAAAAGTCGCCCCTTGCCCCACCTCGCCCTCGGCCCGGATAGCGCCGCCATGCCGGTGGATGATCCTTTGCACCGTGGCCAGGCCGATGCCGGTGCCTGCAAACTCCTGGAGAGAGTGCAACCGCTGGAAGGCGCCGAACAGCTTGCCAGCATAGGCCATATCAAACCCTGCTCCGTTATCCCGGACAAAGAGGAGATCCTTGCCGCCTTCCTCCTGCCGGCCGAAGGTTATTCGCGCCTCTTCGGTTTTGGCGGTGAATTTCCAGGCATTGCCGAGCAGATTATCCAGCACCGCCCGCAGCAAAATGGCATCCCCAAAAACCCGTATGCCGGGGGTGATCTCAAAGACAACCCGACGTTCCGGCGCTGTGCGCCGGAGCTCTTCGGCGATCTCCCCGGCCATGGTGCTGAGATCGACCTCCTGCCGGTGGATCTCCCCCCTGGAGAGGCGGGAAAGCTGCAACATGTCGTCGATCAGCTCGCCCATCCGCAGGCAGCCTGCCCGCACCCGGCCAAGGTAGTCCTTTGCCGTCTCATCAAGCCGTTCGCCATAATCCTCCAGCAGAGCCAGACTGAAGCCGTCGATGCCGCGCAGGGGTGCGCGCAGATCGTGGGAAACCGAGTAGGCGAAGGCGTCGAGCTCTTTGTTGGCCGCGGAGATCTGGGCAGTGCGTTCCTCCACCCGGTTTTCGAGTTCTTCATTGACCTGGCGCACCTCTTCCTCGGCCCGGCGACGCTCAGCCACCTCCTGCTCGAGTTCATGGGTTCGCGTCCGCACCATCCCCCTGAGACGGGCGTTGAAAAACAGCAACCCGCCGAGCACCAGCAACCCGGCAAAGGAGGAGCCGAAAATAATGTAGAGGAGGAAATACTGCTGTTCCAAAGGCGCCCGGATCGATTCAATGGCTCTGATTTCGCCGACCTTCTCGTTAAACCCGCCCAACCCGGGATAGAGCGCCTGGAGGCCGAGGGGCGCATCCTCGCGGTTGCCATGGCATTTCATGCATCGCTGCTGGTTCACCAGAAAGGGCAGGGCGACATAGAGATAATCCTTATCGCCGATCCGGACTATCTCCCGGTAGTCTTGTATCTTTTTGTTTTCATTGAACATCCGGATGAGTTTTTCTTCCAGCGCGTCCGCCTTGTTCACCGGATTGCGCGGATTAAAGGCGGCCATCTTGTAGTAAATCTCTTCAAGACCCGCAGCCTTGCGCTCCTCGTTGTATGCCTTGTGCTGGTTTCTGACGATGAAGGTCGAAGAAAATATTTCCGGGGCGTAAAACGTGTCGGCGACCAAACCTTCCGCTCTCAGCTTGTAGAAGACCGGATGCATGACTTCCTGAATATACCGGTGCAGACCCTTATGGGTGAGGAGCACGGCCTGGATGTTTCTTTCCGCCTCGTTAAGCACATAGAGCCGGGCAAGATGGTACAACCCCGCGGCGGCAACAATAGTGACCCCCAGCACCACCACGGCTATCTTCCAATATTGACGGCCTGGCGGCGAAACACTGCTCCGAGACTCGGCTCCCATGGCTTTCCCCCTGAAAAGGTACTTCCATTATAGGGATGGATTCCCGGTGAAGTCAAACAAAGAAACCGCGCAAAAAAAATGGGTTAGGGCAGGGACTCCCTCAACTGGACACCCGGTTGCGCCCACCGTCCTTGGCCCGGTACAGCGCCTGATCAGCCGCCTTGATCACGGCCTGGGGCGGGGTCCTGGGTGTGCCGGGTTGGGCCATGCCGATGCTGATGGTGAGCGAAACTTTTTTCCCGGTCCCCCCTCCTTTTTGCCTGTTGCCCGGGGTCTTGCCGGCCCGCCCCTCGCTTCGGACCGTAAAACCGGCATCAGCCACGTTCCGGCGCAATGCTTCCAGATGGGGCTGGGCCTCTTTCATGGTTTTGCCCGGAAAAAGGACGGTGAATTCCTCCCCGCCATAGCGGAATGGACGCCCTCCCCCGCCAACCCTGGCGAGCAATCCTGCCACCATGGCCAGCACCTGATCGCCCACGTCATGGCCATACCGGTCGTTGAATTTCTTGAAAAAATCGATATCCACCATGGCCACGGTATAGGTGTTGCCCAGCTT
Source organism: uncultured Desulfurivibrio sp. (assembly GCA_964588325.1). GTDB lineage: Bacteria > Desulfobacterota > Desulfobulbia > Desulfobulbales > Desulfurivibrionaceae > Thiovibrio. The sequence goes on from CAZPOR010000019.1 coordinate 10,867, forward strand.
GAGCAACGCCTCGTTCAAGGCTCTCCGCCCGGGCAGAGCAGTCAGCTCATCCCTGAAGACCATGCGGTGGGCAGCCTCGATGGCGGCGACAATGAGGATCAGCCCGGCCACGCTGAAAAGAAAGGCCTGCTGGGCGGAATTCCCTGCCAACAGGGCGCACAGCGAGCAGAGCATGGCCCAGAGGAACCCATGATCCAGCAGATCCCGGTAGCGGCACACACGAAACAGCAGGACCAGGACAACAAGACTCCAGAGAACAAGAGCGGGAGAAAACAGGGGGCCGGCCAGGGGCAGGACAACGGTCATTCCCTCCAGTTGCCGAACGATCACGGGGCCGCGTATTCCATAGAGCGCAAGCAGCACGAGCGGCTGAAAGAAAATAAAGACAAAACGGCGCACCCCCTGACCGGTGACAATGCCCCGTTCCCGCCAGAAGGAGAAGAGCAGCAGATTGAGGGGCAGGGCCAGCATGACCATATGAAACACATATCTGGCCAAAAGCTGATCGATCTGGGCAACCCCGCCGTACCGGCGAAGAAGCAGATCGGCCAGGAGCACCACCAGGGTCGCGAAAAGCAAACGGCTGCGGTTAAAGCGCCAGGCGAGAAAAACAGCGGCAAGGCCCAGGGCAGGAGGAAAAAGCCAGGTGATCCCGAACAGCCACCGGGCCAACCCATCGTGCTGCAAGGCGGCCAGCGCCGCGGCGAGCATGAGGCCGCCCGGCGCAGTATAGAAAAAAAAACTTTTCCAGAAGTGCATGTTGCCTCCGGTTGTTGCGCGTCATAATCAAAAACTACATGGCGAAACCACCGTCATTCCGGCGGAAGCCGGAATCCAGGAACTTCGCGAGGCTGTACAAATCTGGACCCCGGCCTCCGCCGGGGTGACACCTTTTCCTGAAACTATGCGTCCCCGCTCTTTTCGTCAACTACAATGCGAACCCTTCCATTTTTTCGCAAAGCAGGGCATGATGGACAATCATGACAGACCACCACCCCAGGCCGCAAGGCCCACACATCGACCAGAAAAAATGCACCGGCTGCGGTCTGTGCCTTACGGTCTGCCCGGACCAGACCCTGTCGCTGCTGGGCGGCAAAGCCATGGTCAGCGGGGCTCGCTGCCTGGCCTGCGGTCATTGCCGCGCCGTCTGCCCGACCCAGGCCATCACCGTTCCGGGCCTGGAATCCGAGCCTGTGTTCCAGACCTTTACCGCTGACAACCGCTACCTGCCCCCCGGCCAGGGAGACACCGCCCAACTGGTCCGAATCATGCTCTCCCGGCGCTCCTGCCGCAACTACCAAAACCGAGCCCTGGAGCAAAAGCTGCTGGAAGAGCTGATCCGCATCGGCACCACCGCCCCCTCGGGCACCAACAGCCAAGGCTGGACCTTCACCATCCTGCCGAACCGACCGGCGGTGGAAAGGTTGGGCAATCTGGTGGCCGCCTACTTTGCCAAGCTCAACCGCCAGGCGGCCAACCCCGTGCTGCGCGGGCTTCTGAGCCTGCTGGGCAAACCGGCCCTGGCCAATTACCATCGCCGCTACCATGCCACCATCGCCCAAGGGTTGCGGGAATGGGCGGAGCATGGCCGCGACCGGTTGTTCCACGGAGCGCCCGCCGCCATCATCGTCGGCTCCCGACCCGGCGCCAGTTGCCCAAAAGAAGACGCCCTGCTGGCCACCCAGAACATCCTGCTCGCCGCCCACACCCTGGGGCTGGGGTCCTGCCTGATCGGCTTTGCCGTGGCGGCCATGGCAAAGGCCCCGAACATCCAGCAGAGATTGGAGATTCCCGCTGACGAGGCGATCCATGCCGTCATTGCCCTGGGCTATCCGGCGGAACCCTACCAGCGGCTCACCGGACGAAAACAGATAACACCACGATATTTCTTAGGATAACCCAATGGAACACCGGATCATCGAACTGGAAACCCGGCTGGCCTTCCAGGAAATCGCCCTGGAGGAGCTGAACGCTGCCCTGATCAGTCAACAAGCCCAGCTTGACGCGGTGGAAAAGGAATGCGCCCGCCTGGTCAATCTGCTGGCCGCAACCCGTGCCCCCCGCGAGATAGACCACCCATGACCGAGTTCACCCTCACCGTCGGCACGCACGCCTGTCTGCGCGGCGCCTCGCCCACCCTGGCCGAGGCGCTCAAGCAGCAATTGACCATCGACAACCCAGAATACCTTGAAGCCAAGAAATACAGCCGCTGGATGGGCAAGAAGCTCAAGCCCCAGCTCTATTTTTTCGCCGAGCATGGCGACAGCCTCACCTTTCCGCGCGGCTACGCCAACCACGCCATCCTCCTGGCCCGGAAATTCATGCGCCGGGACCCGCGCATCATCGATCAGCGGCAGAGCCGCGCCCCGGTGGAGTTCACATTCCTCGGCGAACTGCGGCCCTACCAGGAGGAGGCGATCAGCGCCATAATGCGCCGCGACTTCGGGGTGCTGGAGGCGGGCACCGGTTCGGGCAAGACGATCATCGCCCTGGCGGTGATCGCCAGACGGCGCCAGCCCACCCTGGTGCTGGTCCACACCAAGGAGTTGCTCTACCAGTGGGTGGAACGGGCGCGAACCTTTTTGGGCGTGGAGGCGGGGATGATCGGCGACGGAAATTTCTCCCTGGCCCCCCTCACCATCGCCATTGTCAACTCGGCCCGCAACCGGCTGGCCGAACTGCCCGCCCATTTCGGCCAGCTCTGCGTGGACGAATGCCACCGGGTTCCGGCCTCGCTGTTCACCGAGGTGGTTTCCGCCTTTGACTGCCGCTATCTGCTGGGCCTTTCCGCCACCGCCTTCCGCCGGGACGGCCTGACCAAGCTGATCCATATGTCGCTGGGCGACCGGGCCTTCAAGGTGGAGAGCCACGACCTGCACGAAAGCGGTGCCGTGCTCAAGCCGGAATTCATCCAGCGCGCCACGGAGTTCCGCTATGTCTACCGGGGCAACTACCAGGCCCTGATGAAATCGCTCACCACCAACGCCGCGAGAAACCAGCTCATTGTCGAGGACATCCTTACAGAGAGAACCTCCTCGCCGGGCACCATCCTGGTGGTCAGCGACCGGGTCAAGCATTGCGAGGAGCTGGCCGCGATGCTTGAAAAAAAGGGCTGCCCCAGCGCGGTGCTCACCGGCAAGCTCCCGGCGGAACAGCGCACCACCCTGGTGGATGCCATCCGCCAGGGCGAGATCAAGGTCTTGATCTCCACGGTGCAGCTCATCGGCGAAGGCTTCGACTGCCCGGACCTCTCCACCCTCTTTCTCACCACCCCGATAAAATTTACCGGCCGCCTCCTCCAGGTGGTGGGGCGGGTGCTGCGCCCGGCCCGCGGCAAGCAGGCGCGGGTCTACGATTATATCGATCCGGTGGGCGTTTTGAGCTCCTCGGCCCAGAGCCGCTGGCTCACCTTCCAAAAAGACTGACCTCTCTTTTTTTACCCTTTGCAAATTCTTTTTTCCCATGTTAGAAAACCATTTTTTTCGGGGATGAATGCCCATTCAGTTTTTTGTCAACTGTTCAATTTTCTGGAAGAAATGGAGGAGAAAATGATCAAGAAGATTTCAACCGTGGCCCTGGCAACCCTGATCTGCCTGCCCACCCTGGCATCCGCCGGAGCAGGCACCAGCTCCGACCGCGTGGCTGATCTGGAAAAGCAGATGGCGGACATGAACAAGGCGTTCAACGCCCAGATGCAGGCGATGAAGGACGAAATCGCCGCGCTCAAGACCAAGAACGCCGAGATGGGCAAGGAAGTTGCCTCCACCAGCGACGCGGTGAAAAAGAGCTTTGACTCCGCCGAGTGGACCAAAAAGGTCACGGTGGGCGGCCAGTTAACCTTCCGCGGCTATGACATCCAGAACGTCTGGGATTTCGACGACAACGCCGACGGCGACAACCGTAGCCTCTTCCGCACCAAGGGCAGTCTCTGGGCCGACTTCAAGCCCACGGACGATGTCACCGCCCGTATCCAGCTCACCAACCAGACCTGGGGCGAAGGCGTCACCTACACCGCCAGCAACCCCACCAACGATACGGCTCTGGACAACAACAGCAACAAGGCCTTCCTGGACAACGCCTACGTCAATGTGAAGAACATTTTGGGCCTCCCGGTGGAAGGCACCTTCGGCCGCCAGAACCTGATCTACGGTTCCGGCTTCGTGGTCCTGGACGGTCAATCCCAGTTTGCCTCCACCTCCATCTATTTTGACGGGGTCAAACTCCGCTGGCACATCACCGACCAGCTCATGCTGGACGGCCTCTACATGAAGGACCAGGAAAACAACGTGGCCAACAGCGCAAACGGCAACGCAGGCGACGACCAGACCTTGTCCGGCTTCTATCTGACCAACAAGAAATGCGCCATCACCGGCATGCAGCAAGATATCTACGCCTTGAACCGCCACGATGAAGCAATCAAGAAGGATATCTGGATGTACGGCCTCCGCCTTTCCGACAAGCTGGCCAACGGCATCGACTACTCCCTGGAAGCCGCCCTGCAGACCGGGGACGCCAACGCCACCCAGGACCAGGACGCCTGGGGCACCAAGCTTGAGGCCGGATACACCTTCAAGGATCTTGGCTGGAAGCCCCGCGTTTACGCGCAGTACGCCTTCATGAGCGGCGACGACTCCACCTCCGCCGGAGACAACGAACAGTGGGATGTCTACTACGGCGGCTGGCCGCAGTGGGGCGACCTGCTGGCCTGGAAGTATCTCAATATCGGCGCAGGCAACTCCCTGAACAATGTCTATGGCAGCTATGATGCGCAAAGCAACGTGGTCGGCGAGGCGGTCTACTCCAATCTCCAGATCGCCGGAGTCGGCGCCAGCATCAAGCCCATCGACGCGGTAACCCTCGGCATTTCCTACTCCAAGCTGACCTTTGACGAAACCGCCGCCGGGATTGACGATGATTTCGGCGATTACTACCAGGCCACGGCCAAGTATCAGTACAACAAGTACCTGAGCTTCTCTCTCTACGGCGCTCTGCTCGCGCCTGGTGACGCGTTCAACAACACCCCGAAAGACGACGCCACCGAAGCCTACTGGGAGGCTGAATTCAAGTTCTAGCCGCGAGGCTGGACAGGTCACACCGGGGGCAGCGCTTTTTTGCTGCCCTTTTTTTTTCAGTCAAACAGCCGCCAATCCCCTGTCCCGGCACACTTTTTCAACATCGTTGAAGGATGGGGAAATCCGTGGTAAAAAGCCCCTGTTGTTCCCCGGACGCTACTATCTGACAACCGACAGTTTCTCTTTGAACCGATTTGTAAGGATTGAGGAATACCCTGTGACCCAAAAAGACCCTGCTGCAGAAAAACTCTGGTTTTCCGGCAACGAGGCCTTGGCCCTCGGAGCCTTCGAGGCCTCGGTGAAGGTGGCCTCCGGCTACCCCGGCACCCCGTCCACCGAGATCCTGGAAAACCTCGCCAACTACAAGTCCGTCTACAGCGAGTGGGCGCCCAACGAGAAGGTGGCCCTTGAGGTCGCCATCGGCGCCTCCTTTGCCGGGGTCCGGGCCCTTTCCACCATGAAGCATGTGGGCCTCAACGTGGCAGCCGATCCGCTCTTCACCGCCTCCTACACCGGGGTGCGCGGCGGCCTGGTGATCGTAGTGGCCGACGATCCCTCCATGTACAGCTCCCAGAACGAGCAGGACAGCCGCAACTATGCCTACGCAGCCAAGCTGCCCATGCTGGAGCCGGCTGATCCGTCCGAGGCCAAGGACTTTTTGAAGCTCGCCTACCGGATCAGCGAGCAGTTCGACACCCCGGTCCTGCTCCGCAGTTGCACCAGGGTCGCCCACGTCAAGGGCGTGGTCACCAGGGGCGAGATCGAAAAATCGGCCATTGTTCCCGGCCTGGAAAAGAACCCGGCCAAGCTGGTCATGCTGCCTGCCCATGCCAGGGGGCGCCGAATCGCCATTGGCGAACGGCAGCAAAAACTGGCCGAGTTCGGCGAGACCCTGGCGGAAAACCGCATGGAGATGGGCGACCGAAAAAAAGGCTTCATCGCAGCGGGCACCAGTTATCTTTACGCCAAGGAGGCCTTTCCCGAGGCGTCCTTTCTCAAGCTCGGCATGGTCAACCCCCTGCCGGAAAAGATGATCCGCGACTTCGCCTCCCAGGTGGACACCCTCTACATCATCGAAGACCTCGACCCCTTCATCGAGATGCGGGTCAAGGCCATGGGCATCGCCTGCATCGGCAAGGAAAAAATCCCGGCCATCGGCGAGCTCTCCCCCTCGGTGGTGCGCAAGGCGATCACCGGCGAGGCCGGAGCCGCCACCTTCGGGCCGGTGGAGCTGCCGCCCAGGCCGCCCAACATGTGCGCCGGCTGCCCGCACCGGGGGTTGTTCTACAACCTGAACCGGCTCAAGGTCTTTGTCTCCGGCGATATCGGCTGCTACACCCTGGGCGCCCTGCCGCCGCTTTCGGCCATGGACACCTGTGTCTGCATGGGCGCCAGCATCGGCATTGCCCACGGCATGGCCAAGGGACTGGGCGCGGAAGGGCTGGGCAAGGCGGTGGCCGTGATCGGCGACTCCACCTTCATCCACTCCGGGGTAAACTCCCTGATCAACACGGTGTACAACAAAAGCTATTCCACGGTGATCATCCTCGACAACCGGATCACCGCCATGACCGGGCAGCAGCCCAACCCGGCCTCGGGCTCCACCATCATGGGCGAGCCCGCCAACTCCATCGATTTCCCGGAGCTGTGCCGGGCCATCGGAGTCAAGCATGTGCGCACGGTCAACCCCCACGACATCGAAGCAACCTACGCGGTCTTGAAAGAAGAGATCGAGCGGGACGAGCCCTCGGTGGTCATTACCCGCTTCCCCTGTGTGCTGACCCCGGCTGAAAAGAAACGGCCCAAGACCTCCTTTACCAGTAAAATCGAAAACTGCACCGGCTGCGGGATGTGCCTGCGGTTGGGCTGCCCGGCCATCAACTGGGTTCCGCTCTCGCCGGAAGAGGCCACAGCCATGGGCAAAAAGGAAAAACAGAAAGGCTATGCCCTGATCAACGAGACCGTCTGCATCGCTTGCGGCCAGTGCCTGACCCTCTGCAAATTCGAGGCGATCAGCTCCGGGGAGGGGAAATAATGAAACAAGGGAACATCCATTTTTGCGGGGTTGGCGGCCAGGGCATTTTGCTGGCCAGCGAACTCACCGCCCACGCCCTGCTGGCCGCGGGCTTCGACGCCAAAAAAAGCGAGGTCCACGGTATGGCCCAACGCGGCGGCTCGGTGGAGGCGCATCTGCGCTTCGGCGCCACCAGGGTCTATTCGCCGCTCATCGAACCCGGCACGGTGGACATCATGCTGGCCTTCGAGATGATGGAGGCGGTGCGCTACCTGCCCCTGCTCAACAAACAGAGCACGGTGATCGTCAACACCCAGAAGATCGCCCCGCCCGCGGTGGCCACCGGCAAGATGGCCTATCCGGACCAATGCCTGAATGAACTGACCAGCCGGTCCATCGCCGTGGTGGAGGTGGACGCCTTCGCCATCGCCCGCAAGGTGGGGAACCTCAAGGCGGTGAACGTAGCCCTGGTGGGGGTGCTTTCCCGCTATCTGCCCATGGACGAAGCCACCTGGGTCGAGGTGATCAAAAAGCGGCTGCCAGCCAAGATTCTTGACGTCAACCTGCAGGCCTTTCAAGAGGGCCGCAAGGCAGGACAATAAACAAGGCAAAAGGCACAAGGTGCAAGGCGCAAGGGGAAGGACGCGAACATCCTCATCCTTTGGCCTTGAGCCTTTCTCCTTTCACCTTTTTTCAAGGAAAAAACCTATGATCTGGAACGAGGAATACGAAACCCTGCCGCGCCCGGCCTTGGAGGCCCTGCAACTGAAACGGCTCAAGGCCCAGGTGGCGCGGGTCCACGCCACGGTTCCCTATTACCGCAAAAAAATGGAAGACGCCGGAGTCACCCCGGACGACATCCAAACCCTCGCCGATATCCGCCTCCTGCCCTTCACCACCAAGGAAGACCTGCGCAAGAACTACCCCTTCGGCCTGTTCACCGTGCCCATGGAAAAGGTGGTCCGCATCCACGCCTCCTCCGGCACCACCGGAAAACCCACGGTGGTCGGCTACACCAAGCGCGACATCGAAATGTGGGCCGAGCTGATGACCCGGACCCTATCCGCCGCCGGGGTGCACAGCGGCGATATCGTGCACAACGCTTACGGCTACGGGTTGTTCACCGGGGGCTTGGGCGCCCACTACGGCGCCGAAAACCTGGGCGCCGCAGTCATCCCCATCTCCGGGGGCAATACCAAACGCCAGATCCAGATCATGCAGGACTTCGGCTCCACCGTTTTGCTCTCCACCCCCTCCTATGCCCTGAATATCGCCGACGCCATGGCGGACCTTGGCATCGATCCGGCCACCCTCAAGCTGCGGGTGGGGGTCTTCGGGGCCGAGCCCTGGAGCGAGGCGATGCGCGAGGAGATCGAGGCCAGGCTCAAGATCAAGGCCATCGACATCTACGGCCTCTCCGAGGTCATGGGGCCTGGGGTGGCGGCCGAATGCCTTGAGGAGCAGAAAGGGCTGCACATCATGGAGGATCATTTCCTGCCCGAGATCGTCGATCCGGACACCTTCGAACCGCTTCCCATAGGCGACAGAGGCGAGCTGGTCTTCACCACCCTGACCAAGGAGGCCTTCCCGGTCATCCGCTACCGGACCAAGGACATCTCCCGGTTGATCCCCGATGTCTGCACCTGCGGCCGCACCTTCTATCGGATACCCAAGATCACCGGACGCACCGACGATATGCTGATCATCCGTGGGGTCAATGTTTTCCCCTCCCAGATCGAAGAGGTGATCATGGGCGTGGAAGGGGTGGAGCCCCATTATCAGATCGTGGTGGAACGGGAAGGTTCGCTGGACAAAATCGAGGTCCAGGTGGAGGTGAGCGAGGCAATCTTTTCCGACGAGGTCAAATCCCTGGAAAAACTCAGCAAGAAACTGCAGACCGAGATCAAGGATCTGCTGGGCATCTCCTGCACCATCAAGCTGGTGGAACCCAAGACCATCCAACGCAGCGAAGGCAAGGCCAAACGCGTCATCGACAACCGCAAGATCTGAGGGAGGACCACACCATGAAGGTAAAACAGATTGCGATCTTTCTGGAAAACAAGTCGGGACGGCTGGCCGATATCAGCCACACCCTGGCGGAAAACGCCATCAACATCCGCGCCCTGTCCCTGGCGGATACCGCTGATTTCGGCATCCTGCGCCTGGTGGTCAACGACACCAACAAGGCCCAGCAGGTGCTGAAGGAAAACGGCTTCACCGTGGGCATCACCGAGATCCTCGCCGTGGAGGTGCCGGACAAGCCCGGCGCCCTGGACTGCATCCTGCAAGTGGTCCGCGATGCGGGGCTCAATGTGGAATACATGTATGCCTTCACCAAAAAAAGCGGCGAGTCCGGCATGCTCCTGTTCCGCTTCGACGACCAGGACGCGGCCGTGGCGGTGTTCGAAAAGGCAGGCTGCCGGCTGTTGAGCGACGATGAGGTCCACGCCCTGTAAGCACACAATCAGGGGCCGGAAATGCCTCTTGGAAAAAATCCCAACACTTATCATGAGGAGAAAAAGGTGAAACGATCATTTGCAGTTGTCATCATGCTCGCGGCCTCGCTGGCCCTGTCGGTTTCCCTGGCAATAGCCGAAACGATCAAGGTAGGCGCCATTCTCGCCGTAACCGGCCCGGCCTCCTTTCTGGGCGGCCCCGAAGCGCGAACCCTGGAAATGCTGGCCGAGGAGCTCAACGCCAAGGGCGGGATCAACGGCAACAAGATCGAGCTGGTGATCAAGGATTCCGGCGGCAACCCGGAAAAAGCCATCTCCTTTGCCAAGCAGCTCATCGAGGAGGAAAAGGTCTTCGCCATCATCGGCCCCTCCACCAGCGGCGAAACCCTCAAGATCAAGCAGATCTGCGAATCCGGCAAGACCATCCTCCTCTCCTGCGCCGCAGCCGAACAGATCGTCGAGCCGGTGGCCAAATATGTGTTCAAAACCCCCCAGAAAGACAGCCATGTGGTCCATGCGATCTTCGAAAACATGAAGAGCGCCAAGATCAGCAAGGTTGCGGTGCTGGCCAGCAACACCGGCTTCGGCCAGGCAGGCAAGGGGCAGATCGAGAAGCAGGCTCCGGAGTACGGCATCCAAGTGCTGGCCACCGAGGTCTATGACAGCAAGGCCACCGACCTTTCCGCCATTGTGGCCAAACTGGCCGCCAACAAGGAGATTCAGGCGGTGATCAACTGGTCCGTGGAGCCGGCCCAGGCCATCGTGCTCAAGAACATCCGCCAGGCCGGCTGGAACGTGCCCATCTATCAGAGCCACGGCTTCGGCAACATCAAGTACGTCCAGGCCGCTGGCGCTGCCGCCGAGGGAGTTATCTTTCCGGCCGGCCGCCTGCTCATCGCCGACAAGCTGGCGAACACGCACCCCCAGAAGGCGGTGCTGACCACCTACACCAAGAACTACGAGACGAAATTCAAGGAAGAGGTGAGCACCTTCGGCGGCCATGGCTACGATGCCTTCAAGATCCTCTGCCGCGGCATCGAACTGGCCGGGACCAACCGGGAAAAGGTGCGTGACGCCATTGAAAACCTGAAAGGCTTTGTGGGCACCGCCGGAGTCTTCAACTTTTCCCCCACCGACCATAACGGCCTGGGCACCGATTCGGTGACCATGCTCACCGTCAAGGGCGGCAATTTCGTCGAGTACAAGAAATAAATTCAGGATAAAGGACAAAGGTTACAGGAGAAAGGCTAAAGACAAGGGGGAGGTCGGTATCCTCCTCCTTTCTCCTTTCTCCTTTTTCCTTTCGCCCGTTCTCAAAAATGACCCTCGAACTCTTCAGCCAATACCTGCTGGCCGGCGTCACCTACGGCATCATCTACGCCATCGTGGGCATCGGCTTCAATATCATCTACAACACCACCGGCATCATCAATTTCGCCCAGGGGGAGTTCGTGATGCTGGGCGGGATGACCGCCATCTCCCTCACCCAGTGGCTGCCGCTGCCTCTGGCCATCGGGGCGGCCGTGGTCGTGGTGATGCTGATCGGCGCCCTGGTGGAGATCCTTTTCATCCGCTGGCTGGATCGCCCCTCGGTGCTCAGGATGATCATCATCACCATCGGCATCTCCATCCTGATCCGCGAGGCTGCCCTGCATATCTGGGGGGATGGGGTGCGTTCGCTGCCCTATTTCGCGGGCAACGAGATCACCACCATCCAGGTGCTCGGCGCCCGGGTTTCGCCCCAGGTGCTCTGGGTAATCGGGGTTTGCGCGGTGATGGTCCTTGCCTTGAGCCTGTTTTTCCGATACACCCTCCAGGGCAAGAAAATGCAGGCCTGCGCCGCCAACCGGATGGCCGCCACCCTGTGCGGCATCAGCACCAAAAACATGGTCACCCTTTCCTTCATGCTCTCCGCCGGGATCGGCGCCCTGGCCGGCTGCGTGATGAGCCCCATCACCTACACCCAGTACGATATCGGCACGGGTTTGGCGATCAAGGGCTTCACCGTGGCCATCCTCGGCGGCCTGGGCAGCAGCATGGCCGCGGTGGCCGCAGGGCTCCTGCTCGGCCTGATCGAAGCCTTCAGTGTCAGCGTGGTGCCGTTGGCCTTTCAGGACGCCATCGCCATCGCTCTTCTGCTGGCCATCCTCTTCTTCCGCCCGCATGGCCTGTTCGGCTCCAAGGACGCCGCGGGCCTGAAGGAGTTCTAGCCATGAAACGTCACCTGCCCCTGAGTCTGTTGGTGCTGACGGCGATTGGCGTGCAGCAGCTCACCCGCGTCACCGGCACCGCCTTCTACCTGACCCCGCTGACCATGGCCGCCTATTATTCGTTGGTCATCATCGGCCTCTGCCTGCTCATGGGGTATGCCGGACAGATCTCCCTTGGTCACGCAGGATTTTTCGCCATCGGCGGCTATCTCTCCGCCATGCTCACCACCCGCGACCTGACCCCCTATCAGGACAATCCCGTGCTCGTGCTGCTGGACAAACTGGGGTGCACGACAACCGGCCAGGACATGTTCGGCGGAGCCGTACTCCATGTGCACCCCTGGGCGGCCTTTGCCTGCGCCATTCTGGTCACCATTGCCGTGGCCTATGCCATCGGCATCCCGGTCCTCAAGCTCAAAGGCCATTACCTGGCCATGGCCACCCTGGGCTTCGGCATCATCGTCTACCGCCTGGTTCTGGCCTCTCCCCTTTTCGGCGAAGCGGACGGCATCTCAGAGGTGCCGGCCTTTCCGCTCCTGCCGGAGCTTGCAGTGAACGGCGGTTTTGAAAGCAGGGTGAGCAACTACTACCTTGCCTGGGGCATGGTGGCATGCGCCATGTGGCTGCTCGCCAACCTGATCCACTCCCGGGTGGGCCGGGCGTTGCGCGCCATCCACGGAGCCGAGGACGCCACCAACGCCATGGGGGTCAATACCGCCCGCTACAAGCTCAATGCCTTCGTGCTCAGCGCGGTGCTCGCCGCCGTGGCCGGGATCTTCCTCACCCATTACAACGGCGGCATCGGGCCCTCCGAGGCGGGCATCATGAAGTCGGTACGCTATGTGGCCATCGTGGCCATCGGCGGCATGGCCAACCTTTGGGGCGCCTTGATCATGGGCTCATTGCTCAACATCATGTCCCTGCGGGGCATGTTCGGTTCCTACGACGACGCGGTTTTCGGCCTTATCCTCATCGTGATCATGCTCTTCGCGCCCCGCGGCCTGCTCGGGCTTTCCCTGCCCCAAGGTCTCAAACGCCTGCTCAAGCGAGGTGAATGATGCTGCTTGAAATCAACAATCTGAACCGCCGTTTCGGCGGGCTCCAGGCGGTGAGCGACGCCAGCTTTTCCGTGCGGCCCGGCATGATCAAGGCGGTGATCGGCCCCAATGGCGCGGGCAAGACCACCCTGTTCAACCTGATCTCCGGCGCCCTGCCGCCCAGTTCCGGCGCCATCCATTTCAAGGGCCAGCCCATCCACGGCTTGCCGCCCTATCGCATCGCCGAGCGCGGCATGGCCCGCACCTACCAGAACATCAAGCTCTGCCCCGGCATGACCGCCCTGGAAAACGTGATGATCGGCCGCCATTGCCGGAGCCGGGCCGGCTTCCTGGCCGGGATGTGCAACCTGCCCTGGACCAGGCGGGAAGAACGCGCCATCCGGGAGAAGAGCCTGGAGCTGCTGGCCCTGCTCGACATCGCCGACCTGGCCGAGGTCGAGGCGACCAGCCTGGCCTTCGGCCAGCAACGGGCCGTGGAATTCGCCCGGGCTCTGGCCATGGAGCCGGAGCTGCTGCTCCTGGACGAACCGGCTGCCGGGCTCAACATCTACGAAACCGCCGAGGTGGCGCGGCTGATCAGCACCATCAACCAGCGCGGCATCACGGTGCTGCTGGTCGAACACGACATGTCCCTGGTCATGGAGATCTCCCACGAAATCGTGGTGCTCTCCTTCGGCCAGAAGATCGCCGAGGGCACGCCCGCCGAAATCCAGCACAACAAAGAAGTCATCCGCATCTACCTAGGGGAAGACGATGCTTAGGATAAAAAATCTGGAGGCAGGCTACGGCAAGCTCCGGGTGCTCAAACGCATCTCCCTGCACGTCAATCCCGGTGAGATCGTCACCCTGATCGGCGCCAACGGCGCGGGCAAGACTACCCTGCTTTCCACCATCACCGGGCTGGTCCGGGCAACGGCAGGCGAGATCGTCCTTCAGGGGCAGAACATCGAAAGCCTCAAGGCCGAAAAAATCGTTTTCCTGGGCTGTTCGCTGGTGCCCGAGGGCAGGCAGGTCTTCGCCACCATGAGCGTCCGGGAAAACCTGATCCTGGGCGGCTATGTGCAGCACCACCAGGGCCAGGCCCAGATGCAGGAAGGAATCGAATACATCTATGATTTATTTCCGGTGCTGCGCGAGCGCAAGGCGCAACTGGCAGGCACCCTTTCCGGCGGCGAGCAGCAGATGCTGGCCATGGGAAGGGCGCTCATGGCCAAGCCCGCCCTGATCATGCTGGACGAGCCCTCCACCGGCCTGGCCCCGCTGGTGGTGAAAAACATCTTCCGCATCATCGAACGGCTGCGGAAAGAGGGCAACACCGTGCTGCTCATCGAACAGAACGCCAAGGCCGCCCTCAAGGTAGCGGACCGCGGCTACGTGTTGGAAACCGGCAAGATCATCCTGGAAGGCCGGGCGGACGAGCTGCTGGCCAACAAGGACGTGCAGCGGGCCTATCTGGGACGGGACGTAAAAGAAAATTAGCCACTGCTCGGCATGAGTGGCAAAAATACAGGGAGGCGGCCATGTACTGGGATGAGAACAACGAATGCATTTCCCGCGAGGACCTTGAACAGCTCCAGCTTGAGCGGCTCCAGTCCACTCTCTACCGGGTGGCGACCCATGTGCCGTTCTACCGCCAGAAGTTCAAGGAGCTGAAGATCGATCCGGACGGCTTCCGTTCGCTTTCCGAGATCACCCGTCTGCCCTTCACCACCAAGCAGGACCTGCGGGACAACTACCCCTACGGCCTGTTCGCCGTGCCGCTCCGCGAGGTGGTCCGGGTCCATTCCTCCTCCGGCACCACCGGCCAGGCCACGGTGGTGGGCTATACCCAAAACGACCTCAAGACCTGGGCAAACCTCATCGCCCGGATTCTCACCGCCACCGGGGTCACCAACGACGATGTGGTGCAAATCGCCTTTGGCTACGGCCTGTTCACCGGCGGCTTCGGCATGCACTACGGGGCCGAACGGGTGGGCGCCTCGGTGATCCCGATCTCAAGCGGCAACACCAAGCGGCAGATCCAGATCATGCAGGATTTCCGCACCACCGCCCTGATCTGCACTCCCAGCTACGCCCTGGTCCTGGCCGACGCCATGGCGGAGCTGGGGATCAACACCAGCTCGTTGAGCCTCAAATACGGGCTCTTCGGCGGCGAACCCTGGTCCGAGGCCATGCGCCAGGAGATCCAGAACAAGCTCGGCATCATCGCCACCGACAACTACGGCTTAAGCGAGATCATGGGCCCGGGGGTGGCGGGCGAGTGCCGGGAATGCAACGGCTTGCATCTTGCCGAGGACCATTTCCTCTGCGAGGTCATCAACCCGGAGACCCTGGACCCGGTCCGGCCCGGCGAAACCGGCGAGCTGGTGATCACCACCCTGACCAAGGAGGCCTTCCCGGTCATCCGCTACCGCACCCGCGACCTGACCCGGATCATCGAAGAACCCTGTCCCTGCGGCCGCACTCTGCGGAGGATGCAGCGGGTGCTGGGGCGCACCGACGACATGCTGATCGTCAAGGGGGTGAACGTCTATCCCTCGCAGATCGAGCAGATCCTCTTTGAGATCAAGGGGACCCACCCCCATTACCAGATCGTGGTGGAGCGGGAAGGCAGGCTGGACAAGATCACCGTTCTGGTCGAGGTGGTGGAGTCGATCTTTTTCGACGAGATGAAAAAACAGCGGGAGATCATCGAAACGATCAAACGCCAGCTCGCCTCGGAGCTGGGGATCGGCGTGGAGGTCAAGCTGGTCGAGGAGAAACATCTGGAGCGCAGCGACGGCAAGGCGAAGCGGGTTATTGACAAACGGAAGCTATAAAAACAACAGTGCAACGCAGAGACGCCAAGGCCGCAACGGGATGACCCCGCGCCACGGCATACCCTTCGCGTCTCTGCGCCTTTTGCGTTAAACATCTTCGAGGTAAAAAAACATGGCTATCTCCCAAAAAATGATCGCTTTCGCGGAACGCTCCTCCTGGA
Organism: uncultured Desulfurivibrio sp.; assembly: GCA_964588325.1. Taxonomy (GTDB): domain Bacteria; phylum Desulfobacterota; class Desulfobulbia; order Desulfobulbales; family Desulfurivibrionaceae; genus Thiovibrio. The sequence continues at coordinate 26,657 of CAZPOR010000019.1, forward strand.
TCCGCAAGATGTTCGAGGAAGGCGCACGGCTCAAGGCCCAATACGGCGCGGACCAGGTCTGCGACTTCAGCCTCGGCAACCCCGACCTGCCGCCGCCCGCCCAGTATCAGGAGGCAGTGCGCAAGGTCACTGCGGCGGAAGGCCCAGGCAGCCACGGCTACATGGCCAACAACGGCTATCCCTTTGTCCGGGAGGCGGTGGCGAAACAGCTCGGCGCCGAACAGGGCATGGCCGTGGGCCAGGACGATATCCTCATGACCGTGGGCGCGGCCGGGGGGATCAACGTGGTGATGAAGGCGTTGCTCGATCCCGGCGACGAGGTGATCATCCTCGCTCCCTTCTTTGTCGAATACAATTTCTACGTGGACAACCACGGCGGAACGACGAAGATCGTCAACGCCGCGCAGGATTTCAGCCTGGACCTGGCAGCCATTGAGGCCGCCATTACGCCCAAAACCAAGGCGATCATCATCAACAGCCCCAACAACCCCACCGGCCAGATCTATTCGGCCGCAGAGCTTGCCGGGCTCGGGGCGCTCCTGGCCAAGGGTGGGCAGACCATTTATCTCATCAGCGACGAGCCCTACCGCAAGATCGTCTACGACAACCACACCGTGCCCAGCATCTTTGCGGCGTATGGCAACAGCCTCATCGTCTCTTCCTATTCCAAGGATCTTTCCCTGCCGGGCGAGCGCATCGGTTACATCGCGGCGCACCCCCAGATCGAAGGCAAAGCCCAGTTGCTCGGAGCCATGACCCTGGCCAACCGGATCCTCGGTTTTGTCAATGCCCCGGCCCTGATGCAGCGGGTGGTGGCCGAGCTGCAAGGGATCACGGTGGACACCAGCATCTATACCCGCCGCCGCGAGCTGTTCTGCAAGGTGTTGAGCGAGGCGGGCTACGAGTTTGTCCCGCCCAAGGGCGCCTTCTACATGTTCCCCAAATCGCCCATCCCTGATGACGCCCAATTTGTCGGACTGCTGGCCGAGGAGAAGATTTTGGGCGTGCCAGGGAGAGGCTTCGGCATGCCAGGCTACTTCCGCCTCGCTTTCTGCGTGGAGGATGCGGTGATCGAACGGTCCGCCGAAGGGTTCAAAAAGGCCATGGCTGCGGCCTTGGCGCTGGCCTGACCCAACAATTGAAACCCTTGCAGCGACCTTTCTCTCGCCAAGGCGCAGAGACCGCGGAGAAAAACCTCTTTTTTTAGAGTATGCACTCTTTGCGCGCTTTGCGTCTCTGCGAGATTTCTTGAGTTTTTCGCGAGACTATCAACAATCACACCGAGGGGTTGCACATGGGAGACGCACTGGCGCTACTCGCCCTGCTGGTTGGACTGGAACTGGTTCTCGGGGTGGACAACATCCTGGTCATCTCGATCTTTGTCGGCCGTCTGCCCGCGGAAAAGCGCGACTCCGCCCGGCTGGCCGGGCTCGCCTTTGCCATGATCGCCCGGATCGGCATGCTGGTCGCCCTGCTCGGCCTGACCAACCTCACCAACACCGTGCTGCTGGATTTTTCCGTCCGGGATCTGATTCTGATCGCAGGCGGCCTCTTTCTGCTCTTCAAGGCGGTACGGGAAATCCACCACACGGTGGAGGCCAAAGAGGAGAGCGGCGGCCCCGGCATGATCATGGGCGGTTTTGCCGCGATCATCAGCCAGATCGTCCTGCTGGACATCGTCTTTTCCATCGACTCGGTGATCACCGCCATCGGCCTCACCGACCAGGTCTGGATCATCATCAGCTCGGTCATTGTCTCCTTCGTGGCCATCCTCTTTTTTTCAAAGCCCATCGGCGAGTTCATCCTCCAGCATCCGGCCATCAAGATCCTCGCCCTCTCCTTTCTGATCACCATCGGGGTGACCATCTTCATGGAGGGGCTGCACAAGCATGTGCCCAAGGGGTACATTTACCTGCCCATGGGCTTCGCCCTCCTGGTGGAGATCCTGCAGATGCGTTACGAGCACAACCGCAAAAAAATTGCCGCCGGGCTGGCATCGTAAAAGCATGACAGCGGAGCGGCACAACGCCATCCATTACGGCTGGCACATCGTCTGGACCGGGACCTTCTGCATCTTCGCCTGCCTCGGCCTGAGCCGTTTTGCCCTGGGCATGATCCTGCCGGCCATGGGCCAGTCGCTCCACCTTTCGTACAGCCAGATGGGGCTGATCGGCACCATGAACTTCGCGGGCTATCTGGCGGCGGTCCTGTTCTGCGGCTCCCTGGTAGACCGGATTGGCTATCGGCGCCTCATCGTCACGGCCCTGACCGCCATCGGGATCACCATGATCCTCATCGGCCGCAGCAATTCCCTTGGCATGATCCTCATGTGCTACACCATCACCGGCATGGGCAGCGGCGCGGCCAACGTGCCGATGATGGGCCTCATTTCCCAATGGTTCGCAAGAAGCCACCGGGGCAGGGCCACGGGCTTTGTCGTGATCGGCAGCGGCTTTGCCATCCTGCTTTCCGGCAGGCTGGTGCCGTTTTTGAACCGTCTGGGCGGGGTGGAAGGGTGGCGGTTGAGCTGGCAGGCGCTGGGCGGGATCATCCTGCTGGTGGCGGGGCTCTGCCTGGTAATGCTGCGCAACTCCCCGCAGGAAAAAAACCTGCACCCCTTGGGTGAAACCGGCCACGAGGCGGAGGAGAGGCTCACCGGAACAGAGACCACCGTCCGCTTGCGGGACATCGCCCAACTGGGGGGGCTCTACTTTTTGTTCGGCTACACCTACGTGATCTACGCGACCTTTATTGTCACCTCCCTGATCCAGGAACACGGCTTTTCCGAGGCGGAGGCCGGGAGCTTCTGGTCGCTGGTGGGGGGCTTGAGCCTGCTTTCCGGCCCGGTCTTCGGCAGCCTTTCCGACCGGATCGGCCGAAAATACACGCTGGCCATGGTCTTTGCCATCCAGACCGCGGCCTACCTGCTGGTGTCCCGCCCGCTGGCCACCCCGTTTCTCTATCTGTCCATCGGCTGCTTCGGGGTGGTGGCCTGGTCGATTCCCTCGATCATGGCGGCCTTGGCCGGGGATTACGCCGGTCCGCGCAAGGCGGCCCGCATCTTCGGCCTCATCACCTTCATCTTCGCCCTGGGCCAGATCGCAGGCCCGGCAGTGGCCGGGCTGCTGGCCGAAAAAAGCCTCGGTTTCGGCAGCAGCTTTTTCATGGCCGCCTGCTTCACCGCTGCCGGCGTTATTCTTGCCCTGACCCTGCGGGCTCCGGCGAAATAGTTTTCAGCAAGCGGGCCGCATTCCCCCCTCTGATCTGTGCCTCCAGGGGCGGGGCAAGCCCGAGGGCGGCAAGCTGGGCCAGCACCTCCTGTTGCCCGGCCCAGGGCGAATCGCTGCCGAACAGGAGATACTCCTCCGGATGCGCCAAGGCCATGGCCCGAGCCCGGTCCGGCGGCAACAGATGCAGGGCGTAGGAGAGATCGAGATACACCTCCCTGCCGAGCAGCAGCTCCTCCACCTCGTCCCAGAGATCCCAGGCCCCGAAATGGGTGGCGACAAATTTGAGTCCCGGCACTCGCTCCACCACGGCCACGATCTTGCGCGGGTCAGCGATCCGCTCCCTGGGAAACCCGATGTCAAAACCGGTGTGCATCACCAGGATCAACCCCTCGGCCGCGATTCTTTCGTAGAGGGGCCACATCCGCTCCTCGTCCAACACAAAATTCTGGTAGTAGGGGTGCATCTTGATTCCCAAAAATCCGGCCTCCCGGATGGCGCTGATCTGGGCATGCGCCTCGGACGCCTCGGGATGAAACGAGGGAAAAGGAATGATCCGTTCGGAGCGGATGCCTTCGGACCAGGCAAGGATCGAGGCGAACTGTTCAGGCCGGGTGGCGATGGAGCAGATAACGCTTTTCTCGATGCCGGCTTGGGCCATGCTGGCAAGAAGCGAAACGAGGCGGCCGTCGAGACAGGCCTTCACCTGCCCCGCCTCTTCCAGGGCCGGGATGGCCCGGGCCGCCACCTGATCCGGGAAAATATGGGTGTGAAAATCGATGATCTGGGTCATGGAGAAGCCCCTGTCCGGCGAGGGTATGTTGTGGCGAAAACAGCGATTGTACCACGCCTGGATTTTCTTGCCACCCCTTGCCCTGCCCAAACATACTTTTCAGTATTGACAGATTGCCGGGGGAAATGCGATGCTCCTGGAGAATTCTCCCCGCACTCCCGGCGGAAATGGCCGCAGCAATCTCAGCCACCTTTTTTTAAAACATCAGGATTCCCCATGAAAAGCTTTCGGAAGGAACTTCTCTTCAGCGTCCCCGGCCGCCGCGCCTTCATCAATATCACCCCCCAGGTGGCGGAGTGCCTGCGGGAGTCGGGAATCAAGGAAGGGCTGGCCCTGGTCAACGCTATGCACATCACCGCCTCGGTCTTCATCAACGACGATGAACCGGGGTTGCACCACGACTACGAGATGTGGCTGGAAAAGCTCGCCCCGCACGAGCCTGTTTCCCAATACCGTCATAACGGATATGAAGACAATGCTGACGCCCACCTGAAACGGCAGGTCATGGGCCGTGAGGTTGTGGTGGCCGTAACCGGCGGCGCCCTTGATTTCGGGCCCTGGGAGCAGATTTTTTACGGCGAGTTCGACGGCGGCCGCAAAAAAAGGGTACTGATAAAAATCATCGGGGAATAGGCGGCTCATTTGCCAAAAAAAACGCTTACCATCCCCAATCTGTTGAGCATCCTGCGCATCCTCCTGGCCCCCCTGCTTCTGGTGGCGGCGGCAACGGACCTCCCCGGCCTTTTTCTTTCTCTCTTTCTCCTCTCCCTTCTAAGCGACGCACTGGACGGCTTTCTGGCCAGACGGTTGAACCAGGTCTCCGAATGGGGCGCGCAGCTCGACAGTTGGGGCGACCTTGCCACCTATCTTGCCGCGCCGGTCGGGGCGTGGCTGCTCTGGCCAGGGCTTATCCGCCGGGAGCAAACCTTTATCCTCCTCGGCCTGGGCGGCTTTCTCCTCCCGATCCTGCTGGGTTTTTGCAAATTCCGCCGCCTTACCAGCTACCATACCCGGGCGGCCCGATTCGCCGCAGTCCTTCTGGGCCTTGCCACCCCGCTGCTCCTTGCCGGCGGCCCTCCCTCCCCCTTCCGCTTCGCCATAATCTTCTTCCTGCTGGCCGAGCTGGAAGAGATGGCCATTACCCTGCGTCTGAAGCGCTGGCAGGCAAATATCCCGAGCTTTTGGCACTGTTGCCGCCTGCCGCCCGAATAACCAACCGGGGAAGACTGCCACGGCTAAGGCTGTCAACGGGCGCCATATTTCTCCTTGATAAAATGCGCTTTTCCAGCATAATAAAAAAAAGGGCACAGCGTATTCCGGGCTGCACCGTCACCGCACGCAGCACTATTTCTCTCCGAAGCGGACAGCCCGGAAACCCATCCGACGGATGCACATGCCGTCTCTTCCCGGATAAAACCGGCGCAAACGTGGCGCAGCGTTGCCGGCGAGTTCGCCGTTTGATCCTTCCGCCAGAACACGACCCTTTGCTGCATGGAGGGCAATATCTTCCGTCTCCTGTAAGAATCAAAAAGGAGGTGATCATACCGCACGTCAAGGAGCGGGACTGTTGCATAGAGAAAAAATCAGACGAGGAGGGGTTCAATGAAGCTGCTACGAGTCGGATTGGCAGCGGCGATCGTCCTGCTGCCCCCTGCGGCCCTGGCCGCAGGGAAAAAGGCGAATTCCATCGATGAACTGGCAAAAATGTACGATGTGACCTCGTGCAAGAAGTGCCACGCCAAGATCTTTGCGGAATGGGAGAAATCCTACCATGCCGCCTCCCTGGTCGGTTCTCCCCGGACCATGGCCACCATCGCCAGCACGGTCAAGGACGGGCTGCTCAAGGAGTACACCCATTCCGGGGCCAAGGAGGTCAAGGATCTCACCGTCGAGCACATGATGATCTGCGCCAAGTGCCACCTGCCGCAATTGAAGGACGCCACCGATGCGGTGGCCAAGGAAATCGCCCAGGCAGCCATCGACGGGGCCGCGGGTGACGAAAAGGCCAGGAAACAATTGGCCAAGGTCGGCATCAACTGCCTGATCTGCCACAATCAGAAAGCCCTGATCCACAAGTGGACCGACGGCGAGATCGAACCGGACGCGCTCTACGGCAGCAAGGACGGCACCCACGCCGACAGCAAATTCACCAAGCTCAAAAAAAGCGCCACCATGCCCGAATCGATCATGTGCGGCCAGTGCCACGGCCTCGGCCCGAATTTCGATCTGGCGGAGCCGACCCAGTGCGCCACCCTCTACGGCAGCTATCTCCACGCCTATGTTCCCTCCGGCGGCACCGAGACCTGTCAGGATTGCCACATGAAAAAAGACGGCCACGGCCACCTCATGCCCGGGTATCGCGATCCGGCCGTGGCCAAGAGCGCGGTCACGGTTGATGTTGACGCGCGCGGCTATTATTTCCTGCCCAAGGCAGGCGATTCGGTGCCCACCGCTGTGGTGACGGTGAAAACCACCAGTCACGCGGGACACCGCATCCCGGATGGCTGACCGTCTCCCAACCGGCTGGTCCTGGATGTGACCGCGAAAACCAAAGACGGCAAGGAAGTGTTCAACCAACAAATACTCTACATGCCCCAATCCCCGGCCAAGGGCAGGGACGACAAGATGGTCTACGGACCGCACCGCAAATCCGGCATGCTGCGGGATACCTCGTTGCAACCCGGGCAGACCCGATCCGAAACCATTGAGATCAAATTCCCCTACGAGGATACAGACAAGGACGGCAAGAAGGTCCGCAATGTCACGGCCAAGGAGCTGGACGTGGTGGTGAGCCTCTGGCATCTGCCTGCCGGCGGCGAACTGGCCAAGCTGGAAGCGGGCAAAGGCAAATTCCTCTTCCACGAGAGCACCAAACGCGTCACGGTGAAATAACCGACAACGGCCTCGGACAGCCCGCGCCGTCTATACGTGACGGCGCGGGGTTTTCAGACGGGCGGCGACGATGGTTCACACATGAGCCTCGCTGACCCAGGCAGAAATGGCACACCTCTTCCGGAACCGGCCTGAAAGGAATGCCGCCTCGGGCGGGATAGCCATGATAACAGAGGATTACGCCTCCGGGAAAGAAAGGCCATAGGAAAATCAGAGCTACTTATTGACCAGAGCCCCCCTCTTTGGTAGCATCCCGCATGGCTCGAATGTCGCGGGTCATAGTAGATGGGATCCGCCCCAATCACCTGCGCGGCAACGGCAATTCCGTATGGTGTCCCCATAAGCACCCTCCCCATCCACGAAATCCTCCCCACGCTGCGGACGCAGCTCGCCAGCCGCGAGGCGGTTGTACTCAGTGCCCCACCCGGCTCGGGCAAGACCACGGTGGCGCCCCTTGCCCTGCTGAGTGAACCATGGCTGGCGGGAAAAACCATCCTGATGCTGGAGCCGCGCCGCCTGGCCGCCCGGCTGGCCGCCGGTTTCATGGCCCGGCAATTGAATGAGGCAGTTGGGAACACCGTGGGCTACCGGGTCCGTTTTGAAACGCAGGTTTCCGCGGCAACCAGGGTGGAGGTGGTTACCGAGGGGGTGTTCACCCGGAGGATGCAGGACGATCCCGAGCTGACCGGGGTGGGGCTGGTCATCTTTGACGAGTTCCACGAACGCAACCTGCAGGGGGATCTGGCCCTGGCCCTCTGCCTCGATGTAATGACCGGGCTGCGGAATGATCTCAAGCTCCTGGTCATGTCCGCCACCCTGGACACCGAGGCGGTCAGCCGATTGCTGAATAACGCCCCGGTGGTTTTGGGCACGGGCCGGAGCTACCCCGTGGGCGTGGAATACTGCCCGGGTGGCTCGCCGGCGCAGCTCCCACAGCCTCGTCAGATCGCCAAACAGGTAGCTGCGGCCATCCACCAGGGACTGAGCGAGCAGCCGGGGGATATTCTGGCCTTTCTCCCCGGCGCCGCGGAAATCCGGCATGCCCAGGCCCTGCTGAGCGCCGGACTGCCTCCTGGGGAAATCGTCATCCATCCCCTGTACGGCGACCTGAGCCTCGGTGCCCAAACCGCCGCGGTGCAACCGGACCGGGAGGGGCGACGACGCATCATCCTGGCCACCCCCATTGCCGAAACCAGCGTCACCATCGAGGGCATCCACACCGTGGTGGACAGCGGCTGGAAACGGAGCCCGCAGTTCGACCCCAACAGCGGCCTGAGCCGTCTCACCACCCAACGCATCTCGCACGCTTCGGCCAGCCAACGGGCCGGACGGGCCGGACGCCTCGGCCCGGGGCACTGCTACCGGCTGTGGAGCATGGGCGAGAATCACGGCCTCAAACCTTTCGACCCGCCGGAGATCCTGACCGCCGACCTGAGCCAAATGGTTCTGGATCTGGCCCGCTGGGGGGTGCATGACCCTGGCTCCCTGCGCTGGCTCGACCCGCCGCCGGCCGGGCATTTCTCCCAGGCGCAGTCGGTGCTGCTCACCCTCGGCGCCCTGGACCGCCGGGGACACATCACTCCGCTTGGCAAAAAAATGGCCGAACTCCCCGTCCATCCGCGCCTGGGCCATATGCTGCTTGGGGCTGCCACGCACAACGCAACCGATCTGGCTTGCGACCTGGCCGCCCTGCTCTCGGAACGGGACATCATCAAGGGGCGGGAACGTTCGGCGGATATAGAAGACCGGCTCCACGCCCTGGCCGCCTTCGGCACCGATGGCCCGGCCGCAGCCAGAGCTCTTGAGGCGGACGCCGATGGGTGCCGCCGGGTGACGCAGACCAGCCGACAGCTTCGGGAACATCTGCCCAAACCCGCCCGGCCCAAAGGCCAGGGCCAGGCAACGCCGACGGCGAGCGCGGGCGAACTCCTGGCCCTGGCCTTCCCGGACCGGATCGGTCAGCGAAGGAACGAGGGGAGGGGGCAATACAAACTCACTTCCGGCCGAGGAGCGGTTCTCCCTGCGCATGACCGCCTCGCCGGCCAGGAATATCTGGCCGTGGCCGAACTGGATGCGGGCCGGATCGAAGGGAGAATCTTTCTCGCCGCCCCCCTTGCCAGGGAGGCAATCACCTCCCTTTTCGGAGCCAGACTGCAACGGGAGGAAAAGGTTTTTTGGGAAGAACAGAGCGGCGCGGTCAAGGGGCAGCGCCTCCTGCGCCTGGGCGAACTTGTCCTGGAGGCCGCCCCCCTGGCGCAACCTTCCGCCGAGGCGGTGCTGACCGCCCTGCTCTCCGGCATCCGCACCCTCGGGCTTGGAGCCCTGCCTTGGAGCGACAAGGCACGGGAACTGCAGGCCCGCATCATCTGCATGCAACGCTGGCAGCCGAAGGCGGACTGGCCGGAGGTTTCCAATGGTTGCCTGCTCGAAACCCTAGAGCAATGGCTATCCCCCTATCTCAGCGGAATGCGGAGCGCGGAACATCTCAAGAAACTCGACCTCTGCGCCATCCTGGCCGCCAAACTCGACTGGCAACAGCAGAGCCGGCTGGATCGGGAAGCCCCCACCCACCTCACGGTGCCCAGCGGCTCCAAGGTGCGGTTGCGCTACACCCCAGGCGAGCCGCCGGTTTTGGCGGTGCGCCTCCAGGAGATGTTCGGGTTGGCCGACACCCCCAGGATCTGCAACAACACGGTGCCGGTCCTTCTCCACCTTCTCTCCCCAGCCCAGCGCCCCATGCAGATCACCCAGGATCTGCGCGGTTTCTGGGAAGGAGCCTACCATGAGGTGAAAAAGGAGCTCCGGGGCCGCTATCCCAAGCACCACTGGCCGGACGACCCCTGGCAGGCCCAGCCCACCAGCCGGATCAAACCGAGGAAATAGCCCCCTGTACAGCGCCGCAAACTTCGTGCGCTCCGCGCCCTGCGTGGTACAATAATCCCGCGAAAAAAATCTGCTGACCAAGCAATCTCGTCAAATCCTTTGCTTCTCTTCGCAGCTAGAATCCCATTGGCCCGCTGCCGAGCACCGGAGAGGCTGCCGAAAAGGAGATTTGCACTGTTTGAGGCGAAGCCGAGTTTGCAAAGCCCCGGCAGCATCGAGGAGCACAGGGTATCCCGCCTTCGGCGGGACAAGGGACACGGGGGCCTTTTCTTATGTGGCCATCTGTCAATACAATTTATCATGAGACCTTCTTTTTG
>CAZPOR010000020.1:0-28472 GCA_964588325.1 uncultured Desulfurivibrio sp.
ATCTTAACAAGTCTTAAAGACCCGTTATTCTTCAACAGAGATTCTGATCTCTTTAATGCAATAAAACTCCCGAAGCTTAAAGCTCCGGTTTCTTGGGGCCCATCTTTTACTTTGCTCACTATTCAGTTTTCAATGATCGCTGCGCCAAGGTGGCTGACCCGAAGTCAGTCTTGGCCTCCGTCGTTGCGGAGAGCGGCAAATTAGTCGATCCGGCCCCCCACGTCAACCCTATTTTTTACTTTTTATTCGCTACGCACTAAAAAGCACGGTAATCCATTGAAATAAATTGGATATTTTCTTATTGACCACCCTCCCTGGTTTGTGAATTAATACTATTATATATACGTCTCGCACATACTGCCCATTGCCTTGGAGGGTGACCATGCACGAAGCGCTCTTTTACAAACAAGCCCCCGACACCCCCGGGCAGGTCCGCTGCCTGCTCTGCCATCACCACTGCCTGATCGGCGAAGGAGGCCGCGGGATCTGCAAGGTCCGGGAAAATCAGGGCGGGATCCTTTACAGCCTCAACTACGGCCGCCTGATCAGTGAAAACATCGACCCCGTCGAAAAAAAACCCATCTTTCACCTGCTGCCCGGCTCCCTCTCCTATTCCATTGCCACGGTGGGCTGCAACTTCCACTGCAAACACTGCCAGAATTACGAGATCTCCCAGTATCCCTCCCTCCATGGCGGAGAGATTCCCGGCGCCCTGCGCACCCCGGCGGAAGTGGTGGCAGCGGCGCAGCGGGCCGGCTGCCAGTCCATCAGCTATACCTACGTGGAGCCCACCATCTTCTACGAATTCGCCCTCGATACCGCCAAGCTGGCGCAGGAAGCAGGACTCAAGAACATCTTTGTCAGCAACGGCTACACCGGCCCGGAAGCCACCCGGGAACTGGCTCCGTATCTTGATGCCAACAACATCGATCTCAAGGCTTTCACCGACACCTTCTACAAGGAGGTGTGCGGCGCCAGGCTGCAGCCGGTCCTGGATACGATCCGGCTCATGCAGGAGCTGGGGGTTTGGGTGGAGGTCACCACCCTGGTGATTCCGGGTTGGAACGATTCGGACGAAGAGCTGCGGGAAATCGCCCGCTTTATCACAGACGTTTCCGCGGATATCCCCTGGCATGTCACCCGCTTCTGGCCCACCTACAAGATGACCGACCGCCCCCCCACCCCGCACCACACGCTGGTCCGCGCCAGGGAGATCGGTCTGGCCGAAGGGTTGCGCTATGTCTATGTCGGCAATATCCCCGGGGACACCGGCGAAAACACCCTCTGCCCGCACTGCGGAAAGCTGATCATCGAACGGTCCGGCTTTGCGGTAAAACAGCAGCAGATGACCAAAGGAAAATGCAACCACTGCCAAGGAACCATCGCCGGCATTTTTTAACCAGGCCTTTTGGCAGGCAAGGACAACCCTCCCACGATTCCACAGCGTCCCGGCCCCGTAATTCTTATTGACGAAAAAGCCCCAATCAGTTTTAATACTTTGATTTTTACCTGAGGTCTGCAACCGGCATATTTTCTCGCACAGAAAGGGCCCATTACTCCTTGCTATATACTCTGTATCAACTCTTCGGCTGGCTCTTTTTCATTGTCATTTTCCCCTTTGCCTGTGTGTTTCTGGGTTTTTCGGGCAAACATCGCCAAGGTTTGAGGCAACGCCTCGGTCATGTGGAAGATGTGCAACTTGACGAAGAGAAACCAGTCCGCATCTGGCTGCACGCGGCCTCTGTCGGCGAGATCCAGGTTGCCAAGGTGCTGATCGCCGAAATCAAAAGACAGTTGCCCGAGGCGTCCATCGTTGTCTCCACCGGAAATCGGCACGGCCTTGCCGTGGCAGCCCAAGTGCTGCCCGAGGATGTGCCCTGTTTTTTCGCCCCGCTTGACCTCATCGGCATTGTCAACCGGACCTTGGAAACAATCCGGCCTACTATATATGTCTGCCTGGAAACCGAACTCTGGCCGAACATCATCCGGCAGGCGCAACACCACGGAGCCAAGCTGTTTCTCCTGAACGGCCGCCTCTCGAAAAATTCGTTTGCCGGGTACAGAAAGATAAAAAGCTTCATGCATGATCTGCTTTCCTGTTTCACCAAGATTTCCGTTATCCAGGGTGATGACGCCAAGCGCTTTAGAGCCTTGGGCGCGGACCCTGCCAGCATACGGATCCTGGGCAATGCAAAATACGATCAGGCCATCATGCAGGCAGAGCCGAACATGGCTGGCCGTTACCGGCAGATGCTGAATGTTCATCCGCAGCAACCGGTGCTGGTTACCGGCAGCACCCACACCGGCGAGGAGGCGATGCTGATCGAAGTGTTTCGCTCCCTGCAGCAGCGCCTCCCCGACCTGGTCTGGGTGATCGCCCCCCGGCATCTGCGGCGTCTCACCGAGATCGAAAAGCTCTTTGCCGACCAGGGGATCGCCACCATGCGGTTGCGTCAGGTTCAGGAGCAAGGCCGCAGCACGGATGTGGTGCTGGTCGACACCATGGGTGAGCTGGCAGGCCTCTATTCTGTGGCCACCTATGTTTTCTGCGGCGGCAGCCTGGTGGATCGCGGCGGCCACAATGTGCTCGAGGCCGCGGCCTGGGGAACCCCGGTCTTTTACGGCCCCCACATGGCGGATTTTTCCGATGCCAAGGCGTTGCTTGAAGCGGAAAACGCCGGGTTCTGCGTAAAAAACCCTCGGGAACTCACCCGCCTGCTGCTCTACTTTATTGAAAAGCCTGAAGAATATGCCGTGGCGGGGCGAGGCGCCCTCAAGGTCGCGGGCAGACAACAGGGTTCGGCCCAAAAGCAGGTGGCGCTCATTAAAGAGGATCTGCATTCCGTGACGCATTCATCGTGCGCACATTCGACAACTTAGAGGTTAGGGAATTTCTATGAAAGCACTTATCGCCCTTGAAGACGGCACTATTTTTGAAGGAAGATCCTTCACCGGCTCCGGAGAGACCAGCGGCGAAATCGTATTCAACACCGGAATGAGCGGTTATCAGGAGTTGCTCACCGATCCGTCCTACAAGGGCCAGATCGTCACCATGACCTACCCGCTCATCGGCAACTACGGCGTCAATCCCGAGGACATGGAATCGGACCGGGTGCAGGTCGAGGCGTTCCTCATCAAGGAATACAATGCCATCCCCAGCAATTTCCGCGCAACCGGCACGCTGGCCGATTTCCTCAAAAAGGACAACATCCTCGGTGTCGAGGGCATCGACACCCGGGCGCTGACCCGCCATATCCGTAATGCCGGAGCCCTGAAGGGCATCGTTTCCACCGAGGATCTCGACCCGAAATCCCTGATCCAGAAAGCCAAAAACTCCCCCGGTCTTGTCGGCCGGGATCTGGTTCGGGAAGTGACCTGCGCCGAGCCCTATGGCTGGCGGGACAACCGGCCCGTTCCAGGCGGCAATTTCAGCACCGCCGCCCCAGGAAAATACAAGGTTGTTGCCTATGATTTCGGTCTGAAATACAATCAGCTCAGACTCCTGACCGAACGGAACTGCTCCGTGCAGGTTGTCCCCTGCACCGCCACTGCCGACGAAATTCTGGCCATGAACCCGGATGGTGTTTTTCTTTCCAATGGCCCCGGCGATCCTGCCGGCATTCCAGGGATTGTCGACAATATCCGGGCTCTTTTCGGCAAAACGCCTATTTTCGGCATCTGCCTGGGCAACCAGCTGCTCGGGCTTGCCTATGGCGGGACCACCTACAAGCTCAAATTCGGCCACCGCGGCGTCAACCAGCCGGTCAAGGATCTCCTTACCGGCAAGGTTGAAATAACCTCGCAAAACCACGGATTCTGCGTTGACTCAACCACCCTGAATCCTGCGGATATCGAATTGACCCATATCAACCTCAACGACAACAGTGTCGAAGGCATGCGGCACCGGAAGTACCCGATATTTTCCGTGCAGTACCATCCGGAAAATGCCCCTGGGCCGCATGACTCGCTGTATCTTTTTGACAGATTTATAGACATGATGCGGCAAAAGTAACACCGCCGCCAGTGCGGACAACAGACAATGCAACGACCTTTAAATATAATTGTTGGGCAACACTATAAACAGTCACATTAGCAGGTTAATCGCAATGAAACACAGACCACTCATCACCATATCCTCACTTGATGCGGCGCGCCTCGAAAAGATGCTCGACACACTTGACGCCAACCAGTTTCCGAACAGCGAGGAGCTTCGAGCCGAATTGGACCGGGCCGACATTGTGAAACCGGAGAAAATGCCGCCCAACGTCGTCACAATGAACTCAACGGTAACCTTCCGTGTGGAGTCATCTGACAAGGAGTTTTCCTTGACGCTTGTCTACCCAAGCGACATTGATGGCGACAAGGGAAAAATTTCAATCCTTGCCCCTGTTGGCAGTGCGCTTCTTGGTTTACGAGAGGGGGACGACATCTCTTGGCCCGGGCCCGGTGGGCGATTGCTCCAGGTTCGTGTCCTGAAGATCGTGTATCAACCAGAGCGCTCAGGTGACTTACAGCGATAGGCGGTAATTTGTGAGCCTATGTTGCCCAACAATTCGCTCCAGCGGACGCCCCTGACGGGCCGCCGCTGAGCTCCAACGATATAACTACTAGCAGGTAAAAAAATCCGATGCCTAAAAGAACCGACATTACAAAGATTCTGATTATCGGCTCCGGCCCCATCATCATCAGCCAAGCCTGCGAGTTCGACTATTCCGGCACCCAGGCGGTGAAGGCCTTGAAAGAGGAAGGCTACGAAGTCATCCTCATCAATTCCAACCCCGCCACCATCATGACCGATCCCGAGATCGCGGACCGGACCTATATCGAGCCCATCACCCCGGAGATGGTCGCCAAGATCATCGAACGGGAGCGCCCGGACGCGCTGCTGCCCACCCTGGGCGGGCAGACCGCCCTCAACACCGCCATCAAGGTCGCAGAACTGGGCGTGCTGGACAAATACGGGGTGGAACTGCTCGGGGCCAATATCGCGGTGATCAAAAAAGCCGAAGGGAGAGACTCCTTCCGGGATGCCATGCGCAAGATCGGCCTCAAGGTGCCGGAAAGCGCCATCATCCATACCATTGAAGAGACCAAGGCGGCCAGCGAGCAGATCGGCTTTCCCATCATTGTCCGTCCCAGCTTTACTTTGGGCGGCACCGGCGGCGGCATCGCTTACAACTCCCAGGAGCTCGACGAATTCTGCAAGGCCGGCCTCGACCTGAGCATGAACTCCGAGGTTATGCTGGAACGGAGCCTGCTCGGTTGGAAGGAGTATGAGCTTGAGGTGATGCGCGACAAGGCAGACAACGTGGTGATCATCTGCTCCATCGAAAACGTTGACGCCATGGGTGTGCACACCGGAGACTCCATCACCGTGGCCCCGGCCCAGACCCTCACCGATCGCGAATACCAGGAGATGCGCAATGCCGCCATCGCCATCATGCGGGAGATCGGGGTGGAAACCGGCGGCTCCAACGTCCAGTTTGCCGTCAATCCCAAAGACGGCGAGCTGATGATCATCGAGATGAACCCCCGGGTATCGCGGAGCTCGGCCCTGGCCTCCAAGGCCACCGGCTTCCCCATCGCCAAGATCGCGGCCAAGCTGGCCGTGGGCTACACCCTGGACGAAATCCCCAACGACATCACCCGGGAAACCATGGCGGCCTTTGAGCCCACCATCGATTACTGCGTGGTCAAGATCCCCCGCTTCACCTTTGAGAAATTCCCCGAGGCCGACGATTTTCTCACCACGGCCATGAAGTCGGTGGGCGAGACCATGGCCTTTGGCCGCACCTTTAAAGAAGCCTTCCAGAAGGGGATGCGCTCCCTGGAAATCGGGGTGAGCGGCTTTGGCGCGGACCCCAAATTCAACCTGGAGTCCATGGACCAGCAGGATCTTGAAAACGGGTTGCGCAAGCCGAACTCCAAACGGTTTTTCCAGGTGTTCGAGGCCTTGCGCCGGGGCATGAGTATTGAAAAGATCTACGAGATATCCTTCATCGACCCCTGGTTTCTGCACAACTTCAAGCAGATTGTCGAAATGGAATCCCGCATCCGGGAGATGGGCTTCAACGGGCTGGACCACGATTTTCTGCAGGAGGTCAAGCAGCTCGGTTATTCCGACCGCCAGCTCGCTTTCCTCACCGGCACCTCGGAAGAGGATGTCTGGGAGCTGCGAGAAAAGCTTGGTGTGCAGCCGGTGTACAAGCTGGTCGACACCTGCGCCGCCGAGTTCGAGGCGTACACCCCCTACTATTATTCCACCTACGAGGTGGAAAACGAGGCCCGCGAAAGCACAGGGCGCAAGGTCATGATCCTGGGCGGCGGCCCCAACCGGATCGGCCAGGGCATTGAATTCGACTACTGTTGCGTCCATGCCGCCTTTGCCCTCAAGGAGATGGGCATTGAATCCATCATGGTCAACTCCAACCCGGAAACCGTCTCCACCGATTACGACACCTCGGACAAGCTGTACTTCGAGCCGCTGACCCGGGAAGACGTACTGCATATCATCAAGACGGAGAAGCCCGACGGGGTCATCGTTCAATTCGGCGGGCAAACCCCCCTGAATCTGGCCGTGCCCCTGGCCAAGGCAGGGGTGCCCATCCTCGGCACCTCTCCGGACTCCATCGACCGGGCGGAAGACCGCAAGCGGTTCCAGCAGTTCCTGCACAAATTGAACCTGTTGCAGCCGGAGAACGGCACGGCCCAGACCGCGGACGAAGCCCTGGTCATCGCCGCCAAGATCGGCTACCCGGTGGTGGTCCGCCCCTCCTACGTCCTGGGCGGCCGCGCCATGCGGATCGTGTATAACGAAAGGGATCTGGCCGCCTACATGAATTCGGCCATCGACGTATCGCCCGACCGCCCCATCCTGATCGACAAATTCCTCAAGGATGCGGTGGAGATCGATGTGGACGCCATCTCCGACGGAGAAAACACCATCATCGGCGGAATCATGCAGCACATCGAAGAAGCGGGCATCCATTCCGGCGACTCGGCCTGCGTGCTGCCGCCCCACTCCATCTCCAAGGAGATGATCGAGACCATCAAGAACGCGACCCGGGCCATGGCCGCCGAACTCAAGGTCAAGGGGCTCATGAACGTCCAGTTTGCCGTCAAGGAGAATGTGCTCTACATCCTCGAAGTCAACCCCCGCGCCTCGCGGACCGTGCCCTTTGTCAGCAAGGCAACCGGGGTTCCCCTTGCCAAGCTGGCCACCATGGTCATGATGGGCAAGACCTTGCCCGAGCTGGGCCTCACCGAAGAGGTCAAGGTTTCTCACTATGCGGTCAAGGAAGCGGTCTTTCCCTTCGACCGTTTCGACAACGTGGACACCCTGCTCGGGCCGGAGATGAAATCCACCGGCGAGGTCATGGGCATGGATGTCTGCCTCGGCCTGGCCTTTGCCAAATCCCAGCTTGCCGCGGGCCAGAAGATCCCCACCGAAGGCAATGTCCTTTTAAGCATGCGGCACAGCGACAAACCCGCCATCGTGCCCATTGCCAAGAAGATCATCGCCCTGGGCTTCAAGATCCTCGCCACCCGCGGCACAGCCAAGATCCTGGAGGAAAACGGGGTTGCCTGCACCAGCGTCCACAAAATCTCGGAAGGAAGGCCGCATATCCTCGACAAGATCCAGGACAAGCAGATCCAGTGGATCGTCAACACCTCGCTTGGCACCCGCACCACGGAGGACGCCTATACCATCCGGCGGGCGGCCCTGAACTACCACCTGCCCTACACCACCACCATCGCCGGGGCGGAATCCATGGTCAAGGCCATCGGCACCATGCAGCAGGAGTCCATGGAAGCGAAGTCGGTGCAGGAATATTTCGAATAGCCCATGGCCCACGCCGGGAATCGCGCAAAAAAAACGGTTCGCCGCTGCCCCCTCTGGACTTTCTTTTGCCGCTGCCTTATGGTGAGAGAGTAAAACAATTCCGCCTGGTTCCCTGGCCGCACCAGATGACGGCGCAAAAAATGCGCGGCGCCTCTCGCGGGCTCTTCCCGCGAGAGGCATATAATAATGATGGAGGTTCTGCTTGAACAGCTTTTATAAAAACTTGTCCATGTGGCTGGTAATCGGCCTCACCATGATTCTGCTTTTCAACCTGTTCAACAAACCGCAGATATCCGTGGTGGAAATGAGTTACAGCGACTTCCTGACCAGCGTTGAATCCGGCCAGATTTCCTCGGTGGACATCCAGGGAGATGAAGTCACGGGCAAGGGCAGCAACGGCAAAGATTTCAAGGTCATCACCCCTCCCGCCGACTCGGAGCTCATCCCCCACCTGCGCAAGGCCAAGGTCAATATCCTTGTCAAACAGAAGGAAGAGTCCCCCTGGTACGTCACCGTCCTGATCTCCTGGTTCCCCATGCTCCTGCTCATCGGGGTCTGGATCTTCTTCATGCGCCAGATGCAGGGCGGCGGCGGCAAGGCCATGAGCTTCGGCAAAAGCCGGGCCCGCCTCCTGGACAAGGACCAGACCAAGGTCACCTTTGCCGATGTCGCCGGCATTGAAGAGGCCAAGGAAGAGCTTTCCGAGATCATCGACTTCCTGAGAGATCCCAAAAAATTCACCCGGTTGGGTGGCCGCATCCCCAAGGGGGTTTTGCTCGCCGGTTCGCCGGGCACCGGCAAAACCCTTCTGGCCAAGGCCGTTGCCGGCGAGGCAGAGGTCCCCTTCTTTTCCATCAGCGGCTCCGATTTTGTCGAGATGTTCGTCGGCGTAGGTGCAAGCCGGGTGCGTGATCTCTTCATCCAGGGCAAGAAAAACGCGCCCTGCATCATCTTCATCGACGAGATCGACGCGGTGGGCCGCCATCGCGGCGCAGGGTTGGGCGGCGGTCACGACGAGCGGGAACAGACCCTGAACCAGTTGCTGGTCGAGATGGACGGCTTTGAGTCCAACGAAGGAGTCATCATCATCTCCGCCACCAACCGTCCCGACGTGCTTGACCCTGCCCTGCTGCGGCCCGGCCGCTTTGACCGGCAGGTGGTGGTGCCGGTGCCGGACGTGAAGGGACGGGAAAAGATCCTGGAGGTCCACGGCCAGAAAAAGGCTATTGCCGAGGATATCAACTGGGAGGTTATCGCCCGCGGCACCCCCGGTTTTTCCGGGGCCGATCTGGAGAACATGGTGAACGAGGCCGCGCTGCTTGCAGCCCGGGCCGATGCGGAAAAGATCACCATGGTCCACCTGGAGCAGGCCAAAGACAAGGTAATGATGGGGGCCGAACGCCGCAGCATGATCATCACCGAAAAAGAAAAGGAAATCACCGCCTACCACGAGGCAGGACATGCCCTGGTGGCCATGCTGCTGCCCGGCACCGACCCCATCCACAAGGTGACCATCATCCCCCGCGGCCGCGCCCTTGGTCTTACCCAGCAACTGCCGGTGGATGAAAAACATACCTATGCCCGGTCTTTTCTCCAAAACAACCTCTGCATCCTGCTCAGCGGCAGGGTGGCGGAGGAGCTGATTTTCGGCGAAATCACCACCGGCAGCGGCAATGACATCGAACGCTGCACCCAGTTGGCCCGGAAAATGGTCTGCGAATGGGGCATGAGCGAAGAGATGGGGCCCCTGTCTTACGGCAAAAAGGAAGAACAGATCTTTCTGGGCCGGGAAATCGCCCAGCACCGCGACTACAGCGAATCAACCGCGGTCCGGATCGACGACGAGGTCAAGTCCATTGTCCTGAAGGCCAACGAAAAGGTCCACCAACTGCTTTCGGAAAACATTGCGGTATTGCGAGCCATTGCCCAGGCGCTCCTTGAAAAGGAAACCCTCGGCCTTGAAGATATCGAGACACTCATGGGACGCGGGGGCAAAGCGGCAGCCCCGGCGGAGACTCCAGCGGAGCAATAACCCCACCGGACAGCCCATGCCCCTGCTTACACCTTCCAGCACATTGAGCCCTTTGGCGGTCCACCCGCCCAAAGGGCTCACCCATTTACAGGACACCCCTTGCAGATAAAAACCAGAAACGCAACCCTGGCCTTTGGCCTCCGTCCATTGGTCATGGGCATTCTCAACGTCACCCCGGATTCTTTTTCCGATGGCGGCCGCTTTACCCAGGCAGAAGCCCTTTCCTCCCAGGTCAGGGCCATGCTGGAAAGCGGGGCTGACCTCATTGATGTCGGCGGCGAATCAACCCGCCCCTATGCGGAGGCTGTACCGGAACACGAGGAACTGCGCCGGGTTCTTCCCGCCATTGCCTGCATCCGCAGGCTGCATCGCAGCATCCCGATTTCCATTGATACGACCAAGGCGGAAGTAGCGCGCCAGGCCCTGACAACAGGGGCGGACATTATCAATGATGTGAGCGGTCTGCGCTTCGACCCGGAAATGGTCCGGGTTGCCATTGACCTTGAGGCGCCGGTCATCCTCATGCATATGCGCAAAACTCCCAAAGACATGCAGGACGAACCGGTGTACGATGATGTTGTGGGGGAGATCATGGATTTTCTGGCTGAGCGCATATCCTGGGCAACACTTCAGGGGCTTGACCGGGAGCAGATTATTGTTGACCCCGGACTGGGGTTCGGCAAAACTGTAGAGCATAATCTGACAATTCTCAAACAGTTGCAAACCTTCAAAAAGCTGGCATGCCCGCTTCTCGTCGGACATTCCCGCAAGAGTTTCATCGGCAGGCTTCTTGGCCTGGAAACCCAGGACCGGGATCTCGCCACGGCGCTGATTTCTTCCTATTGCGCCGGGCAGGGAGCGGATATCCTGCGCGTGCATGACGTACGCAAAACAGTGCAGGCGGTTCGCCTGCATGAGGCAATAAGCCAGGCGCACTAAGACGCCGCCGCCATCGCTCTGTAACACACCAGGCCATCCGCCGGATGACCCAAACGAGATACAGCGCGGCAAGACACTGGTCCACAACACAGAGATACTCTCTTGCCGCCCTTAAAAGGAAACGACCGCCCCATGGAGACCAAACCGGAAACCGCCGCGAGCTCCTTCCAACAAAAGGTAACCCGCTACCTCCAATACAATGAGGAACGGAAAGCCAAGGCGATGCTGTTCAACCCGCACCAGGGCAACCTCCTGCTCAAGGTTCTTCCTTATTTGCTCCACAGCAATTATCCGGACCTCCCCGGATTTATCGATGACGCGAGCTGCCCCTACGGCATCCACCTTTTCAACCCGGCGGAAGAATTTCCCCACGAGCTTTTTCGCCGTTATTTCCCCAATTCTTCCGCCATGCGGACGGACAGGCCTTCCCCCTTCACCGATAAACCCTGCATCCATTCCCTGAAGACCATAGGCAGCATAGGCACCATCGCCCAATCGGCCATTTCCGACTGCGATTATTGGGTCAGCATCCGCAAGGGAGATCTCGGCGAACAAGGGTTGCGGCTTTTGCAGGATAAGTGCAGGGCCATCGAAGAGTGGGCCATGAAACGGGGCTCGGAAGTCCACTTCTTTCTCATGGACATTGACCAGACCCGGGAAAACAACTTCGCAGCCGAGACAGACGAGGAATCCGCAGGCTCCTCCATCAAGCTCCTGCTCAAAGATGAGCTTTTCCGGACCCATATTCTGGTGGCCGGAAAAATGCTCCTCTGGTGGTTCATTCCGCCGGGCCTTACCGAAGGCGAATACCGGACCTTTGTCCAGAACCTCGTCTCACGCAACAAAATCCGCGCCAACGATTTTGTCGATCTCGGCTATCTCTCAGACATCCCCAAGGCGGAAATCTTCGGCGCCTGTCTCTGGCAGATGAACAAAGCGCTGGACAGCCCGTTCAAGTCAGTGATCAAATTTGCCTATCTCGAACTGCTTCTGCGCGGGGAAACGACAACCCTTCCCCTCTTCTCGGATCGGGTAAAATGTCTGGTGACCTACCCGGAAAAACTGGCAGGGACCGAACAGGGCGCCATGGATCTGGCCGAGATTGACCCGTACATCCTGCTGGCCCGTGACATCATCGCCTTTTACACCCAGGAGAAAGCCGAACAGAAACGGGCTTCCCTGATCCAGGAATGCATGTTTCTCAAAACCCTTGAAGGATTTGAATCACAGAAAAACACCAAGTTCGGCCAGACCAGCCACCTGAAAGCAACCATGGACATGATGCAGGCCTGGCATCTTCTCCCGGAAAATTTCAGCCACTTCCAACGCTTCCGCAACTGGAAGTACAAGGAACTCGTCGCCTTTGGCGCCAAGGTCCACGATTACCTCATCGAAACCTACAAAAGGCTGCGCTGGATCTTTAAAAGTTTCGGGGCAGACACCGGCCTGACCATTACCGAGCGGGACATCTCCATCCTGGGGCGCAAGCTCTTCACCTTTTATGAGCAAAAGGCCGACAAGATCGACTATATCCGCAGTGTTTCCCGCGATCTCATGGCGCAAGAACATATCACCATCCATATCACCAAATACGAGGGGGTTTTTTACTACTATGCCTTTCAGGGGCAACTCGACCATGAAACGGTGAAAAGCAATGTGGATTCGGTGATCAAGCGGGAAGACAATCTGGTGCGGCTCATTGTCTGGCTCCTGGTCAACGGCATTCTTGCCGCAAAAACCCAGCTCCATCTGACAAAGAATTTCCTGCCCATCGACCTGGTGGATATCCAGAAGCTCACCGAACTGCTGATAAAAACCTTTCCCATTATCCATTTTTCCCGCATCTCCCCGGCAAATCTGCTCAAGCGGGAAAAGGTGCTCCGGGCGCTGGCCATCGTCAACTTTGAAAAAGAACCGGTCAAGGGCTCGAAAACGCTGAAATCGACCATGGTTACGGAAAACAGCTACGGCGAATATTTCATCCAGGAGTACACCACGCCGATCCAGCTCAAGAACGCGATGCGCATCCTGCTCACCCAGCATTATGTAAGCCGCTGGAACAACAACCTGGAGGTTTTCATCCCGGCCCAGGATGAACAGAGCTACCTGAAAACCCTCATCGAACGCTGACCGCCACGAACAACCGGCCGAAACCATGAAGATAGAATTCTACCGCACCATCCTCTGCCCGCGCTGCCTGTATGTAAGCCGCATCCTGAAAAAGATCGTTGCCGATTCCCCGCGTCTCGAGCTCGAAACCATCGAGGTCGCCACCAACCTCACCCGGACCCGCCAGGCTGGCATCACAACCGTGCCCACGATCAGGATCGGCAGCCAGACCCTCACCGGTCTCATCCTCACGCCGCGTATAATCCGGAATTTTATCGAACAACACCAGCAGGATGCTCCCGGACACCCCCACTCCGGTTATTGAATCAACCGCCGCCGGAGGAGATACCCGGCCAGCCACATCGCACAGGCGGTGGCCAGGAGAGAGCCGACAATTTTCATGAGGATCGGCTCGCCGAAGCGTCCGTAGCAGAGGATGCGGGACAGGCTGACGATGGGGGTGAGGGGGAGGATTTCAAGAACCCCCCTCACCGGCGGGGCCATGGTCTGCACCGGAAAGAAGATCCCGGAAAAGAGAAAGAGCGGAGTGATGACCAGCGAGGTGAAATAGTTGAAGAAATCGTAATTCTTCGCCAGCGCCGTCATGATCAGACCGCAGGCGGAAAAGAACATGCCGGAGAGAAACAGCACCGGCAGCAGGGCAACGACCCACGGAGAGGGAACCACGCCGAAAAGGGGCAAGGTCGAAAGCATGATGACCCCGGCCAGCATCCCCTTGCTCGCGCCCCAGACAATCTCCCCCAAGACCAGATCAACAACGCCGATGGGGGTCATCAGAATGGCCTCGTAGGTCTTCTGCACGGTGAGCCTGGTATAGGAACCATAGGTTGTTTCAAGGGCCGCGCTGTACATCACCGCCGAGGCAACCAACCCCGGAGCGATGAACTGCAGGTAGGGCAAGCCCTCCACCTCCGCCATATCCCGGCCGAGGCCATAGCCCATGGCCAGGAGAAACAGCAGGGGCTGGCCCAGATTGCCTATCAGGGTGGCCAGAATGTTCTTTTTCCAAACCCGCCCGTTGCGCAGCCAGATTGCCCAGAAAGAAAATCCGTTCATGCTTCCCTCAACGACCTGCCGGTGAGCTGAATAAAGAGATCCTCCAGATTGGCTGGCCGCCGGAGCCAGTTGCGTGCTTCACCCAGCACCTTCACCAGCCGGGAACAATCCTCCCGGGCATAAACATACAGCTTGTCTCCCACCCTTTCCAGAGTGGCGTTGCACTGCGCAAACGATGCTTCCAGCGCGTCGAGTTCGGCCGGTGTTCCATCCACCTCGAAAACTTCCACCCCGACCATATCCGTGATGAGCTGGTGCGGTTCGCCCTGGACCACGACCTGACCATGGTCCAGGATCAGCACCTGCTGGCTCAAACGGGAAACCTCGTCCAGATAATGGCTGGTCAGGAGCATGGTGGTTCCCTGGGCCTGGAGGATGGCGAGACGCTCCCAGATCAGATGCCGGGCCTGGGGATCAAGGCCGATGGTGGGTTCGTCGAGGATAAGAAGCCGGGGCTCGTTGATCAGGGCGCGAGCCAGCAATAGCCGCCGCCGCTGCCCCCCGGAGAGATGCTCGATGATCTCGTCTTTCCGGTTGTGCAGGGCAAAAAAATGCAGCAGCTCTTCGACCCGCGCCAGGGCAAGACGGCGCGGGATCCGGAAATACCCGGCATAGGTACGCAGGTTCTCTTCCACGCTCAGGTCCGGATCAAGGCTGTCCGCCTGGGGGACCACCCCGATGCGGGCCTTGATCTCCCGGTGAAAGCGCGGCGCTTCCAAGTCAAAAATCCGGATCTCGCCCGCGCTTTTTTCCACCAAACCGAGGAGCATATTGATGCAGGTGGTTTTTCCTGCCCCGTTGGGCCCTAGAAAGCCAACGCACTGCCCCCGCTGGATGGCAAAAGAGATATTGTCCACCACGAGCCGGTCGCCGAACCGCTTGCTGAGGCCTTTCACGGAAACGATGGCCTGATGGTCGCGGGGAGCGGGAATCAATACTTCCTGGGAGATTGCGGAAATCATGGTTCACTATACCCGATGCCCCTCTCTTCTTGCCACCATTCCCTGCGCCCGTGCTGCCCCGATGCTTTCCTCGCAAAAAAATACCCCACGCTTGACAACATAAAACACATGCTATATCATAAAACAAACAGATGATACAAAAAAGGAGCATATCATGGACTGGCTGCTGCTCATCCATCACATACCGGCAAAACCCGCCTACTTCAGGGCCAAGATATGGCGCCGCCTGCAACAGCTTGGCGCGATAGCGATCAAACAGTCGGTATACGCCCTGCCCCAGCATGATCAAGCCCGCGAGGACTTCACTTGGATCGTCAAGGAGATCATCGCCGGCGGCGGCGAGGCAATGCTGCTTACCGCACGGTTCCAGGAAGGCCTGGACGACCAGCAGGTGATTGCCCTGTTCCGCGAGGCCCGCAGGACGGACTACGAAAAAATCCTGGGCGAGGCCCATGCGCTCATGATGCAGTGGCGTCTGGACAGCGGCAGCGCTGCGGCAGACCCGGCCGAACACCGGACAACTCTGGCCCGATTGCGCAAAACCTTTGCCGCGGCAGCAGCCATCGACTTCTTCCCGGCTCCGGAACAGGGACGAACCGAGGCCGCGCTCGCCGATCTGGAGACCATCCTCCGGCAACAGGGAGCGGGCGGACCAGCCGCAAACACTCCGGACGGACTCGTCCCGCAGATGACCGGCAAGACCTGGGTGACCAGGGAAAACGTCTACGTGGACCGCATGGCCTGCGCCTGGCTGATCAAACGATACATCGACCCGAAAGGGGAGCTGAAGTTCGTCAGCGCCCCGAAACACCAACCCGCGACAAACGAGATGCGCTTTGACATGGCCGAAGCGGAATACACCCACGAGGGAGACCGCTGCAGCTTCGAGGTGATGACGCAACGCTTCGGACTCGCTGACCCGGCCCTGGCCCAGATGGCCAAAGTCATCCACGACATCGACCTCAAGGACGCAACCTTTGACCTGCCGGAAACCGCCGGAGTCCAAGCGCTGTTCGACGGCATCATCGCAGGCACCAACGACGATCTAGAACGCATCCACCGGGCCAGCGCTGTACTGGATAGCCTGCTGACCTTTTTCAAAAGTAAAAACAAACCATGACACGGAGGACGCGCCATGCCCCCAACAGAAAAACATTTCGCAACCAGCCTGAGAAGAACCGGCAAGGAATATGCCGAACTGCACCGCTGGATTGACGATGCGGAGAACAAAAACGAGCGCCACGACTTCACCCGCATCTGGGATTTCGGGCCGCAGATCGCCGCGCAGTTCGGCGAAGAAGGGGTGCGCGAATACATCGAGCATCTCCGGGAAGACATGGAGAAGAAATTCAAAAAGATCCGCCACCAGTACAAGGATGCCATGGCAGAGGCCCAGGCATACTTCGGCATTGCGGCCAAGGAGGAATAAGCATGAACACAGACTACCGCATCGCCCAACAGGATATCGACCTGCTCCGTCAGGCCGGGATGAACGAGACCGACCTGAACCACTCCCTCAAGGTGGCCGACAAGGCCCTGGAGATCGCCCGCCGCACCGGAGCGGCGCTGGACCTGGAACTGGTGGGCCGGGGCGCTCTGTTCCACGACCTGGGCAAGACCAGGACCCACGAGATCAGCCATGGCAGAATCGGCGCGGAACTGGGGGCTGGCCTGGGACTGCCCCCGGAGATCACGATCATCATGGAAAAGCATATCCGGGGCGGGCTCACCGAACCGGAGGCCGTGGAGCTGGGGGTGCCGGTCAAGGATTATACCCTGCGCCGACTGGAGGAACGGATCATCATCTACGCCGACCGGCTGGTGGACATCATCCACGACAACATTGTCCCGATCAGCCAAGAGACCGAAGCGGAGCAGCGTTTTGCGGAGATCCTCACCGGATATCCCAAGTACGGCAAGAACGAAATCACCCTGCAGCGCTACCTGGGCTACCACGAAGAGATCCAGGGGCTGATCGCCGGACGGATCATCGACGCGGCACGACTCAAAGGCTTGCTGGCCCAAGACACAATCACCCTGCTGGATGTGCGCCGCAAGGCGGATCACGAGGCCGCGCCAACCATGATCCCCGGCGCGGTCTGGCGCGATCCTGAGCAGGTCGAGCAGTGGCGCGCCGAACTGGCCGCCGACAAAAAAACCGTCATCTACTGTGTTCGGGGCGGCTCGGTGAGCCAATCGGTGAGCAGACAGCTTCGGGAAAAAGGCATTGACGTCGCCTATCTCAACGGCGGCATCAGGGCCTGGCATGAGACAACCACCTCTTCAGGAAGCGAAAAATGTCCCCGGCCGCCCGACAAGGAATAGCGGCCCGTTCGCCGTTTCTGCTGCTCTGCGGGGTGGGATTGCTGGCGTTTTTCAGCAGCACCATCTCCAAGAGCCCGGCCCTGCCTCTGCTGGTCAGCCACCTTGGCGGCGGGCCTGCGGCGATCGGTATGGTCGCCGCAGTTTCCGCCTGCACCGGCATCCTGTTCAGCCTGCCCGCTGGCCTGCTTTCGGACCGGATCGGTCGCAAGCGCATGCTCCTTGCCGCCGCCGTGGTTTTCGCCACCGCGCCGTTTCTCTATGGCGCGGTCCGGACGATCTGGCAGCTCGCGCTGGTAAGATTCTATCACGGCTTGGCCACCGCGATCTTTTTGCCCGTGGCCATGGCCATGGTCTCGGATCTGTTCCAAAAAAGCCGGGGCGAAACGATGGGCTGGTTTTCCACCGCCACTCTCCTGGGCCGCTTTATCGCCCCTGCCACCGGGGGCGCCATCCTTGGCCTGTATGGGGTGGATCAGGATGCCGGTTTCCGGCTGCTCTATCTGGTCTGCGGCTTGGCGGGGATGGCGGTGCTTCCCGGAGTTCTTGCCCTGCCCGGCCACCAGCCAGCCAGCGCCGCCGCCCACCGCGACCAAGGCCGGGAAAACTGGCGAACCGATCTCAAAGCGCTCTTGAAAAACCACGCCATCATGGCGACCTGCGGGGTGGAGGCCGCCATCCTCTTTGCCTACGGGATATTTGAGACCTTTCTGCCCGTGCATGGGCTTGCCGTTGGCCTGAACCCCTATCAGGTGGGCATCTGCCTTTCCTCCCAAGTCATCACCATCGCCTTGGCCAAACCGGTGATGGGGAGCTTCTCCGACCGGCATGGCCGCCCGCCGCAAATCATCGGCGGCGCGGTGGCCGGCAGTATTTGCGTCGCCTTTTTCTCTGTGTCCGCTTCGTTTTTCAGCCTGCTCGCCGTAAGCATCCTGCTGGGACTGGCCATCTCGGTGGTCACCTCGGCCAGCGCCGCCCATATCGCCGACCTGAGCCAGGGCGGCAAGAGCGGCTCGTCCATGGGCATGCTCGGCTCCATCATGGACATGGGACACAGCACCGGCCCGCTGCTGGGCGGTCTCCTCGCCGCCTCCCTTGGCCTGTCCGCCTCTTTTCTTGGCGCCAGCAGCGTCTTGGCGACGGCCTGCCTCCTGTTTTTCGCCGCACAGACCAGAGCTGCCGCCTGACCTTCCCAAAAACAGCAGATAATCTCAGGGAATTCTTGAGGGAACAACAAATCGTTGTTACTGTTTTGGTTCACATCTGCAAATTGCCTCTTTTCCTGTTTGTGTGAAAAAGCCGGAGGACACATCGTGAGCCAGACCAAAAAAATCTCCCTCAGCCAGAACGAAGCCTGCCCCAAGGAGCACCCAGTCGCCTCCAGCTTCCGAAGCCGACTGCCGCAGATAATCGATCAGGTGGTGGACACCTGCTACCACAACACCTGCTTTGAGCATGTGGAAGCAGAACCCCTGCCCAGCCGCCAGCACGTCATCGACATTCTCGAATCCTGCCGCGACATCCTCTTTCCCGGGTATTTCCGCAATCAGGGCATTGACCGGGTCAGCCTCAAATACCAGTTGGGCTTGGAAATCTCCGGCCTCTATGAAAAACTGACCCGGGAAATCACCAATGCCATCCGGCACGAATGTCTCCGCCACGACACAAGCTGCCAGCACTGCGAAGACGCGGGCAAGGAAAACGCTTTCTCCTTCATCAACGCCTTGCCTGCCCTGCGGGCGACTCTGGCCACGGACGTACGCGCTGCCTACGAAGGAGACCCGGCCGCAGGCAGTTTTGATGAAATCATCTTCAGCTATCCCGGCATTTACGCCATCATGGTCTACCGGGTCGCCCACGAACTCTATGCCCTCGGGGTTCCTATCCTGCCGCGCATCATGAGCGAGCACGCCCATACCATTACCGGCATCGACATCCACCCGGGCGCCGCCATAGGCGGTTCGTTTTTCATCGACCACGGCACCGGCGTGGTTATCGGACAAACCAGCATCATCGGCCAGCGGGTCAAGCTCTATCAAGGCGTGACCCTGGGCGCCCTCTCTTTCAAGCGGGACGACTCCGGCGACCTTGACCGCCAGAGCAAACGCCATCCAACCATTGAAGACGATGTCACGGTCTATGCAGGCTCCACCATCCTGGGCGGAGACACCATCATCGGCGCCCGATCGGTTATCGGCGGCAATACCTGGCTGACCCAATCCGTGCCGCCCGACACCAAGGTTCTGCTCAAATCCCAGGAACTGATCATAAAAACCACGCAAAACCAGCCGGTAAAATAAAAACTGGATATTCTTGAAAACTTCGTTTAAATTGTACAGTTCAGTAAGAATAGCACTTGACTGACTGCTTTTAACTCCTCGTATTTATACGTAAAGAGCTCTCCGCAGTCAGGCTTTTCTCCTGCCGACACAAGATATTATTTTGACCGCACCCATCCTGCCCAGCGCACAACGGATGCGGTCCTGTACAGTTTACCCATTATCAACCCAATCAGAATGGAAGGAGATGAGTCTATGTCCCGGAAAATGGTCACCATTGATGGTAATCAGGCATGTACCCATGTGGCCTACGCCACCAGCGAGATCATCACGATCTACCCCATTACCCCCTCTACTCCCATGGCGGCGGAATCCGACACCAAGGCAGCCTCCAAGCAGGAGAACATCTGGGGCTCCATTCCGGTTGTGACCCAGATGCAGTCCGAGGGCGGCGTGGCCGGGGCACTGCACGGCAGCCTGACCACCGGCGCGCTCTGCACCACCTTCACCGCCTCCCAGGGTCTGTTCCTGATGATCCCCAACATGTACAAGCTGGCCGGCGAGTTGACCCCGACCGTGTTCCACATCACCGCCCGCTCCGTTGCCTGCCAGGGTTTGTCCATCTTCGGCGACCACGGCGACGTCATGGCCGCCCGTCAGACCGGCTGGGCCATGCTCTGCTCCCAGAACGTCCAGGAATGCCAGGACATGGCGCTGATCTCCACCCAGGCCGCCCTGCAAAGCCGCATCCCCTTCATGCACTTCTTCGACGGCTTCCGGACCTCCCACGAGATCCAGAAAATCGAGCAGCTCACCTTCGACGACATGCGCAAGATGATCGACGAAGATCTGATCCTCGCCCATCGCGAGCGCGGCCTTTCTCCGGACCGCCCGATGATGCGCGGCACCGCCCAGAACCCCGATGTGTACTTCACGGGCCGCGAGACGGTGAACAAGTTTTACAACGCCTGCCCCTCCATCGTCCAGAAAACCATGGACAAGTTCGCCAAGCTGACCGGCCGCAAGTACCACCTCTTTGACTACTACGGCGACCCCAAGGCCGAGGACGTCATCGTGATGATGGGCTCCGGCGCCGAGACCGTGGCCGCCACCATCGAACACCTGCGCGCCAAGAAGGGCGCCAAGCTGGGCCTCGTTGTGGTTCGCCTCTTCAGGCCCTTCGATGCCGTGGCCATGGTCAAGACCCTGCCCAAAACGGTTAAGCGCATCACCGTGCTCGACCGCACCAAGGAGCCGGGCGGCGCAGGCGAGCCTCTGTACCTCGATATCCGCGCCGCCGTTGGCGAGGCGGTCGAGGCAGGCACCCTCAAGAAATCCCCGGTCATCCTGGGCGGCCGTTACGGCCTCGGTTCCGCCGAATTCACCCCGGCCATGGTCAAGGCGGTATTCGACAACATGGCGGCCAAGAAGGCGAAAAACCACTTCTGTGTCGGTCCCGACGACGATGTCGCCCGCACCAGCCTCAAGTACAACCCCTCCTTCAACATCGAGGGCAAGGATGTCACCCGCGCCATGTTCTACGGCTTGGGCGCGGACGGCACCGTGGGCGCCAACAAAAACACCATCAAGATCATCGGCACCGAGACTCCGAACAACGCCCAGGGCTATTTTGTTTACGACTCCAAGAAGTCCGGTTCCATCACCACCAGCCATCTGCGTTTCGGCAAGAACAAGATCGTTGCGCCGTATCTCATCAACAAGGCGAACTTCGTGGCCTGCCACAACTTCACCTTCCTCGACAAGTACGACATGGTCGGCAACCTGGAAACCGGCGGCACCTTCCTGCTCACCACCACCTTCAACAAGGATCAGGTCTGGAAGCAGCTTCCCTCCTCGGTCCAAAAGGATCTGATCGAGAAGAAGGCCAAATTCTACATCATCGACGCCATCACCCTGGCCGAGGCCATCGGCCTGGGCGCCAGGATCAATATGATCATGCAGACCGCCTTCTTCCTGCTCTCCGGCATTCTCACCAAGGCCGAGGCCATCAAGGCCATCAAGGATGCAATCAAGAAGACCTACGGCAAGAAGGGCGACAAGGTCGTCAACATGAACTACGCCGCAGTTGACACCGCGGTGAACAACATCGTTGAGGTCAAGATCCCCAAAACCGCGGGCGGCCACGAAAAACCATCCGTTGTTCCCGCCGACGCTCCGGCCTTTGTCAAGGAAGTCACCGCCAAGATGATCGAGGGCAAGGGCGACCAGGTCAAGGTTTCCCAGATGCCTTGCGACGGCACCTGGCCCACCGGCACCACCCAGTACGAAAAACGCAACATCGCGGTGCATGTGCCCGAGTGGCTGCCCAAAAACTGCATCCAGTGCGGCCGCTGCTCCCTGGTTTGCCCCCATGCCGCCATCCGGATGAAGATCGTCAAGGATGCGGACCTCAAGAAACAGCCCAAGAGCATGAAGAGTGTCGACGCTGTCGGCGCCCAGTTCAAGGGCAGCAAAACCATCATTCAGGTCTTTACCGAAGACTGTTGCGGCTGCACCCTCTGTGTCGACGCCTGCCCGGCCAAGGAAAAGGCCCTGAAGATGATCGAAAACAACGAGACGGTCCGCACCCAGGAAATCCCCAATGTGAAATACTTCCTGAGCCTGCCCGAAGTCGCTTACAAGGAGATCGATCCTTCCACGGTCAAGGGCAGCCAGCTGATGCGGCCCATGTTCGAGTTCTCCGGCGCTTGCGCGGGTTGCGGCGAGACCCCCTACATCAAGCTCGCCACCCAGATGTTCGGCGACCGGATGCTGATTGCCAACGCCACGGGCTGCTCCTCGATCTACGGCGGCAACCTGCCCACCACCCCTTACTGCAAGCGGGCCGATGGCCGCGGACCGGCCTGGGCCAACTCCCTGTTCGAGGACAACGCCGAATTCGGCCTTGGCATGCGCAACACCGCGAACAAATTCGCTGCCCAGGCTGCCGAACTGCTGGAAAAGGCAGTGGCGGAAAAACTCATCACCAAGAAAATGGCTGACGAGATCACCGGTGCTCCCCAGAAAACCCAAGACGAGATCGAAGCCCAGCGTGGCCGGGTGGCCAAACTGAAGGAAGCCCTGGCCAAGAGCACATCGGTAATCGCCAAACGGCTCATGCCCGTGGCGGACTACCTGGTTAAAAAATCCGTCTGGATCTTCGGCGGTGACGGCTGGGCCTACGATATCGGTTACGGCGGTCTGGACCACGTGTTGGCCTCCGGCGAGAACGTCAACGTCCTGATCATGGACACCGAGGTGTACTCCAACACCGGCGGCCAGATGTCCAAGTCCACCCCGCGCGCAGCCACGGCTCAGTTTGCCGCGGGCGGCAAGAAGATGCCCAAAAAGGACATCGGCATGATCTTCTCCACCTACGGCAACGTCTATGTAGCCAAGATCTCCCTAGGCGCCAATCCAGCCCAGGTGGTCAAGGCGTTTGCCGAGGCAGAGGCGTACGATGGCCCCTCCTTGATCATTGCCTACGCACACTGCATCAACCACGGCATCAACATGGCCAAGGGCTTTGACCAGCAGCGGAAGGCAGTAAATTGCGGACACTGGCCCCTGTACCGCTACAACCCGGAGCTGGAAGAGCAGGGCAAAAACCCCTTGACCATCGACAGCAAGGCGCCGTCCATTCCTTTTGCGGAATACGCCTTGAACGAGAACCGTTACCGCGCTCTGAAGATGATGAATCCGGCACACGCCGACGAACTCATGGCCATGAGCCAGAAGGACGTGGAGAAATCCTGGAAGTTCCTGGAAGGCCGCGCCAAGGCTCTGGAGCCGGTAAAGAAATAAAACATGGCTTGACCAAGTCCTGTTTGGAAATCCTGCCTTGCCCTGCAAGGCAGGATTTTTTTTGATGCAGCTATTCTCGGATGTACGTTTGCAGGAGGAACAATGACCTTAATAAACGAAAACTATCTCAAACTCAAAGCAGGCTATCTCTTTCCGGAGATCGGCCGCCGGGTAAAAAGCTTTACCGACGCCCATCCCGAGGCCAAGGTTATCCGCCTGGGCATCGGCGACGTCACCCAGCCCCTTGCCCCGGCAGTGATCAAGGCCTTCCACGAGGGGGTTGATGATCTGGCACGGGGGGAATCCTTTCACGGCTATGGACCGGAGCAGGGATACGATTGGCTGAGCAAGATCATCATTGAAAAATCATATAAGCCGCTGGACGTGGATCTCATGCCCTCGGAGGTCTTCATCTCCGACGGCTCCAAATGCGACAGCGCCAACATCCTTGATATTTTTGCCCTGGCAAACACAGTCGCCATCTGCGACCCGGTGTATCCGGTGTATAACGACACCAATGTCATGATCGGCCGGACCGGCGAGGCGGACGACAAGGGCTACTACGAAGGGCTGGTCTATCTGCCCTGCACCGAGGCAAACAACTTTACCCCGGCCATCCCCAAGGAAAAGGTCGATATCATCTATCTCTGCTACCCCAACAACCCCACCGGCATGGTGGCCACCAGGGCAGAGCTGAAGGCGTGGGTAGACTATGCCAATGCCCAGGGCTCAATCATCTTTTTTGACGCAGCCTACGAGGCTTACATCACCGAGCCGGGCATACCCCATTCCATCTACGAGATCGAGGGGGCGAAAACCTGCGCCATCGAATTCCGTTCCTTTTCCAAAACCGCTGGCTTTACCGGGGTCCGCTGCGGCCTGACCGTGGTGCCGGAGCAACTCACGGCCACGACAACGAGCGGCGAAAAGATCGCCTTGAACCGGTTATGGAACCGAAGGCAGTGCACCAAGTTCAACGGCGTCTCTTACCCGGTGCAGCGGGCGGCAGCCGCGGTATACTCCGACGAGGGCTGGGCCCAGGTACAAGAAACCATTTCTTTTTACATGGAAAACGCCCGCCTGATCCGGGAAGGGCTCTCCTCCGCCGGCATCACTTGCTACGGCGGGGTCAATGCACCCTATATCTGGCTCAAAACACCGGAAGGCATGAAGAGTTGGGATTTCTTCGACAAGCTGCTCAACGAATGCCATGTGGTTGGGACGCCTGGCAGCGGTTTTGGCCCCAGCGGCGAGGGGTATTTCCGGCTCTCGGCCTTTGGCTCGCGGGAGAATGTGCAGGAAGCGGTGCGTCGCATCCAAAGAAAATGGGGTAAGCCCTGAGCCAGGGCCTACCCCACCAAAAAAATCTATTAATTTCCGAAAAGCCGCCGCCCTTTTTTTTCCCGGCAACCCTTATAATCTGGCTCAGTTCGCTAGTTCTGCAACGGATTGGTTTTCTCCAGGCCGCAGAATCCGGTCAATATCAAGGAGTATCTTGACCCTGCCATTGGCCTTGGCCATGCCAAGAATAAAGCTTGTATCCACGGCGCTGCTGCCAAAAGCCGGTGAGGTCTCGATATCCTCGGCCTTGATATGCAAGACCTCCGAAACCGAATCCACCACAATGCCCATTGAGACATGGCGACCGGAACCATATTCGGTTTCCACGATAATAAAACAGGTCCGTGCCGTGGGTTTCGCCTCTTCCATGTCGAAACGCAACCGCAGATCGATAATGGGGATAACCTTTCCCCGCAAATTAATCACGCCTTTCACACATTGGGCCGTCTGCGGCACAGCCGTCACCGGCATCATGCCGATAATCTCTCTGATCTTCAAGATGCCAATGCCATACTCCTCTCCTGCAAGGCTGAAGGTAAGGTATTTGTTTGCCTGGCCCGTCATGGCCTGGATAGCTTGTCCCACTAGCTCTCCTGCTCCTGTCATATGATACATCCTCCCAAATAAGGAAAATAGGGCAAACCCTTCATCATGATCATGCTTCGTCACCAAAGGGGATGACTTCCGAGGCGAGCTTTCCTTGAGATGTCTGCCTTACGGGCGGTAAAGCCGGACGCCTCATCTGGCGGGATAACATGGTGGGAGGCCGCCGGGTCCCGCTACTCCTGTTCTCCTGGCTTTCCGTGCCACCCACCATCTTCAGCATCTGCGCCACCGAACTCCTCATCATTTCGGACTGGGCGCTCAGCTCTTCCGATGCCGCCGCCGCTTGCTCGGCAGCCGCAGCAGTGCCTTGGGTCACCGAATCTATTTCCGAAATGGCGGTGCCGACTTGGCCGATGGCCTTGGCCTGCTCGCTGGAAGAGGAAGCGATTTCGGCAATCAGGGTGCCGATACGTGCGGTTGCCTGGGACGCGGCGTTGAAAGATTCGCTGGTTTCCTTGACCAAGTTGCTGCCGGTGTTGACCTTCTGCACCGTGCCTTCGATGAGATTCGAGGTATTCTTGGCCGCCTCGGCGGCCCGCATGGCAAGATTCCGTACTTCATCGGCCACCACCGCAAAGCCAGCCCCGGCCTCACCGGCCCGCGCCGCTTCCACCGCCGCGTTCAAGGCCAACAGATTGGTTTGAAAGGCGATCTCGTCGATGGTTTTCACGATCTTCTGGGTTTGGGAACTGGCCGACGCGATTTCCTCCATGGATGTGGTGAGTTTTTGCATGGACTCGTCCGCCGTGCTAATGACGTTGGCCGCATCCCTCATAAGATTATCGGCCTGCATGGCGTTCTCTGCGTCCTGCTTGGTCATGGCCGACACTTCTTCCATGGAGGCGGAGGTTTCTTCCACCGCTGCGGCCTGCTTCGATGCGCCCTCGGCCAGCGACTGGCTGGAGGAAGAAACCTCGCCCGCCGCCGCAGCCACCTGACTTGACGCCTCGCCCATCTCCCCGGAAATCCTACGCAGCGAAGTCACGATGCCCTTGGTGATGAGCAAAGCAAGCAACGCTCCGGCGGCAATGG
The DNA here is from genome assembly GCA_964588325.1 of uncultured Desulfurivibrio sp. GTDB lineage: Bacteria > Desulfobacterota > Desulfobulbia > Desulfobulbales > Desulfurivibrionaceae > Thiovibrio. Next base: position 26,347 of record CAZPOR010000020.1, read on the forward strand.
CGATCAGCGCGACGATACCGCCAGAAACCTTGACCCCGGAAGCGGTTTCCAGCATGGCATCATCGGTCAAGACGTTCTGCTCACGGACCTTGCGGATCTGCTCCAGCAGTTCTTCAACACTGTGCACGGCGGGAAGAGTCTGGCCCATGAAAATGGCCTTGGCCTGCCCCTTTTCCTGCCCCTTCATGGCAACGGCTGATTCGTGGAGCTTTTTGTGGGGTTCCTCGATCTGCGCCAGCAATGGCTTTATCTCTGGAATCAATTTCTCGGCATGGGTACGGCCCTCGCCGTAATACCATTTTCCAAAGCCACACTGACGCGGGTCGGTCCCAACATGCAACTCCGTGGCATGATCGTCTTCCAGATACTCACTGACACTTTCCACCCATTTTAGATGGTCCACCTCGCGCTGGAAGAGTTCGGCGTTGAGCTTGTTGCCCTCGATAACCAGCGTGGCATCCTCGACTATCCTGCCAACGCCCCAAAAATTGAGCGCTGCCAGAAAAAACAGCAGAACCAGCACCACCCCGAAACCAGCCGCAATCTTTTTGCCAATTGTGTCAAACATTGCCTTCTCCCGATTGTAGTGGACTACAGACAGCCGGAATCGCCCCCACGATCCCGGCCATTGTTTCTATTCTTGCTGCAACACCCCGGTGCTGTAGCAGCTTAAATTTGTTGCAGCATCTCCATCGCGTTGAGCGCCATACAACCGATAGCCATCCCCGCCTGCCCCCTTGACCCGATACATGGCCATGTCCGCATATTTTACAAGCATCTCCAGGTTGTCGCTGTCGTCAGGGAAAATTGCAATTCCGAAACTTCCCTTGATGCGCAACTTTTGCCCTTTTATCGTCAGCGGAGCAGCCAAGGTTTTTATAATTTTGCAGGCCATGCTCTCGATGTCCTGTATTGAAGAAAGTGCGGGAAGCAAAACCAAAAATTCATCCCCGCCAAGCCGTGCGGCTGTATCGCTTTTCCGCAAGATGCCTTTCAATCGTTTTCCCACGGATTTCAAGACCTCATCACCTGCATCATGCCCCAACTCATCGTTGATTTCCTTAAACCTGTCCAAGTCAAACAGTATCATCGCCAGCTTGTTGCCGTCTCGAACAGCGTGCTCCATTTCCAGTCCCAGACGGACAAGGAACTGAGCTCTATTCGGCAAATCGGTCAAGGGATCGTGGGTTGCCAGATAGGCAAGCTCCTTTTCCACCTGTTTCCTCTTGGTAATATCGATGCTGTATTCAATCATCTTCACCACGTTCCCCGCATCATCCACAACGGGATAGCCATGCACCTCGAAAAACCTGGGCTCACCCTGCGCGTCGTAGTGAATATGTTCCGCCACTGTAGGCCGCTTTGTTTTCACCACCTCCCTCAAAGGGCAATTGTGCTCCTCGCCACTGCACGCATTTTTTTGGTGGTGGGTGAGTTCGTAACAAGTCATTCCTTCCAGTCTGGCGCCCCTTGGATTAGAAGCCTTATTGGCCATGGCAATGGTATAATCGGCAACGTTTATGAGTAAAAACGGATAAGGCAACGATTCGAACACCTGTTCACACAACGCCTTCTCACGGGCAAGCCGTTCTTCGTTTCGCTTATATTCGGTAATATCGGTAAAGGTCACGGCAAAACCGCGTGGGCCGGTTTTGTATGCAACGCCTGAAAATTCACGCCCCAATACCCTGCTGAATTGCTCAAAATGAAAAGGCTTGCCGGTTTCAACGACGCGGGCGTACCCATGTATCCAAAACTCTTCGATCTCGGGCAGAACCTCCCGTACCGTCTTGCCGATCACGGCTTCCGCGGCAAGACCGGTGAGCCGTTCAAATGCCTGATTCACCCTGAGGAACCGATAATCCACAGGCATACCGTCTGGAGCGTACAGCATTTCATGAACCGCAACGCCATGCGAATAGGCCTGAAAAAGAAGCTCATACTCCCGCAGGCGGTGCAGCATTTTGTCATGAAGAGAGAAGGCGTCTTCTCCCCTTACATCGTCAACCGGAAATTCAGGCATACCTTCTTGTGCCTCGCAATAATTTATCTGAACAAGATCATCGTGCCAGAAACAATCGCCCTTTCATGCCTTGACGGGCCGTCGGCCACAGCTACTATAGCCC
>CAZPOR010000021.1:0-25523 GCA_964588325.1 uncultured Desulfurivibrio sp.
TGGCCAGCATGGTATTTCTTTGGTTCGTTTCTTTGGGCAAGCAAAGAAATGAACAACCCCCATATCCAACGAGCCCGCCGTGCCCCTCACCACCTCCCCAACCGAACTCACAACCAGCATCACCGACGCCCTCCTGGCCATCGAATGCGCCGTGATCATTGCAACCCTGCAACGCACCGCAACAACCAACCGCTGGCGCACCAACCTCTGGAGCTGGGTCTTCACCCTCCTCGCCATCGCCTCCTTACTCGGCGCCCTGGCACATGGCTTTGAAATGCCGCACCCCCTACGCACAGCCCTGTGGGCTCCGCTCTACCTGAGCCTGGGACTTCTGGTGGCGCTATTCCTCATGGGGGCGGTTGCTGACTGGCAAGGCCGAGAAGTGGCGAAGCGTCTTGTCCCCTGGGGCATCGGGACAAGCGCGGCCTTCTTCTGGCTGATCGCGCTGCTGGGCGGGAAGTTCATCGTCTTCATCGCCTACGCGGCGACGATTCTCCTGATCGCCCTGGCCATCTACACCTTCCTGGCCGTAACCCAACGTTTGCGGGGGGCCGCAGTCATCGCCCTGGCAATCCTACTCAATCTGGCGGCAGCCGGGGTGCAGGCAAGCACTCTCTCAATCCAGCTTCTTTTCCCCTTTGACCACAATGGGCTCTTCCACCTTGTCCAGATGGCAAGCTCAGCGATACTCGGGCTGGGTTTGCATTGCGGCATGAACCCCGGCCCAAAACAATGATCCCGAGAACAGGTATTGACTACGGTATATACTCTGTTTATACTAAAAGAAAAAAAGAGGTATAACCATGCACGCTGTCAAGACCGCCATCTCCATTGAAAAAAATCTCTTTGATCAAGCTGAGATCATTGCCCGCACCATGAAGGTTTCGCGGAGCAAGCTCTTCGTCATCGCCTTGCAGGACTTCATTGAGCACCAGAAAAACAAGGAATTGCTTGCCCAGATCAACGCCGCCCACGCCGACGAGCCTGACGCAGCGGAACAGGAGCTTCTCCGCAAGTCGCGCCCACGGCATCGGCGCATGGTGGGGGGCGAATGGTGATCAACCAGGGGGATATCTACTGGATAGAACTCGCCGAGCCCGATGGGTCGGAGCCCGGTTACAGGCATCCCCATGTCATTGTCCAGAACAATCTATTCAACCGCAGCCGGATCAGAACAGTCCTGGTGTGCCCACTCACCACCCATCTCAAACGTGCGGCCGCGCCCGGCAACGTGCTTCTGGAAAAAAAAGAAGCAAACCTGCCCAAGCAGAGCGTCGTCAATGTTTCCCAGGTTTTCACGGTGGACAAGACCCAACTCGACGAGTATGTCGGAACGCTTTCCGCCAAACGGATGACGGAGATTCTCAAAGGGATCAAGCTGGTGATCGATCCTCGCGAGCCAGCTTAGTATCTCTGATCTTCAACGTTTTTCCCGACCTCTCACAGCTTCTCGAAATGCCGCCCCACCTCGCTGGGCCGGTGCGCGTCGGAGCCAGCCACCAGCGGGATGCCCAGGGCCACGGCCTCGTCGATGAGCGAACGCACCGGGTACTGCTCCCCCCGATGGGCAAAGCCGGAGGTGTTGATCTCCAGGGCCATGCCCTTGCGGCGCATCGCCTGAAAAATCTCGCTGATCTGGCGTTGATGCGCAGCGGTGAAATGGACCTCGGGATGATGGCGGAGCACGGCGTCGAGATGACAGAGCACCGTGCCGGGCAGGACATCGACCGCCTCCAGCAGGGTGGCGAAATAGTCGGTGATGACCCGCTCCACCCCTTGCTTGCCAAGGGGCTCCAGGTTGGCCTTGCGGCGGCTCACCACATTGTAGTGATGGCCGTCGATCTCGTAGTAATGGAAGGAGAGACCGACCCGGTCCCAGGGGTATTGCTTGAGAAAATCAAGAATCGCAGGCACCTGCCTGGGGTTGTAGCCCACCTCCACCCCAAGGCCGATGCGGAGCCTGCCGCCGTAAACCTTTTGCAGCCGCTGGCCTTCGCAATGGTAGGCAGCAAAATCCTCGGCGGAAAGCCAGGTGTCCTCGCGGTAGCGGATGCCGCATTCCAGATGCTCAAGAAAGATCAGCTCCTCAAGCCCCTTGTCGATGGCGGCAAGGACATACTCCTCCATCTCGCCGCTGGCATGGTGGCAGAGGTGGGTGTGGACATGGCCGTCGCTTTTGGGGTTGATCAGCATTGGGTTTGCCGGAAATAAAAGGGGAAAGGGGACGTCTTTCCGGCGAAAGCCGGAGGTAAGCGAGTAGAACGAGGCTCCGATCCATGCTTGGAAAGTGCTCTGGACCCCGGCCTTCGCCGGGGTGACAGTGTGGGTCGTAAAGCCAGTACCGTTCGCGGTGAGCCCGTCGAACCGCTGCCCCTTGAAACGGCGGGCCTTCGACAGGCTCAGGCCGAACGGATTATGACTATCGTGACGAAACGAACTTCTAGGCGTTGCCACGGGGGAAGAAATGCAATATCCCGTCGATATCCGAGGTATCGCACACCCTTCCCGGCCCAAGCTCGACAAACTGCTCGATGCCTTCCATGTTGATGGAAAACTGCTGGCCGTCCGGCATGTGGTACACAACCGTGCGGACCTTGCTTATATCAATGGGCGATCCAGCCACTCTCATATGCATTCCTCACCTAAACCTTATAAAAAAACAGAACATCGCTGTCCTGTAATTTAGTCATTCATTAAATTATGGCAAGCTGCCTGTGAAAATAAAATGGCGCTGACAACTGCCCTTCGACAGGCTCAGGGCGAACGGATATTGCCTTATTGATATTGATGCTCCGTTCACCCTGAGCCTGTCGAAGGGTGGTATTTTCAATCCCGCCAAAACACCTAGTAACTTTTCCGGGCCAGCACCTCGCGGGGCTTAGAGCCGTCCGCAGGGCCGACCACCCCTTCCCGTTCCATGAGTTCGATCATCCGGGCCGCCCGATTATACCCGACCCGCAGCCGCCGTTGCACCATGGAAATGGAGGCCTGTCCCGTTTCGCACACCAGAGCCACGGCCTCGTCGTACTTTTCGTCCATCTCCCCGGACTCGTCGCCCTCGCCTGCCTCGGCTTCCTCGGCGAGCTTGAGCACCGCCTCATCGTAGCGGGCAGCTCCCTGCTCCTTGAGGAAGGTGACGATCCGCTCGGTTTCCTTTTCCGAGATGTAGGCGCCGTGGATGCGCTGGAGCTTGCTGGTGCCCGGCGGCATGAAGAGCATGTCGCCCGCGCCCAGCAGGTGTTCGGCCCCGCTCCCATCCAGGATGGTGCGGGAATCGATCTTTGAGGAAACCTTGAACGACATCCGGGTGGGGAAGTTGGCCTTGATCAGGCCGGTGAGCACATCCACCGAAGGCCGCTGGGTGGCGAGGATCAGGTGCATGCCCGCGGCCCGCGCCATCTGGGCCAGCCTGGCCACGGCATCCTCGACCTCGCGGGAGGAGACCATCATCAGGTCGGCCAGCTCGTCGATGATGATGACGATGAGCGGCAGCTTGTCCGCGGCCTCGGCGTTGTAGCTGGCCAGGCTCTTGACCTTGGCCTCTTCCATCAACTGGTAGCGGCGTTCCATCTCGCGCACCGCCCACATCAGGGCGCGGCTGGCCAGCTTGGGGTCCACCACCACCGGGTGCAGGAGATGGGGGATATCCTCGTAGCAGGAAAGCTCGATGCGCTTTGGGTCCACCAGCAGGAGGCGGACCTCCTCGGGCGTGGCCTTGAAGAGAATCGAGCAGATGATGGTGTTGACCGCCACGCTCTTGCCCGAGCCGGTTGCCCCGGCGATGAGCAGATGGGGCATTCGGGCCAGATCGGCAATGACCGGGTTGCCCACCACGTCCATGCCCAGACCGATGGTGAGCCGGGAAGCGGCCTTGTTGAATTTTTCATGGGCGAAGATGTCGCGCACATAAACGATGTGCCGGGTCGGGTTGGGAATCTCGATGCCCAGCGCGGCCTTGCCCGGAATGGAGCCGACGATGCGCACGCTCTCGGCCTTGAGGCCCAAGGCCAGATCGTCGGCCAGGGCGATGATCTTGTTGATCTTGACCCCAGGAGCCGGAGAAAACTCGTAGGTGGTGATCACCGGACCCGGCGAGATGCCGACCACCTTGCCCACCACCCCGAAATCCTTGAGCTTTTCTTCCAGCTCGGCGCTCACCGCATAGTAGTAGTCGCGGTCCACGACCACCTCGGCGTTTTCCGCCTTATCCAGCAGGGACAAGGGCGGCAGCCGGTATTCACCGCTGGCCGCTGGCAGGAGGCGGAAGGAATCATCCTCTGCCGCAGCCTCAAGCTTCACCGGGGCATGCACCTTGGGCACGGCGGCGTCATCTTGGTCCGCACTTGCCTCGGCATCAACGACAAGGGGGGCTGCGGCTGCCGCAGCCTTCTTGTCCTTCCCGACCGAGGCCTTATCCTCCGCTGCCTGCCTATCTGCCCGACGGCTGGCCAGGGAATCACGCAACCGGCTCCCCAGGGAATAGGGGGAAAAGCTGCTGATCAGCATCAGGGAGATAACCAGCACCACGCCGAAGAGCAGCAGGGAGCCGGGGCCGCCGAAGAACAACTGGCCATACTGGGCCAGCAGCGTGCCAAGGAAGCCGGCAACCGGATAGGTGTGCTCGAAAACGGTGAACGAGGCCACGGAGGTAAACCCGCTCAGCCCCGAGCTGGCCAGGAGAATCCCGGTGCAGCCGAACACGGTCAAGGGCAGGGTTTCCAGGGTGAAATCCGGAGAAAACAAATGGATGGCGAAAAAAAGCAGCAGCACAGGGAGCCAGAGTGCGGTGATCCCCAAAAGATCCAGGAGCAGCCCGGCGACAAACTGGCCCACGGCCCCGCCCCAGTTGGCAGTGGCGGTCTGGCCCAACGACTCAACCGAGGTATAACTGACCAGGCAGAGGAGCAGAAAAAGGGCGACAAACACCCCGAATACGGAAAGTATCTCTCGCCCGAGGGTTGGTTTTGCTATTTCCTGCTTGTTGTTCCCTGGCGCCATTTTGCTCGAATGTCGGTTCCGGTTATGGGACTACACGCTACTGGCTAATTGCATAACTAACCGATATATCAAGGACCGTCTCCCCGGCGAAAGCCGGGGTCCAGAAACCCACACACACTGGATTCCGGCTTTCGCCGGAATGACGGGGTAACCTCAAAATACTCTGCAAACTTTTACAAGCACAGGCTACTTTGCCTTACCGATATTTTTCAGAATAGCATCAAGGATGCCATTAATAAAACCCGGAGAATCCTCGGCGCAGTACCGCTTGGCCAGCTCAATGGCTTCGTCGATGGCCACCCTGGGCGGCACTTCCTCCTTGAACATCATTTCATAGGCCGCCAGCCGGATGATATTGCGATCCAGCACCGACATGCGGCTGACCCGCCAGTTCACCGCGCTTTCCGCGATCTTGGCGTTGATCTCCTCCCACTTGTCGGTGATGCCCTCAACCAGCTCCTGACCATAAGGGATGGCCTTTTTGTTGATCTCGAAATTCTCGCAGAGCAGCGGGAAATTCTCCACTGCGGAGGTTGCGGTCATCTCCCCCTGAAACAGAGCGTTGAGGGCAAGCTCCCTTGCCTTGCGTCGGTTTCCCATGAATGATCAGGCGAGCTGCGGCAAAAGGTTGACCATCTCGATGGCGGTGGCCGCGCACTCGGAGCCCTTGTTGCCGGCCTTGGACCCGGCCCGCTCGATGGCCTGCTCGATGGAATCGGTGGTGAGTACGCCGAAGATGATGGGCACCCCGGATTCCATGCTCGCCTGGGCAATACCCTTGGTGGCCTCGTTGGCCACGAAATCGAAATGGGGGGTTGAGCCGCGGATCACGGCGCCGAGGCAGATCACTGCATCATAGCGGCCGGACTTAACCATCTTCTGGGCAACCAGCGGAATCTCAAAGGCGCCGGGAACCCTGGCCACCTCGATCTCCTTATCCTTGACCCCGGAACGGGTCAGGGTATCGAGAGCGCCTTCCAGCAGCCGCTCGGCAATGAACGAATTGAACCGGGCAATGACAATCCCGAACTTCTTCCCTTCAACCTGTAGTTTTCCTTCAAAAAATTTGGGCATGATTCATCCTCCAGAGTATGCAACCGCTTATGCTTTCTTTTTCTTCTTGCCGGCAACGGGCAGCTCCAGCATGTGCCCGAGCTTGTTCTTCTTGGCCTGCAGGTAATCGATATTCTCCGGCTCCGGCTCCATCTCGATGGGCTGACGGCCCGTGACCTTGAGGCCATAGCCTTCAAGGCCCACGATCTTCTTGGGGTTGTTGGTAATGAGCCGCATCTTGCGGACGCCGAGATCGCGCAAAATCTGGGCGCCGATCCCGTAGTCGCGCAGATCTGCCTTGAAGCCCAGGTGCACATTGGCTTCCACCGTATCCATCCCCCCTTCCTGCAGGGCGTAGGCCTTGATCTTGTTGATCAACCCGATCCCCCTGCCCTCCTGCTGCATATAGAGGACAATGCCCGCCCCCTCATGCTCGACCATGCGCATGGCGCTGTGCAACTGCCCGCCGCAGTCGCAGCGTTTGGAACCGAAGACGTCGCCGGTCAGGCAGGAGGAATGGACCCGGACCATGATCTCTTTGTTGGGATCGATCTCGCCCTTGACCAGGGCAACGTGTTCGAGGTCATCCACATCGTTGGTGTAGACGATGGTGCGAAAATCCCCGTAGCGGGTGGGGATCTTGGCCTCGGCAGCCCGGTGGACCAGCTTGTCCTCACGGGTCCGGTAGGCGACCAAGTCGGCGATGGTGGCGATCTTGAGGCCGTGCTCCTTGGCAAAGATATTCAGATCCGGCATCCGGGCCATGGTGCCGTCTTCCTTCATGATCTCGCAGATCACCCCGGAAGGATGCAACCCGGCCAGACGGGAGAGATCAACCGACCCCTCGGTCTGGCCGGTGCGGACCAGGACCCCGCCCCGCCGGGCGCGCAGGGGGAAGATATGGCCGGGGCTGACGATATCGCTGGGCTTGGCCTTGGGGTCGGCGGCCACCAGAATGGTGCGCGCCCGGTCCGCAGCGGAGATGCCGGTGGTGACCCCGGTGGAGGCCTCGATGCTCACCGTGAAGGCCGTCTCATAGGGAGACTTGTTTTTCTGCACCATCATGGGGATCTGCAACTGCTCGAGATGATCCGGGGTCAGGGTCAGGCAGATGAGGCCACGACCGTGGGTGGCCATGAAATTGATCGCCTCGGGGGTGACCTTTTCAGCGGCCATGTAGAGGTCGCCCTCGTTCTCGCGATCCTCGTCATCGACCAGAATGATCATCTTCCCGGCCCGGATCTCGTCAATCACCTCTTCAATGGAACTTACCGCCATGGTTTTCACCTCAAAACTTTCGCCGCCTGTGGTCGCACCTTATTTCAAAAAGCCGTGCTCAGCCAAAAAAGCGGAATTGATTCTTGATTGTGCACCCCCGCCATCAGCATCCTTGGCGGAGAGCAATTTTTCCACATACTTGCCGATCAGGTCCACTTCTATATTCACCACGCTCCCCTGTTTCAGCGCCCCCAGGGTGGTGACCCCGAGGGTGTGGGGGATGATGGAAACGGAAAAGGTTTTCGCATCGATGCTGTTGACGGTAAGACTGATGCCGTCGATGGCGATGGAGCCTTTTTCGATGATATATTTACCAAACCCCGCAGGCACCTGGAAGCTGAACACCACGAAATCCCCGACAGGCTGACGGGTCAGCATGGGGGTCGTGGCATCCACATGGCCGCTGACCATATGCCCGCCCAGCCGGTCGGTGAGGCGCAGGGCTCGCTCCAGATTGACCACGCTCCCCACGGCCAGTTGCCCGAGGTTGGTGCGCTTCAGGCTTTCCGGTGAGACATCCACGAGAAAGCGGCGGCCTCGGATCTCCTTGGCCGTCAGGCACACCCCGTTGACCGCGATGGACTCGCCTTCCTCGGGATCGGGCAGATCGAAATCCGCGGTGACGGCAAAGAGCATCCCGCCGCCGACCGGTCTTTTTTCCAGTATCCTGCCCTGCCCCAGTATGATTCCGGTGAACATATCCCTTCCTAAGCGGCCAGCTATCAGCTACGAGCTATAAACGAGCCTCTTGCAAAAATAAAAGAGCACCCTTCGACAAGCTCAGGGCGAACGGTAGCTATCTTGAAATCAATATGCTTTCTTCCGTTCATGCTGAGCCTGTCGAAGCACAATAAAGCCTTTGGCAAGAGCTTCAGCCATAAACGTTATTTTTCTATCAGCCCTTCAATCAACACATCGTTACCAAACCGCCGCACCCTGGTGGCGCTCAAGCGAGGAGCGTCCGCAACCTGCTGCACCCCCAAAGTGTCCAGAAGGGGCACCCCGTCTGCGCCGAGAAAGATCGGAGCCACAAAGATATTCACCTCGTCCACCAGATTGGCCCGCAAAAAAGCGCCATGCACCCGGCTGCCGCCCTCAACCAGAACACTGGTGAGCTGTGCCCGGCCAAGCTCACAGAGCACCGCTTCAAGATCGAGCTGCCCTGCTCCATCGAGCCGAACCTGCTTGACGATTGCGCCTGCTGCGACTAGAGCCGCAGCCCTTTTCACATCCGCATCCGGCCCGCAAAAAATCCAGGTTGGGGCAGTGGAAGCCTGCTGCAACATCTTGGCGGTGGGCGGCATCCTGAGCGCGGTGTCCAGAACAACCCGCAACGGGTCCCTGCCCCGGCGCCCGGGCAATCGGGTGGTAAGCGCCGGATCGTCGCACAGACCTGTACCACTGCCGATAAGGATGGCGTCCACACGATCCCGCAGACAGTGCACCTGTCGCCGGGACTGCTCGTTGGTGATCCAGGCGCACTGGCCGGAGGCGAGGGCCAATCGCCCGTCCAGACTTATGCCTGCCTTCATGATCACCCAGGGCAACCCGGTGGTGATATATTTGCTGAATGGCCGGTTCAGGCTCCGGCACTCCTCGGCCAGCACCCCTTGCCTAACCTCAATCCCTTGAGCACCAAGGGTCTCGCACCCACCTCCCGCAACGAGCGGATTGGGATCGAGCATGCCGACCACCACCCGCTTGATCCCGGCGGCCAGAATGGCCTGGGTGCAGGGAGGGGTCCGGCCCGTATGGTTGCAGGGCTCCAGGGTCACATAGATCGTGGCGCCCCTGGCTTTTGCCCCGGCAGCCCGGAGGGCATGCACCTCGGCATGGGGGGTTCCGGCCTTGGCATGAAACCCCGTGGCAATGAGCCGGTTGTTTTTCACCACCACCGCGCCGACGCAGGGGTTTGGCGAGGTGCGTCCCAGCCCCTTTCTCGCCTCCCTGATGGCCAGTTGCATCCAGGCGCGGTCGTCTTTCATTTCGCTGTTTCTTCCGGCCCGCCCAGCATGCCCTTCAACTCGGCCATGAACTCGCTCAAATCCTTGAACTGCCGGTACACCGAAGCGAAACGGACATAGGCCACGCCGTCAAGCTTGCGCAACCCGTCCATGACCCGCTCTCCAACGAGCTTCACCGGAATCTCACGCTCGCCCATGTCCTGTAGCTCTCGCTCCAGGGAATCGACGAACTCATCGATCTGCTCCATGCTGACTGGCCGTTTCTCGCAAGCCTTTTGCAGACCTTCCACCACCTTGTGCCGGTCCCAGGCCTCGCGGCGCCCATCCTTCTTGATCAGCATGGGCATGGTCACCTCAAGCCGCTCGTAGGTGGTGAACCTGCGGCTGCAGGCATCGCACATCCTCCGGCGGCGGGTGATGGTGAAATCCTTGTTCAGGCGGGAGTCAACAACCCGGTTTTCCAGATGACCGCAGTACGGACATTTCATAGCTTACCCCAACTGGACAACAGGAACTTGCGCCTCGGCCAACAGCAAAGAGGACAGGCTGTCGGCATATCCCTCTTTATAATAGATTTTTTCAATCCGCGCATTGATCAGCATCTTGCTGCAAATGGAACAGGGCATATTGGTGCAGTACAGGGTGGAGCCTTCGATGCTGAAGCCATGCAGGGCCGCCTGGATAATGGCGTTCTGCTCGGCGTGCAACCCCCGGCACAGCTCATGCCGCTCGCCGGAAGGGATGCCCTGCTGCTCCCGCAGACACCCAACATCGAGACAATGGCTGACCTTGGCTGGCGCGCCGTTGTAGCCCGTGGCAATGATGCGCTTGTCCCGGACGAGAATGGCCCCCACCTTGCGGCGCAGGCAGGTCGAACGCTGGGCCACCATCTCGGTGATCCCCATGAAATATTCGTCCCAGGACGGGCGGGTATCGGTCATGGTCTGCTACCCGTTGTTCCGTTCCATATCCGGATACAGGGGAAAGGTATCGCACAGGGCCCGGACCTCGGCCCGGATAGCGCTCAGGCTTTCCGGGTTTTGGCGGTTCTCGATGGCCCGGTTGATCCAGTCGGCGATCTTGGCCATCTCCGGTTCCTTGAGGCCGCGGGTGGTCACGGCCGGCGTGCCGATGCGCACCCCGCTGGTGACAAAGCGGCTCTGCTGATCAAAGGGGATGGCGTTTTTATTAACCGTGAGACCTGCTTTTTCAAGGGCCTCTTCTGCATCCTTGCCGGTTGCCCCCTTGTTGGTCAGATCAACCAGCAACAGATGATTGTCGGTGCCGCCGGAAACAATCCGGAAGCCATGGCGAACCAGCCCTTCGCCCAAGGCCTGGGCGTTCCTGACCACCTGAACCTGATCCTGCTTGAACTTCTCGCTCATGGCCTCCTTGAAGGCCACGGCCTTGGCCGCGATGACATGCACCAACGGTCCGCCCTGGATGCCAGGGAAGATCTTGCTATCGAGCTTCTTGCCGTACTCAGCCTTGGCCAGGATCAAGCCGCCCCGCGGACCCCGCATGGTTTTGTGCGTGGTGGTGGTGACAAAATCGGCGTAGGGTACCGGCGAGGGATGGACCCCGGCGGCCACCAGCCCGGCGATATGGGCCATGTCCACCATGAACAAGGCGCCGACCTTGTCGGCTATGGCGCGGAAGCCTGCGAAATCGATAACCCTGGGATAGGCGCTCGCCCCGGCCACGATCATCTTGGGCTTATGCTCAATGGCAACCCGCTCCACCTCGGCCATGTCGATGCGCTCGGTTTCCCGGTTCACCCCGTAGGAAACGAACTTGTAGAGCTGCCCGGAGAAGTTCACTCCTGCGCCGTGGGTGAGATGGCCGCCGTGGGCCAGATCCATGCCCAGCACCGTGTCTCCCGGCTGCAGCGAAGAGAAATACACCGCCATGTTGGCCTGGCTGCCGGAATGGGGCTGAACATTGGCGTATTCGGCGCCGAATATCTTCAAGGCCCGCTCGATGGCCAGGGATTCGATCTGGTCGGCGTATTCGCAGCCGCCATAGTAGCGCTTACCAGGATAGCCCTCGGCGTACTTGTTGGTGAAAATGGAGCCCTGGGCCTCAAGCACCGCCTCGCTGACAATGTTCTCGGAGGCAATCAGTTCGAGCTGATTGCTCTGTCGTGCCAACTCATGGCGGATGGAACGGTACACATCCGGATCACTCTCTTTCAAATACGACACTGCGGTATCCTTCATGATTTATTATGGGTTGAAAATTGCGTTCAGAAAAAATAATCACGGCCGAAAAATTACTCCAGGTAATTCCGGCCGCGTAATGAATACTTGTACATGGAGCCCGCAGCAGCGGCAGACCCGGTTCCTAGAACATATCGATCCGCCGTTGATGCCTGCCCCCGGCAAATTCGGTGCTGACCCAAGCCTGGACTATTTCCGCAGCCAGGCCGGGGCCGACCACCCTGGCGCCGAGACAGAGCACGTTGGCGTCGTTGTGCTCCCGGCTCATTCGGGCGGTGAACAGCTCGTTGCCCAAGGCAGCCCGAATCCCCTCGAAACGGTTGGCCACCATGGACATCCCCACGCCGGTGCCGCAAATCAAGATGCCGCGTTCACAGCCGCCATTCTGCACCTGGGTGCAGACCGCCTTGGCAAAATCAGGGTAATCTACGGACTCCGTGGAAAAGCATCCCTTATCATCCACCGTATGCCCCATTTTCTGGAGCAACGGGACGATTTCACCCTTGAGGCTGATGCCGCCGTGATCGCAGCCGATGGAAATCTTCACTATTTGCCCTCGTACTGCTTCATGATCAACACGGCATTGGTGCCGCCGAAGCCAAAGGAATTGGACATGGCTGCCCGGATCTTCATCTCGCGGGCCTGATTGGGAACATAATCCAGATCGCATTCCGGATCGGGGTTTTCCAGGTTCATGGTGGGCGGGGCGATCTGGTGCTTGATGGCCAGGGCGGTAAAAACGGATTCGATCCCCCCTGCACCGCCCAGCATGTGGCCGGTCATGGACTTGGTCGAGCTGATGGCCAGTTTGTAGGCATGATCGCCGAAAGCCGTTTTAATGGCCCGGGTTTCCACCACATCATTCAGCGGGGTGGAGGTGCCGTGGGCGTTGACATAGTCCACCTCCTCCGGCTTCATGCCCGCATCCTTCAAAGCCATCCGCATGCAGCGCACCGCGCCGTTGCCATCCTCGGGGGGGGCAGCCATATGGTAGCCGTCGCCGCTCAGGCCGTACCCGGCAACCTCGGCATAAATCGTGGCCCCGCGGGCCTTGGCATGCTCCAACTCCTCAAGAATGAGCACACCGGCGCCTTCGGAGATGATAAAGCCGTCCCGATCCCGTTCAAAGGGGCGCGAGGCTTTTTCCGGCTGCTCATTGCGGGTGGACAACGCCTTCATCGCGTGAAAACCGCCGACCGCCAAAGGACAGATCACCGATTCGCTGCCGCCGGTAATGGCCACATCGCATTCATCGTTGACGATGGAGCGGAAGGCCTCGCCCACCGCATGGGTTCCTGCGGCGCAGGCGGTGGTAAGGCAGAGATTCGGGCCCCTGGTGCCGTAGATAATGGAGATCTGCCCGGCGCCCATGTTGGGAATGACCATGGGGATAAAAAAAGGCGTGATCCGTTTGGTTCCCTTTTCCAAGGCCACCTGATGGTATTTTTCAATGGTGGGCAGACCGCCGAGCCCGCAGCCCATGATGCTGCCGACCCTGGGGGCGTTTTCCTCGGTGATTTGGAAATCGGCGTTGCGCAAGGCTTCCCCGGCGGCGGCGACAGCGTACTGCACAAAGAGGTCAAGATGCTTGGCGACTTTCTTGTCGATGTGATCCTCGACCTGAAAATCCTTAACCTCTGCGGCGATATTGACCCCGACCTCGCTGGCGTCGAACCGGGTGATCGGGCCGATGCCGCTCTTGCCCGCGCACAACGCGCTCCAGGTTTTCTCCACGCCTGTTCCCAGGGGAGTAACCAGTCCAACTCCTGTGACCACGACTCTTCTGCCCACGCTGATCCTCACACTCTGTTTGCAGAGAAAGAAAGGCCTTGGCGGAATACAATCCCACCAAGGTCAGTCCTCAGTTGTTCCTTCCAGATGCCTGCTGCCAAAAAAACAGGATCAACCGGCAACCTTGTTGATATGGTCGATGGCATTCTGTACGGTGGTGATCTTTTCCGCGACATCATCGGCAATTTCGATATCGAAAGCCTCTTCCATGGCCATGATGAGTTCAACCAGGTCAAGGGAGTCCGCGCCCAGATCGTCAATAAAAGAAGCGCCCGGCACAACCTTGTCTTTATCCACGCTCAGTTGCTCGGCAATGATATCAATGAGTTTTTCCTGTACAGACATGATCTTTTCTCCTTGCTTGTTTATGGTAATATCTTACCAGGTTTTTGCTTATACAATATATCACATGAACATGCCGCCATTGACATGGATAAACTGTCCTGTCACATAGCGCGCATCGTCAGACGCCAGATAAGCCACAGCCCCGGCAATATCCTCGGCCTCGCCAAGAACCCCCATGGGAATCTCGCCCTTGATCGTATTGGTGACCTCTTCGGAGAGATCGCGGGTCATATCGGTGACGATATAGCCGGGGGCCACCCCGTTCACCGTGATCCCCCGGGAGGCAAGCTCCTTGGCCACGGACTTGGTGAAGCCGACAATCCCGGCCTTGGCGGCGGCGTAGTTGGCCTGGCCCGCGTTGCCGGCAAACCCGATCACCGAGGTGATATTGATGATCCTCCCCCAACGCTGTTTCATCATGGCCCGGCTCACCGCCTTGGTGCAGAGGAACACGCCCTTGAGGTTGGTATTGAGGACCTCGTCCCACTGCTCGTCCTTCATCTTCATGAGCAGGCCGTCCCGGGTGATCCCGGCGTTGTTCACCAGGATATCCACCCGGCCATGGGCATCGAGAATCTTCTTGAACGCCGCTTCGATCTCCTCGGAGGTGGCGACATTGAACTGGACCGCGTCGGCTTTGCCGCCCGCAGCCTTGATGCTCGCTACCGTCTCTTCCGCAGCGGCCGGATTGCTCACATAGTTGACGATAACCAAGGCGCCAAGCGCTGCCAACCGCTGACAGATAGCCCGGCCAATGCCTCTGCTGCCGCCGGTGACAACGGCTATTTTTCCGTTCAGGCTCATGCGGACTTCCTTTCCTTGAATTTCTCAATCAGCTTGGGCACGATCTCGAAGACATCACCGACAATGCCGTAGGTTGCCACGTCAAAGATAGGCGCATCGGCGTCACGGTTGATGGCGATAATGGTATCGGCGGACTGCATGCCCACCAGGTGCTGGATGGCGCCGGAAATGCCGCAGGCGATATACACCTTGGGAGCCACGGTCTTGCCGGTCTGGCCAACCTGGTGCGGGTAGGGAATCCAGCCGCTGTCCACGGCAGCCCGGGAGGCGGCAACCGCCCCGCCCAGCACATCGGCCAGTTCGCGGATCATGGCAAAGCCCTTCTCGTTTTCCAAGCCCCGGCCGCCGGCCACCACAATATCGGCCTCGGAAAGGTTCACCCGATCAAGATCTTCCACCACCGAGTCAAGCACCGTGACGCGGGGTTTGAGACTCTTTGAATCCAGATTGGCCGCGATGATTTCCCCTGCGCGCCCGGCGTCCCTGGCAAGAGGCTTCATCACCAGCGGCCGCACCGTGGAGATCTGCGGACGGGTGTGCGGACAGACAATGGTGGCCATGATATTGCCGCCAAAGGCGGGACGGGTCTGGAGCAGCGCGCCGTCCTCATCGCGAATCTCCAGATTCGTGCAATCAGCGGTCAAGCCCGTGGCCAGCGTGGTGGCAACCCGGGGGATGAAGGATCTGCCGATGGCCGTGGCCCCGGCAAGGATGATCTCGGGTTTGTGTTTTTTGGCCAGCGCACTCAAGGCGTTGCCATAGGCGTCATCGGTAAAGGAGGCCAAGGCCGGATCATCGACCACAAACACCGTGTCAGCGCCGTGGGCGATGAGCTCCTCGGCCATGCCATCAAGTTTTGAGCCCAGAAGCACAGCGGAAAGGGCAACCCCTCTTTTTTCGGCCAGCTTGCGCCCGGCCCCGAGCAGTTCCAGGGCGACAGGGGCGATCCTGCCATGCCGGCATTCCGCATAGACCCAGACCCCGGACCAGTCGGCCAGGTTGCCCTGGGTTGCCTTCTCCTCCCGCTTGATGGAAAGGGCGCCAACCTCGCAGGCATCCACGCAACTGCCGCACAGGGTGCAGCCATCGCCCACCACGGCGACACCGCCTTCAACCTTGATGGCCCCGAAGGTACAGGTACTTTCACAGATACCGCAACCAATACAGGCTTCTACATCAATCTGTAACATGGAAAATTCCGTTTATCTAAAGTCTACAGAAGAGGCGACAGTTTCTCGTACAGATGGGCAACCTGCTCATCGGGGGTACCCGCAAGCATGGCCCGCTCCCCTTTCAGTTCCGGAGAGAAGACCCTGACCACCTGGGTGGTGGAGCCTTTCAGCCCCAACTGCTCCGGGTCCGCCTCGATGTCCGCCGCGGTCATCTTGGCGATATCGACCTTTTTCGCCTTCATCTTCCCCTTGAGGGAAGGAATCCGGGGCTCATTGATCTCTTTGACCACGGTGAACAGCGCGGGCAGCGGCACTTCCAGCAGATCGTAGCCGTCATCCATCAAGCGCTCTGCCTTAATGGTATTGGCGGTACAATCAGTGATCTTGCGCACATAGGCGACAAAAGGAATATCAAGCCGCTCGGCCAGGCCGGGACCCACCTGGGCGGTGTCCCCATCAATGGCTTGCTTGCCGCAGAGGATCAGATCGAAATCATCGATCTTTTTAATGGCTTGGGACAGGGTGTAGGTGGTAGCCCAGGTGTCTGCTCCGGCAAAGGCGCGATCCGAAACGAGCACCGCCTCGTCCGCCCCGCAGGACACCGCCTCGCGCAGCATCTCTTCCGCCTGGGGCGGCCCCATGCTGACCACGGTTACGATGCCGCCGTGCTGCTCCTTCAGACGAACCGCCTCCTCAAGGGCATGACGGTCGTAGGGGTTCATGATCGCTTGCACCCCTTCCCGGGAAAGGGTGTTGGTCTTGGGGTCCAGGCGGACATCCTTGGCGTCCGGCACCTGTTTTACGCAGACAATGATCTTCATTAGGACCTCGTATACTCCTTGTTGAGTTCCTGACCAATAACATTCCGCTGGATCTGATTGGTGCCTTCGTAAATCTGGAGGATCTTGGCGTCGCGCATCATCTTCTCCACCGGGTACTCGCGCATATAGCCATAGCCGGCGAGAACCTGCACCGCATCGGTGGTCACCTTCATGGCCATGTCGGTGGCGAACACCTTGCATATGGAGGAGGCCTTGGACATGTCGTTTTTATGGGCGTCGATATGCTTGGCTGCCGAATACACCAGGGCACGGCCCGCCTCGACCTGAATGGCCATGTCGGCCAGGATATGCTGCACCGCCTGGAAGGAGATGATGGGCTTGCCGAACTGCACCCGCTGCTTGGCATAGGTGACCGCCTCATCCAGGGCGCCCTGCCCCAGGCCGACGCCGAGGATGGCGATGCCCGGACGGGACTGATCCAGGGTTTTCATCACGGTGATAAAGCCCATGCCGATCCGGCCGATGACCCGATCCTTGGGAATCCGGCAATCCTTGAAAATCAGCTCCCGGGTGGAAGAGCAGCGGATGCCCAGCTTCTTTTCCTTAACCCCGTAGGAAAAACCAGGGTCGGTATCCTCGACCACGAACATGGTGGCGCCGCGGGGCCCCTTGCTTTTGTCGGTGATGGCGATAACCGTATATATCTGGGCCTCGCCGGCATTGGTGATCCACTGCTTGGTGCCGTTCAAGACCCATTCGTCGCCGTCGAGCACCGCGGTGGTCTGGATGCCGGAGGCGTCGCTGCCGGCATTGGCTTCGGTCAAGGCAAAGGCTGCCAGTTTCTCGCCGCTGGCGATAAGCGGCATATATTTCTGTTTCAACTCCTCGCTGCCGGAAATGAGAATCGGGTAGGCGCCCAGGGCGCTGGCGGCAAAGGCGGTTGCTACCCCGGTGCATCCCCGGGCAAACTGCTCTAACGCCAGAACAATCTCAAAGCATCCGCCGCCCAAACCGCCATACTCCTCGGGAATATAGAGGCCATACAGATCGGCCTTGGCAATGGCGGCCAGGATATCACGGGGATAATCCTCTGTTTCATCCAACTCTGCCCGTTGCGGAACAATCATTTCATCGGTAATCTGCCGAGCAACATCCACGATCATCTGCTGCTCTTCGCTCAAGAAATAATCCACTGTGCCCCCTTGTGCTCAATTACTTTGATCTGCGATTGAGTAATAACTTGGCCGAATATGCCTTACCACCTGACCAGGGCTGCGCCCCAGGTAAAACCGCCGCCAAAAGTGCAGATGAGAAGCAGATCCCCCTGCTGCAATCGGCCTTCCCGGTTCGCCTCGTCCATGGCGATCGGCACGGTAGCCGCCGATGTATT
Organism: uncultured Desulfurivibrio sp.; assembly: GCA_964588325.1. Classification (GTDB taxonomy): domain Bacteria; phylum Desulfobacterota; class Desulfobulbia; order Desulfobulbales; family Desulfurivibrionaceae; genus Thiovibrio. The sequence continues at coordinate 17,797 of CAZPOR010000021.1, forward strand.
ACCATATTTATGCACATTAATATAGATTTTTTCGAGCGGCACACTGAGGTGATCGGCCAGGCTTTTCAGGATACGGATATTGGCCTGATGGGGCACAACCAGGGCGATGTCGGAAATTGCCAGCCCCTCCTTTTGAAGGACCGCGGTGATGGCGTCCGCCATGGCCCGGACCGCGTAGCGAAAAACATCTTTCCCCACCATCTTGATGAAGGGGCCATCGTTTGGCTGGGTGCAGAGATCGGGATTCAGACTGGGAGCGCTGTCCATGTGGAGCAATTCCCACAAGCGGCCATCCGCGTAAAGCTGACTCGCCAGAATCCCCCTTCCCTGATCGTTGCCGGTCACCAGACAGGCGCCAGCGCCATCGCCGAACAACACGCAGGTATTGCGGTCCTGCCAGTTGGTGCGGGCGGAGAGATTCTCCGCGCCGATCACCAGAATTTTCATGTCCGGATTGTTGCGAATGTATTTGTCGGCCAGATCAAGGCCATAGAGAAAGCCGGAGCAGGCGGCGTTGATGTCAAAGGCAAAGGCGTTGACCGCCTCCAGCTCCTTTTGCACAAGGCAGGCGCAGGAGGGCATGGCCTTTTCACAGGAAATCGTCCCAAGGACGATCATGTCGACTTCGGCCGGGGTGATCCCTGCCATGTCCAAGGCGCGGCGGGCCGCCACGCTGGCCAGCTTGGAGGTCTCCTCCCCGGCTCCGGCAATGTGCCGGGTCTTGATGCCGGTTCTGGTGGTGATCCACTCATCGGAGGTATCAACCATCTTTTCCAGATCCTCGTTGGTGAGGACCCTTTCCGGCAGGCAGGAACCTGTCCCAAGGATAACGGCGCGGCTCATGGGGTTACTCCGGCAACGGGGGCATTCGCATCATCCTGTTGCCCCAGGAGACGGTGGTGGGAAAGAAGCTCGAGTATCCGGTCATTGACCTTATTGCGAGCCATTTCAGAGGCAACCCGAATGGCATTTTTTATCGCCACTCCATTGGAACGGCCATGACAGACAATGGCATTGCCCTGGATGCCAAGCAGGGGCGCCCCGCCATACTCGGCGTAATCAACCCGCTTCTTAAAGGAAGCAAAGGCATCCCTGGCCAGCAGATAACCGAGTTTCGCCTTGAAGCTCTTGACGATTTCCTCCCGCAGCATACCCATGACCGCCTCGGCCAACCCCTCGCTGAGCTTCAGGCAGACATTGCCGACAAAACCGTCGCAGACCATGACATCGACATCCCCTTGAAAGGTGTCCCGGCCTTCGACATTGCCGATGTAATTCAAGGAACTCTGCTGAAACAGCTCGTGGGATTTTTTCACCAGGACATTGCCCTTCCCCCCCTCTTCACCGATACTGAGGAGGCCGACACGGGGCCGATCATGCCCGAAGAGTACTTGCGAAAAAGCAGCGGCCATGACGCCGAATTGAAAGAGATGCTCGGAGCGGCAATCAACATTTGCGCCCACATCCATCATCACCACCGGACCTTTCAAGGTAGGGAAAATCCCTGCGATCCCAGGCCGGGAGACATACTCCAGCCGGCCAAGCAACTTGATGGCCGCCGCCAATGTCGCCCCGGAATTGCCAGCGCTGACAACAGCATCAACCCTGCCCTCTTTGTGGAGGGCAAACGCCTTCATGATGGAGGAGTCTTTTTTCCTGCGGATGGCGTCAAAGGGGGATTCATCCATGCCAACGACTTGGGAAGCGTGCACCAGATGAATCCGGGACGAAGGAGCCCCATGGGTTGCCAGAATGGCCCCAAGCAGGGCCTGATCACCGACCAGGCTGATCTCAAGGTCAGACTCGCGCGCAGCCAGGACTGCCCCGGAAACCAGTTCCCCAGGACCTCGATCCCCGCCCATGGCATCCAGGGCAATATGCAATGCCATGGTGCAGCTCTACTACTCTTCGGTCAACTTGACAACCGTACGGCCCTTGTATGCTCCGCAACCAGGACAAAGACGGTGCGGCAGCTTCGGCTCGCCACACTCGGAGCAAGTCGAAACGGTTACACCACACAGGGCATCGTGGGAACGACGGATTCTGGTACGGCAATGGGAATGTCTTCTTTTCGGTAAAGCCATTACTTTTCCTCCAATTGGAAAGATCTCGATTACAGCTTGTTGTCTGTAACGGGTTTTTCAAAAAAATTCAACAGGTTCAACAAAAATGACAGTTTTTTGTCCGCAAAAAATATCTCCCGGTTTGAGAAAAAAATGCCCGGCAATCGTCAGCGCCGCAAACAGGATGGAAATGACCCGGCGCGATTAAGGAAGTCCACGGGCATTACCCGTTACTGGACTTTCAATTTTGCCAAGACGCTGAACGGGGTTGTCCCTGTTGCCTTGGGACAATCACAGGGGCCATGATTCAGGTTCGCTCCGCACCCGGGACACAACCCCAAGCATTTGTCGCCGCAGAGTCTTTTTTCGGGCAAAGCAAGAAACAATTGCTGCGCAAGCACGGAAAAAACATCCACCACCGGCTCCGCAAGACAAACAACATCAAGCTCATTGCCCTTGCACAAGTGATCCGAAGCAATACACGCCTCTTCCCCAGGGGCAAGCAATTCAAAAACAATCTCAAACTTTTCGTCCACGGCATGGACATAAGGATCAAGACAGCGATCGCACTCAAGAACAACGGGAAGGAGCAGAGTTCCCGCAAGCAGCACCCGCCCGCCCTCTCGGCTCAGGGAAATGGTGCATGTTCCCGATCCTTGGCAGACGATCTCATTGCGAGGAATCCAGCCCCCGTCATCAATACTGAGCAACAGACCGTCAACCGGTATTTCATCCCACCTGATCCGCACGTATCACCCATCCACAACGCAAAAAAAGAAGCAGATCAATATAAAGAAACACCGCCAGTTGTCAAGAGAATTCACAGCCGGGATTTTTTTGATAGACGCCCACGTCCAACGAAGCTCCTTTCGACAAGAGTTCGCGGGATGAACAAAAAGAACAACTACAAGAAGTTACAACAAGCGGGAAAGCCGGTCGCTCGCCTTGCCCAGACGATGCCCAAGCACATGGATGATCCGGCGCAAAAGTTTCACGCCAAGCGCAGGCGTCTGCCTCAACATCAGCTCCATCCGTTCGCGGGAAAGAATCAGGATCTGGCTTTTTTCCGTGGCGACTACGGTTGCCTGCCGGCGTTCGCCCTCAACAACAAAAATCTCGCCCACCAGACTCCCACGCTCAAGCACGGCAACCAGAATGAACTTATCAGGGAAAGTCGCATCCATCTTGACGGCAAGTTTGCCATCGACCAGGAATCCCATGAAATCTGCGGGCTCCCCACTTTTCATCACAGTTTCCCCGGATTGCCACTCTTTCCACTCAAGATAGGCAAACAACTCCGCCATCTCTTCAGCGGACAAAAAAGAAAATATATCGTGTAACTCCTCGGGCCGGTATTTCCCAAAAAGCATCTCTTCAGAGGCACCCATTTGCGTTTATTCCGCAGCTCCCTTACTGACCTTTTCTTCCAGCTTGGCAATGAGTCCGGCAAAATTCTCCTTGCTCAGAATGCTGGCAAACTGAGTCCGGTAGTTGTTAACCAGACTCACGCCCTCCACCTCCACATCATAAACCGCCCAACGGTCATCGCTGTTTTTGAGCTTGTAATTAACCGGGGTTTCCACATTCTTGCGGATGAGATCACTATAGACAATAGCCTTATTCCCTTGCACCGCGGCTTTCTTAAAGACAACCTTTTCCCCGGAGTAGGTTTCTATCTTGGCTAAATAGGTGTTTTCCAGCAACGTCTTAAACAAAAAAACAAAACGATCCTGCTCCGCAGGGCTCCTTTCCCGCCAATGTCTGGCCAAGGCACGCATGGACATTTCGCGAAAATCAAATTTCTTCTCGACGATGGTTACCATGCGGTTTTTCCTCTCCGCCTTGCGAGCCGGCGCGGCGAGTTTTTCATCCTGGAGGATAGAAATAATCTCGTCCACGCCCTCCCGGACAAACACGACCGGGTCGGTTGCCGCGGCACAAGCAGTAACCGGACGCAAGACCGGCGCAGCGAACGCCAGAACAGATACCGAAAAAACCATCAAATACCATCTGCTGCTGTTTTTCATTTTTGCCTCTACAATCTCACTCAATGGGTATCGACACTCTTATTGTCCGACCCTGGCCTCGCTGAATCCAGCGGCGCAGAGCCTTCTTGCCTCCTGCCTGGCGGATTCGAATTTCTCCCCGGCAGGCACCTCCAAAGCATAAAAATTAAGCCCCCCCCGATCAGAAACCGTGACAACCGAAGCCGTATTCATGGCGAGCAAGTCTTGTTGCATCACGAGAAGCTTTTCCGCATCAAACGAAGTCCCGACCTGGACAAAGAAATTATCCGCGACAACCGGCTCGGCATCCGACTCGGGCACAGCCAACCCGGCTGTCTCCCGGGCATATGTTTTTTGAGTTGCGCCCGAGGAAGAAATGTACACAGAGTCACTGCCCACGGCCACATCACGTATTTTCTTTTGCCGATACTGGCGGTAGGCATCGCGCAGGGCCACATAGGGATCAATGGCGGATTCCTTGAAATCTTCATAATCTCCCAGGGTAAGAGAGGTGTTATTCACCTCCCTGCCGGCCTGCACAGCGACGCCGGCGCCGGAATCGGACATGGCAAGGTAGGAGAGCGGGCTCAAGAAGAAATCCCCGGCCAGGCCGATGGTGTCACGCACATTCGATGGCCCGAGGATGGGCCAGCAGAAATAGATGCCTTCTCCCAGGCCATATACCCCGATGGTTTGCCCCAAGTCTTCATCCCTGGGCAAAAGACCGAACTCGTTTTTGGCGGGATCAGCCAATCCAGCGATGCCAAGGGTGGAATTGAGAAGAAAACGGGCGGTTTCAACCCCACTGTCCGCGATTTTTCCTTGAAGGAAATTGTTTACAATCCGAACCGGCGCCAGAAGATTTTTTAAAAAACTCCGCACGCACATGCGCACGTCTTCGGCAATAAAATAGGAGTAGCCGTGGGATGCAGGCTTGAGCACCCAAAAATAGAGTTTATCGTTAAAATGAAAAAAAACACGGTTCACCGGCTCAAGAGGATCCGAGGCCAGACCGATATCCCGCTCTTCCCCAAAAGCCGGCTCATCGTCAAACACCGCCTCCTGCCCCGCGGCCACGGCTACTGACCCCGCCCAGATTGCCAGGCAACAGAAACACACCCTGCACAGTTGCGAAATAAAGCGGTCACCTTTTTTCATGATCATCCTCTTGCCCAACATTGCTTGCCCTCGGTCGGGTGCCCCAGTGTCGCCAAACCAAATACCAGGAGACACAATCTGATTTTCCCAAAACACCCCCCGTCACGGTGCGTAACGGAAGGGGTGCTCAGACACCCCCGAAAATATATTTGCTCACCAACTCCTCAAGATCAACCGCGGATTCTGTTTCCATGATCCCCCCGCCCTCAACCAGCAGATCTTCGGAACCACCCTGGGTAATCTTGATATATTTATCCCCGATTATGCCTTGGGTTTTAATCGAGGCAATGGCGTCATCGGTTATCTTTACCCCGTTATTGATCTGAAGCTGCACCTTGGCCTGATCATTTTCGCCCAAAGAAATCCCGCTCACCTTGCCCACGTTTACCCCGGCCATTTCAACAAGGGCTCCGCGTTTAAGTCCGGAAACATTGGCGAACGTCGCATGCACCGAATATGTCTTCTCCATGGAGAAGACCGAAAACTCGCCCAACTGCAGAGACATATACGCAAACGCCAAAAAACCCGCCAGAACAAAGAGGCCGACAATCGCATCGAAATTTATTTTTTTCATACCCTTTATTCCATCTCCCTGCTTAAATAAATCTTCCCCATGGTGTACTGCACAAAGGCCTGAATATCTGGAATCTCGCTCTGTTGAATATCTTCAGGGCTGGCAAATGTGCTGAGCTTGCCCTTGTTGATCAAAATGACCTGATCAGCCAAATTGAACACCTTGGGGATATCATGACTTACAATAATTGAGGTATATCCGAATTTTTTCTGGGTCTCCAGAAAAAGTTTGTAAATCTCCAGGGTGTTTTCGGGGTCAAGTCCCGTGGTCGGCTCATCAAAAAGCATTATTTCCGGTTGCAGCATCAACGCCCTGGCAAGCCCCACCCGTTTCCTCATGCCCCCGCTGAGCTGGGCCGGATATTTTTCCTCATGCCCGGTAAGACCAAGTTGCGCCAGGATGGCAAGCACCCGCGACCGGATCTCCTCGCTTCCCATTTTTGTCCGCTCCTCAAGGGGCAAGGCCACGTTGGCAAAAACATTCAAGGAATCAAGAAGAGCCGATCCCTGGAACAGAACGCCGAATTTTGTCCGCACCTCATTCAACGCCTTGGCGCGCATCTTGGTGATGTCTTGCCCCCCCACCAGAATCTCTCCGGAATCAGGCCGCAACAAACCCAGGATGAGCTTCATGGTAACGCTTTTACCCTGGCCGCTGGGCCCGGCAATCACCGTGGTCTTGCCGGAGTTGATGGTCATGTTCACCCGGTCAAGAATGGTCTGCTTGCCAAATGCTTTTACGACGTCTGTAAACTGGATAACAGCCTGACTCATAATAGTATCGCCGTAAGCAGATAATCCCAGATAAGGATCGCTATTGAAGAGAGAACAACCGCCTGTGTTGTCACCTTGCTCACTCCTTCAGCGCCGAAACCGGCCCCGCGGATAACATGCACGAAATACCCCCTCCCCGCGCACACCCAGACGATCACCAGGGCAAAAACAAACGATTTGATAATGCCCATGTTTATATCCTGATTCACAACGCTCTGCTCCATGCCGGACCAATACGCGCCGGGGTTGACCCCCAGCAGGCCACACCCTGCGAGATACCCGCCGAATATGCCGACAACATTAAAAAAAAGGGTAAGAATCGGAACAGAGATGATCGTGGCCAGAAACTTCGGCGTGATAAGATAACGGAACGGGTCAATGGCCATGCATTCCAAGGCGTCAAGCTGCTCGCTGTTGCGCATGATCCCGATCTCGGCGCACATTGCCGAGCCGGCCCGCCCGGTAACCATCAAGGCGGTGAGGACCGGGCCCAGCTCGCGGATCAAGGAGAGCGAAACCGCTGATCCCAGAGCCCCTTCCGAGCCAAATTTGCGCAGGGTGTAATATCCCTGCAGGCCAAGGACCATGCCGGTGAAGCCCGCAATGAAGAATATAACCCAGAAAGAATCGGCCCCGATCAAGCGAACCTGTCGAATCATGGCGGAAAAACGGAAGGGTCTTTTGAAAACGCCACCAAGGCCCAAAGCCAGAAAGGATCCCATGCGGCCCAAATCTTCCAGGACCCACAAGGTGTTATTTCCGATTTTTTCCAGGTAACGAATCATAGGTTCCTCTTGCAGGCGTTTGCGCGACAACACGTTTAAAAGCAAACGTTCGGGCAATCCGCCATGCCTTGCCGGTTGTGCAGCTTGCACCATCCCATAAATTGTTCATGTTACTCACGGGATACGGACGGTGTCAAGCCTTCGCTCCATGGAAAACCGGAAATTTGGACCGATTGATTGAATTCAAAAAAAAAGGGATTAGCTTGCATGGCTAATCCCTTTAATTTTTTTATGGCGGAGTGGACGGGGCTCGAACCCGCGACCCCCGGCGTGACAGGCCGGTATTCTAACCAACTGAACTACCACTCCTCTCGTGGTGGGCGAAACAGGGATCGAACCTGTGACCCTCGGCTTGTAAGGCCGATGCT
>CAZPOR010000022.1:0-15238 GCA_964588325.1 uncultured Desulfurivibrio sp.
GGCCACATAAGAAAGGGCACCCGTGTCCCTTGTCCCGCCAAAGGCGGGATTCCCTCTGCTCCTCGATGCTGCCGGGGTTTTGCAAACTCGCTTCGCTCAAACAGTGCAAAGCCCCTTTTCGGCAGCCTCTCCGGTGCTCGGCTGCGTGCCAATGGGATTTTCCTCTCCCCCCCCCATTTGTCCTGCCGCGCCTCGCAGGCGAGGGCGGAAAAGGCGCGGGAGGTAAGCGAAGACTCCGACTGTCTGAGGGCGAAGCCCGAGTTTTTCCGCGTCCCGCCCTCGGCGAGAAGTAAGGGAAGCCCGCAGGGCCAGAACTGGCTGGGGTGCCTTTTTCTTGTTTCTTCTTTTGGGCACGCAAAAGAAGAAACAAAGGACAACAGAAAGGTTATAGTTGTATTCCCCGGAATTTTGGGCGGAATCAAAACAAGGATAATCCAAACATGGCGGCAAAGAAATTTTACGCAATCCTGGCCGGGCGAGTGCCTGGCATCTACGATAACTGGCCCAAGGCCCAGGCCCAGGTCACCGGTTTTCAGGGCGCCCGATTCAAGGGCTTTGCCACCCGAGCTGAGGCCGAGGCCTGGCTGCAGAACCCCACCTCGGGACAGGGCAGACCAAGTAGCGCCAAAAGCACGCTTACATCCGGGCCTGCGGCAGGATCGGACACCTCCCCCAAGGAGGGCGTGGTCTGCATCTATACCGACGGCGGCGCCCGCTACAATCCGGGGCCTGGCGGCTACGGCATCGTGCAGATTTACAACGGCCAACGCAAGGAACTGTCCGGCGGCTATCGCTTGACCACCAATAACCGGATGGAGCTGATGGGCTGCATCGTGGCCCTGCGCGAGCTGGAGCACCGCGACAAACCGGTGGCCCTGTATTCCGATTCCAGCTATGTGGTGAACGGGATCAGCAAGGGATGGGCCAAGGGGTGGCGGAAACGGGGCTGGGTCAAGGCGGACAGGCAGCCCGCCATCAATCCCGATCTCTGGGGCCAGTTGCTGGACCTCGTCGAGGGGCTGGACATCACCTTCAACTGGGTCAAGGGCCATAACGGCAATCCCTTTAATGAACGCTGCGATGAACTGGCCGTGGCCTCGGCCCGGCAGGACGACCTGCCGGTGGATGTCGGGTACAAGGGTTGAAGGCGTGAGCGAAAAAGAGAGCCGTCTCATGGAAGGTTGGCGCAGGCAATTGGCCCGGGAATACCGCCATATCTGCTGGCTGTACCGGGTGCAGCTCAGGCCGCCGCTCTTTGAGATCCGGGAGGGCCAGAGCCGGGCAGGCGCCTGGTCGCCGGGGCTGGACACCCTCAGCCTCGCTTCCTGGCTGATCCGGGACCATTCCTGGGATGTGGTGCTGGAGGTGTTGAAGCATGAGATGAGCCACCAGTATGTCGAGCATCTGGGGAGGGGGGATGAGCTGCCCCACGGCCCGGCCTTTCAGGAGGCGTGCGACCGTCTGGGAGTGCATCCGGAATTTCGCACCGCCCAGGGAGCAATCCCGCGGCTGCTCAGCGGCGCGGGCCAAAAGTCCGGAACCATGCTGGCCAGGGTGGAGAAGCTCTTCGCCCTGGCCCAGAGCGCCAACGAGCACGAGGCTGCCCTGGCCATGGCCAAGGCCAACGCCATTCTGCGCCGGTACAACCTGGAACGGCTCGACCGTCAGGCCATTGATTACGACTACCTGGTCCTCAAGCCGGGCGCCAAGCGGATCGACGCCCACCAGCGGGCCATTGCCGCGCTCCTTAAGGATTTCTTCTATGTCAACGTGGTCATCGCCCGGCAATTCGAGGCGGAGAGCGGCGAAACCCTGCGGGTGATCGAGCTGACCGGCGCCAAGGAAAATCTGGCCGTGGCCGGCCATGTCTATCATTTTCTCGTCAGGCGGCTGGAGTATCTCTGGCAGGAATACCGGAAAAACACAGGGGCTGCGTCCAGGGAGAAGAATTCCTACCGGTTGGGGGTGCTCAACGGCTTTCGGGAAAAGCTGGGCCTTCAGGACCAAGAGGCCATGGGCGCCACCGGCGGCGCCACCGAAAGCAGCCTGATCTGCGCCTCGGATCCGGGGCTGATCCGCTACTACCGGGCGCGTTATCCCCGCCTGCGCACCGTGCGGCATGCAGGCCCCCGGGTGTATGGAGATCCCTATCAGGCCGGACAGCAGGAGGGGAAGCAGTTGGTCATCCACAAGGGGGTGGACGCTTCCGGCGCCAGCACGGGTTTGTTGCTGGCCGAAGGCTAGCCGGCGGCCAGCGTTCGGGTCAGGTTTTTTTCTCCTTCAGCAAGGCGCCGAGGGCGGCAAAGGGGTTCGAGGTGGCAATCGCTTCTTGTTTTTCCCCCGGTTTCAGTGCGCCATAGGCGTCGGCCACGCTCTGGCGGTCGTGCTCGTTGTCGTGGCAGTAGATGCACAACAGCTCCCAGTTGCTGCCGTCCGGCGGATTGTTTTCGTGGTTGTGGTCCTTGTGATGCACCGTGAGGTCGCGCAATGCTTTGCCGCTGAATTCCCGCCCGCACCTGCCGCAGATCCAGGGATACATCTTGAGCGCTTTTTCCCGGTAGGTCTGCGCCCGCTGCTCCTGTGCCCGCTGGGCCGCGGGCAGCAGCCGGTTTTGGGTGTCGCTTGTGGCCGGTGGTGTCATGGGTGTTGGTTCCCGTGTTGAAAAAGGGCTTCCCAGCGCAACTCCCTGTGGCTGGGTGAATTTCCGCGCTGTCCTGGTCGATTCCTCGACAGGGCATCAGAGTGCCGGTGGGCCACCCAGCACGGAAAACAGCAGCGCCAGGATCAGGGTCTGAATGATCCAGCCGATGGCGCACACTGCCACGGCCCGCCAGGTGGCAGTGTAATCAAGGGCCTGCCGGACCGCGATCACCATGGCCACCAGCATCCAGATGGAAGCCACGGTGAAAACCACCGTGCCCAGACCCGGGATGAGTCCCAATATCCGGATCAGGCCGGGGGAACTGGAAAAGCCGGTGGTGCGCAGCAATTGGCCAAGATCGGCTTCGGTTTGCGGTTCCGGCAGGAATTTGGTGCCGATGAAATAGGCGAGATAGGCCCAGACATACCATCCGCCAAGGGCGCCCGCCGTCCCGAGCAAAACCCCGGCGATCCCCAGGTTGGAGATGCTGCCTATCCCCGCGGCGAGGCTGGAAAGCACCACCACCGCCATGGCCTGGCGCATGGTGTCCTTGTCCGCTTCGACCTCTTCATAGAGGTGGGCATCCAATTTCGCCGCGCGAATCATCCGATCCATAAATGTGGTCATGGGAACTCCTTTTTTATATTGAAAGAGTGAGGCAAGAAAGACGGGTTCAAACCCGCATCCAACCTGCGGCTATTATGCGTGGCGCATCGGGGAGCGCGCAAGTATTTTTATGACGGTTGGCGCAGAATGCGGGCCGGTGTGTATTCTCCCCGCCTTGTTTCAGGCATGGTCTTCCTTGACGGCCAGGGCCCGGACAGGGTATGCACCGGCACGCGTTGAATTGCATACTGTGAGGATGAGTGTTGATGGGCGAGATGCATGCCAATACCAAACTGCCTTGGGTGGAAGGGAGCCTGCCTTTGATGCTGGCTCCGATGCAGGGGTTGACCAACCGTGCTCTGCGGTCCCTGTTCATTGAGCGGGTACGGCCCGATGTGGTTTTTACCGAATTTGTCCGGGTCAAGGCCAGCGCCAAGAAGAACATCACCGCCAACGACCGGCAGGAGGTGGTCAGCACGTCCGGCGGGGTGCCGCTGGTGGTGCAGCTCATCGGCGCCGGCACCGAGGCGTTGCTTGCCGCAGCCAATACCGTGCAGGAGTTGGGGGCAGAACACCTCAACATCAATCTCGGCTGCCCCTATGGCCGGATGACCAGCCAGACTGCGGGCGGCGCCCTGTTGCGCGAGCCGCTTGCCCTGGCGCGGATGCTTGCCGCGTTGCGCCGGGAGATCCGGGGCAGTTTTTCCGTCAAGGTGCGCTCCGGCTTTGACGACCCGGCTCAGATCTTTTCCTTGCTGACCCTGTTTGCCGACAGCGGCATCGATTTCCTCGTGGTCCACCCGCGCACCGTGAAACAGATGTACAGCGGTGCGGCGGACCACGGGGTTACCGCCGAAGTGGTGCTCCAAACCCCATTGCCGGTCATCGCCAACGGGGACATCTTCAGCGCGGCCACAGGCCAGCGGGTTCTGGCGGAAACCGGGGTTGCCGGGTTGATGCTGGGCCGAGGCGCCATCGCCGACCCCCTGCTGTTTGAGCGGTTGCGGGGCAGGTGCCCCGGCGAATCGACCCCGGAGGGCAAGATCGCCGAGCTGCGCGACTATCTGCAAGCGCTGCTGGGACGCTACCAAACGCTGTTCTCTGGCGAGCACCAGATACTCTGCAAGATGAAGGAGGTGCTTTGCCATGTCCACGATCCCGAGGTGGCGCCCTTGGCCCGGCAGCTCAAGCGGAGCAGGAGCCTGATCCAGTTCGAGGAGCTGCTTATTTCGTCATGAACAGGTTGTGGCGGGCCGCCTCCATAATGGCGGCCACGGCCGGATGTTTGATGATCCGCTCCACCGAGATGGCGTAGTAGCGCTCCTTCACCGCCTGGGTCCGGCCGACCACCTGCACCTTATGCTGGCGCAGCACCTCGGGTTCAATGACCGTGGGCGCCGCAAAGATGCCGTCGCCCTCTTGGCCGAAGACATTGAGCAGGGCATTGTCGTCGAACTCCCCGGCAATGGCAGGCCGGATGGAGAGGGAGGCAAACCAGCGCTCCAACCCGCCCCTGAGCGCGGTCATCTCCATGGGCAGCAGCATGGGCGCTTCGTGGAGCGAGAGGGGAAATTTTTCCCGCAGCGGTCCGGCCAGCGTTTCCACCGCAAAAAAGGTGATGCCGCATTCGCCGAGCAGATGGCTGTAAGCCTTGACGCTCAAGCCCGCCCGCAGGGGCGCATCGCTCAGCACCACATCCAGGGAGTGCATGGCCAGTTCGGCCAGCAGGGCATCCTCCTTGTCTTCCAGGCAGACCAGCTTCACCCGCTCCGGCAGTTGCAGGGCCGGTTCCAGCAGCCGGCGGACAATGAGCTTCGGCAGCACGTCCACCACCCCGGCCTTGAGAGACAAGGGGCCTGCCGTGGGTCTGCCCCGGAGGGTGTCCATCATCTCCCTGCCCAGGGAGAAGATTTCATCGGCATAGCGGAACACCAGGCGGCCCAGGTCGGTGGGCTCCAGGTTGCGTCCAGCCCGCTGAAAGAGCTTGCCGTCCAGGGATTCCTCCAGTTTCCCCAACTGGGCGCTGACCGTGGAGGGAGCCAGACTGAGGCGGGCGCTGGCCGCGGTCAGGCTGCCTTCGCGCATCACGGTCCAGAAGTAGAAAAGATGGTGGTAGTTGAGCCATTCCATGGGAGGTCTCCGGTTCGTTTATTTCGAACTATTATAGCAATATTTTCTAATTGTTCAAACTATGTTTCTGCGGTATTGTTATGGCAGGGAAGCAAATCAGGCCGGCCGGGATATCGGGCCCGACCGCAGCAAAAGAGAGGAGAACCCATGGAAGATGTGAATTTGATCGCCCGCCACTGGCACCACCTGCCCATCGACGAGGTGACGGAGCTGCTGGAAACGGACCGGGAGCATGGGCTTGACCGGTTCGCGGTCGAGCACCGGCTGGAAGCGTTCGGCCCCAATGCCATCACCGCCCAGAAAGGACAGGGGCCGCTGATCCGGTTTCTGCTCCAGTTTCACCAGCCCCTGATTTATATCCTCATTGTTTCCGGCCTGGTCACCGCTGTTCTCGGGGAATGGGTGGATTCCGGGGTCATCTTCGGGGTGGTGCTGGTCAACGCCGTTATCGGCTACCTTCAGGAGGCCAAGGCGGTCAACGCCCTGGCCGCCCTGGCCCGGACCATGACCACCGAGGCCACGGTCCTGCGGCAGGGGGAGAAACGGCGCATTCCGGCCACGGAACTGGTGGTGGGCGACATCGTTTTCCTGCAAAGCGGCGACAAGGTTCCCGCTGACCTGCGGCTGTTTCAGGTGCGCGACCTGCAGGTCGCCGAAGCGGCGCTCACCGGCGAGTCGGCGCCCGTGGCCAAGGATCATGGGCTTCATGGCCGCGACACCGTCCTGGCCGACCGGCGGAACATGGCCTATGCCTCGACCCTGGTCACCTATGGTCAGGGTTGGGGCATTGTCACGGCCACCGGGGATGCAACCGAGGTGGGGCGGATCTCCCAGTTGATTTCAACGGCCGAGGCGCTGGCCACTCCGCTCACCCGCAAGATCAGCGAATTCAGCAACGTCCTGCTCTACGTCATCCTGGGGCTGGCTGGGTTGACCATTATGATCGGGCTGCTCCGGGGCCAGGCCTTTGTCGAGATGTTCATGGCCGCGGTGGCCCTGGCCGTTGGCGCCATTCCCGAAGGTTTGCCCGCCGCGGTCACCATCACCCTGGCCATAGGTGTGTCGCGCATGGCTCAAAAACGGGCCATTATCCGCAAGCTCCCCGCGGTGGAGACCCTGGGCTCCACCACGGTGATTTGCACCGATAAAACCGGCACCCTCACCGAAAACCAGATGACCGTGCAGGAGATCGTGGCCGGCGGCATATCGTACGCAGTGACCGGCACCGGCTACAACCCCGCGCAGGGCAGGATCGAGGCGCCGGAAGCGGCTTCCGGCGGCACAGCCAGCACATCTCCGGCGCTGCTGGAATGTTTGCGGGCCGGACTTCTCTGCAATGACAGCCAGCTTGTCGAAGAGGACGGGGTGTGGCAGGTGCATGGCGACCCCACCGAGGGTGCGCTGCTGACCTCGGCCCACAAAGGGGGCCTCGGTCCGGAAACCCTTGCCGCCAGCCCCCGTTTGGACACGGTGCCCTTTGAATCGGAATATCAGTACATGGCCAGCCTGCACGGCGCCGGGCCCGGCGCGGCGACCAGGCGGGTCTATCTCAAGGGCGCGGTGGAGGCGGTCCTGGCCAGATGCGCCAGCCAGCTTGACGAGTTGGGCAATCCGGTTCCCCTGCGCGTCTCCGAGATCCAGTACGCGGTGGAGAACATGGCCGCCAAGGGACTCCGGGTGCTGGCCATGGCTGGCAAGGAGATGCCCCCTGCGGCCTCGGAGATCCACCATGGTGATCTGACCGACGGGTTGGGTTTTCTCGGGTTGCAGGGGATGATCGATCCGCCGCGGCCGGAAGCGGTGGCCGCGGTCAAAATCTGCCAGGGCGCGGGGATCCGGGTCAAAATGATCACCGGCGATCATCCGGTGACCGCCGCGGCCATTGCCAAACAGGTCGGGCTCTACAACCTGGGATCAACCCGGGGGAACGGGGTTCCGGTGCTCACCGGCGCGGAGCTGGAAAAGCTCTCGGACAGCGAATTCATCGACCGGGCCGAAGACACCGTGGTCTTTGCCAGGGCGACCCCGGAGCAGAAGCTCCGTTTGGTGGAGGCGCTCCAGGCCAGGGGCCAGGTTGTGGCCATGACCGGCGACGGGGTCAACGACGCCCCGGCCCTGAAGCGGGCGGATATCGGCGTGGCCATGGGCATCACCGGCACCGAGGTGGCCAAGGAAGCGGCGGACATGGTGCTCACCGACGACAATTTCAGCTCCATCGAGGCGGCGGTGGAGGAGGGGCGCGGGGTGTTCGACAATCTGGTCAAGTTCATTACCTGGACCCTGCCCACCAACCTGGGCGAAGGGCTGGTCATCCTGACCGCCATCTTCCTCGGCGTCACCCTGCCCATCCTGCCGGTGCAGATCCTCTGGATCAACATGACCACCGCCGGGTTTCTCGGGTTGGCCCTGGCTTTTGAGCCCAAGGAGCCGGGCATCATGCTGCGCCCCCCCCGCCAACCCAACACGCCGATCCTCAGCCGCGGCATGATTTTTCGGATTACCCTGGTGAGCTTTTTGATGCTGGGCGCGGCCTTCGGGATCTTCTCCTGGGAGCTTTCCGGCGGCGCGACCCTTGCCCAGGCGCGCACCGCCGCGGTCAACGCCTTTGTCATGGTGGAGCTGTTTTATCTGTTCAACTGCCGATCCCTGGACAAGTCCGTTTTTCAGCTCGGGTTTTTCTCGAATTTCTGGGTGCTTGCCGGCGTGGTCACCATGTCACTGGTGCAGATTGCTTACACCTATCTGCCGGTGATGAACCGCCTCTTCCAGAGCGCCCCGGTTGGTCCGGCTGTTTGGGGGAGAACAATTGCCGCGGGGCTGGTGGTTTTCGTGATTATTGAAATCGAAAAAATGGTGTGGAGAAAAGCAGGAGCTGGGCGGGCGTGATTGTCCCGCTCGCGGAGAGGAAGAGAGGGTTGGTTATGAAAAAAAGCCCTCTGCCGGGCATTCCGGATCGTTTTCGGCAAGAACCGGCAAGGCTCGCTTCTGGTATCGGGCTAGCGGTGGTTGCAGCCCCGTTTCATGAAGTCATGTTCGCCGTTGGCCACGAGGGAGAAAAAGCATGCTTGAAAGCATAACCGTTTGGCTGGTGGAAACCATAAGCGTCTTTGGGTATCCCGGCATCTTTCTCTTGATGATGGTTGAAAGTTCAGCCCTTCCGTTTCCCAGTGAGTTGGTCATGCCCCCGGCCGGGTATCTGGTCTTTCAGGGCCGGATGAATCCGTGGCTGGTGGTATTGGCAGGGGGGGTCGGTTCGCTGGCCGGGGCCTACGCAAATTATTATGGCGCCCTGTATCTGGGACGGCCCCTGTTGCTCCAGTATGGCAAGTTTGTTGGCCTTGCCGAGGAAAAACTCGAAAAAACCGAGGATTTTTTCCGGCAGCATGGCGAAATTTCCACCTTCATCGGCAGGCTGCTGCCGGTCATCCGGCAACTGATCTCCATCCCTGCGGGACTCGGCAGGATGAATCATGTCAGGTTTGCTGTGTATACCAGCCTGGGCGCTACGATCTGGTGCGCGGTACTGGCCTGGATAGGGTACGCCATCGGCGACAACCAGCAGTTGATCATGCGCCTGTCTCGGCAGGCAAGTGTCTGGATGATCGGCGGCTGTGTGCTGCTGCTGGCCTGGTATCTGTATTGGCAGAAAAAGAAGCGCGCACAACCGTGGGGGGAGATGCCCGCGGCATATGGAACCGATACATTGCACAAACAACCAATCACACCAAACCAAGGAGAAGATCAATGAAAAAGCCAAGCAACTCCGCAACCAGCCTGAAAGAACTCATCAACCACGCCATCAGCGATCTTGAGATCACGCCGAGCGAATATCAGCAGATCATGGACTACGCACACGACGATGGCCACATAGACAAAGAAGAACAGGCTCTGCTTGCCCAGTTTCATGCAATGCTCAACAATGGGACTCTCAAGAGAGTCCGTGAGTAGGGCTGGCTGGTCAGCGCACACGCAATCGTGGGCAGGGGGGCAGGAACCAGTTGACGCCTGCCGCTGAAAACGCGGAGGGACTGCGGTCGTGATTGGCTGCAATGTGCCGCCGACGGCACAACTCTCCCCCCTCCTCCCAGGCGTCTGGAGCCAGGCCACGCTCGCTGGGGGTGTATTTTTTGTGTTGATCGAGATCGAAACGAGTTGGCGGAACACAAAAAGAAAACGGTCAGGGCCAATCCGTGTGCCGGAGCTGAAATCAACAACCATACAAGGAGTCCGCAGCAGTGAAAAAGATTACAGCAATAACGGTCATGGCGTTTCTGTTGGGCATGGGATTGAGCGGTTGCGACCAAGCCAAGGATATCGCAACGGAAGCGGCGGAAAAAGCGAAAAAAGATGTTGCTGCTGAGATCGGCAAGGCCATCACTGGCGGGGAACAAAAGGAGAATGGCGATTCAGGCAAGGACGCTGAAAAGCAAGAAGATGAAAAAGAAAATGAAGGAGACAGGCAATGAAATGTCCGGTCTGCGCCACAACAGATTTGCTGATGACGGATCGGCAGGGAGTGGAGATCGATTATTGCCCGCAATGCCGCGGCATCTGGCTGGATAGGGGGGAGTTGGACAAGATCATCGAGCGCACCGCCGCCCCGGCCCCGCCACAGCACCAGGCCATGCAGCAGCCCCGCGGCGGCTACGATCAGCATGGTCACGGGTATCACAAGAAACACAAGCACAAGAGCCTGCTGGGCGAGCTGTTCGATTTCTAGTCCCGTTTCGTAGCCTGGACGGATTCAGCGGGGGAACTCTTCTCCCAACTTCAAATACAACTCCCTCCCCACCCAGGCGTCGGTGGCCGCATACTGGATCTGGGCCGGAGCCAGGACATCCCTGGCCCAATTCGAGGTCTGCGCCCCTTTGGCGATGCGAAATCCCAGCAGCACCGCGGCCAGCCCCCGCAACCCGTGGTTTTTTATCTCCGCCTTCTTGGCGAGGGCGCCGAGATCCACAAAGCCCGCCGGCGTGAATCGCGCCAGTTTGTGCAGTTCCTGAAGATCATAGGCCAGGGCAACCCCGGCCTTGACCACCTTGGGGTTGGCCAGGATTTCCCTCAAGGGAGCGGGCAGGCCGAGATGCCTCAACTGAAAGAGATACACCTCTTTTTCCCCGGCCAGTTGCAGGAGCGAGGGCAGGTAGCTTTCTCCCTTGTGGTAGGCGGGCCGGGTTTCCGTGTCAAAGCCGAGGATGGTTTCCGTTGCCAGGGCTTGGATTGCCTGGCTTAACTCCTCTTTCGTGCGAACCACGCGAACCACCCCCTCCCATCTGCGGATGGGGCAGGCGTTGATTTCTTCCTTGGTCATCCGCTGGGCAAAACCAGGGCGAGGGTCGGTGGTGTGCATGGAGTCTATATACGGGAAGCATTGCCGGTTTGGGAAGGATTTTATTCGCGAGCCTGCAATGGCTCCCCGGCTTCTGCCGTGCGGAAAGACGCCGATGCTTGAGGGAAGCCCCACATTTTCCTTGACTTCATTTTTGAAACAGCCGTAGCCTTTTGAGAGATGCTGCGGGATGCGCAAAATGTTTCCCTTCACAGGGCCGAGAAGATCAGGGAGAAAAAGATGCAACCATGTGATTTTGTCTTGTTCGGAGCCCATGGCGATCTGGCCACCCGCAAGCTGGTGCCCTCGCTCTACCAGTTGGATAAGGCCGGGCTTCTGGAGCCGGACCTGCGGATTGTGGGGGTGGCGCGCCGGGAGATGACCGCTGGCGAGTATGTCGCCCTGGCCAGGGAAAGCCTGGCAACCTTCATGAAGGAGGAGGTGGACGACGCGGTCTGGGAGCGGTTTGCCGGGCGTCTGTGGTATGTGCAGCTCGATCTTGCCGCCCACGACCAGTACCGCAAGCTCTGCGAGAGTATCGATCCGGCCAAACGGGTCATGGTCAACTACTGCGCGGTGCCGCCCTCCATCTATGGCGAGATCTGCAAGGGCTTGGCCCAGGCCGGGCTGATCACGGAGCAGACCCGGGTGGTTCTGGAAAAACCGCTGGGCACCGACCTTGCCTCCTCAAGGGTGATCAACGACGCAGTGGCCGAGTTTTTCCAGGAAAAGCAGGTCTACCGGATCGACCATTACCTGGGCAAGGAAACAGTGCTCAACCTGGTGGCGCTGCGTTTCGCCAACTCCATCTTCACCACCAACTGGGATAACACCACCATCGACCATGTGCAGATCACCGTGGCCGAGGAGGTGGGAATCGAGGGCCGTTGGGGGTATTTCGACAAGTCCGGTCAGCTCCGCGACATGGTGCAGAACCACCTGCTGCAAATCCTCTCCCTGGTGGCCATGGAGCCGCCGGTCACCCTGGGCAGCGAGAGCATCCGCAATGAAAAGCTCAAAGTGCTCAAGGCGCTGCGCCCGATCACCAGAGATAATGTTGAAGAAAAAACCGTCCGCGGCCAGTACAGCGGCGGGTTTCTCAAGGGCGGGCCGGTGCCGGGCTACCACGAGGAGGAGGGGGGCAACCCGCGAAGTTTCACGGAAACCTTTGTCGCCCTGCGGGTGGATATCGACAACTGGCGCTGGGCCGGGGTGCCCTTCTATCTGCGCACCGGCAAGCGTATGACCAAGAAGCTCTCCGAGGTGGTGATCTATTTTAAAAGGCTGCCCCACAACATCTTCCGGGAAAGTTACAAGAATCTGCCGTCCAACAAGCTGATCATCCGCCTCCAGCCCAACGAGGGGGTGGAGATCGAGATGCTGAACAAGGTGCCGGGCATCGGTTCCGGGGTCAAGCTGCAGCGGACCACCCTGGACTTGAGCTTTTCCGAGGCCTTCCAGTCGGTGCATGTCGCTGACGCCTACGAGCGTCTGCTTCTGGCGGCCATGGAGGGAAGCCAGTCCCTGTTTGTCCGGCGGGACGAGGTGGAGCAGGCCTGGACCTGGGTGGATTCCATTCAGGATGCCTGGCAGGCGAGCAACGATGCACCCATGCCCTATCCCGCAGGAACCTGGGGGCCGGTGGCCTCGGTGGCCTTGATGGCCAGGGATGGGAGAGCCTGGGATGAGTAAGGGGCCGCCCCTATCTACTCCGTTGCGGCGTAGTGTTGTTCACTCGGCATACGTGTCGCTTCGTGTAAAAGTCGTCACCCCGGCGGAGGCCGGGGTCCAGCCTTGCTGCAATTGTTCAAAAAAGACTGGATTCCGGCCTCCGCCGGAATGACGGAATGTCGCGATTTTTGAGTTGTTACGAGGCCATCATGGACAAGGAGCAGATCATGCCAGAATTCAAGGAATTCAAGGATTCCGCCACGCTGGTGGCGGTGCTGGCCGCACAGGTTGCCGATCTGCTGCGGGCCGGAATCAGGGCGCGGGACAGAGCCAGTCTGGTAGTGTCCGGCGGCTCCACCCCGGTGCCGTTTTTCGCTGTCCTTTCGGATCTGCCGCTTGACTGGGAAGATGTGACGATCACCCTGGCGGACGAACGCTGGGTCGAGCCGAGCGATGCGGCCAGCAATGAACGTCTGGTGCGGAGCCATCTTTTGCAGAACCGGGCGGCGTTGGCCCGTTTCGTAGGGCTCAAAACCGGAGCACCCACGGCGGCCGATGGGGAAAGCGAGTGTGCCGACCATCTTGCCGAAGTGCCCCGGCCTTTTGATGCCCTCATCCTGGGCATGGGCAACGACGGCCATACCGCCTCGCTGTTTCCGGAGGCGGTGCGGTTGAAAAGCGCGCTGGCCCTGGACTCCGGCCAACTCTGCATGGCAATCACCCCGCCGGCCGCGCCCCATGAGCGGATGACCCTGACCCTGCCCACCCTGTTGCAAAGCCGGCAGATTATCCTGCATCTTGCCGGGCCGGAAAAGCGGGCGGTGTACGAAAAGGCGCTCACCGAAGGGCCGGTCTCCCAGATGCCCATCCGGGCGGTGCTGAATCAGACGATTTCACCGGTCACGGTTTTCTGGTGTCCATAATATAAGGAGCAGCCATGAACAGCGTTGTTGAAAAAGTCACCCAACGGATCATCGAGCGCAGCCGGACCAATCGTGAGGGATATCTGCGCAATATGGAGGCGGCCAGGGTGACCGGGCCGTTTCGCCACCGGCTGCCGAGCAGCAATCTGGCCCATGGCCTGGCGGTCTGCCAGGGCGGGGAATGCCAGGCCTTGCGCGGTGGTCAGGGCCCCAATATCGGGATCATCACTTCGTACAACGACATGCTTTCGGCCCATCACACCTATGAGCGCTATCCGGCCATGATCAAGAAGGCGGTGGCTGCGGCGGGCGGCACGGCCCAGGTGGCCGCAGGGGTGCCCGCAATGTGCGACGGGGTCACGCAGGGCGAGCCGGGCATGGACCTCAGCCTGATCAGCCGCGATGTCATTGCCATGTCCACGGTGATCGGGTTGTCCCACAACGTGTTCGACGGCGCCCTGCTCCTGGGGATCTGCGACAAGATCATGCCCGGCCTTGTGATGGGGGGGTTGCAGTTCGGCCATCTGCCCATGATCCTGGTGCCGGGCGGGCCCATGCGCACCGGGATTTCCAACCGGGAAAAGGCTTTGGCCAGGGAGCAGTTTGCCCAGGGCAAGATCACTAAGGATGCGATGCTCGCTGTGGAGTGCGCCTCCTACCACGGGGCCGGAACCTGCACCTTTTACGGTACGGCCAACAGCAACCAGTTGATCGCCGAGATCATGGGGTTGCACCTGCCCGGCGCCTCCTTCGTCAACCCGGACGACCCGCTGCGCGAACCCCTGACCAACGCGGCTGCGGCCAGGGTCTGCGAGCTGACCCATCTGGGCGAAAACTATACCCCCATTGGTCAGGTGGTGAGCGAACGGTCCGTGGTCAACGGCATCGTCGGACTGGTGGCCACCGGCGGCTCCACCAACCAGACCATGCATCTGGTGGCCATTGCCCGAGCCGCGGGCATCCGGATCAACTGGGATGATTTTTCCGAGATCTCCGATGCGGTGCCCCTGCTGGTGCGGATCTACCCCAACGGCCCCGGCGACATCAACAGCTTTCAGGCCGCGGGCGGCATGGCGGTGCTGATTGGCGAGCTGTTGGCAGGGGGCTTTCTCCACAACGAGGTATTGACCGTGGCAGGGCCGGGTCTTGAACGCTATACCCGGAGCCCCACTTTGGCCAAGGGCAAGATCCGCTGGTCCGAGGAGCCCAAGGAATCGCGGGAAAAAGAGGTCATCGCCCCGCTGGCCCAGCCCTTTTCCCCCTCCGGCGGGCTCAAGGTGGTCTCCGGCAATCTCGGCCGCGCGGTGATCAAGGTTTCGGCCCTGGCGGACGGAGCCGCCACCTGTATCGAGGCTCCGGCCATGGTCTTCCACACCCAGGCTGCATTGGAAGAGGCCTTCCAGGCAGGCACGCTGGACCGCGATGTGGTGGCGGTCATCCGCTTTCAAGGCCCGCAGGCCACGGGTATGCCCGAGCTGCACAAGCTGATCACTCCGCTCTCCGTGGTCATGGGCCGAGGCTATCGGGTGGCCATGGTCACCGACGGCAGGCTCTCCGGCGCTTCCGGCAAGGTGCCGGCCGCCATCCACGTGACCCCGGAGGCCCTGTGCGGCGGCTTGCTGGCCAAGGTGCGGGATGGGGATCTGATCCGGCTCGATGTGGGCGCCGGGGTTCTGGAGTTGCTGGTGGATGCGGCGGAGCTTGCCAAGCGGGAGTATGTTGAGGCCGAACTTGGCGAACAGCGGTGCGGAGTGGGCAGGCAGATCTTTGCTGCCCTGCGCAGCGATATGCTGGGGGCCGAGGAAGGGGCGAGTTCGTTGTTCACCTATGTGAAGGAGAAGTGTAAGGTGAATTTTGAGGTGGAGACGTAGCCTGCGAATCTTTATGTTCATTTCTTTGCGTGCCCAAAGAAACGAACCAAAGAAATACCATGCTGGC
>CAZPOR010000023.1:0-8514 GCA_964588325.1 uncultured Desulfurivibrio sp.
TTGGTGGGAGAGTAGGTCGCCGCCGATTCACTTTTTGTTGTAAAACCCTTCCCCTCAAAAGGAAGGGTTTTTTTTTGCCCGAATTGTGCTGCTTCCCCTTGTTTTTCGCCTTCTTACTTCATTTCCCGTCATAATTTCAAATTTTTCAAAAAATCTGATACGCTGTATGTGTTGGAGAGGAAGATGAAGAATATTCTCCAGTGCAAGGAGAGTATTCTGTAATTTCCGGTCTTCCATGTGTAGTCTGTGCCGCTACTTGTCTGATATTCCATGAATATTTCTGGGCATGTTCCTTGCAATACCCATGCTTGGCGTCTCAGGGCGGAGGCTTGGCATCGTCAGGTCTTTCCTGATCTTTTTACACAACGTATCCGTTGTGGGATACGCAAGACGAGGAGAAGCAAGATGAAAAAAATAGCGCTGTTTACCCTCATTCTGTTGCTGTGTGGTGGGCTTGTCTGGGCCAAGGAGTATGAGATCCAGAAAAAGGCGGGGGACCTGAGTGTTGTGGTGAAAATGCAGAGAAATCCTGCGGTGATGGGCGAGAACGGGATCACCGTAACGGTGAAAGATTCAACGGGTAAGGAAATCACCGATGCAGGGGTGAAGGTGGAGTATTCCATGCCCGCCATGCCGGGAATGCCGCCGATGAATTACGGATCGGTTCTTGCCGTGCAGAAGAATACCTATCAGGGAAAACTGAATTTTTCCATGGCCGGTCCCTGGAATATCGTGGTGAAAATCCTGCGCTCCGGCAAGACCGTGTCCACCAAGTTCAGCCTGGATGTGCAGTAAACTCCGGCGAAGGAGGAGAGCGCATGGGAGCTTATTCCAGGGTGAGGGAGAAGGTTTTTGTCCTGTTTGCCGCCGGGGTTTTGCTGTTTGTCCAGCCGGTTGCGGTTCGGGCCGGGGTGTTGCCGTTGCAGAGCCTCATTGACGAGGCCCTGCAAGCCAGCCCCGAGATCCAGGCGGCCCGCGCAAAAGCGGCGTCGTCCGGCTTTCGGGTCCCCCAGTCGATGAGCCTGCCGGACCCCATGCTCATGGTCGGCTACCAAAATGAAGGCACCAGCCGTTTCACCTTCAATGAGTCGGCCGATTCACAATACCTTTTCTCTGCCTCCCAGCTCTTCTTTTTTCCGGGCAAACGTGGTTTGAGGGGCGAGGCTGCGAGCCGAGAGGCGGAAAGCCTTTCCGCTTCGGCCAAGGCGGTGCAGTTGCGGACCATAGCCACGATCAAGGAACTCTACTATGATCTGTTCCTTGCCCATCAGAGCGTGGATCTGATCAGGGAGAAAACCGTTCTCTTCGGCAGGATCGAGGATGCCGCCCTGGCCCGGTATGCCGCTGGGGACGGCATGCAGCAGGACGTCCTCATGGCGCAGACCGAGAAGTACATGCTGCTGGAACGGGAAACGATGCTGCAACAGAGGATCCAAACCCTGGAAGCGTTGCTGAACGCCACGGTGGGGAGGGACCAGGCCGCGCCTCTGGACAGACCTGCCCCTCCCTCTTTTGCTCCATATCCCCACGCCCTGCCAGAACTGATTGCCGCGGCCTACGAAAATTCTCCGGAGGTCAAGGCCCGGGAAAAGATGGTGGCCTCCTCCAGCGCCAAGGTGCGGGCGGCGGAAAGGGAATTTTATCCGGACATTACCGTTACCGGCAATTATGGCCTGAAAGGTCCGGCCTACGATGACATGGATATGTGGAGTCTGACCACCGCGATCAATGTTCCCCTCTATTACACCAGCAAACAGCGGCCAGCGGTGCAGGAAGCCGCAGCTTCCTTGAGTGAGGCGAAAAATGAGCTGCAAACCGTGCGGTTGCGGCTCTCTTCCGCCATCCGGGAGAACCATGCCCTGCTGCAGACCACGGAGCGCTTGATGGAACTCTACCGCCAAGGCCTTACCGCGAAGATCCATCAGGAATTTCAGTCGGCCTTGGCGTTGTACGCCACGGGCAAGACCGATGCCTTGAGCGTGATCTCCCGGCTGAAAACCATTACCGAGATCGAGACATCCTATTGGGGGCAACTGGTGGAGAGGGAGAAGGCCCTGGCCAGGCTGGAGGCCTTACTGGGGATGACCGATTTCCGCATTGAGGAAAAGCGGCAATGAACACGAAGAACAGCATGCTCATGGTGTTTCTTTTCTTTTTCATCGCGGGCGTCCTTTTCCTCGGGTTTACCGGCAGGGGCGGCAGGGTGTTTCGTGAAAAGGGGCAGGAGCCCGCGGCACAGGCGGCTCCGTTGGAAGCCCCTGTCCTGTCCCAGGCAGCGGAGCCGGACTCCGAGGGAATGCAAAGCGCTGCGGCTTTTCCGGAAGAACCTTCGACCATCGAGATCCCCGAGGAGGGGCAGCGGCTCATCGGGGTAAAAACCACCGCGGTTGTGGAGAAATCCCCGGACAGGACCATCCGGACCGTGGGCCGCGTCGAGTATGACGAACGAAGGATCGCCACGGTCAACACCAAGATCGCGGGCTGGATCGAGCACCTCCGGGTCAACTACACGGGCAGATATGTGAAAAAAGGCGAAGCGCTTGCCGAAATCTACAGTCCGGAGCTGGTTGCCGGCCAGCAGGAATATCTCAACATCCTCAAGTGGTCGCGCTCGGGTACGGAGCCTGCCGAAGCAGGGGACTCCTCCGCCCTGAGCCGGATGCTGGCGCAGGATGCCGAAGCCATGCGGAAGGCCGCCCGTCAGCGGTTGCGATTTTTTGACCTCACCGCGGCGCAGATCCGCACGATCGAGGAGACCGGGGTTCCCCTGCGGACCGTGGCCGTATTCAGTCCGGTGAGCGGGCATGTGGTGCAGAAATCCGTGGTGCAGGGGATGAAGGTGCAGCCCGGCGAGAAGCTTTTTGACCTGGTGGATACAGCCACGGTCTGGCTGGTGGCCGATATCTACGAGCACGAACTTGCCCAGATCAAAACCGGGCAACAGGCGGAGATCACCGTGGCCTCCTTGCCGGGCAGGACGTTTGCCGCCGCCATCGAGTATGTGTCGCCGATTCTTGCCGGGGAAACCAGAACGGCAAAGGTTCGTTTCACCTTGCACAACCAGGACGGAGCGCTGAAGCCCCAGATGTTCGCCAATGTGGCCCTGAAGATCGATCTGGGCGCCAGGCTCGTGGTGCCGGACGGGGCAGTGATCAACACCGGAGCCCGGCAGCTTGTTTATGTGGACAAGGGCGAGGGCTACTTTGAGCCCCGCGAGGTCAGCGTCGGCGTCAAGGCCGAGGGGATGTCGGAGATCCTGAGCGGGTTGCAGGCCGGGGAAAAAGTGGCCTCGGCCGCCACCTTCCTCATTGATTCCGAAGCGCGTCTCAAGGGGGTGGTGAAGGAATGATCGCCCGGGTCATCGATTTCAGCGCCCGCAACCGGTTTCTTGTTTTTCTGCTGGTGTTTGCCCTCTCGTCCTGGGGAATCTGGGCAATCCGCAACACGCCGCTCGATGCGATTCCGGATCTGAGCGACACCCAGGTTATCATTTTCACCGAATGGGAAGGGCGCAGCCCGGACCTCATCGAGGACCAGATCACCTATCCGATCACCTCGACCCTCCTTGCCGCGCCCAAGGTGCAGGTGGTGCGGGGCTTCTCTTTCCTGGGCGCCTCCTTTGTCTACGCCATTTTTCAGGAAGGAACCGACATCTACTGGGCCAGAAGCCGGGTGCTGGAATACCTCCAGGCGGTGAAGGACAAGCTTCCCGCCGGAGTGAACCCCGTTCTGGGCCCGGACGCCACCAGCGTGGGCTGGGGCTTTTCCTATGCCCTGGTGGACGAGACCGGCCAGCAGAACCTCGCCGAACTCCGTTCGCTCCAGGACTGGAACATCAAGCTGGCCCTGGAAAGCGTGCCGGGGGTCTCGCAGGTGGCGAGCATCGGCGGCTTTGTCCGCCAGTATCAGGTGAGCATCGATCCCAACCGCCTCCAGGCCTACAACCTGCCCATCACCGCGGTCATGGAGGCGATCCGCCAGAGCAACAGGGATGTGGAGGGAAGGGTGCTGGAGTTTTCCGGGGTCGAGTATATGGTGCGCGGCCGCGGATATCTCAAGGGACTCGCTGATCTGGAAAACATCGCGGTGGGCGGCAACGGCGCGGGCACCCCGGTATTGCTCAAGGATGTCGCCGCCATCCAGCTCGGCCCGGAGATCAGGCGCGGCCTTGCCGAACTGGACGGGCTGGGTGAGGTGGCCGGCGGCATCGTGGTGGTCCGGTTCGGCGAGAATGTCCTCACGGTTCTTGACCGGGTCAAGGAAAAGATCCGCGAGAGCATCGAACCCAGCCTGCCCGAAGGGGTGAAGATCGTCACCACCTACGATCGCTCCGAACTCATTCACCGGGCCATCGATACCCTGACCGAAGAGCTGCTCAAGATCTCCCTGGCGGTGAGCGTGGTCTGCCTGGTCTTCCTCTTCCATTTGCCCAGCGCCCTGGTGGTTATCTTCACCCTGCCCGTGGCGATCATCGTTTCCTTCATCTGCATGTACTATCTGGGGGTCACGGCCAACATCATGAGCCTGAGCGGCATCGCCATCGCCATCGGGGCCATGGTGGACGCCTCGATCATCATGGTGGAGAACGCCCATAAAAAGCTGGAGGAGTGGGAGCACGGTGGCCGCCAGGGCAGCCGGGCCGAGGTGATCATCGAGGCGGCCAAGGAGGTGGGGCCGTCGCTGTTCTTCTCCCTGCTGGTGATCACCGTGGCCTTTTTGCCGGTCTTCACCCTGCAGGCGCAGGCCGGGCGTCTGTTCAAGCCCCTGGCCTACACCAAGACCTTTGCCATGCTCTTCTCGGCCTTTCTCGCCATCACCCTGACCCCGGTGTTGATGACCCTGTTCATCCGGGGCAAGATCGTGTCCGAGGAGAGAAATCCGGTCAGTATCGTTCTCCATCGGCTGTACGAGCCCATCGTCCGCTGTGTCCTCCGCTTCAAAAGGTCGGTCATCGTTGGGGCGCTGATCATCATGGTGGTGAGCGTCTACCCGTTCCTCAAGCTCGGCTCCGAATTCATGCCGCCGCTGTACGAGGGCGCGCTCTTCTACATGCCGGTGACCTCTCCGGGCGCCTCCATCTCGGAGGTATCGAAGCTTTTGCAGCTTCAGGACACGATCCTCAAGGAGATTCCCGAGGTGGCCCAGGTCTTCGGCAAGGCCGGCAGGGCGGAAACCGCTACGGACCCGGCGCCCCTTGAGATGTTTGAAACCGTGATCAACCTCAAGCCCGAATCGCAATGGCGGCCTGGCGTGACGGTGGAAAGTCTGAAAAACGAGATGAACGACGCCCTTTCCATTCCCGGGGTGGCCAACTCTTTTACCATGCCGATCAAGACCCGGATCGACATGCTTGCCACCGGCATCCGAACCCCGGTGGGGATCAAGGTCATGGGGCCGCGTCTTGAAGAGCTGGAGCGGCTGGGCACCGCCATCGAGGCTCGGCTGGCAGGCATCTCCGGCCTCCGCAGCGTCTACGCCGAGCGGGTGACCACCGGCTATTTTCTCGATTTCACCATCAATCGGGAGGAGGTGGCCCGCTACGGCTTGTCCGTGGATGCGGTGCAGGAGGTTGTCCAGTCGGCCATCGGCGGGATGAACCTCACCGTGACCGTGGAGGGCAGGGAGCGCTATCCGGTGAATGTCCGCTATGCCCGGGAGTTGCGGGGCGACGTGGAACAGTTGAAAAGAGTGCTGGTCCCGGTGCCCGTGTCCATGGAGGTGCCAGCGCCCGGCAACATGTCTTTTTCGCAGCCCGCGCCTCCGCCCACCGGCGAGCTTCTCCAGGTTCCCCTGGGCGCGCTGGCAGACATCCAGATCGTCAAGGGCCCGCCTATGATCAAGAGCGAGGCCGGTCTCCTGGCCTCGTATGTGTACATCGATTTTTCCGGCCGGGATGTGGGCGGTTTCGTGGACGAGGCCAAACAGCGGGTCGCCTCGCTGAAAATTCCCGAGGGCTATCGCCTGGAGTGGAGCGGGGAATACGAGCATCTGGTCAAGACCCACCACAGGCTGAAGCTCGTTATTCCGCTCACCCTGCTGGTCATCATCGTGCTCATCTTTTTCAACACCAAGTCCTGGGGAAGGACGGCGATTGTTCTTTTGGCCGTGCCATTTTCCCTGGTCGGCTCCTTCTGGCTTTTATACATTCTGGGCTACAACATGAGCATCGCGGTCTGGGTGGGGATCATCGCCCTGGCCGGGATCGACGCGGAGACCGGGGTGGTCATGCTCCTCTATCTCGATCTCGCCTGCGACAAATGGAAAAAAGAGGGGAAGCTGCAAACCGTCAATGATCTGAAAGAGGCGATCATGTACGGGGCGGTGAAAAGGATTCGTCCCAAGCTCATGCTGGTGGGAACCACGCTGCTCGGCCTGGTGCCCATCATGTTCAGCACCGGCACCGGCGCCGATGTGATGAAGCGGATCGCCGCGCCCATGGTGGGAGGAATCGGCACCTCAACCATCCTCGAATTGCTTATCTACCCGGCGATCTATATGCTTTGGAAGCAGAGGGATTTCAAAAATGCTCCGGCCGAGATCCGGTAAAAAAGGCCTTCGCTCCTTCCGCGCCGAGGAACTTCCCGGCCCAGCCGCCGCTTTTTTTCATGGAAAATTGAGCGGTTCTGCTTTACGCTAGCCCGAAGACGTTTTTTCTTTTTTTCATCTTTTCGGCACGGCAGGTTCATGGCAGGCTCTCTGATTCCCCAAGCGGTTTTTGATACAAGCACGCTCCTTGAAAGCAGGCCGGAAGGCATGGCCCTGGTCGATACCGAGGCGCGGTTTGTCTATGTGAACCCCGCCTATGTCCGGTTGCTGAAAGAGGTCTTCAACCTGACCGTGGGTCCCGGCTCGCGCCACCAGTATGTGTTGCCCAACAGCCAGCGGGCCTGGGCCAGCGACCTGTATCAGCGGGCGCTTTCCGGCAAGAAGTTCACCGTGGATTTCAGCCGGACCTGCCCGGAGGGCGGGGTCTGCACCTTTGAGCGTTCCTTTAGCCCGGTGTATCACAATGGCAGGCTGGCCGGGTTTTCCGAGGTGATCCGGGATGTGACCGTGGAGCGGAGAAGGGAGGCTGACTTGCGCCGGGCCTATGACACCCTGGAGAAGCAGATTGCCTCGCGCACCAGCAGCTATCAGGAATACAACGCCATCCTGGCCCAGGAGATCATCGAACGGCAGCAGGCCGAGGAGGATCTGCTTGAAAGCGGGGAGCGGTTGTCGCAGATCCTGCAGGCCAGTTCCATCCCCACCTTTGTTATTGATGAAAATCATACCATTACCCACTGGAATAAGGCCTGCGCCGTGATGACCGGGCTGGCTGCCGCGGATATGGTTGGCACCCAGAACCAGTGGAAGGCCTTTTACCTGTATCAACGGCCCATTCTCGCCGATCTGGTGCTGGATGCCGTCAGCGAGGCGCATATCGCCAAGTTTTACACCGGCAAGTACCGGCCCTCATCTCTGGTAAAGGGAGCCTACGAGGTGGAGGATTTTTTTGATTTCGGCCATGAGAGCAAGTGGCTGTTCTTCACCGCTGCGCCGATCAAGAATCTGGCCGGGGAGACCATCGGCGCCATCGAGACCTTGCAGGACGTGACGGACCGCAAGCGGATGGAGGCGGAGGTGCGGCGGATGAATGACGCGCTGGAGGCGCGGGTCGAGGAACGGACCAACCAACTGAGCCGCACCTACGAGCAGTTGCTCCATGCCGAGAAATTCAGCGCGGTGGGCAAGCTGGCCGCTTCCATTGCCCATGAATTCGGCAATCCGATCATCGGCATCCGCAATTTTCTGCTGGGGCTGCGCTCGGTGCCGCTTGAGAAGGGCGACGCCGAGATGCTGGATCTGGCCATTGGCGAATGCGCGCGGGTCAAGGATCTGATCAGCACCCTGCAGGACTTCAACCGGCCCACCACCGGCAAGGTCGCCTCGGTTGACCTGCACCGGATCATCGAGGAGCTGCTGCTGCTCGGCAAAAAGAAGCTCAGCGACAGACACATTACGGTGCAACGGCGTTTTGCCCGGGATCTTCCCACAATTCAGGCGGTGCCGGACCAGATCAAGCAGGTGCTGCTCAACGTGATCGGCAACGCCGAAGAGGCCATCCCTCAAACCGGGGGGACCATCACCATCACCACCGAGGTGAGCGGCGAGAATGTCCGGGTTCTTATCCAGGATACGGGCAAGGGCATCCGGCAGAAGGACATGGCCTTGATCTTTGAGCCGTTTTTTTCAACCAAGCCGGCGGTGGAAGGCACCGGCTTGGGGCTGTCCGTGAGCTACGGCATTGTCAAACGCCACGGCGGCGATATCACGGTCAAGAGCGTGCGCGGCAAAGGGGCGATTTTTGTCATCACCCTGCCCATCGATGGGGTTCCCGGAGAAGGGGTTTCGCTGCCGATTTTCAAGTGATTGTCTGATTATTAATCAATCTCAATAGCGAGAGGAATACGCTTGCGCCTTCTGTTCATTTCTTTGCTTGCCCAAAGAAACGAACCAAAGAAATACCATGCT
>CAZPOR010000024.1:0-6944 GCA_964588325.1 uncultured Desulfurivibrio sp.
TGATGGGTGGGGCGGGACGAAAGGCCGCGACCAAGGAAGCCGAAGGCTGATGCCGGCCGGGTGTCGAACGGCGCGGAACTTGCAATCGCAACCGAGTGCTGGAGATTTCTGCTTTGTCCTGGGAAGGTGCGATGGGCACTGGCTTGAAACAGAAATCCCGCCGCCCCTTTACGAAACGGGTTTACCGGGAGAGGGTTTTACGGGTCAAGATCGCGTATCGATTGAATATAAGACAAAAGCCTGTCCTGTGCGGATAAACTCCTGCCTAACCCTGTGCAGGAGCCGTATCCGCGGCTGATTCTTACGGTACAACAGGAGCGATCGAACCGTCGTGCCGCCTAGATGTTTTTTCCGTGCGGATCCTGCCTGGGGTGTCCCAGCTTTTCATCTAAATACTGAATAGTGCTGCCGTCGGTGATGTGTTCGAGGTGATGGGCCGTTGGATGGATCTGGGCCTGAGGGGTGCCGATGGTTGCGAGATAGGTTTCCCACAGCCGATGGGCCCGCAGGACTTTATTGGCCTCGGCGTTTCCCTGTTCGGTGAGGGAAAACACATTGTGCTGTACAACGATCAAATTGTTTTCTGCCATGGAATGCAGAACCTTGTGCAAGCCTTTCGGCTGTTCGGCATACTGCTTGATAATGGCGAGCGGGGTCGGCTTGCCGTAGCGGAGAATGGTGGTCAGCACATCTTCCACCGCCTGTTGGGGAACGAGGTAGCGCAATCGCATCCAGCGGGCAAGCAGACCGTATTTGGGAGCGACAAAGAGCACCACCAGAAACTGAAGGGTGCAGAACAGCATTACCGCGCCGCCGCCGGCCGAATCCAGCCAGACGCAGAGATACAACCCTCCGATGACGCTGGTAACGCCGAAAAGGGCCGCCAGCCCCATCATGCGGTCCAGCCGGTCGCAGAGTAGATAGGCGGTTGCGGCCGGGGTGATCAGCAGGCCGACGACCAGGATGACCCCGACCATGCTCACCGCGCTGACCACGACAAGGGAAACGCAGGTGGTGAGCAGATAATCGATGAGCAAAACCGGCAACCCTATTGACGCCGCCATGATCGGATCAAAGGTGGCGATTTGAAAATGCCGGAAAAAGAGGATGAGCACGGTGAGCACCGATGCGGCGACAAAGGCGCTGACCCAGAGGTCCTGATCCGCCACCCCGAGGATGTCGCCCATGATGAAATGCATCAGGTCGATGTGGATATACTGGCGGAAAATGGAAACCGCCACCACTCCCAGGGCAAAGATACCGGTGTACATGATGCCGATGGCTGTATCCTCCTTCACCCTGGAAATGCGGGAAACAAAGCTGATCAGTGCCACGGTGGCGATGGCGGCCAGGAGCGAGCCGAGCAGCATGCCGGTAGCATGGGCCTCCTCGCCGAACAGCATTTTCATCACCAGGTAACCGCCGGCCACCCCGGCGATCATCGCATGGGAAAGGGCGTCGCCCAAAAAGGCCATCCGCCGCAGGACCACCAGGCAACCGACAACCCCCGCCACCGTCGCGACAATACAGCCGCCCAAAAGCGCCTTTTGAAAATAGGTTTCCATCAAGGGCGCGACAAAGAGATCGTGCAGAATCATGCCGCTGCTCCCTCCTTGAGGATATCGCCGAAAATCCTCAGCCGCCCTTCATAGACCTGGCTGAGCAGCTCTTCGTTGAGCACCGCGTGCGGCGGGCCGTAGGCATACATGCGCTGTTTGATGAGAATGAGCTGGTCAAAGTATTCCGCAGCGGTGGAGAGATCGTGGTGCACCACGACCAGGGTTTTTCCCGATTGCTTGGCCCGCTCGAGCACATCGAGGATGGCCCGTTCCGTGGCTGCATCCACGCCGGCAAAGGGTTCGTCGAGCAGGAGAATGGTGCTGCCCTGGGCCAGGGCCCGGGCCATGAACACCCGTTGCTGCTGCCCCCCGGAGAGTTCGCCGATCTGCCTATGGGCAAAGTCCTCCATCCGCACCATCTGCAGCGCCTCCAGGGCGGCTTCATGGTCTGTTTTCCGGGGCGAGACATACCAGGGGATCTTTTGATACCGCCCCATCAGCGCCACCTCCTTGACCGTCACCGGAAAATCCCAGTCCACCGCGCCGCGTTGGGGGACATAGGCCACCTCGCCCTTGGCCTTTTGCGCTATCTTCCCATTGATCAGGACCTTGCCGATGTCGGGTTTGACAAAACCGAGAATGGCCTTGATAAGAGTCGATTTCCCCGCGCCATTAGGCCCGATCACGCCGATGAGCTGGTCCCGATCGATATTGACCGATATGTCGAGAAGCGCTGGCTTTGAGTGATAACTGACCGTCAGGTGCTCCACTTCAATGGCATACTTCCCTTCAGTGGTCATGGGCGTCCTCCTTGTCGGCAAGGGTGAACAGCAGGGTTCCGCTGACCAGGCCGCCCGGAGCGCCCCAAACCGTCTTTTCCGCCAACAATGAGGCGCCCTCGAGAATTTTGATGCGGATGCCGTACTCCCGTTCGCCTTCCGCAGTTGGCGGACTGGCCTGGACGAACAGTTCATTCGGTCCCTGCACCAGGTGCTCGCCCACCTCCACCCGGATAGGCTTGCCGGGTTGCGATGTCTCCACCGCTACAGGCAGCCTGCTCCCGTTGACCCGCATTTCCAGCAGGGATTGCGTCTCCTCGGTCGTCAGCGCAAAAGGGTCTTTCTCCAAGTTGAAGGTCGGGGTGAATTCCAACGTGACGCTTCGATCTTTGAGGGGAGCAATATGCGTGGCAGCGGGCCGGGGAGGAGAGGCCTGGTCCCGGCGGACGGTGTAGAGATACACGCCGCCAACAAGAACAATCCAAACGCCGATCACCAGGAAAAATCGCATAGGGATCTTATTTCAATGCGTTAACGATAAGAAGGACATTCTCCCGCATCATGCCGATGTAGGTTTCACCGGCCGAGTGCTCCACGCCCATGGAGTCCGAATACAGCTCGCCGCCGATCTTGACCTTGGTTTCCTGGGCAATCTCACGGATCTGCTTGGGATTGATGCTGGTCTCCACAAAGATCGCCGGGGCGCCGGAGGAGCGGATTGAATCGACCACCATTCGTCTGCGTTCAGGGGTCATGCCTCCCCCGACCTCCGCGCCGGTCGACCAGCCGACCGGGGCGATGGAGAGGTAGTTATTGCTCGCATTGAGTTTGTACTCGGCGCAAAAATAGTTGAACGCATCGTGGGTGGTGACCAAGATGCGGCGAGGGACAGGGATGAGACTGATTTGTTTCTTGATCCAATCGTCCAAAATGCGCAGCTGCTGCAGATAGAGGGTCGCCCGCGCCTCAAAATCGCTTTTCCCTGGCGGATCGAGTTCGCTCAAGGCCCTGGTGATATTGTTGACGTAGACAGCCGCATTGCGCACAGAAAACCAGGCATGGGGATCGGCAACCTTTTCCCCTCCTGAATCGATAACTAATGGTTGAATACCGGTTGTCACCGTCACCAAGGGCTTGCCGGCGTCTTTTGCCAAGGTGCCCATCCAGTTTTTTCCCTCCAGATGCAGGCCGTTTTCCAGGCAGAGATCGGCCCGCAGCACCAGCTGCACATCATCGGGCGTTGGTTGATAGGTGTGCGGATCGGCCCCTGGCGCCAAAATGCTGCGGACCTCAAGGCGATCTCCTGCTACCTGCCGGGCAAAGTCGGCAATTTGCGTGGTTGATGCTATGACTTTCAATGGTGCCGCCTGGACACTGGCAAGACTGGTGAAAAGGATCAGGAGGGGAAGGATGAATGTACACAGAGCTTTCAAGACCATGCGTTTTCTCCGGTGTCAAAGAATAGGCGAAATGTACAACGGATCTTTACCAAAAAAATAACCGAATCGATGCAGGAAAACAACAGCAAGGTATTCCGAGACTACTCCACTTGCAGCAGAGGGTTGGCGATATAACTGCCGCGCGACGCCTTAACGCCGAGACTGCCAATTTTGTTGTTCTCGCCATCACCGTCGGGATCGAACGTGGCCACTCGTCAACGGCAGGTCTGGATAAGATATGTAGACCCCGGGGGCACCAGTTGCTGAATCAGTTCCAGATCCTTTTGCGTGAGCAAGGATTGGTCAAAGGTCGTCCGGAAATGATGCTCAACGCTGCCCGCTGCAATCAGGTCAACGGAGTGAAGAACGGCGTCGAGATTGACCTCGTCTCCGGCCACCTCCCGGTAACGCTCCCGGGGTGCTTTCAGGTCCATGGCCACATAGTTGACCAGCCCCAGATCCAGCAGTGTCGCCAGCAGATCGGGATTGCTGCCGTTGGTGTCCAGTTTCACCGGATAGCCCATGGCCTGCAACTCGACACAAAATTTCGGGAGCGCGGGCTGAAGCGTGGGTTCGCCGCCGCTGAGAACCACTCCCCCGAGTTTTCCCCGCTGCTGCGCCAGCCGATCGAGAACCTCTGAAGACGAATAGCTTTCCGCCCGCTCCCTTGGGATCAATTGGGCGTTGTGGCAGTACGGACAGCAAAAATTGCATCCCTGAAAGAAAACAACTGCCGCCACCCGGCCGGGATAATCGATGAAACTGGCCGGATGATACCCGCCGATGACAAGTTCAGAAATTACGGTCATAGGTTGCCCGTGACGCGAATTCCGCCTGCTTGCCCTCGTGCCAGTGCTGAACGGGACGAAGATATCCCACCACCCGGGAATAGATCTCGGTTCGCGCCTGACAGTGTGGGCAATGAGTGTGCTCGCCGGCCAGGTATCCGTGTTGGGGGCAGATAGAAAAGGTGGGCGTCAGGGTGAAGTACGGCAGACGGTAGCGGGTGCAGACCGTCCTGATAAAGGTTTTGATCGTTTGCGGATCGATATCGGATTCGCCGACGAAACAGTGCACCACCGTGCCGCCGGTATATCTGGTTTGCAGTTCATCCTGATGATCGAGCACGGCAAAGATATCGTCAGTATAGTTGACGGGTAACTGGGTCGAGTTGGCATAGATCGGTACATCCTCCCCTGGACAATACAGGGAGGCGCGCATATCGGGAAAACGGAGGCTGTCCAGCCGGGCCAGCCGGTGCCCGGTTCCTTCCGCAGGCGTGGCCTCCAGATTATACTGGTTTCCGGTGTCACACTGAAACTCTTGCAGCCGCAGGCGCATGTGGTCAAGGATACGCAGGGCGAAGGCGCGGCCCTTCTCGGTGCCAATGTCCTGGCCAAGCAGATTGAGGCAGGCTTCGTTGGCGCCGATGAGGCCGATGGTCGAAAAATGGTTTTCCCAGTAGCGGTCAAACCGCTGGTGAATGGCGCGGAGATAGAAGCGGATGTACGGATACAATCCCTTGTCGGTAAAGGTTTCGAGCACCTTGCGCTTGGTTTCCAGCGAGGTTTTGGCAATTTGCATCATCCGATCCAACCGCTTGAAAAAATCGGCCTCGTCGTCGGCCAGATATCCGAGTGCCGCCATGTTGATGGTGACCACGCCGATCGATCCGGTCAACGGGTTGGCCCCGAACAGGCCGCCGCCGCGTTTCTCCAGTTCTCTGGTGTCGAGCCGGAGCCGGCAGCACATGGAGCGGGCATCATCGGGACGGAGATCGGAATTGATGAAGTTGGCGAAATAGGGCAGCCCATAGCGGGCCGTGGTGCGCCAAAGCGGCTCCAACCCCGGATGATCCCAGTCGAACTCGGCAGTGATGTTGTACGTCGGAATGGGAAAGGTGAAAACCCTGCCTCGGGCATCGCCTTCGGCCATGACCTCCAGGAAGGCCCGGTTGAGCATGTCCATTTCATGCTGGTATTCACCATAGACCGATTCCTCTTCCCGGCCTCCGATCACGATCGGCGTCTGCTTGAGGCTGGATGACGGGATGAGATCCATGGTCAGGTTAGTGAAGGGTGTCTGGAAGCCGACCCTGGTCGGCACGTTGAGATTGAAGACAAATTCCTGGAGCGCCTGTTTGACCTCCCGGTAGGTCAGCCGGTCGTGGCGGATGAAAGGGGCAAGCAGGGTGTCAAAGCTGGAAAAGGCCTGGGCGCCGGCGGCCTCCCCCTGCAGGGTGTAGAAGAAGTTGACGATCTGGCCGAGCGCACTGCGAAAATGCCTGGCCGGTGCACTTTCCGCCTTGCCGGGCGCGCCGGTGAAACCGGAAAGCAGAAGGTCTCTTAGATCCCAGCCGACGCAATAAACGGACAACAGGTTCAAGTCGTGGATATGGAGATCCCCATTCAGGTGAGCCCTGCGAACCTCTGCGGAATAGATCTTGTTGAGCCAGTAGGTCCGGCTGACCTCACTGGAAATGAAATTGTTCAACCCCTGCAGGGAATAAGACATGTTGGAGTTTTCCTGGACTTGCCAGTCAAGCTGCTGCAGGTAGCTGTCGATCAGGGCCAGATCCGTCTGGGTCACCATCTCCCGGATGCGGGCGTGCTGATCCCGGTAGAGGATGTAGGCCTTGGCGGTCTTCTTGAAGGAGGAGGAAAGCAGCACCTCCTCAACCACGTCCTGGATTTCCTCGACACTGGGAATGTCGGCTTCAATGAGGGATTGGGCGATGGCCAGGGTGTGCATGGTCAGCCGTCGGGCCTCGGGCAGGCCGAATTCGCCTGTGGCCTGGCCGGCTTTGAGCAGAGCATTGGTGATTTTGCCCGACTCGAACGAAACCAAACGCTGATCGCGTTTTTTGATGGTGGTGAAAAATTTGACAGAGGGCAACGGACGGACTTGTGGCATGGCTCTCTCCTTGACGCGAGGGGACGAGTAATCTGGTGGACAGCCGCTGTTGGCTCGGCTGCGGTTTCACGGCAGGTCTTCGGACTTTCAGGCGATTGGTGGGCCTACTGGTTGTCACTTCCCGGTCAATCGACCAGTGTTTCCGACAACGTTCGTTCCTGATTACCGCTGCGCGACAGTTCCGGATTTGCACCGGATTCCCTTTTCATCCTCCTGTTCGGCGAAACAGAAGGAACCGCTTGGCCACTATATAT
>CAZPOR010000025.1:0-3034 GCA_964588325.1 uncultured Desulfurivibrio sp.
GGCCACATAAGAAAGGGCACCCTATGTCCCTTGTCCCGCCGCAGGCGGGATGCCCTGCGCTCCTCAAAGCTGCCGGGATGTTGCAAACTCGCTGCGCTCAAACAGTGCAACCTCCCTTTTCGGCAGCTTTTGCGGTGCTCGGCTGCGTGCCAATGGGGAGTTTCTGAGTGTCGCCTCGGTCCCTTATTTGCTCCCGCAGCCCCCGTCGCAGCCGCAGCCGCTGTCCGACCCACCCGCACCTTTCTTCAACCAGCCCTGAATCATTCTATACATCGGCTTGATTGACAACGCCAGAATCAACAGGGCCGCAGCCAATTGGGCCGGATAGGGCACAAGTTCGCCCGCCTGCCCGACCATGGCCTTGGCGGAGATGCCCAGGGCCGCGTAGAGTGCATCAAGGGCCAAGCCGAAAAGCACGGCGGTTATTGCGATGCAGGTCAAATATACTCCGGTGGCGCGGCGTCCCAGCAGCCCCACCAGCACCGAGATGGTCGCCATGTTGGTGGCTGGTCCCACCAGCATGAAGACCAGGGCGGCGCCGGGGCTGACGCCCTTGAGGATCATGGCGGCGGCAATGGGGGTGGAGGCGGTGGCGCAGATATACAGCGGGATGCCGAAGACCAGCATCAGGAACATGGCCGCAAGCCCGCCGCCAAGATAGGCGGTGATCAGGTCGTCCGGCACCAGGGCGGAGATCAGGCCGGCCAGCAGCAGGCCGATGAAAAACCAGCCGGCCAGATCCCCCCAGAGCTCGCCAAAGGCGTAGCGCATCCCAGCCCGGATTTTTTCACGCAGGGTGTGGTGATTGGCGTGTTCCGCAGGCGGGCAGTCCACCCCGCTGCAACAGCCGTCCACCGCGCAGGAAGGATCTGCGGCCATGGCCAACTGGGGTCTGGGCGGGTTGAAGGTGTTTTCAATGGACCCGGCAATGAGGGCAGAGACAAAGGCGGCCACGGGGCGGGCTGCGGTCATGATCGGATCGAGCAGGGCATAGCTGACGCTGATGGAGTCAATACCCGACTCCGGGGTGGAGATGAGAAAGGCGGTGGTGGCGCCGTTGTTGGCCCCCTGTTTTTTCAGGGCTGCCGCCGCGGGCAGCACCCCGCAGGAGCACAGAGGCAGGGGAACCCCGAACAGGGCCGCCTTGAACACCGAGCTGTAGCGGCCTTGCCCCAGGTGGCGGGCCACATAGGCGGGGGAAAGAAAGACCTTGAGCAGGCCGCCGACCAGGATGCCGAACAGGATGTAGGGGGCGGCGTCCTGGAGGAGATCCCAGGATTCGGCGAAAATGTCGTACAAAAGGTGCATGGGTTACTCCCTGATGTGATCCAGCGCCACGAGGACAAGCTGGCTGACATGTGCGTCGGTGAGCCGGTAATAGAGCACCGGCCCTTCGCGCCGGTTGGCCACCAGGGCCATCTGCCGAAGCAGCCGCAACTGGTGGCTTACCGCCGATTCGCTTACTCCGAGAAAGGCGGCCAGATCGCAGACGCACATCTCTTCCTGGTGCAAGGCCAACAGAATCCTCAGCCTGGTCGGGTCGGCACATGCCTTGAAGAATTGAGCGAGCTTATCAATCTCGGCCGGAGGCAGGGCGGTCTTCCGGGCTTTTTCCACCTGCTGTTCGTGGACAATGCGGCATTGGCAGCGGTCAATCGGCATGGAGGCCTCTCTTTGTGTATGAGCAGTTGCTCAGATGATAAAATGTTTAGGCGCTGCTGTCAAGCACGGAAACGAAGCGCGTTTTTTTGGACAACCCGGAGGCGAAAATATGATCGGCGCTGAGCGAAAAGCCCGTTGGCTATCAGCGCAATTCCTGTTATCATGCCGGTTCAGGGGAAAATCTATACAAGAATACGAGGCAGAGATGAAACGTTTTAGATATCAGATGAAAGACGGCAAAGAACTGTGGGTCTGCGAGCATTGCAAAAAAGCGCATGCAGAGCTTATTTTGCTGAAATCCTGGAAACTTATCGGCAAGAAAGACGACGAGTCCGCCTGCGAATACTGCTCCCCTTCCTTTTTTGTTTCCGAACCGCCGGCCGAGCTGGGCGCGCATCCGTGATGTGAAAGAAAGCTGTTGTGCGCACCTCCGGTCTTTTTCGGGTTTTCCCGCTGCCTTATTGGTCGTCTTTTTTCGTGAAAGCGGATAAAATCTTGCTCCATTAACAGGGCAGGGAGCGGCACATGCACAATCTGATCAACTGGCTCGTGGAGAGTATCGGGGCCATGGGGTATCCGGGGATTTTTATTTTGATGGCCATGGAGAGTTCGGTGATCCCGGTGCCCAGCGAACTGGTCATGCCCCCGGCCGGGTATCTTGTGCAGGCAGGGAAAATGGACATGCTGACCGTTATTCTCTGCGGCACTTTCGGCAGCCTCTTCGGCGCGTATCTCAATTACTTCGCCTCCCATTATCTGGGCAGGCCGCTTCTTTTGAAATACGGAAAGTATGTCTGGATCACCGAGGAGAAGTTTGCCAAGGTCGAGTGTTTCTTCCTCAAGCACGGCGAGATCTCGACCTTCATCGGCCGCCTCCTGCCGGTGGTCCGCCACCTCATTTCGCTTCCGGCCGGGCTGGCCGGGATGAACCACCTGAAGTTTTCCCTCTACACCCTGCTCGGCGCGGGGATCTGGGTGACGGTCCTC
Source organism: uncultured Desulfurivibrio sp. (assembly GCA_964588325.1). Lineage (GTDB taxonomy): Bacteria > Desulfobacterota > Desulfobulbia > Desulfobulbales > Desulfurivibrionaceae > Thiovibrio. The sequence goes on from CAZPOR010000025.1 coordinate 2,650, forward strand.
ACCTGGATCGGCTATTTCATCGGCAGCAATCAGGAGCTGATCATGAAATACTCGCACCAGGCCATTATCGGGGTGCTGATCCTTTCCGCCCTGCTCATCTTCGTCTACGTCAAGCTGCAGCCCAAAAAGTGTGAAAAGCGGAGTTGAAACAGAAACGTGGGCAGCCCAAAGGGTGCCCACGTTTCTGTTTTTGTTGCGGTTAAACCCCATTGTCACCCAGCCGAGCACCGGAGGGGCTGCCGAAAAAGGGCTGTGCACTGTCTGAGGCGAAAGCCGAGTTTGCAAAGCCCCGGCAGCATCGAGGAGTACCCCATACGGGGCATAAACTCCGGGCATCCCGCCTGCGGCGGGACAAGGGACATAGGGTGCCCTTTCTTATGTGGCC